>JYOE01000024.1:567-263464 GCA_000955875.1 Terrabacter sp. 28
ACCGCCGCTCCGGCGGTGGCCGCGATGACCGTGGTGGCTACCGCTCCGACGGTGGCCGTGATGACCGTGGGCCTCGCCGCTACGACGACCGGCCGCGTCGGGACGACCGGCCCCGTGGCGGCGCCGGGCGACCGCACGAGGAGGAGCGCCGTGGTGGTCCCCGCCTGACGCCGAAGAGCCCCCGCAAGCCGGAACCGGCCATCCGGGAGGGCGTGACCGGCCATGAGGTGGACCGCGGCGTCAAGAACCAGCTGCGCACGCTGTCCAAGGAGAACGCCGAGGGTGTGGCCCAGCACCTCGTCATGGTGGCCGAGCTGCTCGACGTCGAGCCCGAGGCCGCCCTGGCGCACGCCGAGACCGCGGTACGCCGCGCCGGCCGTGTGCCGGCGGCGCGAGAGGCCCTCGGGCTCGTCGCCTACCGCCTCGGCGACTGGGCGCGGGCGCTGGGGGAGTTCCGCACCGTTCGCCGCCTCTCCGGGTCGAGCCACCTGCTGCCGCTCATGGTCGACTGCGAGCGGGCGCTGGGCCGCCACACCAAGGCGCTCGAGCTCGCCCAGACCGAGGAGGCGAACAACCTCGCCATCGACGACAGGGTGGAGCTGGCGATCGTCGTCTCGGGCATCCGCCGCGACCTCGGCCAGCTGGATGCTGCGGCCGCAGGGCTCAGCGACCTGGTCAAGCGGATCAACCCCAACCGACCGTCGGCTGCCCGGCTCTTCTACGCCTACGCGGACGCGAAGCTGGCTGCGGGTGACGCCGAGGCGGCTCGCGACTGGTTCGCCCGTGCCGCCGAGGCCGACCACGAGCTGACCACCGACGCCGCTGAGCGCCTGGAGGAGCTCGACGGCGTCGACGTCACCGACCTGCTCGGCGACGAGGACGACGAGCAGGACGACGAGGGCCACGACGAGGGCCACGACGAGGGCCACGACGAGGGCGACGAGTCCTGAGCGTGGCTGCCGGCGGATGGCTGAGGACGTGAAGGACGCCGCACTCATCGCGGCATACGACGGCGTGGTCTGCGACCTGGACGGCGTCGTCTACCGTGGTGACGACCCGGTGCCAGACGCCCCAAAGGCGCTGCGGGACTTGCGGACTCGGGGCGTCCAGGTCATCTATGCGACGAACAATGCGTCTCGGGTGGTGGCCGAGGTCGCAGAGCACCTCGCCGGTCTGGGCGCGCCCGCGACGCCGGACGACGTGGTCACCAGCGCCGAGGCCGGAGCAGCACAGCTCGCGCGCAGCCTTCCCGCAGGGGCGCGGGTGCTCGCCCTCGGCGGTGAGGGCGTCGCGGAGGCCCTCACCCGGGCCGGCCTCGAACCCGTGCGGCCGCGGGACCGCGGCGACGACGCCGGGCCCAACCGTGTGGCGGCCGTGCTTCAGGGCCTCGGGCGCGACCTGACGGTGTGGGACTTCGAGACCGCGGCGCGGCTGCTCGGCACCGGTCTGCCCTGGGTCGCCACGAACGACGACGCGACCCTGCCGCTTCCGTGGGGGCAGGCACCGGGCAACGGCGCCTACGTCGACCTGCTCGTCACGGCGCTCGGACGTCGCCCCGACGTCGTGGGCAAACCCCACCCGCCGCTCTACCGGCTCGCCCTCGACCACCTCGGCACCGATGCGTCGCGCACCCTCGCGATCGGCGACCGGCTGGCGACGGACATCGACGGCGCCGCCGCGGCTGGTCTCGACTCCGCCTGGGTGCTCACAGGCGTCGACCTGCCCTCCGACCTCATGCAGACGCAGGCCACGCCGACCTACGTGATCGGCTCGTTGACCGACCTGTTCCGGCCGTACGCGGCACCGGTGGAGAAGCACGGAAGCTGGCACTGCGGTTCGGCGCGCGCGCGGTTCGCCGACGGTGAGCTGCGTCTCGACGCCGGCGGGGCGAGCCCGGTCGAGGCCGTCCGGGCGGGAGTCGCAGCCCTGCTGGGGGAGCGTGAGGCCGGACGGTCGCCGGACGAGCTCTCCCACGCCGCTGAGGTCGTACTGAACCGCCTCCTCTGAGCCGTCGTGACGGGAGGACATCGTGACTCGAGGACGCGCGTGCCTGCTCGTCCGGTCGTTGCCAGCGACGGGGTAGCGTGAGCGGACGCAGGACTCGGCACGTACCGCACGGAGGAACCCATGTTTGGCGACACTGACGCCCGCCGCGAGGAGCACGAGGACGTCGACCACCCGGTCCCACCCGTCACCGGCGACGAGGCCGTCGACGAGGCGATGATGCAGCTCGCCCGGTCGCAAGCGGGGTCGTTCGCCGAGCGCATCGAGTCGGGGGAACACGCGCACCGCAGCCTTCAGAGCCGCCTCGGCGGACTCGGTGGGGCGTGACGGCGCGTCGACTCGACGTCGAGCTCGTGGCCCGAGGCCTCGCCCGGTCACGCACCCAGGCCCGTGAGCTCGTCGCGGCCGGCGTCGTCCTCGTCGACGGCCGACCTGCCGCGAAGCCGGCCCAGCACGTGGACGACGCGTCCGCCGTCGAGCTGACGCGCGAGCCGGACCGGTGGGTCGGGCGCGCCGCGCTCAAGCTGCTGCACGCCGTGCAGCGGTGGCCCATCGAGGTTGCCGGGCGCCGGTGCCTCGACGTCGGCGCGAGCACCGGTGGGTTCACGCAGGTGCTGCTGGAGCACGGCGCGGCCCACGTGACGGCCCTCGACGTCGGCCACGGGCAGCTGGTCTCGTCGGTGGCGTCCGACGAGCGGGTCCGTGACCTGCCGGGCACGAACATCCGCGACGTCGACGCCGACGCCCTCGGCGGGCAGTTCGACCTGGTCGTCTCGGACCTCAGCTTCATCTCGCTGGCCATAGCGCTGCCGGCCATGCGACCCCTCGTCACCGACGACGGCGACCTCGTCGTGCTCGTCAAGCCGCAGTTCGAGGTGGGCCGTGAGCGGCTCAGCCGCACCGGGGTCGTCACGTCACGGCACGAGCACCGCAGGGTGCTGCGCGACGTCGCCGAGGTCGCGACCGGGCAGGGGCTGCACCTGCACGGCGCCACGGCGAGCCCGATCACCGGGGGAGACGGCAACCGCGAGTTCCTCTTCTGGCTGGCGCCCCGGCCGGTCCCCGACGCGTCCCCGACCTCGACGGATGACATGCTGGAGGCCATCGACCTGGAGGGAGACCCGTGACGCGCCGGATCCTGCTCGTGGCACACCCGCGCCGTCCCGAGGCTCTCGCGGTCGCCAAGGGGGTGGTCCGTCGGCTCACCCACCTCGGCATCGAGGTGTCACTGCAGGCCGACGAGGCGAAGGCACTCGACCTCAAGGACACCGCCCGCGTCCACATCGCCCCCGCCGAGGAGCAGGTCGCCGAGGGGTGCGACCTCGTCGTCGTGCTCGGTGGCGACGGCACCATCCTTCGCGGCGCAGAGTTCGCCCGGAGCGTCGACGTGCCGCTGCTCGGCGTCAACCTCGGACACGTCGGCTTCCTCGCCGAGGCCGAGCGCGACCGTCTCGACGCGACCGTCGAGCACATCGCCAACAACGACTACGCCGTCGAGGAGCGCATGACGCTCCACGTCGACGCCAAGCTGCACGGAGAGCTCATCGCCAGCAGCTGGGCGCTCAACGAGGTGAGCGTCGAGAAGGCCGCCCGCGAGCGGATGCTCGAGGTGACGGTCGAGGTCGACGGTCGACCGCTCTCGAGCTGGGGCTGCGACGGGGTGATCGTGTCGACGCCGACTGGCTCGACGGCATACGCCTTCTCCGCCGGCGGACCGGTCGTGTGGCCGCAGGTCCAGGCGATGCTGCTCGTGCCGAGTGCAGCCCACGCCCTGTTCGCCCGGCCGCTCGTGCTCGGTCCGGACACCCACCTCGCCGTCGAGATCAAGGCGGCGACCGAGGGCGCCGGCGTCATGTGGTGCGACGGGCGCCGACACGTCGACCTGCCACCGGGCGCACGCATCGAGGTGCGGCGCGGCATCCGGCCGATCCGGCTGGCCCGGCTCACGAGCGCACCCTTCACCGACCGGCTCGTCGCGAAGTTCAACCTCTCGGTCGAGGGCTGGCGCGGCAACGGCGACACGGCACTCACGGTGGACGGCGTCGACGGCGGTGAGGGTGCCCGGCCCTAAGGTGGTCCCGTGTTCAGCCAGATGAGGATCCGTGGCGTCGGCGTCATCGACGACGCCGTCCTCGAGCTGAGCCCCGGGCTCAACGTGCTCACCGGCGAGACCGGCGCCGGCAAGACCATGGTCGTCTCGGGGCTTGGGCTGCTGCTCGGCGAGCGCGCCGACTCCGGGCTCGTGCGCACCGGGTCCGACTCGGCCCTCGTCGAAGGCGTCGTCCAGCTGCCGGTCGACCACCCGGCGCTGGCCCGCGCCGACGAGGCCGGCGCCGACCACGACGAGGGCGAGCTCGTCATCGCGCGCACCATCGCCGCGGCCGGACGCTCGCGCGCGCACGTCGGTGGCCGCACGGCGCCCGTCTCGGTCCTGGCCGACCTCGGGCAGCTGCTCGTCGCGGTCCACGGGCAGGCCGACCAGTGGCGGCTCAAGCAGGGCGATGCCCACCGCGAGGTCCTCGACGACTTCGGCGGCTCCGAGGTCGTCGCCCTGCGCGACCGGGTGGCCGAGCTCTACGACCGGTGGCGCGACGCCGCCCGCGAGCACGACCGTCTCGTCGCCGAGGCACGTGACCGAGCCCGCGAGATCGACTCCCTCACGGCCTCGCTCGAGGAGATCGAGTCGGTCGACCCCCAGCCCGGCGAGGACCTCGCGTTGCGCGCCGAGGACGCGCGCCTCGCGCACGCCGACACCCTCCGTCTCGCCGCTGCACAGGCGCTGGCCGACCTCAGCGGCGACGAGTATGCCGCCGAGCCGGCTCCCAACGTGCGTGACCTCATCGGGTCGGCCAGGGGAGCCCTCGCGCCGGCCACCACCCACGACGACGCACTGTCCGGGTTCGACACCCGCCTGCACGAGCTGGGCACCCTGGTCACCGACCTGTCCGCCGACCTCACGGCATACCTCGACGACGTCGAGCTCGACCCTGAGCGTCTCGGCTTCGTCCAGGAGCGCAGGGCGGCGTTGGGGGTGCTCACCCGCAAGTACGGCGAGACCGTCGACGAGGTGCTCGACTGGTCGCAGCGCGCCGCCGCGCGCCTCGACGAGCTCGTCACGGCCGACGACCGTGTCGAACGCCTCGGGGCCGAGGTCGCCGAGCTGCAGGAGGCCGTCGTCACGGCGTCGCTCGCCCTGTCGGACGCGCGGCGCTCGGCGGGGACCGACTTCGGCGGCAGGGTCTCCGAGGAGCTCGCCCACCTGGCCATGGGCAAGGCGGTCGTCCACGTCGACGTGCGACGCCGCACCGACCCCGAGGGTGTCGGGCTCCCGGACGGCGAGAGGGTGCGCCTCTCGCGTCACGGCATCGACGACGTCGAGATCCTCCTCGCCGCCAACCCGGGTGCCGCACCGCGCAGCGTCGCCAAGGCGGCGTCGGGCGGTGAGCTCTCCCGCGTCATGCTCGCGCTCGAGGTCGTCGGGTCGCGCAGCGCGGCGGCCGACGGAGTGAGCGGCCCGCCGACCTTCGTCTTCGACGAGGTCGACGCCGGCGTGGGCGGACGGGCGGCACTCGACGTCGGGGCGCGCCTGGCCGCCCTGGCCCAGCACGCACAGGTCATCGTCGTCACCCACCTGGCCCAGGTGGCGGCGTTCGCCGACCGGCACCTCGTCGTGCACAAAGCCGACGACGGCCGCATCACCTCGAGCAGCGTGTCGGTCGTCGAGGGCGACGCGCGTCTGCGCGAGCTGTCGCGGATGATGGGCGGCGACTCCCACTCCGAGGCCGGCCTCGCCCACGCCGGCGACCTCCTCGAGCAGACCGGCGAGGCGCGGGCCGCCTCCCGGGGCTCGGCCAAGCGGGCCTCGTCACGCGCGTCGTCAGGCGCGCCGGCGAGCACGTCGGCGAGCACGTCGGCGAGCACGTCGGCGAGCACGTCGTCCGGTGGGCGGCGCACCCGGGCACGCAGCGGCGCCACGTCCTGACCGCCTCGGCCCCGGGGCGTCCGACGTGGCACGATTGAGCGCATCATGGCTCTCCCGATCCGCCGCCGCCCCGGCGCCCGCGACACCGCTCCAGGCGTCACCGGCCCGGCACGCGTCGACCGCCGCACCAAGCGCCTGACGAAGCGGCTCCAGCCGGGCGACATCGCCGTGATCGACCACGCCGATCTCGACAAGGTCAGCGCCGACGCCCTGGTGTCGATCCGCCCGGCCGCAGTGGTCAACGCCAGCGCCTCCATCACGGGGCGCTACCCCAACCTCGGGCCCCAGATCCTCGTCGACGCCGGCATCCCGGTGCTCGACGCCGCCGGTCCCGAGGTCATGGCGATCACCGACGGGGTGCCGCTGCGCCTCGACGGGACGGATCTCTGGTCGGGAGAGAGCAAGGTCGCGACGGGCGCCCTTCTCGACGGCCCTGCGGTGGCGGCGCAGATGCACGACGCGCGCGCGGGGCTGGCCGTCCAGATCGAGGCCTTCGCGACGAACACGATGGAGTTCATCCGCAAGGAGCGCGACCTCCTGCTCGACGGCATCGGGGTCCCGCCCATCACCACCGACCTCGACGGGCGGCACTGCCTCATCGTGGTGCGTGGCTACCACTACAAGGAGGACCTCGAGGCCCTCAAGCCCTACATCCGCGAGTACCGCCCCGTCCTCATCGGCGTGGACGGGGGCGCGGACGCAATCCTCGAGTCCGGGCACCGTCCCGACCTCATCGTCGGCGACATGGACTCCGTCTCCGACAAGGCGCTGCGCAGCGGCGCCGAGATCGTCGTGCACGCCTACCGCGACGGCAGGGCACCGGGGCTCGCCCGGGTCGAGGCGCTCGGCATCAGCCCCGTCGTCTTCCCCGCTGCCGGCACGAGCGAGGACGTCGCGATGCTCCTCGCCGACGACTCCGGTGCCGAGCTGATCGTCGCCGTGGGCACCCACGTGACCCTCGTCGAGTTCCTCGACAAGGGCCGGGACGGGCAGGCCTCGACCTTCCTCACGCGGCTGCGCGTCGGCGGCAAGCTCGTCGACGCCAAGGGCGTCAGCCAGCTCTACCGCGCCCGCATCCCCGGGCGGCTGCTCGTGACCATGCTGCTCGTCGGCATGCTGGCCTTCTTCGCCGCCCTCGCCTCCACCCCGGCCGGGCAAGCCTGGCTGCAGGTCCTCGCCGCCCGCTGGGACGACCTCTGGACCGCCGTCGTTGGGATCTTCGCGTGATCGACTTCCGCTACCACCTCGTCTCGATCATCTCGGTGTTCCTGGCCCTCGCGGTGGGCATCGTGCTGGGCGCCGGCCCCCTGCAGGCCAACCTCGGCGACCAGCTGAGCGACCAGGTGGCGGCGCTGCGCACCGAGAAGCAGGGCCTCAACGACAAGCTCACGACGAGCGAGAAGCTCGTCGACGCCTCCGACGAGTTCGCCACGGCCGTGCAGCCGCGTGTCGTCGGCGGGCGCCTCACCGGCCACCGCGTCGTCGTCGTCGTGATGCCGTCCGCCGACGGCACCATGGTCAAGAACCTCGAAGAGGTCGTCCGCCAGAGCGGGGCCGCCCTCACCGGCACCGTGTCGATCGGGCCCGACTGGTTCGACGCCGGCCGGGCCACCGAGCGCGACCAGGCCGCGCGCGCCGGCGCCACGGCGCTCGGTCTCGACTCCACGGCGACCGGCGACGACCTGCTCACGACGGTGCTCACGCAGCTCACCGTCTCCAAGGCGCCGGCCAACGCGTCGCCGGCACGCGCCGCCGGGCTCAAGGCCCTCGTCGACGCCGACCTGCTCGACTCGTCCGTGGCCGACCTGCCCACCGCCGACGTGGCGATCGTCGTGTCGGGCGACTTCGCGGGCGACGACAGGGTGGTCGCCGCCCGGTCCGACGCGATCCGTTCCCTCGTCGAGGCGATGGCGGGCTCCTCGCGGGCCACGGTCGTGGCCGGTGGCAGCACCGTCGCCGCGGCCGGCCAGCCTGTCACGTCCAACGCCGTCCAGGCAGTCCGTGAGAAGTCCGAGACCGCGGGCGTCGTCGCCACGGTCGACCACGCCCGCTCGGGCGACGGTCCCGCCGCGGTCGTGCTCGCCGTCGAGGACGTCCTCGACGAGCGCATCGGTCACTACGGCGTCGACGCGGGTGCGACCGCCACCGTCCCGAGAGTGCTCCCGTGAGGTCCGGGCGCCGGCGCGCCGGTTCGGTCGCCGGGCCCGGCGACGAGCACCGCACCTCCTCCGCATCGTCCGTCAGGTCGTCCGTCAGGTCGTCCGTCAGGTGGACCGTGGTGCCGTTGCTGGTGTCCGCGGCCACGTCCGCGGCGCTGTTGCGAATCGGGCAACGCCTGCCCCGCGCGGCCGCCCAGCCGTGGGAACGCACCAACCACGCCGGACGTCCCGTCACCCTCCTCGAGGGGCCGGCCTGGGTCGGCGGCGCTGTTGGTGGGGCTCTCGCGGGCGCGGCCCTCGGCGCGCGGACGGGTGGGGTCGCGGCAGGCAGCGCCGTCGTGGTGGCCGTCGCCGCCGGGGCGCTCGGCGCCCTCGACGACCTCACCGGCGGCGCCGACGACAAGGGCCTCAAGGGGCACCTCGGGGCCCTCTCCCGCGGTCAGGTGACCACCGGCGCGGTCAAGATCGTGGGCCTCGCGGCCTCCGGCCTCGTGGGTGCGGCCATGGCCGACGCCCGGACGGCCGACGGTGGCGGTCGCGGGGGAGCGCTCGCCACGCTGGTCGGCGGCGCCGTGGTCGCCGGTGCTGCGAACGCCGTCAACCTCTTCGACCTGCGTCCGGGGCGTGCGCTCAAGGTGACCGCCCTCGCCGGACTGCCGCTCCTCGGGACGCTTCCCGGGGCCGTCGCCGTCGGGTCGTCGGCCGGCGTGGTGCGCGACGACCTCGCGGCCCGCTCGATGCTCGGCGACACGGGCGCCAACGCCGCCGGCGCGCTCGTCGGCCTGGCCCTCGTCGAGCGCACCCGCCTGCCCGGCCGGGTCGTCGCCCTCGCGGGGCTGGCCGCCCTGACACTCGCGTCGGAGCGGGTCAGCTTCACCCGCGTCATCGACGGCCATCCGGTGCTGCGGCGGCTCGACCGGTGGGGCCGGGGGAGCCGGTGACCCCCGCGGCCCCGGCGCGCAGTGGGTCCGAGCGCAGAGGTCTCCCGCGTGGGGGGCTCCTCGCCGTGGCCGGCACGATCGCCGTGCTCACGCTCCTCGCGCGCGTCGTGGGCTTCGGCCGCTGGTTCGCCTTCTCGCACTCGGTCGGGGCGACGTGCGTCGGCAGCGTCTACCAATCCGTCAACGCCGTGCCCAACGTGCTGTTCGAGATCGCGGCGGGTGGCGTGCTCGCCGCCGTCGTGGTGCCCCTCGTCGCCGGTGCGCTGGCCCGCGGCGACCGTGCCCACGCCGACCAGACGGCCTCCGCGCTGCTCAGCTGGGCCGTGGTCGTGCTCGTGCCCCTCGGCGCCGTCGTGGCGCTGGCAGCGCGGCCCCTGGCGTCCGCGTTGCTCGGCACCGGCTGCTCGGGCGAGGTCGACCTCGGCGCCGAGCTGCTGCGGGTCTTCGCCGTGCAGATCCCGCTCTACGGCGTCGCGATCGTGCTGGCCGGCGTGCTGCAGTCGCACCGTCGATTCGTCGGCGCCGCACTGGCTCCGCTGCTCTCCAGCGTCGTCGTCATCGCCGCCTACCTCGCCTACCGCGCGCTCGTGCCCGACCCGGCCGCAGCGATCGGCGACGTGCCGGGGTCGGCGACGGCCGTGCTCGGTGCCGGCACGACGCTCGGGGTCGTCGCGCTCGCGCTGCCTCTCGTCGTCCCCGTGCGCCGCGCCGGCATCCGGCTGAGGCCCCGGCTCCGGTTTCCCGACGGCGTGGCGCGGCGGGTGAGGGCCCTGGCCGTGGCCGGTCTGCTGGCGGTGGCGGGACAGCAGCTCGCGACGCTCGTCGTCATCCGGCTCGCCAACGACCGCGGCGGCTCGGGCACGCTCAACGTCTACACGTACGCCCAGGCGGTGACCCTCCTGCCGTATGCCGTCCTCGCCGTTCCGCTCGCCACCGCCGCGTTCCCGTCGCTGGCCGGCGCACAGGCCGCCGGAGGGGCCGCCGGGCAGGGCGGGCAGGGCGGCGACCAGACGGGGGTGGCCTCAGGAGACGGCACGTCCACCGACAAGAGCGTCGACGCGTCCGCGACGCTGAGCCGGGCGTGGCTCGCCACGGTCGTCGTGTCGCTCTTCGGCGTGGCCGCGCTCGTCGCGGTCGCCGTGCCGGTCGGCGCGTTCTTCAGCGCCCTCGATGCAGGCTCGGACCGGGCCGCCTCGCTCGGGACGCTCTCGGCGATGGGTGACGCGGTCACCGCCTTCGCCCCCTCGGTGCTGGCCCTCGGCGCCATCGGGCTGCTCACGCGCGCGTCCTACGTGCGTGGCCGGGCCGTGGTCGCCGGTGGCCTCGCGGGCCTCGGCTGGCTGTCCACCGTCGTGGTGCCGCTCCTCGTCCTCGAGCCGGACGGGGCGGGGGGACCGGACACGCTCCGCGCCCTGGCCGCCGGGTCGAGCGCGGGCCTCGCGCTGGGCGCGGTGCTGCTCGTCGCGCTGGTCGCCCGCAGCTGGGGCTGGTCGTCGCTGCGGCTGCCGTGGCGGCCACTCGGCGCGGCACTCGCCGGGTCCGTCGCGGCCGCGGCCGCGGGCCGAGCGGTGAGCTCGTGGCTGGCGGCGCGGGGGGTCGGGCACACGCTGGGCTCGAGCCTCGTGGTGGGCGTCGGCGCGGGACTGCTGGCACTTGCCGTCATGGTCGGGGTGGCCCTGGCCATCGACCCGTCGCTCGGGCACCGGGTGCGTCGATCGCGCGCGGCCGTCGTCGCTGCCTCCGACGTCGAGGAGGTCGCCCCGTGAGGGTGCTCATGGTCGTCGGGCGTGCAGCGGGAGGGGTCGGCGCCCACGTCGACGCGCTCGTCTCCGGCCTGCGGGCCGAAGGCCATGACGTCCAGGTCGTGGCGGCCGGGTCGACCGCGGACACCTTCGGCTGGCACGACGCGCACCGGCTGTGGCCGGTCCATGCCGGCGCGCGCGCACCGCGAGGTCTGCTCGACTGGCACCGGATCATGCAGCTCGCCGGAACGGTCGACGTCGTCCACGCCCACGGCCACCAGGCCGCGGTCGTGGCTGCCGTCGCCGTCCTCCGGGCGCGTCCGCAACCGCGGATGGTGGTGTCGTTGCACAACGACCTCCCGCCGGCGACCGGGGGACCGGGTGGCCTGAAGTCCTCGGTGGGGCGCTCCGCCGTCGGCTGGGCGCTGCGTCGGGCCGACCTCGTCACCGGGGCCAGCGACGACCTCGTCGCGCTGGCCGAGTCGCTCGGAGCCCAGCGCGCCGAGATCGCCCACGTCCCCTCGGCCCGAGTCGCCCCACTGCTCGACGCCGACCGCCTGACGCCCGACGAGCGGGCGCTGCTGCTCTCCGGAGCGGGCATCCCCTCCGGACCTCCCGTCGTGCTCGTGGTCTCGAGGATCGCCCCGCAGAAGGACCTCGGGACGCTGGTCGCCGCGGCGGGACTGTCGGCGTCGGCCGCGTCCTGGGTCGTCGTGGGCGACGGAGACGCCCGCCTGCGCAGCCGCCTCGAGGAGGTCGCACACGGCATACGTGGACCCGAAGGACAGCCCGCCGGCGCGACACGCCCGAACGTGCACTTCGTCGGGGCTCGTGACGACGTCACGAGCTGGCTGCGTCTTGCGGACCTCTTCGTCCTCACGAGCCGCTGGGAGGCGCGAGCGCTCGTCGTGCAGGAGGCGATGGCGGCCGGAGTGCCGGTCGTCGCGACGCGGACCGGGGGCCTGCCCGGGCTGCTCGCCGGGGCGGGTGTGCTGGTGCCGGTGGGCGACCCGGCAGCCACGGCGGCCGCGGTCGACCGGCTCCTCGAAGACCCGGACGAGCGGGCCAGGCTGGGTGCCGCGGGCCGTGCCGTCGCGGCGTCCTGGGACTCGCCGCAGGACGAGGCGCGCCGATGGGCGGACCGGTATGCCCGAGACCCCCGCGCGATGACGTAGACTTAAAGCCCGTGGTGGAAACGACGAAGCACATCTTTGTGACCGGGGGCGTGGCCTCCTCGCTCGGCAAGGGCCTGACGGCCTCCAGCCTCGGACGACTTCTCAGATCGCGTGGCCTCAAGGTCACCATGCAGAAGCTCGACCCCTACATCAACGTGGACCCCGGGACGATGAACCCGTTCCAGCACGGCGAGGTCTTCGTGACCGACGACGGCGCCGAGACGGACCTCGACATCGGTCACTACGAGCGGTTCCTCGACGTGAACCTCGTCGGCGCGGCGAACGTGACGACCGGCCAGGTCTACAACAACGTCATCGCCAAGGAGCGCCGCGGCGAGTACCTCGGTGACACGGTCCAGGTGATCCCGCACATCACCAACGAGATCGTCGCCCGCATGCGGGCGCTCGCGACGGGTGGCGCCGACGCGCCCGACGTCATCATCACCGAGATCGGCGGCACCGTCGGCGACATCGAGTCGCTGCCCTTCCTCGAGGCGGCCCGCCAGGTGCGCCACCTCATCGGCCGCGACAACAGCTTCTTCCTCCACGTCTCGCTCGTGCCCTACCTCGCCCCGAGCGGTGAGCTGAAGACGAAGCCCACCCAGCACTCGGTGGCAGCCCTGCGCCAGGTCGGCATCCAGCCCGACGGCCTCGTGCTCCGCGCCGACCGCGACATCCCCGAGCCGATCAAGCGCAAGATCTCACTCATGTGCGACGTCGACGTCACCGCCGTCGCGGCGTGCGTCGACGCGCCGAGCATCTACGACATCCCCAAGGTGCTGCACCGTGAGGGCCTCGACGCCTACGTCATCCGTCGCCTCGGGCTCAACTTCCGCGACGTCGACTGGACCGAGTGGGACCAGCTGCTCGAGCGCGTGCACGACCCCGAGCACGAGATCGAGATCGCCCTCGTCGGCAAGTACATCGACCTGCCCGACGCCTACCTCTCCGTCACCGAGGCGCTGCGCGCGGGCGGATTCCACCACGACGCCAAGGTCAACCTCCGCTGGGTCGCCAGCGACGAGTGCCAGACCGAGGCCGGTGCCCAGCGCGCCCTCGGCGGCGTCGACGCGGTGCTCGTGCCCGGCGGCTTCGGCGTGCGCGGCATCGAGGGCAAGCTCGGGGCGCTGCGCTGGGCCCGCGAGAAGCAGGTGCCGACCCTCGGCATCTGCCTCGGCCTGCAGTGCATGGTCATCGAGTACGCCCGCACCGAGCTCGGCATCGCCGACGCGAGCTCGACCGAGTTCGACCCCGAGACCGCTCACCCCGTCATCGCGACGATGGAGGAGCAGAAGGCGTTCGTCGAGGGCGCCGGCGACCTCGGCGGCACGATGCGCCTCGGCCTCTACCCGGCGGCCCTCAAGGAGGGCAGCGTCATCCGCGAGGCGTACGGGCAGTCCGAGGTCAAGGAGCGCCACCGCCACCGCTACGAGGTCAACAACGCCTACCGCGCCGACCTCGAGAAGGCGGGCCTCGTCTTCTCGGGCACCTCGCCCGACGGCACGCTCGTCGAGTTCGTCGAGCTGCCGCGCGACGTGCACCCCTACTACGTCTCGACGCAGGCGCACCCGGAGTTCCTCTCGCGCCCGAACCGCGCGCACCCGCTCTTCGCCGGCCTCATCGGGGCGGCTCTCGAGCGGCAGCGCAGCGAGCGGCTCGTCGAGGTGGAGCGGCACCGCAGCCACGACGCCGCCGACGCGTCGGACTCCGATGACCAGGGCAGCCAGCGCGACGAGCTCGCGTCGGTCTCCGCCGGCGCCACCGACGCCGACTGACGGGCGGGGGAGCAGCGGTTGAGCCTCGGCGCGCCCATCGGCACCGGCAGCGACATCGTCGAGGAGTGGGCCGCCGAGCCCGTCCTCGAGTCGTCGACCCCGTTCGAGGGGATGATCTTCGACGTCGTGCGCGAGCGCGTCGACCTCGGCGCCGGGGGTGTCGTCACCCGTGACTTCGTGACGCACCCCGGCGCGGTCGCCATCCTCGCCCTGCGCGAGGTCGAGGGCGTGGACCACGTGCTGCTCATCAGGCAGTACCGCCACGCGAGCGGCGGGCACGTCTGGGAGCTGCCGGCCGGTCTGCTCGACGTGGCGGGTGAGCCGCCGCGCGACGCGGCCGCCCGCGAGCTCGCCGAGGAGGTCGACCTCGTCGCGGACGAGTGGCACGTGCTCGCCGACGACGTCACGTCGCCGGGCGCCTTCCCCGAGACCGTACGCATCTTCCTCGCCCGCGGCCTGAGTGACGTCCCCGAGGCCGAGGCGCACCAGCGCACCGCCGAGGAGCTCACGCTGCGGCCGCTGTGGGTTTCCCTCGACGACGCCGTCGACGCCGCGCTCACGGGGCGCATCAGCAACTCCGCCACGCTCGTCGGACTCCTCAGCGCCGGACTGTCGAAGAGCCGCGGCTGGTCGACGCTGCGACCCCACGACGCCCCGTGGCCCGCCCGCGAGGCGCAGGCCACCTCGGCCACCTCGTCGGCCTCGTCGGCCTCGTCGACACCGTGAGCGGCTCGTCTGCCGGTGGTTCCTCCGGTCGCTCCGGCCGTTCCTTCGGCGGTGGTCGTGGTGGTGGTGGCACGACTCCCGTCCGCGGCTGCCCGTGCGGCAGCGGGACGGCATACGCCCTGTGCTGCGGGCCGGTGCTCGCCGGCGAACGCGACGCCGCCACGGCAGAGGAGCTGATGCGCTCGCGCTACACGGCCTTCGCCACGGGCGACGTCGACCACCTCGTGCGCACGTGGCACCCGCGCACGCGTCCCGAGGTGCTCGAGCTCGACCCGTCGACGACGTGGACGGGCCTCACCGTCGTCCGCACCGAGCGCGGCGCCGCCGCCGACGACGAGGGTGTCGTCGAGTTCCTCGCCGGGTTCGAGGAACCGTCAGCCGCCAACGGACGAGCGGCGACGGGTCGCCTGCACGAGCTCAGCCGTTTCGCCCGGCGTGCCGGTCGCTGGGTCTATCTCGACGGCGACCAGCGCTGAGCCGTCGCTCGGCCGGCCCGCCGTCGCGCCACGACGCCCGGCTCGCAGCACCGCGACCGCGACGCCGCCGAGGAGCACCAGCCCCCCGACGATCTCGATGGCGTGCGGCCGCTCGTCGTAGACGAGTGCGGCAGCCGCCATGCCGAACACCGGCACGAGCATCGCGAACGGTGTGACCCTGGCGACGGGGTGGCGGCTGAGCAGGGTGTTCCAGATGCCGTAGCCGACGAGCGACGAGAGGTATGCCGTGTAGGCCGTCGACAGCACGGCGGACCACTGGACGTTGCCGAGCGCGTGCCCGATGGCAGCCGGTCCCTCGAAGACGAGGGAGAGGGCGAGGGCGGGAACCGGGACGACGAGACCCGACCACACCGTGACGCCCAGGCCGGAGCCGAGGCCGGAGCCCGCGCCGGTGAGCGAGCCGGAGCGCGAGCCGGCCCGACGGGTCAGCACGTTCCCGACAGCCCACGAGACGGCTGCCAGGACGAGCACCACGAGGGGGAGCACCGGGGCGCCCAGGTCACGACCGGCCGCGATGGTGACCAGCCCCGCACCGCCGAGGGCCACGCCGACGCGCTGGGCCACCGATGGCCGCTCGCGCAGCCACAGGGCGGCGATGACGACGGTGAGGAGCACCTGCGCCTGGAGCACGAGCGACGAGAGACCGGGCGGCATCCCGAGCTCGAGGGCCAGGTACATGAGGGCGAACTGCCCGAGGCTCGTGAAGACGCCGATCAGGGCCAGGTCGCGCCAGGGCAGACCGGGACGGCGCACGAAGAAGACAGCGGGCACGCACACGACGACGAACCGCACCGCGAGGAAGAGCAGGGGTGGCACCGAGTCGAGGCCCGTGCGGATCGCGACGAAGTTCGTGCCCCAGATGATCGCGACGAGGACGGCGAGAGCGGTGTCACGAGGGCGCATGTCCACCATCGTGGGGGCGTGGACCGTTCACGTCCATCAAACTGTCATGACGTCGACTATGTAGCATCGCTGCATGATCGATCCGGTGGCCCTGCGTTCGCTCGTCGCCGTCGAGACGCACGGCTCGGTCGGGGCCGCCGCGGCCGCCCTCGACTACACGCCCAGTGCCGTCTCACAGCAGATCAAGCGGCTCGAGGTCCAGACCGGCGTCCAGCTGCTCGAGCGTCAGGGCCGCGGGGTGCTGCTCACCGAAGCCGGTCGCACCCTGACCGAGTCGGCCCGCGACCTGCTCTCGCACATGGAACGCCTCGAGTCCCGGTTGCACGGCGTCAGCGGCGAGGCGGTGGGCACGGTGCGGCTCGCGACGTTCGCCACGGCATACCGGGGCATCGTGGTGGGCGCCCTGGCCCGGCTGCGCGAACAGGCCCCCGGCGTGACGGTGCGCCCCGACGAGATCGACCCGTGGGACGCCGTCGACGCCGTGGCGTCCGGGTCGCACGACCTCGCGCTCGTGCACAACTGGGAGCCCCTGCCGCTCGCGATCCCCGACCACCTCGAGGTGCGTCACCTCGGGCGCGACCGGGCCGACGTCCTGGTCCCCGCCGGCCACCGTCTCGCCCGCGCGACGAGCATCGGCGTCGGTGACGTGCTCGACGAGCAGTGGGCCAGCGTCGCACCCGGCTCGATCTGCCACCAGTGGCTCCAGAAGATGTACTTCGACGTGGATCGTGCGCCGCGCATCGGCCACGTCGCCCTGGAGTTCGCCACCCACGTGGCCCTCGTCGCCGGCGGCGAGGCCATCGCGCTGGTGCCCCGGCTCGGCCGAGGCCCCCTGCCCGACGGCGTCGTCGCGGTGCCCATCGTCGACCCAGTCTCGGAACGCACCGTGAGCCTGGTCTGGCGCCGCACCATGACAGCCAGCCCAGCCCTCGCCGCGGTCACGGAATCCCTTGCCGCAGAGAGTTCCCGGGACCTGACGCCTGTCTAGCCGACCGCCTCGTCACTCGAGCACGACGAGCTGCTGGGTGGCCCGGGTCATCGCGACGTAGTGGTCGACCGCGCCCTCGATCCCCACGCCGAACGACTCCGGCGCGACGAGCACCACGAGGTCGAACTCGAGACCCTTCGAGAGCTCGGGCGTGAGGGACTGGACCCGGGGGCGTGGGGCGAACGACGGGTCACCGATGACGCAGGCCACGCCGTCGTCGTGCTCGGCGAGCCAGCACTCGACGACCGTCTCGAGGTCGGCCCGCGACCCGTGCACGACGGGCACCCCGCTCCGGCGGATCGAGGTCGGGACGTTGGCGTCGGGCAGGGCCGCCCGGATGACCGGCTCGGCCTCGACCATGACCTCCTCGGGCGTGCGGTAGTTGATGCTGAGCGAGCGCATGGAGACGCGGTCGAGGCCGACCCGCGCGAGCCGCTCCTCCCACGACTCGGTGAAGCCGTGCCGGGCCTGCGCGCGGTCGCCGACGATGGTGAGGCTGCGTGAGGGGCAGCGCGCGAGCAGCATCTGCCACTCGGCGTCGGTGAGCTCCTGCGCCTCGTCGACCACGACGTGTGCGAACGGTCCGGCGAGCAGGTCGGGGTCGGCGCCGCCGCCGTCGCCGTCGTCGAGGGCGCCCCGCAGGTCCTCTCCGCTCAGCATCGACATGAGGTGCATCTCGGAGTCGTCGCTGGCGATGAGGTGCTCGACCACCTTTGCCATCTCGTCGCGCTCGGCAGCCACGGCCGCCTCGTGACGGCGGCGGCGGGCAGACACCTCGGGGTCGCCCAGCCGCTGGCGGGCGGCGTCGAGCAGGGGCAGGTCGGACACCGTCCACGCGGTGGGTTCGGCCCGCTGGAGGGCGCGCACCTGCCGGGCCGTGAGGGACGGGGCGCAGCGACGCAGGTACGCCGGGACCGTCCACAGGTCGCCCACCAGCTCGGCGGCGTCGAGCATGGGCCACGCCCGGGCCAGGGCGGTGCGGAGGCCTCGGTCGCGCTCGACCGAGGCCCGGACCATCTCGGGAGTCGCCTCCTCGTCGTCGTGCCGGTCGACGACGATCGTCACGAGCTCGTCCCAGATCACGTCGCGCGCCTCGTTGTGCGGCGTGCCGGGGGAGGGGGCGTCGAACGCGGCGGCCCAGTCGTCGGGTCCGAGCACGACGTCGTCCCAGGGCGTCGAGACCTCGACGCGCTCGGTGGGTGGCTCCTCGTAGAGCCGGACGGCCGGGTCGATGGCCCGCACCAGCTCGAGCGAGGCCTTGAGCCGGGCGACCTCCGGGTCCGTCTCGGTGGTGGCCGTCGCGCCCTCGGGCACGAGGTCACGCAGGGTGCAGGTCTGCACGCCCTCCTCGCCGAGGCTCGGCAGCACGTCGGAGACGTAGGCGAGGTATGGCTCGTGGGGTCCGACGAACAGCACGCCGCCGCGTCGGTGCCCGAGACGCGGGTCGGCGTAGAGCAGGTATGCCGTCCGGTGCAGCGCGACGACGGTCTTTCCCGTGCCGGGACCGCCGTCCACGACGAGCGGCCGCCGGGACCCGGCGCGCACGATGGCGTCCTGGTCGGCCTGGATGGTGCCGAGCACGTCGCGCATCCGGGCGGACCGGTTGGCGCCGAGGCTCGCGACGAACGCCGACTGGTCGTCGAGGGCTGCGTGGTGGTCGATGCCGTCCTCGACGAAGACCTCGTCCCAGTAGTCGCTGACACGCCCCCGGGTCCACCGGTAGCGGCGCCGGTTGGCCAGCCCCATCGGGTTGCCGTGGGTGGCGCCGAAGAAGGGCTCGGCGGCGGGGGAGCGCCAGTCGACGAGGAGCCGCCGGCCGTCCTCGTCGGTGAGGCCGAAGCGGCCCACATAGACCGGTTCCGCACTGTCCGTGTCGTCCTGGGCCACCATGCGGCCCAGGGTGAGGTCGATGCCGTAGCGCCGCAGCGCACGCAGGCGCGCCGTGAGGCGGTGCACCTCCTGGTCGCGCTCGAGCGCGGTCTGGCCGTGTCCGGCCGGTGCTCGGCGCACCGCATCCAGCCGGTCGGACAGCTCGGCGACGGTTTGCTCGAGGCTGCGGGCGATGGCGGCGAAGTGTGCCTCGTCGCCGGCGATGAGCACGGGGTCGGACTTGTGGGCTAGGTGGGCGGGAAGGTCGAAGGCGTCGGTGGTCAGAGGTGTCACGCGTGCTCCGCTCCGGAGTTGCGACCAAAGGTGGACCGTGATTCTGGACCACGAACCGGGCCTTGCCGCAAGGCCCCCCGTGCGCTATACGTTGGAAGTGGAGGGACGTGGTCCCTCCTTCTCCCTGTCCACGGCGTCTGCGTCGCGCGACGCGGCATGCGCCTGCTGGCGGGCCGAGGGCCGGTCGAGGCGCAGGCGGCCACGCAGCCGGCCGACGGGACGCTCCACCAGCACCCACGACAGCCACGACACCACGATCGCCACGGCGATGAGCAGCAGGTTGCGTGGCGTCGAGTGCTCGCCCAGCAGCCGGCTGTTGATGAGCGTCTGGTGCCACAGGTAGAGCGCGTAGCTGATGGTGCCGAAGAAGACCATGACGCGGGATCCCACGATCCGCGAACGGCCCGTTGCCGCGGCATGCACGAGCCAGACCCCGATGAAGGCGTACACGGCCCCGAGCGGTCGGAAGAGCGGGTGGTCGACCTCCAGTCCGTGGCCCGGGAACGCCGACACCGCGACCATGACGACGAACGGCACGACGGGGTTCGCAGGGGGCAGCTCCCACCCGTGGCGGCTGACGGCCGCGAGCCCGAACGCCAGTGCCACACCGAGCAGCAGCGCGAAGGCGTTCGTCTCGGTGGAGATGTCGAGGCGGACCTCGGTGCCCTGCGTCCACACCGAGTAGAACGTCGCGACCGCGGCCAGGGCGAGGACGACCGCGAGCGCGCGGGAGCGCAGCCACGTCATCAGGGCGATGAAGACGGCGGGCCAGACGACGTAGAACTGCTCCTCGACCGAGAGCGACCACAGGTGGTTGAGCACCCCGAGGTCGGTGCCGGCGATGCGCACCCAGTTGCCGACGTAGAACAGGGACGCGAGCGCCGCGACCGGGTAGTCGGTGATGCGGCCGTCGCCCGTGGCGAGGAGCAGTGGCGGCACGAGCAGCAGCAGCAGGAGGAGCGCCGGCAGCAGGCGCAGGGCGCGCCGGCCCCAGAAGCGCCACAGGCTGATCGAGCCCCAGCGGTCCCACTCGCGCAGGAGCAGGCTGGTGATGAGGTAGCCCGAGAGGACGAAGAACAGCGTCACCCCCGACAGGCCGCCCCAGCGCACGGGCAGGCCCGAGTGTGCGGCGACGACGAGGAGGATGGCGAGGCCTCGGACGCCGTCGAGGTCGCGGCTGCGGGTGTGCTGCACGCGGACAAGGCTAGGGGCGCACCCGGTCTAGGATGAAACCTCGGTGCCGCACGCCGACCGCGTGCGAGGCCACCCGAACCCCAGCGGCCCCACGCGTCGCGTCCCCACCCGTCCTCGGAAGGATTTTCCGTGCTCCGCACTCACGAGGCCGGCACGCTCCGTGCCGACCACGCAGGTCAGACCGTCACCCTCACCGGCTGGGTGGCGCGGCGTCGAGACCATGGCGGGGTCGCCTTCCTCGACCTGCGCGACGCCTCGGGGGTCGCCCAGGTCGTCGCGCGCGACGAGGTGCTCGCGCAGGGCGGCGCGCACGACGTGCGCAACGAGTACTGCGTCAAGGTGGTCGGCGAGGTGCGCGAGCGTCCCGAGGGCAACGCGAACCCCGACCTGCCGACCGGCGACATCGAGGTCATCGTCAGCGAGCTCGAGGTGCTCAACGCCGCGGCCCCGCTGCCGTTCCAGATCGACGAGCGCGTGACGGTCGGCGAGGAGGCCCGCCTCAAGCACCGCTACCTCGACCTGCGGCGCCCCGGCGCCAGCTCGGCCGGCTCGGCGATCCGACTGCGGTCCAAGGTCAACGCCGCTGCCCGCAAGGTGCTCGGCGGACGTGACTTCGTCGAGATCGAGACGCCCACCCTCACCCGCTCGACCCCCGAGGGTGCGCGCGACTTCCTCGTGCCGGCCCGCCTCGCGCCCGGCTCGTGGTACGCCCTGCCGCAGAGCCCGCAGCTGTTCAAGCAGCTGCTCATGGTCGCCGGCATGGAGCGCTACTACCAGATCGCGCGCTGCTACCGCGACGAGGACTTCCGCGCCGACCGACAGCCCGAGTTCACCCAGCTCGACATCGAGATGAGCTTCGTCGAGCAGGCCGACGTCATCGAGCTCGGTGAGGCGATCGTCCAGGAGATCTGGTCGCTCATCGGCGTCGACCTCACCACGCCCTTCCTGCAGATGACCTACGCCGAGGCGATGGCCCGCTACGGCTCCGACAAGCCCGACCTGCGCTTCGGCAACGAGCTCGTCGAGTGCACCGACTACTTCAAGGACACGACCTTCCGGGTGTTCCAGGCCGAGTACGTCGGCGCCGTCGTCATGCCCGGCGGCGCGAGCCAGCCGCGCAAGCAGCTCGACGCGTGGCAGGAGTGGGCCAAGCAGCGCGGCGCGCGCGGGCTCGCGTACGTCCTCGTCCAGGAGGACGGCGAGCTGGGTGGCCCCGTCGCCAAGAACCTCACGGACGCCGAGCGCGAGGGTCTGGCGGCGCACGTCGGCGCCCAGCCCGGCGACTGCATCTTCTTCGCGGCCGGCGCGACGAAGGCGAGCCGTGCGCTCCTCGGTGCCGCACGCCTCGAGATCGGCCGCCGGTGCGAGCTCATCGACGAGGACGCGTGGAGCTTCCTCTGGGTGCTCGATGCTCCGCTCTTCGAGCCGGCCGCCGACGCCACCGCGTCGGGGGACGTCGCCCTCGGCTACAGCGCCTGGACCGCGGTGCACCACGCGTTCACCTCGCCGAAGAAGGAGTTCGAGGACACCTTCGACACCGACCCCGGCTCGGCGCTCGCCTACGCGTACGACATGGTCTGCAACGGCAACGAGATCGGTGGCGGCTCGATCCGTATCCACCGCCGCGACGTGCAGGAGCGCGTGTTCAAGGTGATGGGCATCTCCGAGGAGGAGGCCCAGGAGAAGTTCGGCTTCCTCCTCGAGGCCTTCCAGTTCGGCGCCCCGCCGCACGGCGGCATCGCGTTCGGCTGGGACCGCATCGTCTCGCTGCTGGCCCGCACCGACTCGATCCGCGACGTCATCGCCTTCCCGAAGTCCGGTGGCGGCTACGACCCGCTGACTGCGGCGCCGGCGCCGATCACCCCGGCCCAGCGGAAGGAGGCCGGTGTCGACGCGAAGCCGGCAGCCACCGCTCCGGCTCCGCAGGGGGCGCCCGAGGTCAGCCCGAACCGCAGCTGAGCCCGGCCCTGGAACCCGTCACGCGTCGGCGGGGCGCGGGCCGGTGAAGCCGTGCTCGCGCACGCCGTCGACAGTGGTCACGGTCCGCTCGGCCCAGAAGCAGAGCAGGTCGCGCACCGGCTCGGCCTCGCGCAACGGGCTGCGGTAGCACCAGGCGATGTCGCGGCCGTTGTCGCCCTCCGCGCTCAGGTACGAGGCATGACCCTTGTAGGCGCACGTCGTCCTCGTGTCGCTCGGCACGAGGAGGTCGGTGTGCACGTCGTGTGCGGGCAGGTACCAGCGCGTCGGCAGGCCCGTCTCGAAGAGCGCGACGGGCCGGCGGGAGTGCGCGAGCTCGACGCCGTCGAGCTCGACCCTCACCTCGCGGGTGCTGTGCAGGATGTCGATGCGGGCGAACGGGTCGTGCGGGTGACCGACGACCGGTTCGTCCTCCTCGAGCCAGTCGAAGTCGCCGAAGGGCAGCAGCACGTGCCCCTCGACGCCTTCACCCTCGAGGACCACAGCCCCGTCGGGGAGGCTGTCGGGCAGGGCGGCCCGTGGCACGGCGTACTGCGGGACGACGTGGCGGGGGAGCCACACCACCAGCGCCTCGGTGGTGTCGCAGAGGGCAGCGCCGTCGCGGCTGGCCCGCAGGCGCTTGGCGGTGGAGGCGTAGCGCAGCCGGGCGCGCTGCTCCAGCTGCTGGGCACGCAGGTCGATCGTCATCGCCCCAGCATCCTCGCGGGTCGACGACGCCGACAAGGCCGACCAGGCCGACCAGGGCGGCGAGGCCGGCCACGGCTCAGCGGCGTACGACCACGGGGCGGCTCGCCCAGGCGCAGACCCGCTCGTAGCCGAGCGAGAGGTAGAGCCGGCGTGCGACGTCGTTGTGCGAGTACATGCCGAGCGTGCAGACACCCGCCTCGGCGACCGCCATTCGGGTAAGCGCGCCGACGATCGTGCGGCCGAGCCCTCGCCCCCGCTGCTGCGCGTCCACGGCGACCGACGAGAGGTGTGGCGCCCCGCCGCGCGTCGCGCCCCAGGCGGCCACGGCCACCAGACGATCGGGTCGCCCGGCCGCGCCCGGCTCCTCGACCGCGAACCACCGCTCGCCGCCACCCGGCTCGGTGTCGGCCGTGGGGGAGTGGGCCACCAGGAAGGCGCGCACCTCGTCGGCCCGCCCGACGTCGTCGAGGGGCCGCACGAGGTCATGCGCCGGGGCGGCCGGAGGGCCCGCCGTGGTGTGGAACCACTCCCAGTCGCCGCCCTCCAGCACCCGGTAGCGCTCACGTAGGAGCAGCTCGAGATGCTGGGGAACACTGACGGAGAAGGCTTTTCGTGTCGGGTCGACCTCGTCGGCGATCTGTGGGAGGGCGTCGATCAAGGCAGCGACGCCCCCGTCGTCCCCCAGCACGTTCACGGTGCGACGGACCGCCTTGCGGGTGCGCTGGAAGGCGACAGCGCCCGGCACGCTCCACCAGGTGTCGGCGAG
Source organism: Terrabacter sp. 28 (assembly GCA_000955875.1). Classification (GTDB taxonomy): domain Bacteria; phylum Actinomycetota; class Actinomycetes; order Actinomycetales; family Dermatophilaceae; genus Terrabacter. Next base: position 24,247 of record JYOE01000024.1, read on the forward strand.
CTCCTCGGTGACCTCCCAGCGGACGAAGGGATGGTCGCCGGTGCGGCGCAGCAGCTCGGTGAGACCGTGCCCGGTGACGACCGCCGTCACTCCGTGATCCCGAACCGGTCGTGCACGCGTCGCAGCGGCGCCGGCGCCCACCAGTTCCAGCGCCCGAGCAGCGTCATCGTGGCCGGCACCAGGAGCATCCGCACGAGCGTGGCGTCGATGGCCACCGCGGCGACGAGGGCCACGCCCATCTGCTTGATGATGAGGATGTCACCCGCGACGAAGCCCGCGAAGACGATGACGATGAGCAGGGCCGCCGAAGTGATGATCCGGCCCGTGCGCTGCAGACCGAGCGACACGGCGCGGTCGTTGACGGCCCCGTGCCGGTGGAACTCGACGATGCGCGAGAGCAGGAAGACCTCGTAGTCCATGGACAGCCCGAAGCCGAACGCGAGCACGAGGAAGGGGACCATGGACTCGACGGCCCCGACGGACGAGAAGCCGAGCAGCCCCTCCAGGTGGCCCTCCTGGAAGATCCACACGACCACGCCCAGGGCGGCACCGAGCGAGATGAGGTTGAGCAGCAGGGCCTTGAGTGGCACCACGACCGAGCCGGTCATCAGGAAGAGCAGCACGAACGTGCCGAGCACGACCAGCCCGACGGCGTACGGGGCGCGGGCCGACATCGAGTCGAGGAAGTCGATCTGACCGGCCGCCTGTCCGGTCGTCAGCGTCTCGAACGGGGCGGTGCTGTCGCGCACCGCGGTGACGAGGTCCTGCGCCTGGTCGGAGGTCGGGCCACCCGCCACCCGCAGGTCGACCCGCTGGTGCGTGGCGCCGAGGGGCTGCACGGTGACGCTCTCGACACCGGGTGAGGTGCGGAACCCGTCGGCCCAGGCCGTGACCGCGTTGCGGTCGGGCGATGCGGCGACCACCGTCACCTCGGGTGCCGTGAGGGCCGGGTAGTCGCGTGCGAGGTCCTCGAAGAAGACACGCTGGTCGGCGCCCTTCGGCAGCAGCTCGGTGCCCGAGGAGGTGAGCTTCATCGACAGGGTGGGGAGCGCCAGCGTCACGAGGACGACGACGGCCGCCGCGATGACGAGGACGGGACGCCGCTGCACCGCGTGCGCCAGCCGGGAGAAGAGGCCGACGTCGGATGGCCGCTCGACCGCCTTGCGGGAGAGGCGTTTTGCGCCGATGACGCAGAGCGCCGGCACGAGCGTGATCGCGACGACCATGGCGACGAGGACGATGGAGACACCGGCGACCCCGATGGCGCGCATGATCGACGCCTCGAACGTCAGCAGGCCGGCGAGGGCGATCGCCACGGTGAGGCCGGAGAACAGCACGGTGCGTCCCGCGGTCGCCACGGTGCGCTCGGTGGCGTGCGCCACCTCCTCACGTGTCGGCACCTCGTGCTGACGGTGGGCGAGCTCCTCGCGGAACCGGCTCACGGTGAGCAGCCCGTAGTCGATGGAGAGGCCGAGTCCGAGGAGCGTCACGATGTTGACCACCGTCGCGTCGAGCTCGACCGCGTGGGAGAAGCCGAACAGCGAGAGCAGGCCGCCGCCGATCGCCACGACCGCCCCGATGATCGGCATCCCGGCCGCGATGAAGCCACCGAAGACGAAGACCATGACGAGGAACGTCAGCGGCAGCGCGATGCCTTCGCCGCGCAGCAGGTCGCGCTCGACCGTGCTCGTGATCGCGGTGATGACCTTGTCGGAGCTGCCCAGCCGGCCGGTGCCGCCCATCGCGTCCGGCACCGCGAGCAGCGCCTTCTCGGTGGCGGCCTCGGCGGCGTCCTGAGCCTGCTCGTCGAGATCGGGCCGGAAGTCCACGACGGTGACGAAACCGTCGGGTGCGCCGCTGGGGGAGCCGGCCCGCAGCAGCGGCGCGACGGAGGGGTCGGTGGGGCCTCCGGGCGCGAGCAGCGGCGACCGGACGTTCTTGACGCCGGGCACGGCTGCGACCGCGCGGGTGCGCTCGGCGCCGACCGCGACGGCCTTCGCATCCCCGAGGTCGACCCCCGAGACCTGCATCGTCAGGGTCTGCAGCGTCGGGTTGCTCTCGGCGATGACGTCCTGGGCTCGCGAGGCCTCGGAGTCGACGGTCGGTGCGCCGGAGTGGAGGCGTTCGAAGAGGCTCTCGCCGGTGACCCCTCCGACGGCCACGGCGAAGCACGTGACCGCGACGACGACCCAGGCGAGGACCCACGACCGCGGGTGGCGGGCGAGCAGCCTTCCGAGGCGGGCCAGTCGCGAGGTCGGGACCGGCCCGGCAGGTGACGGTTTCAGCACGCGGATAGCCTTCCACAGTGATGTCGAACAGCACCGAGGACCTCTTCGGAGCAGCGTCCGCGGCCGAACGCGGTGAGCAGCCGGCGTCGGCCGGTGTGGCGCCGCTCGCCGTCCGGATGCGGCCGCGCACCCTCGACGAGGTGCGCGGCCAGGGCAAGGTGCTGCGCCCCGGAAGCCCGCTGCGGCGCCTCATCGAGGGGTCCGGTGGGGCGGCCGGCCCACTCTCGGCGATCCTCTGGGGCCCGCCCGGCACCGGCAAGACCACCCTGGCGCACCTCGTCGCGACCGTCGCCGACCGACGCTTCGTCGAGCTGTCGGCCGTCACGGCCGGTGTCAAGGACGTGCGGGCGGTCATGGAGGGGGCGGTGCGCGAGCGCGATCTCTACGGCCGCCAGACCGTGCTCTTCCTCGACGAGATCCACCGCTTCACCAAGGCGCAGCAGGACGCGCTGCTGCCCGGGGTCGAGAACCGCACCGTCATCCTCGTCGCCGCGACGACCGAGAACCCGTCGTTCAGCATCATCTCGCCGCTGCTCTCACGCTCCGTCCTCGTCACCCTCGAGTCGCTGTCGGACGAGGAGGTCGGCGACCTACTCGCGGCAGCGCTGACCGACGAGCGCGGCTTCGACGGCGCCCACACGCTGGCACCCGACGCGACCGAGCACCTCGTGCGCATCGCCGGGGGAGACGCCCGACGGGCCCTCACCTCCCTCGAGGCTGCGGCCGGTGTGGCCGTCGACGCCCAGCCGGCCGGGCGCCTGTCCGACGAGCCCGTCGAGATCACCCTCGCCCGCGTCGAGCAGGCCGTGGCGCAGGCGGCGGTGCGCTACGACCGGGCCGGTGACCAGCACTACGACGTCGCGAGCGCGCTCATCAAGTCGATGCGCGGCAGCGACGTCGACGCGGCCCTGCACTATCTGGCCCGGATGCTCGAGGCGGGGGAGGACCCGCGCTTCATCGCCCGGCGCATCGTCATCTCGGCGAGCGAGGACGTCGGCATGGGTGACCCCACGGCCCTGCAGACCGCCGTGGCGGCCATGCACGCCGTGGCCCAGATCGGCATGCCCGAGGCGCGCATCATCCTCGCCCAGGCGGTGGTGCACAACGCCATGGCGCCCAAGTCCAACGCGGCATACATCGGCATCAACGAGGCGATCGCCGACGTACGCGCGGGGCGGGGTGGCGTGGTGCCCGCCCACCTGCGCGGGAGCGGGTACGCCGGGGCCGAGCGCCTCGGCCACGGCAAGGGGTACGTCTACGCCCACGACGAGCCCGACGGCGTGGCCGAGCAGCAGTACCTGCCCGACGACCTCCACGACGCGGTCAGCTACTACCGGCCGACCGACCGGGGCTTCGAGGAGCGGCTCCGGGCGCGCTGGGAGTGGCTGTCGGGACGGTTGGGACGCACGCGCAGCGAGTGACGGCCGACGCGCTGCGACCTGCCGCGTCGGACGCCTACCAAGGCGTACTTTTCGCGTGCACTCGGTTCCCTAAGGACATTGTGTGGCGCATTCCGGGGTTCGGTAACGATTTGTCATCCATGCCTGTCCCGATGTTCGGACGCGGGAGTCTCTGTGGCAGGCTCACGTCGTCCCGGCGGGGGTGGAGCAGCGAAGCTCCGGTCTTCCCTCGGGGACGGCTCGGGTGACGACCAACCCCGGGCGAGATGTGATCCCACCAGGATGGAGAAAACGCGTTGAACGCCATGCCGGAGCCCTCAGCGACCGAGCTGAAAGAGGCATCCGATGAGAAGCCTTCGACGACCACCCAGCAGTCCCAGGAGAAGCGCACCGGCCGTTCTCCCGGCCAGGTGGCGTGGTCGCGGCTGAAGCAGGACAAGGTCGCGATCATCTGCTTCGTCGTCATCGTCTTCTTCATCCTCCTGGCGATCTTCGCCCCGCTCGTCGTCTCGCTCCAGGCCACCGACCCGATCACGAAGACCAAGGCCACGGTGGACGCGGTGCACACCGAGCTCGTCGACTTCAACGGCCTGCCCGAGCAGGGCTCGAGCTCGGCCCACTGGCTCGGCATCGAACCCCGCCTCGGCCGCGACCTCTTCGCCCGGTTCGCCTACGGAGCCCGCCCGTCGCTCGTCATCGGCTTCGTCGCGGCGGCCGTCTCGACGATCATCGGCGTGACGCTCGGCCTGCTCGCCGGCTACCTCGGCGGCGTCGTCGACAAGGTCATCTCCTGGGTCATCGACTTCTTCCTGTCGCTGCCCATCCTCATCGTCATCGTGGCGGTCGTGCCCCTGTTCCAGAAGAGCATCCAGGGTGACGGCAACCTCAGCGCCGAGGAGACGTCCAACCTGCGCTTCTGGGTGCTCATCGTCGTGCTCTTCGTCCTCGGGTGGATGGGCCTGGCCCGCCTCGTGCGAGGCGAGGTAAAGAGCCTGCGCGAGCGCGAGTTCGTCCAGGCGGCGCGCGCCATCGGCGTGCCGACCCGCGGCATCCTCTTCCGCGAGGTGCTGCCCAACCTCGTCGGCCCGATCATCGTCTCGGCCTCGATCGCCGTCCCCGCCTACATCACCTACGAGGCCACCCTGAGCTACCTCGGTGTCGGCCTCGTCGAGCCCACCGCGTCCTGGGGCCGCACCATCGCCGACGCCCAGACGCTCTTCGCCACCTACCCGCTGTGGTTGTGGCCCTCGGTCATCGGCCTCTCGCTGCTCGTGCTCTCGCTGAGCCTGCTCGGCGACTCGATCCGCGACGCCTTCGACCCCACCAGCCGCCGATAACCCCACGCGGGTTCGGTTCACAGATGTTCCCGGCAAAACGCCGGGACACGCACAAAGGGAGCAAACAACAATGCGCTGGACCAAAGTCCTGACCGTGGGGGCCGCGGCCTCCCTCGGCTTCGTCGCAGCCTGCGGCGCGCCGGCCGCCAACAACGGTGGTGCCGGTGGCACCAACGGCGCCGGCAACGGCGGCGCCGTCGAGGGTGCCTCCGCCGGCCTCATGCCCGACGCCAAGGGCCCGGCCCCGGAGATCCCCGGTGCCAAGAAGGGCGGAATCCTCACGGTTTCCAACTCCGGTGTCCCGGCCACCATGGACCCGAGCGACGAGTTCTACCAGGACTCCGCCGTCATCTTCTCGCTGTCGCACCGTGCGCTCACCACGTTCACGCAGCGCGACGGCAAGACCGTCCTCGTGCCCGACCTCGCCACCGACCTGGGCAAGGCGTCCGAGGACGGCCTGACGTGGACGTTCACCCTCAAGGACGGCATCAAGTACGAGGACGGCACGCCGGTCAAGGCCGCCGACATCGTCTACGCCGCCAAGCGCTCGTTCGACCCCGACCTCGCGGCGAACGGCCCCACGTACCAGCGCGAGTTCTTCAAGGGCGGTGCCGACTACCAGGGCCCGTTCAAGGGTGACAAGAACTGGAAGGGCGTCGAGGCCACCGACGACAAGACGATCGTCTTCCACCTCGAGAAGCGCTTCGAGACGCTTCCCTACTTCGTGTCCTTCAACCAGTTCACGCCGATCCCCGAGGCGAAGGACAAGAAGGCCGACTACAAGCTGCACCCGCTGGCGACCGGCCCGTACATGTTCGACAAGTACACCCCGGGCTCGGAGCTCACGCTCAAGCGCAACCCCAACTGGGACCCCAACACCGACCCGGCCCGTCACAACTACCCGGACGGCTACCACTTCAAGTTCGGTGTCGACACGGTCAAGACGCAGACGGCCATCCTCGCCTCCAACGGCGACGACGCCACGACGCTCAACTGGGAGCCGATCGACTCCTCGCTCATCTCGCAGATCGAGGGCGAGAAGAAGGCCCAGTACTCCGAGGGTCCCTCCTCCTGCGTGATCATGGTCAACATGGACGCGACGAAGATCCCGCTTCCCGTCCGCAAGGCGATCGCCGTCGCCTACCCGTTCGACTCCATGCACAAGGCGTCCGGTGACTCGACGCACTCGTTCTCCCCGGCGAGCACGATGATCCCGCCGCAGATCGCCGGCTTCCAGAAGTACGAGGCCGAGGCTGCCCCCGGCTTCAAGATGAACGGCCAGGGCGACGGCGACCCCGCCAAGGCCAAGGAGATGCTCGCCGCGGCCGGCTACGGCCCCGACAAGCCCTTCGAGCTCATCTACTACTACACGAACGACGACGACACCGCCCAGAAGGCGAACCAGGTCCGCAAGCAGAAGCTGCAGGCTGCCGGCTTCAAGGTCACCGACCTCGGTGTGCCGAACGCCGAGCGCCGCAAGCTCATCGGCAAGCCCAAGGGCAAGTACAACATGCTCCAGGGCCCGCGCGGCTGGTGCTTCGACTGGCCGTCCGCCGACTCGATCATCCCGCCCACCGTCGGCAGCATCGCCCTGTCGCAGGGTGGCACGACGTTCGGCAACTTCTCGGACGCCAAGATCGACGCCGAGATCAAGCGCATCCAGCAGCTCTCCATCACGGAGCAGGGGCCGGAGTGGGCCAAGATGGACAAGTGGCTCACGGAGAACTACCTCCTCGCCATCCCGGACTACTACGACAAGGGCAACCAGGTCTTCGGCACGAAGGTCAAGAACGTCCGCAACAACCCCAACAAGGGCATGCCCGAGATCACCTCGATCTGGATCGACCAGTAAGAGGCAGTGACGCCGCCCCCTCGGGGGCGGCTCCGCTGAACTGACAGCCGCGGTGGGGGTCCGGGACATCCCGGACCCCCACCTCCGGCGCCCACCCCGTTCGGAAGGCAACCCGTGCTCACCTACCTCCTCAGGCGCCTGGCCCTCGCCCTGAGCGTCATCCTCGCCACCCTGGTCTCGACCTTCTTGCTGTTCTTCGCCGGGCCGGGAGATCCCGCACAGGCGATGTGCCCGGAGAGCCGGTGCACCCCCGAGCGTCTGGCGCAGATCAGCCGCAGCCTCGGTCTGGACAAGCCTCTGGTCACGCAGTTCACCGACTACTTCCAGGGTCTGATCGTCGGCCGTGACTTCGTCTACGCGGGCGACACCGTCCACTGTGGCGCCCCCTGCCTCGGGTTCTCGTTCGTCACCCGCCAGTCGGTCAACGACGAGCTCTTCTCGCGCTTCCCCAACACGGTCGTGCTGGCGCTGATGGCCGCCGTCATCTTCGTGACCGTCGGTGTCACGAGCGGCATCTTCGCCGCCACCCGACGCGGCACCCCGACCGACCGGATCGTCGTCGGCGTCTCGCAGGTCATGGGCGCCATCCCGTACTACGTGCTCGCGCTGCTCACCGCGCTCTACCCCGTGGTGCTCTGGGGCCTGCTGCCGCAGTACGCACCGTTGTCGAGCGGCGTCGGCCCCTACTTCGTGGGCATGGTCGCGCCCGCGCTCATCCTGGGGCTCGTCACCTCGTCCCAGTACACGCGCTACACCCGCAACTCGATGCTCGACACGTTGTCGATGGACTACATCCGCACGGCCCGGTCCAAGGGCATCACCGAGCGCACCGTGCTGTTCAAGCACGGCTTCCGCGCCGCGATGAGCCCGATCGCCACGATCCTGGGCCTCGACATGGCCGCGCTCCTCACCGGAACGCTCATCACCGAGCAGATCTTCGGCGTCGACGGCATCGGCCGGCGGACCATCACGGCGTTCCGCGCCCTCGACCTGCCCGTGATCATGGGTAGCGTGCTCATCGGAGCCACGGTCGTCGTCGTGATGAACCTCCTCGTCGACATCGCGTACTCCTTCATCGACCCGCGAGTGAGGCTCTCGTGACCGCAACCGCGAACACCATCTCGACCCAGACCGCCGAGGCGCGCGACGCCGGCGACGTCGTGCTCGACGTCAACGACCTCTCCGTCGCCTTCCCCACCGAGGAGGGTGTGGTCCGGGCCGTCTCGAACCTGACCTACCAGGCCCGCCTCGGCCGCACGCTCGCCATCGTCGGCGAGTCGGGCTCGGGCAAGTCCGTCAGCAGCATGGCCGTGCTCGGCCTGCACAACCCGAAGCGCACCCAGATCACGGGGAGCATCAAGCTCGACGGCCTCGAGCTCGTCGGCGCGCCGGCATCGACGTTCCAGAAGATCCGCAGCACCAAGGCGGCGATGGTCTTCCAGGACCCGCAGAGCTCGCTGCACCCGTTCCACAAGATCGGCAAGCAGATCGCCGAGGCGTACCAGGCGCACCACAAGGTCAGCAAGCAGATCGCCCACAAGCGCGCGGTCGAGATGCTCGACCTCGTCGGCATCCCGAACCCGCAGCGCCGGGCCAACCAGTACCCGCACGAGTTCTCGGGCGGCATGCGCCAGCGCGCCATGATCGCGCTCGGTCTGGTGAACAACCCGAAGCTGCTCATCGCCGACGAGCCCACCACGGCCCTCGACGTGACCGTCCAGGCGCAGATCCTCGACCTCGTCAACGACCTCCAGAAGGAGTTCGGCTCGGCGGTCATCCTCATCACGCACGACCTCGCGGTCGTCGCCGAGACCGCCGACGACATCCTCGTGATGTACGCCGGCCGTGGCGTCGAGAAGGGCAACGCGAAGGAGGTGCTGGCGCAGCCGTCCATGCCGTACACGTACGGCCTGCTGCAGTCGCTGCCGTCGCACTCGGAGGACCTCGACGAGCTCAAGGCGATCCCGGGCACCCCGCCCAGCCTGCTCAACCTGCCGTCGGGCTGCTCCTTCCACCCGCGGTGCGTCTTCAAGGACCAGGTGCCCGGCGACGCGTGCTCCACGACGCTGCCCGAGTGGCGGCCGACGCCGGGCCTGCACAACCGTGAGATCCGCTGCCACCTGGCCGACCCCGTGGCCACGCTGCAGAACGACGAGGGAGTCCGATGAGCGACCAGACGCTGCTCAAGGTCACCGACCTCCAGCGACACTTCCCGTTCCGCGAGGTCCAGGGCCTGAAGATGGTGCGCGCGACGGTCAAGGCCGTCGACGGCATCAGCTTCACGGTCAAGCAGGGCCAGACGCTGGGCCTCGTCGGCGAGTCCGGCTGTGGCAAGTCGACGACGTCGCGCCTCGTGACGCGCCTCGACGAGCCCACCGCCGGCACCATCGAGTTCGAGGGACGCGACATCACGCACCTCAAGGAGCGCGAGCTCCGAGGCATCCGCCGCGACGTGCAGATGATCTTCCAGGACCCGTACTCCTCGCTCAACCCGAGGCACACGGTCGGCTCGATCCTCTCGTCCCCGCTCAAGGTGCACGGCCTGCACCAGGGCAAGGAGAAGGCCAGGGTCCAGGAGCTCCTCGAGCTCGTCGGTCTCAACCCCGAGCACATCAACCGCTACCCCTCGGAGTTCTCCGGCGGCCAGCGCCAGCGCATCGGCATCGCCCGCGCGCTGGCGGTGGAGCCGAAGCTCATCATCGCCGACGAGCCGGTCTCGGCCCTCGACGTGTCGATCCAGGCGCAGGTGATGAACCTGCTGGCCAAGCTGCGCAACGAGCTCGGTCTCGCGTTCATCTTCGTCGCGCACGACCTCGGCGTCGTGCGGCACTTCTGCGACCAGGTCGCGGTGATGTACCTCGGCAAGATCGTCGAGTACGGCGACAAGAAGAAGATCTACGAGGCCCCCGAGCACCCGTACACCCAGGCCCTGCTCTCGGCGGCGCCCGACATCAACGTCGCGCGCGGCATCGCCCCGAAGGAGCGCATCCGTCTCGTCGGCGACGTGCCGAGCCCCATCGACCCGCCGAGCGGCTGCCGCTTCCGCACCCGGTGCTGGAAGGCCCAGGACATCTGCGCCCAGCAGGAGCCGCCGCTCGTCACGGCAACGGCCGAGGAGTCGACGCGGGCCTTCCGCGAGGGTGGCGTGCACCTGCAGGCCTGCCACTTCCCGGAGGTCAAGACCGACCTCGTCGCCGAGGTCGAGCACTCCGCCTGAGCGCCGGCTCCGTCACACCTGCCGTATGCCGCTGGGCCGGCTCCCGCACGGGGGCCGGCCCAGCGGCATACGTGCGTGGTGCCCGGCACCGTCGCAAAGGTGGTGGGACTCGTGTCACGCGGTCGGTTAGGGTTGTCGGCGTGATGGACACGAAAAGCACGGTGGTGGCGAGCGTGGCGGCACGAGCCCGCTGGGGGTCGGTCGCGCCCTGCTGAGGCGCACGCCGACCCCGCCCCGAACCCACCAGCCACAGATCCACCTCGAGGACATCACATGGAAACCGCTGAGATCCGCCGCCGCTGGCTCTCCTACTTCGAGAACAACGGCCACACCGTCGTCCCGAGCGCTCCGCTCGTGCACGAGGACCCGAACCTGCTGTTCGTCAACGCCGGCATGGTCCCGTTCAAGCCGTACTTCCTCGGCCAGGAGACCCCGCCGTTCGACCGCGCCACGAGCGTGCAGAAGTGCGTGCGCACCCTCGACATCGAGGAGGTCGGCAAGACGACCCGCCACGGCACGTTCTTCCAGATGAACGGAAACTTCAGCTTCGGCGACTACTTCAAGGAAGGCGCCATCGGGCTCGCGTGGGAGCTCATCACGCGCAGCCAGTCCGAGGGCGGCCTCGGCTTCGACGAGAAGGACCTCTACGCGTCCGTCTACCACGAGGACGACGAGGCCATCGCGCTGTGGAAGAAGGTCGCGGGGCTCTCCGACGACCGCATCGTGCGCCTCGGGCGCAAGGACAACTACTGGAACATGGGCGTGGCCGGCCCCGGTGGCCCCTGTTCCGAGATCCTCCTCGACCGCGGCCCCGAGTTCGGCGCCGACGGGGACTGGGAGGCGGGCGACCGCTACCTCGAGTTCTGGAACCTCGTCTTCATGCAGTACGAGCTCGAGAACGTCAGGTCCAAGGAGGACTTCGACATCGCGGGCGACCTGCCCAAGCGCAACATCGACACCGGCATGGGCCTCGAGCGCGTCGCGTTCCTGCTCCAGGGCGTCGACAACATCTACGAGACCGACGAGGTCTTCCCCGTCATCGCGGCCGCCGAGGACCTCAGTGGTCGCCGCTACGGCGCCGACCACGACGACGACGTGCGCTTCCGGGTCGTGGCCGACCACGTGCGCAGCTCGCTCATGCTCATCGGTGACGGCGTGACGCCGGGCAACGAGGGTCGCGGCTACGTGCTGCGCCGACTGCTGCGTCGCGCGGTCCGCTCGATGCGCCTGCTCGGCGTCGACGCGCCCACCCTCGAGCAGCTGCTGCCGGTGAGCATGGAGCGGATGAAGGCGTCCTACCCCGAGCTCGAGACCGACTTCGCTCGCATCAGCCAGGTCGCGTACGCCGAGGAGGACGCGTTCCGTCGCACGCTGAGCTCGGGCACGACGATCCTCGACACGGCGGTGGCGAAGGCCAAGTCGTCGGGCTCGACCGTGCTCGGCGGCTCCGAGGCGTTCGCGCTGCACGACACCTACGGCTTCCCGATCGACCTCACGCTCGAGATGGCGGCGGAGCAGGGCCTTCAGGTCGACGAGGCGGGCTTCCGGCGGCTCATGGGCGAGCAGCGCGACCGCGCGAAGGCGGACGCCCGGGCGAAGAAGTCGGCGCACGGTGACACGAGCGTCTACCGCCGCCTCTCCGACGAGCTCGGTCGCCAGGTCGAGTTCACCGGCTACGACCAGACGCTCACCGACACCCGGGTGCGCGGCCTGATCCGCGACGGCGAGCTCGTCGACCGGGTCGGTCAGGGCGACGACGTCGAGATCGTCCTGGACCGCACCCCGCTCTACGCCGAGTCCGGTGGCCAGCAGGCCGACCACGGCCGCATCCGCCTCGCGAACGGCGCGCTCATCGAGGTGACGGACGTCCAGCGGCCGATCACGGGTCTCGTCGTGCACCGGGCGAAGGTGATCGAGGGCGAGGTGGGCGTCGGCGAGGACGCCGAGGCCGAGGTCGACGTGTTCCGTCGCCGGTCCATCTCCCGTGCCCACACGGCGACCCACATGGTGCACCAGGCGCTGCGCGACGAGCTCGGCGACACCGCGACCCAGGCGGGTTCGGAGAACTCGCCCGGCCGGCTCCGCTTCGACTTCAAGTCGCTGCAGGCGGTGCCTGCCGCGGCGATGGGTGAGATCGAGGCGCGCATCAACGCGGTGCTGCTCGACGACCTTCCCGTGACCGCCGACATCATGGACCTCGACGCGGCCAAGAAGCTCGGCGCGATGGCGCTGTTCGGCGAGAAGTACGGCGAGCGCGTGCGCGTCGTCTCCATCGGCGAGTGGTCGCGTGAGCTCTGTGTCGGCACGCACACGCCGCGTGTCGGTCAGATCGGCGTCGTCAAGCTGCTCGGCGAGAGCTCCATCGGCTCGGGTGTGCGGCGTGTCGAGGCGCTCGTCGGCGCCGACGCGTACTCCCACCTGGCGCGTGAGGCCACGATCGTCAGCCAGCTCACCGACACCCTCGGCGTGCGGCGCGACGAGCTCGCCGACCGCGTCGCCACGATCATCGGTCGCCTGCGCGACGCCGAGAAGGAGATCGCGGCCGTGCGCCAGAGTCAGGTGCTCGGTGCGGCGAGCGGGCTCGTCGCCTCGGCGCGCGAGATCGGCGGTGTCACCTTCGTGAGCCACGACGCCGGTGTCGGCGTGACGGGCGACGACCTGCGCAAGCTCGTCACCGACGTACGCGGACGGCTCGGCAACGACCGCCCCGCGCTCGTGTCGATGGCCGCCGTCAACAACGACCGTCCGGTCGTCATCGTCGCGACGAACGAGCGCGCCCGCGAGGCGGGGCTCAAGGCCGGGGCCTTCGTGAAGGTCGCCGCGCAGACGCTCGGCGGCGGCGGTGGCGGCAAGGACGACCTCGCCCAGGGCGGCGGCACCGACGCCGCGATGGTGTCGGCGGCCCTCGGTGCGGTCGAGGACCAGCTGCGGCAGCGGGGCGCGTGACCTCGCCCGGCGCCCATCCACCGCACGGCGGCCGACCCCGGCACGGCGTGCGCATCGGCGTCGACGTGGGCAACGCCCGCGTCGGCGTCGCGGCCAGCGACCCGTCGGGGATGTTCGCGCACCCGGTGCGCACCCTGCCCCGTGACGCCGAGGGCAACAGCGACGTCGACGCCCTCGTGGCGCTCGTCGCCGAGCTCGAGGCCATCGAGGTCGTCGTGGGGCTTCCCCGGCTCCTGTCGGGAGAGGAGGGCGAGGCCGCGCGGATCGCCCGGGCCTACGCAGCCGATCTGGCCTCTCGACTCGGTAGCGTGGGTGTGCGTATGGTCGATGAACGCTTGACGACCGTCGACGCGCACCGCAGACTTCGCGACAGCGGTGTCCCGGGCCGCGGGCAGCGTGCCGTCGTCGACCAGGCAGCAGCCGTGCTCATCCTCCAGTCCGCGCTGGACACCGAGGCACGATCAGGAAGACCAGCAGGGGAGACCGTCTCGCCAGGGGGCAAACGGAAGAAGGAACGCCGCCGATGAAGGACCATCTCGAGACCTCCATCTTCGGCGACCACGAGGAGCACCTCGACCACGCCGGCTACCCGACGCACGGCGAGCACTTCGACGAGCCCCACACCGCACCCGCCCCGATGAGCCGGCGCGAGATGCGCGAGGCGCAGGAGGCGGCGCGCAAGGGCGGCCGACGCAAGCGCGCCGCGGGCTCGACCCCCGGCAGCGGGCGCGGCAAGCCGTCCGTCTTCCGGCGTCTGCTCGTCATCGTGCTGGCCCTGGCCGTGATCGGCGGCGGCGTGGCCGTCGCCTACAAGGCGCTCCGCCCGGTCGTTGAGGGCTTCCTCGAGTCCAACGACTACCCCGGCCCGGGCAGCGGCGAGGTCAACGTCACCGTCGACGAGGGCGCCAGGGGCAGCGCGATCGCGAAGGCGCTGGTCGACCAGGACGTCGTCAAGTCGAGCAAGGCCTTCATCGAGGCCGCCAACGAGAACCCCAAGAGCGCGGGCATCCAGCCGGGCATCTACACGCTGAAGAAGCAGATGAAGGCGTCGGACGCCCTCGCCGTCCTCGTCGACCCGAAGAACCGGCTCATCACGCGGGTCGTGATCCCCGAGGGCCTCAGGGCCGACGAGATCTACGCCCGCCTGTCCAAGACCTCCGGCATCCCGGTCGCCGAGTACTCCGCCGCCGCCAAGAAGGTCGACGAGCTGGGGCTGCCGCCGTCGGCGCGCGGCAACATCGAGGGCTACCTGTTCCCGGCCAGCTACGAGTTCCCGCCCTCCACGTCGGCGCTCGAGCAGCTCAAGGAGATGGTGGCCGAGTCGACGAAGCGCCTCGAGACGCTCGGCATCACGCCCGCGCAGATGGAGCGCGTCGTCACCGTCGCCAGCCTGGTCGAGGGCGAGGCCCAGACCGACGCCGACCGCGCCAAGGTCGCCCGCGTCGTCGAGAACCGACTCGCCCAGAACATGTCGCTCGGCCTGGACTCGACGGTCAACTACATCTACCGCAAGCGTGGCGTGCCCACCCAGGAGATGCTCGACAACCCCAGCCCCTACAACACCCGTCGCTTCCCCGGCCTACCGCCCGGTCCCATCTCCAACCCCGGTGAGGGCGCGCTCAAGGCGGCCGCCAACCCCGCAGCAGGCCCCTGGCTCTTCTTCGTCACGGTCAACCTCGACACGGGCGAGACGAAGTTCGCGGCGACCTATCCCGAGCACCAGCGCTACGTCGCGGAGTTCCAGAAGTGGTGTGCCGACAACAAGGGCAAGTGCTGAGCGAGGGGTCGGCGCTCCACCGCTGTGCGGTGTGGGGCAGCCCCGTCGTGCACTCGCTGTCGCCTGTCCTGCACCGGGCCGCCTACGCCGCGCTGGGCCTCACCGACTGGGAGTACGCGCGACGTGACGTCGACGAGGCCGCTTTCCCCGACGCGTTCGCCGGCCTCGACGGCTCGTGGCGCGGACTGTCCCTGACGATGCCGCTCAAGGAGGTCGGCCTGCGGGCGGCGCGCACCGTCACGCAGCTGGCCGCCGCGACGGGAGCGGCCAACACCCTCGTTCGCGACGCCGACGACCCGTCGGCGTGGACGGCCCACAACACCGACGTGCACGGCATTCGGACGGCGCTCGAGCTCGCCGGGTGCCCGGCGCCCTCGAGCCTTCTCGTCCTGGGGTCCGGCGCGACCGCGAGGTCGGCGCTGGCCGCGATCACCTCGCCCCCGGCGAGGGTCGTCTTCATGGTGCGCGACCGCGTCCGTCCCGAGACCCTGGCGCAGGCCCGCGCGGCGGGCACGGCGGTCGAGGTGGTGCCCATGGGCCGGTGGGAGGCCGTGCGTGACGTCGACGCTGTCGTGAGCACCGTGCCCCCGTCGTCCGTGATTGGGCTCGAGAGGCTGGACCGGCTCGACCACGCCTCGGCACGAACCCCTCACGGCCCCGCCGTCCTCGACGTCGTCTACGGCACGGGCCGCACCCCGCTGCAGCGGGCCGCCGCCGAGCACGGCTGGCCGGTCGCCGAGGGCACCGACATGCTGCTGCACCAGGCCACCGAGCAGGTACGCCTCATGACGGGTCTGCCCGCGCCGCTCGCTGCCATGTCGGAGGCGTTGCGCGACGCCCTCGCGCAGCACGCCACCGGCAGGCGCCGGCCCTCCCAGACACCGGACCCGGCTCGGTGAGCCTCCCCGTGACCTGGGTCGACGCACCGGGTGCGCCGGCATGGTTCGTGGTCGTCCTCGCTGTCGCAGGTGGTGCCGTCGGGGAGGTGCTGCGCAGGCGGCTCGCGACCAGTGGCTACCGCCTCGACGACGAGCTCGGGCGCCCGCCCCGGCTCTCGTCCGCTGCCTTACCGGTCGTCCTCGCGCTGCTATGGGGACTGGTGGCCTGGCGCTTCGGCCCGCTGGCGCAGTGGGCGCTCGCCCCGGCCTACCTCGGGTTCGCCTTCGTGGCCGTCGCGCTCGCGTGGATCGACGCCGACGTCCACCGCCTGCCACGGGGACTGACCCGGCCGGCATACCCGATGCTCGTCGGGCAGCTCGCGCTGGCGTCGCTCGCCTCGGGCGACTGGGAGGCGCTGCGTCGGGCGGCCGTTGCCGGGGTCGTGCTGTGGGCGATCTACTTCGTGCTCGCCCTCGTCGCCGCCCTGCTCGGCAGCGGCTTCGGCTTCGGTGACGTCACCCTCGCCGGGCTGGTGGGGCTGGCCACCGGCTACGTCAGCGTGTCGACCACGCTCGTGGCGTCGTACGCCGCCTTCCTGCTCGCCGGTCTCTACGGCGTGGTGAGGCTCGTGCTGCGGCGCGGCACCCGGAAGGACGACATCGCGTTCGGGCCGTGGATGCTCGTGGGCCTGCTGGTCGCGCTCGTCGTTCAGGTGCGCCCCTTCCTGTGAGGCACCCGCGGGGACCGGGCGGGCGTCCCGGTCGCGCCCGGTCCCGCGGAGCGGGCGGGTCGGAGCCGCTGCGGGCCCGCGTGGGAGGATCGAGACATGTTGCGTTGGTTGACGGCCGGTGAGTCGCACGGGCCCGCACTCGTCGCCATGATCGAGGGCCTCCCTGCAGGGGTCGAGGTCGGCGCGAAGGACCTCCAGGCCGCCCTGTCCCGCCGCCGCCTCGGCTACGGTCGCGGCGCCCGGATGAAGTTCGAGCAGGACGAGGTCGAGTTCCTCGGGGGTCTGCGCCACGGCGTCACGCTCGGATCGCCGATCGCGGTCCGGGTCGGCAACAGCGAGTGGCCGAAGTGGACGACCGTCATGAGCCCCGAGGCGGTCACCGACGAGGCGTTCGCGGCGTCCGACGACGTCAATGCCGAGAAGGAGATCGCCCGCAACAAGCCGCTGACCCGGCCGCGTCCGGGGCACGCCGACCTCGTCGGCATGCAGAAGTACGGCCATGACGACGCACGGCCCATCCTCGAGCGCGCCTCGGCCCGCGAGACCGCCGCACGCGTCGCCCTCGGTGAGGTCGCCGCCCGGTTCCTCGAGCAGGCCTACGGCATCCGTCTCGTCTCGCACACGGTCTCCATCGGCACGGCCTCGGTGCCCGCCGACGCCGCGCTGCCCACCCCCGACGACGTCGAGCGGCTCGACGCCGACCCCGTCCGCGCGTTCGACCCCGCCGGGTCTGCTGCGATGGTCGCCGAGGTCGACGCCGCGAAGAAGGACGGCGACACCCTCGGCGGCGTCGTCGAGGTGCTCGCCTACGGGCTGCCACCGGGCCTGGGCTCGCACGTGCACTGGGACCGCAAGCTCGACGGGCAGCTCGCGCAGGCGCTCATGAGCATCCAGGCCATCAAGGGCGTCGAGGTCGGCGACGGCTTCGAGACCGCCCGTCGCCGCGGCTCCGAGGCGCACGACGAGATGGAGGTCGTCGACGGCGTCATCACCCGTCGCACGGGCCGCGCCGGAGGCACCGAGGGCGGCATGTCCACCGGTCAGGTGCTGCGCGTCCGGGCCGCCATGAAGCCGATCAGCACCGTGCCGAGGGCGCTCTCGACGGTCGACGTCGCCACCGGTGAGGCAGCGACCGCGATCCACCAGCGTTCCGACGTGTGCGCCGTGCCGGCCGCCGGGGTGGTGGCCGAGGCGATGGTCGCGCTCGTGCTGGCTCAGTCGTGCCTCGAGAAGTTCGGCGGTGACTCGGTCACCGAGACGGCACGCAACCACACGGCATACCTCGACGGCATCCGTGAGGGCCTGCGCACGTGGTGAACGACCCCGCTCCCGGCACCACCCGTCCCGTGGCCGTCGTCGTCGGGCCGCCCGGCGCCGGCAAGACGACCGTCGGCCAGGCTCTCGCGGCCCGGCTCGGCGTCGCGTTCCACGACGTCGACTCCGCGATCGAGGCCGCGCAGGGTCGCTCGATCTCCGACATCTTCGTCGACGACGGCGAGCCCGCCTTCCGCGACCTCGAACGAGCCGAGGTGGCGCGGTCCCTCGTCGAGCAGTCCGGCGTCGTCTCGGTCGGCGGGGGAGCCGTGATGGACCCCCTCACCGAGGAGGCCCTCGCCGGTCACGTCGTCGTCTTCCTCGACGTCGCCATCGCCGACGCGAGCAAGCGCATCGGCTTCGACCGCTCCCGCCCGCTGCTGTCGGTCAACCCGCGCGCGTCGTGGGTGGCCATGATGAACTCCCGGCGGCCCACCTACGAGCGGGTTTCGACCCTGCGCGTCGACACCGCGGGGCGCACCCCCGACGAGGTCGTCGAGACCATCGTCGCCGCGCTCGAGGCGGCCAACGCGTGACCGCCAGGCAGGCGCCGACGACGATCGCCGTCGGCGCCGACTACGACGTCGTCATCGGGTCCGGCGTGCTCGACCGGGTGCCCGAGCTGCTCGGCGCCGACGTCGAGCGCGTCCTCGTCGTGCACCCACCCACGCTGCCCGAGCTGACGTCGCGCGTCACGTCGGCCCTCGAGGCCCGCGGGCTCACCGTCCACGCCGCCGAGGTGCCCGACGCCGAGGCGGCCAAGTCCGCCTCGGTCGTCGCGGACCTCTGGGGCCGGCTGGGCCGAGCGGGCTTCACCCGCACCGACGCCGTCGTCGGTGTCGGCGGCGGCACGGTCACCGACCTCGCCGGCTTCGTCGCCGCGTCCTGGCTGCGCGGCGTGCGCGTCGTGCAGGTGCCGACGACCCTGCTCGGCATGGTCGACGCCGCGGTCGGCGGCAAGACCGGCATCAACACGGCCGAGGGGAAGAACCTCGTCGGCGCCTTCCACCCGCCGGCCGGGGTGCTCTGCGACGTCGACGTGCTCGACACGCTGCCCCGGGCCGACCTCGTCGCGGGTCTCGCCGAGGTCGTCAAGTGCGGCTTCATCGCCGACCCCGTCATCCTCGAGCTCGTCGAGTCGGCCGTCGCCGACGACGCGGACCGCGCGCGCAGCGCCGCCAACCCGCACCTGCGCGAGCTCGTCGAGCGGGCCGTCCGCGTCAAGGCCGAGGTCGTCGCCGCCGATCTCAAGGAGAGATCGCTGCGCGAGATCCTCAACTACGGCCACACCTTCGGCCACGCGATCGAGCAGGTCGAGCAGTACACCTGGCGCCACGGCGAGGCGATCAGCGTCGGCATGGTCTACGTCGCCGAGCTCGCCCGCCTCGCCGGCCACCTCAGCGGCCCCGACGGCGACGCACTGGTCGCGCGGCACCGGGCGGTCCTCGAGTCGCTCGGGCTGCCCACGACGTATGCGGCCGGGCGCTGGGACGACCTCCTCGCAGCCATGCGCCGCGACAAGAAGTCGCGCGGGTCGACGCTGCGCTTCGTCGTCCTCGACGGGCTGGCCGAGCCCACCCGCCTGGTGGGCCCCGACGACGTGCTGCTCCAGGCGGCATACGGCCTCGTGTCGCGGCCCCACCAGGGCTCCGCTCACTAGACTGCCGGCCATGACGGCACCCACGGTCTTCGTCCTGTCGGGCCCCAACCTGAACCGTCTGGGCACGCGCGAGCCCGAGGTCTACGGCTCCGACACGCTCGACGACGTGCACGCCGCCGTCCAGCGCGAGGCCCGTGACCTGGGCCTCGTCGCCGACTGCCGGCAGACCAACCACGAGGGCGAGCTCATCGACTGGCTGCACGAGGCCGTCGACGCCGGCGCCGACGTCGTGCTCAACCCGGGCGCCTTCACGCACTACTCGTATGCCGTGCGCGACGCCTGCGCGATCGTCACCACGAGCGGGCGCAGCCTCGTCGAGGTGCACCTGTCCAACCCCGCCACCCGCGAGGAGTTCCGCCACACGTCCGTCGTGGCGGGCGTCGCCACCGGCACGGTCGCCGGGTTCGGCCTGCAGTCCTACCTGCTGGCCCTGCGCGCCCTCGTCTGAAGCGGCACAGCAGACCGACAGCCGTCGCACGGGAGGGCCACTGGCCCCCGGCCGACCATGGTGCGAGGAGGGGCTCGTCCGGCCCCGTGACGGAAGGCACCCGATGACCCCCATGACGCCCGGACCCGAATGGGTCGACGAGCACGGCAACGAGATCGAGGACCACGACCGTGGCCTCGTGTTCGACCTCCGGACCCTCGTGGACCGGCGGCGCGCGTTGACCCTGCTCGGGGGGCTCGGCGTCGCAGGTGCGCTCGCCGCGTGCAGCACGACGTCGCCGACGACCGCCGGGTCGGCAGCGGCATCGGGCTCGGCCTCCTCGACCGTCGGCAGCGGCGCTGCGCTGGTCGAGGCTCCCGACGAGACGGCGGGACCGTTCCCGGGCGACGGCTCCAACGGCCAGAACGTGCTCGACGACTCGGGCATCGTGCGCCAGGACATCCGCAGCAGCATCGGCTCCTCGACCACGACGGCCGAGGGCGTCCCTCTCACCATCAAGCTGACGGTGAAGGACCTCTCGACGAGCTCGGCCCTCGTCGGGGCCGCCGTCTACGCCTGGCACTGCGACCGTGACGGGCTCTACTCGATGTACAGCCAGGGCGCCGAGGACGAGAACTACCTCCGCGGCGTGCAGGCCACCGACGAGTCCGGCACCGCGACGTTCACCTCGATCTACCCGGGCTGCTACGCCGGCCGTTGGCCGCACGTGCACTTCGAGGTCTACTCGAAGGTCGAGGACGCCACCTCCAGCGGACCCATCGTCAAGACGTCGCAGATCGCGCTGCCGCAGGCCGCCTGCGAGGCGGTCTACGCGACGAGCGGCTACGAGCAGAGCGTCGGCAACCTCTCGCGGGTGAGCCTGCAGAGCGACAACGTCTTCGGCGACGACGGGGGAGCGCAGCAGGTCGCGACCATGTCGGGCAGCGCCTCGACCGGCTACACCGCCGCCCTCACCATCGGGGTGTGAACGCGGGCTCGCAGCCACCGCCGTGAGAGCCTGCCGGCATGGGCGAAGACGAGGAGCTCGTCGTCAGCGCGATGGCGATCAACGTGACGATCCCGGAGCCGCTGCGGTGGACGGACTCGCGGCGTGGGCAGACCTTCCGGCTCGACACCCTGAACGTCCGGATGCTCCCGACCGGGCACCTGGCGGTCAAGGCGTACGGGCGTCCCGTCGAGGGTGGGCGAGGGGCCTACACGTCCTTCACCGTGCCGGACAGGCCGGAGCTGGTCGCGCTCGTCGAGGCGGCTGCCGACCGGGCCGGCGCGCTGTGGGCGGCCCACCGGGGTCTCGGCTAGCGGTCAGTCGGTCGTGAGGGCCGTGGGCAGCGGCTCGGCGTGCACGATCGTCAGCTCGGACACCGCCCGGGTCAGCACGACGTAGAGGCGGCGCAGGCCGGTGCGCTCGTCGGGCTCGGCGGCCGCGATGGCGCTCGGCTCCACGACGACGGTCCGGTCGAACTCGAGACCCTTGGCGACGCTCACCGGCACGACCTCGACCTGGCGGTCCTCGTCGTCGCCGTGGTCGACGTCGAGGCGCCCGTGCGGCACCGACGCCGCCGTCAGGGCTGCCGACACGGCCTCGACGGAGGCATCCGCGACGATGACACCCACCGAGCCCGGTGCGGCGGCCGCCGTCTCGACGGCGCGCACCATCTCGGTGTGCAGCTCGTCGGCGGCGGCCCGCCGCAGCTCGAGCCGGCCGGGGTTCTCGCGCACCGACACCGGGGCGCCCAGCCCCGGCGCCATGTGCGGCAGCAGGCGAGCCGCGTACTCGATGACGACGGCGGGCACGCGGAAGCCGCGGTCGAGCACGACGAGGTCGTGGTCTGCCTTGCCGAGGTGGCGCATCGCTTCGTCCCACGAGCCGGTCGCCCACGGCGTCGTGCCCTGGGCGATGTCGCCGAGCACGGTGACCGAGCCGGTCGAGGCTCGCCGACCGACCGCACGCAGCTGCATCGGCGAGAGGTCCTGCGCCTCGTCGAGGACGACGTGCCCGAGGCTCGGCACCCGGCGCAGCACGTCGTCGACCTCGTCGAGCAGCGCCATGTCGGCCCGCGACCACTTCGCGGACCCCTTGGTGCGAGCAGGCTTGTGCCACAACAGCAACGCCTGCTCGTCGGCGGTGAGGTCGTCACCCGCGGCCTCGCGCAGCGCCTCGGCGTCGGAGAGCAGCCGGTGCAGCACGCCCTGCGGGTCGAGGGCGGGCCACACGGCTGCGACGTACTTCTTGACCGCCGGCGACTTGGCGACAGCGTCCTGGACGCGGTCGTCGGGCGCCTCGCCCGACCGCTCCATCTCGAGGAGCACGTGGTGAGCGAGCCGCTGGGGGAGCAGGTCACGAGCGGCCGAGTAGCGCACGCCGCGGGCTGCGAGCTCGTCGAGGATCTCCTTCACCTCGTATGCCGGCACGCGCCACTTGCGCACCCCGCGCGGCACCACGAGCGGCTCCGACGGTCGGGCCACGTGCGACCAGACGGCGCGGTGCAGCACCGCCGCGAGACGCGCGTCGCCCTTGAGGGTCGCCACGTCGGCGGGCTCCTCGGCGCGCACCCGGCCGTGCTCGAGCAGCGTCTCGATCGTGGCGTGGCCGACCCGCACCTCACCCAGGGAGGGCAGCACCGCGCCGATGTGGTCGAGGAAGGCCCGGTTCGGACCGACGACGAGCACGCCCGACCGGTCGAGGCGCTCGCGGAACGAGTAGAGCAGCCAGGCCGCACGGTGCAGCCCGACCGCGGTCTTGCCGGTGCCCGGTGCGCCCTGCACGCAGACGCTCACCGCGACGTCGCTGCGGACGATCTCGTCCTGCTCGGGCTGGATCGTCGAGACGATGTCGCGCATCGGGCCCGTGCGCGGGCGCTCGATCTCAGCGGCGAGCAGCGATCCCGTCGCCGAGTCCTGCTGCCCGGGCTCGCGGAGGCGCTCGTCCTCGAAGGCCGTGAGCCGGCCGCGGTCGACGCCGAACCGGCGACGCAGCACGACGTCCATCGGGTCGAGGGACGACGCCCGGTAGAACGCGGTCGAGATCGGGGCGCGCCAGTCGACGACCACCGCGTCACCGGCCTCGTCCGAGACGTGGCGGCGGCCGATGTGGAACTGCTCCGCCGGGGCGTCGGCCGGGTCGACGTCGATGCGGCCGAAGAAGAGGGTCGTGCGGGGGTCGTCCTGGAGCGACGCGATGCGCCGTGCCAGCACGCGGCCGAGCACCTCGCCCGAGATGGCGTCGCTCGCCTTCGACGCGTCGAGGGACTCCGCCAGCCGGCGCATCCTCGCCAGCTGCTCGCGCGCGTCGTCGAGGTAGGCCTGCTCACGGGCGAGCTCGCCGGTCAGGTCGGTGTCGGGGGCGAGCACGCGTGGAACCTCTCTGCGTCAGGGGAGCGGGGCAGCGGGCCAGCGTACACCGGTGCCGGCGGGCGTCGGCCGGCGCGATTCCGCGATCAGGCGGCCCCGCGGCTAGACTCGTGCGGCAACTCCCCAAGTCAAGAACGCCCGGGGCTGCGGCGTGCCCATCGGCGCGCGCCGAGCCGGCCGGCATACGAAGGTGGACACACAACGATGGCTACGACCAACGACCTGAAGAACGGCATGGTGCTCAACATCGAGGGACAGCTCTGGTCCGTCGTCGAGTTCCAGCACGTGAAGCCCGGCAAGGGCCCGGCCTTCGTGCGCACCAAGCTCAAGGCCGTCCTTTCCGGCAAGGTCGTCGACAAGACGTTCAACGCCGGCACCAAGGTCGAGACGAGCAACGTCGACAAGCGCACGATGCAGTACCTCTACAAGGACGGCACCGACTTCGTGTTCATGGACACCGACACCTACGACCAGCTCCACGTGTCGGAGACCGTCGTGGGCGACGCCGCCAACTACCTCCTCGAGAACCAGAACGCCATCGTGGCCACCAACGAGGGCCTGCCCCTCTACGTCGAGCTGCCCGCGTCGGTCGTTCTCGAGATCACCCACACCGAGCCGGGCCTGCAGGGCGACCGCTCGACCGGCGGCACCAAGCCGGCCACGCTCGAGACCGGCGCCCAGATCAACGTGCCGCTGTTCCTCGAGTCCGGCACGAAGGTCAAGGTGGACACCCGCGACGGGTCCTACCTCGGCCGCGTCAACGACTGAGCGGACTCGAACTCCCTTGGCAGCACGCAGCAAGGCCCGCACGCGGGCCCTCGACATCCTCTTCGAGGCGGACCAGCGCGGGATGAACGCCGAGGCGCTCCTCGACGAGCGCCTGCGCGACCGTGAGTCGCGGGCGGCCAACAACCCCTACACGGCCGACCTCGTCCGCGGCGTCGTGAGCCGGTGGAACGACATCAACGGCGCCCTCACCGACTACAGCCAGGGCTGGACCCTCGACCGCATGCCTGCGGTCGACCGGACCATCCTGCGGCTCGGCGCGTGGGAGGTGCTCTGGAACGACGAGATCCCCGACGCGGTCGCGATCTCCGAGGCAGTGGCGCTCGCGACCGAGCTGTCGACCGACGAGTCCCCGGCGTTCGTCAACGGCCTCCTCGCCCGGCTCGCCGAGGTCAAGGCGACCATCGTCTGACCGGTACGGGCACCGCCCGCGCCGTGCCGAAGGGCACCCACCGATCCCGGTGGGTGCCCTTCGGCGTCGGGGCACGTCAGCGTCAGGTGTCGAGCACCGCGGAGAGGGGACGGCCCAGCAGGACCGCCAGTCGGTCGACCTCCGCCTCCAGGGCGCTGATGGGGGCCCGCCCGTCGTCGGTCGACCACGCGACGTGCACCTCGTCCCGGCGCACGGTCCACGTCCCGCCGACGACACCGCCGACCACGACGACGTCGGCGCCGTTCGTGACCTGGGTGCGCAGCGCGGGAGGCACGATGCTGTCGTCCTTCGTGCCGGGACCCATGACCCACGGGTCGTGGCCCGGCAGCAGCCGCACGGCATCCGTCGGCTCCGTGGCGCGCAGGTCGTCGAGGTCCTCAGCGAGGACGTATGCCGTGCGGCCGGCGACGTCGACGGCCTCGAGGCGCTCGCGCAGGCCCTCCCACCAGCGGTCGATGCGGCGGCGGCCGGCGCTCAGGCCGGCGCCGAGCCAGTAGTGCACGTGCTCGGGCGTCGCCGGACCGTACGCGCGCAGGTAGGCGCTGACGGCATACGGGCCCGCCTCCTCGAGCTCCCAGACCCCGGCCCAGCGCGGGTTGTCGTCGAGGCGCTGGAACGTCGCCCGACCGTCGCGCGGTGGCCCGAGGCCCATGTCGCCCTGCCACGTGAGCGGCTTGACGAGCGTGCCGGCGCCGTCGGCGAAGACGGTGCGCAGGTGGCGGTATGCCGGCCGGCGGGTCACGGCCGCGCCCAGCTCGGCGAGGGTCAGCGGGCCGCCCGCGAGCGCCTCGCGCACGGTCGCGCGGAAGGCGGGCCAGTCCTGGGGGCGCAGGCGGTAGTGGTCCTGCCAGCTCTTGAGCTCCCACTGCCGACCGGCCGCGCGGAGGGCGAGGTACGCGCCGCCGTCCTCGGGGGACAGGTAGTGGGCGCCGCCGCGGAACGCGAACGCGTTGACCAGGTGCCCGTCGGCGAGCGCCCTGGCGACCTCTCCGGGGCGCGGGCGCGCGCGACGCAGGCCGACCGTGAGCTCTGCGAGCCGCTGCTGCTTGGCGGGAACCGCCCCGAGGCGCTGCACGACCTCGACGACGGGCTCGTGCCCCACCGGCGCGACCAGCTGTCGCCCCAGCCGCCAGGCCAGCGCCTGCTCCCACGTGGTCGCCACCGTCGACATGGTCGGAGGCTAACCGCCGACCAGGACGATCTGCAGCCGGGACGTCGACGTGCCGAGGACTGGACCGATTCGGGGCCACGCCGGTGTGGCCGCTAGACTCCACGGCGACGACATCCTTTAACCACCGTCCTGTGAGGCGGGGAAGGAGGTCCAGCGGCTGTGACCTGCCCTGACCTGAGTGCATCTGCCCAGTCATCGACCGATCGCTCGAGCATCCCCGACGACGCTCGCGACGTGATGACCGAAGGAGACGTCTCCCGGGCGCTGCGGCGCATCGGGCACGAGATCCTCGAGCGCAACAAGGGGAGCGAGGGGCTCGTCCTCCTCGGGATCCCCTCGCGCGGCGTCCCGCTCGCCCGCCGCCTCGCGGCCGGCATCGAGCAGGTCGAGGGCCGTCCCGTCCCGGTCGGCGAGCTCGACATCACGCTCCACCGCGACGACCTGCGCCGCAACCCCGTGCGCACCGCCCACCGGTCGCGCATCCCCGACGGTGGCATCGACGACAAGGTCGTCGTCCTCGTCGACGACGTGCTCTACTCGGGGCGCACGATCCGGGCCGCCCTCGACGCGCTCTCCGAGCTGGGGCGACCGCGTGCCGTGCGGCTGGCGGTGCTCGTCGACCGCGGCCACCGCGAGCTGCCGATCCGCGCCGACCACGTCGGCAAGAACCTGCCGACGTCGCGCGAGGAGCGGGTGCACGTGCGCGTCGCCGAGCTGGACGGGCTCGACGTCGTGCGCATCAGCGGGGGCGAGGCCCGATGACCAGGCACCTCATCTCGTCGGCCGACCTCAGCCGTGCGGAGGTCGAGGACATCCTCGAGACCGCCGCGTCGATGCACGACCTCCAGCGCCGCGAGGTCAAGAAGGTGCCGACCCTGCGCGGCCGCACCGTCATCAACTTCTTCTTCGAGGACTCGACCCGCACCCGCAGCTCGTTCGAGATCGCGGGCAAGTGGATGTCGGCCGACACCATCAACCTCTCGGCCAAGGGCTCGTCGACGAGCAAGGGCGAGAGCCTGCGCGACACCGCGATGACGGTCGACGCCATGGCCGTCGACGCCCTGGTGATCCGGCACAACGCCTCCGGCGCCTGCCAGCAGGTGGCCCAGTGGGTGCGCTGCAGCGTCATCAACGCCGGGGACGGCACCCACGAGCACCCCACGCAGGCGCTGCTCGACGCGTACACCCTGCGCACGCGGCTCGGCGACCTCGACGGCAAGCACGTCGTCATCGTGGGCGACCTCACCCACTCGCGCGTCTTCCGCAGCAACGTCATCACGCTGAAGACGCTCGGGGCCAAGGTCACCGTCGTCGCCCCGCCCACGCTGATGCCGAGCGGCATCGGCGCGTGGAGCACGGCGGACGGCTTCGCCACGAGCTGGGACCTCGACCCCGTGCTCGACGGCGAGGGCGAGCACGGCCCGGTCGACGCGGTCATGATGCTGCGCGTCCAGCGTGAGCGGATGAGCGGCGGGTTCTTCCCGACGCCCCGCGAGTACACCGTCGGCTACGGCCTCACGCGCGACCGGCTCGACCGGCTCGTCGCCCGCAACGACGGCGTGCTCGTGCTCCACCCGGGCCCGATGAACCGTGGCCTCGAGATCGCCCCCGAGGCGGCCGACTCGCCGCAGTCCGTCGTGCTCGACCAGGTCTCCGCCGGCGTCGCCGTGCGGATGGCCGTGCTCTACCACCTGCTGGCCGGCGACGACACGCCCGCCCCCGTCGCCGCCACCCCCGTGACCGAAGGAGCCGCTCGATGAGCCGCCTCGTGATCCGCGGCGCCCGCCTGCTCGGTGCCGACGCCGCCGACCTGCTCGTCGAGGACGGCGTCGTCACGGAGGTCGGCTCGGTCACGGCCCCGTCCGACGCCGAGTTGCTCGACGCCGACGGCCTCGTCGCGCTGCCAGGTCTCGTCGACCTGCACGTGCACCTGCGCGAGCCCGGTCGCGAGGACGCCGAGACGATCGCCACCGGGTCGGCAGCCGCCGCAGCCGGCGGCTTCACGGCCGTCTTCGCGATGGCCAACACCAACCCCGTCACCGACACGGCCGAAGCGGCCGAGCGCGTGCTCGACCTCGGGCGCGCCTGCGGACTCACCGAGGTCGTGCCGGTCGGCGCCGTGACGAAGGGTCTGGAGGGCGCCGAGCTCGCCGAGCTCGGCCTCATGGCCCGGTCGCGCGCCAAGGTCCGGGTCTTCAGCGACGACGGACACTGCGTCCACGACGCACGCATCATGCGGCGGGCGCTCGAGTACATCAAGCCCTTCGGTGGCGTCATCAGCCAGCACGCGCAGGACCCGCGCCTCGCCGGCCGCGAGGCCTGCTGCCACGAGGGCGAGGTCTCCGGCCGCCTCGGGCTGCCCGGCTGGCCCGGCATCGCCGAGGAGTCCGTGGTCGCCCGCGACGTCATGCTGGCCCGCCACACCGGCTCGCGCGTCCACGTCGCACACGTCTCCACGGCCGGCACCGTCGAGGTGATCCGCTGGGCCAAGGCGCAGGGCATCGACGTCACCGCCGAGGTGACGCCGCACCACCTCGCACTCACCACCGACCTGCTGGTCGGCTACGACCCCGTCTACAAGGTCAACCCGCCGCTGCGGCCGACCGAGGACGTCGAGGTGCTGCGAGCAGCCCTGGCCGACGGCACGATCGACGCGGTCGCCACCGACCACGCACCGCACGCCCGCCACGACAAGGAGCACGCCTTCGTCGACGCGGCGTTCGGCATGCTCGGGCTCGAGACGGCGCTCTCGGTGGTCAGCGACGTGATGGTCCACGGCGGTCTGCTCGACTGGGCCGACGTCGCCCGGGTCATGTCCACCACTCCGGCCCGCATCGGCGGGCTGGCCCACCAGGGAAGGGGACTCGCCGTCGGCGCCCCCGCCCACATCACCCTCGTCGACCCCGACCGCGAGGTCACGGTCGACGCCGCCGCGAGCCGCAGCCGCTCGCGCAACAACCCGTGGCACGGGCGCACCCTGCGCGGAGCCGTCGAGGCGACGGTCTACGCAGGGCGCGTCACCCACGACGCCCGCAACGGGGCGGGCACCCGACGAGAACTGACGAACGCGACGACCTCAGGGGCAGACCTGTGACGACCCAGACACCGCTGACCGTACCCACCCGCGACGGGCACCCGGGCCGCACCCGCGTGGCGGCGACCCTCGTGCTCGAGGACGGCCGCACCTTCCGCGGCGCCTCCTACGGAGCGCTCGGCCAGACGGTCGGCGAGGCGGTCTTCTCCACCGGCATGACCGGCTACCAGGAGACCCTCACCGACCCCAGCTACCACCGCCAGGTCATCGTCATGACGGCGCCGCACGTCGGCAACACGGGCGTCAACACCGAGGACGACGAGAGCACCCGCATCTGGGCCGCCGGCTACGTCGTGCGCGACCCCGCGATCCGCTCGTCGAACTGGCGCGCCACCCGCGACCTCGAGGACGAGCTCGCCGACCAGGGCGTCGTGGGCATCTGCGACATCGACACGCGCGCGCTGACCCGCCACCTGCGCGAGCGCGGCGCCATGCGTGTGGGCATCTTCAGCGGCGACGCCGCCGAACGGGGCGACGACGAGCTGCTCGACGCCGTCCGCACGAGTCCGCAGATGGCGGGCGCGGCCCTCGCCGCCGAGGTCACCACCGCCGAGCCGTATGCCGTCCCGGCCGTCGGCGAGAAGCGCTTCACCGTCGCGGCCATCGACCTCGGCATCAAGGCGATGACGCCGCAGCTCATGGCGCAGCGCGGTATCGAGGTGCACGTCCTGCCGGCCACCGCCACGATCGACGACGTGCTCGCGGTGGGGGAGTCCGGCCCCGACGGCGTGTTCTTCTCCAACGGCCCCGGTGACCCGGCGAGCGCCGAGCACGAGGTGACGCTGCTGCGCCAGGTGCTCGACCGCGGCCTGCCGTTCTTCGGCATCTGCTTCGGCAACCAGCTGCTCGGCCGGGCCCTCGGCTTCGGCACCTACAAGCTGAAGTACGGCCACCGCGGCATCAACCAGCCGGTCATGGACCGCACGACCGGCAAGGTCGAGGTCACGGCCCACAACCACGGCTTCGCCGTCGACGCGCCCCTCGACGAGGACAGCGACACGGCATACGGCCGGGTGCGCGTCTCGCACGTGTGCCTCAACGACGACGTCGTCGAGGGTCTCGAGTGCCTCGACCGGCCCGCGTACTCCGTCCAGTACCACCCCGAGGCAGCAGCGGGTCCCCACGACGCCGCCTACCTCTTCGACCGCTTCGTGGAGCTCATGACCAACCGACAGACCAACCACCAGCAGATCTCGGCGAGCGAGGGGGCCCACTGATGCCGAAGCGTGACGACATCAAGAGCGTCCTCGTCATCGGGTCGGGGCCGATCGTCATCGGCCAGGCGTGCGAGTTCGACTACTCGGGCACCCAGGCCTGCCGCGTGCTGCGCGAGGAGGGCATCCGCGTCATCCTCGTCAACAGCAACCCGGCGACGATCATGACCGACCCCGAGTTCGCCGACGCCACCTACGTCGAGCCGATCACGCCCGAGGTCGTCGAGGCGATCATCGCCAAGGAGCGCCCCGACGCCGTGCTCGCGACGCTCGGTGGCCAGACCGCCCTGAACTGCGCGATCGCCCTGCACGAGAACGGCGTCCTCGAGAAGTACGGCTGCCCGCTCATCGGCGCCAACGTCGACGCCATCGAGCTCGGCGAGGACCGCGAAGCCTTCAAGGGCGTCGTCGAGCGCTGCGGCGCCGAGTCGGCCCGCTCGATCATCTGCCACTCGATGGACGAGCTGCTCGCCGCCGCCGAGGAGCTCAGCTACCCCGTCGTCGTGCGCCCGTCGTTCACGATGGGCGGGCTCGGGTCCGGCTTCGCCTACGACGAGGCCGACCTGCGCCGCATCGGCGGTCAGGGGCTGCAGTACTCCCCGACGACCGAGGTGCTCCTCGAGGAGTCGATCCTCGGCTGGAAGGAGTACGAGCTCGAGGTCATGCGCGACCACGCCGACAACGTCGTCGTCGTCTGCTCCATCGAGAACCTCGACCCCATGGGCGTGCACACCGGCGACTCGATCACCGTCGCACCGGCGCTGACGCTCACGGACCGTGAGTACCAGCGGCTGCGGGACATCGGGATCGCCGTCATCCGTGAGGTCGGCGTCGACACCGGCGGCTGCAACATCCAGTTCGCCGTCAACCCGCGCGACGGCCGCATCATCGTCATCGAGATGAATCCGCGCGTCTCCCGCTCGAGCGCCCTGGCCTCCAAGGCCACCGGCTTCCCGATCGCGAAGATCGCCGCGAAGATGGCGATCGGCTACACGCTCGACGAGGTGCCGAACGACATCACCCGTGAGACGCCGGCGAGCTTCGAGCCGTCGCTGGACTACGTCGTCGTGAAGGTGCCGCGCTTCGCCTTCGAGAAGTTCCCAGCCGCCGACCCGACGCTGACGACGACGATGAAGTCGGTCGGCGAGGCCATGGCCATCGGCCGCAACTTCACCGAGGCCCTGCAGAAGGCTCTGCGGTCGCTCGAGAAGAAGGGCGCGAGCTTCCACTGGGACGGCGAGCTGACGAAGGTTGCCGCCGAGCGCGCGCTCGAGGAGGCCAAGACCCCCACCGACGGCCGTATCGTGTTGGTGCAGCAGGCCCTTCGAGGCGGCTGCACCGTCGAGGAGGTCCACGAGGCCACCGGTATCGACCCGTGGTTCCTCGACCAGATCGCGCTCGTCAACGACGTCGCGGCGATGCTGGCCGAGGCCGACCAGCTGACGCCCGAGCTGCTGCGGCTCGTCAAGCGCCACGGTTTCAGCGACGCGCAGATCGCGAGCATCCGGCGTATGCCGCAGGCCGTGGTCCGCGGCGTGCGCCACGCGCTCGGGGTGCGCCCGGTCTACAAGACCGTCGACACGTGCGCGGCCGAGTTCGCGGCTGCGACGCCCTACCACTACAGCTCGTACGACGAGGAGACCGAGGTGGCGCCGCGAGAGCGGCCCGCCGTCATCATCCTCGGCTCCGGGCCCAACCGCATCGGGCAGGGCGTCGAGTTCGACTACTCCTGCGTGCACGCGTCGTTCTCCTTGCGCGACAAGGGATTCGACACGGTCATGGTCAACTGCAACCCCGAGACGGTGTCCACCGACTACGACACGAGCAGCCGCCTCTACTTCGAGCCGCTGACGCTCGAGGACGTGCTCGAGGTCATCCACGCCGAGAGTCAGGCGGGCCCGATCGCCGGTGTCATCGTGCAGCTCGGCGGCCAGACCCCGCTCGGCCTGGCGCAGGCGCTCGAGGACGAGGGCGTGCCCATCGTCGGCACCTCGCCGGGCGCCATCCACCTCGCGGAGGACCGCGGCGCCTTCGGGCAGGTGCTCGCCAAGGCGGGCCTGATCGCCCCCAAGCACGGCACGGCCTTCAGCGCCGACGAGGCCCTGGCGGTCGCCCGCGAGATCGGCTACCCGGTGCTCGTGCGCCCGTCGTACGTGCTCGGCGGGCGCGGCATGGTCATCGTCTACGACGACGACTCCCTCGTCACGTACGTCGAGAAGGCCACCGAGGCGAGTCCGGACCACCCGATCCTCATCGACCGCTTCCTCGACGACGCCATCGAGATCGACGTCGACGCGCTGTTCGACGGCGAGGAGATGTACCTCGGAGGCATCATGGAGCACGTCGAGGAGGCTGGCATCCACTCCGGCGACAGCTCGTGCACGCTGCCGCCGGCGACGCTCGGCGACGGCGAGCTCGAGCGGGTGCGGGTCGCGACCCGCAAGCTCGCCGAGGGCATCGGCGTCCGCGGCCTCATGAACGTCCAGTTCGCGCTGGCCCAGGACATCCTCTACGTCATCGAGGCCAACCCGCGCGCGTCGCGCACGGTGCCGTTCGTCGCGAAGGCGACGGGCGTGCCGCTCGCCAGCGCCGCCGCCAGGGTCATGCTCGGCGCGACGGTCAAGGAGCTGCGCGAGGAGGGCATGCTGCCCCCTTCCGGCGACGGTGGCGCCATGCCGGCGCACGCCCCGGTGTCGTGCAAGGAGGCGGTGCTTCCCTTCAAGCGCTTCCGCACGAAGGAGGGCGTCGCGGTCGACTCGCTCCTCGGGCCCGAGATGCGCTCGACGGGCGAGGTCATGGGCATCGACGTCGACTTCGGCTCGGCCTTCTCCAAGGCCCAGCAGGGCGGTGGCTCGGCGCTGCCGCGCTCGGGCGCGATCTTCGTGTCGGTCGCCAACCGTGACAAGCGCGCGATGCTCTTCCCGGTCAAGCGGCTCGTCGACCTCGGCTTCACGATCCTCGCCACGAGCGGCACGGCGGCCGTGCTGAAGCGCAACGGCATCGAGGCCACGGTGGTCCGCAAGATCACCGAGCGCGACGGCGACGCGCCGGGGGAGAAGTCGATCGTCGACCTCATCCTCGACGGGACGGTCCAGATGGTCGTCAACACCCCGAGCGGCCAGGACGCTCGCGCCGACGGCTACGCCATCCGGGCGGCCACGACGAGCGCCGACAAGCCGATCATCACGACGATCGCCACGCTGGCGGCGGCCGTCCTCGGCATCGAGGCCGGCCTCACCGAGGAGATCCGGGTGAAGTCGCTCCAGGACCACGCGCGCGACCTCGACCTCTACGGGCGGAAGGACGCCCTCGTCGGGACGGGGGCCACCGCGTGACAGGCCCTGTGACCGGCCCTGTGACAGGCCCTGTGACCGGCCCTGTGACCGAGCGCGGACTGCGTGCCCGTGTGACCCAGGAGGTCGCCGAGGTCATCGCGACCCGCCGCGTCGGCGCCTACCAGCACATCACGCTCGTCGCCCCGGGGGTCGCCGAGCTGGCGCGCCCCGGCCAGTTCGTGGCGCTCGCCGTCGGTGGCGAGTCCTCCGGCACGCTGCTGCGGCGCTCGTTCTCGATCCACAAGGTCAGCCCGAGCGGCACCTACGGCGGCACCGTCGAGATCGTCGTCTCGGCGGTCGGGGCGGGCACCCGCTGGATCGTCGACCGCGCGCCGCACGACACCATCGACGTCGTCGGTCCGCTCGGCAAGGCGTTCCCGCTCCCCACCGACCCGGTCGCCTGCGTCCTCGTCGGCGGCGGCTACGGCAGCGCCCCGCTCTTCTGGCTCGCCGGCGAGCTGCGCGAGCGCGGCTGCCACGTCGAGATGGTGCTCGGCGCCGCGAGCGAGGACCGCCTCTTCGGCGTCGTCGAGGCACGGCGCAGCTGCGACGGCGTCACCGTCACGACCGACGACGGCTCGGCCGGCCAGCAGGGCTGGGTCAGCGACGTGCTGCCCGACATCATCGACCGCACGAAGGCCGGCGTCGTCTACGGCTGCGGCCCCATGGGCATGCTCGAGTCGATCACCCGGGTCGCCGACGACCACGGCGCAGTCGCGCAGGTGGCCGTCGAGGAGTCGATGGCCTGCGGCATCGGCGTGTGCATGACGTGCGTCATGCCCGTGGTGGGCTCCGACGGGCGTACGCGCATGGTGCGCTCGTGCGTCGAGGGCCCCGTGTTCCGGGGCGACCGCGTCCGTTGGGACGCCTTCGACGGGGGGCACGCGAGGGTGCCCGACGATGCCGTCGGCGCGCCGAAGGTGGGTGGGCACTGATGGTCGACCTCTCCGTGGACCTCGGCGGCGGCCACCGCCTGCCGAACCCCCTCATGACCGCGTCGGGCTGCGCCGCGAACGGCAAGGAGCTGCACCGCTTCTTCGACGTGTCGGACCTCGGCGCCTTCGTCACCAAGTCGGTCATGGCCGACCCCCGTTCGGGGCGCGGCACCCCGCGCATGGCCGAGACGCCCTCGGGCATGCTCAACTCGATCGGCCTGCAGGGGCCGGGCATCGAGGCGTTCGTCGACGAGGACCTGCCGTGGCTGCAGTCCGTCGGCGCCCGGGTGCTGCCGTCGATCGCGGGCAGCTCGAGCACCGAGTACGCCCACGTGGCCGCGACGCTCCGGGCCAGCAGGGCGTTCGACGCCGTCGTCGGTGTCGAGGTCAACATCTCGTGCCCCAACGTCGCCAACCGCGGGCTCGTCTTCGCGTGCGACCCGATGGCGTCGGCCAAGGTCATCGCCCTGGTGCGCGAGCAGCTGCCGCGTGACGTCCCCGTGTTCGCCAAGCTGAGCCCCGACGTCACCGACATCACCGCGATCGCAGCCGCCTGCGTCAAGGCCGGCGCCGACGGTCTGACGATGATCAACACCCTGCTGGGCATGGTCATCGACACCGACCGGATGCGTCCGCAGCTCGGCGGCGTCACCGGCGGGCTCTCGGGTCCCGGCATCAGGCCCGTCGCCGTGCGCGCGATCTGGCAGGTGCGTCAGGCGATGTTCGAGGGCCGCATCCCGACCGTGCCGATCATCGGCGTCGGGGGAGTGCGCACCGGACGTGACGCGCTCGAGATGGTCGCCGCCGGCGCGAGCGCCATCCAGGTCGGCACCGTGGTCTTCAACGACCCGTCGGCCCCCGTCCGGGTGCTGCGCGAGCTGTGCGAGCTGCTCGAGGCCAAGGGCTACGACCACTTCACCGACGCCGTGGCCGTCGCCCACGGCCGCTGACGGCCGCCGCCCTTCCCTCCAACCCTCCCACCCCTGCCCCTCCCGACCGCCGAGCGGAGACCCACGACCATGACGCAGCCCTTCGGAGCGCGCTTGCAGCTCGCCATGCGAACCCACGGACCCCTGTGTGCGGGCATCGACCCGCACCGCGGCCTCGTGGAGTCGTGGGGCCTGACCTACGACGTGAGCGGCCTCGAGCGGTTCGCCCTGACGTGCGTCGAGGCGTTCGCCGGGCGGGTCGCCGCCGTGAAGCCCCAGTCGGCCTTCTTCGAGGTGTTCGGCAGCCGCGGCGTCGCGGTGCTCGAGCGGGTGCTCTCCGAGCTGCGCGAGGCCGGCACGCTGACGATCCTCGACGCCAAGCGCGGCGACATCGGGTCGACGATGACGGCATACGCGGAGGCCTACCTCGGCGACGACGCGGTGGCGCCGCCCGACGCCCTCACCGTCAGCCCGTACCTCGGATACGAGTCGCTGCGCCCGGCGATCGACCTCGCCGAGCGCACCGGCCGGGGCCTCTTCGTGCTCGCGCTCACCTCGAACCCGGAGGGGGCCAGCGTGCAGCACGCGGTCCGCGACGGGGAGTCCGTGGCGGCCTCGATCGTGCGTGGGGCCGCGCGTGACAACGCGCCGGCGCGCGACCGTGGCGAGCTGGGAAGCATCGGTCTCGTCATCGGGGCCACGGTCGGTACCGCTGTGCAGGACCTCGACCTCGACCTCGTGGGCGCCGCGGCACCCGTGCTGGCGCCGGGCTTCGGCGCCCAGGGCGGCACCGTCGGGTCGCTGGGCTCGGCGTTCGGGGCCGCGCGCGCCCAGGTGCTCGCCGCCTCGAGCCGCGAGATCCTCGGCGCCGGTCCCGAACCGCGCCACCTCGTGGCAAGGACGACCCAGGTGGCCGACTCGCTGCGTGGTTGACGACCACCGGGCGTCGCCGGCCCCCGGGCCTCGGGTATGTCACGGTGCATGACTCACACCACGTCCGTTCGCCGAATCCTCGCCACGTCGGCCGCTGCGGCGGTGATCCCGTTGGCCGCGGCCTGTGGCTCCGGCACCACGCCTCCCGCGACGACCGGCGGCTCCTCGTCGAGCTCGGCCGCGGCCGGCTCCTCGAGCGCCACGGCCACCGCCGACGCCGGCGCGCAGGGCTACTGCGACGCCCTCAAGTCGGGACAGAAGGAGCTGGAGTCGATGTCGGCGAAGGTCACCGACAAGGCGGCGCTCGAGCAGGGTCTCGGCGTCCTCGAGAAGATCCGGGCGGCGGCACCGGCAGAGGTGAAGTCGTCGTGGGGCGACTTCGTCGAGTTCGTGAAGACGGCGGCCGCCGGCAACACGAGCGCGATGGCGGGGGCGATGGAGAAGATGCAGGCCGCCAGCACCAAGATCGCGAGCCACGCGAAGGCGACCTGCAACATCGACATGTCCTGACGGGAACGGACCGCGCGGCGCGGGGCGCCTGACACCGCCTACGGTGTGGCCATGCGAACGACCGGCAGCCCCGCGCGGTGCATCGCGGCTGCGCTCGTGCTGTCGACGGCCGTCCTGGGGTCGTGCTCACCGGCGCCGGAGCAGCCGTACTGCGACGCGCTGGTCTCGGCCGAGGCCGAGTGGAAGGACGCCGGCGCGTCGCTCGCCGACCCCGCGTCCGCCTCCCGCTTCCTGCGCACCGTGACACGCATCGAGCAGCAGGCGCCCGACGAGGTGCGCGCGGACTGGAAGGCGCTCCACACCCTCTTCGCGAAGTTCACCGTCGCCAACCCCGACCTCGGGGCCCTGACGGCGCAGCTGAAGGGTTTCCAGAGCTCCGCCAAGCGCATCGAGACCCACGCCCACGAGACGTGCGGGGTCGATCTCGGCAGCTAGCCAGGCGGGTGGTCCCGCACCCGCGTTGCGGCGCGCACCGGCGGATCGCTAGGTTCGGCGGAGACAACACGTGAGACGTGACGAACGGCGGGGGCGCGAGGGCATCCCCGCAGGCAGCGAGGAGACCGAAGACCGTGGCGCTACCACCGCTCACCCCCGAGCAACGGGCCGCAGCACTCGAGAAGGCTGCAGCCGCACGACGGGAGCGGGCCGCGGTGAAGAACCGGCTCAAGTACTCCAGCGGCTCGCTCGCCGAGGTCCTCGAGGACGGCAGGACCGACGCGGTCATCGGCAAGATGAAGGTCACCGAGCTGCTCGAGTCCATGCCCGGTGTCGGACGCGTGCGCGCCCGGGCCATCATGGCCGAGGTGGGCATCGCCGAGTCGCGCCGCGTGCGCGGCCTCGGCGCCAACCAGGTCGCTGCGCTGCTGCGCCGCTTCGAGAAGCCGTGATGTCGGCTGACCCGACGCCGGCCTCACCCACCCAGCACGACGCACCCGACGGCGCCGCGGCAGCGGAGAGCCCGCGAGGCCGGCTCACGGTGCTGGCCGGCCCGACGGCGGTCGGTAAGGGCACCATCGCGGCCTACGTGCGCACGCACTTCCCCGGCGTGTGGTTCTCGGTGTCGATGACGACGCGCCGTCCGCGGCCGGGTGAGGTCGACGGCGTGCACTACCACTTCGTGGACGACCAGGAGTTCGACCGCCTCGTCGAGGCCGGACAGTTCCTCGAGCACGCCGTCGTGCACGGCGCGGCGAAGTACGGCACGCCGCGCGGCCCCGTCGAGCGCGTCATCCGGGAGGGGCGCGACGCCCTCCTCGAGATCGACCTGCAGGGCGCGCGGCAGGTGCGCGAGACGTGGCCCGACGCGCTCTTCGTGTTCCTCGCGCCCCCGAGCTGGGACGAGCTAGTGCGGCGGCTCGTGGGCCGCGGCACCGAGGACGAGGCCGAGCGGGAGCGCCGGCTCACCACCGCGACCGCCGAGATGGCCGCCCAGAGCGAGTTCGACGAGGTCGTCGTCAACGACGACGTTCGTCGTGCGAGCGAAGAACTCGTATCATTGATGAGATCGGGACGCGCCGAGAGGTGAGTCCCGTGTGATGTGTGCCGCGTGACGGGGTGCCACCGTGCCCCTCCCCGCGTCCCAGCACGCACCAGAGACCGCTGAAACCAACGAAACGAGATCACTGTGTCCGGTACCCAGGCAGCTCCCATCGGCATCACCAACCCGCCGATCGACGACCTCCTGACCGCCGCCGACTCGAAGTACGCCCTCGTGATCTACTCCGCGAAGCGTGCCCGCCAGATCAACGCGTACTACTCGCAGCTGCAGGAGGGCCTGCTCGACTACGTCGGCCCGCTCGTCGAGACCGAGGTCCACGAGAAGCCGATGTCGATCGCCCTGCGCGAGATCAACGAAGGCCTCCTCACCTCGACGCCCACCGAGGCCTGAGCGCCCCCCGGGCCGGCCGGTGCCGCAGATGCGTGTCGTCCTCGGTGTGAGCGGCGGGATCGCCGCCTACAAGGCGGCATCCCTGCTGCGGCTGTTCACCGAGAACGGCCACGACGTCACCGTGGTGCCCACCGCGGCGGCGCTCCAGTTCGTGGGGGCGCCGACGTGGTCCGCCCTCTCGGGCAAGCCCGTCAGCACCGAGGTGTGGACCTCGGTGCACGAGGTGCCGCACGTGCGCATCGGCCAGTCCGCCGACCTGGTCGTCGTCGCTCCGGCGACGGCCGACCTGCTGGCCAAGGCCGCGCACGGGCTGGCCGACGACCTCCTCACGAACACCCTGCTCACCGCGCGGTGTCCCGTCGCCTTCGCACCGGCCATGCACACCGAGATGTGGGAGCACCCGGCGACACAGGCCAACGTCGCCACCCTCCGCGCCCGCGGCGCCCACGTCATCGACCCCGCCGTGGGCCGGCTGACCGGCAAGGACACCGGCGCCGGGCGCCTGCCCGAGCCCGAGCAGCTGTATGCCGCCTGCCTCGCCCTCGTCGAGGGCCGTGCGACCGCTCCGGCCGGGACTGCGGACGAGCCCGTCCGTGACCTCGAGGGCCTTCGGGTCGTCGTCTCCGCGGGGGGCACCCGCGAGCCGCTGGACCCCGTCCGCTACCTCGGCAACCGCTCGTCCGGCAAGCAGGGCATCGCCATCGCGCGCGCCGCCGCCGACCGCGGCGCCAAGGTGACGCTCGTGGCCGCCAACGTCTCGCTCGCGGTGCCCGACGGCATCGACGTGGTGCCGGTCGAGACCACGCTCGAGCTGCAGCGCGCGGTCGAGGCGGCTGCCGACAGTGCCGACGTCGTGGTCATGGCGGCGGCCCCGGCCGACTTCCGGCCCGCCACCGTCAGCGGCAGCAAGATCAAGAAGTCCTCCGACCCCGGTGCCGGCCTGCGCGTCGAGCTCGTCGAGAACCCCGACATCGTCAAGGGCCTCGTGGCCGCCCGCGCGGAGAGCCGCCGGCAGAGGCCGTTCATCGTCTCGTTCGCGGCCGAGACGGGTGACGCCGACGGTTCCGTCATGGACCATGCCCGCGCCAAGTTCGCCCGCAAGGGCAGCGACCTGCAGGTCGTCAACGAGGTCGGCCGCGACCTGACGTTCGGCAAGGACGACACGACCGTCCACCTGCTGCGCCGCGGCCGCGACGAGGTGACGACCATCGGTCCCACGACCAAGGACGTCGTCGCCGACGCACTCTGGGACGCCGTCTCGTCGTCGTTGGGCTGAGCAATAGACTCTCTCCCCAATGCGGCTGCGCCACGAGCGCACGACTCCAACCACCACGCACCCGAGCCAGGGAGTTCAAGTGTCAGCACGTCTGTTCACGTCCGAGTCCGTCACCGAGGGTCACCCCGACAAGATCTGTGACCAGATCAGCGACTCGATCCTCGACGCACTGCTCACCGACGACCCGCAGGCCCGAGTCGCGGTCGAGACGATGGTCACGACCGGACTCGTGCACGTCGCCGGCGAGGTGTCCACGACGGCCTACGTCGAGATCCCCAAGATCGTGCGCGAGACCATCCTCGAGGTCGGCTACGACGGCTCGCAGAAGGGCTTCGACGGGCGCACCTGCGGGGTCTCGATCTCCA
Source organism: Terrabacter sp. 28 (assembly GCA_000955875.1). Lineage (GTDB taxonomy): Bacteria > Actinomycetota > Actinomycetes > Actinomycetales > Dermatophilaceae > Terrabacter. The sequence continues at coordinate 64,315 of JYOE01000024.1, forward strand.
TCGGTGCCCAGTCGCCCGACATCGCCCAGGGCGTCGACACCGCGCACGAGCACCGCACGGGTGACGTCGACGACCTGCTCGACAAGCAGGGCGCCGGCGACCAGGGCCTGATGTTCGGCTACGCCTGCGACGACACCGCCGAGCTCATGCCGCTGCCGATCCACCTCGCCCACCGGCTGTCCGAGCGCCTGACGCAGGTGCGCAAGAGCGACGAGCTCGCCTACCTGCGCCCCGACGGCAAGACGCAGGTCACCATCGCCTACGAGGGCGACAAGGCGGTCTCGCTCGACACCGTGGTGCTCTCCACCCAGCACGCACCGGACGTGTCCCTCGACGGCATGCTCGAGCCCGACATCAAGGCGCACGTCATCGACCCCGTCCTGGCCGAGCTGCGCGACAGCGGCACGGACCTCGACGTGAGCTCGTACCGTGCGCTCATCAACCCCACCGGACGCTTCGAGATCGGCGGCCCCATGGGCGACGCCGGCCTCACGGGCCGCAAGATCATCGTCGACACCTACGGCGGCATGGCCCGCCACGGCGGGGGCGCCTTCTCGGGCAAGGACCCCAGCAAGGTCGACCGCTCCGGCGCGTACGCCATGCGCTGGGTCGCGAAGAACGTCGTCGCCGCGGGCCTCGCCCGTCGCTGCGAGGTCCAGGTCGCGTACGCCATCGGCAAGGCGCAGCCCGTCGGCCTCTACGTCGAGACCTTCGGCACCGAGACCGTGCCGGTCGACAAGATCCAGCAGGCGATCGCCGATGTCTTCGACCTGCGCCCGGCCGCCATCGTCGACGCGCTCGACCTGCTGCGCCCGATCTACCGGCCGACGGCGGCCTACGGCCACTTCGGCCGCACCAAGGCCGACGGTGTCGAGAACCCCTTCACGTGGGAGCGCACCGACCGGGTGGAGGCCCTGCGGGCCGCCGTCTCCGGCTGAGGCTAGGGTCGCCCCCGTGGGGGACGACGACGAGACGACGCAGCGGCCGGCCCTGGGGCCGGTCGCTGCTGTCGTGGTGGAGACCCCGCTCGCCCACCTCGACCGCGTCTTCGAGTACTCCGTGCCGCCCGAGCTCGACGCGGGCGCCGTCCCGGGTGCCCGTGTGCGGGTGCGCTTCTCGGGGCGCGAGCTCGACGGCTTCGTCGTCGAGCGCCGTGCCGCGCCCCAGCACGACGGGCGGCTCACGCCGCTGCGCCGTGTCGTCAGCCCCGAGCCGGTGCTGACCCCAGAGGTGCTGGCCCTCTCGCGGGCCGTGGCCGACCGGTATGCCGGCACGCTGAGCGACGTGCTGCGCCTGGCCGTCCCGAAGCGCCACGCCACGGCCGAGAAGGCGCTCGCGCTCGAGTGCCCGACGCAGGAGCCGGTGCCGGCGCCCGAGCCGGGTGCGTGGGCCGCCTACCCGGCCGGGCCCGCGTGGCTGCGACGGCTCGCGGACGGCGAGGGCCCGGCCGCGGCCTGGGGTGCCCTGCCCGGCCGCTCCGGCGATGCCGACTGGCCCGCCGCGCTCGCCGTGGCTGCGGCGACCGCGCTCTCCGCGGGGCGCGGCGCACTGGTCGTCGTGCCGGACCACCGCGACGTCGACCGGCTCGACGCCGCGCTCACCGCGCTGCTCGGCAAGGGGCGCCACGTCCGGCTCACCGCCGACCAGGGGCCGCAGGCGCGATACACCGCCTGGCTCAAGGTGCTCCGCGGGCACGTGAAGGTGGTCATCGGCACCCGGGCCGCGGCGTTCGCGCCGGTGCACGACCTCGGTCTCGTGGCCTGCTGGGACGACGGCGACGACCTGCTCGCCGAGCCCCGCGCGCCCTACCACCACGTCGGAGTCGTCCTCACGCTACGGGCTGCGGCGACGGGCGCGGCGCTGCTCACCGGTGGCTTCGGCCGCAGCCTGCGCGTGCAGGTCGACGTCGAGGCCGGTGCCCTCGTGCCGGTCGACGCCGATGCGGCGACGCTGCGCTCCACGGCGCCCCGGGTGACGATCGCGGGCGAGGGGGTCGACGAGGAGCGCGACGGCCCGTCCGCCCGGGCCCACATCCCGTCCCGCGCGTGGCGGGTGGCCAAGGACGCGCTCGTCGACGGTCCCGTCCTCGTCCAGGTGCCGCGCCGTGGCTACCAGCCGTCGCTCAGCTGCGCCGAGTGCCGCACGCCCGTGCGGTGCACCCGGTGCCAGGGGCCGGTCGCCGTGGGCGCGTCGAAGGCGGCTCCCGCGTGCCGCTGGTGCGGTCTGACCATCGCGGCCCACGGCTTCTCCTGCGCGCACTGCGGGTCGCGGCGCCTGCGGTCCTCGATCACCGGCGCCCGGCGCACGGCCGAGGAGATCGGCCGTGCCTTCCCGGGCTTCCCGGTGCACACCTCGGGCTCGGGCGAGGTGCTCTCGGCGGTCGGCCGCGAGTCCGCCCTCGTCATCGCCACCCCGGGCGCCGAACCCGTCGCCGAGGGCGGCTACACGGCCGTCCTGCTCCTCGACGCGTGGGCCAGCCTCGACCTCCCGGTGCTCGACGCACCCCTCGAGGCGCTCCGGCGGTGGATGGCCGCGTCGGCGCTCGCCCGCGAGGGCCGGGCCGTCGTGCTCTGCGGGGCGCCCGAGGCCGTCGCGCTGCCTGCCGTCGAGGCCCTCGTGCGGTGGGACCCGGCCTGGCTCGCGGCCCGGGAGCTGGCCGACCGCCGCGAGCTCGGCCTGCCACCGGCTGCGCGCGTCGCGCAGCTGACGGGCGGTCGCCGCGCGCTCGAGGAGGCGCTCGAGCAGGCCGACCTGCCACCCAGCGCGCAGGTGCTCGGGCCGGTGCCGCTCGTCGGCGGGGCGGTGCGCCGCGGCACCGGTGACGGTGAGCCCGAGCGGGCGCCGGCCGACCACCACGTCCTCGTCCGCGTGCCTGCCGCCGACACGGCGGCTCTCACCCGGGCGATGCTGGCACTCAAGGCCTTCCGCTCGGCCCGCAAGGAGGCCGACGTCGTCTCGGTGCGGGTCGACCCGCTCGACACCTTCTGACCCGCGACGGGGAATGAGCCGTGGGAGAGTGACCGCATGCCCGAACGCGAGCTCGACATCGTCCTCTACGGCGCCACCGGTTTCGTCGGCGCCCTCACCGCGGAACATCTCGCCCGTCGGGCCGGGCCCGAGGTGCGGGTTGCCCTCGCGGGTCGCTCTCGCTCGAAGCTCGAGGCCCTGCGGGGTGAGCTCGGCGAGCGCGCGGCGTCGTGGGAGGTGGTCGCGGTCGATGCCACGGACGCCCCGGGTCTGCGCGCCCTTGCGGCACGCACGCGCGTGCTCGCCACCACGGTCGGCCCGTACCTCACCTACGGCAAGGAGGTCGTGCGAGCCTGCGCCGAGGAGGGAACCCACTACGCCGACCTGACGGGCGAGGTGCTCTTCGTCCGCTGGTCGCTCGACGAGCTCGACGCCCGGGCCCGCGAGACCGGTGCGGCCATCGTCCACGCGTGCGGGTTCGACTCGATCCCCTCCGATCTCGGGGTCCTGACGACGGCTGCGCAGGTCGCGGCCGACGGCGAGGGCACCCTGGCCGAGACGACTCTGCTCGTCCGCTCGATGAAGGGCGGCTTCTCGGGCGGCACCGTCGACTCCGCGCGGCAGCAGGCCATCACGGTGCGCTCCGACGCCTCCGCGAGACGGGTCCTCGGCGACTCCTACGCCCTGAGCCCCCGTCGCTCCGAGGAGCCGTCGTCAGGGCGCCGGACACCGTCCGGGCTGCTCGACCGGCTGCGCCGCCTCGTGCCGGTGGACCGCGACCCCGGCACCGGGCGATGGACCGGACCGTTCGTGATGGCTTCGTTCAACACCCGCATCGTGCGCCTGTCCAACACGCTGAGCGACTGGTCCTACGGCCGCGAGCTGCGCTACCGGGAGGTGACCGACTTCGGCTCCGGGCCGATGTCCCCGCTGATGGCGAGTGGGATGGCCATCGGGCTCGGCGGTGTCGTCGCGGGCCTGTCGTTCACGCCGACCCGTGCCGTCCTCGACCGGTTCCTGCCGAAGCCCGGCGAGGGTCCGGGCCCCGAGGCGCGTGCCGCTGGGCGCTTCCGGATGGACATCCACGCCACGACGACCACGGGCGCGCGTTACCGCACCCGGGTGGGCGCCGACTACGACCCCGGCTACGGCGGCACCGCGATCATGTTCGGCGAGACCGCCCTCGCGCTCGCCACCGACGGCGGCATCCTACGCCGAACCGGGGTCTGCACGCCCGCGACGGCCGTGGGCGAGGTGCTCACGGACCGGCTTCGTGCGCAGGGCTTCACGTTCGAGGTCGAGCGTCTGCCGCGGGCCGGAGGCATGATGGGCCGCGTAGAGGACCCGCCCCGGTCCGAGCCCGAGCGGCCGGGGCACGACAGGGAGGCATGACTGTGGGACGCATCGAGGTGCACGAGTTCATCTCGCTCGACGGGGTGTACGAGAGCCCGAGCTGGACAGCGGAGTACGCCTTCGACCCGAAGATGGGCGAGGCCATCGGCACGCTGACGGGGCCGGGCTCCGAGCTGCTACTCGGCCGTCGCACCTACGAGATGTTCGCGCCCGCGTGGTCGACGCGCACCGACGAGGACGACCCGGGCGCCTCGTTCTTCAACGGCGCACGCAAGAACGTCGTCTCGTCCACCCTGCGTGACCCCGACTGGAACAACTCACGCGTCATCGGGCCCTACGACCCCGCGCGCATCGCCGAGCTGCGCGACGAGGTGGAGGGCTCGCTCTACGTCAGCGGCAGCGGCACGCTCGTCCGGGCCATGCTCCGCGACGGCCTCGTCGACGGCCTCCACCTCTTCGTCTACCCGGTGGTGCTGGGGTCGGGGGAGCGGCTCTTCACCGGTGACGAGCTGGTGCGGCTGTCGCTGACCCAGACCGAGGCGTATGACAGCGGCGTCGTCCACCTCGCGTACTCCCAGCGCTGAGGGAAGGCCCGACCCCCAAAGGGATGCTTGACGGTCGCTGCCCCTCCGCGTCATACTCCCAAACATGTCTTTGGAGGAAGGGCGCATCAGCGAGCTCCGCGCCACGGCCCACCCGCTGCGGCTGCAGATGCTCTCGCTGCTCACCGGCGCCGAGCTGAGCGCCGCCGAGGTCGCCCGCGAGCTCGACATCACCCAGGCCAACGCCAGCTACCACCTGCGTCAGCTCGAGGCCGCCGGGCTGCTCGAGATCGCCGGCGAGGAGACCGTGCGCGGGGGTCGGGCCAAGAAGTACCGCCACCCGTGGGACGCGCCCGCCGTGCGGCCGCAGTCCGGGAACGACGACGACCGCCTCGCGTCCGTGCGGGTGCTGGCCGACATGATCCCGCGGCGCTTCGTCGAGCGTGAGCGCGGCACCCGCAGTCGCTTCACGGACGCCGACCTCTGGGTCGAGCCCGACGTGTGGGACCGCGTCACCGCCCTGCTCGACGAGGCCGGCTCGCTGCTGCACGCGTCTGCCCGCCCGCCGCGCAGCGAGGGCACCATCAGGACGGCCCTGTCCGTCGCGGCCTTCCAGCTGAAGGCCGCGACGGCGAGCCGGGAGGAGTCGTCGTGAAGGTCCAGGAGTCCCTCGGCGCGCTGGGCGACCGCCGCTTCGCGTGGTACTTCACGGCGCGCACCGTCTCGACCGCCGGGTCGGTGATGGTGCCCGTGGCCCTCGCCTTCGCGGTGCTGCACATCGACCAGTCCGCGGGGGCGCTCGCCCAGGTGCTCGGGGTGCGCACCCTCGCCCTCGTCGTCTTCCTGCTCATCGGCGGCGTCGTCGCAGACCGGTTCTCGCGCATCGTCGTGCTCCAGGTCTCGCACGTGCTCACCTGCCTCACCCAGGCGGTCGCGGCCGGCCTCATCATCAGCGGCCACGCGACCCTGACCCAGCTGACGGTCATCGAGGGCGTCAACGGGGCCGTGTCGGCGTTCACGATGCCCGCCATGATGGGGGTCGTCCCGCTCGTCGTCGACCGGTCCCGGCTGCAGCAGGCCAACGCCCTGCTCTCGTTCAGCCGCAGCGGGCTGTCGATCATCGGCCCGGCCGTCGCCGGCCTGCTCGTCGTCGGGGTCGGGCCCGGGTGGGCCCTCGCCGTCGACGCCTTCACGTATGCCGTCGCCATCGTGTGTCTCGCCCGCGTCGGGCTGCCGCACCGCTGGGAGGAGGCCCGCACCGGCCGTCACTCGATGGTGCGCGAGCTGCGGGAGGGCTGGGGTGAGTTCTCCAGCCGCGAGTGGCTCTGGGTCATCGTGCTCGCCTTCGGCCTCACGAACGCGATCCACACCGGCGTCATCGGCGTGCTCGGCCCCCTCATCGCCAAGTCCACCGACGCGATCGGCGAGGCCGGCTGGGGGCTCGTGCTCAGTGCCGAGGCCGTGGGGACCGTGCTCATGACCGTCGTCATGCTGCGGCTGCGGCTGCGGCACCCGTTGCGTGCCGGCATGGTCGCCATCTGCGTGCTGGCCGTGCCGATGGTGCTCCTCGGCGTGGCGCCGGCCCTCGTGCCCGTCGCGGTGGGCTTCTTCCTCGCCGGCGCCGCCGTCGAGGTCTTCGGGGTCGGCTGGAACACGGCGCTCCACGAGCACGTGCCGGTGTCGGTGCTCTCCCGGGTCTCGAGCTACGACGCCCTCGGCTCCTTCGTCGCGATCCCGATCGGCACGTTCCTCTACGGCTGGCTGGCGACGACGGTCGACGTCGAGACGCTCATGGTGGTCAGCGCCGCCGTCTACGTGGCCATCTCGCTCGGCGCGTTGCTCTCACGGTCGGTGCGCGACCTGGGCCGGTCGTCGGTCGACCCGGGTGCGACCGAGGCGGACGCGCCCCGGGCCGGCGCAGCCGCCACGACGGACGGCGCCGCCACGCGGTCCTAGACTGGCGGGCGCACCCCGACCCCGATCGCCCCCAGGAGACCCGTGTCGATCAAGGACATCCGCCTCTTCGGCGACCCGGTGCTGCGCACCGCGGCCGCCGAGGTCGTCGACTTCGACAAGCAGCTGCGGGTGCTGGTCAAGGACCTCGAGGACACGATGCTCGACGCCCCCGGCGCCGGCCTGGCGGCGCCCCAGATCGGGGTGGGGCTCCGGGTCTTCACCTACTGGGTCGACGGCGTGCTCGGCCATCTCGTCAACCCGGTCCTCGACCTCTCCGACGAGGAGCAGGACGGTCCGGAGGGCTGCCTGTCCATCCCCGGGCTCGCGTTCGACACGAAGCGCGCCCTGAAGGTCGTGGCCAAGGGCCAGAACATGCACGGCGAGCCGGTCGTCCTCGAGGGCACCGAGCTGCTCGCCCGCTGCGTGCAGCACGAGACCGACCACCTCGACGGCATCCTCTTCGTCGACCGGCTCGACCCCGAGGCCCGACGAGAGGCGATGCGGGCGATCCGCGAGGCGGAGTGGTTCGCCGACAACCCGCCGGAGGTGCGCATCAGCCCGCACTCCACCTTCGGTCGGGCGATGTGAGATGAGAGTCGTCTTCGCAGGTACACCCCAGGCGGCCGTGCCCAGCCTCGAGGCCGTCGCCGCCTCGACGCACGAGCTCGTCGCCGTCGTCACCCGCCCCGACGCGCCGTCCGGCCGCGGCCGTCGCCTCGAGCCGTCTCCCGTACGCGTCCGGGCCGAGGAGCTCGGGGTGCCGGTGCTCACGCCCACGCGCGTCAAGGACCCCGACTTCCTCGACACGCTCCGCGAGCTGGCCCCGGACGCCTGCCCGGTCGTCGCGTACGGCAACCTCATCCCCGTCGAGGCGCTCACGATCCCTCGGCTCGGCTGGGTGAACCTGCACTTCTCCCTGCTGCCCGCGTGGCGTGGCGCGGCGCCCGTGCAACACGCCGTGATGGCCGGCGACGAGGTGACCGGGGCCTCGACGTTCGTCATCGAGCGCGGTCTCGACACGGGGCCCGTGCTCGGGGTGATGACCGAGACGATCCGAGCCACCGACACGGCCGGCGACCTGCTCGAGCGGCTGTCCGTCGCCGGCGCCGGCCTGCTCGTCGCCACCCTCGACGGCCTCGAGGCCGGTCGGCTCGTCGCGCAGCCCCAGCCGTCCGAGGGCGTGTCCCTCGCGCCGAAGATCGAGGTCGACGACGCCCGCATCCACTGGCAGCGCCCGGCACTGTCGATCGACAGGCTGGTGCGCGGCTGCACCCCGGCACCCGGCGCGTGGACGACGTTCCGGGGCGAGCGGCTCAAGGTCGCGCCGGTGAGCCTGGCGTCCGCCCACGACGTGTCGTCGCCCGACCCCCTCGCCCCAGGCGAGCTGCTCGTGACGAAGAAGGCCGTCTTCGTCGGCACGGGCAGCGCGCCGGTGCGGCTCGGCCAGGTGCAGGCCCACGGCAAGAAGGTGATGGCCGCCGCCGACTGGGCGCGTGGCACGCGCATCGAGGCGGGAGAGCGGGTCGGCGATGAGTGAGCGTCGTGGTGACCGGCAGCGACCACAGGCCCGAAAACGCTCGGCCGGCCACCGGTCCGAGCTGCGGCCGTCCGAACGAGCCCGGCGCACCGACTCGGCGCGCCTGGCCGCCTACACGGCGATGCGTGACGTCGCCGACGGCGGCTATGCCAACCTCGTCCTGCCGAAGATCCTGCGGGACAAGCAGATCCGTGGGCGCGACGCAGGCTTCGCCACCGAGCTCGTCTACGGGGCGACGCGCCTGTCCGGCCTCTATGACGCGATCATTGCCTCAGCGGCGGGGCGCCCGGTGTCCAAGATCGACGGCAACGTCCTCGACACCCTGAGGCTCGGCGCGCACCAGCTGCTCGGCATGCGCGTCGCCACCCACGCAGCTGTCGACGAGACCGTCGCCCTCGCCCGACAGGTGAACGGCGCCGGCGCGGCGGGCTTCGTCAACGCGGTCATGCGACGCGTCAGCGAGCGCACCGCCGACGAGTGGGTCTCCCTGGTGACCGAGGGGATTGCCGACCCCGTGGAGAGCCTCGCCCTGCGCACCTCGCACCCGGTGTGGGTGGCCAAGGCGCTGCGCGCCGCGCTCATCGGCCACGGCGCGGCGACCGCCTCCACCGTGGACGCGTCGCTGACGGCCCTGCTCGAGAGCGACAACGCGCCGGCCAAGGTCTCGCTCGTGGCCCGTCCCGGCCTCGCCTCCCTCGACGAGCTCGAGCACGACGGCGCACGCCGCTCGGGCCTCAGCCCCGTCGGCGCGACCCTGCCCGAGGGCGACCCGGGCGCCATCGCCGCCGTCCGTGACGGCCGCGCGGCGGTGCAGGACGAGGGTTCGCAGCTGCTCGTCCTGGCCCTTGCCGGCGCCGAGGTGAGCGGTGAGGCGGCGAGGCACGAACGCTGGCTCGACCTCTGCGCCGGTCCCGGCGGCAAGGCCGGACTGCTCGCCGCACTCGCCATCGAGCGACGAGTTCCGTTCGTGGCCAACGAGATCAGCGAGCACCGGGCCGACCTCGTGTGGCAGACGCTGGCCGCGGCCCGGGCAGCCGCGCGTGAGGCCGACGTCAGTCTCAAGGTGCGCGAGGGCGACGGGCGCGACATGGGCGAGGTCGAGCCGGGCGGATTCAGCCGGGTCCTCGTCGATGCACCGTGCACCGGGCTCGGCGCCCTCCGCAGACGGCCCGAGGCGCGCTGGCGGCGCACGCCCGACGACGTCGCCACCCTCGCCGGGCTGCAGCGCGAGCTGCTCACGTCCGGCATCGACGCCACGGCACCGGGCGGCCTCGTCGGGTACGCGACGTGCAGCCCGCACCTCAACGAGACACGCTTCGTCGTCACCGACATCGTCAAGAGGCGAGACGACGTCGAGATCGTCGACGCGCGAAGCCTTTTCGTCGACGCGTCCGGTCGCCCGCTGGACGACCTCGGCGACGGTCCGTTCGTGCAGCTGTGGCCGCACCTGCACGGCACCGACGCGATGTTCTTCGCCCTGCTCCGTCGCCACTGACGGGGCAGGTGCCCACTCGAGCGGAGTCGGCGCGGGCGCCTGAGGCGAGAAACTCGCTCGACCCTGGAGTCGCCGGCTGGGCAGGGTGGGGGAGTGACGGCATACGCGATGGACGACCTCACCCCCAGCCCTTTCGACGAGCGCGTGGCGCCCACGTACGACGAGGGCTCCGCGTACATGTTCGACCCGGACGTCCTCGGCCCCACGGTCGACGTGCTCCACGAGCTCGCCGGCGACGGGCCGGCCCTCGAGCTCGCCGTGGGGACCGGACGCGTGGCGCTGCCGCTGCAGGAGCGTGGCGTCGAGGTGCACGGCATCGACTTCTCCGAGGCCATGGTCGCCGAACTGCGACGCAAGCCGGGCGGTGACCGCCTGCCCGTCACGATCGGCGACATGGCGACGACACGCGTCGGCAGCGACTACCGGCTCGTCTACCTCGTCTACAACACCATCACCAACCTGCTGACCCAGGACGAGCAGGTCGAGTGCTTCCGCACCGCAGCCGAACAGCTCGCCCCCGGGGGCGCCTTCGTCATCGAGGTCTTCGTCCCGCAGCTGCGACGAATGCCGCCGGGGCAGTATGCCGTCCCCTTCCACGTGGGGGAGCGGCACGTCGGTCTCGACACCGTCGACGTCGTGACGCAGCGCCTGGTCTCGCACCACTTCACCCAGGCCGGTGTCGACTCGGGCGGACGCCGCCTCGCGACCTACGGCGCATCGGCGCACCGCTACGTGTGGCCGTCCGAGCTCGACCTCATGGCCCGTCTCGCCGGGCTGACGCTCCGCGACCGGTGGGCCGACTGGACGCACGCGCCGTTCACCGCCGAGTCGGAGTCGCACGTGTCGGTGTGGGCCAAGGGCACCGAGTGACCGGAGCGCCGCGCCCCTAGGCTGTGCGCGTGCAGATCTCACCGAGCATCCTCTCCGCCGACTTCGCGAACCTCGAGGCCGAGCTGGGCCGCATCGCCAACGCCGACTGGGCGCACGTCGACGTCATGGACGCCCACTTCGTGCCCAACCTGACGCTCGGTCTGCCGGTCGTCGAGGCGCTGCTCAAGGTGAGCCCCATTCCCCTCGACGCGCACCTCATGATCGAGGACCCCGACCGGTGGGCGCCGCAGTACGCCGAGGCGGGGTGCCAGTCGGTGACCTTCCACATCGAGGCGGCCCGAGACCCTCGCGCACTGGCGCGGGCGCTGCGAGCGGCGGGCGCCCGTGCCGCCATGGCGATCAAGCCCGGCACGGACTTCGCCCCCTACGCAGACCTGCTGCCCGAGCTGGACATGGTGCTCGTCATGACCGTCGAGCCCGGCTTCGGCGGGCAGTCGTTCATGGCCGACCAGATGCCGAAGGTCGCCCAGGTGCGTGAGGCCGTCCGCCGCCACGGGGGTGAGATCTGGGTCCAGGTCGACGGCGGGGTGAGCGCCGACACGATCGAGCAGTGCGCCGAGGCCGGAGCCGACGTCTTCGTCGCCGGGTCGGCGGTCTACGGCGCGGAGGACGCGGCCGGCGCCGTGGACGACCTGCGCGCCCTCGCCACGCGCCACCGGCACTGACGCAGCTGCCGCCACGGGGCGTCCACGCGGGTGGTGGCCGTCACGTGGGCACGATGTGTGCACGTGACGCGCACAGGTGCATACTGGCCGTACGTGCTCCGGGGTCGGTGTAATTCCGAGCCGGCGGTTAAAGTCCGCGACCCGACCGCATCCAGCGGCCGGTTGACCTGGTGAAATTCCGGGACCGACGGTGAAAGTCCGGATGGGAGGCAGCACGAGACAGGCCGTCGAGGTCTGGGGTTTTCGGCATCTTCCGTCGGCCCCGGTCCGCGTGGCGTGTGGAGTACCCCGGAGTTCGTCCGTGCACCGACGAACGACCAAGGACGAACACCACATGCAGGCTCTTGCTCTGGCCGACCAGACGAAGAACGTCTTCCAGCAGGCCATCGACGCCGCGATCCCGATCGGGCCCTACCAGCTGCACTGGCTGGAGCTCATCGGCGTGCTCATCGGACTCGCCTCCGCCTACCTCGGCATGCGCCGCTGGGTCTGGGCGTGGCCGGTCGGCATCCTCGCCAACGTCATGCTCTTCTTCGTGTACCTCGGAGCCGTCTTCGGCGCCGACGAGCGGATCCCGCTCTTCGGTCAGGCCGGCCGACAGGTCTTCTTCATCATCACGAGCATCTACGGCTGGTGGCGCTGGTCGCAGGTTCGCCGCCTCAACCACGCCGACGACGCGAGCGGCGTCGCCATCACCCCGCGCTGGGCCACGCAGCGCGAGCGGGTCGCCGTCGTCGCCTTCTGGCTGGTCGGCACCGTCGTCGTGCACCAGGCCTTCGTGTGGCTGTGGAACCTGTCGCCGAACCCGTTCTTCACGCCCGAGTGGTGGTTCTACTGGTGCGACGCGTGGATCTTCGTCGGCTCGATCGTCGCGACCTACGCGATGGCGCGCGGCTGGAACGAGTTCTGGCTGGCCTGGATCGGCGTCGACCTCGTCGGTGTGCCGTTCGGCTTCGCGACCAACTACGTGCCGACCGCGGTGCTCTACACCTTCTACGGCCTCTTCGTCGTCTACGGCTTCACCCAGTGGGTCAAGGCCTCGCGGGTCGACCGCAAGGACGTCGAGCCCCAGCTGGCCGGGTCGACGACGGCCTGAGGATGGGTGACTCCACGGCACCGGCCTGGATGCGACGGGCGCTGCAGCTCGCCGCGTCCGGGCCGTGGCCCGACCCCAACCCGCGCGTCGGCTGCGTGCTCGTCGGACCCGACGGCGACGTCGTGGGGGAGGGGCACCACCACGGCGCCGGCTCGCCGCACGCCGAGATCGAGGCGCTCGACGCGGCGGGGGCGGCGGCGCGGGGCGCGACGGCCTACGTGACCCTGGAACCGTGCTCGCACACCGGCCGCACCGGCCCGTGCACCGAGGCGCTCATCGAGGCGGGCGTCTCGCGCGTCGTCTTCGCCCAGTCGGACCCGAACCCCGACGCCGCGGGCGGTGCCGAGCGTCTGCACGAGGCCGGCGTCCGCGTGACGGGAGGGGTGCTCGCCGAGGAGGCCGAGGCGCTCAACGCCAGGTGGGCCCGCACCGTGCAGCTGGGCCGCCCCCTCGTGACGTGGAAGCTGGCGACGACGCTCGACGGGCGCAGCGCTGCCGCCGACGGCACCAGCCAGTGGATCACCGGCGAGGCGGCCCGTGCCGACGTGCACACCCTCCGCGCCACGCGCGACGCCGTGCTCGTGGGCACCGGCACCCTTCTCGCCGACGACCCGCGTCTCACGGTGCGTATGCCGGACGGCGGGCTCGCACCGCGCCAGCCGCTTCGTGTCGTCATGGGTCTGCGCCCGGTGCCCCCGGACGCCAGGTTGCGGGTGGAACCCGGTGAGGTCCTCCACCTGGAGACCCGCGACCCGCGTGGAGCGCTGGACTCCTTGTGGCGGAGGGGAGTCCGCGACGTCTGGCTCGAGGGTGGCCCGACCCTGGCGGCAGCGTTCCTCCGCGCCGGCCTCGTGGACGACGTCTACGCGTACGTCGCCCCGGCCCTCCTCGGCGAGGGGCGTCCCGCCGTCGCCGGCCTGGGCATCGACTCGATCGGCGACGTGCGACGGCTCGACCTCGACGAGGTCGTCGTCGTCGGCGGTGACGTGCGCATCCACGCCGTGCCGCGGGCGGCCGGCCAGGACCCCGCCGGCGCTGCCACGACGGACTCCGCCGAGGGCGGCAGCACCACCGACACCGCGAACACCACCGACCTGCTCGCGCCGGCCGCTCAACGCCGCTGACGCTCGTAGTGCAAGACCCCCAGGAGAGAAGCATGTTCACCGGAATCGTCGAGGAGCTCGGCACCGTGGCCGGCATCGAGCTCGGAGCAGAGTCAGCCGTCCTGCGCATCGAGGGGCCGCTCGTCGTCAGCGACGCCACGCACGGGGCCTCCATCGCCGTCAACGGCGTCTGCCTCACCGTCACGGAGCACGACAGCAGCGGCTTCACGGTCGACGTCATGGCCGAGACGCTGGACCGCAGCAGTCTCGGAGCGCTGCGCGAAGGCGACCGCGTGAACCTCGAGCGGGCGATGCCTGCCGACGGCCGCTTCGGCGGCCACGTCGTCCAGGGCCATGTCGACGGCACCGCGACGATCACCGCGCGCACGCCCGGGGACCGTTGGGAGACGGTCGACTTCACGCTCCCGCCCGGCCTCGCGGCATACGTCGTCGAGAAGGGCTCGATCACCGTCGACGGGGTGTCGCTCACCGTGGCGCACGTCAGCGACGACGCGTTCGGCGTCTCGCTGATCCCGACCACTCTCGACCTGACGACGTTGGGACACAAGGGAGTCGGTGATGTCGTCAACCTCGAGGTCGACGTCATCGCCAAGTACGTCGAGCGGCTGCTCACGCACCGACAGGAGGTCGCATCATGACCGCTCTCTCGACCGTGGAGGCCGCGCTGGAGGCGCTCCGTGCGGGTCGCCCGGTGCTCGTGCTCGACAGCGAGGACCGCGAGAACGAGGGCGACCTCGTGCTCGCCGCCGAGACGGCCACCGAGGACTGGATGGCGTGGACGATCCGGCACTCGTCCGGCTACCTCTGCGCGCCGGTTCCCGACGAGATCGCCGACCGCCTCGAGCTGCCCCTCATGGTCTCGGAGAACCGTGACCCGCTGCGGACGGCATACACCGTCTCCGTCGACGCGGCGACCGGCGTGACGACCGGCATCAGCGCCGCCGACCGGCTGCGCACCGTGAAGGTGCTGGCCGACCCCGGAGCGACCCCTGCCGACCTCATCCGGCCCGGCCACATCCTCCCCCTGCGGGGGCGTCACGGCGGGGTGCTCACCCGACCCGGCCACACCGAGGCCGCGGTCGACCTGGTCCGCCTCGCCGGCCTGTCCCCGGTCGGCGTCATCGGTGAGCTCGTGCACGACGACGGGGGGATGATGCGCTTCGACGCCGTCGTCGCCCTCGGCCGTGAGTTCGGGCTGCCGGTCATCACGATCGAGCAGCTCATCGACCACCGGCAGAGGCTCGACCGCGTCGAACGCCTCGCCACCACGCGCATCCCGACCGTCCACGGCACGTTCACGGCATACGGCTACCGCGACACGCTGACGGGTGACGAGCACGTCGCGCTCGTGAGCCCGCGCGGTCTGCAGGGACTGAGCGGCTCGGGGCCGGTCCTGACCCGCCTCCACTCGGAGTGCCTCACCGGCGACGCGTTCGGCTCGCTCCGCTGCGACTGCGGGCCGCAGCTGCAGGCGGCACTGGCCCGGATCGGCCGCGAGGGCGGCGTCGTCGTCTACCTCGGCGGCCACGAGGGCCGCGGCGTCGGCCTCGTCGACAAGCTGCGCGCGTACGCCCAGCAGGACCGTGGCGCCGACACCGTCGACGCGCAGACGGCCCTCGGGCTGCCCGTCGACGCCCGCGAGTACGCCGCCGGCGCGGCGATCCTGCACGACCTCGGCGCCACGGGGATCGTGCTGCTGACCAACAACCCGAAGAAGACGTCCGCCCTGCGCCACCTCGGCCTCGACGTCGTCGCGGTCGAGCGGCTGCACGGCCCGATGAGCGAGGACAACGAGCGGTACCTGGTCACCAAGAGGGACCGGATGGGTCACGACATCCCGGCCGCGGGCGAGCGGCACGGCGGCAAGGAGACAGCATGAAGGACGGCGCCCCCAACCTCACGACGGACGGCCGCGGGCTGCGTGTCGCGGTCGTCGCGGCGAGCTGGCACGAGCAGGTGATGGACGGACTGCTCGACGGCGCCCGGCGTGGGCTCGCCGACGCCGGCGTCACCGAGGTCGAGGTGGTCCGGGTGCCGGGCACCTTCGAGCTGTCGGTCGCGTGTGCGGCCCTCGCCGAGCGCTTCGACGCCCTCGTGGCGCTCGGCGTCGTGATCCGCGGCGGCACCCCGCACTTCGACTACGTGTGCCACGCGGCGACGTCGGGCATCACCGAGGTGTCGGTCCGCACGGCGACGCCGATCGGCTTCGGCGTGCTCACGTGCGACGACGAGCAGCAGGCGATCGACCGGGCGGGGCTGCCGGGGTCGGCCGAGGACAAGGGCCACGAGGCGGCGACGGCGGCGGTCGCCACGGTGGTCGCGCTCCGCGCCGTCTCGGCGACCGGCACCACCACGACGTGAGCACTGGTCGGCTCGGCGCGCCACGGCCCGTAGGCTGGGCGACCGTGAAGAGCTTTGAGCAGCTGTATGCCGAGCTGGCCGAGAAGGCGCAGACACGACCCGAGGGGTCGGGCACCGTCGCGCAGCTCGATGCCGGCGTCCACGCGATCGGCAAGAAGATCGTCGAGGAGGCGGCCGAGGTGTGGATGGCCGCCGAGTACCAGTCGAACGACGAGGCCGCCGAGGAGATCAGCCAGCTCCTCTACCATCTGCAGGTCCTCATGCTCGCCAAGGGCATCTCGCTCGACGACGTCTACTCCCACCTCTGAGGACTTTTCACCCCATGCTGCGAATCGCCGTGCCCAACAAGGGCTCCCTGTCCGATGCCGCCGTCGAGCTGCTGCGCGAGGCGGGCTACCGCACCCGTCGCGACAGCAAGGAGCTCGTGGTGACCGACGTCGAGAACGACGTCGAGTTCTTCTACCTCCGTCCCCGCGACATCGCCGTCTACGTCGGCTCCGGCACCGTCGACGCGGGCGTCACTGGCCGTGACCTGCTGCTCGACTCCGGCTCGTCCGCGGTCGAGGTCATGGCGCTCGGGTTCGGTGCGTCGACGTTCCGGTATGCCGGCAAGCCCGGCCACGTGAGCGACATCGCCGACATCGCCGGCAAGCGCGTCGCGACGTCGTACGCCGGTCTGGTGCGTTCCGACCTCGCCGCGCGCGGGCTCGCGGCCGACGTCGTACGCCTCGACGGCGCCGTCGAGACGGCCATCACCCTCGGCGTCGCCGACTGCATCGCCGACGTCGTCGAGACCGGCACGACGCTGCGGCAGCAGGGGCTCGAGGTGTTCGGCGAGCCGATCCTGCGTTCCGAGGCGGTGCTCATCCGCGGCGACCGACCGGGCGAGGCCGCGGCCATCGAGGTGCTCCAGCGACGCATCGCCGGCGTCATCACCGCCCGCACGTACGTGATGCTCGACTACGACTGCCCGAAGGACCTCGTCGACCGGGCGTGCGAGCTGACCCCGGGTCTCGAGTCGCCCACCGTCTCGTCGCTGCAGGACGACGCCTGGGTCGCGGTGCGCGCCATGGTGCCGCGGGTCGGGCGCAACCGCCTCATGGACGAGCTCTACGACCTCGGGGCCCGGGCGATCCTCGTCACCGACATCGCCGCCTGCCGGCTGTGACCCGCGGCGGCGGTGATGACGAGATGACCGGGCAGCCGGCGGCGCCGCACGAGCCGGGGGACGTGCCTGACCCGCTCGCGCCGTTCCGTCCGCGGCGTGGTCGCGCGGTCGCCCTCGGCGTCGGCTGGGCCGCGCTCGCCGTCTTCGGCGCCATCGCGGTCGTCATGCCCGCGCAGGCCGACGGCCGTTGGGGTCTCGGTGACCGGCTCATGTTCTTCGGCCTCGGCGTCGCCGTGTCGTTCGTCGCCTGGCGCTACGCCTCGATCGTCGCGGTCCCCAGTCGTGAGGGCCTTGTCGTGCGCAACCTCGTGCTGACCCGCACCCTCGAGTGGGCCGAGGTCGTACGCGTGCAGTTCGGCGGAGGGGAGCCGTGGGTCAGCCTCGACCTGGAGGACGGCGACACGGTCGCGGTCATGGCGATCCAGAAGGCCGACGGTGACGTGTCCGGCAAGGAGGCCTCGCGGCTCGCCGCACTCGTCCAGGCCTTCGGGGAGACGACGGAGCCCGGGGGATCGGGCCGGGCGGACGGTTCGGACGGCTCTGGCGACCCCGGCGGCCCTGACCTCCCGGAGGACTCGTGACGGGGGAGCCGACGCCCGAGCGCATGCGCCACGCCCTGGGCCACTTCGCGACGGGCGTGACGGTCGTGACCGGCTTCGCGGCGGACGGCGATCCTGTCGGCTTCGCGTGCCAGTCGTTCGCGTCCGTGTCGCTCCACCCACCACTCGTCCTCTTCTGCGCCGACCATCGCGGACGGTCCTGGCCGCGCATGCGCGACCAGGGGCGCTTCACCGTCAACGTCCTGCGCCACGAGCAGCGCGAGCTGATCGGCCGTTTCGGGTCGACGGCCGGCGCGCGGTTCAAGGGGCTCGACTGGGAGCGGTCGGCACACGGTGGCCCGAGCCTGCCCGGTGTGCTGATGCGGGTCCATTGTGCCGTCGAGCAGGTGCACGTCGCCGGGGACCACGACGTCGTCGTGGGTCGCGTCGTGGAGCTGGAGGACGGGGAGTCCGGGCGGCCGATGCTCTTCTACCGCGGCCGCTTCACCGTCACCGAGCGGCGTACGTCCACGGGGGTCGACGAGGGCTCCGACGTGACTCCCGAGCCGATGGACGACTACTGGGGCTGAGGCCCGCCCAAGGTGCAGCCTGTCCACGGCTGACTGTCACACAGGCCGCCGAACGGCTCCTCGCGGCGGCATCGGTCGGCGACACGCCCGAGGGCGTGTGGCCCGACAGCTGGCGATCTGGGCGCAGTGCGTTTCGGCGACTTCCCCGGCCAGGACGGTCCTTCGTTACCGCCCCGAATGCGGAAACCTTGTTCCTGTCATGCCGATGAGCGCTAAAGGACCGGCACACGAGGAAGGGCGTTGCGGCTACGGTTTCAACGCGTCGCGGCGTTGGATGGGCCGACGCAACCAGCAGCCGGCACGACACGATCGCCGAACACTGTCGCGTGATTTGGCCGGCTCGGCCCGGGGTCCCCACTAGCGTGGCGGCGCAAGGACAGGGGGGCGTCATGGGCCGGACTGGGGCCGTGGTCGGCAAAGCACTGCGCATCGCGCTCATCGTCATCGGCGTGGGCGTCGCCGGCTACCTCGCACTGATGATCCTGCTCTTCCACTCGCTGCAGGAGCCGTATCCGTATCTCAAGGTTTCCAACGAAAGCGGCCGCCCGCTGCTCATCGAGTACGCCGACTCCGAGACACCCCCGGGCGTGGTGGGGCGTCGGGGTTCCCTCGTGTGGGGCACGAAGGGCTACTGGATGGCGAGCAGTAGCCACCAGTGCGAGCGGGACCGGCTGGTGGCTCGCGACCTGCAGGGCACCGTGGTCGCGCGTCGCGAAGGTGCCTGCAGCTCAGACACGTGGACCATCACCGGAGAAGGCCTGCCCCCACCACCCCTCGAGCAGCGCGTGCCTGTCGGGCCGGACCAGGTCGAGGTCCGACTCATCTTGGGGGCCCACGGGACGGAGGACCCTGTGGTCGCGTGGTGGCGGGAGCTGCCACAGACCCTCAGTCGCGCCGGGGCCGGGGGCTTGCCTTCGGGAGTGGCCGTGTATGGCCCCTTCGTCGAGAACGGGCAGTTGACGATGTACGTCCAAGGGCCCTCTGCTGCAACGGTCTTGGAGTTTGCCCGCACCGGGCTCCTGCGCCCCTCACCCGGCAGGGTAGTCGCGTACGTCAGCGCCCCGGGTCAGCCGGCCCCGCAAACGGGAACGTCGGTGCTCCTCGAGGCCACGTCCCGACCGACGAACGCCCGAACTCGCTGAGAAGAGCCGAAGAAGTAGGCAGGGTGCATCGTTCGCCTCTGCCGCCGATGGGATGCGAGAGTGATGGGATGACCGACGGCGTGGAGATGTCGCCAGGCTCGTGGGTGCCACCCGCTGGCATGCGGCCTGCCTGGAACTGGACGCCACCGTATGGGCTCACAGCCCGCTTGGATCAAGTGCCGCTCTGGGTCCGCATCTGGTTCCGGACACCGTTCGTGGACCGGTTCGCTCACTCCTGGATGTGGTACCACGGCGGCTGGGAGATCCTTTCGCCGCGTCCAAAGGGCCCAGACGACGCTGGAGATCGGTCGCCCCTCGTGCCGCAACCTCCTCCGCCGACGCAACACCAAGCTCGCACGCAGGCCGACATGTAGGCGTCCGCTATTGCCGCGCTGAGGACGGCTACCCTCGTCCGACTCTGCCGCTGATCGGTCGACCCGATGACAGTGCTACTCGTCAGAGGCGCTACCCGACCGCGCGCGGGTCCAAGTGCCACCCACCTCGGGGCGCTCGGCTTCCTCGTCTTCACCGAGGTCCAACACGTCAGCCAGCGTTGGATCAGCACTGATCGGATGACCGATTCCAACAACTCGGAAGTAGTCGGCATCGTCTGGGTGCTCGTCTCCGCAGAGAAAACACCACTCGCCATCGGACCGGTCGACGAGAAGGACCGGCCGTTCTCGACTGAAGACCTCGATACAGACGTATGACTTCAAGTTCGACGGGATGCCGTGCTTGGCAAGAGGGTCGGACACAACCCAAGACTTGCACGCACGACGTCACAACGTCAGCGAAGCGCGGTCATGCCGCCGATCGGTCGTGCAGATCAGCGGGTTGATCCCGAGGGATGCCGGCGTAACGGCTCCAAGCAGAGGGCTGTTGAGAAGGTGGCGAGACCGTCGTCCGCATCGATCGTGCATGCAACGCCGAGCGGCGCCACCGCCGGGTTCGGGTCGTGCCCGTAGGGCAGGCCTGCGAGAACCGGCACAGCGAGCTCGTCGAGCCGGTCGCGCATCAGGTCGATGATCGTCCAGCCCCGGTCGCTGTAGCCCTCGAACCCGGACAGCCATCCGATGGCGACTCCGACGATTCCATCCAACGCTCCAGCCATGAGCAGCTGGGTCAGGGCACGGTCGACGTGGCCGAGGCCGGCAGACCGGTTGATCTCCAGGAGCAGGACGTGCCCGCGCAGATCGAAATCGAGTACGCCCACGCTTCGGGCGAGCATCTCCAGGTTCCCACCGAAGAGCGGCCCGCTCGCGCGACCGCGGGTGGTGAGCTCCCACCCGAGCTGGTGACGGTCTGCAGCGACTGCAGGGGGTGAACCGCCGCAGAGGACGTCCTTGACGACGTGCTGGTGGGCACCCGCCACGGCGCCGTGCAGCGACGGCACGCCGTGCCGGTGCCAGACTCTGTGCAGTGCCGTGATGTCGCTGTACCCGACGAGCGGCTTGGGGTCTGCCTCGAGGGCGTGGACGTCGACCCCGTGCAGCAGACGAGAGCTGCCGCATCCACCCCGCAGCGTCACGATCGCCCGGACGTCAGGGTTACGGATGGCCGCGTTCAAGTCCTCGAGCCGGTGACTGTCCGTGCCGGCGAGGTAGCCCCGCTTGTCGTGGACATGCGCGCCCAGCTTGGCGCGGAAGCCCCAGGCCTCGATCGTCGCGACGGTCTCCTCGATCTGGGCCGGCTCCAACCAGCTAGCCGGAGACACCAACGCGACCGTGTCGCCCGGCGTCAGGGCGGGAGGCAAGCGCGTGACCGACTCGGAGAGCATCCACGCACCTTGCCATCCACGGCCGCGCTTCGGGCCTTCGAAACGCCCTCATCTGCCGCCGATCGGTCGTGCCGAGATCCGGACGGTCGGGACAGTGGGCTGTCTACGACGCGTTCACCCCTACTTGGCGCGGGTGACGGCTCAGGGGCGCTCCGGCGAGGGCCACTCGACCGTCATCGACCGGCCGACGCCGACGGCACGCCATGTGGCGGACAGTGAGTCGAGGCGCTCGAAAGCTCGATGCAGGTCGGGATCGCTGAGGTCAGTCCGGGGAGGGTCTTGGTGCACGTAGTGAATGCCCGGTACGTGGCCGCCGTGCCGCAGCCAGCGCGGATACACCTGGGCAGCAAGAGCCTCGGATCGACCCATGTCGGTTCCGGTGGTCCGGTTGCGCCGCTCGACCTGGCGAGCCCAGGCCTTGGTGCGCAGCTCCTCCGTTGGAACGAAGGTCCCCGCGTTACCGCCTGCAGCGAGCTGGCCGAAGATCCCGTCTCGCAGGCCGAACTCGTCCTCGACCACCCAGTGCACGAGGTCATGGGGAATCAGATCCGAGTAGCCGGGTGCCGGGTCCATGCGGAGGTCACCATGCAGGCTACGTAGCACGGCCACCGCATACCGACGCTGCCCCGTACGCTCGAACCTCACTTGCATGCCAGTGAAGGTAGCGGCTCGTTCCGTCTGCCACGAACAGTTTTTCGGGCCCCTCAACAGGTGTCGACCGAGACAGCTCGAGAGCCGTGTCTCATCTCCGTGTCAGCCAGGTGAGCCTGCCGCGGACGGGACGTCCGGATCTGGCTTCCCTCTGTGTCAAGTGCTCAATGCGTGCGCCTTTGAAGGTGTGGCCTTTCGGGGTGGCGGGGTCGGGCGTAGCGTCGGTCTTGCGGGTCCGGGAAGTGGCTGATCCGAAGTGTCGATGTGCGGGTGCAGGTCGACCGCGCTGGACTGAAGAGTCGCCCCGCAGTGCCCTCCCGGGCCCGTGTCGACTGTTCGCGCGTCGGCGACGAGGCGCCGGTACACGACGTCGGACAGACGCCGTTTGAGGCAGCGCAGTGCTTCCATCCTGGTCTTGCCGGCGGCGACCTTCCGCAGGAAGTACGCCCGGCCCGGGGTGTCGTGACGCAGCTGGACGATGGCCGCGATGTGCAGCACATGGTTCATCCGCCGGTTCCCTGCCCGGGACAGGCGATGCCGGACCTGCTCCCCGGAAGACACGTCCAGCGGGGCGGTGCCGCTCCAGGAGGCGAACCGGTTCCGGTCCGCGAACCGGGCGATGTCCCCGACGTCGGCCAAGATCCGCGCGGCCCCTGCCGGTCCGACACCGGTGATCTCCATCAGGCTCGACCCGCGCCCCAGGACCGCGGCCCGTACCTCGGCCTTGATCGTCTTCAGCTTCGCATCGACCGCGACCAGGTCGGCCAGTTCCTCCGCGGCCATCCTGCGACGGGTCTTCCCGGCAATATCGCGTGGCCGCACCGACGCCAAGATCGCCTTGGCCTGAAATGCGGACAGGTCCCGCTTCCGTTGTCCTGGAACGAGTTCCGACAGCAACCGCTGCAACCGGTTCACCGTCTGCACCCGACGCTGGGCCAGCTCGTCGCGACGGTCGGCCAGCATCCGCAACGCCTCGAGCTCACCGTCAGGGGCCAGCTCACGCAGCCCCGCGGTGCGCACCGCGACCATCGAGATGGAGTGCGCGTCCAGCGCGTCGGTCTTGCGGTTGTGGCCGGTGTCGAAGAGCCGAACCCTGGCGGCGAGCTTCGCCGGGACGTCCACGACCCGCTCACCGTCGGCGAGGAGCCGCTGGGCCAGTGGCCGGCCAGTCCCGTTGGCTCCCTCGACGGCCCATGTTCGCTGCGGCCACGTCCTCACGTAGCTGCGCATCGCGGCGTAGCCGGCCTTATCGGTCGTGAACCGGCCCGAGCCCAGCAGGTGGCCATGATGGTCGACGACCTCGATGGTGGCCGACAGCTTGTGGGGATCGACCCCGATGATCACGCCCGTCATGGCGCCTCCTGCACTCCTCGAACCGGTAGGGAAAACGGCGAGGTGGGCAGTGCTACTACGAGCTGGGCAGTCCCCTCTTGAGCCACGCCTCGTCACGGTGCCCGACGAGGCGCAGTCCAGTTGAGAGCCACACCCGAGCGGGCCGGGTGGGCAGCCGCGATTGAGAGCGTCCCGCCGAGCACCTAGATCGAGTCTGGCCAGACATCGATCCTGCGTGAAGTCTCTTAGTAGCCGCGAATGGTGAGTGCACTGTGCGCTGCAAAGGTCGCCACTCGCCGCTTCGAGTTCACGGAGAGCTGTACTGCTCCCAAAGCTCGTGACGACGGGGACCTTCCACCGGCTTGGCGTCGAACGTCCGACCAGAGACTTCGAACGTGCCCTGTTCCAAGTCGGAGACGAAGTACCACTCGGGCCCGTAATCGTCCTCGGGCATGTCTTGGCGGCCAGCTAGCCAACAAACCTTGAACCACACGCTGTCGTGGTGCTTGCGGCCGAGCGGCCAGTACCGGAAGTGACTCACATTCGTGACGAGATGCGCTTCCACGGTGCCCTCATGACTCAGTTCCCAGACGGCATCACGGAAGGGGTCGAGTCGCGGGTTGCGAGGCAGAGCATCCTCGGTAGGCATGGGACCTGGTCTACAGGACCGCAAGGAACCCAGCGGGACGTTGACTCAGCGCCGCAGCAACTTCCTCAACTGGCGCGCGCAGGTGGTCCACGAGGGTGCGTTCGCGCTGCGTGGACAGCGCTTGGGGCCGCAAACGGCGCGGGCACGACCATGGATTTCGCCCGAGCCTCTGCGGCGGTCCCCCAACTCCTGCAGTCACACCCGCGCGCGGGTTGGCGGCCATCCTCCGAGACTGGACAGCCTCTTCCGGCGTGATGCGGGCCTCCGACCCTTGGCAAGCGGCTGCGCCAGAGGTGCAGACGTTTCATCGCAATGCCCTGACAGGTCGGAAGTGTCGGGGTCAGACTCTTGGCTGGGTGCCAAACCCGGTCCCCCGGACACTTGAGGTGGGTTGATGAGAACCAGATCTACACGCCACGTCACGGCGAGACGGCTGGCTGCCGTATCCGCAGTGGCTACCGCAGCCCTCGCCGCAGCCCCGCTCGCGACCATCGGTGCGGTCGCAACCGCTGCCCCGGTCGAGACCGTCGTCAGCGGTGCGGGACGTTACATCGTGACTTTCGCCGACGACCCGGTCGCGTCCTACGACGGCTACGAAAAAGGATATGCGGCCACGCGGCCCGTACGGGGCCGCAAGCTCGACCCTGGCAATGCAGCCGTGAAATCCTGGAAGGCGCACCTCACGTCGAAGCACGACGCGGCGCTCGCCAAGGTCGGCGCCACGAAGATCTACGACTACACGGTCACCAACAACGGTGTCGCCGCCGACCTCACCGCGCAGCAGGCGTCCAGTCTCGCGAAGCAGGCCGGCGTGCTGTCCCTGACCAAGGACGCACTGTCCCAGCCCACCACGACCTTCTCGCCCGAGTTCCTCGGCCTGAGCGCGGCGGGTGGCTTCTGGAGCCAGCTCGGGGGTCCGGCCAAGGCAGGCGACGGCCTCGTCATCGGCGTCATCGACTCCGGCATCTGGCCGGAGAACGCCTCGTTCTCGGGCGCCAAGGTCACGCCCCGGCCGGCTGGCTGGCACGGAGCATGCGTCGCCGGCGAGAACTTCCCGGTCTCGCTGTGCAACAACAAGCTCGTCGGCGCCCGCTACTACGTCGACGGTTTCGGCAAGCAGAACATCGCCAAGGAGGAGTTCCTCTCTCCGCGCGACGGCTCCGGCCACGGCTCCCACACGGCGTCCACAGCCGCCGGCAACGCCGGCGTCACCGTGACGATCGACGGCAAGCCCATCGGCGCGGCCTCCGGGATGGCCCCGGGTGCCAGCATCTCCGCGTACAAGGTCTGCTGGGAGGGTGCTCCCGGCGTCGCCGCCGGCTGCTTCAACTCGGACAGCGTCGCGGCGATCAACGACGCCGTCCTCGACGGCGTCGACGTCATGAACTACTCGATCGGCGGCACCTCCGAGTCCTCGGTCCTCGACCCGGTGGCGCAGGCCTTCCGGGGCGCGTCCAACGCCGGCGTCTTCGTCGCCAACTCCGCCGGCAACAACGGTCCCGGTGCGAGCACGCTCGACCACCCGGCCCCGTGGGTGACGACCGTCGCCGCAGCGACTCACCGCCGTGCCTTCCAGGCCGTCGAGCTCGGCGATGGGCGTCGCTACGTCGGCGCCTCGACGACCGGGCCGCTCCCGTCGCTCACTCCGCTGGTGAAGGCCTCCGCGGTCGGACTCGCGGGAGCAACTGCGTCCGAGGTGGCGCTCTGCTTCTCCGGCACGCTGGACCCGGCCAAGGTGAGCGGCAAGATCGTCGTCTGCAACCGTGGCGTGAACGCCCGCATCGACAAGTCGTTCGAGGTCAAGCGGGCAGGTGGTGTGGGGATGATCCTGGTCAACACGTCGCCGAACTCGCTCAACGGCGACTTCCACCCGGTCCCATCGGTGCACCTGAACGACGTCGACGGTGAAGCGGTCACTGCGTACGCGAGCAGCGCCACCGCCGTCGCCAAGATCGTCCCGCTGACGCCGGCCGAGCTGGCAGCGGCTCCGCAGACACCGGAGATCACCGACTTCTCCTCCCGCGGCCCGTCGACGACGACCGGAGGGGACATCCTCAAGCCGGACATCGCCGCCCCGGGCAACGACGTCGTCGCGGCCGTCGCCCCGCCGACCAACCACGGTCGCAGCTGGGACTTCATGTCCGGCACGTCGATGTCGTCGCCGCACATCGCCGGGATCGCCCTGCTCATGAAGGACGCCCACCCCACCTGGCTGCCGTCCGAGATCAAGTCCGCACTCATGACGACGGCTCGTCCAACCGTCTCCTCGGCCAACGACCCCTTCGCCCAAGGCGCCGGCTTCGTCAACCCGAACTCGGCGATCGACCCAGGCTTGGTCTACCCGACCACGGCCACCGAGTACCGGCAGTACCTCGTCAGCCTGGGTGTGCGGTTCGCGCCGCCGAACGACACCCTGACCGCCGTCTCGGCCTCCAACCTCAACCAGGCGTCGATCGGCATCGGTCGTCTGGCCGGCGTGGAGACGGTCGCTCGTCACGTCAAGAACGTCGGGACGGGCACTGAGACGTACACCGCCTCGGCGGCCGTCCCCGGCTTCGACACCGTGGTGACCCCGTCGAGCCTGACCCTGGCCCCAGGCGCGGAGGCGACGTTCACGGTGACCTTCACCCGTACCACGGCTCCGCTCGGATCGTGGGCCAAGGGCTCGCTCACGTGGGCGTCCGGCCGCCACACCGCGCGCACCCCGGTCGCTCTCGAGCCCGTCGCCCTCAGCGCTCCCGTCGAGGTCCACGCCGACGCCAGCGCCTCCGGCTCCAAGGGGTTCTCGGTGACGCCCGGGACCACCGGTTCGGTGTCGACCTCGGTGAGCGGGCTCGTGGGGGTCACGGCGCAGGCCGACTCCGTCACGACCGGACCGTTCGACACCGCGAACCCCGTCGCGGGCGCGGCGACGAAGGTCTACCGCGTGCAGGTGCCGGTCGGCACGAAGGCAGCCCGCTTCTCAGAGGAGACGACCGTCGACACGGCTGACCTGGACATGTACGTCTACCGCGGCGGCACGCTCGTCGCACTCTCCGCCTCGGGCGCTGCCGACGAGCAGGTCACCCTGAACAACCCGGCCGCCGGGACCTACGACGTCTACGTCAACGGGTTCACCACGCCGGGCGGCGCGACGAGCTACGAGATCAGCAACTTCGTCGTCCCCGCGGCCAGCGCAGGCAACGCCTCCGTCACGCCGAACCCGTTCGTGGCGACCACCGGGGTGCCACAGGCACTGACGGCCTCATGGACCGGCCTCAATCCGGCCATGCGCTGGTTCGGAGTCATCTCCTACAGCGGTGCCGACGACCTGACGTACCTGTCGGTCGGCTGAACCGCACCCGCGCCCGCTCGGGACGCGGCGAGGGCTCTCACCCCGTCCCGGGTGGGGGCCCTCTGAGGTGACCCACCCTGACGGGACCAGAGCCGGTGGTTGGGCCCACCACAACGCCTCATAACCCGCTCTGAGGAAGGAACGTCCGACCGCCGCGGGACGTACCGGCCGGGCGGATCAGAGTGGCGGCCGTCAGCGGCGCGCTCGCGGGTGAAGCCTTTGTAGCGCGTGCCCTGGTGGATCAGGTGCCCCCGGTCGCCCTCGGCCATCTGGCCGAACTCGACGCCGCTCATCTGCAGTTGGCGCCGTTCGCCCGAGGGCTCCTCGAAGGTGACGAAGTAGGCGGTGCTCGAGCTCGGCCTGGTGGAAGCCATGGACATCGTGCCCGAACCGTCCGTCGGAGCGCCGACCGAACCGGGCCAGCGGCGCACGTCGGTGCGACGCGACACGACGATTGCGTCGATGGTGCGCAGCGGTGAGGCCTCGTCGGCGCGCCACTGCGAGAGTCCCTTGACGGCGACCGTGACGAAGCCCGCGATGACGAGCGTGAAGATCAGCCCGAAGCAGAGGAGGAAGACCGTCGGCGGTCCGGACACGTCCGGGGTGAGGGGGCCCAAATCGTCTGTGATCATCGCAGAACCCTGTGTCTCGAGCGGGTGAGGACGGCAGTATGACTCCCGACAGCCGGAGCGGTTGCACCGACATGCGCGCTCGACCGGACGCGTGGCCGAGCACACGCGGGCCTTCAAGCATCGTGAGGCGAGGAGGCCCTGCCGCCGACCCGCCCAGCGGGGGCACCTCCGCCTACTTGCTCAGGTCGACCACGCAGAAGAGCGTGCCACCCGGGTCCGCGAGCACGACGAAGTCCGCGTCCGCGGGATACTCCCAATCGACGCGTTCAGCGCCCAGGGCGATGAGGCGCTCGACCTCAGCCGCCTGTTGCTCTGCGGTGTCGACCCACAGGTCGAGATGCGTGCGGTCGTTCTCGTCGAGATGCAGCCGTGGCCCGTCGCTCGTCCGAGGCGCGAGGAACGCGGCGTCGTGCGGTTGCGGGTCGTACTCCAAAGCGCGAGCCCAGAAGGTGCCCGAGCTGTCGGTGTCCTTCACTTTCAGCACGACCGCTCCGATACGCAGCATGGGTCGAGGCTCGCACGGCGCGACTCCGGCGGACAAGGCACGAGCAGGCGCAGCCCGGCGCACAAGCGCGACGTGGTGCCCGGTCGCGAGGGCAGCGCGTGCCGTGAGCGCCTTCACAAGGGCGGTTCGATGACGTGGAGATCCAGGATCGTCAGCTCGGTCGGCTCTGGAAAGCCCACGCCGGCCAGCAGGCTCCGCATCTCGTCGCTGGCCCATCTCTGGCGGATGTGGTCAGCCGACTCCCACACTCCGATGATGTAGAGGGCATCGTCGCTGGTCGCGCAGTGATGGCGCAGCTCGCCGAACCGTGCGGCACCGCCCCGCTGCCCGATGAGCTCGTGTGCGCGGTCGTAGGCGGCAGTCAGCTCGTCGACGTCGCCGACGAACGTGGCGATCATCATCGCGGCCACGATCGAACGGTAGACCCGCTGCCCGCCCGTGACCAGTGGGCAGAACGGTCCTCCGCTCAACACGTGAGCGGGTGCCGAGTGGGGCAGCGGAGCACCCGTCGGACCACGGCGGAGCGCCGGCAGACATCCGGTTCAGGAGCTGCCCTGGAAGAAGCCGAGCAGCGCGGGTGCCGGGTGCGCCGCCGTGCTGAGGTTGGCCGCGGTGATGAGAGCGAAGGACGCCGCGACCACCAAGGCCGCCGTCGCACCGCCCAGTCGCACCCACCGCGCCGACTGCCCCGAATGCCCCGACTGCGCCGAGCCGGTGCGTCGCGAGCGTCGCCACAGACGCGCGGCCACCAGGACGAGCCCGACCGTCACCATCGCTCCGAGCCCCACCATCACGCGGTGGTAGGCGGCGAAGTCCTCGATGAGCCGCGTCATGGCGGGCGATGCTGGCACCACGGCTGACGTCCCGAGGCTGTCCTTGATGCCGCGTACCGCCGTGGCGAGCGCCGGCTCGGGGCCACGGACGTCGACCAGGCCCAAGGCCGACGACAGGGGGACGAGGGCGCCCTGCACGTTGGCGACCACGAGGAGCACGGCGAGCAGGACCAGCGGCGTCTCGAGCACTCCGGCGGCCGCGAACCACGCGCGGCGTCCGCGACCGACGGAGCGCACGCACTCACGCCAGAGTGCGAGGCCCAGCAGGACCGACGTGACGAGCAGCGGAACCGCCAGCACCGCCTTGACCACGTGGAACCGGGTCCAGAGCGCCACCGACGCCGCGAGCTCGGGGCTCAGGTCCGCGGTGCCTGCCTCCCAGAAGCGCACCAGCCCTCGGCCCACCACGGCGCTGAGGGTCGACACGTCGGAGTAGCCACCGCCCGGCCACAGCCCGGCCGCCGGGAACGGCAGCACCATCACGGCCAGCAGGGCGACACCGGCGGCGACCGCGAGGGTGGCCAGTCTGCGCGACCCTCGGGCGGGTGACGTGTCGGTGGGTGGGGCCGGGTGCATGGCGGTTCCTTCCGTCGGGGCAGGCGGGCGAGTGCCGCCGGCCAGCCACGTTAGGCAGCCGAGAAGCCGGAGACGTCGCCCCGCAGGCTGATCCGGCCGACACCGCGCTGCTCCCGTCGTCGTACGCGCGTGCGACCCCGGGCTGACCTGCCTACCCCGCAGCCTGCCCGGGTCGCGCGTAGGTGCCGTCGACGAGCCCGTCCCACGACCACTTCGGCACGGTGAGGCCGTCCGGCACGTCGCCCGCCGAGTCGTGGTAGGTGCTCATGTATGCCGTCGCCCACGTGAAGTACTCGACGAGCGCGTCGCGCACGGCGGGGTCGTCACCCAGACCCGCGTCGCCCACGGCGTCGGCGAAGCAGGCCACCGCCCTCGCGTCCATCTCGGGATGGGGGCCGTTGCCCGAGTGCATCCGCACCACGTCGGTCTCGCTCGCGAGCTCGCTGGTGTAGCGCGGCGGGCCACCGAGCGCCTCGGCCCAGTAGGCCGCGAGGCGGGCCGTGTGATCGGGGTGGAAGCCGTGCGAGAACGCATGCGAGACAACGGGATCCGCCAGGCACCGCTCGTGCCAGGAGTGAGCGAGCCGGGTGAGGGCCGGCATCCCGCCGACGGCGTCGTAGATGGAGGTGGCCACCGAGGCAGGCTCCCACCCGAGTGGGCGCACGACAAGAGCCCGGGACCGGCGCGTGCGCGGTCCCGGGCTCTCGTCGTCAGCGGAAGTGGATGAAGTTCGACGGCCAGGACGAGCTCGTGCGCGCGATGATGCGCCGCCCGCTCATCGACGTGTAGGTGCGGCCGAGCACCGTGCCGCCGTAGCCGCTCTCGGAGATGGCGATCTGGTTGCCGTCGGCGCTGACCCAGTCCACGTAGGCGACGTGGTTGGAGTTCCACTGGGCGATGTCGCCGACCCGCGGCGACTGGTCGACCGCGAATCCCTTGGCGCGCGCGTTGTTGTCCCAGCTCTCGGCGTTGCCGAGGTTGCCCGGGTTCCGGACCCCGTCGAGCGAGAGCCGGTAGGCGGAGTAGTTGGTGCAGTTGTTGCCCCACGCGTCGACGGGGTAGTTCCAGGCCCGCTGGCCGTAGTAGCCGAACCGGCTGATGCAGTTCTGGGTCGCTCGCGAGTAGCACGACCAGTCCTGCGGCGCAGGGCCGCCCACGACGGCCCACGTCACGGTGGAGGAGCGGTACACGGCCGCGTTGCCGGTGCCGAGGACCCTCATGACCGAGCCGGCGCCCGAGGTCTTCGTCGACCACTGGACGGTGCCCTGCTTGTTGCGCACGACGAAGTTGCCGTCGGTCTGCATGGCGGCGTAGCTGCCCGTGCCCGCGGTGAAGGAGGCCCACTTGCGCGTGCCGGCCGCCGACGTGAGGACGAGGTTGCCGTCGGTGCGCATCGTCATCGACCAGGCCTTGCTCGTCGCGGCGATCGACTCACCGGGGCGGAGCACCTGGTTGGGGAGCAGCCGGTCGTACCGGACCCC
The DNA here is from genome assembly GCA_000955875.1 of Terrabacter sp. 28. GTDB lineage: Bacteria > Actinomycetota > Actinomycetes > Actinomycetales > Dermatophilaceae > Terrabacter. The sequence continues at coordinate 95,511 of JYOE01000024.1, forward strand.
GCGGTGGTCCCACACCGGCGTGCTGCCCTGGCGCAGCTGCAGCAGGCCCTCGTTGGTGATGGTGACGACGGCACCGTTCCAGCCGTTCGTGCCGGCCGTCCACGCCAGGCTGCCGTCGGCCCGCATGACGGCGAGCTGGCCGTCCGAGCGCACGAAGAGGCGGTTGCCGACCCCGCTCGTGCCGCTGTTCCAGCGGGCCACGCCACCGGAGACGATGACGAGGTTGCCGTCGGTCTGCATCCCCGCCTTGACGAGACCGTTGGGGGAGACCAGTGCGGACCCACCGAGCAGCACCTGACCGGGCTCGAGCGTCGAGCCGGCGATGTAGGTGTACGCGTTGGCCTTGGTGACCGTGCCGGCGCGCGTCGTCACCTTGACGGGGACGGAGCCGGTCGCGATCCGGGCCGGCACGACGACGTTCAGCTGCGTCGCCGAGACGCGGGTGACGCTCGGCGAGGGGGCGCCGTTGATCCAGACGCCGGTGACCACGGTGAACGACGTGCCGCGCAGCGTCACGACGTTCCCGCCGTCGAGCAGCCCCGAGGGCGGCGAGACGGACGTGATGACGGGGACGTCCTGGTAGGCGAAGCGGCCGGCCGGGACGACGACCGAGACGCCGCCGGGGGTCGTGACCCGCACGTCGACGTCTGCCTCGACGTGGGCCGGGATGCTGACCCGCAGCTGGGTCGCGGAGAGGCGCGTCACCGACGTGGCCGGCACTCCGCCGAAGGTCACGCGGACCACGCGGTCGTAGCCGCTGCCGGTGACGGTGACGACGGTTCCGCCCTTGGTCGGCGCGAGGGCGGGGGACAGGGCGGTGACGGTCGGGACGGGCTGGTAGGTGAACTTGCCGTTCGGGCCGACCGCGGAGACACCACCCGGCGTGGTGACGCGGACGTCGACTGTGCCCACCGCGTGGCTGGGGACCGTGATCCGGATCGTCGTGGGGGAGACCCGTACGAGCCCGGTGCCCGGGCGCCCGCCGAAGTCGACCGCGGAGACGAGGGCCAGGCGCGTGCCGGTGATGGTCATGACGCCACCGCCCGTCAGCGGCCCGGCGAGCAGCGAGAGCCCGCTCACGCCGGGGACGCCGACGTACTCGAAGCTCGTCCGGGTCGTCTCGGGGCTCGTCCCGTTGAGGTTCGTCGCCCGCACCGGCACGACGCCCTCGGCGTGGGCGGGAGCGGTCACGCGCAGAGTGGTGTCGGAGACGCGCACGAGGCTGGTCGCGAGCGTGGTGCCGAAGCGGACCTCGCGCACCTCTGCGAGGTGGGCGCCTGTCAGCGTCACGACCGTGCCGCCCTTCAGGGGACCGGCGGACACGGAGAGCCCGCTGACCACCGGGGGTGAGCCGTACGCGTACCGGGCGCCCGTGCCCGCGGGGGAGGTGCCGCCCGGGGTCGTGACGCGGACGTCGACGGGCCCGGACGCGTGCGGCGGGGTGGTCACGCGCAGCGCCGTCGCGGAGACGCGCACGACCTTGGTCGTCGTGGTGGTGCCGAAGGTCACGGAGGTCGCACGCGTGAAGCCGGTGCCGGTCAGGGTCACCACGGTGCCGCCGGCCGGGGGGCCGGTCACCGGGGTCAGGCTGGTGACCGTGGGCACGGCCTCGAACTCGTACGCGCTCGCCGCGGTCGCGGCCGACGTCCCGTTCGCGCTCGACACGCGTACGCTCACGACGCCTGCCGCGTGGGCCGGGGCCGTGGCGCGGATCGAGGTCGGCGAGAGGACGGTGAACGTGGCGACGGTGTCGCCGAACGTGACGCGCGTCGAGCCGGTGAACCGCGCTCCCGTCAGGGTGACGACGGTGCCGCCACGGACCGGGCCGGACGGCACCGACAGCGTCGAGACGGCGGGCGGCAGGTAGAAGGTGTAGCGCGTGGAGGCGGTCAGCGCCGTGGTGCCGCCCGGGGTGGTGACCCGGACGTCCGTGGCGCCGACGGCGTGGGCGGGAGTGGTGACGCGGAGCGTGGTCGCCGAGACCCGGGTGATCGACGACGCCGGCGTCGTGCCGAAGCGGACGGCGGTCGCCCGGGCCAGACCCGTGCCGGTCAGGGTGACGGTGGACCCGCCACCGGTCCCGCCCGAGGCGGGGGACACGCGCGAGAGCGTGGGGACGGCGTCGTAGGTGAAGGTCGGGCTGGCGCCCGAGGTGCCGGCGGCGGTGGTGACCCGGACGTAGACCGCGCCCGCCGGGCGGGCCGGCGTGGTGACGCGCAGCTGGGTGCTGGACAGGACCGAGAGCTGCGTCCCGGCGGTGCCGCCGAAGGTCACCCTGGTGGCGCCCGAGAAGCGGGTTCCGGTCACGGTCAGCACGGTGCCGCCGCGGACCGGGCCGCCCGGGGTCGACAGCGCCGTGACCGTGGGCGGCAGGACCACGGGGGGTGTCGTGTACGTGAACCGGCCCACCGAGGTGACGGGGGACGTGCCCCCCGGGGTCACGACGCGTACGTCGACCGTGCCCGCGGCGCGGGCCGGGACGGTGACGCGCACCTGGGCCGCGCTCAGCCGGGTCAGGGCCGTCCCCGGCGTCGTGCCGAAGAGGACCGCGCTCGCGCGGGTGAGGCCGGTGCCCGTCACGGTGAGGGTCGTGCCGCCGGGCGTCGTGGCGCTGCGCGCTGACAGCGCGGTCACCGTCGGGACGGCGTCGAAGGCGAAGCTCGAACGCGTCGAGACGGGCGAGGTGCCCGACGGGCTGGTGACCTGGACGCTGACGACCCCCGCGGCGTGGGCCGGGGTCGCGACCCGCACCCGTGTGTCGGAGACCTTGGTGACGGCGGTGACGGTCGTCGTGCCGAAGAGCACCTTCGTCGCGGCGCCGACGCCCGTGCCCGAGAGCTCGACGACGGTGCCGCCGCTCACCGGACCCGCGACGACCGACAGGGCGGGAGCCGCAGGCGGCGTGGTCGTGACGGCGGCCGGCGACAGGGCCGCGGGGGTGGTCGGGGCTGCGACCGCCGACGGGGCGGCGGCCAGGCCCGGGATCCCCGCAAGGAGGGCCAGCGAGACCAGAGTGGCGAGGGCGCGCCCTCCGACACGCTGGTGGGGGGCTCGGTGTTCGGCGTTCCGTGTCGTCGGTGGCATCATTCGTCGGTTCTCCTTGCAGTCAGCACGTCCGCCGAGCAGTCTGCATGGGCAAATGTCGCCTTGTACGCGGTTTCGCCCTAATTGGGGTGCCCCAACCGCAACACCAGCCCCAGATGTGGTGGCGATGCGCCGCCCGACGAGGCTGTCGCAGACCTCGGAGAGCCGGTCTCAGCCGACCCGCGGCAGGTCCGGGCGCAGCCGCAGCACCACGAGGGCCTGCACGCCGCCGATGGCCGCCAGGACCAGCCAGACCAGTGACAGGCTGCCGCTGACGTCGCGGACGAGGCCCATGGCGAGCGGTCCCACCGAGGCGATGCCGTATGAGAAGAGGAAGGCCATGCCCGTGAGGCGTCCGCTCGCCTCCGGCGTGCGGGCGTAGCGCACGAGCAGCACGAGGGCGAGCGAGAACGCGGCACCCTGCCCGAGACCCGCGATGACGGCCCACAGCCACGGCGCCGCGAGCGGCGCGACGAGGATGGCCAGGCAGCCGACGACGCCGAGGCCCGCGGCCGGCATGAGGAGGCGCCGCATGTCGGTGGCCTTGTCGCTCAGCACCGGTCCGAGCAGGCCCGACACGATCTGGGCACCGCTGAAGGCGGCGGCGAGGTAGCCGGCCGAGCCTCGGGACCAGCCGTGCTCGACGTAGGTCGGCGCCAGCCACGTGACGGCCGAGTAGAAGCACCAGGACTGCAGGGCCAGGTAGCCCGCGACGAGCCACGCCGTGCGGTGGCGCCACGGCAGCCGACCCGGCCCCTCCTCGTCGGGCGTGTGGTGCGGGTTGGCGCGCACGGTGAAGGGCACCCACGCGAGCACCCCCACGACCGCGACGACGGTCCACGAGCCGAGCGAGCCCTGCCAGCTGCCGAGGCGGTCGGCGAGGGGCACCGCGAGCGCGGAGCTCACCGCCGCCCCGCCCATCATCGCCAGCATGTAGAGACCCGTGACCAGGCCGGTGCGCCTGGGCGGGAAGTACGTCTTGACCAGCCGCGGCAGCAGCGTGCCGGCGACGGCGATCCCCACCCCGCACAGGAACGTGCCGACGTAGAGGACGACGACGTTGCCCCCGCTGAAGCGGCTCGCCGTGCCGACGACGATGCTGACGGCAGCGGCCAGGACCGCGCCCGCCGCGCCCATGCGGTGGGCGATCCGGCTCGCCAGCGGCGCGAAGAGACCCATGCAGAGCACCGGCAGGGTGGTCAGCGCCCCGGCGGCGGCGTGGCTGAGGCCGAGGTCGGCCGAGATCGCGTCCAGCAGGGGCGGGATGCTCGTGATGGCGACGCGCAGGTTCGCCGCGACGGCCACGAGCGCGACCGCCATGACCCACACGGGTGGGAGGGGCCGGATGGCTGGGTCTCGTCGGAGCACCCTCAGAGACTAGATGTGTCGAGCACGAGGTCCGCGCGGTCCCTCGTCGAGTCGCCCGAGAAGAGCGCGGACTCCTGGTCGGCCCACCGCTGCCACTGCGGCCGGTAGGCCTCGCCGTCCCGGGCGATGCCGCGGTCGCGGCGCAGCGCGGTGTCCGCGTCGACGAAGACGGTGACGGCGGCATACGGCCGGGCAGGACCGACGCTGGCGCCGCAACCCTCGACGACGAGGAAGCGGCACGGCGGCACGTCCTTCGTCCCCGCCCACCGCTCGCGCACCCAGCTCCACAGCCGGTATGCCGCGGGCTCCCCGCGAGACAGCGGCTCGAGCACCTGCCGGGTGAGCAGGGCAGGCGCCGCGGCGAGGCCGTCCCAGCCGGGGTAGAGGTGGTCCATGTGGACGACGGCGACCGGTCCCGTGGCTGCCAGCGCCAGCTCGACGCCGCGCGCGAGGGTGGTCTTGCCGGCGCCACTCGGCCCGTCGAGGGCGATGACCACGACGTCGCCGCAGCGGGGCTCGGCGGTGAGTGCGAGGGAGACCACGGCAGCGACGTGCTCGGCGCGTGGCGGCCTCGTCACCTCGTCCCACATGGGCGCGACCCTAGCCGGTCAGGTCACTGGCCTAGCCTTGGAGCATGCCGGTCGCCACCAGAGTCATCGCCTGCCTCGACGTCGACGCGGGTCGCGTCGTCAAGGGCGTCAACTTCGAGAACCTCCGCGACGCCGGCGACCCCGTCGAGCTCGCCAAGGTCTACGACGACCAGGGCGTCGACGAGCTGACCTTCCTCGACGTGACCGCGAGCAGCGGCAACCGCGAGACGACCTACGACGTCGTGCGGCGCACGGCCGAGCAGGTGTTCATCCCGCTGACCGTCGGCGGCGGCGTGCGCACCGTCGACGACGTCGACCGCCTGCTGCGCGCCGGAGCCGACAAGGTCGGCGTCAACACGGCGGCGATCGCGCGGCCCGAGCTCATCTCCGAGATCGCGAGCCGGTTCGGGGCCCAGGTGCTGGTCCTGTCGGCCGACGTGCGCCGCCGCATCGGCGACGACGGCCGCCCCACCGACGACTTCGTCATGACGACTCACGGCGGCCGCACCCCCGTCGACCTCGACGCCGTCGAGTGGTGCGCCCGCGCGGCGGAGCTCGGTGCGGGCGAGATCCTGCTCAACTCGATGGACGCCGACGGCACCAAGGACGGCTTCGACATCGAGCTGATCCGGCGCGTCCGGGCCGCCGTCTCGGTGCCGGTCATCGCGAGCGGTGGCGCAGGTCGGGTCGAGCACTTCGCTCCTGCGGTCGCGGCCGGCGCCGACGCCGTCCTCGCCGCGAGCGTCTTCCACTTCCGCGAGCTGACGGTCGGAGAGGTCAAGGACGCCCTGCGCGCGGCCGGCGTCACGGTGCGCTGAGCCTCAGCTGATGCCGAGCTCCGCGCCCTGCAGGGCGGCGATGTCGTCGGCGTCGCCCTCGAAGGCGATCCGGGCCACGCTCTTTCGGCCGTACGCGTAGAGGACGAGCTCGCCGACCGGGCCGCGCAGCACGACGGTCCCGTGGGCGTCGGGCAGCTTCGCGGCATACCGGCCTCGGCCCTCGGCGATGAGCACGATGCCGGTGGGCGCCTTGCGGAACATCAGGCGTGCCGACCGGCGCAGGGCCGACCACAGCTTGCCCTCGAGCTGCGGCCCGAGCTCGCGCGGTTGCCACCCCGGCTGCGCCCGGCGGACGTCCTCGTGGTGCACGAAGTACTCGATGAGGTTCGTGATCTCGTCGACCTTCGCGTTCGACATCGGGTTCCAGGCCGGCGCGCCCCGACGCACCCGGTCGACGACCGCGGCGTAGTCGCCGTTCGCGATCCGGCTCTGCTCGCGGTCGAGGTGGCCCTCGAGGAAGGGCACGAACCGGCCCACGGAGAGGTCGGGACGGTTCTCGCGCACGAGCAGGTGCGCGGCGAGGTCGCGCGTCTGCCAGCCCTTGCACAGGGTCGGGCGGTCGGGTCCGAGCCGGTCGAGCTCGTCGCAGAGCAGGAGGCGTTCGGACCTGGCGTGGCGCGTCATGGCCTCATCCTGTCAGGGGCGCCCGGCAGGTCACGAACAACTCGTTGGATCACCGGCCCGCCGCCTCCGTAGGGTCGGACGGTGATCGAGCTCGTGCGCCCCACCGCAGACCTCAGCGACGGCTGGTGGGAGATGGTCGACGACTTCGGAGGAGCCACGATCCACGGGTCCGGCTACCGTTCGGGGGACCGCGAGGTGCTCGCCGAGCCGGCCGCCTTCGCCGAGTGGGTCGACTGGCTGGGGCGGCAGGAGCACCCGGACGAGCCGCTGCCGCCCGAACGTGTCGCGTCGTCGTACCGCTGGGTCCTCGACGACGGCCGTGTGGTCGGCACGATCGCGATCCGCCACGGGCTCACCCCGTCGCTCGTCGCCGAGGGCGGCCACATCGGGTATGCCGTCCGGCCGGCCGCGCGTCGCCGGGGCGTCGCGACGGCGGCGCTCGCCCAGGCTCTCGCCATCGCCGCCCGCCGTGGCATCGACCCCGCCCTCGTCACGTGCGACCGCACGAACGTCGCGTCGGCGCGCACCATCGCCGCCTGTGGCGGAGTGCTCGAGGACACGCGCGACGACGTGCTGCGCCACTGGGTGCGGACCGGCGCGGCGGCCGACCCCATCGGCTCGGGTCCGGTCGAGACGCGGCTCGCGCGGCTCGTGCCGGTCACCTGGGACGAGGCCCAGGCGATGCTCGCCGGCTCCCCGCGAGGCGGCTGGGCGCCGGGCTACCCGCGTGAGGACGACCTCGACGCGGTGCGCGGGATGACCGCGGACGGACCCGACGCGTGGACGCCACGGCACGTCGTGCGGCGCTCCGACGGGTTGGCGGTCGGCAGCATCGGCTGCTTCGGGCCGCCCGTCGACGGGGTCGTCGAGGTGGGCTACGGCCTCGTCGAGTCGGCGCGGGGCGGCGGGCTGATGACCGACGTGCTCTCGGGAATGGTGCGGTCGCTCGAGGCAGCCGGCCTCCGCGTCGTGGCGCACACGCTCCCCGACAACGTGCCGAGCCACCGGGTGCTCGGCCGGCTCGGGTTCGTGCGCGAGGACGAGGCGCCCGGTGGGGCGACCGACGAGTGGCTGTGGGTGAGGCGAAGCGGTGCCGGTGCTGTCGTCGGCGCGTGAGAGGCTGAGGGGTCGACCACAGAGCAGAACACCAGGGGAGCCGAAGAGCGTGAACGTCCCGACCACCTCGACCCTGCGGGAGGGTCTCGCCGTCATCGGCCGAGGCATCAAGGGACAGCCCCGGTGGTTCTCCCTCGCCGTCGTCGGCAGCATCGTCTACGGCGTCATGACCAGCCTCACCGCGGCGGCCATCGGCTACGTCGTGCGCGAGGCGGTGACGCCCGCGATCGCCGCACGGCACGTCACGCCCGGGCAGCTCTGGTTCATCGGTGGCGTCATGGCCGCCGTCGTGCTCACGACCACCGTCGGGGTCATCGGCCGACGCCTCGCCGGAGGTGTCGCCATGTTCAACCTCGGCGCGATGTACCGCCGCCGGGTCACGCGGCAGTACCTTCGCCTCCCGCTCAGCTGGCACCACAAGCACCCCTCCGGGCAGCTGCTGTCCAACGCCAACGCCGACGTCGAGGCCACGTGGAACATCTTCGCGCCGCTGCCGATGGCGCTCGGCGTCGTCGTCATGCTGCTCTTCGGCATCGTCCAGATGGTCGTCGTCGACCCCTGGCTCGCCGTCGTGGGCCTCACCGTCTTCCCGATGCTCTTCCTCGCCAACGTCGCCTTCCAGCGTGCGATGTCACCGCGGGTCACGCGGGCCCAGCAGCTGCGGGCCGACGTCTCCGAGGTGGCCCACGAGAGCTTCGAGGCCGCACTCATCGTCAAGTCGCTCGGGCGTGAGGACCACGAGGCCGAGCGGTTCCGTGCGGTCACCGACGAGCTGCGCGACGCCAACATCGACGTGGGCCGCACCCGTGGACGGTTCGACCCCGCCATCGAGGCCATCCCGACCATCGGCACCCTCGCCGTCCTCTTCGTCGGCAGCCTGCGCGTGCGCAGCGGCCTGCTGTCTGCGGCCGAGGTCGTGCAGATCGCCTACCTCTTCTCGATCCTCGCCTTCCCGGTGCGGGCGCTCGGCTGGGTGCTGGCCGAGCTGCCCCGAGCGGTCGTCGGCTGGAACCGCGTCTCCGCCGTGCTCGACGCGACGGGCAGCATGACCTACGGCGAGCGGGCGCTGCCGGTCGGCGCCGCCAGCCACCTGCAGGCCGAGGGCCTCGCGTACGCCTACGAGATCGTGGCCGAGGACGGTTCCGCCGACCTGAACCCCGCCATCGTCGACGTCACGCTCGACGTCGCGCCCGGCTCGACGGTGGCGGTCGTCGGCCCCACGGGCAGCGGCAAGTCCACCCTCACCAACCTCGTGATGCGCCTCGTCGACCCCGACAGCGGGGCCGTGCTGCTCGACGGCGTCGACCTCCGTGAGGTCAGACGCGCGGGCGTCAGCGACGTCGCCGCGCTCGTCGCGCAGCAGACGTTCATGTTCGACGACAGCGTGCGCGGCAACATCACGCTCGGCACCGCACACGACGACGACAGCGTCTGGCGGGCGCTCCACGTCGCGCAGGGAGCGACGTTCGTCGAGCGGCTGCCCGACGGCCTCGACACCCACGTCGGCGAGCGGGGCGCCAGCCTCTCCGGCGGCCAGCGCCAGCGAATCGCCCTGGCCCGCGCGGTGATCCGCCGTCCGCAGCTGCTCATCCTCGACGACGCCACGTCCGCCGTCGACCCCAGTGTCGAGCAGGCGATCCTCGGTGGCCTGCGCGAGGCCAGCTCGGGCACCACGGTGCTCGTCGTCGCCTACCGCATGGCGACGATCCTGCTCGCCGACGAGGTCGTCTACGTCGAGCAGGGCCGCGTCCTCGACCACGGCTCGCACGCCGAGCTGCTCGGCCGGTGCGCGGGCTACGAACGGCTCGTGACGGCATACGCCCGCGAAGCCGCCGAACGCGAGGCCATCGCCGCCGACGAGGAGTTCGGCGACGCCCTGCCCGTCGACGACGAGGCCGGGCGCGGCCCGGCCGAGGAGGTCTCCCGATGAGCATGCGTTCCCAGGTCCTCGTCGAGCACCACGGTGTCGCCACCGGCAAGGACATGTCGACGTGGCAGACCCTCAAGCGCGGCGTCGAGCTCTCGCCCGAGCTGCGCAAGGGCATCTGGGTCACCGTCGCCCTCGCCGTCCTCTCCACGCTCGGACGCGTGCTCGTCCCGTTCGTCGTGCAGCGCATCACCGACGAGGGGCTGCTCGCCTCGGGTGGTCCCGACACGGGTGTCGTCGCGCTCTACGTCGGCCTCGCGATGGTCGGCGTCGCCGTGACCGCGCTGTCGGCGTACTTCGTCAACGTGCGCCTCTTCCGCTCGTCCGAGAGCGGGCTGGCGACGCTGCGGCTCAAGGCGTTCCGGCACATCCACGACCTCGCGATGCTCACCCAGAACACCGAGCGCCGCGGCTCGCTCGTCTCGCGCGTCACCTCCGACGTCGACACGATCTCGATGTTCGTGCAGTTCGGCGGGCTCATGCTCATGATCAACCTCGCGCAGATCACGCTCGCGACGGTGCTCATGCTCGTCTACAGCCCGCTGCTCGGCCTCGTCGTGTGGCTGTGCTTCGTGCCGCTGTTCCTCATCATCCGCAAGTTCCAGGGCATCGTCGGTCGCGCCTACACGCGGGTGCGCGAGCGCGTCGGCGACATGCTCGGCGCCATCTCCGAGGCCGTGGTCGGAGCGCAGGCGATCCGCGCCTACGGCGTCGAGGACCGCACGGCCGAGCGCATCGACGCCGCGGTCGAGGAGCACCGCAAGGCCGCCATCGGCGCCCAGGCCCGGTCGGTCGTCGCCTTCACCTCCGGGCAGCTCGTCTCGGGGCTCACCACGGCAGTCGTCCTCGTCGTCGGCACCGTGCTCGCCGTGCGTGGCAGCCTGACCCTCGGTGAGCTGCTCGCCTTCCTCTTCCTCGTCAACCTCTTCACGATGCCGGTGCAGCAGGCGACCGAGATCCTCAACGAGATGCAGAACGCCGTCGCCGGCTGGCGCCGGGTCATCGGCATCATCGACACCCCGGCCGACGTCTCCGACCCCGGCGAGTCCGGCGTCGAGCTGCCGCGAGGGCCGATCACCGTGCGGTTCGACGGAGCCGGCTTCGCATACCCGGGCGGCGAGCAGGTGCTCCACGACGTCGACCTCACCATCGCCCCCCGCAGCCGCGTGGCCATCGTCGGCGAGACCGGCTCGGGCAAGTCGACCCTCGCGAAGCTCCTGACGCGCCTCATGGACCCCACGAGCGGGCGGGTGCTCCTCGACGGCGTCGACCTGCGCACCGTGCGCTTCTCGTCGCTGCGCTCGCGCGTCGTCCTCGTGCCGCAGGAGGGCTTCCTCTTCGACGGCACCCTCCTCGACAACATCCGGTTCGGCCGGCCTGAGGCGAGCGAGGACGACGTGCGGCTCACCCTCACCGAGCTGGGGCTCGACGCCTGGGCCGCGACCTTGCCGCTGGGCCTCGCCACCGACGTCGGCCAGCGCGGCGAGTCGCTGTCGGCAGGGGAGCGGCAGCTCGTCGCGCTCGCCAGGGCCTACCTCGCCGACCCCGACCTTCTCGTCCTCGACGAGGCGACGTCGGCCGTCGACCCGAGCACCGAGGTGCGGCTCCAGCGCGCGCTCGACTCGCTGACGCGTGGGCGCACCTCGATCGCGATCGCCCACCGTCTCTCGACGGCCCAGGCCGCCGACGAGGTCATCGTCGTCGACGCGGGGCGCATCGTCGAACGCGGCCACCACACCGAGCTCGTCCGCCTCGGCGGCGTCTACTCCCGCCTCCACGCCTCGTGGGTCGCCCAGCAACAGGCCGTCTGACCCCACCGACCCGCGCCCTGGGCATCGAACGCAGCGTTCGATGTCGAAAACCGTGTTCCAACACCGCTTTCGAGACCGAACGCGGCGTTCGGTGCGCGCGACGGCACAATGGCGGCGTGACCGACTCCCGCAACCCGACCGGCCCGGCGCTCGACCCGGCACTCGACCCGGCACTCGACCCCACGTCCCTCGACCCGAACGTCGCCGCGCTGCTGAAGCGCGACCAGCGCGGGTTGGTGGCGGCCGTGGTGCAGCAGCACGACAGCGGCGAGGTGCTCATGGTCGGCTGGATGGACGACGAGGCCCTGCGTCGCACCCTCACCGAGGGCAGGGTGACCTTCTGGTCACGCAGCCGCGAGGAGTACTGGCGCAAGGGCGACACGAGTGGTCACGTCCAGTGGGTCAAAGGGGTGCGCCTCGACTGCGACGGTGACGCCCTGCTCGTCAGCGTCGACCAGGTCGGGGCAGCCTGCCACACGGGCGACCGCACCTGCTTCGACGCGCGCGTGCTGCCCGCCGTCGTCGGCGAGGCCTGAGCACAAGCGCCTTCGGCGGCCTCAGGCCGGCACCACCGATCGCACCACCTCGACGGCCGCCTTCCAGGCCGGGCCGAGCATCTCGACCCCGCCCACCTCCGCGACGGCGAGGTAGATGGCGATGAAGGTCAGCGCTGGCCCGACGACGAACCGCTCGGTGAAGTGGTTCGTGCTCAGGGCCGCGTAGTTGAACCGGTGCCTCCAGAACGGCCAGAACAGCGGGCAGCCCTGCACGGTGGCCATGTCGCCGAGCAGGTGCACCGCGGTGCCGATGCCGACCGCCCACGGGATGACATCCGGCGAGAACGAGTCGAAGAGGGCGCCGCGCGTCAGCGCAGCGCCGACGAGCAGGCAGGCCGCGGTGTGGAGCACGGGCACCTTGACGAGCGACACGTGCACAGCGGCCGAGGCGATCGCGAAGAGGAACGCGAGGTAGAGGCCGAGGGCGAGACCGCCCGCGTTCGTGGCGAGGACGCCGAGCCCGGTGAACATCGCGAGCCCGAGCAGCGAGTGGGTCCCGTTGCGGTGCCCGCCCAGGCAGAACCCGACGACTGTCGCGAGCACCGTCGTCACCGGCCCCAGCGAGCGGGCGATGGTGCCGGACGGGTGGTCGAGGTCGGGAAGCATGGCCGAGCCGGCCCCCACGACGGCGGCAACGGGAACCGCCCAGCCGTCCACGGCCACCCCGTGCTGTCGCAGCAGCGGCACGACGGCGAGCACCGCCACGGCCCCCGAGGTCGCGTGCGTGCGGCCGATCACCGGGCGCACCGGGGGAGCGATGGGCGCCTGGGGCGCCGGCTCAGCGGGGACACTGCTGTCTCCTTCGTGTCCGGTCGGTGCCGTTGCGGCTCGAACCCTGGGCGCAACCGTGGAATCGCCTGTGCCGCAACGACTTGCCGGTGCCGACTCTCCCTGCGCAGATGTCGGCGTGAGGCTATCGCGACGGATTCGAAGACGCGCGCCGGGGTCGTCGCCCCTCTCGCCTGGCGGAGCCCGCGCGGCCCGGTCTGCCCGGTGGGCCAGAATGGCTGCGTGCCCGACACGACGACCCCGCCCGCTCCGACGCCGCACGCCGACCTCGCCTGGGGTCGCACGTGGCCGAGCCTCGAGGTCTTCACCGAGCTCGCCCTCGAGCACCGTCGCGTCATCCCGGTCGTACGCCGGGTGCTCGCCGACGCCGAGACGCCCGTGGGCGTCTACCGCAAGCTCGCGAAGGACGCGCCGGGCACCTTCCTGCTCGAGTCCGCCGAGCACGGCGGCGTCTGGTCGCGCTACTCCATCGTGGGCGCGCGCAGCGCCGCCACCCTCACCGAGCTCGACGGCCGGGCGCACTGGATCGGCGAACCGCCGGTCGGCCTGCCCGTCGACGGTGACCCGACCGCCGCGGTCCGCGACACGGTCGCGGCCCTGGCCACGCCGCGTACGCCAGGGCTGCCTCCGCTGACGGGCGGGCTCGTCGGCGCCATCACCTACGACGCCGTGCGCCACTGGGAGAAGGTGCCCGACGACGGCCGGGACGACCTCGGGCTGCCCGAGGTCGCCATGATGCTCGCCACCGACCTCGCCGTCTTCGACCACAGCGACGGGTCGTTGCTGCTCGTCGCGAACGCCGTCAACCACGACGCGACCGACGAACGCATCGAGGAGGCGTGGGCCGACGCCGTGGCCCGGCTCGACCGCATGACGGACGAGCTCGCGGCACCGGCCGCCAGCACGGTCGCGACCATCGAGCCGCTTAGCAGCGAGCCCACGAGCAGTCACACCCAGACCGAGTTCGAGGAGATGGTCGAGGAGGCGAAGGAGGCGATCCGTGCGGGCGAGGCCTTCCAGATCGTCGTCTCGCAACGCTTCAGCGTGCCGTGCCGGGCCGACTCGCTCGACGTCTACCGGGCCCTGCGCGTCAGCAACCCGAGCCCCTACATGTACCTCCTGCGTCTGCCCCACCCGGACGGCTCGTCCTACGACATCGTGGGCTCGAGCCCCGAGGCCCTCATCAAGGTCACCGGCCGGCAGGCGATCACCCACCCCATCGCCGGCTCGCGGCCCCGTGGCAAGAGCCCCGACCACGACGCGCACCTCGCCGAGGAGCTGCTGGGCGACGCCAAGGAGCGCGCCGAGCACCTGATGCTCGTCGACCTGGCCCGCAACGACCTGCAGCGCATCTGCCGGGCCGGCACGGTCGACACGGTCGACTTCATGTCGATCCGCCGCTACAGCCACATCATGCACATCGAGTCGACGGTGGTCGGCGACCTGCGCGACGACCAGAGCGCCTACGACGCGCTCGTCGCCACCTTCCCGGCGGGCACGCTGAGCGGCGCGCCGAAGCCGCGGGCGATGGCGCTCATCGACGCGTACGAGGGACTGCGTCGCGGGCTCTACGGCGGCGTCGTCGGCTACCTCGACTTCTCCGGTGACCTCGACATGGCCATCGCCATCCGCACCGCCCTCATCAAGGACGGCCGGGCGCACGTCCAGGCGGGGGCGGGGATCGTCGCCGACTCCGTGCCGCACCTCGAGTACGAGGAGACCGTCAACAAGGCGGCCGCCGCGCTGCGGGCCGTTGCCGCGGCCGGGGGGCTGCGACCGCTGGGGAACCACCGCGCATGACCTTCCTCACCCTGGACAAGAAGCGAGCCGCGCTCGTCGTGCTCCTCCCCGCGGCACTCCTGCTCGGCCTCACGACGCGCACGTGGGCAACCGGCGAGTCCCGCGACGTGCTCAGCCGCGCGGTCACCGAGGTGACCGGAGGGGCAGCCGCCCCGGGCATCGTCGGCCTGTGCGCCGTCTGCGTCGTCGCGCTGCTCGGTCTCATGACGGGCGGACGCGTGATCCGGGCGGTCTCCGCAGGCGTGCTGGTGCTCTCGGCCGTGGGCGCCGCCCTGATGACGCTGTTCGTCGCGCTGCGGCCCGTCACGACGGTGGCCGACGCCGTGGCGCGCGAGCTGGCCCGCACGACGGCCCCCGCGGCAACGGGCACGAGCACCGTGTGGGCCTGGCTCGCGGTTGTCGTCGCCGCCCTCCTGGCGGTGGGCGCCGCGCTCGCGACCACCGCGAGCCGCAGCTGGGCCGGTCTGTCCGGCCGCTACGAGCGCGGTGCCAAGCCGGCGAGCGGCCCTCGCGGCGAGGTGCGCACGACCTGGGACGAGCTGAGCGAGGGTCACGACCCGACCCTGCGCGACGCCCCTGACGAGACCTGACAGAATGAGCACCGTCGGCCCGCACGGGCGTGGAGCCGACCGGACGAGAGAGGACGCCATGGAAGAGCAGCACGAGGACCACGGTCACAGCACCGCCGCCTGGACGGGGGTCGGGGTCATCCTGCTCGGCACGGCGATCGCGTCGGTCGCGGTCGTCATCCCCAGCCTCGTCCTCGGCATCATCGGTGCGGTCGTCATCGTGGCCGGCATCATCGCCGGAAAGGTCCTGTCGATGGCCGGCTACGGCGCGGGCAAGCACCACGCGCAGGCTGGGTCGATCGTCGACGCCCCTGACGAGGCCGGCGCCGGGACCCTCGGCAAGAGCTGAGCGCAGTGCCGACCGTTCTCGACGAGATCATCAGCGGCGTCCGCGAGGATCTCGGGCGACGCCGCGCCGCCCTGCCGCTCGGCGAGCTCGAGGCTCGCCTCGCCTCGGTGGGCCCTGCCGTCGACCCGATGCCGGGCATCCGGTCGGCCGAGGGGGTCGCGGTCATCGCCGAGGTCAAGCGGTCGAGCCCCAGCAAGGGGGCCCTGGCCGACATCCCCGAGCCGGGCCGCCTCGCCGCGGCGTATGCCGCCGGCGGAGCGAGTGCCATCAGCGTGCTCACCGAGGAGCGCCGGTTCTCGGGCAGCCTCGCCGACCTCGACGAGGTGCGGGCGGCAGTGCGAACGCCCCTGCTGCGCAAGGACTTCATGGTCGACCCCTACCAGGTCACCGAGGCCCGCGTGCACGGCGCAGACCTGGTGCTGCTGATCGTCGCCGGTCTCGACGACGTGCTGATGCGCGACCTGCACCAGCAGGCGGGCGAGCTGGGCATGACCGCGCTCGTCGAGGTGCACGACGCCGCAGAGCTGGACCGCGCGCTCGAGCTGGACCCCGTGCTCGTCGGCGTCAACGCCCGCAACCTCAAGACCCTCGAGGTCGACCCCCGCACCGTCACCGACCTGCTGCCGCGCGTTCCCAACGGTGTCGTCGGCGTCGCCGAGAGCGGTGTCACCGGTCCCGACGACGTCGTGACCTACGTGCGCGCCGGCGCCGGCGCCGTGCTCGTGGGCGAGGCCCTCGTGCGCGACGGCGCACCCGAGCACGCCGTGCGTGCGTTCATCGAGGCAGCGGCCGCCGCGCGCGCCGGTGCCGACCAGGAGTGAGCATGACCACGTCCCAGGCTCCGGCACACGGCCGGTTCGGCGACTTCGGCGGGCGCTACGTCCCCGAGGCCCTCATCCCCGCCCTCGAGCAGCTCGAGGAGGTGTGGCGCAAGGCGGTCGTCGACCCCGAGTTCGTCGGTGAGCTCGAGCGCCTGCAGCGCACCTACACGGGTCGGCCCAGCATCATCACCGAGGTGCCGCGGTTCGCCGAGCACTGCGGCGGGGCGCGCGTCATCCTCAAGCGCGAGGACCTCAACCACACCGGCTCGCACAAGATCAACAACGTGCTCGGGCAGGCCCTGCTCACCAAGCGCATGGGCAAGCGGCGCGTGATCGCCGAGACCGGCGCGGGCCAGCACGGCGTGGCCACCGCCACCGCGGCGGCGCTGCTCGGTCTCGAGTGCGTCGTCTACATGGGCCGCAAGGACACCGAGCGCCAGGCGCTCAACGTCGCCCGGATGCGCCTGCTTGGCGCCACCGTCGTGCCCGTCGACAACGGCAGCAAGACCCTCAAGGACGCCGTCAACGAGGCCTTCCGCGACTGGGTCGCCAACGTCTCGACCACGCACTACGTCCTCGGCACGGTCACCGGCCCGCACCCGTTCCCCGAGATGGTCCGCGACTTCCACCGCGTCATCGGGGTCGAGGCGCGTCAGCAGGTGCTCGACCTCGTCGGCCGGCTGCCCGATGCCGTGCTGGCCTGCGTCGGCGGCGGCTCCAACGCCATCGGCATCTTCCACCGCTTCATCGACGACCCCTCGGTGCGGCTCATCGGCTTCGAGGCCGGCGGCGAGGGCGTCGCCACCGGCAAGCACGCCGCGCGCTTCTCCGCCGGGATCCCCGGCGTGCTCCACGGCGCCTTCACCTACGTCATGCAGGACGAGGACGGCCAGACGGTCGAGTCGCACAGCGTGTCGGCGGGTCTCGACTACCCGAGCGTCGGTCCCGAGCATGCCCACCTGCTCGACTCGGGCCGGGCCGAGTACCGGCCCGTGTCCGACGACGAGGCGATGGAGGCCTTCTCGCTGTTGTCGCGCACCGAGGGCATCCTCCCCGCGATCGAGAGCGCGCACGCCCTCGCGGGCGCCATGAAGGTCGGGCGCGAGCTCGGTCCCGACGCCGTGCTGCTCGTCAACCTCTCGGGGCGTGGCGACAAGGACGTCCACACGGCCGCCGAGTGGTTCGGCCTCATCGCCGACGACGGCACACCGCGCCTGCCCGACGACGCCGGCGCCAAGGGCAAGGGGGAGCAGCAGTGAGCGTCGCCACCATCATCGAGAAGTGCCGCGCCGACGACCGCCCGGCCCTGGTCGGCTACCTCCCGGTCGGCTTTCCCTCGGTCGAGGGGTCCATCGCCGCCATGCGGGTCCTCGTCGAGTCCGGCGTCGACATCGTCGAGATCGGCGTGCCCTACAGCGACCCGGTCATGGACGGTCCCGTCATCCAGGACGCCGCCGTGCGGGCCCTGGCCGCCGGCGTGCACCTCACCGACATCTTCACCGCGGCCCGCGAGGTCTCGGCCGCCGGCGCCGGTGCGCTCGTCATGACGTACTGGAACCCGGTCCTGCGCTACGGGGTCGAGCGCTTCGCTGCCGACCTCGCCGCCGCCGGGGGAGCCGGGCTCATCACGCCCGACCTCATCCCCGACGAGGCCGGCGCGTGGATCGCCGCTGCGGACGCCCACGACCTCGACAAGGTCTTCCTCGTGGCACCCAGCTCGACGCCCGAGCGGCTCGCCGCGGTGACCGCCCAGTGCCGTGGGTTCGTCTACGCGACGGCCGTCATGGGGGTCACCGGAGCGCGGGCCAGCGTGGGAGAGGCCGCCGACGCGCTCGTGTCGCGCACCCGCGAGCACACCGACCTGCCCGTCTGCGTCGGGCTCGGTGTCTCGACCGGCGACCAGGCGGCCGAGGTCGGGCGCTTCGCCGACGGCGTCATCGTCGGCTCGGCGCTCGTGCGCTGCCTCACGGAGGCCGACTCCGACGAGCAGGGGCTCGAAGCCCTCGGCGCCCTGGCCCGCGAGCTCGCCGACGGCGTGCGGCGGGCTCGCACATGAGTCTGCTCGCCGGCCTTCCGACGGTCATGCCCGGCGAGATCCCGTCGCCCAGCGTCGGGGTCTGGCACCTCGGCCCGCTGCCGGTCCGCGGCTACGCCCTGTGCATCCTCGCGGGGATCGTCGTCGCCGTCTGGCTGACCCAGCGTCGCCTCGAGGCGCGCGGCCACCGTCAGGGCATCGCGATCGACATCTCCGCCTGGGCGGTGCCGTTCGGCATCCTCGGCGGCAGGCTCTACCACCTCATCACCACGCCGCAGCCGTACTTCGGCGAGGGCGGCGACCCGTGGAAGGCGTTCGCCATCTACGAGGGTGGCCTCGGCATCTGGGGTGCCGTGGCCCTCGGCGCCGTCGGCGCGGCGATCGGCTGCCGCAAGCACGGTGTCGCGTTCCGCGACTTCGTCGACGCCGCCGCCCCGGGACTCGCGATCGCGCAGGCCATGGGCCGTTTCGGCAACTGGTTCAACAACGAGATCTACGGAGCGCCCACCGACCTGCCGTGGAAGCTGCGCATCTACGACTGGGACACCTCTGCCGGACGGGCGATCGTCGACGCGCAGGGCAACCCCGTCGTCAAGGGCTACTTCCACCCGACGTTCCTCTACGAGGCCCTCTGGTGCCTGCTGCTCGCGGCCTTCCTCGTCTGGCTCGGCCGCCGGCACTCACCCCGGTCGGGGCAGGTCTTCGCGGCCTACGTCATGGGCTACCCAGTGGGCCGCATCGTCATCGAGAACATGCGCACCGACTCCGCCAACCTCATCCTGGGCCAGCGCGTCAACACCTGGGTCTCGATCCTCGTCTTCCTGCTCGGTGCCTACCTGTGGCGCCGGTTCGGCCGCATGGAGCAACCGCCGACGCCCGCACCCGAGAGTGACGAAGACCACCCTTGGCCGGCAGGTGCCGCGGAGGCCGACGGCCAGAAGCGGAAATCCACCGCCGAAACCGCCGAAGATCCTTCGGTTGCCGAGCGCCCCGACGCGTCAAACGGCACCGCTCCCACGGCGCCCGAGGTGGACCGTCCGGCCCAGTCCTGACGCGACCGGCACACCGCCCCAGCGCTCGGACGTGAGCACGGCGTCTCACGATTCGGAATCCGCCGTATCAACAGGTAGGACGAGCGGCCTCTCCGATATCGTCGTCCAGCAAGCCTGTGGCCAGCGCCGTCCACATGCCCTGAGTCATGTCGTGTGGCCGGTCGCGGTCGCGGCCAGGTCCCAGCAGAAGGACGGTGAAATGTCGCCGCACACCCGCACCCGCGCCCTCTTCAGCGCGCACCCGGAGAGCTCCGGCCTCTACCGACGCGAGTTCGAGCACGACGCCTGCGGCGTCGCCATGATCGCGACGATGCGGGGGACGGCGGGTCACGACATCGTCGACCACGCGCTGACGGCGCTGCGCAACCTCGACCACCGCGGCGCCACCGGCGCCGACCCGTCCGTCGGTGACGGCGCGGGCATCCTGACGCAGATCCCCGACGCCTTCTTCCGGGCCAACGTGCCGTTCACGCTGCCGAACAACGGGGCGTATGCCGCCGGGCTCGCCTTCCTGCCCCGCGACGCCGCCGAGCGCGCGGCCGCCAAGGCCCGCATCGAGGAGCTCGCCGTCGCCGAGAACCTCAAGGTGCTCGGCTGGCGGGAGGTGCCGGTCGAGGCCGACCTCGTCGGCGCGGTCGCCCGCGAGTGCATGCCCGCCTTCGAGCAGCTCTTCGTCAGCAGCGCCATCGGCCGCCAGGTCGCGCTCGGGCTCGACCGCCTCGCGTTCTGCCTGCGCAAGCGGGCCGAGCACGAGGTCGACGTCTACTTCGCCTCGCTGAGCTCGCGCACCATCGTCTACAAGGGCATGCTCACCACCGGCCAGCTCGAGCCGTTCTTCCCCGACCTGTCCGACCCGGCCTTCGCCACCGAGCTGGCCCTCGTGCACTCGCGGTTCTCGACCAACACCTTCCCGTCGTGGCCGCTCGCGCACCCCTACCGCCTCATCGCCCACAACGGCGAGATCAACACCGTCAAGGGCAACCGCAACTGGATGCACGCGCGCGAGAGCCTGCTGACCTCCGACATCATCCCCGGCGACCTCGAGCGCCTCTTCCCGATCTGCACGCCCGACGCGTCCGACTCCGCGAGCTTCGACGAGGCGCTCGAGCTGCTCCACCTCGGTGGTCGCTCGCTGCCGCACGCCGTGCTGATGATGATCCCCGAGGCGTGGGAGAACCACGCGACGATGGACCCGGCCCGCAAGGCGTTCTACGAGTTCCACTCGACGTTCATGGAGCCGTGGGACGGCCCGGCGAACGTCTGCTTCAGCGACGGCACGCTCGTCGGCGCGGTGCTCGACCGCAACGGCCTGCGTCCGGGCCGCTACACCGTGACCAAGGACGGCCTCGTGGTCCTGGCCTCCGAGTCTGGCGTGCTCGAGCTCGCGCCCGAGACCATCGTCCAGCGTGGGCGCCTGCAGCCCGGCAAGATGTTCCTCGTCGACACCGAGCACGGCCGCATCGTCAGCGACGAGGAGATCAAGAGCCAGCTCGCCGCGGCCAAGCCGTATGCCGAGTGGCTGCACGCCGGCCTCATCCACCTCGAGGACCTCCCGGAGCGCGAGCACATCGTGCACACGGCCGCCTCGGTCGCCCGCCGCCAGCAGACCTTCGGCTACACCGCCGAGGAGCTGCGCATCCTGCTCACGCCGATGGCGAAGTCCGGGGGAGAGGCGCTCGGCTCGATGGGCACCGACACGCCCATCGCCGTGCTGTCCTCGCGTCCGCGGCTGCTCTTCGACTACTTCACCCAGCTCTTCGCGCAGGTGACCAACCCGCCGCTCGACGCGATCCGCGAGGAGCTCGTCACCTCGCTCGGCACCTACATGGGCCCCGAGGGCAACGCGCTGTCGGCCTCACCGTCGCACGCGCGCCAGCTCGTCCTCGACTTCCCGGTCATCGACAACGACGAGCTCGCGAAGATCGTGCACATCAACGCCGACGGTGACCTGCCCGGCTACGCGACGCACGTGGTGCGGGGCCTCTACGACGTCACCGGCGGCGCGGCCGCCATGCGCGAGCGTCTCGACGAGATCTTCGCCGAGGTGTCGCAGGCGATCCGACGCGGCGCGCGCTTCGTCGTGCTCTCCGACCGTGACTCCGGGCGCGACCTCGCGCCGATCCCGTCGCTGCTGCTCACCGCCGCGGTGCACCACCACCTCATCCGGGAGAAGACGCGCACGCAGGTGGGCCTGCTCGTCGAGGCCGGTGACGTACGCGAGGTGCACCACGTCGCGCTGCTCATCGGCTACGGCGCGGCCGCGGTCAACCCCTACCTCGCGATGGAGACGGTCGAGGACCTCGTCCGGGCCGGCGAGATCGAGGGCGTGACCTCCGAGAAGGCGGTCAAGAACCTCATCAAGGCGCTCGGCAAGGGCGTGCTCAAGGTCATGTCGAAGATGGGCATCTCGACGGTCGCCTCCTACCGGGGCGCCCAGGTGTTCGAGGCCATCGGCCTCTCGCAGGCCCTCGTCGACCGCTACTTCACCGGCACGGTCAGCCAGCTCGGCGGCGTCGGCCTCGACGTCATCGCCCGCGAGACCGCCGAGCGCCACGCGCGCGCCTACCCGACCGACGGCGTCCAGCAGCCGCACCGTGTCCTCGAGGTCGGCGGCGAGTACCAGTGGCGCCGCGAGGGCGAGCCGCACCTCTTCGACCCCGAGACGGTCTTCCGCCTCCAGCACTCGACGCGCCAGCGTCGCTACGACATCTTCAAGCAGTACACCGAGCGCATCGACGACCAGACCTCACGCCTGATGACCTTGCGCGGCCTGATGGGCTTCAAGCCCACCGGCGTCACCGGCCGGCTGCCCGTGCCGATCGAGGAGGTCGAGCCGGTCAGCGAGATCGTCAAGCGCTTCAACACCGGGGCGATGAGCTACGGCTCCATCTCCAAGGAGGCGCACGAGACCCTCGCGATCGCCATGAACCACCTCGGCGGCCGCTCCAACACCGGTGAGGGCGGCGAGGACATCGACCGCCTGCTCGACCCCGAGCGCCGATCTGCGGTCAAGCAGGTCGCCTCCGGCCGGTTCGGCGTGACGAGCCTCTACCTCACCCACTCCGACGACATCCAGATCAAGATGGCGCAGGGCGCCAAGCCCGGCGAGGGTGGCCAGCTGCCCGGCCACAAGGTCTACCCGTGGGTCGCCAAGACCCGGCACTCGACGCCCGGCGTCGGGCTCATCTCGCCGCCGCCGCACCACGACATCTACTCGATCGAGGACCTGGCGCAGCTGATCCACGACCTCAAGAACGCCAACCCGGCGGCGCGCATCCACGTCAAGCTCGTCTCCGAGATCGGCGTCGGCACGGTGGCGGCGGGCGTGTCCAAGGCGCACGCCGACGTCGTGCTCATCTCGGGCCACGACGGCGGCACCGGCGCGAGCCCGCTCACGTCGCTCAAGCACGCCGGCGCGCCGTGGGAGCTCGGCCTCGCCGAGGCCCAGCAGACGCTCGTGCTCAACGGGCTGCGCGACCGCATCGTCGTGCAGGTCGACGGCCAGCTGAAGACCGGTCGCGACGTCGTCGTCGCCGCGCTGCTCGGTGCCGAGGAGTTCGGCTTCGCCACGGCGCCGCTCGTCGTCTCCGGCTGCATCATGATGCGCGTCTGCCACCTCGACACCTGTCCGGTCGGCATCGCGACGCAGAACCCCGAGCTGCGCGAGCGCTTCTCCGGCAAGCCCGAGTTCGTCGAGACGTTCTTCGAGTACATCGCCGAGGAGGTGCGCGAGAACCTCGCCGCCCTCGGGTTCCGCTCCATCGAGGAGGCCGTCGGCCAGGTCGGCAGCCTCGACCTCGACAAGGCCATCGCGCACTGGAAGGCGTCGGGCCTCGACCTCAGCCCGATCCTCGCCGTGGCCGACAACCCCAGCGGTGGCACGCTCCACCAGTCCGCCACCCAGGACCACGCCCTCGACAAGGCGCTCGACAACGAGCTGCTGAGCCGGGCCCTGCCCGCCATCGAGAGCGGCGAGCAGGTGCGCACCGAGATCGCGGTCCGCAACGTCAACCGCACCGTCGGCACGATGCTGGGCCACCACGTGACCAAGGCGCACCCGCACGGACTCGCCGACAACACCATCGAGCTGACGATGACGGGGTCCGGTGGCCAGTCCTTCGGTGCCTTCCTGCCGGCGGGCGTCACGATGCAGCTCTTCGGCGACGCCAACGACTACGTCGGCAAGGGCCTGTCCGGCGGCCGCGTCGTCGTCCGGCCGCACCGCGACGCCGCGCTCGTGGCAGAGCAGAACGTCATCGGCGGCAACGTCATCGCCTACGGCGCGACGACCGGCCAGCTGTTCCTGCGCGGCATCGTCGGCGAGCGCTTCTGCGTGCGCAACTCGGGCGCCCACGCGGTCGTCGAGGGGGTCGGTGACCACGGCTGCGAGTACATGACGGGCGGCGCTGCCGTCGTCCTGGGCCCCACGGGGCGCAACTTCGCGGCGGGCATGTCGGGCGGTGTGGCGTACGTCCTCGACCTCGACCCCGCCCTCGTCAACCCCGAGATGGTCGACCTGCTGCCCCTGCGCGACGAGGACGACGCCCCGCTCCGCGAGCTGCTCGAGGCCCACGTGCGGTGGACCGAGTCGCCCGTCGCACAGGGCCTCCTCGACGACTGGGCGGCCGCCCGCGAGCGCCTGACGCTCGTGCTGCCGCGCGACTACCAACGAGTCCTCGACGTCCGCGCCGAGGCCGAGGCCCAGGGCCTCGACCTCGACGGACCCGAGGTGTGGAACCGGATCATGGAGGCTTCCCGTGGCTGACCCCCAAGGCTTTCTCACCACCCGCGAGCGCGAGCTCCCGACCCGCCGCCCCGTCCCGGTCCGCATCCGGGACTGGAAGGAGGTCTACGAGGAGCAGGAGCTCGGGCAGCTCCAGCGCCAGGCGGGCCGCTGCATGGACTGTGGCATCCCCTTCTGCCACTCGGGCTGCCCCCTCGGCAACCTCATCCCCGAATGGAACAACTTCGCGTGGCGCGGCGACTGGTCCGACGCGATCGAGCGCCTCCACGCGACGAACAACTTCCCCGAGTTCACGGGTCGGCTCTGCCCGGCGCCGTGCGAGACGGCGTGCGTGCTGGGCATCAACCAGCCGGCCGTGACGATCAAGCAGGTCGAGGTCACGACGATCGAGCGGGCCTTCGACGAGGGTCTCGTGCAGCCGCTCCCGCCCGAGCGCCTCTCGGGCAAGACGGTCGCCGTCGTCGGCTCCGGCCCCGCCGGTCTCGCCGCGGCCCAGCAGCTGACCCGGGCCGGCCACACGGTCGCCGTCTTCGAGCGTGCCGACAAGCCTGGCGGCCTGCTCCGTTACGGCATCCCCGAGTTCAAGATGGAGAAGTCCGTCCTCGACCGTCGTCTGGCCCAGATGGAGGCCGAGGGCACGCGCTTCCGCAACGGCATGGACATCGGCGTCGACATCACCGGCCGGCAGCTGCGCGACCGCTACGACGCCGTCGTGCTGGCGCTCGGCGCCACCGTTCCCCGCGACCTCGACGTCCCGGGTCGCGGCCTCGGGGGCATCCACCAGGCGATGGACTACCTCCCGCAAGGCAACCGGGCCGCCCTCGGCGAGGAGGTCGAGAACCAGATCCTCGCCACCGGCAAGCACGTCGTCGTCATCGGCGGCGGTGACACCGGGGCCGACTGCATCGGCACCGCGCACCGCCAAGGCGCCGCGTCCGTGACGAGCCTCGAGATCATGCCGCAGCCGGGCGAGGACCGCCCGAGCGGCCAGCCGTGGCCGACCTACCCGATGCTCTACCGCGTCGCGAGCGCGCACGAGGAGGGCGGCGAGCGCGTCTACGCCGTCAGCACGACCGAGTTCGTCGGCGACGCCGACGGCAACGTCGCCTCGCTGCGCCTCACCGAGGTCGAGCTCGTCGACGGCAGGCTGACGCCGAAGCCGGGGACCGAGCGCGAGATCCCCGCGCAGCTCGTGCTCTTCGCCATGGGCTTCCTCGGCCCGCAGGGGCCGGGCGTCGTCGAGCAGCTCGGCGTCGACCTCGACGAGCGCAGCAACGTCCGCCGCGACAAGAACTTCATGAGCTCGGTCCCCGGCGTCTTCGTCGCCGGCGACGCGGGTCGCGGCCAGTCGCTCATCGTCTGGGCCATCGCCGAGGGCCGGGCCGCCGCCGCCGGCGTCGACGCCTGGCTCACCGGGTCCAGTGCCCTGCCCAGGCCGGTCGCGCCGACCGACCGCCCGCTCACCGTCTGAGCGGTCAGCAGCACCCGCCCGTATGCCGTGCCGTCACCCCGACGACACGGCATACGGGCACTGTTGTCCCACGATCCCCAAGGACGACAAGGGAATCCGCGAAGGCTCGTCCCACAGGTCGAACCCCCGTGGTGACCCACGTCACAGCACCCATAAGGTTGAACCATGCGTCGCGCCAAGATCGTCTGCACCATCGGACCCAAGACCTCTTCTCCCAGCCAGCTGCGTGCCCTCGTCGACGCGGGCATGGACGTCGCCCGGCTCAACCTCTCGCACGGTGACCACTCGGTCCACGAGCAGGTCTACCGCGACGTGCGGGCGGCCAGCGACGCCTCCGGTCGCGCCGTCGGCATCCTCGTCGACCTCCAGGGACCCAAGATCCGCACCGGCCGGTTCGCCGACGGGCCGGTGACGCTGAGCCAGGGCCAGCGCTTCACCATCACGACCCGCGAGGTCGAGGGTGACGACACCATCGTCGGCACCACGTATGCCGGCCTCCCGGGCGACGTGAGCCCCGGCGACGTCCTGCTCATCGACGACGGCAAGGTCATGCTCCGCGCCGTGGCGGTCGACGACTCCGACGTGCTCACCGAGACCGTCGTCGGCGGAGAGGTGAGCAACAACAAGGGCATCAACCTGCCCGGCGTCGCCGTCAGCGTGCCCGCGCTGTCCGACAAGGACCGCGAGGACCTCCGGTTCGCCATGCGCCTCGGTGTCGACATGATCGCGCTGTCGTTCGTCCGCTCGGCCGACGACATCGCCGACGTCCACGCGATCATGGACGAGTTCGGCACCCGCATCCCCGTCATCGCCAAGATCGAGAAGCCGCAGGCCGTCGAGAACCTCGAGGGCATCGTCGCGGCGTTCGACGGCATCATGGTCGCCCGCGGCGACCTCGGCGTCGAGATGCCGCTCGAGGACGTCCCGCTGGTCCAGAAGCGCGCCATCGAGCTCGCCCGGCGCGAGGCCAAGCCGGTCATCGTGGCCACCCAGGTGCTCGAGTCGATGATCGAGAACCCGCGCCCCACCCGCGCCGAGGCCTCCGACGCCGCGAACGCGGTCCTCGACGGCGCCGACGCGCTGATGCTGTCCGGTGAGACGTCGGTCGGAGCGTGGCCGATCGACGCGGTGCGCACCATGGCGCGCATCATCGAGTCCACCGAGGAGCACGGCTTCGACAAGATCGTGCGCATGACGACCAACCCGAAGACCGTCGGGGGAGCGGTGAGCAAGGCCGCCGTCGAGATCGGCGACGTCGTGGGGGCGAAGTTCCTCATCACCTTCACGGAGACCGGCGGCTCGGCCACCCGGATGGCGCGGCTGCGCCCCCGGCTCCCGATGCTCGCCTTCACGTCCGAGCCGCGCGTGCGCTCGCAGCTGTCGCTGACGTGGGGCGTCGAGACCTACCTCGTGCCGCGCATGCACCACACCGACCAGTTCGCGATGCAGGTCGACCTCAAGCTCATCCCCGAGGGCCGCGTCGCCGAGGGCGACCGCGTCCTCATCGTCGCCGGCTCGCCTCCCGGCATCCCGGGGTCGACCAACGCGCTGCGCGTCCACCGCGTGGGTGACGCCGTCAACCGTGCCGCCCCGGCCTACCGGCCGGAAGAGGTCATCAGCTGACCGTTCCCGGGACCCGCTTCAGTCGAGTGCTCAGTTCCTGACGTGGAGGAAGTGGGCACTCGACTGGGTATGCTGGCGCGGCACTCCCGCCGGGGTGGTGGAATGGCAGACACGGGGCACTCAAAATGCTCTGGCCGAAAGGTCGTGCGGGTTCGAGTCCCGCCCTCGGCACCACCCCGCCGACCCCACGCACCGGGGCGGCGTCACGCTGCGGTGGTTGACGGTCCCGAAACGCGCTGGAAACCTGGCCCCGGCTAGGCTTTGTCCGTGAGCACAGACGAGAGCACGACGCCGAAGCCCGCCCCCACCCCCGCCGCGCCCGAGGCGGCTTCCGACACCACCGCGGCCGCGTCGGCCGCACCGGCATCCGCGACGAGCGGCGCCACCCGCATCCTCGTCGCCGAGGACGAGGCGCTCATCCGTCTGGACCTCGTCGAGATGCTGGGCGAGCAGGGCTACGAGGTCGTCGGCCAGGCGAGCAACGGCGAGCAGGCCGTCGAGCTGGCCAAGGAGGTCAAGCCCGACCTCGTCATCATGGACGTCAAGATGCCGGTGCTCGACGGCCTCTCCGCTGCCGAGCAGCTGCACGAGGCAAAGCTCTGCCCGGTCATCATGCTCACCGCCTTCTCGCAGACCGAGCTCGTCGAGCGGGCCCGCGACGCCGGCGTCATGGCCTACATCGTCAAGCCGTTCACGGCTGACGACCTGCGTCCGGCCATCGACATCGCAACCTCGCGCTGGCACGAGCTGAAGGCCCTCGAGGCCGAGATCGCCGACCTCGGGGAGCGCCTCGAGACCCGCAAGCTCGTCGACCGCGCCAAGGGCGTGCTGATGAGCCAGCTCAAGCTCACCGAGGCCGACGCCTTCCGCTGGATCCAGAAGACCGCGATGGACCGCCGGCTCGGGATGAAAGAGGTCGCCGAGGCCGTCATCAACGGCTTCCCGGCCTCCTGACGGGGCCATCTCCGCAAATCGTCCTGCCCACACCGGAGCCTAGGTCACGACACGGTCACCGATCGCGAGTTGTTGGTGACCGGGGCGCGACCTTGGAACTAGTCTCCGTCTCAGCCCTCGACCGAGGGATGTGTGACATCAGGAGGACACCCGTGCGTTCTACCCTCAAGTTCGCTGTGCCGCTCGCGGTCGCAGCTCTTGCCCTCGGTGCCTGTGGCACCAAGGGCGGCGACACCCCCGCCGCCGGCGGCAGCGGCGGCGCGGCGGCCTGCCAGAACTTCAAGATCGGCATGTTCGGTGCTCTCACCGGTCCGAACGCCAACCTTGGCATCTACATCCAGAACGGCGTGAACCTCGCCCTCGACGACTACAACAAGAAGCACGCCGACTGCAAGGTCACGCTCGAGAACTACGACTCGCAGGGTGACCCGACGCAGGCCCCGGCCCTCGCCAAGAAGGCCATCGACGACAAGAAGGTCGTCGGCATCGTCGGCCCGGCGTTCTCGGGTGAGTCCAAGGCCGCCGACCCCGCCTTCAACGAGGCTGGCCTGGTGACCATCACGCCGTCCGCAACGGCGACGAAGCTCTCCTCCAACGGCTGGAAGACGTTCTTCCGCGCCCTCGGCAACGACGACACGCAGGGCCCCGCGGCCGCCAAGTACATCAAGGACACCGTCAAGTCGACGAAGACCTTCGTCATCGACGACGCGTCCGAGTACGGCAAGGGCCTGGCCGACACCGTCCGCAAGGACCTCGGCTCGCAGGTCGTCGGCAACGACACCATCCAGCAGAAGCAGACGGACTTCAGCGCTTCCGTCACCAAGGTGACGAGCTCGGGTGCCGACGCGCTCTTCTTCGGTGGCTACTCGCCCGAGGCTGCGCCGCTCATCAAGCAGCTGCGCGACGGTGGCTGGAAGGGCACGTTCGTCGTGGCCGACGGTGTCAAGGACCAGTCCTTCATCGACAACGCCAAGGACGCCGCCGAGGGCACGATCATCACCTGCCCCTGCGTCCCCGCCGACGTCGCTCCCGACTTCCAGAAGGCGTACAAGGCGAAGTACAACGAGGACCCGAACACCTACTCGGGTGAGGGCTACGACGCCGCCACGATCCTGCTCGACGGCATCGCGGCCGGCAAGGACCGCAAGACCATGCTCGACTTCGTGAAGTCCTACGACAAGAAGGGCGTCACGAAGCAGCTCAAGTTCGACGACAAGGGCGAGTCGGCCGACATCAAGGTCTTTGCCTACAAGGTCGAGGGCGGCAAGATCGTCGGTAGTGGCGAGATCAAGTAACGCGTTCGTCATCGAAAGGGGGCG
This sequence comes from Terrabacter sp. 28, assembly GCA_000955875.1. GTDB lineage: Bacteria > Actinomycetota > Actinomycetes > Actinomycetales > Dermatophilaceae > Terrabacter. The sequence continues at coordinate 124,953 of JYOE01000024.1, forward strand.
GTCGGAGCAGTAGGCTCCGACCGCCCTCGGTCGGTTGACACGCGATCCCTGATCCTGCCCACCGCGCCCGGCCCAGGAGGTCTTGGATGCAGAACCTGATCGACAACTTCTTCTCGTACACCATCACGGGCCTCACGATCGGGGCGGTCTACGCCCTCGTGGCCCTCGGCTACACCCTCGTCTACGGCGTGCTTCGCCTCATCAACTTCGCCCACTCCGAAGTGTTCATGTACGGCACGTTCGGGGCCCTCTGGGTCGTCATGCTCCTCGGCGGCAAGCCCGGCGGCAGTGTCGGACAGGTGATCTTCTGGGTGGTCATGATGTTCGTCGCCGCCATGGCGATGTCCGGCCTCATCGCGGTGATCCTCGAGCGCGTGGCCTATCGACCGTTGCGCAAACGCAATGCACCACCGCTCATCGCCCTGATCTCCGCCATCGGTGCCTCGTTCGTGCTTGCCGAGCTCATGGGCCTGCGCAGCCGGGTCGCCGGCTGGGTGGGCCTCGACGACACGCTGCGTGAGTACGTCCGCAACTCACGCAACAACGCCGGCCTCCCGTCGATCATCTCGCCCCAGCCGATCTTCTCGGTCGGCGGCTACAACGTGACGAACGTCGACCTCATCGTCATCATCGGCGCCATCGCGATCATGGTCGTCCTCGACCAGTTCGTGAAGCGGTCGCGCCTCGGCCGCGGCATCCGGGCCGTGGCCATGGACCCCGAGGCCGCGGCCCTCATGGGCGTCAACCGGGACCGCGTCATCCAGGTGACGTTTCTCGTCGGTGGTGTCATGGCCGGCGCAGCCGCGGTCTTCTACATGCTGAAGATCGGCATCACGCGCTACGACGCGGGCTTCATCCTCGGCGTCAAGGCGTTCACCGCCGCCGTGCTCGGCGGTATCGGCAACCTCCGTGGCGCCCTGCTCGGCGGCTTCATCCTCGGACTGGCCGAGAACTACGGCTCGGCCGTCGTCGGCTCGCAGTGGAAGGACGTCGTGGCGTTCGTCCTCCTCGTCCTGATCCTGCTCGTGCGACCCACCGGCCTGCTCGGTGAGTCCCTCGGAAAGGCGCGCGCATGAGCACCTCCACAGGCACCGCAGCCTCCACCAAGCAGCGCAGGCTGGGTTTCAAGGAGCGGGTCAACAACCTGCCCCGTGCGGTGAAGATCCTCCTCTGGGTCGTCTTCGCCGTGTTCCTCTTCATGCTGCCGCTGCTCAACATCCCGTTCATCACGACCGAGGGCTCGGACTTCGGCGGCGTCCTCTTCACCGTCGCCACGTACGTCCTGGTGGCTCTCGGCCTCAACATCGTCGTGGGCTACGCGGGACTGCTCGACCTCGGCTATGTCGGGTTCTACGCCATCGGTGCCTACACCGTCGGTGTCCTGAGCGCCGAGCACGCCAAGCTGTCGTGGGTCGTCGTCGTCCCGATCGCCATCGTCGTGGCGATGGTCTCGGGCGTCGTGCTCGGCGCACCGACGCTGCGCGTCCGCGGAGACTACCTCGCCATCGTGACGCTCGGCTTCGGCGAGATCGTGCGCCTGACGCTCGTCAACAGCGAGTGGCTCGGGGCCTCCCGAGGCATCTCCGACATCCCGAAGCCGCCCGGCGTCGAGCTGTTCGAGGTGCCGAGCATCGACTGGAGCAGCGGTGCCCCGGTCGTCGACCTCGACACGACGTCGACCTTCCTCAAGTTCGGCATCACCGACTTCGTCCCCTACTACTGGCTGGCGCTCGGCGTCATCGCGCTCGTGCTCCTCTTCGACATCCTCGTCAAGAGCAGCCGGGTCGGTCGTGCCTGGGAGGCCACCCGCGAGGACGAGGACGCCGCAGAGCTGATGGGCGTGCCCACCTTCCGGTTCAAGCTGCTCGCCTTCGCGCTCGGCGCCGCCATCGGTGGCCTCTCGGGTGCGCTCTTCGCGACGAAGGCCGGCTTCATCAACCCGCAGAGCTTCGAGCTGCTGCTGTCGATCCTCTTCATCGCGGCCGTCGTCGTGGGTGGTGCCGGCAACCGCTGGGGCGTCATCGTCGGAGCGATCGTCGTGGCGTACTTCCCCGAGCGCTTCCGCGAGTTCGCGGACTTCCGCGTGCTGGTGTTCGGCTTGGCGCTGATGCTGCTCGCGATCTTCCGTCCACAGGGCCTGCTGCCACCACGGCGCACCGTCCGCGCCAAGCGCGCCGACGCCCGACAGGCCGTCCTCGAGGAAGGAGAAGCCAGTGCCTGAGTCGACCGAGCCCAACCGGCCCGACACCAGTGCGGAGTCCACGGCCCAGACCACGCCGGAGGCGACAGCGGAGCCGACGGCGGCAGCCGCTGCCGACGACGCCACGACCCGACCGGCGGTCACGCCGACCACCGACGCCACGGCGCCGCTGGCCGACCCCGCCGACGAGGTCACCGAGATCAACCCCGATGTCGACATCACCCCCGACGACATCGGCGTGCCCGAGGTCGCCGAGGGTGAGCGCCTCCTCGAGGTCGACGACGTGACCCTGCGCTTCGGCGGCGTCGTGGCCCTCAACGAGGTCAGCTTCCACATCAACAAGGGCGAGATCCTCGGCCTCATCGGGCCCAACGGTGCCGGCAAGACGACGTGCTTCAACGTCATGACCGGCGTCTACCAGCCGACCTCGGGTGGCATCCGCTACCTCGGCAAGCCGCTGGGCAAGCGCAAGAAGTTCCAGATCACCAAGCTGGGCATCGCGCGCACGTTCCAGAACATCCGTCTCTTCGCCAACATGACGGCCCTCGAGAACGTCCTCGTCGGGGTCGATGCGCACCACAGCACCGGAATCGGCGCGGCCATGTTCCGCCTGCCGAAGCACCGGCGCGAGGAGGCGCAGGGCTACGCCCGCGCCATGGAGCTGCTCACGTTCATGGGACTCGACGGCAAGGCCGACGAGCTCGCGCGCAACCTCCCGTACGGCGACCAGCGTCGTCTCGAGATCGCGCGCGCGCTGGCCACCAGCCCGCAGCTGCTCTGCCTCGACGAGCCGGCGGCCGGCTTCAACCCGGCGGAGAAGGCCAAGCTCATGGAGCTGATCCGGACCATCCGCGACCAGGGCTACACGGTCCTGCTCATCGAGCACGACATGAAGCTCGTCATGGGCGTCACCGACCGGATCGTCGTGCTGGAGTTCGGCCGCAAGATCGCCGAGGGCTCGCCCGCGGAGATCCGCGACAACCCGGCGGTCATCGCCGCCTACCTTGGAGTTGATGAAGAAGATGCTTCTTGAGGTCAACGGCCTGTGCGTCAACTACGGGCGCATCGAGGCCATCCGCGACATCAGCTTCACCGTCGACGAGGGTGAGATCGTCACCCTCATCGGCGCCAACGGTGCGGGCAAGACGACGACGATGAAGACCGTGTCGGGCCTGCGCCCGGTGCGGGCCGGCTCGATCATGTTCAACGGCAAGGACATCACGCACACGCCGTCTCACGAGCGGCCCGTGCTGGGCATCTCGCAGTCACCCGAGGGTCGCGGCTGCTTCGTCGGCATGACCGTGATGGAGAACCTCGAGATGGGCACCTACGCCCGACCCGACCGCAAGACGAAGGCCGTCAAGGACGACCTCGCCCGGGTCTTCGAGCTCTTCCCGCGGCTCAAGGAGCGCAGCAACCAGGCGGCCGGCTCGATGTCCGGAGGAGAGCAGCAGATGCTGGCGATGGGGCGGGCCCTCATGGCCAAGCCGAAGCTGCTGCTCCTCGACGAGCCGTCGATGGGTCTCGCACCCAAGCTGATCCAGCAGATCTTCGACATCGTCACCGAGATCAACAGCCAGGGCACGACGGTGCTGCTCGTCGAGCAGAACGCCGCGCAGGCGCTCAAGCGCTCGCACCGCGCCTACATCCTCGAGACGGGCGAGATCGTCCGCGAGGGCACGGGCAAGGAGCTGGCGGCCGATCCCGCGGTCAAGGCGGCATACCTCGGCGGCGACGTCTAGGTCGGCCGGACACCTGCGGAATCCGAAGGCGGGGCGTCACGAACCGGTCGTGACGCCCCGCCCTTTCGTGTCGCGACCGTGCATAACCCTTCCGCAGCGACGTCGTTGGTCGTAGTGTCTGCCGGGTGACCTCGGGGCAGGAACAGGAGGGATGATGGGTCGATCGACCGTGTCGGTGCAGCGGGTGGACGAGAGCCTGCACTCGCAGTTCATCGAGCTGTGGATCACGCACCGCATCGAGGGTGGCACCACCCCCGAGGCCGCGCAGCGGCTGGCACTCGACGGCACCTTGCGAACTGCCTTGCAGCGCAACGACATCTGCGCCTTTATCGCATCGGTGGACGGCCGCCCTCGCGGCTACGTCGTGCTGGCCGACTCGACGCGCAGCCTTCTCGTCGACTCGCCCTGCGTGTCGATCGACATGCTCTACGTGCACCCCGAGTTCCGGCGCCAGGGCGTCGGGCGGGCGCTGCTCACCGCCGCCAGCAGGTATGCCGACCGGCAGGGCTGCGAGCACCTCGCGAGTGCCGTGCCCGCGGGCGACCGCGACGCGAACCGTTTCTTCGCCCGGCTGGGCTTCGCGCCCGAGACGGTGCGGCGGGTGGCTTCGGCGGCCACGCTGCAGCGCAAGCTGGCGGGGGAGACGAGGCCCGGCCCGCAGCGGGTCACGCTCGACCTGCTGCAGCGGCGGCGTGACCTGCGCTCCCGCACCCGTGCCACGCGGCACGACCCGAAGATCGCCGGCTGACCCCGTCGCGCTGACCCCGTCGCGCTGGGCCCGACCGCCCGGCCGCCCGGCTCAGGCGCCGGGGGCCGCGTCGCGCAGCAGGCAGGTGATCCGCGACGTGCAGATGCGGCGGTCGTCCTCGTCGGTGACGACGACCTCGTAGCTGACGAGGGTGCGGCCGGCGCTGAGCAGCGTGGCCGTGCCGGTGACGACGCCGGTGCGAGCGGCTCGGTGGTGGGTGGCGTTGATGTCGAGACCGACGGCGACCCGGCCCGGACCGGCGTGCAGCTGCGCGCCGATCGACCCCAGCGACTCGGCGAGCACGACGCTGGCACCCCCGTGGAGCAGGCCGTAGGGCTGGGTGTTTCCCAGGACCGGCATCGTCGCGACGAGCCGCTCCGGCGTCGCCTCGACGATCTCGATCTGCATGCGCTCGAGGAGCGTGCCCTCGGCCATGGAGCGCATGGCGTCGACGTGCGTGCCGGTCGTCTGGTCGGTCGTCGGTTCGGTCATGGACGGGATCGTATGCCGCCCTGCCGCCCGTCGCGTCGCAGCCGTGCCCCGGCTCACGGCGTCGGTGGCCGCCACTAGGGTTGCGGTGTGAGCCGACTTCTCCTCCTCGACGGACACTCCCTGGCCTATCGCGCGTTCTTCGCGCTCCCCGCCGAGAACTTCTCGACGGTCACCGGCCAGCACACCAACGCCGTCTACGGCTTCACCTCGATGCTCATCAACATGCTGCGCGACGAGCAGCCGACGCACGTCGTGGTCGCCTTCGACAAGTCGCGCCAGACGTTCCGCACCGAGCAGTACGCCGAGTACAAGGCGGGTCGGGCGCGCACGCCCGACGAGTTCTCCGGCCAGCTGCCCCTGGTCAAGGAGGTCCTCGACGCGCTGCGCATCACGCACGTCGAGCTGGAGGGCTTCGAGGCCGACGACATCATCGCGACGATCGCCACCGACGCCGACGCCCAGGGGGCCGAGGTGCTCATCTGCTCCGGCGACCGCGACACGTTCCAGCTCGTCTCCGACAACGTGACGATCCTCTACCCGGTGCGCGGTGTGTCCGAGGTGTGGCGCATGGGGCCGGCGCAGGTCGAGGAGAAGTACGGCGTGCCGCCGACCCGCTACAGCGACCTCGCGGCGATGGTCGGCGAGACCTCCGACAACCTCCCCGGTGTGCCCGGCGTCGGCCCCAAGACGGCCGCGAAGTGGATCACCCAGTTCGGCGGCCTCGAGGGGATCGTCGCGGGTGTCGACCAGATCAAGGGCAAGGCGGGCGACTCGCTCCGCGAGCACCTCGACCAGGTGCTGCGCAACCGGCGCCTCAACCAGCTCGTCAAGGACGCCCCGGTCGGGGTCGGCCTCGCCGACCTCGAGCGCCACCAGTGGGCCCGCGAGGAGGTGCACGAGGTCTTCGACCGCCTCGAGTTCCGGGTGCTGCGCGACCGGCTCTTCGCGGAGGTCGAGGCGAGCGAGCCCGAGGCCGAGTCCGGCTTCGAGGTCGACGGGTCGGTGCTCGAGCCGGCGCAGGTGCCCGACTGGGTGGCCGAGCACCTGCCGGCGGGGGAGCGCGCGGCGCTCTCGGTCACCGGCACGTGGGCGCGGGGCACCGGCGACGCGACCGGCCTGGCCATCGCCTCGCCCGACGGTGCGGCGGCCTGGGTCGACCTGACGACGCTGACGCCCGAGGGTGAGACCTCGATCGCCTCCTGGCTCGAGGACCCTGCGCGCCCCAAGGCGATGCACGACGCGAAGGGGCCGATCGAGGCCCTGACCGCACGTGGTCTCACGCTCGCCGGGCTGACCAGCGACACCCAGCTGGCGGCATACCTCGTCAAGCCCGACCAGCGCACCTACCATCTCGACGACCTCGTGCTGCGCCACCTCAAGCGCGAACTGAGCGGCACGAGCACCGCCGACGGCCAGGGGATGCTCGACTTCGGCGGCGACGCCGACGAGAAGGCCGCCCAGCAGGAGATGGTGCGGGCCACGGCCGTGCGCGACCTCGCGGTGGTGCTCGACGAGCAGGTGGCGGCCACGGGTGGCGCCGAGCTGCTCGCCGAGGTCGAGCTGCCGCTCGTCGACGTGCTCGCCCGCATGGAACGCACCGGCATCGCCGTGGACGTCACGGGGCTCGACGAGCTCGAGAAGGACTTCGCGGCCAAGGTCGCGGGAGCCCAGCAGGACGCCTGGGACGCCATCGGCGGCGAGAAGATCAACCTCGGCTCGCCCAAGCAGCTGCAGGAGGTGCTCTTCGGCACCCTCGGCATGCCCAAGACGAAGAAGACGAAGACCGGCTACACGACCGACGCCGACGCCCTCAACGACCTCTTCGCCAAGACCGAGCACCCGTTCCTCGAGGCCCTGCTGCGCCACCGCGACTCGGCGCGGCTGCGCGTCACCGTCGAGGGCCTGCAGAAGTCGGTGGCCGACGACGGCCGCATCCACACCACCTACCTCCAGACGATCGCGGCCACGGGTCGCCTCAGCTCCACCGAGCCGAACCTCCAGAACGTCCCGATCCGCACCGAGGAGGGGCGCCGCATCCGCGAGCTCTTCGTCGTCGGCGACGGCTACGAGGCGCTCATGTCGGCCGACTACTCCCAGATCGAGATGCGGGTCATGGCCCACCTGTCCGGCGACGAGGGACTCATCGAGGCCTTCCGCACCGGCGAGGACCTCCACAAGTACGTCGGGTCCAAGGTCTTCGGCGTCGAGCCCGACGACGTCACCGCGGCCATGCGCTCGAAGGTCAAGGCGATGTCCTACGGCCTCGCCTACGGCCTGTCGGCGTTCGGGCTGTCGAAGCAGCTGACCATCAGCACCGAGGAGGCCCGAGGCCTCATGGACGGCTACTTCGAGCGCTTCGGCGGCGTCAGCGACTACCTCCGCGACGTCGTGGCCGAGGCGCGCGGCACCGGCTACACCGCCACGATGTTCGGCCGCCGTCGCTACCTGCCCGACCTCACGTCCGACAACCGGCAGCGCCGCGAGATGGCCGAGCGGATGGCCCTCAACGCGCCGATCCAGGGCTCTGCCGCCGACATCATGAAGGTTGCCATGATCGGCGTCGACCGGGCCCTGACGACGTCGGGCGCGAGGTCGCGGGTCCTGCTCCAGGTCCACGACGAGCTCGTGCTCGAGGTGGCCGAGGGCGAGCGCGACGACCTCGAGAAGCTCGTGCGTCACGAGATGGGCAACGCTGCGCCGATGGACGTCCCGCTCGACATCAACGTCGGAGTGGGCCACTCCTGGCACGACGCCGCCCACTGACCGACGGCGCCCAACACCTCTGCATACCCGATCCCTTCGTCCGATAGGTCACGTTTCGGCAACGGCGACCCTCGCAGGCCTCCGCCGGCTCGCGCTGGGGGCCGAGTGTCTGCATACTGCTCGGTAACTTGCACCCACCAACGGAGGTGGGTGCTTTTACTGTGAGGTGGACATGGTCAGAAGCCTGGTCACAGGTCTGTGTCTCGCCGTCTTCGCGGCAGTCATCATCGGGCTGAGCAACCTGCTCAGCCTGGACCTCGAGCACGTTGCTCTTCTCGGTGCGGCCCTCGGCGGCGTCCTCGGACTCGTCCCGCACCGTCCCGCCTGGGGCAAGGTCGTCGGCTTCCTCGCCGGCTTCGTCCTGGCCTGGCTCGGCTTCGCCCTCCGCGCGGCCCTGCTGCCCGACTCCTCGGGTGGTCGCGCCGTTGCCGCCTTCGTGGTCGTCGCCCTCATCGCGGTCGTCGCCGCCGTGAGCCGTGGACGGCTGCCGCTCTGGAGCGGCCTCGTCGGCGCGGCGTCGATCGTCGGCGCCTACGAGTCGGTGTACACCAATGCGCCCTCGCAGTTCCTGACCGAGTCGCCGGCCGCCGCCACCACGGTGCTGCTCGCCGTGGGACTCGGCTTCCTTGCCACGAACCTCCTTGCCGCGCAGACGAGCCCGTCTGCGGAACCCGTCACGACAAGGCCTCGCAGGGCGACGACCGCGCGCGCCGACAAGGCGGACAGCACCACCGACATCGACGACCTCGTGACTGGAGCAGCCAAGTGAGCAAGCGCAGCATCGCCTCCGTGGTGGCCGGCCTCGCGGCCATGCCCACCATCCTCATGCTGGCCGCCGCGCCGGCGGCCGCCGCCGACAGCGGCCAGGTGCAGGTGTCGAACACCGAGACCGTCCAGGCCTACCTCGACGCGACCGGCAAGGTCGACGTCGCCCGGGTGTACGAGCAGGTCGCTATGCAGGGCCGCGGCAGCGTCGACCTCCAGAACCCCGTCGAGGCGCAGGGCCTGCGCAACCTCGACGGCTTCGGTGGGTTCGAGGTCAAGGACGGCGTCATGGTCGGCCGGTTCGACGTCGACGGCGAGCAGCGTCTGCGCACCGTCAGCGACTACACGAAGAAGCTGCCCCTGGAGGTCCAGGCCGTCTACACCCTCGACGGGCAGACGGTCGAGCCGGGCGACCTGCTCGGTCGCAGCGGGCGGCTCGAGGTCCGCTACACGGTCAAGAACGTCACCGGCACGTCGCAGCTCGTCAGCTTCGACGACGGCACCGGCAAGAGCGCGACGGCCACGCAGAGCGTCGTCATCCCGATGGTCGGCTCCCTCTCGACCACGCTTCCCGGGACGTTCACCAACGTCTCGTCGACGGAGGCCAACGTCGCCGGCGACGGGCGCGGCGGCACGAAGCTGACGTTCACGATGACGCTCTTCGGCCCCATCGGCACCCCGACCGCCACCTTCGGGTATGCCGCCGACATCGTCGACGGCACGCTGCCGAAGGCGTCCGTCTCCGCCCTCCCGGTGAGCCCGCTCGACAGCCCCTCCTTCAAGGGCGGCGCCGAGAGCTACAAGGGCGGTGCCACGACGGGTGCCACCCTGACGGCGGGCGCCACGGAGATCGACGCGAACCTGCTCAAGCTCCGCGACGGCGCCGGCACCCTCCTCGCGGGCCTCATCCAGCTGCGCGACGGCGCCAAGCAGCTCGACGCGGGGCTGGGCGCGCAGGCGCTCCCCGGTTCGCGCGACCTCGCCACCGGCGCCGGGAAGCTGAAGGACGGCACCTCGAAGCTGCGTGCCGGGGCGGGGGCTGCCAAGGACGGCTCGTCCCAGCTGGCCGACGGTGCCGCCCAGGTCGCCGACGGCAACAGCCGCCTCAGCGCCGGCGCCGAGAAGCTCAGCGCCGGTGCGGTCAAGGTCGACGACGGAGCTGGGCAGGTCGCCGGTGGTCTGCACCTGCTCGGCGAGGGCGCACCCGCCCTCGTGGACAACCTCGCGCTCGTCGCCGACGGGCTCGACAAGGTCGACGCAGGTCTGACCGCGATGTACGACGGTGTCGGCGGTCTGCCCGACCAGGCCAAGCCGCTCCACGCGGGCATCGCGAAGCTGCGTGCCGGGCTCGGTGGCAAGGGGCAGGCGGGCACCCTCATCGACGGCGTCGACCAGGTCCGTGCCGGCCTTGCGGAGGCCACCAAGGCGGGCGGGAGTCTCGACCAGCTCAGGGGCGGTGTCGGCCAGTCCAAGGGGGGTGTCGACCAGTCCAAGGGCGGTGTCGACCAGTCCAAGGGCGGTGTCGACCAGTCCAAGGGCGGTGTCGACCAGGTCCGCGCGGGCCTGCTGGACGCGCTCAAGACCGGTGGCGGCATCGACCAGCTCGACGGTGGTGTGGCGATGGCCAAGAACGGCCTCGACTGCGGCCCGGTCTGCAAGGGCATCCTGACGCAGGTCCAGGGCGGTCTCGGTGAGCTCCGCACGAGGACCGGCGCCGGCGCCGATGGGCTCGACCAGGTGTCGAAGGGTCTCGGCCTGGTGTCGGGTGGCCTCGGCCAGGTGTCGGGTGGCCTCGGCCAGGTGTCCACGGGTCTCGGCCAGGTGTCCGATGGCCTGGACCTGCTGAAGAGCAAGCTCGGCGATGCGGCCTTCGGCCTCGCGAAGATCGAGTGCGGCCTCAGCAACACGACGCTGAACGCGTGCGACCCGAAGGTCCCGGGCCTGCTCGAGGGGGTCGGCCTCGTCGACACCGGCGTCAGCACCCTCGTCGACGGCGTCGTCACGAAGGTCCAGGGCGGCATCGGTGGCGCCAAGGACACCGCGGACGACCTGACCCTGCGCGGTGGCGTCAACGCCCTCCAGGACGGCGTCGACCTGCTTGGCCTGGGCGGGCTAGAGCTGCTCGACGTGATCGACCAGCTGACCGTCGGTGCCGACAAGGTGCACGACGGCACGTCGCAGCTGGCGAAGGGCAACGGTGAGCTCTCCTCCAAGTCGGTGCAGCTCGCGACGGGTGCAGGGAAGGTTGCGACGGGAGCGGGCAAGCTGGACGACGGTCTCGGCGAGCTTGCCGACGGAGCGGGCAAGGTCGACGACGGGGCGGGCCAGGTGTCCGACGGTGCCGGCCGACTCTCCGACGGCCTCGCCGACGCGGCGGACGGCACCAGCAAGCTCGCTGCCGGTCTGACCGACGCGGCGGCCGGCGCGCCCGCGCTCAAGGACGGCGCGCAGCGTCTCTCCGACGAGGGCACGAAGAAGCTCGTCGCCGCCGGAAAGGCGACGGCGGCCGACTACGGCGAGAAGTACGCCCTCATCGAGATGGGTGCCCGCCGCGCCAAGGTGGAGGGCATGGCCTACGGCGCTCCCCAGGGCGCGGTCGGTGCGACGGCGTACTCGTTCGAGATCGCCGGCGTCGACGGTGCCGGTTCCGCGAACCTCGGGCGCGCAGCCGCTGCTGCGGGCGTCTTCGGCCTCGCCGGTGGGTCGGTGCTGCTGCGGCGCCGCTTCCTCTGACCGACCCCGCGTCCACGAGTGCCCAGCTCCCCACCTCGGGGAGCTGGGCACTCGACGTTCCCTCGCTGTCAGGCGCTGGGCTCCCGGCGTGGTCAGGCCGGCTTGCGGCAGACGAAGACGGCCGTGCCGGGGATGATGCGACCGCGCAGCGGCGACCAGCCACCCCACGGCTCGTCGTGCCCCTCGGGCCACTCCGGCTCGACGAGGTCGACGAGCACCAGCCCGGCTGCGGTGATCTCGCGCACGCGGTCGCCGAGGGTCCGGTGGTGCTCGACGTACGTGGCGTGACCCTCTGCGTCCTGCTCGACGTACGGCTCCCGGTCGAAGTAGGAGTGTCGGGCCGTGAGGCCGCCCGGGCCCGGGTCGTCGGGGAAGGCCCACCGCACGGGGTGCGTCGTCGAGAAGACGAACCGCCCGCCGGGGCGCAGCACGCGTGCCGCCTCCGCCATCACGACGTCGGAGTCCGCGACGAACGGCACTACGCCGTATGCCGTGAAGACCGTGTCGAAGGACGCGTCGGCGAAGGGGAGGGCGCGCCCGTCGCACTGCGCGAACGGCACCCGGGCCGGCTCGTCGACCGCGTCGTTGACCGCCACGCCGGTCGCCACCATGCCGGCGGAGAGGTCGGTCGCCACGACCCTGGCGCCGTGCGCGGCGAGCCAGCGCGAGCACTGTCCGGAGCCGGCGCCGATCTCGAGGACGTCCTGGCCCGCCGGGTCGCCGAGCAGTGCGGCGTCCTCCTCGCGCAGTCGCTCGGGACCCCAGACGAAGTCGGTGTCGCCGAGGAAGGCGCCGTGCTCGACGTAGTACGACGTCGCCTCACCGTCCCACCACGTGCGGTTCGCCGTCGCAGTCTCGGCAGCCGCGACGGGGCGGCGGGTGGCCTCGGTGGGCGTGCTCACGGGATACATCGTCTCTTTTGACCGGGTGCTGACAGCGCGGATAGGATTGCCGGGCACATCCGTGTGCGCATGCTCAATGTTGCACCCGTCCACAAGACATCGGGACGCCGGGCCGTCAGGCTCGTCGCCGCGAGGTCCCCAATCTAACTGTCCACAATCGGAGTTCCTACTACATGACTGCCAACACGGTCGAGAAGACCGCGCCTGAGATTGCCATCAACGACATCGGCTCTCAGGAAGACATCCTTGCGGCGATCGACGCCACCATCAAGGACTTCAACGACGGCGACATCGTCGAGGGTCGCATCGTCAAGGTCGACCGGGACGAGGTCCTGCTCGACATCGGCTACAAGACCGAGGGCGTCATCCCCTCGCGCGAGCTGTCCATCAAGCACGACGTCGACCCGGGCGAGATCGTCCAGGTCGGTGACGAGGTCGAGGCCCTCGTCCTCCAGAAGGAGGACAAGGAAGGCCGTCTGATCCTGTCCAAGAAGCGTGCGCAGTACGAGCGCGCCTGGGGCACGATCGAGAAGGTCAAGGAGGAGGACGGCGTCGTCACCGGCACCGTCATCGAGGTCGTCAAGGGTGGCCTCATCCTCGACATCGGCCTGCGCGGCTTCCTTCCCGCCTCGCTCGTCGAGATGCGTCGTGTCCGCGACCTCCAGCCGTACGTCGGCAAGGAGATCGAGGCCAAGATCATCGAGCTCGACAAGAACCGCAACAACGTGGTCCTGTCGCGCCGTGCGTGGCTCGAGCAGACGCAGTCCGAGGTGCGCACGACGTTCCTCAAGGAGCTCCAGAAGGGCCAGGTCCGTTCGGGCGTCGTGTCCTCCATCGTCAACTTCGGTGCGTTCGTGGACCTCGGCGGTGTCGACGGTCTCGTCCACGTGTCCGAGCTGTCGTGGAAGCACATCGACCACCCGTCCGAGGTCGTCGAGGTCGGCACCGAGGTCACCGTCGAGGTGCTCGACGTCGACATGGACCGCGAGCGCGTCTCCCTGTCGCTGAAGGCGACGCAGGAGGACCCGTGGCAGCACTTCGCGCGGACCCACGCCATCGGCCAGGTCGTCCCGGGCAAGGTCACCAAGCTCGTCCCCTTCGGTGCGTTCGTGCGCGTCGAGGACGGCATCGAGGGCCTCGTGCACATCTCCGAGCTGGCCGAGCGCCACGTGGAGCTGCCCGAGCAGGTCGTCAACGTCGGCGACGAGATCTTCGTCAAGGTCATCGACATCGACCTCGAGCGTCGTCGCATCTCGCTCTCGCTCAAGCAGGCCAACGACCAGTCCGTGCCGGTGTCGGAGTTCGACCCGACCCTCTACGGCATGGCTGCGGAGTACGACGAGCAGGGCAACTACAAGTACCCCGAGGGCTTCGACCCGGAGACGAACGAGTGGCTCGAGGGCTTCGAGGCCCAGCGCGAGAAGTGGGAGCGTCAGTACGCCGAGGCCCACGCTCGCTGGGAGGCCCACAAGGCCCAGGTCGACGCCGCGACGAAGGCCGACGCCGAGGCTGCGGCCAACGCCAGCTCAGCGACGTCCTACTCGTCCGCGACCGGTGATGTCGCCGACTCGGGTGACGCCGACCGCGCCGACCGTGGCCAGCGCAACGCTCCGGCTCCGGCCGAGGGCACCCTGGCTTCCGACGAGGCGCTCGCCGCGCTTCGCGAGAAGCTGACGGGCAACTGACGCCAGTCGCCGCCTGACACGAGAGCCCCGGACCACCACGGTCCGGGGCTCTCGTGCGTCCGGCACGGCCCGTCCCCCGGGACGCACCGCAGAAGGGGACAGCCCGGCCGATTGGTAGTCTCCGCGCCATGCAGTCGCCCATCCGCAGGCACGTCGGTCAGGTGTTCGTCCCGGTCAGCGACATGGAGCGCTCGGCCCGCTGGTATGCCGACGTCCTGGGCTTCGAAGCCCCTGCGGCCTCGCACGAGGGCACGATCCTCGACATCCCCGTCGACGACGGTCCGAGGCTGTGCCTCGATGCCAACCGACCCGACTTCACCGCGGACGGGCCACCGCGCTTCTTCTTCTGGACCGACGACATGGTCGCCACCGTCGCGCACCTGCGGCGGCTCGAGGTCAGGATCACCTCGGACGTGGAGGACATCGGCAGCGTGTTCTTCGTCCAGTTCGAGGACCCGGACGGCAACGCGCTCATGGTCTGCCAGCGTTCCGCGTAGCCGTGCGGAGAGACCGGCGTCTCAGCATGCAAGAAGCTGGCCCCCGCATTTCCGACTCATTCAATAGGAATTGATGACTGATCGGTCTCCCTCGACTTCGCGAATGTGACTGTGCCGCAACATGATTCGGAGAAACTGCGCGAATGGCCTCATCGGTGAGGGCTGCCCCGAGCGGTCATTTGCGCCGATTGACGGTCTTGGGGCTGGTTCGTAGTGTCATCGACAGGTCAAGAGCTCCAGTGCAAAGCCCCGGCTCGCTGGACAGCAACCCTCCTCCGCGGCGGGGTGCTCCGGGTGAGGACCAGGCCGTCGCCAGCAGGTGACGGCAAGCGCGGACTCGAGGTGATCGGGTCCCGGACCCGAGGAGCCGTCATGGCGCGCACCACGAGCACCTGGCTGGTGCTGCGTCGCCACGTCGACCTGCTCCGCGTGTCCAGCGCGCTCTGTCGTCGCTGACGACCGACCGACGCGGCCGCCGACCCACCTCGGCCGGCCTTTCCCGGCGCCGGGCCGCGCGGCCACCCCGCCGGCCGCTGCGCCGCAACTCGTCCCGCCCGTGCATCGCCGGCCCACCCGAGTGGTCGGCGGTTCCTTCGACGCACCCTTCAGGAGCCCTCGTGACCACCACCTCGGCCGTGCGCCCCGTCGCCACGGACCAGCAGCCCGCTGCGGCGCCGCCGCCAACCACCCGTCCCGACCACGCGCCGGCCCTGACCGTCGTGCCCCGCCGCAACCCCTGGACCTGGGTGGGGGTGGCCGCCGTCGCCGTGCTCGTCGCGATGTTCGTCAACGGCCTCGCCACCAACCCCGGCTGGGACTGGCCCACCTTTGCCCGCTACTTCGCGACCGAGACGGTCATCAAGGCGCTCGGCACGACGATCCAGCTCACCGTGCTCGGCACCGTCGCGGGCTTCGTGCTCGGCGTCGTGCTCGCAGCGATGCGCCTGTCGCCCAACGCTTTTCTGCGCTCCGTGGCGTGGGCCTACATCTGGGCCTTCCGGTCGATCCCGCTGATCGTCCAGCTGCTCTTCTGGTTCAACATCGCCTACCTGTACCAGAGCATCTCGTTCGGGCTGCCGTTCGGACCGTCGTTCGGCAGTGTCGCGACGAACGACCTCTTCGGGGCGCTCGGCGCGGCCGTGCTCGGGCTCGCGCTGCACCAGGCGGCGTACGCGGCGGAGATCATCCGTGGCGGCATCCTCTCGGTCGACGAGGGGCAGCGGGAAGCGGCGTCGGCCCTCGGCATCCCGCGACGGCGGCAGTTCCTCCGGATCGTGCTGCCCCAGGCGATGCGGTCGATCCTGCCCAATGCCGCCAACGAGGTCATCAGCCTCTTCAAGGGGACCTCGATCGTCTCGGTGCTCGCGATCCCCGAGCTCTTCTACCAGGTGCAGGTGATCTACGGCCGCAACTCGAGGGTCGTGCCGCTCCTGCTCGTCGCGACGGTCTGGTACATCATCCTCACGACGCTGCTGTCGGTCGGCCAGTACTACGTGGAGCGTCACTTCGCCAGAGGAAGCTCACGCACGCTACCGCCGACGCCGTTGCAGCGTCTGCGAACCCGCTTGGCGGCCTTCGGGACATCGACCTCTCGCGCTGCCGGCACGACCACCGCGGGGGTGGCGCGATGACTGCCGTCGTCGACCTGCGCGGCGTCTCGAAGTCGTTCGGCCCGCACCGGGTGCTCGACGGCGTCGACCTCGAGCTCGCCGAGGGCACCGTGACCGTCATCCTCGGGCCGTCCGGCTCCGGCAAGTCGACCCTCCTGCGCACCATCAACCATCTCGAGAAGGTGGACCGGGGGCAGGTGCGTGTCAACGGCACCCTCATCGGCTACCGGCAGGTGGGGGAGCGGCTGCACGAGCTGCCCGAGCGCGAGGTGCTGCGGCAGCGCAGCCGCATCGGCTTCGTCTTCCAGAGCTTCAACCTGTTCCCCCACCTCACCGTGCTCGACAACGTCGTGGAAGCGCCGGTCTCGTCGCAGCGTCGACGCCGCCACGAGGTGGAGCCTGAAGCCCGGGCCCTACTCGAACGGGTCGGACTGGGAGACAAGGCCGCTGCCTACCCGAGGCAGCTCTCAGGAGGCCAGCAGCAGCGCGTGGCCATCGCGCGTGCACTGGCGTTGCAGCCCGACGTCATCCTCTTCGACGAGCCGACGTCGGCCCTGGACCCCGAGCTCGTCGGCGAGGTGCTCGCCGTCATCAAGGAGCTTGCCCGCGAGGGGGCCACCCTCGTCGTGGTGACGCACGAGATCGGTTTCGCCCGCGAGGTCGCCGACACCGTCGTCTTCCTCGGCGAGGGACGTGTCGTCGAGCAGGGACCCCCGGGTCAGGTCATCGACCACCCGCGCCACGAGCGAACCCGCGCCTTCATCGACCGCGTCCTCTGACGCCCGCCCGACCAACCACACCTCCGGCCGCCACGGCCACCCGCTGACTCGCGCCCGTCCCAGGGTGCCGAGAGGAGACCTCATGTCCGCACGTCCGCACACCCTCCGCCGTCCGACCACGTATGCCGTCACCGTCCTCGGGCTCGCTGGCGCCGTCGCACTCGCCGCCTGCTCCGGTTCCGCCGAGGCGAGCTCGTCGTCCGTGCCTGCGGCCGGGACGGCGTCCGCAGCCGCCGCCGGCATCAACACCTCGCCAGAGCAGAACCGCGTCACGGCCACCAAGGACGAGAAGGCAGCGGCACTGCTGCCCAGAGCGATCCGCGACCGTGGCACGATCACGGCCGCGAACGCCGGTGCCGGCGGCGGCACGCCTCCGCTCGTCTTCACGGCCGACGACGACAAGACCGTCATCGGTGTCGAGGTCGACCTCGCCCACCTCTTCGCCGACAAGCTCGGGCTCAGGGTCGAGACGCCGGCGACGAGCTGGGAGAACGTCTTCCTCGGCATCGACTCCGGCCGGTACGACGTCGCCCTGACCAACGTCACCGTCACCGAGGAGCGCAAGGAGAAGTACGACTTCGCCACCTACCGCAAGGACGACCTGGCCTTCGAGGCGCCCAAGGGCGGCACGTGGAAGGTCAACAGCGGCAGGGACATCGCCGGCAAGACCATCGCCGTCGGCTCCGGCACGAACCAGGAGAAGATCCTTCTCGACTGGAACGAGGCCAACGTGAAGGCAGGCCTCCAGCCCGCGACAGTCAAGTACTTCCAGTCCCAGACCGACTACTACCTCGCACTCTCCTCGCACCGCATCGACGCGTACTTCGGCCCCAACCCGAGCGTCGCCTACCACGTGGCGACCAGCGGGCAGACGGAGGCCATCGGGCACTTCTCCGGCGCCGGCGACAAGCTGCAGGGCCTCATCGCCGTCCTCACGAAGAAGGGCTCGGGCCTCGCAGCGCCCTACGCCGCTGCCATCAACTCGGCCATCGCCGACGGCAGCTACGCCAAGGTGCTCCAGCGCTGGAACCTCGGCACCGAGGGGCTCGAGAAGTCCGAGGTCAACCCGCCCGGCCTGCCCAAGACCAGCTGACCTGCCGGCCCGCGCACTCGAAACCACACCTCAGGAGACGAAACACCATGAGCACCAGCCAGATCCACATGACCTCACGGCGCCGCGCCCTGCTGGCAGCGACCGCCTTCCTCACCACCGCGACGACGCTCGGCGCCTGCGCCGACCCGGGCCCGACGGGCACCGCCGAGGTCGACCCGAAGGACCTGGGCGGCTCGAAGGTCCTGCCCGTCTCGTTCGACACGTCGGCCGTCCAGAAGCGCCCCACCGGCACGCTGCACCCCGAGATCGCAGCCGAGCTCCCCGCGTCCGTCAAGGCCGGCGGCACCCTCGTCATCGGCAGCGGCGGCGCAGGGGGCGGCATACCTCCTCTCGCGTTCACGGCGGACGACAACCGCACGCCGATCGGCGTCGAGGTCGACGTCGCCCACCTCGTCGCCGACGTCCTCGGCCTGAAGCCCGAGGTGCGGACGACGAGCTGGGAGAACCTCTTCATCGGCGTCGACTCCGGCAAGTACCAGGTGGCGATCTCGAACGTCGGCGTCTCGGAGGAGCGCAAGGAGAAGTACGACTTCGCCACCTACCGGCTGGGCCTGCACGCCTTCGAGGCCAAGAAGGGCTCGAACCTTCGAGTCACGGGGCCGGCCGACATCTCCGGCAAGAGGGTCGCCGTCGGCTCGGGCACCCTCCAGGAGGCCATCCTGCTGCGCTGGAACGAGGCGAACGCCAAGGCGGGCCGCGCCCCGGCCGAGCTCGTCTACTACCAGGGCACGACCGAGTACTACCTGGCCCTCGACTCCGGCCGCATCGACCTCTACCTCGGCCCCAACCCGACGGCGACATACCACGTCGTCACGGCGGCCAGGACGCAGATCGTCGGCACGGTGTCGTCGAGCTACCCCATCCCGGGGAAGGTCGGGGTGCTCACGAAGAAGGGCAGCGGCCTGGCGAAGCCCGTCTCCGACGCGATCAACGCCGCCATCGCCGACGGCAGCTACGCGAAGGTGCTCGAACGCTGGGGGCTCACCGCAGAGGCGGTCCCGGCGTCCGAGGTCAACCCCTCCGGACTGCCCAAGCCCACCGAGACCAAGTGAGGCGCTGACATGGCCACCATCGTCACCCTGTCGTCAAGCCCGTCGGCGTCGTCGCGCACCGACGCGGTCCTGGGTCACGTCGAACGCCGGCTGCGGGCACGAGGCCACGACGTCGAACGGGTCACCGTGCGTGACCTCCCGGCCGAGGCCCTGCTCCGCGCCGACGCCGCCGACCCACGGATCGCGGCCGTCGTCGCCTCGATCACCGCCGCGGACGGTGTGGTCGTCACCACGCCGGTCTACAAGGCCGCCTACACGGGCCTGCTCAAGGCCCTGCTCGACCTGCTCCCGCAGTACGCCCTGCGCGGCAAGACCGTGCTGCCCGTCGCGACCGGGGGCAGCCCCGCGCACGTCCTCGCCGTCGACTACGCGCTGCGACCGGTCCTCGTGTCGTTGGGCGCCGAGCACGTGACCCAGGGCTGGTTCGTGCTCGCCTCCGAAGTCACCGTCTTCGCCGAGGACGCGGGCGTGCTCCTGGCCGAGTCCGCGGCGCGCAACCTCCATCTCGTCACCGAGTCCTTCCTCACCCACCTCGCGCGGCACCGCAGCGAGCTGGTCACCGAGACCGACGACGACGTCGTGCTGCGCGTCTCGCCCGGTGACGACGCGGCCGCTCCGCTCCTCGAGGACCTCGTCGTCGAGTACGGCACCCGGTACGGGCTGTCGACACCGAACACGCAGCTGACGGAGGTTCCCGTCACCGACTTCGAGGCGCCGGACGGGGCCTTCCTCGTCATCCTCCGGGCCGGCCAGACCATCGCCGGTGGGGCGATCCGGCGCCACGACGACGAGACGGCCGAGGTGAAGCGGGTCTGGACGCACGCGCAGTTCCGGCGGCAGGGCCTGGCCCGAAGAGTGCTGCTCGAGCTCGAGCGCGCAGCGGCAGGACTGGGGTACAAGCGGATCCATCTCACCACGGGCCCGCGACAGCCGGAGGCGCGGGCGCTCTACCTCGCTGCCGGCTACCTGCCTGCGTTCGACCTGCATGCCGACCCCGAGTCGATCGGCCCACACGCCTTCGACAAGGAGCTCCCGGCCGGGACGCGCCACGTGGCGTTCGCGGCGGAGGCCCGCACGGCGGAGACGACGGTGCCCACGGAGCGAGCTGCGGCCTACCGCGACTGGGGCGCGGCGTGAGCCTGCGGACGATCGTCGTCGTCGGCGGCGGCCCGCGGTCGCTCGGCCTCGTCGAACGGCTCGGCGCCAACGCGGCCACGCTCGTCCCACCGGGGGAGAGGGTCGAGCTGCACGTCATCGACCCGCACCCTCCGGGTGGCGGCCGCATCTGGCGGGCGGCGCAGTCGAGCCTGCTGTGGATGAACTCGGAGGCCCAGGACGTCACCGTGTTCACCGACGCGTCGGTGACCTGCGAAGGGCCGGTTCGCCCCGGCCCGTCGCTCGCCCAGTGGGCAGCCGGGGAGGAGGGCGGCTCAGCGGCTGCGGCCCTCGGCCCCAGGTCGTTCGCGCCCCGTGTCGTCCAGGCCGAGTACCTCGAGTGGGCCTGGCGACGTGCCGTGGACGCACTCCCGCGACACGTCACGGTCCACGTGCACGCCGACCGCGCGGTGTCCGTCGAGGACGTCGGCGAGTCCCAGCGGGTGACGCTGGCGTCCGGCCCGACGCTCCTGGCCGACGTCGTGGTCCTCGCCCAGGGGTACCTCGAGCAGGCACCCGGCCCCGACGAGCAACGCCTGCTCGACGAGGCGACCGCGCACGGGCTGACCTACGTGCCTCCCGGACACACGGCAGACCTCGATCTCGGCGACCTGCGCCCGGGCGAGCCTGTCGTCGTGCGCGGCATGGGACTCGCCTTCGTCGACCTCTTCGTGCTCCTCGCCGAAGGTCGCGGGGGCCGGTTCACCGACGAGGGCGGCCACCTCACCTA
Organism: Terrabacter sp. 28; assembly: GCA_000955875.1. Classification (GTDB taxonomy): domain Bacteria; phylum Actinomycetota; class Actinomycetes; order Actinomycetales; family Dermatophilaceae; genus Terrabacter. The sequence continues at coordinate 145,920 of JYOE01000024.1, forward strand.
TCACCCGAGCGGACGGGAGCCGGTGCTCCACGTGGGGTCCCGGCGCGGTGTGCCGTACCACGCGAAGCTCGGCTACGAGATCCGCTCCACGACCGACGGACCGGCGCCGCTGCGACACCTGACGCGTGAGCGGCTCGCTGCGGTCGGCGCCGGCTCGGTCACTCTCGACTACCGCACGCAGGTGTGGCCGCTCGTCGTCCTCGAGCTCGCAGTCGCCCACTACCGCAGGTTGTTCGAGGCACACCCGGAGCGGACCCACGGCACCTTCGAGTCGCTCGAGCGCGCCCTCGTCGGCGCAGACCTCAGCGCGGACGGCCTGACGGGGGCGGCCCGCGCGTACCTCGCCGACCCCGAGGACCTCTTCGACATCGATGCGATCGACCGTCCGCTGTCGGCCGGCGTCGACGACGACACCTCGGACGCCGACCTCCAGCGGCTCGTGGTCGACCACGTCACCGCAGACCTGTGCCGACGCGCCGACCCGGAGCGCTCGGGCGACCGCGCCGTCTTCGACACGCTCCTCGGGGTGTATGCCGCCCTGGCCGAGCTCGTCGTGGCCGGACGCCTCCTCGACGAGGACCGCGTACGCCACGTCGAGGGCCGGTTCCACGGCCTCTTCTCGTTCCTGGCGAGCGGACCGCCACCGCGTCGGCTCGCCGAGCTGCTCGCGCTCCACCGCGCGGGCATCGTCCGCTTCCTCGGCCCGGACCTCGAGCTCGCCGTCGAGGACGGTGCCTTCGTGGGCCGCTCGGGCCGCCGCGAGGTGCGGGCCCGGGCAGCCGTCGACGCCCGGCTGCCCCGGCCCGACAGCTCACTCGTCACCGACCCCCTCGTGGCTGGTCTGCTCTCGACCGGCCAGCTGAGGTCCCGCCCCGTCACGGCCGCCGATGGCAGCACCCTCGGCGCAGGGCAGCTCGTCGCCGACCCGCGCGCGAGGGCGGTGCGCGCCGACGGGTCGGTGCATCCCCTGCGGTTCCTCCTCGGCCCGGCGGTCTCCGGGTCGGCCGGTGCCGGGGGTTTCTCCAGGCCGGGGTTCAACGGAGCCGGGTTCCGGCAGAACGACGCCGTGGCCCGCGACCTGCTGACCGTGCAGGTCGTGACCACCGCCCTGCGTCCCGATCGGGCCACCACCTCTCGATCCGCCCCCATCCCGATCTCGCACGGAGCCGGCCACCACACCGCCGCACGAGACACCCGAACCATCACTTCATCCACCAACAGACCGACGACAGAAAAGGACCACCGCCATGCCAGTTGAGTTCCTGGGCATCGCCGCCAACCACGACGGCACCGAGACCACCACCCGAAGCGGCGGCGCACTCGACCTCACCTACGCCACCAAGCTCGCCCGTGCGCACGAGGACAACGGCTGGGACCGCGTGCTCTTCGCCTACCACTCGGGCTCACCCGACCCGGCGCAGGTGGCCGCTCACGTCGCCGCGAACACCGAGCGGTTGAACCTCGTCGTCGCCCACCGGCCCAACACCGCCTACCCGACCCTCACGGCCAAGACCTTCGCCACCCTCGACCACATCAGCGGCGGCAGGTTCGAGGTGCACGTCATCACCGGTGGCAGCACCGCCGACCAGGCGGCCGAGGGCGACCACCTCGACAAGGACGCCCGCTACGCCCGCACCCGGGAGTTCATCCAGATCCTCAAGCAGGCATGGACGAGCGACGCGCCGTTCGACTTCGACGGCGACCACTACCGCTTCGAGAACTTCCTCGCCGACGTCAAGCCGCTCCAGACCCCGCGCCCGAGGATCTCGTTCGGCGGGTCGAGCCCGGCGGCATACGAGGTCGGGGCGCGCGAGGCGGACGTCTTCGCACTGTGGGGTGAGCCCCTGGCAGGCACCGCCGAGCAGATCGCCACGATCCGTGCCGCCGCCACCGCGGCGGGCAAGCCGCTCCCGACGATCCAGGTGGCCTTCCGGCCCATCATCGGCGCGACCGACGCACTCGCGTGGGAGCGCGCCGAGCGCACTCTGGGAGCGATCCGTGAGCAGCAGGAGACTGGCCACACGACACGAGGGCGGCTGCGCCGCAACGGAACCCAGCCCGAGAACTCCGGGTCGCAGCGGCTTCTCGCCGCGGCGGAGAGCGGCGAGCGGCACGACCGTGCGCTGTGGACCGCCACCTCGGCGGCCACCGGGGGAGGTGGCAACTCGACCGCGCTCGTCGGCACGCCCGAGACCATCGCGGCCGCCCTCCTCGACTACTACGACCTCGGCGTGCGCATCTTCTCGGCACGCGGCTACGACCTCTACGACGACGCCGTCGACTTCGGCCGGCACGTCATCCCGCTCGTGCGCGCCGAGGTGGCCCGGAGAGAGGCCCGGCGAGAGGCCGCCGAGGGTGGCGCGAGCCGCGAGGAGGCCGTGGCATGAGCGCCCGTCGGTCCTGGACCCGGTGGCGGGCGACGCGTGAGGCGGAGCTCGCGGAGGAGCACGGCTGGCTCTCGCTCACCGGGTTCGCCTGGCTGTCGGCCGAGCCCGCAGGCGTGCCGGGCCTGCCCGGGCTGTGGTGGGCCGATGACGAGGGGGCGCACGTCAGGGCCGACGAGGGCGACGAACTCGCGACCGACGTCGGTCCCGTGGTCGGCACAGCGGGGGCGGACGTCGCCGAGAGTGGCTCGTTGCACTGGGTGAGGCACGGCGAGCGCGTGGTCGAGCTGCTGCGCAGGGGAGGGCGGCTGGCGGTGCGCACGCGCGACCCGCAGGCCCCTGCACGGCTCGCCTTCACCGGGGTTCCCACCTGGGACCACGACGCCGACTGGGTGCGGCCGGCCACGTTCACCCCGACGGCCGGGCCGGCGGCGGTCCAGGTGGGCACTGCCCGCGACGACCTCGTGCAGCTCGCCCGGGTCGTCGGCACCGTCGACGTCGACGTCGCGGGCGTACGCCACCGGCTCAGCGCCGTCCCCGCCGGCGACGGGCTCGCCCTGCTCTTCCACGACGCGACCAACGACGTCACGTCCGCGCCGTGGCGCACGGTCGTGACCGAGGCGCCGGACCCGGAGGGCAACCTCGTCGTCGACTTCAACCGGGCCGTCAACCTGCCGTTCGCCTTCAGCGACCACGGGACGTGTCCCGCACCGGTCAGCGGCAACCGCATCGCCGTGGCCGTCACAGCCGGGGAGAAGCGCCCTGAGAGACAGCCCGAGACCCCGGCGAAGCAGCCGGCATGAGGTTCTGCACGTACACGCTCCTCGACACGAGTCGCGACCCGGTGACGGGCATCGCGCGCTCTCAGACCGAGGCCTTCGAGCACGTTGCGCGACAGGCGGTCTGGGCCGAGGAGCTGGGGTTCGACGGCTTCGGCGTCGGGGAGCGGCACGCGCAGCGCTTCGTGTCCTCCTCGCCGCCGGTCGTCCTGGCGCACGTCGCCGCCCTCACGCGCCGCATCCGGCTGCTGACGACCGTGACCGTGCTCTCACTGCTCGACCCGGTGCGCGTGGCCGAGGACTACGCGACCCTCGACCACCTGAGCGGCGGGCGTCTCGACGTCATCATCGGGAAGGGCAACGACCCCGACCAGAACGCCCTGTACGGCTACGACCTCGACGGCCAGTGGGAGCGGAACGCCGAGAAGTACGAGCTGCTCCGACGGCTCTGGCGCGAGGAGAAGGTCACGTGGTCCGGTCGGTTCCGCCCGCCGCTCGTCGACGCGACCACCCAACCGCGACCCCTGCAGCGGCCGATCCCCGTGTGGCACGGCTCGGCCAGCTCGACGGAGTCGACCGAGCTGGCCGCGCGCTGGGGCGACCCGCTCTTCTCCGCCAACGGCTTCCACCCGATGGAGAAGTACGCCGCCCTGGTGCGCCACTACCGCGAGCGGTGGGCGGCATACGGGCACCGACCCGAGGACGCCGTCGTCGGCGCCGGCTTCCTCGGGCTGCTCGTCGCCGACACGACCCAGGAGGCGCTGCGGCTCTACCGCCCGGCGTTCGAGGCCTTCCGGGACTCGCCGGGTGCGAGGCACAACAACCTGCCGTTCACCACGGTGGAGGAGTACGCGCGTGACAGCTCGGCCCTGATCGGCTCGCCCGAGCAGGTCGTCGACAAGATCGGCCGCTACCACGAGGCGTTCGGCCACGAGCTCTCCGGCATCTCGCTCGACGTGCCGGGCCTGGCCGAGTCGGTGACACGCCGGAGCGTCGAACGCTTCTTCGGCGACGTGGCACCGGCGGTGCGTGCCGTGCACCCGTCGAGACGGGAGTTCAGCTCCGCGTCGAAAGCCTGACGCATCAAAGCCGCAATCGGTATGCCAGCCCGGTTAGGTTGTGCGGGTGCAGTCATCGGTGACCGATTCGCGACGTGACACCCCGGTGTCCGCCGGACCCCCGGAGCAGGTGGGTCCGGCACCCCGACGATCGAGCGGGAAGGCCTGGGAGTGGACCCTCGCGGCGCTGCTCCTCCTGCCCAACCTCGTGCTCCTCGTCGTCTTCACCTACCGGCCGCTGCTCGACAACATCCGGCTGTCCTTCACCGACTGGAACATCAGCTCGCCCGTCGCAAACCCGGTCGGCCTCGCCAACTACGTCGAGTGGTTCGGGCGGGACGACACGCGCGTGGTGGTGCGCAACACGCTGGTCTTCACCGTCGCGACCGTCGGCATCTCGATGGCGCTCGGCCTCGGGCTCGCCCTGCTGCTCGACCAGAAGCTCAAAGGGCGCAACCTCGTCCGCTCGGTCGTCTTCGCGCCCTTCGTCATCTCCGGGGCGGCCGTCGGCATCGCGTTCCAGTTCGTCTTCGACCCCCAGTTCGGGCTCGTGAGAGACCTGCTCGCCCGGGTCGGCGCCTCCTCGCCCGACTTCTACCAGCAGCCGGGCTGGGCGCTGTTCATGGTGACGGTCACCTACATCTGGAAGAACCTCGGCTACACCTTCGTCATCTACCTCGCCGCCCTGCAGGGACGCCGCGCCGACCTCGACGAGGCCGCGGAGATCGACGGGGCGAGCGCGTGGACGCGCTTCCGGCGGGTCCTCATGCCACAGCTGCGGCCCACGACGTTCTTCCTGTCGATCACCGTGCTGCTCAGCTCGGTCCAGGTCTTCGACATCATCAACGTCATGACCCGCGGCGGGCCGCAGGGCAACGGCACCGCCACGCTCGTCTACCAGGTGTACCAGGAGACCTTCGTCAACCAGCGCGCCGGCTACGGCGCCACCGTCGCGACCATCATGTTCGTCATCCTGCTCGCCGTGACGGTCGTCCAGGTGCGCTTCATGGACCGGGGGCAGAAGTCATGAGCACGTCCACCGTCATCGGCACGCTCGACGACGAGTCGCTCCCGCCGGAGCGCACCCGCCGCCAGCGGCGCCGTGCCGCACACAACGTCGAGCCCTCCTCGCACCACCGCGGGCCGGTCTGGACCGCGCTCGGCTACGTCGGCATGGTGCTCGTCGTCCTGCTCGTCGCGGTGCCGCTCTTCTGGATCCTCATCACGTCCTTCAAGGACCGCGGCGACATCTACGTGCGCCCGGCCCAGTGGTGGCCGAGCCCCGCGACGAGCGACAACTACCACGAGCTGACGACGCGCATCCCGTTCTTCGACTACGTGCGCAACTCCGTCATCATCACGTCGGCGACAGCCGTGGCGAAGATCGTGCTCGGGGTGCTCAGCGCGTACGCCTTGTCGCTGCTGCGCTTTCCGGGCCGGTCGGTCGTCTTCCTCGTCGTCATCGCGGCGCTCATGGTGCCCAACCAGATCACGGTGATCAGCAACTACGCCCTCGTCGCGCAGCTCGGCTGGCGCAACACCTTCCAGGGCATCATCATCCCGTTGGCCGGCGTCGCCTTCGGCACGTTCCTCATGCGCAACCAGTTCCTCAGCCTGCCCGGCGAGATCATCGAGGCTGCGCGTCTCGACGGCGCCGGGCCCATGAAGCTGCTCTGGCGCGTCGTCATGCCGATGTCGTGGCCGACGCTCGTGGCGTTCTCGCTCATCACCGTGGTCAACGAGTGGAACGAGTACCTGTGGCCCTACCTGATGTCCGACGACGAGACCACCGCGACCCTGCCCGTCGGCCTCACCTTCCTGCAGAACAACGACGGCGTCACGAACTGGGGCCCGGTGATGGCCGGCACGATCCTCGCGATGCTGCCGATCCTCGTGCTCTTCCTCTTCCTCCAGCGCCAGATGATCAAGGGTCTCACCGCCGGAGCGGTCAAGAGCTGACCCCGACAGTCCCCGGCGGCCGGTCACCGGTGCGCCGTCCTCCCACCCACCCGATGCACCATCCACAGGGAAAGGCACCACCCATGAACGAGTTCTCTCGCCGAGGCTTCCTCGGTCTCGCCGGGGCGGCCGGCGTCGCCGGGCTCGCGGCCTGCGCCGGCACCGGCACCGCACCGTCGTCCGGCGGCAACGGCGGTGGCGCCTCGAGCAACACCATCGAGTTCTGGAGCAACCACCCCGGCAACAGCAAGCCGGTCGAGCAGCAGATCATCAAGGCCTTCGAGGCGGCCAACCCGAACCTCAAGGTCAAGCTCGTCGACGCCGGCAAGAACTACGAGGAGGTCGCGCAGAAGTTCAACGCCTCGCTCGCCGGTGGCCAACTGCCCGACGTCGTCGTCGTCTCGGACGTCACGTGGTTCAACTTCGCCCTCAACAAGCAGCTCGCCCCGCTCGACGACCTGCTGTCGGCCGCGAAGATCGACACGAGCGACTACGTCGACGCGCTCTACAACGACTACAACCTCGACGACAAGCACTTCGCGCTGCCGTTCTCGCGCTCGACGCCGCTCTTCTACTACAACAAGGACCTCTGGAAGGCGGCCGGCCTCGAGGACCGCGGCCCCAAGGACTGGGACGAGTTCCTCACGTGGGCACCGAAGCTCAAGGCCGCGGCAGGCTCCGACAAGGTCGTCATGGAGCTGCCCGACGGCTCCAACTACCTCGACTGGGTCTTCCAGAACATGGTGTGGGGCTACGGCGGCGCCTACTCGAAGGAGTGGACGCCGACCTTCTCCGACCCCAACACCGTCAAGGCCGGGAAATACCTCCAGGACCTCGCGAAGAACGGCTTCCTCAAGCTGTCGAAGGACCCGGCCCCCGACTTCACGGCCGGCATCGTCGGGTGCAGCATGATGTCGACCGGCTCGCTCGGCGGCGTCGCGAAGGACGCCAAGTTCGACGTGGGCACGGCGTTCCTGCCCGGTGACGGCAACTGCCCGACCGGTGGCGCGGGTGTCGGCATCCCGGCGAACATCACCGACGAGCGCAAGAAGAACGCGCTGAAGTTCATCGAGTTCCTCACCAACGCCCAGAACACCGTCACCTTCACGCAGGCCACCGGCTACATGCCCGTCCGCAAGTCGGCCGTGGACCTGCCCGAGGAGAAGGCGTTCCTCGAGAAGAACCCCAACGCGAAGACCGCGATCGAGCAGCTGCCCAAGACCCGATCGCAGGACAACGTCCGCGTGCTGCTGCCCGGTGGCGGCGCCCGCATCGGCAAGGCCCTCGACCAGGTCGTCCAGGGCCAGGACGTCGCGACCGTCTTCAAGGCGCTCGACGCGGAGAGCCAGCAGGTCTTCGACTCGCAGATCAAGAGCAAGCTCGGCGCCTGACACGCCGCCTGGGTATGCCGCCGGGTCCCTCCCCCGAAGGGGCCCGGCGGGTGCCGCACCCGACCAGAACGACCCGAGAGGCCTTCCATGGCAACCGTGTACTTCGACGAGGCGACTCGTAAGTTCTCCAAGGACGACGCACCCGCGGTCGACGGCATCACGCTCGACATCGCCGACGGTGAGTTCCTCGTCCTCGTCGGCCCCTCGGGCTGCGGCAAGTCGACGACGCTGCGCATGCTCGCCGGCCTCGAGCCGGTCGACGGCGGGCGCATCCTCGTCGACGGTCACGACCAGAAGGGCGTCCGGCCGCGCGACCGCGACATCGCCATGGTGTTCCAGAGCTACGCGCTCTACCCCAACATGACGGCAGCCCAGAACATGGCCTTCGCCCTCGACAACGCGAAGGTGAGCAAGTCCGAGACGAGGCAGCGCGTCGCCGAGGCCGCCAAGATCCTCGAGCTCGAGCAGCTGCTCGACCGCAAGCCGGGCCAGATGTCGGGCGGCCAGCGCCAGCGCGTGGCGATGGGGCGCGCGATCGTGCGCAACCCGAAGGTCTTCTGCATGGACGAGCCGCTGTCGAACCTCGACGCGAAGCTGCGGGTCTCGACCCGGTCGCAGATCGCCGGGCTGCAGCGCCGGCTCGGCATCACGACCGTCTACGTCACCCACGACCAGGTCGAGGCGATGACGATGGGTCACCGCGTCGCCGTGCTGCGCGACGGGAAGCTCCAGCAGGTCGACACCCCCGAGGCCCTCTACGACCGCCCGGTCAACACGTTCGTCGCGTCGTTCATCGGGTCGCCCGCCATCACGCTGGTCGAGTCGTCCGTCCGTGACGGGCGGGCCGAGGTGCACGGCGTCCCCGTGCCGCTCGACCGCGCCGTGGCCGGTCGCGCGGGGGAGAAGGTCGTCGTCGGCCTGCGCCCCGAGTCGTGGCACGTCGTCGGGTCTCCCGAGGGCAAGGGGGGCTCAGCGGCCCTGGCGCTCAACGTCGAGCTGGTCGAGTCGCTCGGCTCCGAGTCGTTCGTCTACGGGCGCCCGGCGGGTGCCGGCGACGACGCCGGACGGGTGACCGTGCGCCTCGACAAGCGCACGCACCTCACGGTCGGCGACGTCGTGCACGTCGAGCCGAACCACGGCGAGGTGCACGTCTTCGACGCCTCCTCGGGCGAGCGCATCGAGGCCTGAGGGTGACTGCTCGTCCCGGGCCGTGGGCGTCGGGCCGCTTCGACGTCGAGGGCCACCGCGGCGCGAAGGGGCTCGTCGTCGAGAACACGCTCGCGAGCTTCGCGGCGGCATACGCCGTCGGCGCCACGGGCGTCGAGCTCGACGTGCGGCTCACGGCCGACGGTCACGTCGTCGTCTGGCACGACACCGAGCTGCTGCCGCACAAGTGCGTGTCGACCGGGCCCGACCTCGTCGGGGCCCGCGTCGACGACCTCACCCTGGACCAGCTGCGCACGGTCGACGTCGGCAGCCTCACCCTGCCCGAGTGTCCCGGCCAGAAGCCCGACCCGGGCGCCCGCATCTCCACGCTCTCCGAGGTGCTCGCCCACGGCGTGGAGCACGCACCGGGCGTCTGGTGGACCATCGAGATCAAGGTCGACCCGCGTGACGCGCGCGAGGTGGCCGCCCGTCGGCAGCTGCTCGAGGGGGTGCTCGCCGACCTGCACGAGCACGGGGTCGAGGGGCAGTGCTTCGTCCACTCCTTCGACTGGGCGGTGCTCGAGCTGTCGGCCGGTCTCGCTCCCGACGTGCTGCGCTCGGCCCTCGTGGAGTCGTCGGTCACCTGGCACCCCGGGAGCCCGCTCACGGGCAGCGTCGTGCCGGGGGAGACGCACCACGACGTGTGCGACGGCGCGGTCGCCGTGGGAGCGCACGTCATCTCGCCCGACCACGCGATGGTCGACGTCGCCTTCGTGGAGCGAGCGCACGACGCCGGTCTCGCGGTGCTGCCGTGGACCGTCAACGAGCCGGCGCGCATCGTCGAGGTCGTCGAGGCGGGCGTCGACGGGCTGGTGACCGACTACCCGGACCGCGCGCTCGCGCTGGTGGCCTCGACGCAGCGGGCCGACGCGCCGGCGTGAGCCCCGCTTCCCCCGACGGGGAAGGGGTTGGAGGAGAACGCCAGCGAGGGGACGGACGTCGTCCGGCCCCTCGCTCCCCCTCCGGAGCCCCTGCGGGGCGACGGTCCGGATCGGCGTGGCACACTCGTGCGGTCGACAGGCGCCGCTGTGGGCACGGCCGCGAGTGCAGCGGTATGGGTGGGGACCCCTGGAACCCCACCCATTCGCTGGAACGCCGTTCCAGCGAAACCCATGATGCTTTCGAAGGGCACCGATGTCAACAGATCGGGTGTACGACAACAGCGCGCGGGCGCAAGCGGCCCGCGCCACGCGACGCCGCATCATCGACACCGCGGGCGAGATCCTGCTCCGCGAGGGCTACCACGCGATGTCGGTCAGCCAGCTCGCCTCGTCGGCCGGCGTCAGCGCACAGACGGTCTACAACGCCGTGGGCGGCAAGGCCGCCGTCGTCAAGGCCGTCTACGACGTCATGCTCGCCGGCGACGACGCACCCGTCGCGATGCAGGACCGAGCCGAGTTCCGCGCCATGTCCGAGGCCCCCGACCGCGAGTCGTTCGTGCGGGCGTACGCCGCGCTCTGCGCCACCATCTACGAGCGCGTCGGCCCGCTCCTCGGCGTGATCCTGGCGCAGGGAGCCGGTGGCGACAGCGGTCTGCAGGCCTTCGTGGCGACGATCGACGACGAGCGCCGGGCCGGCAACACGAACGCCCTGGGCGCCCTCGAGCGCGCCCACGGGCTGCCGCCCGCGCTCGACCGCGAACGCTTCATCGACATCGTCTGGGCGATCACGGGCCCCGAGATCTACGACCGCTTCGTGCGACGCAGCGGGTGGAGCCACCGGATGTATGCCGCCTGGCTCGCCGAGGCGCTCGTCGCGACCTTCGACCGCGCCAGCACCGGACTACCCGAGCTACAGGAGGACTGACATGCCGCGACAGATCGCCACCAACACCGACGTCGACCGCGACGCGCTGCTCGACTTCGTGCGGCCCCGGCACAGCATGGTGCTCGTGACGCAGCGTTCCGACGGCCGCCCGCAGATGTCGCCGGTCACCGGCGGGGTCGACGACGAGGGCCGCATCGTCATCTCGACCTACCCGGAGCGGGCGAAGACCGCCAACGCCCGCCGGCGGCCCCAGGTGAGCGTGCTCGTGCTCTCCGACGACTTCGGCGGCGAGTGGGTGCAGGTCGACGGCGACTGCGAGGTCATCGACCTGCCCGACTCGGTCGAGCCCCTCGTCGACTACTACCGCGCGATCTCCGGCGAGCACCCGGACTGGAACGAGTACCGCCAGGCCATGCACGACCAGGGCAAGTCGCTGCTCCGCGTCACGCCGACCCGCTGGGGACCCGTCGCCCGCGGCGGCTTCCCGGCGCGCCTCGCCTGACCCGCGTCCCCGGCCTGCCCCCACCGAACGCCGCGTTCGTTGCCGAACGCTCTGTCAGAACACGGCTTTCGCGACCGAACGCGGCGTTCGGTCACCACGACGGGCGGACCCGTAGGGTGGGGGCGTGCTGCGCGTCGGGGTCACCGGAGGGATCGGGTCGGGCAAGTCGACGGTGTCGCGGAGGCTCGCGGAGCTCGGCGCCCACCTCGTCGACGCCGACGCCGTCGCGCGCGAGGTCGTGGAGCCGGGGCAGCCGACGCTCGCGGCGATCCGGGAGCGCTTCGGCGCCGCCGTGATCCGGCCCGACGGCACCCTCGACCGCGCCGGGCTGGCCGCGATCGTCTTCGCCGACCCCGACGAGCTGGCGGCGCTCGACGCGATCACCGGCCCGGCCATCGCCGCGCGGGTGGCGGAGCTGCGCGCGGCCGCGCCTGCGGACGCGGTCTCCGTCTACGACATGCCGTTGCTCGTCGAGCGCGGCCTCTGGGTGCACGAGCACCTCTCCGTCGTCGTCGAGACCGACGAGGAGACCCGGGTGAGGCGGCTCGTCGAGCAGCGCGGCCTCGACGAGGGCGATGCCCGACGCCGCCTCACCGCGCAGGCGACCGACGCCCAGCGCCGCGCGGTCGCCGACGTCGTGCTGACCAACGACGGCACCCCCGAGCAGCTGAGGCGTGCCGTCGACGCACTCTGGGAGCAGCGGCTCGTCCCGTACGCCGCCAACCTCTCCAGCGGCACGCGTTCACGGCGTCCGGACCGGTCTGCGGACACCGTCGTCGAGCCGCGCGCCGACTGGGAGGCCCGCGCCGAGCGCGTCGTCGCCCGGCTCGCTGCCGCGCTCGCCGTCACCGGGGTCGTCACCGAGGTGTCGCACGTCGGATCGACCTCGGTACCGGGCCTGCTCGCCAAGGACGTCATCGACGTGCAGGTCGGGGTCCACCACCTCGCCGACGTCGACCGTGAGGACGTCCGTCTCGCGTTCACCGGTGCCGGCTACGTCTTCAGACACGGCAACCACACGGACACCCCGCACCCGTCCGGCAGTGCGCCCGAGGCGTGGGGCAAACGCTTCCTCGGCGGGTGCGACCCCGGCAACCACGTGCACGTGCACGTGCGCGAGCACGGTTCTGCCGGTTGGCGGTTCGCCCTGCTCTTCCGCGACTGGCTACGCCACGAGCCCGCCGAGCGCGACGCGTACGCCGCCGAGAAGCGCCGGCTGCTCCACCAGCACGCGACGACGTCCGACTACGTCGTCGCCAAGGAGCCGTGGTTCGAGCAGGCCTGGCACCGCGCGAACGCGTGGGCCGAGCGCACCGGCTGGCAGCCCCGCTGACCCGGCAGGGTGCCCACCCGACGGTGCCGGTGACCTCACCCCGTCGAGGAGGCACTTTCTGACGGCCGCCGGGCGATCCGGCATACCCGGGCGGGGTGTGGTGTTGTGGGTGACATGCGTGGTGAGTACAAGGTCCCCGGTGGCAAGCTCGTGGCGGTCGACGTCGAGGAGGTCGACGGGCGACTCGCTGACGTGAGCGTCTCGGGGGACTTCTTCCTCGAGCCCGACGAGGCGCTCGACGACATCAACGCGGCGCTCAGCGGGATGCCGGTCGACGCCGGCGTGGACCAGCTGGCCGGGGCGGTCTCGGGCGCGCTCGCCGACGACGTCACGCTGATCGGCTTCACCGCTGAGGCCATCGGCATCGCGGTCCGTCGGGCCCTCGGCAAGGCGACCGGGTGGGACGACCACGTCTTCGACGTCATCCCGCCGCGGGTGCTCGACCCGGCGATGCACGTCGCCCTCGACGAGGTCATCGCCCGCGAGGTCGCCTCGAGCGAGCGACCGCCGACGCTGCGCTTCTGGGACTGGGACAGCCCGCTCGTCGTCATCGGCTCGTTCCAGTCGTTCCGCAACGAGGTCGACCCCGAGGGCGCCGACCGTCACGGCATCGACGTCGTGCGGCGCATCTCCGGCGGTGGCGCCATGTTCATGGAGCCCGGGAACACCATCACGTACTCACTCGTCGTGCCGACCTCCCTCGTCGAGGGCCTCAGCTTCGAGCGCTCCTACTCCTTCCTGGACGAGTGGGTGATCGGCGCGCTCGCCGACGTCGGGGTCGACGCGCACTTCGTCCCGCTCAACGACATCGCGAGCGACAAGGGCAAGATCGGCGGCGCGGCCCAGAAGCGGTTCGTCGCGGGGGCCGTGCTGCACCACGTGACGATGGCCTACGACATCGATGCCGACAAGATGCTCGAGGTGCTGCGCATCGGCCGCGAGAAGATGAGCGACAAGGGCACGAAGTCGGCGAACAAGCGCGTCGACCCGATGCGCTCGCAGACCGGGATGACGCGCGACGCGATCCTCGAGTCGTTCGCCGCGTCGTTCGCGCAGCGGCACCGCTCGAACCTGTCCGACTACACCGAGGCCGAGCTCGAGGCCGCGAGCCGGCTCGTCGAGGAGAAGTTCGCGACCCCGGAGTGGACCCACCGCGTGCCCTGACGGCGGATCCGGAAACTCTTGTGCCGTTCGCGTCGAGACGGCGTGGGCGGCTCCGACGTCACGGGTGAGGCGGCAGACTGGCCGCTCGCGACCCGAAAGGCACCGAACCATGAAGTACGTCATCCTCATCCACTCCAACCCCCAGCCGTGGGGCCACCCGACCGGCAACTTCGTGGCGGAGGCGCTCGCCCGGCCGCAGGAGGAGCGTGAGCGCGGCGGCGCCGCCTTCGACGCGATGCTGGAGGAGCTGTCGAAGAGCGGCGAGCTCAAGGGCGGTGAGGCCCTCGGCGACCCCGCGTCCTCACGGATCCTGCGGTGGAGCGAGAGCGGGACCCTCGTGACGGACGGGCCGTACGCCGAGGCCAAGGAGCACCTGGCCGGCTTCTTCCTGCTCGACGTGGCGTCGCAGGAGCGTGCCGAGGAGCTCGCCGTGAACTTCGCCGGGCCGGGTGACACCGTCGAGCTGCGGCCGGCGTACGTCTGGGAGCAGTAGGCGAGTGGGCGCTGTCGGTCGTCGGACGTACGGTTGAGCCATGCGTCCCACGACCGACCTCCAGCGCACGGTTGCCCCGTTCGAGGTGATCTCCGAGTACACCCCGAGCGGCGACCAGCCGACCGCCATCGCCGAGCTGGCGCGCCGGGTCAAGGCGGGCGAGACCGACACCGTGCTGCTCGGGGCCACCGGCACCGGCAAGTCCGCGACGACCGCCTGGCTCATCGAGCAGGTGCAGCGGCCCACGCTCGTCATGGCGCCCAACAAGACGCTCGCCGCGCAGCTGGCCAACGAGTTCCGCGAGCTGCTGCCCAACAACGCCGTCGAGTACTTCGTCAGCTACTACGACTACTACCAGCCCGAGGCGTACATCCCGCAGACCGACACCTACATCGAGAAGGACAGCTCGGTCAACGACGAGGTCGAGCGGTTGCGCCACTCGGCCACCAACTCGCTGCTGACCCGCCGCGACGTCATCGTCGTGGCGTCGGTGTCGTGCATCTACGGCCTCGGCACGCCGCAGGAGTACGTCGACCGCATGGCCCGCCTCAAGGTCGGGCAGGAGATCGTGCGCGACGACCTGCTGCGGCGGTTCGTCGAGATGCAGTACACCCGCAACGACCTCGCCTTCACGCGCGGCACGTTCCGGGTGCGCGGCGACACCGTCGAGATCATCCCGGTCTACGAGGAGCTCGCGATCCGCATCGAGTTCTTCGGCGACGAGATCGAGCGCATCTACACGCTGCACCCGGTCACCGGCGAGGTCGTCAACGAGGAGCAGGAGATGTACGTCTTCCCGGCCTCCCACTACGTCGCCGGCCCCGAGCGCATGGAGCGCGCGATCCGCGGCATCGAGCTCGAGCTCGAGGACCAGCTCGCGCTCTTCGAGAAGCAGGGCAAGCTGCTCGAGGCCCAGCGACTGCGCATGCGCACCACCTACGACGTCGAGATGATGCGCCAGGTCGGTTTCTGCAACGGCATCGAGAACTACAGCCGCCACATCGACGGCCGCACTGCCGGCTCCGCGCCCAACTGCCTGCTCGACTACTTCCCCGAGGACTTCCTGCTCGTCCTCGACGAGTCGCACCAGACCGTGCCGCAGATCGGCGCGATGTACGAAGGCGACATGTCGCGCAAGCGCATGCTCGTCGAGCACGGCTTCCGGCTGCCGAGCGCCATGGACAACCGGCCCCTCAAGTGGGAGGAGTTCCTCGAGCGCATCGGCCAGACGATCTACCTCTCGGCGACGCCGGGGGAGTACGAGCTGGCCAAGTCCGGCACGCCCGTCGAGCAGATCATCCGCCCCACCGGGCTCGTCGACCCCGAGGTCGTGCTCAAGCCGACCAAGGGCCAGATCGACGACCTCATGCACGAGATCCAGGAGCGCACCGCGCGCGACGAGCGCGTCCTCGTGACCACCTTGACCAAGAAGATGGCCGAGGACCTCACCGACTACCTCCTCGACAAGGGCATCCGCGTCCGCTACCTCCACAGCGACATCGACACGCTGCGCCGCGTCGAGCTGCTCCGCGAGCTGCGCACCGGCGTCTTCGACGTCCTCGTCGGCATCAACCTGCTGCGCGAGGGCCTCGACCTGCCCGAGGTGTCCCTCGTGTCGATCCTCGACGCCGACAAGGAGGGCTTCCTGCGCTCGGCGAGGTCGCTCATCCAGACGATCGGCCGCGCGGCGCGCAACGTGTCCGGCCAGGTGCACATGTACGCCGACAAGATGACGCCGTCCATGGAGCAGGCGCTCGACGAGACCAACCGGCGGCGCGAGAAGCAGATCGCCTACAACACCGAGCACGGCATCGACCCGACCCCGCTGCGCAAGAAGATCGCCGACATCACCGACCTGCTCGAGCGCGAGGACGCCGACACGCAGGAGCTGCTCGGCTCGGGGCGCATGCAGTCGCGCGGCAAGAGCGGCGCCGGCCGTGGTGCCATGGCCGCAGACGTCGGGGTCTCCGCCGGCGGCAGCTCGAACCGTCCGGCCGACATGGCGGCGGCCGACCTCGCGGGCCTCATCCAGGAGCTCACCACGCAGATGCACCAGGCGGCCGCCGACCTGCACTTCGAGCTCGCGGCCCGGCTGCGTGACGAGATCGGCGAGCTCAAGAAGGAGCTGCGGCAGATGAGCGCGGCCACCCGCTGATGGTGTCCGAACCCACGGGCCAGGGCAACGACGCGGCCGGGCCGCCGAGCGAGACGCTGGCCGCCCGGTTGCGCGCGGCCGCCCTGGCGCTGCCCGGGGCGTGGGAGGACTCCCCGTGGGACGGCGACACGGTCGCCAAGGTGGGCGACAAGATCTTCGTCTTCCTCGGCGAGCAGTCGGTGGGGGTCAAGTCCGCCACCAGCCGGCAGGAGGCCGACGAGTGGCTCCACCGCTACCCCGACGACGCCTCGGTGCTCGCCTACATCGGCCGCCACGGGTGGAACTCCCTGCGCCTGGGCGGAGCCATCGGCGAGGACGAGCTGCTCGAGGCGATCGAGACCTCCTACGACATCGTCGTCGCAGGGCTGCCGCGGAGCAGAAGGCCCCGCTGACGAGCGCGTGACCGGCGCGCCCCCGCGTGGTGCCCAGGGGGCGGAACCCGATTTGAGGCCCGACCGCTGCGGTGAGAGGATCAGGCGTTCACACGGAGGGGAGTATCCCCGACACGACGGGCTCGTCATCACGGAGCAGGTCCCACCACCCGCTCCCGGTCCCGTCGGTCCGGCACCGACAGCTCGCTGTCCAAGCCGGGCGGGAGAGACCTCCGGTTACTGACCTGGTGACCGGAAGGTTGTGCCCATGAACGTTCCCGCTTGGGGCTGGTTCCTCACGATCGGTCTGATGACCGTCTTCCTGCTGATCGACGTGCTCGTCATCGCCCGGCGACCGCACGTCCCCTCGATGGCCGAGGCCGGCCGCCACCTGGCGTTCTACGTCGGTGCCGCCGTGCTCTTCGGGCTCTTCGTCTGGTTCGAGTGGGGAGGACAGTTCGCGGGAGAGTTCTACGCCGGCTGGCTCACCGAGTACTCGCTCTCGGTCGACAACCTCTTCGTGTTCCTGCTGATCATGGCCAGCTTCAAGGTGCCGCGGAAGCTGCAGCAGTCGGCCCTGATGATCGGCATCATCATCGCGATCATCCTGCGCGGCGTCTTCATCGCGCTGGGCGCGGTCGTCATCAACGCGTACGCCTGGGTGTTCTACATCTTCGGCGCGTTCCTCGTGTACACCGCGGTCAAGCTCGCGACCGAGGGCGAGAGCGACGACGACGAGTACCACGAGAACCGCTTCCTGCTCTGGATCGAGAAGCGCTTCCCGGCCACCAAGGAGTGGCACAGCACGCACCTGACCGTCGTCGAGAACGGCAAGCGCCTCATCACGCCGATGCTCATCGTCATCCTCGCGCTCGGCACGACCGACCTGCTCTTCGCGCTCGACTCGATCCCCGCGATCTACGGCCTCACCAAGGAGCCGTTCCTCGTGCTCACGGCGAACATCTTCGCCCTGATGGGTCTGCGCCAGCTCTACTTCCTCATCGGCGGTCTGCTCAAGAAGCTGGTCTACCTCAGCATCGGGCTCGCCGTCCTCCTCGCCTTCATCGGCGTGAAGCTGATCATGCACGCCCTGCACGAGAACAACCTGCCGTTCATCAACGGCGGCCGGCCCATCGACGGCGTGCCCGACATCCCGATCCTCGTGTCGCTCGGTGCGATCGTGCTCATCCTCGGCGTCACCACCGTGGCCAGCCTCTGGAAGTCGCGTCGCGACGCCCGCCTCGAGGCCGCGAACGACAGCTCGGTCGGGTCCGCGTCGAGGTGAGGCGTCAGGTCCTGAGGACCTTGTCCATGGCCTTGCCCTTGGCGAGCTCGTCGACGAGCTTGTCGAGGTAGCGGATCTTCTGCATCAGCGGGTCCTCGATCTCCTCGACGCGCACGCCGCACACGACGCCCTTGATCTGGTCGACCTTGGCGTTGAGGTGCGCCTCGGCGAAGAAGTCCTCGAACGTCGTCCCGGACTGCAGGTGCTGGTCCAGAGCGGCCTCGTCGAAGCCGGTGAGCCACTCGATCACCTGGTCGAGCTCGGCCTTGGTGCGACCCTTGCGCTCCACCTTGTTCACGTAGTGGGGGTACACCGAGGCGACGCTGACCGAGAAGATGCGGCTCATGCCTCCGAGCGTAGCCAGCCGGCACTCCGTCGCGGCGCTCCGAGCGGGTGGGAGGGGGTGGGCCTGCCCTTCTCGACAGGCGCGCCGGGTCAGCGGACGCGGTGCGAGACGAGCCAGCCGACCAGGGCAGGCACGGCCATGGCGGCGAAGACCGCGACATAGGCCGACGGCACGCCCGAGCCGGCCGCGGAGAAGACGACAGCCGACAGGGCGATCGCCGTGGCGGCTCCGGCCGAGTCGCCGATCTGCAGGGCGGAGCTGACGAAGCCCTGCTCCGTCGACGAGGCGCGCGAGAGCGCCTGCGCGGTGACGCGCGGGTAGACGGTGCCGATGCCTAGACCGACCGCTGGGAAGAGGGCGATGAGCACCCAGGTCGGTGCACCGAGAGCGACGGCGAGGGCGATGGCGGCGAGGGTGACGGTCATGGCGGCCAGCGAGAAGGCCGAGGTGCGGCCGATCTCGAAGTGCCGGTCCCAGCGTCCCTGCACCCACGACCCGAGGAACCACGTGACGCCGGTGACGGTCAGCGCGATGCCGGCGAGGCTCGGGCTGAGGCCGTCGCGCTCGGTGAGCAGGCGCGGCAGGTAGACCTCGGCACCGGAGAAGGCGGCGAAGGCGAGGGCGCGGAGGGTCACGTCGGTCGGCAGGCCGCGCCCCGCCCGCAGGGTGCCGCGGGGGGTGAGCGGCAGCAGGCTGACGGTGACGGCCACCACCGCGACGGTGGCGACGGCGAGGCCCACGGCGTCGAGGCGCTCGGCGACGGCATTGAGGGCGAGCACCGCCAGGGCCAGCACCACCGAGGCCGCGATCGCGCGGCGGCGCCACGGCACGTCGACCGCCTCCTGGCGCAGGCCGCTGACGATCCGTCCGAGCAGGACCGCTGCGACGACCAGGACGACGAGGGCCAGGCCGAAGACCCACCGCCACCCGATGGTCTGGGCGATGAGTCCCGCGACGAAGGGCCCGGCGATCGACGGCACGACCCACGCCGCCGAGAACCCCGCGAGGATCGCGGTGTGCAGCCGCTGCGGGTAGACACGGGTGACGAGGACGTAGAGCGCGGTGCTGGTCATGCCGGCGCCGAGGCCCTGCACGACCCGGGCGGCGACGAGGACGCCCATGGTGGGTGCGAGCCCGGCCCCCACCAGTCCGGCCGCGAAGAGCGCGAGCCCGATGAGCAGCGGCGGTCTCGGCCCCCGCCGGTCGGCCAGGTTGCCCGACCAGACGATGCTGACGATGCCGGCCGCGAGCGTCGCCGTGAACGCCATCGCGTAGAGGGAGGCCCCGTTCAGCTCGCGGGCGATGGTCGGCATCACGGTGGTGAGGGCGAGTGCCTCGAACGCGTGCAGCGAGACGAGGGCGAGCACGCCGATCGTCGTTGCGCGCAGGGTCGGTGAGAGCAGGCCCCCGTGGTCGTCGGTCATCAGCCGGGCCCGAGAGCGGCGTCGGGCGTCTCGGGTCGGGACCGCGCGCCCAGCACGATGGCGCTCGCCAGCACGACGAGGGCCATGCCGGCGACCTGTCCCATCTCGAGCGTCTGGTGCAGCACGACGAAGCCGGCGAGCGCCGCGACCACGGGCTCGAGGCTGAGCAGGATGCCGAAGACGTGCTGCGCCAGGTGCCGCAGCGCGACGAGCTCGAGCGAGTAGGGCAGCACCGAGGACAGGACGGCGATGCCGAGCCCGAGCGCGATGTCCCGAAGGGTCCAGCGGTCCACCGAGGTGAGGCCGAGGGGGGCGACCGCGACCGTCGAGACGATGAGGGCCAGGGCCAGACCGTCGAGTCCGCCGAAGGCCCGACCGGTGCGCTGGCTCAGCACGATGTAGGCGGCCCACATGACGCCGGCCAGGGCCGCGAAGCCGACACCGACGAGGTCGAGACGGTCGAGCGAGGTGTGCAGCACGCCCGAGACGAGGACGACGCCCAGGGCGGCCGCGGTCACCGCCACGACGTCGCGCAGCCGGCGGCTCAGCGCAGCCGCGAGCCCCAGCGGCCCGAGGAACTCGATGGTGACGGCGACCCCGATCGGCAGGTGCGCGAGAGAGGCGTAGAACGAGGTGTTCATCGCGGCGAGCGCGAGCCCGAAGAGCACGACGGTGCCCCAGTCGGCACGGGTGCGCCGTCGCCACGACGGGCGCGCGACGGCATACAGGATCACCATGGCGAAGAGCAGGCGCAGCAGCACGGAACCGGTGGCCCCGATGTGCGGCACCAGCGTCGCGGCGAAGGCGCCGCCGAACTGCACGGACAGGACGCCACCGAGGACGAGCAGCGGTGCGGTGCGCCGGTCGAGGCTCACGGCATCGGCAGCCGCCCGGCCGCCACGAGGGTGTCGAGCCGCGCGGCGGGCAGGTCCTCCTCGACGAGCACGCCGCCCGTCTCGGACGCGTGGACCATCCGTCCCGGCTCCACCACGATGCCGACGTGGTGGATGCGCGCCCCGGGCCGGGCGAAGAAGTAGAGGTCGCCCGGCTGCACTTCGTCGAGGGCGACGGGGGTCGCGAAGTCGGCCTGGGCGTACGCGTCGCGGGCGACGACGACGCCGAGCCGGCGCCACGTGTGCAGCACGAGGCCGGAGCAGTCGAAGCCGAGGGGGGTCAGGCCCGACCACAGGTAGGGCAGACCGATGTGCGAGCGCGCCTCCGTCAGGGCGGGGTGCGCCGCGTCGCCGGAACCGCCGTCGGCCACGGCAGCCGTCTCGACCGCCTCGGGGCCGACCACCTGTGAGCCCGGCGTGAGCGGGGCGAGGTGCGCCAGCGGCACCCACCCGGGGTAGCCGCGCTCGTCCTTGGGGGAGAGCTGCCACGGGGCGACGACGTGGGCCCACCGGCCACCGGCGTCGAGCTCCGTGACGGTGACGGGCTCGCCCTCGACGAGCTGCGTCTCGACGAGCCCGTGCAGGCCGAGACGGCCGGCGCGGGTGCCGTCGTCGACTGCTCCGTCCGCCGCCGCGTCGGCGTCGAGCGCCGCCAGCCACGCAGCCGCGTCGGGGTCGTCGGCGACCATCGCTGCGTCGACGGGTCGCGGGCTCTCGGGCGTCGACCACACCGTCGTGACGGGGACGTGGACCAGGTGGGTGGCGCTGACGGGGACGGTACGGCTCGCGGCGACGTTCACGCCCGCCATCCTCGCACCCGCGTGCCACCGGGACGCCCCCGGTCCGGACCGGCGACGATTCGGTGCGCACGAGCCGGAGGTACTGGTCGCCGCGCCCCGAGCGCCGTACCGTCAGAACATGGAAGAGCGAATCACCATCGAAGGATTCGATCCCCCGAAGAACCGACGCCACGGTCCCGACGGCGACCTCGTGGACGTGCAGGGCTGGCTCCACGCGCCCGTCGACTGGGCCGGCGGGCCGCAGCTCGAGCGCGCCTGGCGCGAGCGGCACGGTCGGTCGCGGCTCGGCGTCGGCCTGTGCGTCGCCAACAA
The DNA here is from genome assembly GCA_000955875.1 of Terrabacter sp. 28. Classification (GTDB taxonomy): domain Bacteria; phylum Actinomycetota; class Actinomycetes; order Actinomycetales; family Dermatophilaceae; genus Terrabacter. The sequence goes on from JYOE01000024.1 coordinate 167,542, forward strand.
CCCGCGCCGTCACATCATCCTGACGAACGTGCCACCGGACCTCGACTTCCTCCGCACCGAGCTGGAGTCGCTGATCGCCGAGCTCGATCCGGACGCCACCTCGGACCTCGAGGGCGCCCAGTAGGCCCTCCCGCACGAGTCTGCGCACTCCCGCCCGCTCGGGTCGCGCCGCTCGTACGCTGGGCGCGTGGCGAGACCGGCGATCCTCACGGTGGATGACGACGCTCCCGTCTCCGCTGCGATCGCCCGGGACCTGCGGGCGCGCTACGGCGCCGACCACCGCATCCTGCGCGCGAGCTCGGGCGCCGAGGCGCTCGACCTCGTGGCCCGCCTGCTTCTCAAGGGGCAGCCGCTCGCTCTCGTCCTGGCCGACCAGCGGATGCCCGGGCTGACCGGCATCGAGGTGCTCGGCCGGGTGCGGGTCGACGTGCCCGAGGCGAAGCTGGTCCTGCTCACGGCGTACGCCGACACGGACGTCGCCATCGCCGCGATCAACGACATCGGCCTCGACCACTACCTGCTCAAGCCGTGGGACCCGCCCGACGAGAACCTCTACCCCGTCGTCGACGACCTCCTCGCCGACTGGCACCACGCCCACCCGGACCACACCGACGACGTACGCGTGGTGGGCGACCGCTGGTCGGAGGGCACCCACGCGGTCAAGACCTTCCTCGCCAACAACCACGTGCCCTACCGGTGGCTCGACGTCGAGCGCGACGCAGAGGGCGCGCGGCTGCGTGACCTCGCCGGGGCCCGGCCGGAGGACCTGCCGCTGGTGCTCGTGCCGGACGGCGAGACGCTCAGAGCCCCGTCGACCGTCGCGATCGCGAGCGCCCTGGGACTGCGGACCCGCGCGGAGCGCGACCTCTACGACCTGTGCATCGTCGGCGGCGGACCCGCCGGTCTCGCGGCGGCCGTCTACGCCGCCTCCGAGGGCCTCAGCACCGTCGTCGTCGAGCACGAGGCGCCCGGCGGGCAGGCGGGTCAGAGCGCCGCGATCGAGAACTACCTCGGCTTCCCCCGCGGGCTCTCCGGTGCGGACCTGGCCCAGCGCGCCATCGCCCAGGCCCGCCGGTTCGGCGCCGAGATGGTGCTCGCCCGCGACGTCGTCGCCCTCGAGCCCCGAGGCCCGGTGCGGGCGGTGCGGCTGCAGGGCATCGAGGCCCACATCGGGAGTGGCGCTCCGGAGCCTCGGGTCGGCGGCAGCGAGAACGGCTTCACCGACATCGAGGCGCGCAGCGTCGTCCTGGCGACCGGCGTCTCCTACCGTCGTCTCGCCGCGGACGGCCTCGACGCCCTCGTGGGACGCGGCGTCCACTACGGGGCGAGCGCCGGGCAGGCCGCGGCCTGCAGCGGCGAGGAGGTCTACGTCGTCGGCGCCGCCAACTCGGCCGGCCAGGCCGTGCTCAACCTCGCGCGGTTCGCGAAGCGGGTGACGCTCGTCGTCCGGGGTTCCTCGCTCGAGGCGAGCATGTCGCAGTACCTCGTCGAGCGGATCCGCGCCGACGACCGGATCCGCGTGCTGTGCGGCACCGAGGTCGTCGCAGCGTCCGGCGACGGCCACCTGGAACGGCTGACGCTCGCCGACCGGGCCGCGGGCACGACGACCGACGTCGAGGCCTCGTGGCTCTTCGTCTTCATCGGCGCGGCCCCCCGCACGGACTGGTTGGGTGCGGAGGTCGCGCGGGACGGGCACGGCTTCGTCGTGACCGGCCACGACCTCGTGTCGGGACCGTACGCCGGGGGCTGGACCTTGAGCCGGCCGCCGTTCGCCCTCGAGACGAGCCTTCCCGGCGTCTTCGCTGCGGGCGACGTGCGCGCCGACTCGATGAAGCGGGTGGCATCAGCGGTGGGCGAGGGTTCGATGTCCGTCTACTTCGTGCACCGCTATCTCGCCACGATCTGACGGGACCTGCCAACGATGCTCGCGCTCGCCGACCTCCGGACCATCCCCCTCTTCGACGGGCTGCGCGACGACCAGCTCACGCAGCTGCTCGAGGTCGGGACCGAGCTCCGGGTCCGCCCCGGCGAGGTCGTGTTCCTCGAGGGTGACCGTGCCGACCACTGGTGGGTGCTCGTCGACGGCGCGCTGGACCTGTCGCGCCACATCGGCCGCGAGGACGTCACCGTGGGGCGCATGGACGTGCCGGGCCGGTGGGCCGGTGGCTTCCGTGCCTGGGACGACAACGGGGTCTACCTCGCCACCGCGCGAGGCGTCACCGCGGGTCGGATGTTGCGGGTTCCGGCCGAGGACCTCCGCGACCTCGCCGACACGTGGTTCCCGTTCGCGGCGCACCTGGTGGCAGGGCTCTACGGCACGGCCCGGTCGATCGAGGCGACGGCCCGGCAGCGCAGCGGTCTCGTCACGCTCGGCACGCTCGCGGCAGGGCTCGCCCACGAGATCAACAACCCGGCGGCCGCGTCCGCCCGGTCCGCGGCGGAGCTCGAACGTGCCTGCGACGGTCTGCTGGAGGCCCTGCGGCACATGGCGGTCCGCGGCCTGACCGCTGAAGGGTTCGAGTCCCTGGACTCGCTCCGGCGGGGACTGGGACCACCCGCCGCGCTCGCCGACCCGCTCGAGACCGCTGACCGGGAGGAGGAGCTGGGGCAGTGGCTCGAGCGTGCAGGGGTGGAGCAGCCGTGGGACCTCGCCGCGCCCTTGGTCTCCGCCGGCGCCGACGTCGCGTGGCTCCGACGAGCGGCCGAGACGGTGCCCGGCGATGCGCTGGGTCCGTCGCTCGAGTGGGTGGCGCGCACCATCGACGTCACGTCGCTGCTGGCCGAGGTGCGGGAGTCGACGCGTCGTGTCTCCGAGCTCGTGGCCGGCATCAAGACCTACTCGCAGATGGACCGGGCGTCCCACCAGCGCGTCGACGTGCGCGAGGGCATCGAGAGCACCCTGCTCGTCATGGGTCCCCGGCTGCGTCCCAACGTCACCGTGGTGCGCGACTGGGGGAGTGACGTGCCGCTCGTCGACGGCATGCCCGGCGAGCTCAACCAGGTGTGGACCAACCTCGTGGACAACGCCGTCGACGCCATGGACGGCAACGGCACCCTCACGGTGCGCACGCGGCGTGACGGCGACGGAGTGCTCGTCGAGGTCCGTGACACCGGCTCGGGCATGAGCGCCGAGGCCCGGCAGCGTGCCTTCGAGCCCTTCTTCACGACCAAGGAGGTCGGCCGCGGCACCGGGCTCGGCCTCGACGTGGCCCACCGGATCGTCGTCGACCGCCACGGCGGGAGCATCGAGGTCGAGTCGCGTCCGGGCGACACCCGGTTCCGCGTGCGCCTACCCGTCAGCGCGGTGCCCGGCGCTCCCTGAGCGGTGCCGCGGAACCCGCACGCGGCACACGCCGTGGGACGGCCGCGCACTCACCAGCCGCGGGCGCGCCACTCGTCGAGGTGCGGCCGCTCGGCGCCGAGCGTGGAGTCGTCGCCGTGGCCGGGGTAGAACCACGTGTCGTCGTCGTAGACGTCGAAGACGCGCGTCGTGACGTCCTCGATGAGCGACTCGAAGCTCTGGCCCGGGTTCTTCGTGTTGCCGATGCCGCCCGGGAAGAGGCTGTCGCCGGTGAAGAGGTGCGTGTGGCCGTCGGGGTCTGCGTAGGCGAGCGCGATCGAGCCCGGGGTGTGCCCACGCAGGTGGACGACGTCGAGCGTCACGTCACCGACGGTCACCGTGTCACCCTGCCCGACGCGTACGTCGACGGGGACGGGCAGCCCCTCGGCGTCGTCGGCGCCGGCGACGGTGCGCGCGCCGGTGGCCTCGACGACCTCGGCGAGCGCGCCGACGTGGTCGTGGTGCTGGTGGGTGGTGACGACCGTCTCGAGCCCGTCACCGCCGGCGCCCACCAGCTCGAGGAGTCGCGGGGCCTCGGCCGCGGCGTCGATGAGCAGCTGGGCTCCGGTCGAGCGGCAGGTCAGCAGGTACGCGTTGTTGTCCATCGTGCCGACGGACTGCTTGCGGATGGTCAGGTGGGGCAGCTCGCGCACGGCGGCCGGGCCGCCCTGCTCGACGTGGCCGGAGTACGTGTCGGGTGCGTGGTCGGGCATGTCAGCCTCCGAAGGGAAGGGTCGGGACGGGGCCGTCGAACCGGACCCCGTCGGTGTGGCCGCGGGCGAGCCAGGTGAGCACCGCGGCGCGTGCCCCGGTGACCGTCGTCGCGCCGTCACCGACGGTGTACGCGTCGCCCTCGGCCGTCGCGATGCGCAGCGACGGGGGCGCGTCCTCCTTGGCCAGCCGGTTCGCCGCGTCGCGCAGGAAGAGGGCGACGACCTCGTCGGGTGCCGCGGCGAACGTGAAGCCGGCGTCGAGGTCGACGTGGTGGAAGACGAGCTCACGCAACCGCATGAAGGGGACCATCCCGACGGGGATCGGGAAGCCGCCCGGGGTGCGCTCGACACGGACCTCGGCGTGCTCGGGACGCAGCGCGGCGAGGCGTTCGGCGAGCTGCGCGGCCGAGTCGCGGATGTCGGTGGCGTGCTCGTGCGCCGAGCGACGAGCGCCGGCGGCGATGTCGGCGTCGCGCGACTCGACCGTGTCGTACATGGTGCCGGGGGCTCCGGTCAGCGCGACGTCGCAGACGCGGGCCAGCGCGTCGGCGTTGCGGGCGATGTGGGCGAGCACGTGGCCGCGGGACCACCCCTCGCACAGCGACGGGGCGAGCACCGCGTCGTTGCGGAACGAGGCGGCCGTCGCCACGACCCGTTCGGTCTCGGCCGCCACGAGGTCTGCGGTCACGTCGGCGTGCTTCATGCCGTTGCCCTCCCGGGTTGCTTCTCGGTCGCGCTGTCGGACGCCTCGCCGGTGGCCTTCGCGAGCGCCAGGGCCGCCCCGACGAGGGCGAGGTGCGAGAACGCCTGGGGGAAGTTGCCCACCATCCGCTCGTTCACCGGGTCGTACTCCTCGGACAGCAGGCCGACGTCGTTGGTCAGGCCGACGAGCCGCTCCATCAGCTCGTTCGCCTTCGCGGTCATACCCGCCTTCGCGTATGCCGTCACGAGCCAGAACGAGCACGCGAGGAAGGGGTGCTCGCCACCCGGGAGCCCGTCGATGTCGGTCTCGGTGCGGTAGCGCATGACGAGGCCGTCTCGCATCAGGTCCTGCTCGACCGCCGCGATGGTCCCGAGCATGCGCGGGTCGTCGCCGTCGACGAAACCGATCGCCGACAGGGTGAGCAGCGAGGCGTCGACCTCGGTGGTGTCGTAGTGCTGCACGAAGGTGCCACGCTCGGTGTCGAAGCCCTTCGTCATGACCTCGTCGCGCACCTGGTCGCGCAGCGTCCTCCACTCGTCGACCGGACCCTCGGCGCCGTACCGCTCGACGGCTCGCACGGCCCGGTCGAAGGCCGCCCAGACCATGGCCCGGGAGTGGGTGAAGTGGCGCAGCGGCCCGCGGATCTCCCAGAGCCCGTTGTCGGCCTCCTGCCAGTGCCGGGCGAGGTGGTTGACGAGGGCACGCTGCAGGTGCCAGGAGTCGTCGTTGTCCTCGAGACCACGCATCCGTGCGTGGTCGAGGGAGATCATCACCTCGCCGAGCACGTCGGTCTGGCGCTGGTCCACGGCGGCGTTGCCCACGCGTACGGGCGTCGACCCGGCATACCCGGGGAGGTGGTGCAGCACCCGCTCGGGCAGGTCGCGGCCCCCGTCGACGCGGTACATGATCTGCATGTCCTCGGGGTCGCCCGCCACGGCCCGCAGCAGCCACGCCCGCCACAGCTCGGTCTCCTCGACGTAGCCGCAGCCGAGCAGCGCCTCGAGCGTCAAGGCGGCGTCGCGCAGCCAGCAGAACCGGTAGTCCCAGTTGCGCTCGCCGCCGAGCTCCTCCGGCAGCGAGGTCGTCGCGGCGGCCACGATGCCCCCCGTCGTCTGGTGCGTCAGGCCGCGCAGCACCAGCAGCGAACGGGTCACGGCAGCGGCATACGGCCCGGAGTAGTGGCTCTGGGCGGCGTAGCGCTCGCTCAGCGCGATCGTCTCGGCGATGCGCGCGCGCACGCTGAGCGGCGGCGGGATCTGCTCGTGGCTGCGGAACCACGTCGTCGAGAAGGTCATCGACTCGCCCACCGAGACGTCGAACTCGTCGACGTGGTGGCCGTCCTGCGCGTGGGGGAGGCGGGCCCCGCGCAGCACGAGCATGTCCGGCCCTGCGATGGCGGTGATGATCTCGTCGGTGCGGCCCTCGCGGTCGTCGGTGTGCCGCGCGACCCAGGGGCGGGTGCGCCCGTAGTTGAAGCGCACGGTCCACTCGTGGACCATCCGCACCGTGCCCTCGAGGCCCTCGATGCGGCGCAGCACGTCGGAGCGCCCGTCGCCGAGCGGCATGACGTCGGTCACCTTGACCCGTCCGGTGGAGGTCTCGTGGAACGTCTCGAGCACGAAGGAGTTGCCGGCGTAGCGGCGGGTCGTCACGGCGTCCTCGTCGACCGGCGCGATGAGCCACCTGCCGTGCTCCGGCGTGCCGAGCAGCGCCGAGAAGCAGGCCCGGGAGTCGAAGCGCGGCAGGCACAGCCAGTCGATGGAGCCGCGCCGGCTCACGAGCGCCGCGGTGCCGAGGTCGCCGAGCACCGCGTAGTCCTCGATGGGCGTCGGCGCGTGCTCACTCATGGGTGCGAGTATGCCGCCAGGCCGGGTCGCACGTGCGGGGCACCCGCCGCGTTGGCGCGTCCCGGTGCGGGTCGCGGGCGAGCCGCCGCGACGCCGCCGATACGAGGACTGTCGGTGGCCCGACTTAGCATGTTGCGCGTGACTGCTACGCCCACCGGCAACGCCCATTCCCTCGTCGTCCGCGGCGCGCGAGAGCACAACCTCCGCGACGTGTCCGTCGACCTCCCCCGCGACAGCCTCATCGTCTTCACCGGGCTCTCCGGGTCGGGCAAGTCGAGCCTCGCGTTCGACACGATCTTCGCGGAGGGCCAGCGGCGCTACGTCGAGTCGCTGTCGGCGTACGCCCGGCAGTTCCTCGGGCAGATGGACAAGCCCGACGTCGACTTCATCGAGGGGCTGTCACCGGCCGTGTCGATCGACCAGAAGTCGACCAACCGCAACCCCCGGTCGACCGTCGGCACCATCACCGAGGTCTACGACTACCTGCGCCTGCTCTTCGCGCGCGCCGGGCGACCGCACTGCCCCGTCTGCGGCGAGCCGGTCACCCGCCAGTCGCCGCAGCAGATCGTCGACCAGCTGCTCACGCTCGACGACCGCACCCGCTTCCAGGTGCTCGCCCCGGTGGTCCAGGGCCGCAAGGGCGAGTTCGTCGACCTCTTCGCCGAGCTGCAGACCAAGGGCTTCTCGCGTGCCCGGGTCGACGGCGAGGTCGTCTCGCTCACCGAGGCGCCCAAGCTCGAGAAGCAGAAGAAGCACACGATCGAGGTCGTCGTCGACCGACTCGTCGCCAAGGGTGACGACGCCGGCTCCAAGCGTCGCCTCACCGACTCGGTCGAGACCGCTCTCGGGCTCGCCGGGGGCATCGTCATCATCGACTTCGTCGACCGCGACGCCAAGGACAAGCAGCGCGAGCGGCGCTACTCCGAGAAGATGGCCTGCCCCAACAACCACCCGCTGGGCATGGACGAGGTGCAGCCCCGGTCGTTCTCGTTCAACTCGCCCTTCGGCGCCTGCCCCGAGTGCACCGGCATCGGCACCGAGCTCGAGGTCGACCCCGAGCTCGTCGTCCCCGACGACGACCTGACCCTCGCCGACGGGGCCATCGCCCCGTGGGCCCAGGGGTCCGGCTCCGCCGAGTACTTCCAGCGCGTCATGGGCGCGCTGGCCGAGGACATGAAGTTCTCGATGGACGTCCCGTGGCGGGCGCTGCCGGCCCGGGCGAAGGAGGCCCTGCTCCACGGGCAGAACTACAAGGTCCACGTCCGCTACAAGAACCGCTACGGCCGCGACCGCTCCTACACCACCGGCTTCGAGGGCGTCGTCCCGTTCATCAAGCGCCGCCACGCCGAGACCGACTCCGACTGGAGCCGCGACCGCTACGAGGGCTTCATGCGCGAGGTCCCGTGCCCGGTCTGCAAGGGCGCCCGCCTCAAGCCCGAGTCCCTCGCCGTCCTCGTCGGCGGCAAGAACATCTCCGAGGTCTGTGGCCTCGCGATCAACGAGGCCGCCGGGTTCCTCGACACCGTCGACTTCACGCCCCGCGAGAAGCAGATCGCCGAGCGCGTCATCAAGGAGATCGACGCCCGGCTCGGCTTCCTCCTCGACGTCGGCCTCGACTACCTCTCGCTCGACCGCCCCGCCGGCACCCTCTCCGGCGGCGAGGCACAGCGCATCCGCCTGGCGACCCAGATCGGCTCCGGCCTCGTGGGCGTGCTCTACGTGCTCGACGAGCCGTCGATCGGCCTGCACCAGCGCGACAACCACCGGCTCATCGAGACCCTGACCCGCCTGCGCGACCTCGGCAACACGCTCATCGTGGTCGAGCACGACGAGGACACCATCGCCACCGCCGACTGGGTCGTCGACATCGGCCCCGGCGCCGGCGAGCACGGTGGCCACGTCGTGCACTCCGGGCCGGTCAAGGGGCTGCTCGAGCACCCCGACTCGCTCACCGGCATGTACCTCTCCGGGCGCCGCGAGATCCCGACCCCCGACGTGCGCCGCGGCCACGACGGTCGCCAGCTCACGGTCACCGGCGCTCGCGAGAACAACCTGCAGAACGTCTCGGTGAACTTCCCGCTCGGCAACCTCGTCGCCGTCACCGGCGTCTCCGGCTCGGGCAAGTCGACCCTCGTCAACGACATCCTCTACAACGTCCTCGCCAACAAGCTCAACGGCGCCCGGCACGTGCCCGGCCGGCACAAGACGGTCACCGGCCTCGACCACCTCGACAAGGTCGTGCACGTCGACCAGAGCCCGATCGGGCGAACGCCCCGATCGAACCCGGCCACCTACACCGGCGTCTTCGACAACATGCGCAAGCTGTTCGCCGAGACGACCGAGGCGAAGATCCGTGGCTACCAGCCCGGGCGTTTCTCCTTCAACGTCAAGGGCGGGCGCTGCGACGCGTGCTCCGGCGACGGCACCATCAAGATCGAGATGAACTTCCTGCCCGACGTCTACGTGCCGTGCGAGGTGTGCCACGGGGCCCGCTACAACCGCGAGACGCTCGAGGTGCACTTCAAGGGCAAGACCATCGCCGACGTGCTCGACATGCCCATCGAGGAGGCCGCCACGTTCTTCGAGGCGGTCCCCGCGATCTCGCGCCACCTCAAGACGCTCAACGACGTCGGCCTGGGCTACGTGCGCCTCGGCCAGCCGGCACCGACCCTCTCGGGCGGCGAGGCGCAGCGCGTCAAGCTCGCGAGCGAGCTGCAGAAGCGTTCCACCGGACGCACGATCTACGTCCTCGACGAGCCGACGACCGGCCTGCACTTCGAGGACATCAAGAAGCTCCTCGACGTGCTGCAGGGGCTCGTCGACAAGGGCAACACCGTCATCGTCATCGAGCACAACCTCGACGTGATCAAGAACGCCGACTGGATCATCGACATGGGCCCCGAGGGCGGGTCGGGGGGCGGCACGGTCATCGCCGAGGGCACTCCCGAGGACGTTGCCGACGTGGCGGCCAGCCACACCGGCCGCTTCCTCCGACCGATCCTCGACCGCACCGCGCGCACGACGACGCGCACCACCGCCAAGGGCCGCGCCGGGTCCGGCACCAGGAAGAAGGCCGGGGAGGGCTCACAGCGAGCTGACGGCTCGGGCACAGCGAGCTCTCCCAGACTGAAGGCCCCCCGCACCACGGGTCGCGCCAGAGGAGGTGCCACCACCGCGGCCGCGAAGAAGAGCACGCCCAGCACCACCGTGAGCAAGACACGGACCTCCACCACCAGGAAGAGGAACGCATGACACAGCGCAGCCACTCACGCACCGCCGAGCAGTCCAGCACCTTCGCCCCCGAGCACGCCCCCTCCGTCGACACCCCTGTCGACACCCCTGTCGCTGCCGAAGAGGGTCACCAGCACGTCGCCGCACTCGCCGACCGCCGCGGCGTCCTCAAGGCCGCCGGAGTCGTCGTCGGCGCCGGTGCCCTCGCCGCCTGCAGCAGCCCGCCCGTCCCCAGCGCGACCGGCGCCTCGTCGAGCAGCGCGGCCTCCGCGGGCGGGTCGAGCTCGGCCGCGGCTTCGGCGCCGTCCGGCGGGGGCACCCCGTCGTCCGAGGTGCCCGTCGGTGGCGCGAAGTTCTTCCCCGACACCAAGACCGTCGTCACCCAGCCGGTGGCCGGCACGTTCAAGGCCTTCGACACGACCTGCCCGCACCAGGGCTGCGCCGTGAGCTCCGTCGCCGACAAGCAGCTCGTCTGCCCCTGCCACCAGAGCCACTTCGACCTGACCACGGGCGAGCCGACGCCCGACAGCCAGGCGAAGCGCGCCCTCACCGCCAAGCAGGTCACCGTCAGCGGAGACACCTTCACCGTCGCCTGAGCGAGCCCCGACCGCGCTCCACCCGAGCCCTGACCGACCTTCCCGTATGCCGTCCTGCCGCCCTCGTCGGGGTCGGAGGGCGGCATACGGCGTCGTCGGTGGGCCGACATAGGGTGGACGCGTGGCGGACCCGACGACCTACCGACCGAAGCCGGGGGAGATCCCGACCGACCCGGGCGTCTACCGCTTCCGCGACGCCCACGGCCGGGTCATCTATGTCGGCAAGGCCAAGTCGCTGCGCCCCCGCCTCTCGTCCTACTTCCAGGACATCACCGCGCTGCACCCGCGCACGGCCACGATGGTCACCACCGCGGCCTCGGTCGAGTGGACCGTCGTGCGCACCGAGGTCGAGGCGCTCCAGCTCGAGTACTCCTGGATCAAGGAGTTCGACCCGCGCTTCAACGTCAAGTACCGCGACGACAAGTCCTATCCGTTCCTCGCCGTCACGATGGGCGAGGAGTTCCCGCGGGCCCAGGTGATGCGCGGCGCCAAGCGCAAGGGCACCCGCTACTTCGGCCCCTACGGCCACGCCTGGGCGATCCGCGAGACGCTCGACCTGCTGCTGCGGGTCTTCCCGGTGCGCACCTGCTCCTCGGGCGTCTTCAAGCGTGCGGCCGCCAGCGGCAGGCCCTGCCTGCTGGGCTACATCGACAAGTGCTCGGCGCCCTGCGTCGGGCGCGTCACCCCCGACGAGCACCGCGCCATCGCCGAGGACTTCTGCGACTTCATGGCGGGCAACAGCTCGCGCTTCGCCAAGCGCCTCGAGACCCGCATGAAGGAGGCCGCGGCCGAGCTCGACTTCGAGCAGGCGGCCCGGCTGCGCGACGACATCGGCGCCCTGACCAAGGCCCTCGAGAAGCAGGCCGTCGTCCTCGGTGACGCCACCGACGCCGATGTCTTCGCCCTCGCCGACGACGACCTCGAGGCGGCCGTCCAGGTCTTCCACGTGCGCGGCGGCCGCATCCGGGGCCAGCGTGGCTGGGTCGTCGAAAAGGAGAGCGAGGACCTCCCGACCCTCGTCGAGCACCTGCTCCAGCAGGTCTACGGCGACGCCGACCGCGACGCCGTGCCCCGCGAGGTGCTCGTCCCCACGCTGCCGGCCGACCTCGAGGCCGTCACCGAGTGGCTGTCGACGGTGCGCGGCTCCAGCGTCGGCGTGCGGGTGCCGCAGCGCGGCGACAAGCGCACGCTCATGGAGACGGTGCGCCGCAACGCCGAGCAGTCGCTGGCCCGTCACAAGGTCGCCCGCGCCGGCGACCTCACCCTGCGCAGCAAGGCGCTCCAAGAGCTGCAGGACTACCTCGGCCTCGACGACGCGCCGCTGCGCATCGAGTGCTACGACGTCAGCCACGTCCAGGGCACCAACGTCGTGGCCTCGATGGTGGTCTTCGAGGACGGCCTCGCCCGCAAGAGCGAGTACCGCCGCTTCATCGTCCGGGGCGCCACCTCGACGGCCGAGGGCGACGGAGCCGCACCCGACGCGCCCGCGACGGTCGACGACACCGCCGCGATGCGCGAGGTCCTGACCCGACGGTTCCGCCGCTACCTCGAGGACGCCGAGGGCGCCGGTGACCTCGACCTGTCCACCGGCGTCGTCAGCGATCCCTCGGACGGCTCCGGCCGGGCTGCTGGCCGCAACGGCGCCGTCGCCGACGGCGCCGTCGCTGACAGCGACGCAACCGAGGGCACCGACCGCGACGGCGACGACGACGGGCCGTCCACCTCAGGGCCCATCGACCCCGAGACCGGCCGGCCCCGGCGCTTCGCCTACCCGCCGAGCCTCGTCGTCGTCGACGGCGGGCTGCCGCAGGTCAACGCCGCGCAGGCCGTCCTCGACGAGCTCGGCATCGAGGAGGTCGCGCTCGTCGGCCTCGCGAAGCGGCTCGAGGAGGTGTGGCTCCCGCGCGACGACCACCCGGTCATCCTGCCGCGCACCAGCGAGGGCCTCTACCTGCTCCAGCGCCTGCGTGACGAGGCGCACCGCTTCGCCATCACCTTCCACCGCCAGCGACGCTCCAAGGCGATGACGACCTCCCAGCTCGACGGCATACCGGGTCTGGGCAGCAGCCGGCAGAAGGCGCTGCTGCGCCACTTCGGTTCGGTCAAACGACTTCGCTCGGCGGACGTTTCGGACATCATGGCTGTTCCGGGCTTCGGCAGGTCGCTTGCTTCGGCCGTCGTCAACCACTTGGCTGGGGGAGCACCCCAGGAGCCAGCCGTGAACCTCACGACGGGAGAAGTGCTCGAATGACCGCCGACACCGGCCCCACCCCGCAGACGTCGCTGGCCGATGCGCCCATCGTCATCGTCACCGGCATGAGCGGCGCCGGACGCAGCACCACCGCCAACGTCCTCGAGGACCTCGGCTGGCTCGTCGTCGACAACCTCCCGCCCCAGCTCCTCTCGCACCTGACCGAGCTGCGCGAGGAGGCGCGCGCGAAGGACCCCGGGTCCCGGCTCCAGCAGGTGGCCGTCGTCGTCGACGTCCGCTCGCGCGGCTGGTTCGAGCTGCTCGAGGGCGCCATCGCCGAGGCCCGCGAGCGCGGCGAGCGGCCCAGCCTCGTGTTCCTCGACGCGACCGACGAGGCCCTCGTGCGCCGGTTCGAGAGCGTGCGCCGTCCGCACCCGCTGCAGGGCGACGGCCGGCTGCTCGACGGCATCCAGCGTGAGCGCGAGCGGCTGCTCGACCTGCGGTCGTCCGCCGACGTCGTCATCGACAGCTCGGGCCTCAACGTGCACCAGCTGAGCGCCAAGCTCAGCTCGCTCTTCGCCGGCGAGGGCCGCGTGCAGCTGCGCATCGCCGTGATGTCCTTCGGGTTCAAGTACGGCCTGCCACTCGACGCCGACGTCGTCTTCGACATGCGCTTCCTGCCCAACCCCTACTGGGTGCCCGAGCTGCGGGCCCTCACCGGGCGCGACGGCCCCGTCAGCGAGTTCGTCATGAAGCAGGCCGGTGCCGACGAGTTCCTCGACCGGGCCGGCGAGCTCCTCGACACGATGATCGCGGGCTACGTCCGAGAGGGGCGTCGCTACGTCACCGTCGCCGTCGGCTGCACCGGTGGCAAGCACCGTTCCGTCGCCATCGCCGAGGCCCTGAGCGCGCGCCTCGGCGGGCGCGACCGCGTCGACACGTTCGTCGTGCACCGCGACCTGGGGCGGGAGTGACGGGGCCCGGCCGATGACCCCACCCCGCGGACCCCTTGCGTTCCCGCACCACCGCGACATCGTCGCGCTCGGTGGCGGGCACGGCCTCGCAGCAACGCTCTCGGCGCTGCGCCTGCTCACCGACCACGTCACGGCCGTCGTCACGGTCGCCGACGACGGCGGTTCGAGCGGCCGGCTGCGCGAGGAGTTCGACGTGCTGCCTCCGGGCGACCTCCGCATGGCCCTCTCGGCCCTCTGCGACGAGAGCGACTGGGGGCACACGTGGCGCGACGTCCTCCAGCACCGTTTTGCCGGCTCGGGTGAGCTCCAGGGGCACGCCCTCGGCAACCTCATGATCGTCTCCATCTGGGAGCTGCTCGGCGACACGGTCAAGGGCCTCGACCTCGTGGGCCGCCTCCTCGGTGCCCGCGGGCGCGTGCTGCCGATGGCGGCCGAGCCCCTCGAGATCGTCGCGGAGATCCGCGGCCACGACCCCGAGCGTCCCGGTGAAACCGTCGAGGTGCGCGGCCAGCACCGGGTCGCGTCGTCACCCGGCATCGTCTCGTCCATCGGCATCGTGCCGACCTGCCCCGAGCCGTGCCACGAGGCCCTGGGGGCCGTCGCCGCCGCCGACTGGGTCATGCTCGGGCCCGGCTCGTGGTTCACGTCGGTCATGCCGCACCTGCTCGTGCCCGACCTCGTCGACGCCCTCGTGACAACCCCTGCGAAGCGCCTGCTCAACCTCAACCTTGAGGTGCACAAGGGCGAGACCCGCGACTTTCGTGCCGAGGACCACTTGGCGTCGTTCGCGGCCAACGCGCCCGACCTGCGGCTCGACGTCGTGCTCGCCGACCCGAGCGTCGTCCCCGACGGCGCCTCCCTGCGCGCTGCCGCGGCCGATCTCGGAGCCGAGCTCGTCGTCGCCCCGGTCGCGGCGCGGGGCGAGCCGGGCGTGCACGACCCGTTGAGGCTCGCGGCTGCCCTGCGCGACGTCATCGCCTGAGCCCTGCCTGCCCCCCCACGCGACACGCCGACGTGCAGGGCCTCACGTGCTCGGTGTGTCGCGGAGCGGTCTCGCCGCGAGGGTTCTTGATCAGGATGGCAGGATGTCGCCCATGGCCATGACAGCGAAGGTGAAGGACGAGCTCTCACGCCTCGAGGTGACCAAGCCCTGCTGTCGCAAGGCCGAGGTGTCCACGATGCTCAGGTTCGCCGGGGGACTGCACATCATCGGTGGGCAGATCGTCGTCGAGGCCGAGCTCGACACCGCCAACGCCGCCCGGCGCCTGCGCCGCAACATCACCGAGGTCTACGGCCACAAGAGCGACGTCCTCGTGCTCGCCGCCGGCGGCCTGCGCCGCGGCTCGCGCTACGTCGTGCGCGTCGTCGAGGAGGGGGCGACGCTCGCCCGCCAGACCGGGCTCATCGACACCCGCGGGCGCCCCGTCCGCGGTCTGCCGCCCAAGGTCGTCAGCGCCGCCACGTGCGACTCCGAGGCCGCGTGGCGCGGCGCCTTCCTCGCCCACGGCTCCCTCACCGAGCCGGGCCGCTCATCGGCGCTCGAGGTCACCTGCCCCGGACCCGAGGCCGCCCTCGCCCTCGTCGGCGCGGCCCGGCGCCTCGGCATCCAGGCGAAGGCGCGCGAGGTGCGCGGTGTCGACCGCGTCGTCATCCGTGACGGCGACGCCATCGGCGCGATGCTCACCCGGCTCGGTGCCCACGACGCCGTGCTGGCGTGGGAGGAGCGCCGGATGCGCCGCGAGGTGCGGGCCACCGCCAACCGTCTCGCGAACTTCGACGACGCCAACCTGCGCCGCTCGGCCCGCGCCGCCGTCGCGGCCGGAGCCCGCGTCGAGCGCGCCATGGAGCTGCTCGGTGAGGACATCCCCGACCACCTCCGTGAGGCCGGCGTGCTCCGTCTCGAGCACAAGCAGGCGAGCCTCGAGGAGCTGGGCCAGCTGGCCAAGCCGCCGATGACGAAGGACGCCGTCGCCGGGCGCATCCGCCGCCTGCTCGCGATGGCCGACAAGCGGGCCGAGGAGCTCGGGGTGCCCGGCACCGACGCCAACCTCACCCCCGACATGCTCGACAGCTGACCCTCCGTCGACCCCTTTGCCCGGCCGTACGCGTACGTCGGGTGGTGCGGGACGCGCTGAGCGGGTGCTCACCAAGCCCTGAGACTGCCGGTTCGGCCCCTGAGCCGACGCACTAGGGTGGGTGTGATCGAGGTCGCAGCGTGGCGGCCCAAGGTCTGGCACATCGTCCGACACAGTCTTACCGAAGAGGTGCACAGCAGTGACCGTTCGCGTTGGTATCAACGGCTTTGGCCGCATCGGCCGCAACTTCTTCCGCGCCATCGTGGCGTCCGGAGCCGACATCGAGGTCGTGGCAACCAACGACCTCATGGACAACAAGACCCTCGCCCACCTGCTCAAGTACGACTCGATCCTGGGTCGCTTCCCGGGCGAGGTCACCTACGACGACACCTCGCTCACGGTCGACGGCAAGTCGATCCGCGTGTTCGAGGAGCGCGACCCGTCCAAGATCGACTGGGCCGGGGTCGGCGCCGACATCGTCGTCGAGTCCACCGGGTTCTTCACCGACGCGACGGCCGCCAAGGCGCACGTCGACGGCGGTGCCAAGAAGGTCATCATCTCGGCCCCGGCCAAGAACGAGGACATCACGATCGTCATGGGGGTCAACGACGACGCGTACGACGCCTCGAAGCACACGATCATCTCCAACGCCTCGTGCACGACGAACTGCCTCGGCCCGATGGCCAAGGTGCTCAACGACGAGTTCGGCATCGTCAAGGGCCTCATGACGACGATCCACGCGTACACGCAGGAC
Source organism: Terrabacter sp. 28 (assembly GCA_000955875.1). Taxonomy (GTDB): domain Bacteria; phylum Actinomycetota; class Actinomycetes; order Actinomycetales; family Dermatophilaceae; genus Terrabacter. The sequence goes on from JYOE01000024.1 coordinate 183,966, forward strand.
CAGAACCTGCAGGACGCGCCGCACAAGGACCTCCGTCGCGCCCGAGCCGCCGCGCTCAACATCGTCCCGACCTCGACCGGTGCCGCCAAGGCCATCGGCCTCGTGCTGCCCGAGCTCAAGGGCAAGCTCGACGGCTACGCCCTCCGCGTCCCGGTGCCCACCGGTTCGGCCACCGACCTCACGTTCGAGGCCGGCCGCGAGACCACCGTCGAGGAGGTCAACGCCGCGGTCAAGGCCGCTGCCGAGGGCCCGCTCAAGGGCGTGCTCGTCTACACCGAGGACCAGATCGTCTCCAAGGACATCGAGACCGACCCCGCCTCGTGCATCTTCGACGCCGGCCTGACCAAGGTCATCGGCAACCAGGTCAAGGTCGTCGGCTGGTACGACAACGAGTGGGGCTACTCCAACCGCCTCGTCGACCTCGTCGCGCTCGTCGGCCAGTCGCTCTGAGCCCACTCGGCCACCGCCCCCGGACCCTGCGTGGTCCCGTGGGGCGGTGGCCGCACCCTTGCCCGGCTGATCCCCACCACCAGAAGAGGCATCCCGCGTGAAGACCACCAGCGACCTCGGCGACCTGCGCGGCAAGCGCGTCCTCGTCCGGTCCGACCTCAACGTCCCGCTCGACGGCTCGACCATCACCGACGACGGCCGCATCCGCGCCTCGGCGCCCACGATCAAGGGCCTGGCCGACGCCGGCGCCCGGGTCATCGTGTGCGCCCACCTCGGCCGCCCCAAGGGCGCCCCCGAGGCCAGGTACTCCCTCGCGCCCGTCGCGAAGCGCCTCGGCGAGGTGCTCGGCAGCGACGTCGGCTTCGCCGACGACACCGTCGGTGACGACGCCAAGGCCAAGGCCGCAGCCCTCGAGGACGGCCAGGTGCTGCTCCTCGAGAACCTCCGCTTCAACGCCGGCGAGACCGCCAAGACGGACGACGAGCGCGCTGGGTTCGCGGCCGAGCTCGCTTCTCTCGCAGACGTCTTCGTCTCCGACGGTTTCGGCGTCGTGCACCGCAAGCAGGCCTCCGTCTACGACGTCGCACGCCTGCTGCCGCACGCCACGGGCGACCTCGTCTCCACCGAGGTCGACGTGCTGCGCCGCCTCACGAAGGACCCCGAGCGCCCGTATGCCGTCGTGCTCGGTGGCGCGAAGGTGTCCGACAAGCTCGGTGTCATCGGCAACCTGCTCGGCACCGCCGACCGCCTCCTCATCGGTGGCGGCATGGTCTTCACCTTCCTCGCGGCGCAGGGCCTCGAGGTCGGCAAGAGCCTGCTCGAGGCCGACCAGGTCGACACGGTCAAGGGCTACCTCGACCGCGCCGAGAAGGAGGGCGTCGAGATCGTCCTGCCCGTCGACGTCGTCGCCGCCGACGCGTTCAGCGCCGACGCCGCCCACGACGTCGTCGCGGCCGACGCGATCCCGGCCGACCGGATGGGCCTCGACATCGGCCCCGAGTCGAGCCGCCTCTTCGCCGAGAAGCTCGCCGACTGCCGCACCGTGTTCTGGAACGGTCCGATGGGCGCCTTCGAGATGGCACCCTTCGCCGACGGCACCAAGGCCCTCGCGCAGGCCCTCGTCGACATCACCGGCAAGGGCGCGCTGACCGTCGTCGGTGGCGGTGACTCCGCCGCCGCCGTGCGTCAGCTCGGCTTCGAGGACTCCGACTTCGGCCACATCTCCACCGGTGGCGGCGCCAGCCTCGAGTACCTCGAGGGCAAGGAGCTGCCCGGACTCACCGTTCTCGAGGAGGACGACGCCTGATGGCGAAGAACGACAAGACCGCCGCCCCCGTCGGCCGCGTCCCGCTCATGGCGGGCAACTGGAAGATGAACCTCGACCACCTCCAGGCGACGCACCTCGTGCAGAAGCTCGACTGGACGCTGCGCGACGCGAAGCACGACCACTCGGCCGTGGAGGTCGCCGTGCTCCCGCCGTTCACCGACCTCCGTTCGGTGCAGACCCTCGTCGAGGGCGACAAGCTCGACCTGCGCTACGGCGCGCAGGACCTCTCGCCGCACACCTCCGGCGCCTACACGGGCGACATCTCCGGCGCCTTCCTCGCCAAGCTCGGCTGCACGTACGTCGCCATCGGGCACAGCGAGCGGCGCGAGGGCCACGGCGAGACCGACGAGGTCGTCAACGCCAAGGTCAAGGCCGCGTACCTCCATGGGCTCACCCCGATCCTGTGCTGCGGCGAGGCCCTCGACGTGCGCAAGGAAGGCCGCCAGGTCGAGCACGTCGTCGCCCAGCTGCGCGCCGACCTCGACGGCGTCACCAAGGAGCAGGCCGCCAGCATCGTCATCGCCTACGAGCCCATCTGGGCCATCGGCACCGGCGAGGTCGCGACCCCCGACGACGCCCAGGAGGTGTGCGCGGCCATCCGCACGCTGCTCGCCGAGCTCTACAGCGGCGACGTCGCCGACGGCGTACGCGTGCTCTACGGCGGCAGCGTGAAGGCCGGCAACGTCGCGGCGATCATGGCCCAGGAGGACGTCGACGGCGCGCTCGTCGGCGGCGCGTCCATCGACCCGGCCGAGTTCGCGTCGATCTGTCGCTACCGCGACCACCTCACGACCGCCTGACCACCGCCTGACGACGCCGCGTCGACGACCGGGCCCGTTCGGCCGATGGGGGCTCGGGCAGGTATCCTTGCCCGAGCCCCGAAAGACCGGGGGAGCGGCCCACCGGCTGACAAACCCCCGAGATCCCGACGATTTGGAGTGACCACGTGGATGCGGTTCGCATCGTGCTTCAGGTCCTGCTGGTGCTGTCCAGCCTGGTCCTGACCCTGTTCATCCTGCTGCACAAGGGCAAGGGTGGCGGCCTGTCCGACATGTTCGGCGGGGGCATGTCCACGTCCCTCGGCGGCTCGTCCGTCGCAGAGCGCAACCTCGACCGCTTCACCGTGGCCGTGGCTGCCGTGTGGGCGGCATCCATCATCGGGCTGGGCCTGCTGGCCCGCTTCGCGAGCTGAGAGGACGACAGAGATGGCCAGCGGAAACGCCATTCGTGGAAGCCGGGTCGGCGCCGGCCCGATGGGCGAGGCCGAGCGCGGCGACGCCGCTCCTCGCGTCCACATCTCCTACTGGTGCTCCAACGGGCACGAGACGCGTCCGAGCTTCGCCGAGGAGCCCGGCATGGTGCTGCCCGAGACGTGGGACTGCCCGCGGTGCGGCTTCCCGGCCGGCCAGGACAAGGAGAACCCTCCGGCCCCGCCGAAGGTCGAGCCCTACAAGACGCACCTCGCCTACGTGAAGGAGCGCCGCAGCGACGCCGACGGCGCCGCCATCCTCGACGAGGCCCTGAGCACGCTGCGCGAGCGAGGCCTCATCCAGTGACTTGAGCGTCGCGCCCTCCCGGGCGCACGCAGCACAGTGCCCACTCGACGAGAAACACCGTCGAGTGGGCACTTTGGTTTCGGGTGAGGCCGGCTCAGCCGAGGCCGGACGCGGCGTCGGCGTCGACGAGCCAGAGCGTGGCGTCGGTGCCGCGCACGCCCGCGGCCGGCAGGTCCCAACGGTCGGCGCCGGGCGCGAGGGCGGCAGCCACCGCCTCGGCCTTGTCGGCGCCCGACACGAGGAACCAGACCTCGTGGCTGCGCTCGAAGCACTCGAACGTCAGGCTCACGCGGTCGGGTGGCGGCTTGGGGGAGTCGTGCACCGCGACGGCGATCGCGTCGGTGATCCTCTGCGCCGGGTGGTGCGGGAAGAGCGAGGCGATGTGCCCATCGGGCCCGACGCCGAAGAGCGCCACGTCCCAGGCCTTCTGGCCGTGCTCGCGGATGGTCTGGGCGTATGCCGTCGCACTGGCCTCGGCGTCTGCGGACGCCTCGGGACCGGCCACCCGGTGCACCTTCGCCGGGTCGAGCCCCAGCGCCGAGAGACCGGCCTCATCGTTCTGGGTGTCGTTGCGGTCGGCATCGCCCGCGGGCAGGTAGCGCTCGTCGCCCCACCACACGCGTACGCGGGACCAGTCGACGGCGGAGCGGCCGGGCACCGTGGTCAGAGACGCGATGATGGCCGAGCCCATCGACCCGCCGGTGAGCGCGAGCTGCGCCTCGGGCCGGCGGGTCTGGGCGTCGATGATCGCGGTCACGAGGCGCGCCGCCGCAGCGTCGGCGAGCGACGCCTTGTCGGGGTGCACGACGACGCGCGGCTCGGCCGTCACGATCCGGCCTCGCGCGCGCTTGCGCGTTTCGTGGCAGCCGCCTTGCGCGTGGTCGACGACCCGGCGGCCGTCCTGCTCGCCGCGGACCCGCGCGTCGACGACGCCCTCGTCGTCCTCCCGGCACCGGCCTTCTTCGCGGCGGCCTTCTTCGCAACGGCCTTCTTCGGAGCCGCCTTTCGAGTGCCGGCGGTCGTGGCGGTGCCACCCGCGGCAGAGCTCGCCTGGGCCGCCTTCTTGCGGTCCTTCGCGGCCTGCTTCTCACGCGGCGTCCGCTTGCCGGCCAGCTTGCGCACGGTGGCTGCGCGGACCTCGGCGGTCTCGGCGTGCTCGGGCGGCGCCGAAGCCGTGATCATCGCGCTGGCTTCCTGCGCCGACTCGTCGCGGCTCAGGCGCGCTGCGAGGCGCCGGGACTCGGCAGGGTCGGGGGCCTTGCCGGCCTTGGCTGCTGCGGCAGCGGTGAGGCGCACCGGCTGCAGAGCGCCGAGGCCGTGCAGCAGCGCGTCCTCGTACGCGTCGTCCGGGTCGAGGCGGCGCAGCTCGTCCGCCAGGCACTCCGGGAGCTCGCGTCGTGGCAGGCTGATCCGCCGGTCGGGCTGGCCGGTCTGCGACAGGGTCGCCACGGAGTCGCCGGGGCGGACCAGGTCGATGGGTCCGCTCTTGCGCTCGAGGCGCACGGCCGCGATCCCCGAGCCACGCGGCGTGGAGACGCGGTGAACCGGCACCCTGAGGCGTCGCGAGAGCCAGGCGGCGAGCAGGTCGGACGACGGGGAGTCGGGGGCTCCGCTGACGACCGCACCGGTGATCGGCTCGTACGGTGGCTGGTCGAGGGCCGCGGCCAGCAGGCCACGCCAACGCGTGATGCGGGTCCACGCGAGGTCGGTGTCGCCGGGCGCGTACGTCGCCGCCCGCTTCTTGAGCATGAGCCGGGGGTTGCGGTGCTCGGCGACGTCGGTGATGCGCCGCTGGGCCATCGCACCGATGGGATCCTTGGCGACGTCGGCCGGGGCCTCTCCCGGCCACCAGGCGACGATGGGGGAGTCGGGCAGCAGCAGAGGGACCACGACGCTGGGGCCGTGGTTGGCGAGGGCGCCGTAGAGCCGCAGCACGACGATCTCGCTCGCGCCGGCGTCGCCGCCGAGCCGGATCTGGGCATCGAGGCGGTTCTTGCCGCGGCGGTCGCCGGCGATGACGACGATGATGCGGCAGGGGTGCTGGCGGCTCGCCTGGTTGGCGACCTCGATGGCGTTCTGCGCGTCGGTGTCCTCGACGACGACGACGAGCGTCAGGACGCGCCCCAGGGCCAGCGCGCCCACCTCGTTGCGCAGACGCACCAGGGTCTTGCTGATGCCGGTGGTGGTGGTGTCGGTCAGGTCGCGGATCACGGCATCCTCCACGTACGTCCGTCGCGTTCGAGCATGCGGTCGGCCGAGGGGGGACCCCACGTGCCGGCCGGGTAGGCCTCCGGCTTGCCGGACTTGGCCCAGTGCCTCATGAGGGGGTCGAGGATGCGCCAGGACGACTCGACCTCCTCGTGCCGGGGGAAGAGCGGTGGGTCGCCCAGCAGCACGTCGAGGATGAGGCGTTCGTAGGCCTCGGGCGACGCCTCGGTGAAGGACGAGCCGTAGCCGAAGTCCATCGTCACGTCACGGACCTCCATCTGGGCGCCCGGCACCTTGGAGCCGAAACGCAGGGTGATGCCCTCGTCCGGCTGGACGCGGATGACGATCGCGTTCTGGCCGAGCTCCTCCGTCGCGGTGTGCTCGAACGGCAGGTGAGGGGCCTTCTTGAAGATCACGGCGATCTCGGTGACTCGCTTGCCGAGGCGTTTGCCGGTGCGCAGGTAGAAGGGGACACCCGCCCACCGGCGGGTGTCGACCTCGAGGGTGACGGCGGCGAAGGTCTCCGTCACCGACTTCGGGTCGACGCCGTCCTCCTCGAGGTAGCCGACGACCTCCTCCGCACCCTGCCAGCCACGCGCGTACTGTCCGCGGGCGGCGCCGTTCTCGAGGTCCGCAGGGAGGCGCACCGCCGAGAGCACCTTCTCCTTCTCGGCGCGAAGGTCCTTGGCGTCGAACGAGACCGGCTCCTCCATAGCCGTCAGGGCCAGCAGCTGGAGCAGGTGGTTCTGGATGACGTCGCGAGCGGCACCGATGCCGTCGTAGTAGCCGGCCCGGCCGGCGATGCCGATGTCCTCGGCCATCGTGATCTGCACGTGGTCGACGTAGTTCGCGTTCCACACCGGCTCGAAGAGCTGGTTCGCGAAGCGCAGCGCCAGCAGGTTCTGCACCGTCTCCTTGCCGAGGTAGTGGTCGATGCGGAAGACCGAGTCCGGCGGGAAGACGCCCTCGACGATCTCGTTGAGCTCCTGCGCGCTCTTGAGGTCGTGGCCGAACGGCTTCTCGATGATGACGCGTCGCCAGCTGTCGCCCTCGGCCTTCGTCAGCCCGCACCGTTCGAGCTGCTCGCAGACCGTCGCGAAGAAGCCGGGCGGGATCGAGAGGTAGAAGGCGTGGTTGCCGCCGGTGCCGCGGTCGGCGTCGAGCTCGGCGACGGTCTTGGCGAGCAGGTCGAACGCCGCCGGGTCGTCGAACGTGCCGGGCACGAAGCGGAAGCCCTCCGAGAGGTTGCGCCAGACGTCCTCGCTAAAGGGCGTTCGCGCGTGCTGCTTCACGGCGTCGTGGACGACCTGGCCGAAGTCCTGGGTGGCCCAGTCGCGGCGGGCGAAGCCGACCAGCGAGAAGCCCGGCGGGAGCAGCCCACGGTTGGCGAGGTCGTAGATCGCCGGCATGAGCTTCTTGCGGGCGAGGTCGCCGGTGACCCCGAACAGCACGAGACCGCACGGTCCCGCGATGCGGGGGATGCGCTTGTCCTCGGCCGTGCGCAGCGGGTTGTTGCCGTGCGAGATGCGCGCCGGACTCATGCACGCCCTCCTGCGAGGAGCACCTCGCGCAGCTGTGCCAGCCCGGTGTCGTGGTCGGTGAGGTGGAGTTGCAGGACCGGGCGACCGTGGTCGGCGAGAACCGCTGCGTCGCCGCCGGCCTGCGAGGCGATGAAGTCGCCGAAGGTGAAGTCGCGTCCGGGGATCGCGAGGTCCTCCTTGGGCGCGGTCGTCACCTGCAGGTAGACCCCGACACCCGGACCACCCTTGTGGAACTGGCCGGTCGAGTGGAGGAAGCGAGGCCCCCAGCCGAACGTGACCGGACGCTCGGTGCGACGCGCCAGCGGCACGCGGCACTCGGCCAGGTCGGCGTCGGCGAGGCGGTCGAGGTAGGCCATGACCGCCACGTAGCCCCGGGAGCCGTCGAGCTGCGCGAAGAGCGCGTCGAGGGCCGCCGGGACCGTCCGGGCGTCGCCGAGCCACGAGCCGTCGCCGCCGAGCGCGCGGATCTCGATCGCGCCGTCGGTGGCAGCCGGCGCGGCCGCGGAACCCGTGCCCTGGTCGAGCAGCTCTCGCGCGGCCTTCTTGGCGCTCTCGACGTCGGGCTGGTCGAACGGGTTGATGCCGAGCAGGCGTCCGGCCACGGCCGTCGCGACCTCCCAGAGGAGCAGCTGGGCACCGAGGGCGCCGCCCACGCGCACCTCTGAGGCGGCGTCGGCTGACGGGGCGTCGTCGTCGGTGTCGGAGCCGACGAGACGCGCGACGGTGATGTCGTCCGCGGGCCACGTCACCTCCGGGTCCTCGTCGCCGCCGACGACCACAGGCAGCACGCCGGTGCCGTTCTTGCCCGTGGACTCGGCGATGAGCTGCTCGGCCCAGTCGGCGAACCCGACGATGCCGGAGCCGTCGTCGACGAGGACCAGCTTGTCGCGGAGCGGGTCGGTGCCACCCATCGCGGCACCGAGGCGCAGCCCCGGGTTGGCGTCGTCGTCGGCGGCGAGGAGGTCGGCCACCGACTCGGCCTCGTCGAGCAGGGCCTCGATGTCAACGCCGGCGAGACCGCTCGGCACCAGACCGAAGGCCGTGAGCGCGGAGTAGCGCCCGCCGACGTTCGGGTCGGCGTTGACGACGCGGTAGCCCTTGTCACGGGACTCCTTGTCGAGCGGGCTGCCCGGGTCGGTGACGACGACGATGCGCGAGGCCGGGTCGATGCCCGCGTCGGTGAACGCCTGCTCGTACGCACGTCGCTGCGAGTCGGTCTCGACCGTCGACCCCGACTTGCTCGACACCACGACGACGGTGCGCTCGAGGGCGTCACCCAGCGCCCGGCGTACGTAGTCGGGGTCGGAGGAGTCGAGGATGACGATCGGCTTGCCCGCGGTCGCGCAGATGACCTCCGGGGCCAGCGACGACCCGCCCATGCCACAGAGCACGACGTGGTCGAGACCGTGCTCGGCGAACGAGTCGCGCATCGCCGCGACCTCGCCGACGAGCGGACGGGACGAGCGCGGAAGACCCACCCACGACAGGCGGATCCGCGACTCCGGCTCGGCCTCGGGGCCCCACAGCGTGGCGTCCTGCGCGAAGAGCTTGCTCGCGACGGAGTCCTCCACGAGGGTCGGCACGTGCCGCCCGATGGCGTCCGCCGCTGCCCCTGACGCGCTGACGGACAGCGAGCTCATGCGGTCACCTTCTCCATCTCTGCCGTGACGCCGTCGAGGAGCTCGCCCCAGGCCTTCTCGAACTTGTCGACGCCCTCGACCTCGAGCAGCTCGACGACCTCGTTGTAGGAGACGCCGACGTTCTCGAGGTCGTCGAGCAGCTTGCTCGCCTCGGCGTAGCCGCCGGTGACCGTGTCGCCCGTGACCTCGCCGTGGTCGGCGGTGGCCTCGAGCGTCTTCTCCGGCATCGTGTTGACGACGCCCGGCGCGACGAGCTCGGTGACGTAGAGGGTGTCGGGGTAGGCGGGGTCCTTGACGCCCGTCGACGCCCACAGCGGGCGCTGCGGGTTGGCGCCGTCGTCGGCCAGCGACTTCCAGCGCGGGGTCGAGAAGACCTCCTCGTAGGCCTGGTAGGCCAGACGCGCGTTGGCGACGCCGGCCTTGCCCTTGAGGGCCTTGGCCTCGTCGGTGCCGATGGCGTCGAGACGCTTGTCGATCTCGGTGTCGACGCGGGAGACGAAGAACGAGGCGACCGAGTGGATCTTGGACAGGTCGTGGCCGTTCGCCTGCGCCTTCTCGAGCCCCTCGAGATAGGCGTTCATGACGGCGCGGTAGCGCTCGAGCGAGAAGATCAGGGTGACGTTGACGCTGATGCCCTCGGCGATCGTGGCCGTGATGGCCGGCAGGCCCGCCTTCGTGGCGGGGATCTTGATGAGGACGTTCGGGCGGTCGACGGCGGCATACATCTGCTTGGCCTGCTCGACGGTCTTGTCGGTGTCATGGGCCAGGCGCGGGTCGACCTCGATGGAGGCACGGCCGTCGACACCCTTGCTCGACTCGTAGATCGGCAGGAACAGGTCGCAGGCCTCGCGCACGTCGGCGGTGGTCAGCTCGAAGACGACGTGCTCGACGTCGTTGCCGTCCTTGGTGAGCCGGGCGAGGTCGTCGTTGTAGCGGTCGCCCTTCGACATGGCCGCCTGGAAGATCGACGGGTTCGAGGTGAGTCCGACGACGTTGCGCTCCTCGATGAGGTCGGAGATCTTGCCGGTCTCGAGGAGGTCGCGCGAGAGGTCGTCGAGCCAGATCGAGACTCCGGCGTCGGAGAGGGCCTTGGTGTTCGGGTTGGTCATGTTCACTTCCCCTTGCTGGTGGCGGATGCGGCAGCCTTCTTCGCTGCCGGGGTGCCGAGCTCGGCACCCATGACATCGGTGGCGGCGCTCTGGGCGGCGCGGGCCGGGTTGGTCTCGGTGACGCCGGGAGCCCTGGTGGCAGCGGCCTTCGCGGCCTTGACGGAGTCCTTGGCCGCCTTGACGACGGCCTCGGCCGTGAGGCCGAACTCGCGGTAGAGCGTCTGGAAGTCGGCGGAGGCGCCGAAGTGCTCGATGCTCACGACGCGGCCGGCGTCGCCGACGATGTCGTGCCAGCCCATGGAGACACCGGCCTCGACGCTGACGCGGGCGCGCACCGACGGCGGCAGCACCTTGTCCTGGTAGGAGCGCGACTGCTTCTCGAACCACTCGCGGCACGGCATCGAGACGACCCGCGCCGAGATCTTCGACTTCTCGAGCTTCTCGGCGGCCTGCACGGCGAGCTGCACCTCGGAGCCGGTGGCGACGATGACGACGTCGGGGTCGCCGGCGCGGGACTCCTCGACGAGCACGTAGGCGCCCTTGGCGACGCCGCTCACCTTGCCGTAGGTCGAGCGGTCCCAGGTGGGCACCGGCTGGCGCGTCAGGCAGAGGGCGGCCGGACCGTCGGTGCGGGTGAGGATCTGCGCCCAGGCGGCTGCTGTCTCGTTGGCGTCGGCGGGCCGGACGACGTCGAGCCCAGGGATGGCGCGCAGGGCGGCGAGGTGCTCGATCGGCTGGTGGGTCGGGCCGTCCTCGCCGAGGCCGATGGAGTCGTGGGTCCACACGTAGGTGACGGGCGCCTGCTGGATCGCGGCGAGGCGCACCGCCGGACGCATGTAGTCGGAGAAGACGAGGAAGGTGCCGCCGTAGGGGCGGGTCAGGCCCTCGAGCGCGATCCCGTTGAGGATCATGCCCATTCCGTTCTCACGGATGCCGAAGTGCAGGGTGCGGCCGTAGGGGCCGCCCTTCCACTCGCGGGTCTGCTTGCCGCTGGGGATGAACGACGGCTGACCCTCCATCGTCGTGTTGTTCGACTCGGCGAGGTCGGCCGAGCCGCCCCACAGCTCGGGCATGACGTCGGCGAGGGCGCTCAGCACCTTGCCCGACGCGGCGCGGGTCGCGATGCCCTTGGCGTCGGCGGGGAAGGTCGGCAGGGCCTTGGCGAGGCCGGCGGGCGCCTTGCCGGAGACGACGCGGTCGAGCAGCTCGGCGCGGTCGGGGTTGGCCTTGCGCCACGCCTTGTACGCCTTGTCCCACTCGCGGTGGGCGGCCTTGCCACGCTTGACGACGTCGCGGGCGTGCTTGAGCACGGCCGGCTCGACGACGAAGCTCTTCTTGGGGTCGAAGCCGAGCAGCTCCTTGGTCGCGCCGATCTCGGCGTCACCGAGGGCCGAGCCGTGCGACTTGCCGGTGTTCTGCTTCGTGGGTGCCGGCCACGCGATGATCGTGTGGAGCACGACGAGGGTCGGCTTGTCGGTCACCTTCTCGCCGCTCTTGATCGCGGCGAGCAGGGCGTCGACGTCCTCGACGTAGGTGGCGCCGTCGGCGTCCTTGCGCCAGTCCACCTCGACGACGTGCCAGCCGTACGCCTCGAAGCGGGCGGCGACGTCCTCGCTGAACGCGATGTCGGTGTCGTCCTCGATGGAGATCTGGTTGGCGTCGTAGACGACCGTGAGGTTGCCGAGCTCCTGGTGGCCGGCGAGGGCGCACGCCTCGTGCGAGACGCCCTCCTGCATGTCGCCGTCGGAGGCGATGACGTAGACGTTGTGGTCGAACGGGCTGGTGCCGGCCTTGGCGTCGGGGTCGAAGAGCCCGCGCTGGCGGCGCTGCGCCATGGCCATGCCCACGGCCGACGCGAGACCCGAGCCCAGCGGACCGGTCGTGATCTCGACACCGGGGGTGTGGTGGACCTCGGGGTGACCCGGGGTGAGCGAGCCCCACGTGCGCAGCGACTTGAGGTCGTCGAGCGAGAGGCCGTAGCCCGAGAGGTAGAGCTGGATGTACTGCGTGAGGCTCGAGTGGCCGCACGAGAGCACGAAGCGGTCGCGGCCGAGCCACGTCGGGTCGGAGGGGTCGTGCGTCATGACGTTCTGGTAGAGCAGGTACGCGAGCGGCGCCAGCGACATGGCCGTGCCGGGGTGGCCGTTGCCGACCTTCTGCACCGCGTCCGCGGCCAGCAGGCGGGTCGTGTCGACGGCGCGGACGTCGAGGTCGCTCCACCCGGCCTTCTTCGCGGTGGGCAGCGGGAGCCCCGGGTCACGCTGTGCCAGCACGCCCTTCGCCTTCGTCGTCCGCGTGCTGCTGGATCGGGTGGGCTTCTTCGCCTTGGTGGCGGTGCTGGATGCAGCGGTGGGCACGGAACGGGTCTCCTTCGGGAAAACGTGGATCGCGTACGGTCCCGAGCCTAGTCCGTGCGTTGTGAGCGACGACACCTCGCCCGAGGGGCGGTACCGCCCTTGGGCGCGGTGGGGGACCGGGGCGTGTCGACCGGCTCCGGCGACGGTCTAGACTTGCGACGCAATGCTCACGTACCCGACGGGTCGGAGCGACGTACCAGCGGTGAGGATCTCAGTGACAACGGTGGACCCCCGCGCCGACCTGTCGGCGCTGCACGGTCCGGACGGCAGTGGGCTGAAGTTCCTCGTCGGACAGTACGTCTCGCTGATGAAGCCGCGGATCATCGAGCTACTCCTCATCACCACCATCCCGGTGATGTTCCTGGCCGAGCAGGGCGTGCCCGCTCTGTGGCTCGTCGTCGCCACCGTCGTGGGCGGCACGCTGTCGGCCGGCGCGGCCAACACGCTCAACTGCTACATCGACCGCGACATCGACGCGGTGATGCACCGCACGAGCCGGCGCCCCCTGGTGACGGGCACGATCACCCCGCGCGGCGCCCTCGTGTTCGGCGTCGCCCTCACGGTCGTCTCGACGCTGTGGCTCGGCCTGCTCGTCAACTGGCTCAGTGCGTGGCTCGCGCTCGGTGCGCTTCTCTTCTACGTCTTCGGCTACACGCTGCTGCTCAAGCGGCGCACGGCCCAGAACATCGTCTGGGGCGGCGCGGCCGGCTGCATGCCGGTGCTCATCGGCTGGTCGGCGGTGACCGACTCGCTGAGCTGGTCGGCCTTCATCCTCTTCATGGTCATCTTCTTCTGGACGCCGCCGCACTACTGGCCGCTGTCGATGCGCTACAAGGACGACTACACGGCGGCGCACGTGCCGATGCTGCCGGTCGTCGAGCGCTTCGTCGTCGTGGCCAAGCAGGTCGTGGCGTACTCCTGGGCGATGGTGCTGACGTCGCTGGCGCTCATCCCCGTCCAGCAGGTCGGCTGGGTGTACGCCGTCGCGGCCGTGGTCTCGGGCGCGCTGTTCCTGGGTGAGGCGCACCGCCTGCTGTCGCGGGCCCGCGCGGGGGCGGCGGAGGACGTGCTCAAGCCGATGCGGCTGTTCCACTTCTCCATCACGTACCTGACGATCCTCTTCGTCGGCGTCGCCCTCGACCCCATCTGGCACCTCCCGCTCCCGTTCTTCTCCTGAGCTCAGAGCCTTAGCCAGACCGATTCCCGCGCCGAACGCGGTGTTTCGGTGGGGGCGGGCGGGGCGGGTCAGGTCGTGACGGGGGTGCCGCCCTCGAGGTAGAGGGTGCCGCCGGTGTGGCCGTGGAGCACCGTGAGCAGGCGCTCGTTGTAGGGCGCCACCCGCCCGGACCAGTCGCCCGGCGAGGTCCAGTGCAGGGCCCGGATCTCGCGGGCCTGCAGGTGCGCCCGCTCGACGACCGAGGAGTCGACGGTGCCGAGGTCGAACACGAACACCGTGGCGTCGGTCCAGCCGTGGAGGGCGGGGAGCCAGTTGACCGCCAGCAGCGCCCCGGCGCGCACCTCGAGGTCGAGCTCCTCGCGGACCTCGCGCACGACGCAGGCCGCGGGCGACTCGTGCCGGTCGACGACGCCGCCCGGCAGGTCCCACTCGCGCTTGTAGACGAGCTCGCAGAGCAGCAGCTCGCCGCCGGGCGAGCGCAGCACACCCTGGGCGATCGCCCGCTTCGTCGGCAGGGTCGAGTCGAGCATCGCCGTGAAGCCGTCGCGCGTGTCGGGGTGCGCGTCGTCTCGGCGCCGTCCGAGCACGACGGTGTCCTGGCGTATGCCGCCCAGGGTCGCGTTGCCGCGCAGCAGGCCCTCGCGACGCAGCCCGGCCCGCAGCGCGGTGCGCAAGGAGGCGCGGTTCTCCGGGTTCACGTGGGCCTCGACCCGCTCGAGGTCGAGGGCGTCGAAGGCCCACTCGACGAGGACGCGCACGGCGCGCCAGGCGAGGCCCTGGCCACGGTAGGGCGCGTACACGGCCCACGAGAGGACTCCGACGCCCGGGTCGGCGACCCGCACGTCGACCGTGCCGGCGGCGCGTCCACGCCACTCGACGAGGAAGGTCGCCTTGCGGCGTTCGGTCCACTCGACGCCGGTCTGCGCTATCCAGTCGAGGTGCTGCTGCTCGGGCGGCACGACATCGGGGTTGTCGAACCAGCGTGCGATCTCGGCGTCGTGCAGGGCGCGGGTGGTGTCGCTGTCGTCGGGTGCCCACGGCCTCAGCACGAGGTCGCCGTCGCGCAGGGTGGGCTGGTCGGTCACGGACCCAGCCTAGGCAGCACGACCGCCGGACGGGTGCGTGGGCGACAGCCCGTCAGACCGGGTGGCGCCGAGTGGCGAGGACCCCGAACGTCAACGTGACGACGAGCAGGCTCGCGCCCAGCATGTGCACCAGCACGAGGAGCTCGGGCAGCTTGGTGAAGTACTGGACGTAGCCGATGACGCCCTGGGCGACGGTGACGACGAGCACCATGTCCCACGCGCGCTTCGCCTCGTCGGTCGTCGCCGTGATGCGCACCGCGACGAGGGTGGCGATGACGAGCCCGCAGAAGAGCATCACCGCGTCGGCGTGCATCCACGACACGAAGCGCGGGTCGAAGCCGGTGCGTGCGGGCCGGTCGGCGTCTCCGGAGTGCGGTCCCGAACCGGTCACGATCGTGCCCAGGAGGAGCACGACGGCCCCGACGGCGCTGGTGCCCAGGGCGAGCCTGCGGGCGAGCGGGTGGACGACGAGCTCGCCCGGACCGGACACGTCGTCGCGGGCGCCGCGCACGAGCGCGGTCGACAGGGCCACGAGCACCATCGAGAGCAGGAAGTGCCCCATGACCGTCCACGGGTTGAGCCCGGTGAGGACGGTGATGCCGCCGAGAACGGCCTGCGCCGGGATGCCGGCGAGCACGCCGATCGCCACGGCGTGCAGGCGTCGGCGCTGCGGCCACGTCGTGAGCACGACGTAGAGCGACACGAGCGCGAGGATGCCGACCACACCCGTGAGCGTGCGGTTCCCGAACTCGACGAGGTCGTGGTAGGCGCTCTCGGGGGTGCGTACCGGCGTGAAGGAGCCCGGCTGGCACTCGGGCCAGGTGCTGCAGCCCAGGCCGCTGCCGGTGAGGCGCACGATGCCGCCGGTGACGACGATGCCGACCTCGCCGACGAGGTTGGCCAGCAGAAGGGGCCGGACCCAGCGGGCGGGTGCGGCCGGCAGGCGGCCCGCGGCGCGCGCGAGGCGGCTCTCTCCGGGGGTGGGTTCGGCGCCCGTCAGGGTGGGGGTGGAGGACACCCCGCAAGGGTATGCCGCCGGGTCGGGAGCGCCGAATTCGCGGCCGGGGGGCCGGGCGGGCCCCCGGGTGCGGTCAGGCCAGCCCGTTCCAGACGACCGTGGAGCCCGCGTGGCCCGCGATGACGACCGTGACGACCGCGGCGATCGCCGACAGGACCACGAGCGTGCCGATGAGCATGTCGAAGGCGTGGCCCCGAGGAGCCTCCTCCTGCGGCGGACGGGCGAACCAGAGCGCCACGAGCGTCAACGCCATGAAGAGGAGGCAGAAGAGACGGGCTCGGCTGCCCCACTCGGTGTGGGTGTTCAGCAGGTCGAAGTTCGTCGTGCTGGCGCGGGCCTGGGAGACCCGGCGCTGCAGTGCCTCGCCGCTCTCGGCAGCCACGAAGGCGGAGACCCCCGCGATCACGGCACCCGCCGCGGTGGGCCAGCGCAGCATCCGCCGCCAGGCGGGCCGCACGACGTAGGCGACGGCGCTCAGAGCGGCGAGCGGCACGAGCACCACGACGGCATGGATCACGAGGGCGTGCACGGGGAGACCGAGGATGATGTCGAACACGCCGCCTCCAGGCTCGTCGGGTCGTCGGACGGTCGACCCGCCCACGCTGCGGTCAGTCTGTCTGGTTCAGTCGTCGAAGCGGAACAGACGCGCCGCGAGCGCTGTCGACACCACTCCCCACCCGAGGACGACGAGGAGGGCGAGAAGGTTCAGGTCGCCGTCGACGAGCGCCGAGCGCAGACCGTCACCGAGTCCCGCTGAGGGCAGGAACGCCACGACGTCGCCGACGGTGGCCGGCAGCTCGGTGCGGGGCACGATGACCCCGCCCACGCCGAGCAGCAGCACCCAGACGAGGTTGGCGATCGCGAGCACGGCCTCGGCGCGCAGGGTGCCCGCGAGCAGGAGGGCGAGCGCGACGAAGGCCCACGTGCCGGCGACGACGAAGAGGACGGCATACGCGATGCCGGCGGCTGCCGGTCGCCATCCCAGCACGAGGCCGAGGACGGCGATCACGGCGAGCTGGACGACCTCGACCGCGAGGGTGGCGAGCACCTTGCCGGCGACGAGTCCGCCGCGACCGAGCGGGGTGACGCCGAGGTAGCGCAGCACCGCGTAGCGACGGTCGAAGCCCGTCGAGATCGCCTGCGCCGTGAAGGCGGCCGAGATGACGCACAGGGCGATGACGCCGGCGGTGGCGACGTCGACCCGTCGACCCGCGCCGAGCGACGGCGAGGCCGTGACGCTCAACCCGACGAGGGCGAGCGAGGGAAGCACGAGCGAGACGAGCAGCTGCTCCCCGTTGCGCAGCAGGCTGCCGAGCTCGAAGCCGGCCTGGGCGAGCACCCGTCGACGGGGCGCTGCCGCGCGAGAGGGGGTCGTGGTGGCGTCGGTGGTCACGCGGCTCCCTTGCGGGTGAGGCTGAAGTAGACGTCCTCGAGCGGCCGCCCGCCCGTCACGGAGTCGGGCGTGCCCTCGGCGACGGTGCGGCCGGCGTTCATGATGACGAGGTGGTCGGCGAGGCGCGCGGCCTCCTCGAACGAGTGCGTCGTGACGACGACGGTCGTGCCGGCGTCGCGCTGCTCGGCGACGAGGTCCCACACGTCGAGTCGACCGTGGGGGTCCAGGCCGGCCGCGGGCTCGTCCAGGAAGAGCACCTCCGGGCGGCCGAGGAGCGACGCGGCGAGCGCCAGCCGCTGCTTCTGGCCGCCGGAGAGCCGGCGCACGGTGGTGGACGCGAAGTCGGTGACCCCGAGGCGCTGGGCCACGGCCTCGACGTCGACGGGGTCGGCGTAGAGGCGCGACAGGTGGTGGAGCAGGCGCAGTGGTTTGGTGCCGTTGGGCAGGCCCCCGGACTGCAGCATCACGCCGACGCGGGCGCGGTGGTCGGCGTCGGCGAGCCACGGGTCGGTGCCGAGCACGCGGACCGTGCCGCGGTCGGGGCGGCCCAGTCCGACCGCGCACTCGATGGCGGTCGTCTTGCCCGCTCCGTTCGGACCGAGCACGGCCGTGATGCGGCCGGTGGGCGCCGTCCAGGTCAGGCCGTCGAGCGCCGTGACCCGACCGAACGCGCGGTGCAGGCCGGACAGTGTCACCGCGTCGGTCATGGCCCATGAGTCTAGGCTCGGTGCCGACGCCCCCCGTACCCGCCTCGACCCTGACGGAGACCCCACCCGTGAAGATCGACCCAGCCGCCAAGCCCTTCACCCTGATGGCGGCCGTGCCGACCGTGATCGCCGCGCTGGCCAGACGCCCGCGCACGACGGCCGCCCTCGGCCTGCTGACCGCGGGGGTGACCCTGTTCTTCCGCGACCCCGACCGCACGCCCGACCGCGCACCGGTCGCCGACCCCGACGTCATCCTCGCCCCGGCCGACGGCATCGTCATGCACGTCGGCGAGCCGCAGCCCGGCATCGCCCCGCCCGGCCAGTGGCAGCAGGTGAGCATCTTCCTGTCGCTGCTCGACGTGCACATGAACCGATCGCCCTACGGCGGCCGCGTGATCGACGTCACCCACACGCCCGGCCGGTTCCTCGCCGCCTACCGCGCCGAGAGCGCGACGAAGAACGAACGCAGCGAGATCATCGTCGAGCGCGTCGTCGCCGGCCGACCGCGCCGCATCATCTACCGACAGCTCGTCGGACAGCTCGCCCGCCGCATCGTCACCCGCATCGAGCCGGGCGACGAGATCGCGACGGGGGAGCGCATGGGACTGATGAAGTTCGGCTCGCGCATGGACGTGTTCGTGCCGCCGGAGGTGCAGCTCGAGGTCTCCAAGGGCAAGCGCGCCATCGGCGGGGAGACGGTGCTCGGGCGCTTCCCGGCCGCGGACCCGTCGTGAACGGCGATCCCGCGGGCGACGCGGCCCTCTCCGACGGCGCGGCCCTCTCCGACAGCGCGGAGCGCCCCCGTCGCCGCGACCGGGTGACCCGACGCATCCGCCTCGTCTCCGCCACCGGCGCCCGGGTCATCCCGCTCGACCGGCTCAACCCGCGCGTGCGTGCGCGGGCGACGCTGCCCAGCCTCTTCACGCTCGGCAACATGCTCTGCGGGTTCTCTGCCGTGCTCTTGTCGTTCCAGGGGCACTTCCGGGCGGCGGCGGTGCTCGTCGGCGTCTCCATCGTGCTCGACATCTGCGACGGCGCCGTGGCCCGCGCCGTCGGCGCCATCACGCCGTTCGGGCTCCAGTTCGACTCGCTGGCCGACCTCATCTCGTTCGGCATCGCGCCGGCGGTGCTCGTCTACACGTGGGCGCTGCCGGCCCACCCGGTGTGGGCGTGGGCGGGTGCCATGTTCTGGCTGGCGTGCGCGGCCTACCGCCTGGCGCGGTTCAACGTCACCATCGACCCGCTCGCCGACAAGCGCTACTTCGTCGGTCTCGCAAGTCCCGGCGCGGCCGGTGTCGTCATCGCCACGGTGATGGCCATCGGCGAGCCGCTCTACGACTGGGCGCCGCTGCTGCCCATCGCGGCCGGCGTCGTCCCTGCCGCGCTGATGGCCTCGTCCTTCCGCTTCCGCTCGTTCCGCGACCTGCTGTCCCCGCGGCACCTGCGCATCTCCGTGCCGCTCGCGGTGGTCATCGTCATCGGCCTCGTCTTCGTGCCCGGCATCACGGGGATGGTGATCGCGTACGGCTACGTGCTCACCTGCCCGCTCGGCTGGCTCACGGCGCCGCTGCGCCGGCGGTGGTTCGGCCCCGGGGCGGTGGCCCCGCCGCGCACCCGCCTGCCGTCGGTGATCATGCCGCCGGAAGCCGACGAGGCCGACGACGACGATGACGACGCCTGCGACGACGAGATCGACGTCGACCACGACGACGACGACGAGGACGACGACGAGGACGACGACGAGCGCCCGGCCGGTTAGGCGCACCTAACTGGAGTGCGGCGACCAATTACGTCACAATGGTGTGGTGTTTATCGGTGAGCACGCACCCCGTGAGACGAAGGACGGCGACGACGGCCAGCACGTCACGCCGCTCGAGTCCCGCACGCGCTCCCGCGTCCTGCACATGGTCTCGGCCGACGGGCCGATCACGGCCGCCGAGCTCGGCCGTCACCTCGACCTGACACCCGCCGCCGTACGCCGTCACCTCGACGCGCTCGTCGAGCAGGGTGCCGTCGTGCCCCACGAGCCCACGAGTGGGCGGCGCGGGCGCGGACGCCCGGCGCGCGCGTACGTCGTCTCCGAGATCGGCCACGGCGCCCTCGAGGCCGACTACGACTCCCTCGCCGTCGAGGTGCTGCGCTACCTCGAGGCCAACGCGGGGGCCTCGGCCGTCACCGACTTCGCCCGCACGCGCGTGGCCGCGCTCGAGGAGCGGTATGCCGCCCGGCTGGCCGACGCCGGCGACGACCCGAGCGAGCGCACGGCCGTGCTCGTCGAGGCGCTGAGCGAGGACGGCTTCGCGGCCACGGCACGCCCCGTCGGGGCTGGGGGCCTGGCCGGCGTGCAGCTCTGCCAGGGACACTGCCCGGTGCAGCACGTCGCCACCGAGTTCCCTGCCTTCTGCGAGGCCGAGACCGACGCCTTCTCGCGCCTGCTCGGCGTGCACGTCCAGCGCCTCGCCACCCTCGCGGGCGGCCACCACGTCTGCACCACCTTCGTCCCGACCGGTGGGATCGCGCGGAAGAGCGCCGACCCCTCCGGTGTTGCCCCCAGCACGCCCCCACGAACCGACACGCTCACGCACGTCAAGGAAGGTTCCTCATGACCACCCACATCGAAGAGCTGAACCCCGGCCTCAAGGGCATCGGCACCTATGAGTACGGCTGGGCCGACAGCGACGTGGCGGGCTCCTCGGCTCGTCGCGGCCTCAATGAGGACGTCGTCAAGGACATCTCCGCGCGCAAGAGCGAGCCCGAGTGGATGACGAAGCTGCGCCTCAAGGGCCTGTCGCTCTTCGGCAAGAAGCCCATGCCGTCGTGGGGCTCCGACCTCACCGGCATCGACTTCCAGAACATCAAGTACTTCGTGAAGTCCACCGAGAAGCAGGCGGCGTCGTGGGACGACCTGCCCGAGGACATCAAGAACACCTACGACCGTCTCGGCATCCCCGAGGCCGAGAAGCAGCGCCTCGTCGCCGGCGTCGCCGCCCAGTACGAGTCCGAGGTCGTCTACCACCAGATCCGTGAGGACCTCGAGGAGAAGGGCGTCATCTTCCTCGACACCGACACCGCCCTCAAGGAGCACGAGGACATCTTCCGCGAGCACTTCGCGACGGTGATCCCGGCCGGCGACAACAAGTTCGCCGCGCTCAACACGGCCGTGTGGTCCGGTGGCTCGTTCATCTACGTGCCCAAGGGTGTCCACGTCGACATCCCGCTCCAGGCGTACTTCCGCATCAACACCGAGAACATGGGCCAGTTCGAGCGGACGCTGATCATCGCCGACGAGGACTCCTACGTGCACTACGTCGAGGGCTGCACGGCGCCGATCTACAAGTCGGACTCGCTGCACTCCGCGGTCGTCGAGATCATCGTCAAGAAGAACGCCCGGGTGCGCTACACGACCATCCAGAACTGGTCCAACAACGTCTACAACCTCGTCACCAAGCGCGCCACCTGCGAGGAGGGCGCGACGATGGAGTGGATCGACGGCAACATCGGCTCCAAGGTGACGATGAAGTACCCCGCCGTCTTCCTCATGGGCGAGCACGCCAAGGGCGAGACGCTGTCGATCGCCTTCGCCGGCGAGGGGCAGCACCAGGACACCGGCTCGAAGATGGTCCACGCCGCTCCCAACACGAAGAGCTCGATCATCAGCAAGTCGGTCGCCCGTGGTGGCGGTCGTGCGAGCTACCGCGGCCTCGTGCAGGTGCTCGAGGGCGCCTCGCACTCGGCCTCGACGGTGCGCTGCGACGCGCTGCTCGTCGACACGATCAGCCGCTCCGACACCTACCCCTACGTCGACATCCGCGAGGACGACGTCTCCATGGGCCACGAGGCCACGGTCTCGAAGGTGTCCGAGGACCAGCTCTTCTACCTGATGTCGCGCGGCATGGCCGAGGACGAGGCCATGGCGATGATCGTGCGCGGCTTCATCGAGCCGATCGCGCGCGAGCTGCCGATGGAGTACGCCCTCGAGCTGAACCGCCTCATCGAGCTGCAGATGGAAGGAGCCGTCGGCTGATGAGCCTTCTGGCTGACACGACCACTGACAGCACCGACACCACCGCAACCCCCGACACCCAGCAGAGCGAGACCACGGTGCCCGACGCCGCCCCGACCGCCACCATCCCCGGCGCCTCCGCGCACACCGACTCGGCCGCCGCCTTCGTGCCCGACCAGTCGCGCGCCGAGCGCACCGCGTCGTTCGACGTCGCCGACTTCCCGCTGCCCACGGGGCGCGAGGAGGACTGGCGCTTCACGCCGGTGAAGAAGCTCGGCGGGCTGCTCGCCGAGGGCGTCACCGGTTCGGTCGACGTCACGACCCGCCTCCCCGAGGGCGTCACGACCTCGGCCATCAGCGCGGCCGACGCCCAGGGGCTCGGCATCCTGCCCCCGCAGGACCGTGCTGCCGTGGTCGCCGGTGCGGCTGCCGACGGCGCGCTGCTGCTCGACATCCCGGCCGAGGCCGAGCTCGACGAGCCGGTCCGCATCTCGCTCGTCGGCCGGGGCGGCGAGCCCGCCCACGGCCACCTCGTCGTGCGCGCCGGCCGCTTCTCCAAGGCGACCGTCGTCGTCGAGCACACCGGCACCGGGCACTACTCGCAGCTGCTGTCGGTCGTGACCGGCGACGGCTCCGACCTCACCGTCGTGTCCGTTCAGCGCTGGGCCGACGACGCCCACCACCTCGCGCAGCACGACGCGCTCGTGGGTCGCGACGCCCGCTACAAGCACGTGTCGGTGACGCTCGGCGGCGAGATCGTGCGCGTCAACGCGAACGTGCGCTACGCCGGCCCCGGCGGCGACGCGACGCTCCTCGGCGTCTACTTCGCCGACGCGGGCCAGCACCTCGAGCACCGCTCGTACATCGACCACAACGCCGCCCACTGCAAGAGCCGCGTCACCTACAAGGGCGCCCTCCAGGGTGAGACGGCCCGAACGGTCTGGGTCGGCGACGTGCTGATCCGCGCCGAGGCCGAGGGCACCGACACCTACGAGCTCAACCGCAACCTGATCCTCACCGACGGGGCCCGGGCCGACTCGGTGCCCAACCTCGAGATCGAGACCGGTGAGATCGAGGGGGCCGGGCACGCCTCCGCCACAGGGCGTTTCGACGACCTGCAGCTCTTCTACCTGCAGTCGCGCGGCATCAGCGAGGACGAGGCGAAGCGCCTCGTCGTGCGCGGCTTCTTCGCCGACATCATCCGGGAGATCCCGCTCGCCGACCTGCGCGACGAGGTCACCGCCGCCATCGAGGAGGAGCTGGCCACGACGGCCTACGCGGCTCCCACCCAGCAGACCCCCAGCCTCACGAACAAGGAGAACTGACCCAGATGAGCACGCTCGAGATCAAGGGACTGACGGTCTCGGTCGAGACCGAGGACGGCCCCAAGGAGATCCTGCGCGGGGTCGACCTCACCGTGAAGTCGGGAGAGACCCACGCGATCATGGGCCCCAACGGCTCCGGCAAGTCGACGCTGGCCTACAGCATCGCCGGCCACCCCAAGTACACCGTCACCGGCGGCACCGTGACGCTCGACGGCGAGGACGTCCTCGCGATGAGCGTCGACGAGCGCGCCCGCGCCGGGCTCTTCCTCGCGATGCAGTACCCCGTCGAGGTCCCCGGTGTGACGGTGAGCAACTTCCTGCGCACCGCCAAGACGGCCGTCGACGGCGAGGCCCCGAAGCTGCGCACCTGGGTCAAGGACGTCAAGGAGGCCATGGGCAACCTGCGCATGGACCCCGCGTTCGCGGAGCGCAACGTCAACGAGGGCTTCTCCGGTGGCGAGAAGAAGCGCCACGAGATCCTCCAGATGGAGCTGCTCAAGCCCAAGGTGGCCGTCCTCGACGAGACCGACTCGGGTCTCGACGTCGACGCGCTCAAGATCGTGTCCGAGGGCGTCAACCGTGCCAAGGACGCCAGCGACCTCGGCGTGCTGCTCATCACGCACTACACGCGCATCCTGCGCTACATCAAGCCCGACTTCGTGCACGTCTTCGTCGACGGCAAGATCGTCGAGGAGGGTGGCCCCGAGCTGGCCGACCGCCTCGAGGACGAGGGTTACGACCGCTTCCTCGCTGCCGCGCCCGCGGCGGCCGTGGAGGCCTGAGCCGCATGACGCAGGTCCTGCCGTTCACGGACGGGGAGCTCGCCGCGATCCGCGGCGACTTCCCCATCCTCGCGCGGACCGTGCGCGACGGCAGGCCGCTCGTCTACCTCGACTCGGGGGCGACGTCGCACAAGCCGGCGCCGGTCCTCGACGCCGAGCGCGCCTTCTACGAGCAGCACAACGCGGCGGTCCACCGTGGCGCGCACCAGCTCGCCGAGGAGGCCACCGACGACTTCGAGGCGGCCCGGGCGACCATCGCGTCGTTCATCGGAGCGCCGGCCGACGAGGTCGTCTTCACGAAGAACGCGACCGAGGCGCTCAACCTCGTCGCGTACGCCTTCTCGAACGCCGCCCCCACCGACGAGCCCAAGGACGACCGCTTCGTCCTGGGGCCGGGTGACGAGGTGCTCGTCACGGAGATGGAGCACCACGCCAACCTCGTGCCGTGGCAGGAGCTCTGCCGGCGCACCGGTGCGACCCTCCGCTGGGTGCCGGTGGGTGGCGACGGGGCGCTCGACCTGTCGGACCTCGACGACCTGCTCACCGAGCGCACCAAGGTCTTCGCGTTCACGCACGTGTCCAACGTGCTCGGCACCGTCAACCCCGTCACCGAGCTCGCGCAGCGTGCGCACGCCGTCGGGGCGCTCGTCGTCGTCGACGCGTGCCAGTCGGTGCCGCACCTCGCGGTCGACGTGGCGACGCTCGGCGCCGACTTCATCGCCTTCAGCGGCCACAAGATGTACGGCCCGATGGGCGTCGGCGTGCTCTGGGGTCAGGCCGAGCTGCTCGACGTCATGCCCCCGTTCCTCACGGGCGGCTCGATGATCGAGCTCGTCACCATGGAGCGCTCGACCTACGCCCCGGCGCCCCAGAAGTTCGAGGCCGGCGTCCCCAACGCCGCCCAGGCGGTGGGCCTCGCGGCCGCCGTCCGGTGGGTCGAGGGTCTCGGCATCGACCGCATCCACGCCCACGAGGCGACCCTCGTCGATCTGCTCCAGCGCGGTCTGGCCGAGCGCCCCTGGGTCCGTGTCGTCGGCCCCCCGGTCGGCGAGCCCCGCGGTGGCGCCGTCGCGTTCGTCGTCGACGGCGTGCACGCCCACGACGTCGGCCAGGTGCTCGACGACGCCGGCGTGGCCGTACGCGTGGGCCACCACTGCGCGTGGCCCCTGCACCGCGCGCTCGGGGCCACCGCCACGACCCGCGCCTCGTTCGCGGTCCACAACACGGTCGCCGACGTCGAGGTGCTGCTCGCGGCCCTCGACCGGGTTCCTGCGATCTTCGGCATCGACGTGTCCGACACCGAGCCCGACACCGAGCCCGACGCCGACCCCGACGCTGACCTCGATGTCAGGCAGGGCGCGCGCGCCCTGCGCGGCGAGCACGAGAGCGGGAAGGAGGCAAGCTGATGGATCTCTACCAGGAGCTGATCCTCGAGCACTCGAAGCGTCCCCACCACACCGGCCTGCGTGAGCCGTTCGACGCCGAGGTGCACCACATCAACCCGACCTGCGGCGACGAGGTCACCCTCCGCGTCGACGTCACGGGCACCGGTCCCGACGCGGTCGTGACCGACGTCTCCTACCAAGCGCAGGGCTGCTCGATCTCGGTCGCGAGCTCGTCCGTGCTCGCCGAGGAGGTCATCGGTCACCGTGTCTCCGAGGCGCTCGAGACGTTCGAGGCGATGAAGGCCATGCTCACGTCCAAGGGCACGGTCGCCGGCGACGAGGACCTCATCGGCGACGGCGTCGCCTTCGCGGGCGTCTCGAAGTACCCGGCTCGCGTCAAGTGCGCGCTGCTCGGCTGGACCGCGTTCACCGACGCCTTGGCCCGCGCCGGCGTCGACATCTCGACGTCCACCAACACGAGTTCTACCTCCCCCCAAGGAGTTTCGTCATGACCCAGACAGTCCCCGCGTCCACCCCGCCCAACGTGGCCGATGTCGAGGAGGCCATGCGCGACGTCGTCGACCCCGAGCTCGGCATCAACGTCGTCGACCTCGGCCTCGTCTACGGCATCACCGTCGACGCGCAGTCCCACGCCGTCATCGACATGACGCTCACGTCTGCGGCCTGCCCGCTCACCGACGTCATCGAGGACCAGACGGCCCAGGCACTCGAGGGGCTCGTCGCCACGCACCGCATCAACTGGGTGTGGATGCCGCCGTGGGGCCCCGACAAGATCACCGAGGACGGCCGCGAGCAGCTGCGCGCACTCGGCTTCAACCTCTGATCGCCGACACCTCCGGCTCGTGACGCGCGTCATCGAGGTCGACCCCGACCGGTTCGACCGGTGGATGGCCGGCTTCGCCGAGCGCCACGGGCCCTACGACGCCGCCGAGGAGACCACTCCCGGCGGCGTCGTCGTGTCTGCACGCGCCGCTGACGGGTCGACCGTCGTGGCCACGCCGTTCGTCCACGACCCGCTGGGCGTCGTGCTGGTGAGACGCGGCGGGTATGCCGTCGCCCTGGCCCACGACGGCGTCCTCGTCACCTCGAAGGTCGGCAGCCGGCACGTCCAGTCGCGCACGGCCGCCGGCGGCTGGTCGCAGCAGCGTTTCGCCCGGCGTCGCGGCAAGCAGGCCGACGAGCTCGTCGACGCCGTCGTCGCGCACGCGCGGAGGGTGCTGCTCGGGGACGACGAGTCGCCGCCCGCGGGCGCGGACGGCATACCTCGTGGGCTCGTCGTCGGGGGAGACCGGGCGCTCGTGCGCGAGGTCGTCGGTGCGCACGCCCTCCGGGCCCTCGCGGGTCTGCCGGTGCGCGAGCTCTACGACCTGCCAGACCCGAGGCGCGACGTCCTCGAGAGCGCCCTCCGACGCGGCCGTGCCGTGCGGATCGAGCTCACCGAGACCCCCTGAGAGGGTCAGCTGACGGTGTCGACGCCGAAGGTGTTGCACTGGTTGATGTCGCCGGTCTGCCAGCCCTGCGTGAACCAGTTCATGCGCGCCTCGGCCGAGCCGTGCGTCCAGTTCTCGGGAGTGACGCGGCCCTGCATCTTCTCCTGGATGCGGTCGTCGCCGACGGCCGACGCCGCGGAGAGCGCCGACTGGATGTCCTGCTCGGTGATGGCCTTGAGCAGCGGCGTGCCGCTCGCGTCGGTCGTCTCGGTGGCGTGCTTGACCCAGGTGCCGGCTAGGCAGTCGGCCATCAGCTCGACCCGCACGGCGCCGGAGTTGGGGCCCTGGGGGTCCTGCTGGGCCCGGTTGAGCAGGCCGAGCAGGTTCTGGATGTGGTGGCCGTACTCGTGCGCGATGACGTACTCCTTGGCGAGCTGGCCGCCGTCGGCGCCGAACTTGCTCTCCAGCTCCTGGAAGAAGCTCGCGTCGACATAGACCTTGGAGTCGAGCGGGCAGTAGAAGGGACCGACCTGGGAGTTCGCGACACCGCAGCCCGACCGCGTCTGGCCCTGGTAGATCACCGTCTTCACCGGCTCGTAGTTCATCTGGTACTTGGGCAGCGTCTTCTGCCAGTAGTCCTGGACGCTGTTGACCGTGGCGACGATGAGGCACACGTCGTTCTTGTTGGCGTCGGCGCCGGTCTTGCACTGGGAGAACTCGCCCTGGTTCACCTGGCCGGCCGCCGCTACCTGGCTGCTGTCGAGCTGCTGGGAGGGGAGGCCGCCGGCCGAGCCGCCGGAGTCACCGCCGCCGAGGATCTTGCCGCCGCCGAAGATCAGCATGAGGACGAGCAGGATGAGTCCGCCGATGCCGCCTCCGACCTGGATGCCGCCGGGGAAGCCGCCGCCCCCGCCACCGCCGCCCCCGCCACCGCCGCCCCCGAAGCCGCCGCTCCCGCCGCTCTCGACCTGCGAGGTGTCGAGCTGGGCGTTGTCGTTGAAGCTCATGTCACCGCTCCTCGGGATCGGGACCGGGTGCTCCCCGGTCCGGTCGAGATCACCCTAGTGCGCGGTGTCTCTGATTCACGCTGTGCTGCACGGGGGTCGTACCCGCTGCGCCCGCTCGCGGTGCGCCGTGCCGGCCGCGGAGGTCGTGCCGACCGCGAGAGCCGTTCGGCCAGGGCCACCGTGGCGTCGACGAGGGCTGGTGAACCCTGCACCTCGAAGTCGAGCGGCGTGACGGCGAGCTGGCGGGCGTACCAGTCGGGGCTGTCGGTCGTGGCTCGCAGCAGCACCCCGCCCTCGGCGGCCTCGAGGTGGCCCAGACTGCGCGGCACCCAGCGGGCGGTGTCGTCGAACGTCTCGCGGAAGAGCACCTCGACGGGGTGGCGCCACCCCTGCGAGAGGTGCTTCTCGAGCGCGCGGAGGGCGTCGAGGTCGGGCGGTGGGGTGAAGGCCTGCGAGGTCGTGAAGACCGACGTGATGCGGTCGACGCGCAGGGCCCGGACAGCCTGGCGCGTGTGCGAGTAGCCGAGGAGGTACCACCGGCTGTGGCGCAGCACCACGGCCCACGGGTCGACCTCCATGGGCCGTTCGGTCTCGGGGCCGAGGCGGTAGGTGAGGTGGACGCGTCGGGCCTTCGTGCAGGCCTCGACGAGCTGGCCCGTGACCGCCGCGTCGACCCGGCGGGTCTCCTCCGGGGGCGGACCGGGGTCACGCCGCACGGCCCGCAGCGGTTCGGCGACGGGGCGGGGGAGCACGCGCAGGATCTTCGACAGGGCGGCTCCGACGAGCTCGGTCGGGTCGGCGGCGTCCCGATGGCCTTCGAGCACGGCCTGGACCAGCCCCAGGGCCTCGGCGGCCGAGAACATGAGCGGCGGCAGGCGCAGCCCCCGGCCGACCCGGTAGCCGCCGCTCGGTCCCGTGGCCGACTCGATCGGGAGCTCGGCCTCGCGGAGGATGGCGACGTACCGACGGGCTGCCCGCTCGGTCACGCCGAGCAGCTCCCCGAGGCGCTGCGCCGTGATGCCGGGGGAGTCCTGGATCGCCTCCAGGGCGAGCAGGGCCCGGGCGGTCGGGCTCGTGTCGTGCCGCATGTCGTGTCCTCGTTCCGGACGATTCCCGTCCGGGACGACGCTACCCCGGCGTGGTGCGGCTCCCGGGCCGTGCGCCCTCACGGGCCACGGCTGCCTGCAGCGCTTGCGCAACTCTTGCGAAAAGCCTGCGGACAACTAGCAAGAACCGGACAATTCGGAGGGTCGTCGTCCTAGTGTCCGGAGTCATCACATGGTCCCCTCGCCCCGCACCCGCCGTCCTCGCCGCGCCATCGGTCGCGTCGCCGGCTCGCTGCTCGTCGCCGTCGGCGTGGCGGCAGCGGCCCTGGCGATCGCGCCGGATGCCGCCGCGGCGTCGAAGACACGGACGACCCCGAGTGGGAGCGCCACGGTGACCGCCACGCCGGCCGACACGCGCGCCATGTGGGTGTGGGACACGAGCTCGCCCGCGGCGACGGTCGACCTGGCCGTGAGCGCCGGCATCGACCAGCTCTTCGTGGCGGTCCCGCCGAACCTCACGACGTCGAGCCAGCTGTCCGCCATCAAGACCCTCGCCGACCGCGCGAAGGCGGCGGGTATCCGGGTCGACGCCTTGGGCGGAGACCCCGGCTGGGTCGACAACCCCAGCTGGGTGGTCACCTACTGGCTCAAGCCGGCCAGGAACTCGGGGCTCTTCACGGGCATCCACGTCGACGTCGAGCCGTACTCGACCCCGGCCTGGACAACGGACCAGCCGGCCGTGGTGTCGAAGTACCTCACGCTGCTCGACAAGCTCAAGGCCAACGCCGGCACCAGCCCCATCGAGGCCGACATCCCCTTCTGGTTCAACACCGTTCCTGCCACCGCGAGCGGCGGCGCCTCGTCGAGCCTCGACCGCGAGATCATGAAGCGCACGGCCGGGGTGACGGTCATGTCGTACCGCAACACCGCCACCGGCCCCGACGGCACGCTCGACATCGCGACCGCCGCGCTCACCGCGGGGGTCGCGCTCGGCAAGCCCGTGCGCCTCGGCCAGGAGACGACCTACCTCGGCGACACCGCGGTCGACAGGAAGCAGACCTTCTACGGCTGGACCCGCACCGACATGGAGACCCAGCTGGCCCAGGTGAACGCCGGCGCGGCGGGCTACTCCTCCTACGCCGGGCTCGCGATCCACAGTGCCGCCGGGTATGCCGCCATGACCCCCTGACGCGGGAGGTCAGGGCGCGACCTCGCTCGCCACAAAACCACCTGCACCGTCGGTGCCTCGTGGGGTTGGATCGTGTCGGCGACCCCCGAGGAGGTCGCCGGTCCCTCGTCCCGCGACCACGAGAGCAGCGTGACCGACGATGAAGAGCTACCCGCCCCTCGGCGTGCGCGTCAGCACCCCGACCCTCGAGCTGCGTGGCGCCACCGACGAGCTGCTCGACGAGCTCGCAGAGGTCGTGCGCTCGGGCCGGACCCACGCCGAGCCGCCGCCGTACGACGACCCGATGTCGTTCTACGAGAAGGACCCCGACGTGCGTGTGGCGAAATGGCTCCGAGCCATCTGGCGGGGACGCGGACGGGTCGAGCCGGAGGCCTGGCGGCTCTACCTGGTCGTCATGGTCGACGGCCGGCCGGTGGGGGAGCAGACCCTCAGCGGGGTCGACTTCGCGACGTTCGGCACCGTCACGACCTTCTCGTGGCTGTCGTCCGACCTGCGCGGCCGGGGCTTGGGCCGGGAGATGCGCGAGGCGGTGCTCCACCTCGCGTTCGACGGGCTGGGGGCGAAGGAGGCGTCCAGCGACGCCTTCGTCGACAACGAGGGCTCCAACGCCGTCTCGCGCGGTCTCGGCTACGCGCCGAACGGCTCGGAGTGGGCGACGAGACAGGGGCGGCCCGCCCTGCTCAACCGCTGGCGCCTCACGCGAGACGTCTGGGAGCAGCACCGTCGGGACGACATCGAGCTGCACGGGGTCGAGCCCTGTCGGGCCCTGCTGCCGCTGTCCTGACGTCGCCTCGGCGCGGCCTGATCGACAGCGCCGGTCGACAGCGCCGGTCGACATCGCCGGTCGACACTGCGGCCGTATGCCGTCGCGCTGGCTGCGTCAGGCCCAGAAGTCCGCGAGTCGCTGGGCGAGCTCGAGCCCCTGGGCGTGGCCACCCCGCGCAGCCTGCGGTCGCGTCGACGGGTCGAGGGCGTTCGCGCCGAAGACGTCACCGGACCGGTCGTCGGGGAACACGGTCTCCACGACGCTGCCGCCGGCGCGTAGCTCGGCGACCTGGGTCGCGAGGTCCATGCCCCAGCCGGACGGCATACGGGAGCGTCCGCTGAACGGTGACAGCACGAGCACACGGCTGAATCCCATTGCCAGGTCGGCGTTCTCGCTGCGGCGGTAGCCGCCGTTGAGATAGCGGTGCTGGCCGATGGCGTAGGGCGTCATCGCCGACGTGCTGGCCGCGACCGCGTCGACGAGCTCGACGCCGCTGTGCCGGTCGAACACGACGGGCTCGCCCGTCCGGGCGTCGACGGCGACGATGCGGATGTCCTGGGAGGGCCACTCGTGGCTCGGCAGGCGCGAGGCGACGATGTCGCGCCAGCGCGACGGGGAGGGGCCGGCAGCGGCGGCCAGCTCGAGGGCCGCGGCACCGAGGCGGCGGCGCAGGTCGGCCGGGTCGGAGGCCGACGCGATGATCGCGTCGGACCACTCGAGGTAGTCCGGTCCCGAGACGGCCGCACCGCGACGCGGCCCCGGTGCACCAGCGCGCCGCTCTGCGTGGTGCGACGGCGGGAGATCTGCCGCGGCAGCGGTGTACAGCTCGGTGAGTGGGGTGCCGCTCGTGATCTGGGCGGCCACGGTCGAGCCCGCCGACGTGCCGATGACGATCTCGGCTCGGGTGACGTCGACGCCCCCGTCGGCCAGTCCCGCGACGAGCCCGAGCTCCCAGGCGTTGCCGGCGGCTCCGGCACCTGCGAGGACCAGGGCCCGCTGATTCCTGTCGTCGGCGCTGGGCGGCTGCTCGGCGGTCACGGCCGGCGGCTCCTCAGGAGACGACGACCGCGTCGGGCGTCGTGGTCGTGAGCCGCATCCGCACCGTCACCTCGTCACCGACATGGGGCGGTGCGACGCCCTCGGGCAGCGAGAGCAGGCTGCACTGCATGTGTGGCGGCTCGGCGAAGCGGGGCATGAGGCCCGAGACGGTGAACGGCGAGCGCACCCGGTGGGCGGCCTCGAGCACGCCCTCGGCGACGGCGATGGCCCGCGAGCGCGGAGTCGCGGCCGACGAGGGGCTCTCCATCGCCACGCCGTGCGACGTGCCGCCGCTGACGACGACGACGTGCCCGGCCGGCAGCGGACGCTGGCGGTAGCCGACGCGGGTGCCCTTCTCGACGGGGCGGACGTCGAGCACGTGCGCCCGCACCTCGTAGGACCCCTTGTCGGAGTACCAGAGGTCGGTGCCGATGCGAGGCCGGAACTCGTGCTCGGGGTAGCGGGCGGCCAGGGTCGCGAGCTCGGTGGTGGAGACGTGGGAGACGAACCACGACCGCACGCCGGGCACGGCCGCGATGAAGCGCGTGATCTCGTCGACGTGGCCCGTGCCGAGCGGGAGATGCAGCGTGACGCCGATGGCGTCGGCGGCGCCGGCGAGCTCGGCGACCTCGGTCGCAGGCGTGCCGAAGCGGTTCATGGACGTCAGTCCCTCGACCACGACGCGCGCGTCGGGCGTCGCCCCGCGCAGGTGATCGAGGTCGGCGTGGGACGTCACCGTGTGCACGGCGCGCCGGTTGTCGAGGTCGGGAACGTCGCCGTGGATGGCGGCGCGGTAGGGCTCCATGACGAGCACGTCGCCGCCGTAGGCCGCGAGCGCCTCGGGCAGCTCGGCGTAGGTGCCGACCGCCACCATCGCGACGCCGAGCCGGGACGCCTCGGCGCACAGCAGGTCCCGTCCGAAGCCGTAGCCGTTGCCCTTGATCACGGGCACGAGGCCGGGACGGTCGGCGACGAACTGGTCGTGGCCGGCTCGCCAGCGCTCACCGTCGACGTGCAGCACGAAGGACACGAGGAATCACCGCCGCTTCATGTAGAGGTCGAATGCCTTGTACAGCAAGTGGTTCAGCGGCAGGTCCCACTCGCCTGCGAGCCGCACCGCCTCTCCGCCCGTGCCCACCTTGAAGCGGATGAGCCCGATGTGCGGGTTGGTCTCGTCGACCGTGTTGGTGATGCCGCGCAGGTCGTAGACCGTGGCGCCGGCGGCGATCGAGTCCTGCATCATGCGCCACTGGATGGCCGTCGAGCCCTGCAGCTCCCGCTTGGCCGCGGTCGAGGCGCCGTAGGAGTACCAGGCGTGCTCGCCGACCCGGATGAAGACCGTCGCGGCGAGCACGTCACCGTCGTGCTCGGCGAGGTAGACGCGGATGCGGTCGGGGTCCTCGGCGGACAGGGCGGCATACATCTGCTCGAAGTACGGCAGCCCCCGCGGCGTGAACCGGTCGCGCTCGGCCGTCTCGACGTAGGTGCGGTGGAAGGCCGGCAGGTCGGACGCGTCGCCGACGCGCACGGTGACGCCGTTCTTGACGGTCTTCTTGATGTTGCGCCGCCACAGCTGGTTCATGCCGGCGAGGACGTCAGCCTCGGACCGGCCCGCGAGCGGCACCTGGAAGACGTACTCGGGCTGCCCGGCGGCGAAGCCGTCCTCGGGGGAGAGGTGGCGGAAGCCGAGGCGCCGCAGCTCGGCGACGACGGCCGTGCCGACCGGCTCGACGACGTCGGGCTTCGCCTCGTCGTAGCGCCGCACCGCCGGGTCGCCGATCGCGGCCTTGATCGTCGCGGCGCGCCAGCGGTGCGTCGGCACCGGCGGCCCGAGCCGCAGCGCGAACGCGCCCTTGGCCTTGAGGTGGTCGCGCAGGGCGCGCAGCAGCTCGACGAGCCGGGGCGACGACCAGTCGATGCAGGGACCCTCGGGCACGTAGGCGAGCGAACGACCGATCTTCGGCAGCGAGCGGTGCAGCACGAGGGCCGCACCGACCATCTGCTCGCCCTCGAACCAGCCGACCGACTCGGAGCGCCACTCCTTCTTCACGTCGGCCCAGGCCGGCGTCTGCAGGAAGCTCGCCGACGGCTGGGTGCGCAGCCACGCGAGGTGCTCGGCTGCGGTGATGTCACGGACGGTGATGGGCGCGCTCACGGTCGCTCACGCTACCCGAGGGCGAGCCCGCCCCCGACACGCCTCGCCTGCTCCGGACGGGGCCACACGGCATACGCAAGGGGATTGCGTGTGCCGGGTGGCTCAGCCCCAGCCCATGGTGCGCGGGTCGGGAGGCAGGCGCGGGTTGAGCAGGTGCGCGACGAGCGCGGTCCAGCCCGTCTGGTGGGTGGCGCCGAGGCCCTCGCCGGTGTCGCCGTCGAAGTACTCGGAGAACGTCGGGTGGTCGGACCACAGCGGGTCGGGGCTCGACTCGATGCGCTTGCCGTCGGAGGGCCGGCGCCCGTCGACGGGGCGGAAGAGGGCGGTGAGGCCACCGTCGATGACGTCGGCCGCCTGGTCGAGCGTGCACCAGTTGCCCGACCCGGTCGGCACCTCGATGGTGAAGCTCTCGCCGAAGTAGCGGCCGTAGGTGCGCAGCTTGTCGGCGAGCAGCACGTTGACGGGGAACCACACCGGCCCGCGCCAGTTCGAGTTGCCGCCGAACATGCCGGTGCGCGACTCGCCCGGCTCGTACTCGATCGAGACGGTCTCGTTGCCGACGCGCGCCGTCACCGCCTGCCGTTGCGCGGCCGACAGCGAGCGGATCCCGAACGGGGACAGGAACTCCTCGCTGTCGAACATGCGCTGGAGGATGCGTCGCAGCCGCTTCGGCGGCACGAGGGTGAGCAGCATCTTGCCGTCCGCGCGGGCCAGCAGCGGCCTGACGAGCTCGGGACGGCGCTCCTGCAGCCACGTGAAGCGGCTCGTCACGTCGGGGCACTCCTCGACGACCCACGACGGGATCTCGGTCGCACCGAGGATGGGCAGCAGGCCGACCATCGAGCGCACGCGCATGTGCGGCGCGCTGCCGTCGGGCTGCACGAGCACGTCGTAGTAGAAGCCGTCCTCCTCGTGCCACAGGCTCTTGTCGCTCGAGCCGAAGTGGCGCATCGCCTGGGCGATCGCGAGGAAGTGCTCGAGGAACTTCGTCGCGACGTCGTCCCACGCCTTGTCGGTGCGCGCGAGCTCGAGGGCGATCTTCAGCATCTGCTGGCAGTAGAAGGCCATCCAGCTCGTCGCGTCGGACTGCTCGAGCCGGAAGCCGGGCGGCAGCGGAGCCGACCGGTTGAACAGGCCGATGTTGTCCATGCCGAGGAAGCCGCCCTCGAAGAGGTTGCTGCCGTTGGCGTCCTTGCGGTTGACCCACCAGGCGAAGTTGAGCAGCAGCTTGGTGAAGACGCGCACGAGGAACTCGCGGTCGCGGTAGCCGTCGATGCGGTAGACGTGCCAGGCCGCCCACGCGTGCACCGGCGGGTTGACGTCGCCGAACTCCCACTCGTACGCCGGCAGCTGGCCGTTGGGCGCCATCGCCCACTCGCGGCACATGAGCAGCAGCTGCTCCTTGGCGAACTCGGGGTCGACGTGGGCGAGCGGCAGGCAGTGGAAGGCGAGGTCCCAGGCCGCGAACCACGGGTACTCCCACTCGTCGGGCATCGAGATGACGTCGGCGAGGGCGAGGTGGCGCCAGTGCTCGTTGCGTCCCTTCTTGCGCGACTCGGGGGCGCGGTGGCCGACGGGGTCGCCGTCGAGCCACTGGCGTACGTCGTAGCGGTAGAGCTGCTTGCCCCAGAGCAGGCCGGCGTACGCGCGCCGGGCGACGTGGCGGTCCTCGGCCCCGAGGGACGGGTCGATGACGTGCTCGTAGAACTCGTCGGCCTCATACGCCCGCGTCGCGAGCTGCTGCTCGAAGTCGTCGCCGAACCACGACAGCGCCGGGTCGCCGGTCGCGAGGCGCAGGTCGACGGTGACGGTCTCGCCGGGCTCGACGGCGTCGAAGCGGTACCAGAACGAGCACTTGCTGCCGTAGCCGCCCGGGTTCGTGGCCTTGGTGCGGCCGTGCACGACCCGCTGGTTGATCGCGTCCTTCGGGTAGAGCGAGTGGTTCGCCGGGGCCGCGTCGCCGAAGAGGTGCTTGGCGTTGGTCTCGTTGTCGCAGAAGAGCGTCGTCGGCGAGCCTGACGCGGCGAGCACGTAGCGGCCGAGGAAGCCGTGCGTCACCTCCGCGGCACGGTAGCCGCGCGGCGGACGGCCGTTGCGGCGGATCTCGTGCAGCTCGGTGACGCGGTCGTCGACGCCCCACGACCACGTGTTGCGCAGCCAGATCGTCGGCAGCACGTGCAGCGGTGCTGTCTCGGGGCCGTGGTTGGTCGCGGTGATCCGGATGCAGATGTCGTCGGGGCCGGCCTTCGCGTACGTCATGAGGACGTCGAAGAAGTGGTTGTCGTCGAGGATGCCGGTGTCGCCGAGCTCGTACTCCCGCTCGTGTCGGCTGCGCTCGCGGTTCTCGCGCCGCAGCTGCTCGTACGGGAACTCGGCCTGCGGGTAGCGGTAGAGCCACTGCATCCACGAGTGGGTCGGCGTGCCGTCGAGGGCCCACCAGTACTCCTTGGCGTCCTCGCCGTGGTTGCCCTCCTCGTTGGTCAGCCCGAAGAGGCGCTCCTTGAGGATCGGGTCCTTGCCGTTCCACAGCGCGACGGAGAAGTTGAGGAAGCCGAACCGGTCGCTGATGCCGCCGAGGCCGTCCTCGCCCCAGCGGTAGGCCCGCGAGACCGCCTGGTCGAAGGGGAACTCCGACCAGGCGTTGCCGCCGGCGGAGTAGTCCTCGCGCACCGTGCCCCACTGGCGGCCGGAGAGGTAGGGACCCCAGAGGCGCCACGGCGCGTCGTGGCCGGGGGAGTCGGCGAGCCGCACGTGCTCGGGGCTCGGGGGCTCGTCCGGGTGGAGCGGGCTGATCATCCGCACATGGTGACGCATCGAGGTGTCAGGAGCGTTACGACCCGACGCCACGCGCGCAGATGAGTCCAAGGCTTGACCTTCGACCGGGTCGAGGGGTCAGGGTGGCGCCCATGCCGCAGACGCCCGACCCCGACACCCTCCTCACGATCGGTGAGGTGGCCCGCGAGAGCGGGCTGACCGCGAGCGCCTTGCGCTTCTACGACCGAGAGGGTGTGCTCGTGCCCGCCGCCGTCGACGGGCTCAACGGCTACCGCAGGTATGCCGTGCCGCAGGTGCGTGCGGCACGGCTCCTCGCGTCGCTGCGCCGGGTCGGGATGCCCCTCGCGGAGGCGGCCCTCGTGCTGGACGAGGACGCCCGGGGCGCGGCAGGCGCCGCGGCGGACGTCGTGCGGGCGCACGAGCAGCGGCTCGTCGACGGACTTCGTGATGCCCGACGTGAGATCGCGCGGACGCTCGCACTCCTCGACGAGCCCCGCGGGGACGCCGTCGAGGCGCAGCCCTCGGCTCGGGTGGTCGTGGCGGCGGCCGACCTCGCTGCTGCGGTCACCGCCGTCCGGTTCGCGGTGGCGCCGGCCACACCGGTGGCCCGCACGCGGGACGGGCTCGACCTCAGCGTGCTCACCGGGGTCCTCCTCGAGCTCGGCTCCGACGGGGTGCGCCTCGTCGCCACGGACCGCTACCGCCTCGCAGTCTCTCTCGCGGTCGGTCTCGGCCCGAGTGCTTCGACGGCGCAGCCGGGTTCGGGAATCTCTGTGGGACAGGCCGACTCGGCCGTCGTGCCGGTCCAGTGGGTCGACGAGGTCGCCGCCGCGTGCCGGGCGGACGAGGGCGCACAGGTCGTCGTCGAGATCGCTCCGGGGCGGGCCGTGGCGACCGTAGGGGGCGAGACCGTCGCGACCCCGCTCGTCCCCGGGACCTTCCCCGACTACCGGAGCTTCATCGACCCGGGCCTCCTGTCCTTCGGCGACGGCGAGGTGTCCGGCCACGCCGGCACGGTCGACGTCGCGGCGCTCCAGCCGCTCCTGCCGGTCGAGGCACAGACGGTCGGGCTGGTGGTCCGGGAGGGCACGGTCCACCTCGCCGGCGTCCCGGGCGCCACCGGGGCGGAGGTCCCCGTGGCCGACGTCCACGTCGACCCCGAGTTCCTCCACGAGGCGCTCGCCGTCGCGGGCCCTTGGGCGACCCTCGTGCTCGACGGGCCGCACCGACCCCTCGCGATCCGTGGCAGCGGGGTCGGCTTCTCGGTTCTCATGCCCGTGGCCGTGCCGTGAGCGTGCTCGTCCACCTCTGCCGCGGCTGTGACCACCAGCAGGCCTGGCACGAGGGCGGCAACGGCGGCTACACCCCGTGCCGCTGCTGCCGCGCGGGCACCGCCGATCCCGACCCCGCGCCGACGCTGCTCCCGACGGCCGGCTCGCCCGACGGCATACGCGAGGGTCTGTGGCCGCCCGGCGCCCTGCGCAACGCGGGCACGATGCACGCCGCACGCACCTGCGCGTGCTCCGCCTGCGAGGCGACGTTTCGCGAGCTGGGGGCCGCCACGCGGGGTGCGCCGGGCGTTCAGGCCCGCGACCCGCGGAGCGAGCCGGACCGCGCGGCCGGATGACGCGTCGAGAGCACCCCTCGGCGGCTCCTAGACTGGTGGGGTTGTCCGGCCGCTGACGTAGTGCGGCACCGATAGGAGGAATGCCGTGATCGTCGCCACCGGGATCGAGCTGCGTGCAGGTGCCCGCCTGCTGCTCGAGGACGCCAGCTTCCGCATCGACTCCGGCGACCGCATCGGTCTCGTCGGGCGCAACGGTGCGGGCAAGACCACCCTGACGAAGGTGCTCGCGGGGGAGGGGATGCCCGCGGCCGGCACCGTCACGCGTACGGGCGCCGTCGGCTACCTCCCGCAGGACCCCCGCACCGGCGACCTCGAGATCCTCGCCCGCGACCGCATCCTGTCGGCGCGCGGGCTCGACACGATCGTGCACCAGCGCGCCGAGGCCGAGGCCCGCATGGGCAGCGACGACGAGAAGGTGCGCGACAAGGCGATGCGCAAGTACGCGCGTCTCGAGGTCGAGTTCGAGGCCCAGGGTGGGTATGCCGCGGAGTCCGAGGCCGCGTCGATCGCGAGCGCGCTGGGCCTCGAGGAGCGCATCCTCAGCCAGCCGCTGCGCACGCTGTCCGGTGGTCAGCGCCGTCGCGTCGAGCTCTCGCGGATCCTCTTCTCCGGCAACGAGACCCTGCTGCTCGACGAGCCGACGAACCACCTCGACGCCGACTCGATCGTCTGGCTGCGCGAGTACCTGCGCGCCTACAAGGGCGGCCTCATCATCATCAGCCACGACGCCGAGATGCTCGACGCGGTGGTCAACAAGGTCTACCACCTCGACGCGAACCGCTCCGCTCTCGACGTCTACAACGTCAGCTGGAAGACCTACCTGCAGCAGCGCGAGACCGACGAGAAGCGCCGCCGCCGCGAGCTGCAGAACGCCCAGAAGAAGGCGGGGGCCCTGCTCGCCCAGGCCGACAAGATGCGCGCCAAGGCGACCAAGGCCGTCGCGGCGCAGAACATGGCCAAGCGGGCCGAGCGCCTGCTCGCGGGCGTCGAGGGCGAGCGCGTGCAGGACAAGGTGGCCAAGCTACGCTTCCCGAAGCCGGCCGCCTGCGGCAAGACGCCGCTGCGCGCCTCGGGTCTCTCGCGCTCCTACGGCTCGCTCGAGGTCTTCACCGACGTCGACCTCGCCATCGACCGGGGGAGCAAGGTCGTCGTGCTCGGCCTCAACGGCGCCGGCAAGACGACCCTGCTGCGCATGCTGGCGGGGGTCGACGCGCCCGACACGGGCGAGGTCGAGCCCGGCCACGGCCTGCGGCTCGGCTACTACGCGCAGGAGCACGAGAACCTCGACGTAGACCGCACGGTGCTCGAGAACATGAAGTCGTCGGCGCCCGAGCTGGGCGAGACCGAGGTGCGCAAGGTGCTCGGCTCGTTCCTCTTCTCCGGTGACGACGTGCTCAAGCCCGCCGGCGTGCTGTCCGGTGGCGAGAAGACCCGCCTGTCGCTCGCCATGCTCGTCGTCTCGGCGGCGAACGTGCTGCTGCTCGACGAGCCGACCAACAACCTCGACCCGGCGTCGCGGGCCGAGATCCTCGGGGCGCTCAAGACGTACGAGGGCGCGGTCGTCCTCGTCACCCACGACGAGGGTGCGGTCGATGCCCTCGAGCCCGAGCGCATCCTCCTGCTGCCCGACGGTGTCGAGGACCTCTGGGGACCCGACTACAAGGACCTCATCTCGCTGGCGTGAGCAGGTCGCGTGATTCGGAGCGTCTGGATAATCAGACGTTTTGGATCACATGATGGATGGTTATTGTATCGCCGGGCCGGCCTGGCGACACTGTCTGTCATGCCCAGCGACCACCACCTCAGCTGCCCGTTCTGTGCGGGCGACGACGTGACGCCCTTCCCCGACCCCACCGCCGCGTGGTCGTGCCTGGACTGTGCGCGCGTCTTCCGGGTGGAGGTCGTGCAGCCGGCGTCGGTGAACGGGTGGGGGGTCATGCGGGTCGTCCCGCCCGTGGCCACGTCTGTCGGCACGTCTGTCGGCACGTCTGTCGGCACGGCTGTCGGCACGGTCACGTCGGCACCCGCGGCTGCCTGAGGTGACCGGTCGGTAGCCTGCGTCCATGACGCACCCCCACCTCCGGGTCGAGACCGACGGGCCCGTCCGCACCATCACCCTCGACCACCCCGAGAAGCGCAACGCCCAGACGCCGTCCCTGTGGGCGGCGCTCGCCGACGAGGCCCGCTCCCTTCCCGAGGGCGTACGCGTCGTCGTCCTCCGCGGGGCGGGTGACGCCTTCTCCGCCGGCATCGACACGGCGATGTTCACGCCGGAGGGCGTGCCCGGCGAGGAGAGCGTGGCCCAGCTCGCGGCGGGTGGGCCGGAGGCGATCCAGCGGGGCATCGCGGCCTACCAGGAGGGCTTCACCGCCTGGGGCGAGTGCCCCGCGGTCGTCGTCGCCGAGGTGCACGGCTACGCGATCGGTGCCGGCTTCCAGCTGGCCCTCGCGGCCGACCTGCGCGTCGCGGCACTCGACGCGTGGTTCGCCATGCGCGAGACGAGCCTCGGGCTGGTGCCCGACCTCGGCGGCACCGGCCCGCTCGTCCACCTCGTCGGTTACGCGCGCGCACTCGAGATCTGCGCGACCGGGCGCAAGGTGTCGGCGCCCGAGGCGCTCGACATCGGCCTCGTGGGGTCCCTCGCCCCGGCTGCCGACCTGGCCGAGACCACCGGGTCGCTCGTCGAGGCGCTCC
Organism: Terrabacter sp. 28; assembly: GCA_000955875.1. Taxonomy (GTDB): domain Bacteria; phylum Actinomycetota; class Actinomycetes; order Actinomycetales; family Dermatophilaceae; genus Terrabacter. The sequence goes on from JYOE01000024.1 coordinate 224,777, forward strand.
TCGCTGCGCCGGCTCCCGCCCTGCGTGCCCTCAAGCCGCTGCTGCGAGGGGCCGTCGACGCCGACCGTGCCACCCAGCTGGGGCGTGAGCGAGAGGCCCAGACCGGGCTGCTGCAGGCGATGCTCGGCGGGTTCGGCGCCTGACGCGCGGGCCTTCTTCCGGCCTGCTCCGGAGCCTGCTTCCGGAGCCTGCTCCCGGGCCTGCTCAGCGGCCCCGGGTGGGGTCGGGGAATCGCTGTCACCACCTCGCGGTTGGATCGGAGGAGGACAGGAGGTGGTTGCGTGGGCATGCAGCCGTGGATGGCGATGAGGTCGATGTCGCGCGACTCGTCGGTGGCCGAGCAGTCGCTGCGACCGGGCACGCGTCGCCGCGTCCTGACGTATGCCGCCCCGTACAAGAGGGCGATCGCCGCCTTCCTCGCGGTCGTGGTGCTCGACTCGGTGCTGGTCGTCACCGTTCCGCTCCTGCTGAAGAGCCTCGTCGACGACGGCGTCATCCCGAAGGACTCCTCCGTCGTCGTGCGGCTGTCGATCCTCGTGGCGGGCATCGCCCTGCTGGACGCCCTGTTGACGGTCGTGTCGCGGTGGTTCTCCTCGCGCATCGGCGAAGGGCTCATCAACGACCTGCGGACGCAGGTCTTCGCCCACGTGCTGCGCCAGCCGATCGCCTTCTTCACGCGGGCCCAGACCGGCTCCCTCGTGTCACGTCTCAACAACGACGTCGTGGGCGCGCAGCAGGCCTTCACGTCGGTGCTGTCGAACGTCGTGTCCAACATCGTCTCGGTCGCGCTCGTCGTGGGCGCCATGCTGGCCCTCTCGTGGCAGCTGACGCTCAGCTCGCTGCTGCTCGTGCCGCTCTTCCTCATCCCGGCCAAGCTCATGGGCAAGCGTCTCGCGGGCCTGGCCCACCGGCAGATGACGCTCAACGCCGACATGGGCACCCGCATGACCGAGCGGTTCAACGTCGCCGGCGCGCTGCTCGTCAAGCTCTTCGGCAACCCCGTCCGTGAGGAGGCCGAGTACGCCGAGCGTGCCGGTCGGGTGCGCGACATCGGCGTCCAGATCGCGCTCAACCGCACGGTCTTCATGGCGGCACTCACGGCGGTGGCTGCCCTTGCCACCGCCATGGTCTACGGCTTCGGCGGCGTCATGGCCGTCAGTGGCACTCTCTCCGTCGGCACCCTGCTCGCCCTCGCCGCGCTGCTGGCACGCCTCTACGGCCCGCTCACGTCGCTGTCCAACGTGCGCGTCGACATCATGACCGCGCTCATCTCCTTCGAGCGGGTCTTCGAGGTCCTCGACCTCGAGCCGCTCGTCAAGGAGCGTCCCGGCGCCGTCGACCTGCCCGACGGCCCGCTCGCGGTCGAGCTCGACGACGTCTCGTTCCGCTACCCGTCCGCCGACGAGGTGTCGCTCGCCTCTCTCGAGTCCGTGGCCTCGGGCGACCGGCGGGGCAGCGGCGTCGTGCTCCACGACGTCTCGCTCAGCGCACCGGCCGGGCACCTCGTCGCGCTCGTCGGTCCGTCCGGCGCCGGCAAGACCACCCTGACCTCCCTCGTCTCCCGCCTCTACGACCCCAGCGAGGGCTCCGTCCTCGTCGGTGGTCGTGACCTGCGCGACGTCACGATGTCGTCGCTGCGCGACCGCATCGGCGTCGTCACGCAGGAGGCGCACCTCTTCCACGACACGATCCGGGCCAACCTGCTCTACGCCCGTCCCGACGCGAGCGACGACGAGATCCACGCCGCTCTTCGCGCGGCCCAGATCAGCGACCTCGTCGCCGAGCTGCCCGAGGGCCTCGACACGGTGGTCGGCGACCGCGGGCACCGGCTCAGCGGCGGCGAGAAGCAGCGCCTCGCCATCGCCCGCCTCCTGCTCAAGGCGCCTGACGTCGTCGTGCTCGACGAGGCCACGGCCCACCTCGACTCCGAGTCCGAGGTGGCTGTGCAGCGCGCGCTCGACGCCGCCCTCGAGGGCCGCACGTCCATCGTCATCGCCCACCGCCTCTCGACCATCCGCCAGGCCGACCTCATCGTCGTGCTCGACCACGGGCGGGTCGTCGAGACCGGCAAGCACGCCGAGCTGCTCGCGGCCGGTGGGCTCTACGCCGACCTGCACGCCACCCAGTTCGACGACCGGGCGGTCGAGCATGCCGATCGCAACGGGCGGGTGCCGGCCCCCAGCCGTCCCACCGACGCGCTCGACCACGTCTGACGGCTGAGGCGTCGACCCGCCGACCGCCTCAGGGCGAGACGCGCTCCTCGAGCCCGGCGGCGAGCCCGGCGATGGTGGCGAGGTCGACGAGGCCGCCCAGGGTGTGCGCCAGCCGTCGGCGTCGCACCGGGCCGAGCCGCAACCGCAGGTGCACGCGGGTGCCGTCCGCGCCGGTCGCGGTCAGGCGAAGGCACCACGTGAGGTGCGTCCGCCCTCGTGTCGAGGTGAAGAGCACGTGCGACTCCGGCACGAGCTCGGCCACGGTGAACGTCGCGTCGGCCCCGCCCCAGTCGGGGATGACGTCGCCCTCCGCCAGTGCCTGGTAGGCCGGCTCGATGCGCCGCAGGGCGCGGCGGGTTTTCGGCACGAGGCGCTCCACGGCGCGCGGGAGGTACCAGCCCGCGCGGTGCTTGCCGAGCTGCACCAGCCACGGCCACACGCGTACGGGAGGGGCCGACAGGGTGAAGGCGCGGTCCATCACGACGTCGGCTGCCACGACCTCGTCACCGGGCAGGGTGGCTCGGCGCTCTGCCGGTGTCGGACGGACGAGCAGGCGGTCGGCGAGGGGCGGCGCGGGCAGGGCCATCGTCAGGCGTCCTCCTCGTCCCAGATGCGGACCTTCTTGGGCTTGGCCGGCGCGTCGGCGCGCTCGGTGCCCTCGGTCGCGGCCTGGGCCTCCCGCCGGATCGCGAAGACGACGAAGACGAGACCGCCCGGCATGAAGAGCCACCACTGGTAGGCGTACGCCTGGTGCGGGCCGAGATCCTCCTCGGGACGGGGCAGCACGCGTACGGGGTGGTCGCCTGCTCGTGCCGCGGGCGACTGCGCACCGAGCACGACGTACGCGTCGAGACTGGTCAGCGACGGCACCTGGGCTCGCGCGTCGCCGACGTTGATGCTCGCCAGCTGCGGGCGCGGGAGGTCGCGCCCGAGGCTGACCTCGCCGGTGCGCAGCCAGCCCGTCACCTCGACGCTGCCCGTCGGCGGCGGGTCGACCGCCGGGCTCGTCTCGGCGTTCTCGGCGTTCGGCACCCAGCCGCGGTCGACGAGGACGGTCACGCCTTCGGTCTGGAACGGGGTCAGCACCTCGAACCCCACGGTCTGGTCGAGGGTCCGGTTGCGCACGAGCAGGTCAGACCCGGCGGCATACGTGCCGGTGAGCGTGACCCGGGTCCACTGCCGCTCCTGCGGGAGGCCCGAGCCGACGAGCGCGGGCGAGAAGGCGGCCGGGGCGGCCCCGTAGTTGCGGGCGATGGCGTCGACCTTGGTGCGCTGCTCGACGTGGCGGTGCCACTGCCAGAGGCCGAGGTAGAAGCACGCGACACCGAAGAGGACCGCCACGAGGGTCCCCAGCAGCCATCGCCGCGTCAGCCAGAGTCGAAGCACGCATCGACGGTACCCGGCGTGGGGAGCAGGCCGGACGACCGGTCGCGCCGTCAGGTCCTGCTGATCTGGCCGGTGTCGCACTCGCCGGTGTCGAACTCGCCGGTTTCGGCCAGCGTGCTGGCCACCGTCTGGAGCTTCGCGTTGAGCTGGTTCGAGGCGTGCCGCAGGGCGTCGAAGGCCTGCTCGGGCGTGAGCTTGAGACGTTCCATGAGGATGCCCTTGGCCTGACCGATGACATCTCGGGTCAGCAGCGCCCGGCTCAGCTGCTGCGTCTGGTCCTGCAGGTGGTCCCGCTCGCGGACCACGGCTGCCGCCATGGATGCGTGGGCCGCGAGGACGAGCCCGACCTGCTGGGCCTCCGCACTGAACGCGGCAGCCCTGTGGCCGTAGGTGTTGAGCGAACCGGTCGTGCCCGTCCGGGCCGGGTCCGCACCGGCGGCCGCGCCTGCGGCCGCGAGACGGAAGGAGGCCGCCGAGCAGGCACCCAGCTCGACCGGACGTGCGCCGAGGACCGGCCACCGGGCGTCGGGGAACGACGGGGCGTAGACGACCGGGGCATCGACCGCGTCCAGGCAGGGACCCTCGCCGGCGTCGTACTGGGCCCGGTCGACGGCGGAGGCCTCCGGGGCAGTCGTCGCGGCTGTGCGGCAGGTGCCGTTCTCGACGAGGGTGACGCTGGCCATCGCGCACCCGGCGACCGTGTCGACGGCCGCATCCGCGATGCGACGGAGCACGGCGTCGTAGGAGTCTGCGCGGTAGAGGTTCTCGGCGATGGCGGCGAACGTCGCGGCAAGGCGGGTCGTCGGGTTCGCCTCGAGCCGTCGGCCGGCGGCCTCGTCGCGGGCTCCGGCGGCGAGCTCCCGGGCCTCGTGCGCCTCCTCGCGCGTCTGCCTCGCCTCGTCGCGGGCTGCGCTCGCCTCGGCCCGCTCCGCTCGCTCGGTCGCGTCGGTGGTCATCGCGAGCTCGGCCGCCCGGCGGTCCAGAAGGCGTTCCCGCGCATCGAGGGCCGACTCGCGCGCGTCGGCGGTCAGGTCGCGCACGTCCGCTGCTGCGTCCCGTTCGGCAGCCAACTCGTCGCGCCAGTCGGCGACGAAGTCGCGCTTGTCCGCGGCCCACTGGCTCTGTTCGTCGGGTGAGTGGCCTGCCACCGGATCCGCCTCCTCGTCCACGAGGGCCCTGACTGGACTCTATGCCCGCCGCGACTGCCGGGCCCGCCGGTCCGCAGAAGTCAGCTGCCGAGCAGGATCTCGAGCTCGAGCTCGTGGTCGATCGGCAGCCCGGCACGGTCGCGAAGCGGCAGGGTGGGCTTCAGCTCCCGGGCCGCCCGGACGGCATACCTGTCGAAAGCGCAGAGGTCCATCCCGACGTGCTGGTAGACCAGTCCCGTGCGCCGTCCGCCGAGCAGCGCCACGTAGCCCGACAGCCCGGTCGCGTCGATGAGCTCGCCACGGCGGGCGACGCTCGTCGAGGTCCAGTCCCGGACCAGGCGTTCGCGCACCCACCGACGATCGGGTGGCGCCAGCGGCCGGATCACCGGGTCGGCTGCGCGGGACACCCTTCCAGTGTCCCGCGCAGAGCGAGGCGCTGCTACGAGGCCGCCGACTTGACGGCGAGCACCGGGCAGGTGGCCTCGAGCAGGATGCGCTGGGCGGTGCTGCCGAGGAGGAGCTTGCCGACGGGGGTGCGGTGCCGCAGCCCGAGGACGATGAGCCTGGCGTCGTGCTGCTGGGCGATCTGCACCACGGCCTCGCTCGGGTCGGTGAGCGGCGAGTGGCCGACCGTGACCGTGAGCCCGGCCTCGCGGAGCCGGTCCGCCATGTCGCCCAGCTCGCCCAGGACCTCGTCGGTCGTGGGCGCCCGGTGCCGCGGGTCGGCCGCCACGACGACGAGGTCGTCGGCGGTCAGGAGGGCCTCCCGGCCGGCGTGCGCCAGTGCGGCTCGGCCGGCCGGGGAGGCGGAGTGCACGGCGACGATGGTCATGAGGCGCTCCTGATGGGGTCGGTGGGTCGGCGCGGGAACAGGGGAACGGGCACCAGCCGTCGGGGACGGCTCATCCGAGCAGCCCCGTCGGCAGGTCGACCGGGATCAGCGAGGGCAGGGTGATCAGCGCGAGCCCCAGGACGAGTGTGTAGACGATCGTCGTCCGGGTGCGCGCCCGGGCGATGAAGAGCAGGTACGCGGGGACGAACACGAGCACGGCCGCGAGGTAGCCGACCACCATGACGAGCGACAGGAAGGCGATCATGATCGCGAAGGTGCGCAGCGCCGTGGCGACGGTGCGCGACTCCTGCAGCCCGGACCGCATCCACCGCTTGCGGTGACGCAGCTCCTGCACGAGCAGCACCAGCCCGACGAGGAGCCCGGCGACGGACACCAGGCGGGGAAGCAGTGCGGCCTCGGGGGAGAAGCCGCTGCTCGCCCAGAGCGCGCCGGCGAAGACGAGGAGGGCTACGACGGCCACCGACAGCGACCAGGGCGAGTTCTTCAGCAGCCCGTCGGTCTCGGCCTCGTCGTCGGAGTGCATGAGCTGTGCCGCCGCTGCGTGTCCGTCGTCGGACGCCAGGTCGCGCCGGCGCCGCACCAGCTTGACGAGCGCCCACAGGGCGGGCCCGACGAGCACCGCGAGGAAGACGATGACCCACGGTCGCGCCATCCACCCCAACCCGTCGTTGAGCGAGGCGGTCAGGTAGTAATAGCGCTCCATCGGGATGGCGAGGACGAAGCCGATGAGGAACGGGGCGCGGGGCGAGTCGGTGGCCTTGAGGACCCACCCGACGACGCCGAGCAGGATCATGACCCAGAGGTCGCCGATCTGCGCCTCGCCCTGGAAGGCGCCGAGCAGCATGACGACGAGCAGGCCCGGGCCGAGCACGGCGAAGGGCACCTTTGTCAGCCTGGCGAGCGTCGGCGTGCCGAGGAAGCAGAGGAAGGCGCCGACGACGCTGGCGATGGCGAAGCACCAGATGATGAGGTACATCAGGTCGAGGTGCTCGGTGACGATGGACGGGCCGGGCTGGATGCCGTAGGTCAGCAGCATCCCGAGGAGCATCGCCGAGGGGACGCCGCCGGGGATGCCGAAGAGCAGCGTCGGGATGAGGTCGCCGGCCTCGACGGAGTTGTTGGCGCTCTCGGGTCCGACGATGCCGCGCGGGTCGCCCTTGCCGAACTTGCGCTTGTCCTTGGACGTGGCGACGGCCTGACCGTAGGCGAGCCACGTGCCGGCGGTGGCCCCGACGCCGGGGAGCACGCCGGCCCAGATGCCGATGAGCGACCCGCGGACCACCTGGGTCCAGTGCGTCAGCCACTCGCGGATGCCCGCGCCCCACCCGCCACCGAGGGTGACGAGGTTGCGGCCGGTGCGGCGCTGGCCCACCCGGGTGGCGATCTCGGCGAGGCCGAAGATGCCGAGCGCCACGGCGACGAGGGAGAGGCCGTCGCCGAGGAAGAGGCTGCCGCCGGTGAAGCGCTCCTCGGCGGTCGTGGGGGAGGTGCCGACCATGCCGAGCAGGAGGCCGAGCAGGCCGCACAGCACACCCTTGACGACGTTGCCGCGGGAGAGGACGGCGGCCAGTGAGACGCCGAGGACCGTGAGCATGAACAGCTCGGGGCTGGCGAAGGAGAGCACGAGCGGCCGGGCGAGCGGGATGGCGAGGGTGAGACCGAGGGCGCCGATGATGCCGCCGGCCATCGAGGAGAGGAAGGCCAGGGAGAGGGCGCGTTTGGCCTGCCCCCTCCTGGCCATGGCGTAGCCGTCGAGCATCGTGACGCTGGCGGAGGCCGACCCCGGTGCGCCGAGCAGGACGGCGGACACCGTGTCGGACGTGTGGACGACGGCCAGCGCGCCGATGAGCAGGGCGAACGCCTGGGCGGGCTCCATGCCGAAGGTGACCGGGAGCAGGATGGCGACCGCGCCCGTGCCGCCGAGGCCGGGGATGAGGCCCATGACGAGCCCGGCTGCGACGCCGACGAGGAGCATGACGAGCAGGGAGGGTTGTGCGAGGGACGCGAGAGCACTCAGCGCTGAGTCGAACATGGCAGCCTCAATCGATCGTGACGTTGTAGGTGGAGGTCAGCAGCTGCACGACGTGCTCGCGGACCTCGGGGCTGACGGTGTATGCCGCCTCGATGCGCTGTCGCAGGTCGGCTCCCGCGTCGAGGGGGTAGCCGCCGAGGACCTTCTTCGCGGCCTTCTGGAAGGCGGGCGAGGCGCCGAGCTTCTCCGCCGACGTGCGGAGGAGCTCGACGGCTTCGGGCGGCGTCTCGGGCTGGACCCAGAGCCCCTTCTGGTACGTGTAGGTGACGCCGAGGACGGTCTTGTACGCCTCGAGCTTGGGACCCGTCGGCTTCGTGCCGTGGAGGGTCTCGTAGGCCTCGACGACCGTCGGCAGGTCCTTGAAGTTCGCGTCGCGCACGACGTTGCGGTTCTCGTCGAGCTGGCCGAGCGAGAAGAGGGCGACGGCGCTCTTCTCCTCGAGCAGCGTCTTCACGGCGGACGGGTAGGCGGAGGTCGTCTGGTAGTCGATGTCGATCTCGCCGCGCTGCAGGGCGAGGTTGACCGGGCCGCGGCCCTCGAAGCCGAAGACGGCGCTGACGTCCATCTCGAGCAGGTCGAAGGCGAGCAGGGTCGTGAGGTCGAGACCGGTCGCGGCGATGCCCCCGAACTTCAGTGGAGCCTGGCGGTCCACGACGTCCTTCAGGCCCGTCACGCCGGCGGCGGTGCGGGCGTAGACGACGGCACCGGTGCCGTTGGCCAGCACGGGCACGAGCTCGGTGAAGTCGTAACGGACGGCCTGCTTCCTGAGCAGCCACGGGACCACCGTGGTGGCCGTGCTGACGAGCAGCTCGGTGCCGTCGGCGCGGGCCGAGCTGACGAAGTGGTTGGTGCCGGTGATGCCCTCGCCGCCGGCCTCGTTCGTCGGGGCGAACCCGGGGGAGCCGGGGATGGCGTGGGTGAGCTGGGTGCCGATGAACCGGGCCCACGTGTCGGTGCCGCCGCCCTCGGCGAGCGGGATGAGCAGCTCGACGGTCTCGCCGGCGTAGTCGCCGTCGGCGGTGGAGGCCGGCGGGTGGAGGAGGTCGCTGCCGAGTAGTGTGCCGGCAGCGGCGAGGAGGGCGAACCCTCCCATGACGCCGAGGGCCGTCCTGCGGCTCGGCAGGGGGAGGTCGTCTCCGGACTCGTCGTCTCCGGACTGGTCGTCGGCGGCCTCGTCGTCGGCGGCCTCGTCGCTCGGGGACGGCAGGGACTCCTCGTCGGGCGCTGGGGGCGACGAGGGTGGCGGGGCACTCGTGGCTGCCCTGTCGAGCCAGGGGAGTCTGGCGCGGGTGGAACGGTTCATTGCTACGACCTTCTCTCGGACGGCGCTGTGCCGGAATGGTCTGCGGCCTGCTTTCGGGCCGTCGGTGCGTTTCTGTCGGTGTGCTGACTGCGCTCGCGCGGGCTTCTCGTCAGGCGATGGCGCGCGGTCGCTCGGGCGTGGCCGAGGCCACCGCGGGCAGCTCGATGGACCCCTCGACGAGGCGTCGGTAGGTGCGGACGGCGGAGACGACCGGCTCGCCCTGCTCGTGCGAGTACGTGGTGGTGACGAGTCCGGCCGGCGTCAGCATCGACAAGCCGTCGACCGGGTCGGATGCGTCGGGCAGCAGCCCGGACACCACGGTCCCGGTCTCGCGGGCAGCGAGCGTCAGGGCGACGCTGCCGGTGATCGGGAGGGCGGGGTGGACCCGCCCCATCGACAGCATCCGGACCACGAGGTCGGCGCCGGCCGCCAGCTCGCCGGCATCCGGAGCCGCCACGAGGGCCAGCTTCGGGACGGCACGTTCGGCCGCTGCGGGAGACTCGGCGAGTCCCATGGCGACCGCGCCTGCTCGACGGATTGCGTCCAGCGTGGCGAGCAGGTCGGGGCGGGCATCGAGCTGGGCCGGTGTCTCGCGGGCGGTGATCCCGAGGTCCGTCGCTCGGACGACGACGACGGGCGCGCCGGCGTCGACGAGGCTGGCCGTGACGCTTACGTCAGCGGCCACGAGCGTGTCGGCGGGGGACCCCGTCGGGAAGAGCGCGCCGGTGCTGCGGCCGGCCGGGGAGACGAACCCGAGGTCGACCCGCGGGCCGGGTCCGGCGACACCGGGGATCGTCGTGGTCGGTGTCTCGTCGAGCACGCCGTCACGGGTGGGGACGTCCTGCACCATCACCTGGCCGGTGTTCGTGTTCAGCACCCTGACGCGGGTGGTCGTGCCGGTCGGGGTGACCCAGCCCTGCCGCAGCGCGAAGGGAGCGACGACGGCCGAGCAGTTGCCGCAGTTGCTGCCCCAGTCGACCTTCGCCTCGTCGATGCCGACCTGGGCGAAGGTGTACTCCACGTCGATGCCGGGACGGTGCGACGGGCTGAGGATGACGGCCTTGCTCGTGGTCGACGTCGCACCACCCACGCCGTCGAGCTGTCGGGGGTCCGGGCTGCCGAAGAGGCCGAGGAGCGTGGCGTCGAGGGTGCGGCCGGGAACGTCGAGGTCGGCGCGCCGGAAGACCCAGCACTTGCTGGTGCCCCCGCGCATCCAGGTGGCCGGTACGGCGCTCATGGTCACTCTCCAGGTGAGGTCGGTGTCTGACCGTTCCCAGAGTGGAGACGTCGGAGATGTAGCACCAGCACGTATTTCTGAAAGGGGATGTAGCAGGGGTTAACCCATCTGGCAGAATGGTCCGCCAAAACCGGTTGGTCTGCTGGCTGCTCGTCGTCGCGTTGCGCCGATGACGGTGCGGCCCAATGACGGTAGGCATGTGTAGGGCGTGTTCGACATACTTAAGGCTCGTGTAGCAGCTCTTGAAGGAGATGATCGTCGTGCTGGACATCCGACGGCTCGAGGTGCTGCTCAAGGTCGTGGAGCAAGGGTCCGTCACCGCTGCGGCGGAGGCCATGACGTACACCCCCTCCGCCGTGTCGCAGCAGCTGCGCCGGCTCGAGCTCGAGGTCGGCATGCCGCTGCTCCAACGCCACGCCCGCGGGATGGTGCCCACCGAGGCGGGCCACGTGCTCGCCGTGCACGCGCGCAAGGTCTTCCGGCAGATGGCCGCGGCGGAGAGTGACCTGCGTGACATCGCCGGGCTCCGCCGCGGCAGCCTCGAGCTCGGCACCTTCCCCACCGTGGGCAGCAGCTTCCTGCCGCTGGCCGTCAAGCGCTTCCGTCAGCTCTACCCGTCGATCCAGCTCCACATCCGCAGCGCTCGCGAGGCCGAGCTCATCGAGATGCTCGAGGAGGGGAGCGTCGGTCTCTCGATGCTGTGGGACTACGAGTGGGGGCGCATCCAGTCCGACCAGCTCTCGCTCACGACGCTCTTCACCGACCCCACGGTGCTCGTGGTGGCCGCGGACCACCCGCTCGCCCGGCGGCGCCAGGTGTCGATGGAGGCGCTCGCCGACGAGCCCTGGATCATCCGGTCGAACGACCACCCCGTCGTCGAGGTGCTCGGTCGCAGCGCCCTGGCCGCCGGGTTCGAGCCGCAGATCGCCTTCCAGGCCAACGACTACCAGGAGGCCCAGGCCATGGTGAGCGTGGGGCTGGGGGTGGCGCTCGCACCGCGCACCGCGGTGGTGAACAAGCACCCCAACGTACGCATCGTGTCCCTCGGTGACACGGCTCCCCACCGTCGGGTACTGGTCGCGCATCGGCTTGACCGGGTGCGAGCGGCGACCGAGATGGCCTTCCAGCAGGTGCTCTCCGACATCTCGGCCGGCTACGACCCCGACACGGGCCGGGTGCTCGACGAGCCGGGCTCCTGAAGGGTCGGCGTCGTCCTCCCTGGCGGCGACCGCTCAGCCGAGGGTGTCGCCGTCGGAGGCGCTGTCGACGGTGAGGACGATGAGCGGGCTGTGCTGGAGCATCTCCGGCACGTCGGTGCGACGCCAGCGCCGGGCGGCCGCCTCGATGAACGGGCGTCGCTCCTCGGGGTCGGTGAGCACCCGCGCGACCGCGGGCACGTCGGCGGCAACGGTCTGCTTGAGGTGGATCACGACGTGCGGGTCGGCCGCGATGTTGTGGATCCAGTCCCGCGTGCGGTCGGCACGCGGCATACCGGTGATGAACAGCTGGCCGTCGTCGTGGTGCAGGAAGATCTCGATGCGACGCTTCCGGCCGGTGCGCCGACCCGTGGTCGTCAGGTCGATGATCTGGCTGTGGAGCAACGCCGCTCGGGTGGACTCGCTCAGCGGGCTGTCGGGGTCCATGGCCTGATCCTCTCGACGGAACCGACCCGGCAACTCTAGGCGAGTCGCACGTCCCCGCACAGAAGCGGGACAGGTCCGGGCCACGGGAGGTTCAATGGGTTGTGGCCCGTCACCGGTCGAGGCGGTTCGCCTACTACGTGCCTCTCATCATCGCGCTGGCTCTGATCACTGCCGCGCTCATCGTCACTGCCGACCTGGCGCACCGGCTGGCGGACGCCCTCTACACGTGGACACGGTCCTAGCCGGGCCGGAGCGACCACGCATGACCCCGGGACAAAACGGGAAATTGTCATGACAAGGGCGGTCAGGATGTGGAGAATCTCCGGGTGATTCTCGACGCCGTCCTCCGCCACGCGCGCCCCCCGTCGCCCCTCGCCGGGCGCCTGTCGGTGCAGTCGCTGCTCTTCGCCCTCGGTGAGGGCACCTTCATGACGGGCTCCGCCGTCTTCTTCACCCAGATCGTCGGGCTGTCCGCGGCCCAGGTCGGCCTCGGTCTCACGTTCGCGGGGATCGCCGCGTTCCTCGCGGCACTGCCGATGGGCAAGCTCGTCGACCGCTTCGGCCCGAAGCGGATGTGGGCCGTCAGCGCGGCCGGCCAGGCGGCGATGTTCGCGCTGTGGCCGCTCATCGAGGGCTTCCAGGGCTACGTGGCGATGGCCGTCGGGATGGAGGTCATCGGCGCTCTCGGCGGGGCGGCATACGGCGCGTACACGATCGACGTGCTGCCGGCGGACGAGCGCGTCAAGTCACGCGCGTACATGTACTCCGCGCTCAACGTCGGCTTCACCCTCGGCTCGATGCTCGGCGGCATCGCCCTCGCGTTCCACTCGAACGACGTGCTGCACGCGCTCCCGTGGTTCACCTCGATCGCGTTCCTCGTCAACGCCGCCGCGATCACCCGCCTGCCCAAGGCCGCTCACGACGAGCGCACTCCCGAGGACCGGAGGACGAAGATCCCGGGGCCCGGCCCGCTGCGCAACCCGGGCTGGCTGCTCACGACCTTCTTCGGCGGCGTGTTCTGGACCAACCAGGTGCTGCTCAACGTCGTCATCCCGCTGTGGCTCGTCGAGAAGACCGACGCGCCGCGGGTGCTGCTGGCGTTCCTCTTCGGCACGAACACCGTCATGTGCATCTTCCTGCCGATGGTCACCTCGCGCGGCGTCAAGGACGTGCCGACGGCGCTCAGGGCGGTCCGGCTGTCCTCCGTGTTCTTCGTCGTGTCGTGCATCATCACGCTGGCCACGCACGACACCGTCGGCTGGGTGACCATCGCCCTGGTGTGGCTCGGACACGTGACGGTCACCGGGGCCGAGCTGTACCTGTCGGCAGCGAGCTGGTCGTTCGAGGCCGAGCTCATGGACCCCCGCCAGCGGGGTGCGTACCAAGGCGCCGCCGAGCTGAGCGGCACGCTGGGCCGGGTCTGGGCTCCGGCGCTCTACACGTTCCTCGCGATGAACTGGGGCGCCGGCGGCTGGCTCCTCATCGCCGGCATCATCGTGGTCGCCACCATCGGCATCCACCCGTCGACACGGCTGGCCAAGCGCTTCCTCGAGCGCCACGTGCCGGCGGACGTGCTCGACGAGGCGAGGGCCTCGGCGCCCGAACCCGACGAGGCGGTCGCGGCCACCTCACTCCTGCCGACCGACACACCGGTGCCCGACCCCGATCCGATCCGCTGACGGAGGCGGCCCTCACGGGTCGGCCTCGGGGGTCCCGCGCGCAGGGCCGCGCGCAAGGCGTTGGGGAGTACGCCGATTCCGGCCCGCGCCGCGCGTGCGCGTGGCTATCGTCTCGGCCATGACAGGCCCCATGACGATGAACCGTGTCATCCACGCCGCCGTCCGGCGCGACCTCGACCGTCTCGCGTCCGCTCTCGCCTCCGTGCGCGACGGCGACCGGGCGCGGGCCCGGCAGCTGCGGGCGGCATACGCCAACCTCCACGACGAGCTCAAGCACCACCACGAGGGGGAGGACACGCACGTCTTCCCGTTCCTCGCCAAGGTGGAGGGCGCCACGGAGCTGGTGGAGGTGATGGAGGCCGAGCACCACGCGATGGCCGACGCGCTGGCCGGAGCCCGCACCGCGATCGACACGTATGCCGCGACCGCGACGAGCGGTGACGCCCACGCGGCCAAGGACGCCATCGTCGCGGCACACGACGTCGTGGAGCGGCACCTGCACCACGAGGAGGACGAGCTCGAGCCGCTCATGCTGCCGCACATGGAGACTCCCGAGTGGAAGGTCGTGGAGAAGAAGCTCCGCCCGACGTCGATCACGGAGTCGGGGCGGTTCATGGCCTGGGTCCAGGACGGCATGGGTGAGCGAGAGCGCACCTACCTCCGGTCGACCATCCCGGTCCCGGTGACCTTCCTGCTCAGCAGGCTGGCCGGCAGGTCGTACCACCGCGACGTCGCGCCCACCTGGCAGTCCTCCACCTGAGTGTTCCCCTGTCGCCCGACGATCGAGCGACTTCACGCCCAAAGCCGCCGCCGGCGCGCCGGCTGGCCCAGACTCTCCACATGGCCGAACCACGGATCGAGAAGGACGACGCGCCCCGAGGCGGGCGCCCGTCGGCGACGGTGACCCCCGTGCTCGTCGCGGAGCTGCTCGCTGACGGCGAACGCATGCCGGTCTACGTGCACGTCGTCGACCATCCCGACGGGCGCGTGCTCGTCGACACCGGCATGACGCAGCTGCATCCCGCGGTGGACGACATGGACCCCCGCCTGATCCCCCGGAGCGAGCAGGACGGCCTCGACCCGGACGAGGTCGACGTCGTCGTCAACACCCACCTGCACTTCGACCACTGCGGCGGCAACCACCTGTTCGCAGGCAAGCCCGTCTACGTCCAACGGGCCGAGCTGGACGACGCCCGAACGCTCGACGACTACACGATCCGCGAGTGGGTCGAGGCGCCCGGCGTCGACTACGTGCCCGTCGACGGCACGCACGAGCTGATGCCGGGCGTCAGGCTCGTGCCCACGCCCGGCCACACGCGGGGCTCGCAGGTGGTCGTCGTCGAGACCGGCGCGCGCACGGTCGTCATCGCGGGCGACACCGCCGTCTTCCACGACGAGCTCGACAACCCCCGCACCGAGGGACAGCGACTCGTCCGCGCCCTCGCACCAGACGAGGTCTGGCTCTCGCACGAGCACGAGCCGTGGCGCCCCGCGGGCAGCGACGAGCCCTCTCCGGCGGGTGGCTGACAGCATGCGAAAGCTGGCCTTCGCCATGAACGTGAGCCTGGACGGCTACGTCGCCGCCCCGGGCGACGACCTCGGCTGGAGCGTGCCGAGCGACGAGCTGTTCCAGTGGTGGTCGGACCGGGTGGGCTCCACCGGACTCGCGCTCTACGGGCGCAGGCTGTGGGAGACGATGAGCGCGCACTGGCCGATGGCGGGCGAGCAGCCCGGCGCCCCGCCGGCGCACGTCGAGTACGCGCGTCGCTGGCGTGACATGCCGAAGGTCGTCTTCTCCTCGGGCAACCCGGCTGTCGCCTGGAACGCGCGCATCGTCACCGGTGACGCCGTCACCGAGATCGCCCGGCTGAAGGGCGAGGACGGCGGCCGCATGGACGTGACCGGCGCCACCCTCGCCGCAGCCGCCATCAGGGCCGGGCTGGTCGACGAGTACGTGCTCGTCACCCACCCCGTGCTGGTCGGCGGCGGCACACCGTTCTTCACGACTCTGGACAGCTGGGTGAACCTCGACCTCGTCGAGACCCGGTCGTTCCCCGACGGCGTGCTCCTCACGAGGTACGCGACCAGGCGCTGACCTCCGGTGTCGGACGCCGGCTACAGGACGACGGCGGCGCCCATGGCGACGGTGCGGTCCTCGGGGAGCCGGAAGTACTCGGTGGGGGAGGCGGCGTTGTGCGCGAGGCCGACGAAGAGCCGCTTGCGCCACGTTCCCATCTCCTCGCCGGGTCCGCGCTGCACGGTGATGCGGGACAGGAAGTAGTAGGCGCTGTCGGGGTCGACGTCGATGATCTCGAGGTCGCGAGCGAGGGCGAGGGCGCGTGGCACGTCCTGGTCCTCCTGGAAGCCGAAGTTCAGCGTCAGGTGGGTGATGGCGTCGTAGGGGTCGCCGAGGTGGTCGAGGACGACCCGGTCCTCGTCGTCGACGAAGGGGACGTTGAGGGAGGCGGTGCTGACGATGAGGACGTTCTCGTGGATGACGTGGTTGAACGTCGCGTTCTCGCGCAGCGCGAGCGGGGTCGAGTCCTTGCCGGGGTGGAGGAAGACGGCGGTGCCCGGGACCTTCGCCACCGGGTCGTGGTGGAGCCAGTCGATGAACGGCTCGAGGGGGCCTTCCATCGAGGTGCGGCGCTCGGTGACGAGGGTCCGTCCGCGCTGCCACGTGAGCATGACGGTGGCGACGATCGTCGCGATGAGGACGGGCAGCCAGCCGCCGTGGAAGAGCTTGGTGACGTTGGCGCCGAAGTAGGTCAGCTCGAGCCCCACGAGGGGGATGCCCAGCAGGAGCAGCTGCCAGCGGTTCCAGCGCCAGTGGGCTTCGGCGTACATGAGGAAGAGCGTCGTCGTGATGAGGAACGTCCCCGTCACCGCGAGGCCGTATGCCGTCGCGAGCCGCTCCGAGGACTGGAACGTGACGAGCAGCAGGATGACGCCGACGAAGAGGGTCCAGTTGATGGCGGGCACGTAGATCTGCCCGCGCTCGTGGCTGGAGGTGTGGCGCACGGTGAGGCGCGGGAGGTAGCCGAGCCGCTCGGCCTGGCGTGACACCGAGTAGGCGCCGGAGATGACGGCCTGCGACGCGATGACGGTGGCGAGGGTCGCGAGCACGACGAGCGGGAGCCTGAGGGCGTCGGGCGCGAGGCGGAAGAAGGGGTTGGCGGCGGCGGCCGGGTCCCGCAGGATGAGGGCGCCCTGCCCGAGGTAGTTCAGCGTCAGGGCGGGGAAGACGACGACGAACCACGCGCGGCGGATCGGCTGGCGGCCGAAGTGGCCCATGTCGGCGTAGAGCGCCTCGGCCCCGGTGATGGACAGCACGACCGCACCCATGGCGACGAAGGCGATGACCGGGCGGTCGACGACGAAGAGCAGCCCGTAGTGCGGCGAGAGCCCGGTGATGATCGCGGGGTCGCGGACGACCTGGCCGAGGCCCAGGACCGCCAGCACGAGGAACCAGAGGGCCATGACGGGGCCGAAGAACCGGCCGACGAGCTGGGTGCCGAGACGCTGTCCCGCGAAGAGGGCGGTGATGATGACCGCGCCGATCGGGACGACGAGGTGGGCGAGCGAGGGCGTTGAGACCGACAGCCCCTCGATCGCGGACATGACGGAGATGGCCGGCGTGATGACGCTGTCCCCGTAGAAGAGAGATGCGCCCAGCACACCGAGCAGCATCACCAGTCCGAAGCGCTTGCCGCCGGGGCGCACTGCGGTTCGTGCGAGCGCGGCGAGCGCCATGACGCCGCCCTCGCCGTCGTTGTCCGCACGGAGGATGAAGGCGACGTACTTGACCGAGACGACCACGGTGATCGACCAGAACACGAGCGAGATCACGCCGTAGACGTCGCCGGGGGTGGCGGCGACGGTGTTGTGGTCAATGGAGAAGACGGTCTGCAGGGCGTAGAGCGGTGAGGTGCCGATGTCGCCGAAGACGACGCCCAGAGCCCCGAGCGCGAGCCCGACGACGCCGTTGCGTGAGCGGTCCGATTCGTGTGCCACGAACCGACATCCTCCCAGCGGTTGCCGGTTGGGACCGGCTCGAGAGGTGAGGTCAGGCGTCAAGATCGCGTCAAGATCCGCCGTGCCGGGAGCCGTCCGGGGCGAGCCGTCAGGATGCCGTCAAGATCGCGTCAGGATGGCGACGTCGGGTGCCGCGACGCGGCGGTCCGGGTGTGCGCTAGGAGCATGAACAGCAAGGTCATCGCCCCGCGGGGAGCCCTGGTCAGATGGGGGGCGCTGCTGCTGCCCTTCGGGGTCGCGGCGCTGCTCTCGACCGTGCGCGACGCCGTCCGGGGCAGCACTGCCGCGTTGGTGCTCGTCGTGGTCGTCGTGGCGGCCTCCGCCTTCGGAGACCGGCTGGCCGGCATCGTCTCGGCCGCGTCCGCAGCACTGGGCTTCGACTTCTTCCTCGTCGAGCCCTACCACTCGCTGTCGATCAGCAGCAGCGACGACGTCGAGCTCGCGCTCGCACTCCTGACGGTCGGGGTGGCCGTGACCGAGATCGCGTCGTGGGGGCGGCGGCAGAAGGCCACTGCGCAGGTACGCGAGGGGTACCTCCGGGGGTTGGCCGCGCTTCTCGACCTGCCTGATTCGTCGACCGCCGACCAGACGGCGCGAACCATCGGGGCGGCCATCACGCAGGCCCTCGGAGCCGACCGCGCCGAATGGGTCGCGGGCCACCCGGCGTGGAACGACGCGGTCGTCACCCTCGACGGGCGGATCCGGCTCGGCGGGCGGATGCTGCCGGCCGGGAGCACCTCGCTGCCCACCGACGCGTTCACCGCGCTGCCGGTGAGCGCCCACGGAAGGCTGGTGGGCCACTTCCGGGTCGTGTCGTCCACGCACGTCGTGCGCCCGACGGCGGAGCAGCTGCGGGTGGCGCTCCTGCTCGCTGACCGCATGGCTGCGGCCTGGCAGGTGGAGGCGCGCCCCGCCGCGGCGGGCCCACCAGAGCTCAGGGAGCCCGCTGCAGCAGAAGGTGCACGGTCGTGGGGCCGTCCTGCGCGCCCGGGACGATGACGGCATACCGGGACCAGCGTGGGTCGGTCGGGGCGGGCCCGGCGCACCAGCGTGAGCCGGCGGTCACGGCTGGATGATCCAGTGCCTCGGCGACCGCCTGCGGGATGGCCGGCACAGGACCAGCGCCACCGAGACCGCCCTGACCGCAGAAGTCGACCGCGTCAGCAGCCGAAACCCGGAAGACGAAGAGGTAGCTCTCGGCGGAGCCGGTGAACGTCTGCGTCGCGACCTGCCGAACGTCGGCGTGGTCGGGCAGACGCAGGTCTGCTCGCTCGAGCGCGTCGACCGGCCCCGGGATCCCGTGCTCCCCGGCGACGCCGACCGTGTCGCCCGTGCGCGTGCCGGCATACGCGAACCAGCCGTACGAGTCGCCCGTGGAAGGGGCCGTCCCGCCTGCTGAAGGGGTGGCGGCGGGGGGCGTGCCGCATGCTGCCAGCGCGAGCGCCGCGGCGGCCGCCGCAGCCGTGACCGACCACACGGGCCGAGCGGTCACGTGATACCCGGAGTGCCCCATGGAGCCATTGTGGCGGCTGGCGGTTGGGTGCACTCCGTTACACAGTCTGCTGAGTCGGCGGGTGCTCAGCCGCGCGGGAGCGCGACGTCGACCAGCAGGCCCGGGTGGTCGGTGGTGCCCTGCATGTCGATGACCGAGCGAGATCGCAGGCCGAGGCCCGGACCGACCACGACGTCCTGGAGGCCCCCGTCGTCGGCGCGGTGGTAGCCGCCGGGCAGGCACGCGTCCGGCCCGTTCGGGCCGCGGGCCGGCAGGTTGAGGTCTGCGCCGAGGATGAGCGGTCCGAGGCCGTCAGGGCGACCGAGCCCCGGGATCACCGTGCCCAGCAGCTGGCGGCACTGCTCCAACGCGGTCGTCGTGTCGCGGCTCGTGGAGTGCGTCGTGCACCCGGCGAAGCGCGTGGGCACGTCGACGCACACCCAGACGCGCTGCTCGGGGTCGCGAGGGTTCTGCACCGGGTTGGCTCCGCTGAACGTCCGGGAGACGACTGTCGGGGGAACGACGACGAGGACTCCGTCGCCGAAGTCCTCACCGTTGCGGCAACGAACCGGCGCCCCGGTGTCGCGGTCGTTCACGCGCCCGAACGCCGACGCGACCGATCCCGTTGCAAGGGTGGTCGACATCGCCTTCTCGAGGACGGCGAGGTCGTCGTGGCAGATCTCGTTGAGGCTGACCAGGTCCGGCCGGTGCTCGTGGATCAGCGCCGCGGCCCGGCTGATGGCGCGTCCGCCGGAGTAGCAGTCGGCGCGCCCGCTGTTGCAGAGGTTCATCTGGAGCACGCGCACCGTGCCGTCGGCCCGGGCGCTCGCGGGCGCGCTCACCGCGGCCGGGTCGCTCGCCGCGCGTCCGGCCTCGCATCCCGCGGCACTGCCGACGGCGAAGGCCACGAAGCACGCCGCAGCAGCTGCCCACCAAGGGTCGCGGACGAGCCGAACGCGCATACCGACCATCGAACTCCGCCGCCGGCACGACGCGCAATCGACGCGGGCAGGTTCGTCAGCCTCGAAGCTGGTCGCGACCTCCCGGAGGTACGCTGCCCGGCAAGCCGATTCGGACCGTGGAGGGACGCGTGTCGAACAAGGTGCTCGGGCTGCTGGTAGTCACCGCGATGACGGTGCTGAGCGCCTGCACGGCGGGGGAGCCGTCCGCGCCCGTCACCTTCCCGACGGCGCAGCCGGCGACGGTGACGAAGCTGCTGGTGTTCGTCGTCGAGAACCACTCGCTGGACCAGATGCGCGCGGCGATGCCCTTCACGACGGAGCTGGGGAAGCAGTTCGCCGTCGCGACGAGCTACCGCGCGGTGACGCACCCCTCGCTGCCCAACTACCTGGCGATGACGGGCGGCAGCACGTTCGGCGTCACCGACGACGGTCCGCCCTCGCGCCACTCGACCGACCAGCCGTCGGTGTTCGGCCAGGCGCTGGCGCTGGGCAAGACGGCCAGGCTGTACGCCGAGGGGGTGCCCGGCACCTGCGCCACGGACAACTCGGGGAGGTATGCCGTCAAGCACAACCCGTGGGCCTACTACCTCAGCGAGCGGTCGGCCTGCGCCCGCTACGACGTGCCGGCCGGCGCGCTGGGCAAGGACGCCGCCGCCGGCGAGCTGCCCAACGCCGGCATGGTCGTCCCCGACCTCTGCAACGACGCCCACGACTGCGACCTGTCGGTGGCGGACGAGTGGCTCCGGACCGAGATCGAGGCAGTGATGTCCGGGCCGGACTGGCGCGCAGGGCATCTCGCGCTCGTGGTGACCGCCGACGAGGACGACCGCAGTCAGGACAACCTCGTCCTGACCGCTGTCGCGCACCCGTCCCTGCGTGCTGCCGTCGTCACGACGCCGCTGACGCACTACTCGCTCGCACGTCTCTACAGCGAGGTGCTTGGTGCCCAGCCGCTCGGTGAGGCAGCTGCCGCACCCTCGATGGCCGCGGCATTCGGGCTGGATGTCGCCAAGGGTTGAGCTGCCCCTCGTGCGGCAGGGATCATGACTGCATGCGTGCGATCCGCGCGGTGAGCGCCTTCGACGGTGAGCAGTTCCTGCCGGGCGCCACGGTGGTCGTCGACGGCGACCAGATCGTGGGGGTCGAGGCGTACGCGGCGGAACTGCCCGCCGAGGTGGAGGTCACCGAGTATTCGGGCACCGTCCTGCCCGGCCTCGTCGACGCCCATACCCACCTCGTCGCTGACGCGACGATCGGAGGGCTGGAAAGGGCAGGTTCGATGAGCGACGACGCGCTGGACGAGGTCATCCTCTCCTCGCTGCGTTCCCACGCCGCCCACGGCGTGACGACCGTTCGTGACCTGGGTGACGTGGCGTACCGCACGTTGCTGTTCCGCGACGTGCCCGGTATGCCGCGCGTCGTCGCGTCCGGGCCGCCGATCACGACGGCCGGCGGTCACTGCCACTTCCTGGGTGGCGCGGTCCGGGGCACGTCCCAAGAGGACCTCCGCGGCGCCGTCGCCGAGCGCGTCGGCCGCGGAGTCGACGTCGTCAAGGTCATGGCGTCGGGCGGCTTCGCGACACCCGGCACCGACCAGCTCGGCGCGCAGTTCACCGCGGCCCAGCTCGCGGTGCTCGTCGACGAAGCGCACCGCAACGGCCTCTCGCTCCTGGCGCACGCCCACTCGCTCGAGGCGATGGAGAGCGCGGCAGCGGCCGGGGTGGACGGGATCGAGCACTTCAGCGGGCTGTCCGTGACGTCCGGGTCGCACATCGGTGACGACTTCCTCGACGAGGTGGCGCGGCTGGGCATCTACGTGGACCTGACGATGGGCAACGACCGCAGCTTCCACGCGCTGATGCCCGCACCGCCGCCACCGCTGGCCGAGCTCATGAAACGGTTCGGCGTCAAGGACTTCGACGAGTTCTACGCCTCGCGGATCGGCACCCTGAGCCGGCTGAGGGCACACGGCATACGCGTGGTCACGGGAGTCGACTCCGGGATGGCGCCCGCCAAGCAGCACGGCAACGTGTGGCGCGTCGTCGGCGAGATGGCCGAGGCCGGGTACTCCCCGGCCGAGGCCCTCGCCGCCGGGACGTCTCTCACCGCCGAAGCCTGTGGGCTGGGCGGTCGCACCGGCCGTCTCGCCCCGGGCCACGCCGCCGACGTGCTCGTCGTCGACGGTGACCTGTACGAGGACGTGACGGCGCTGAGCCGACCTGTCGAGGTGCTCGTCCGCGGGAGGGCCGTCGAGCCGACATGGACCACGTCCTGATCCCGGGCGCCGGCGGCCGCGCGTGGTACTGGCACCTCGTCGCCGAGCGTCTGACCGCGGCCGGACATCGAGCGATCGCCGTCGAGCTGCCCGCCGACGACGACACCAAAGGCCTGTCGGACTACGCGGATTCCGTTCTCGATGCGGCGGGCACGGCGCGTGGCGTCGTCGTCGTGGCGGCCTCACTCGGGGCCTTCACCGCGCCCTTGGTCGCAGGTCGGCTCGAGGCGAGCGCGCTCGTGCTGGTCAACCCCATGATCCCGCTGCCGGGGGAGACACCGGGTGATTGGTGGGGCAACACCGGCGCCGTCGAGGCGCGCGAGCAGCGCGCGTCCCGGCTGGGACACCCCCTCGAGCTCGACCCTCGCACCTACCTGTTCCACGACGTGCCACCACAGGTGCTCGCGACCGCCAGCCCGAAGGGGGAGCAGTCGCAGCGGCCGTTCCGCGACCCGTGCACGTTCTCCTCCCTGCCGGCCCACGTCACGGTGGTGTCTGCGCGGGATGACCGCTTCTTCCCACTCGAGTTCCAGCAGCAACTCGCCCGGCAGCGGCTGGGGGTCGAGCCAGTGGTCGTTCCCGGCGGCCACCTGGTGGCGTTGAGCCACCCCGACGAGCTCACGGCCGCGGTGCTCGCCGCACCCGTGGCCGGTAGTCCCGTGTGACGATGCTCAGGTGACCGACAACGCCGCACGGGCGCTACGGCTGCTCCACGAGAACCAGTACCTCACGCTCGCGACCGCCGACCAGAGCGGACGGCCGTGGTCGTCGACGGTCTGGTACGCCGCGTGGCGGCCGTCCCGGTCGGACGAACGCCTCTCGGTGGACTTCATCTGGCTGTCGCGCCCCGAGGCGCAGCACTCGCGGAACCTCCTGCAGCGACCGGAGGTGGGCATCAGCATCTTCGACAGCGCCCAACCCGCCGGCACCGGTGACGGGCTCCAGTTCGCTGCCCGCGCCGAACCGGTCCCGCCAGCCCTGCTCGACGACGCGGTCGAGGCGTTCTCGGAGGCATCGCTCGCAGCAGGGGGTGGTGCCTGGACGCGCGCCCAGGTGGAGGCGCCAGCACTGCCGCGGCTCTACATCGCTCGGCCCGAGTCGGCGTACCTGCTGGGCGGGGGCACGAGGGTCGAGGTGCCGCTCGCCTGAGGCGGTGCACGGGCGGTGCCTGGCTCGTAGAGGGCCGAGTGACACGTCGTACCAGGCGTCTCCTCGACTCAGGGGTCTAGGCAGGCCGCGTCGGAGGCAGGACCTTGGGCTCATGAACATTCTGACGATCGTGTCCGCCGACGTGGCCGAAGGTCGAGCCGGCGATCTGGTGCAGGCCTTCGAGAGGTTGCTGGGCGCAGGGCTTCCCGAGGGACTGCTCGAGACCCGGCTGCTCGGAGACGGGCGAGGCCACTGGGCGATCCACTCCCTGTGGCGAGACCGTGCGGCGCTGGATGCGATGAGGACGTCCAGCGAGCCCGCGGCTCCCGCGCTCTTCCGGCGGTTCGATGCCAAGCCGGCGCTTGTCGTGATGCAGCTCCTGGCCGCAAACGCCTGACGTGCTTCGAGACGCGTGAGACCGCCGCGGGGGCGGGGTTAGCCGCTCATCGTCCGGGCGCCGCGGGGTGCGGGCACCATCGCGTCAAACGTCTTCCGATCACACCCACGGGGAGCCTGCATGAGACGCGTGTTCGCTGTCGTCGTCGCCCACCCGGATGACGAAGCCTTCAGCTGGGCGGGGACCGTCGCGCTGCACGCGGACGACCCCGACTTCAGGTTCGTCCTCATCCACGCCACCCGAGGCGAGGCTGGGGACATCCGGCCCGGGTTCGACGCCACCCCAGACACCTTGGGCAGCATCCGACAGGCGGAGAGCGAGGCGGCCTGGCGCGCGGTGGGACGCGCTCCCGACCGGCACGAGTGGCTCGGTTTTCCTGACGGCGGCCTCCCCGACGTCCCCGCCGCGGAACTGACCGAGCGGGTCGGCGAGATCCTCGCCGAGGAAAGGCCGGACGTGCTCGCCGGCTTCGGGCCGGATGGGATCACCGGGCATCCGGACCACGTCGCCGTGGGCGCCTGCACCGACGCCGCCTTCGCGGGCCTGGTGCGCTCCGGCGGCCCCGGCTTCAGGCGGTTGCTGCACCACGTGCTGCCCCAGTCCGTCTTCGACCGCTGGCAACAGCAGCGGCGAGAGCTCGACCTGCCGGTCTTCGACCCGACCCGGGTCTTCCACGGTCGCGGCGTGCCCGACGAGGAGATCCATCTCGTCGTCGACTGCAGGTCGGTCGCACGTCAGATCGTCGCGGGGATCCTCGAGCACCGGAGCCAGCTGCACGTCATGGCAGACCAGCCGGTCGACGAGCACCGCCTCGCGCGGATCGTGAGTTTGGAGTGGGCCACGGTGGTCTGGCCGCCGACGACGTGGAAAGAGCAGGCGCTGACCGACGTGTTCGAAGGTCTCTGAGAGGCGACGGCTCATCTGTCGGTACGCGGTGGTCGCGCACGTCGTGTAGACGGCTTCCGCCTCGACGGGCGCCGGTCCGCAATGCCGCACAGGTTCCCATCGGTCACCGGCTCACCTCGGCAGGGGATTCGGCCCGGTCGCGGTCACGAGACGTTGGGGGACCCAGTCGTCGACGTGCCGGAACCCGTCCTCGAACGGGCCGCTGTAGAGCTCGACGGACTCCCTGAGTGAGAGCCGGTAGAACTTCACGTGGGTGAAGTCCTCGAACAGGATGTAGACCGGGTCCGGCGTGCTGTGCGGCCCTTGGAACTGTTGTCCGGTCAGGACGGGCTTGTGGGCGTCGACGAAGGCGTCGAACGTGTCGCCGACGACGACGCCGAGATGCTCGAGCCCCATCTTGTAGACGCGCTGGTGCACCGGTGGGATGAGCTCGATCAGCGGAACGCCTTTGCCGCCAAGCACTTCCAGCGGCTGGGCAGGCACGATCAACGAGATCGGCCGGCCGTTCCAGAGGTTCTCCCGGTTGGCGACCGCGTGCCGCTCGAGCAGGTTCCGGACGTGGACGTACTCGTCCCACTCCGGCACGCGGAATGCGACGTGGCTCATGTCGTACGGGCTGATGTCGATGCCTCGGGCCAGGAGGCGTTCTGCCTGTTGCGCGGCAAACCCGGCATAGTCCCCGATGATGTCGCGCACCGGATCGGACATCGTCGCCTCGCCTCCTCTCGCCCGCCACGATACGGCCGCTGCACGGCATACGCAGGGACTCGTCGGGCATTGACGGCCCTCGTGGACATGGCGAGACTGAAAGTCTGGGAAGGAGCCCCGCGATGGCGTGGAATCTGACCGGCAGCTACGTCGAGACCTGCTCGTGCGAACTGATGTGCCCGTGCAACCTCTCCCTGGACCACGGGGCCACGTACGACTACTGCAGGGTCACCCTCGTCTTCAACATCCGCGAGGGGCAGGTCGAGGGGACCGACATCGCGGGAAGAAGGGTCGTGCTGATCGCCGACACCCCGAAGGTGATGACCGAGGGCAACTGGCGCCTGGGCGTCTACGTCGACGACGAGGCGAGCGACGAGCAGTTCGACCAGCTCGTCAAGGTGTTCGGAGGCCAGCTCGGTGGCCCGATGGGGGCGCTCGCGCCGCTCGTCGGTGAGGTCGTGGGCGCGGAGCGTGCGGCGATCGAGGTGAGGGACGACGGGCTGGTCCACAGCGTCCGGGTGGGGGACACGATCGACTTCGAGATCGAGGACGTCGTCCCGTTCGGGGTGGAGACCGGCGAGCCGGTGCGCTTCAACGGCATGTTCCACCCGGTCGGCTCGGACCTGACGATGGCGGAGGCGAAGTGCACGCGCATCGATGCCTTCGGCATCTCCTACGAGGGCAGGACCGGGCTGTCGACATCCGAGTTCTCCTGGGCAGCCTGATCCCGATGCGGTCGACGGCCGCGCCCGTGCAGGGTTCGGAGATCGCGCCTGCGTATGCCGCCGCGCGGGCCCGTCTCGGTCTGGTTGCCGTCCTCCTGGTGGTGGCGTCGCTCGGGTGGGTGTGGACCGCGCGCCAGATGCGCGGGATGGATGGCGGGCCCTGGACGAGCCTGGGGACGCTCGGATGGTTCCTGACCGTCTGGGTCGTGATGATGGCCGCCATGATGCTGCCCTCCGTGGCGCCGACAATCGCCTTGTACAGCAAGGTCACCCGCGAGCAGTCGCCGATGTCACCGTGGCTGTTCACCGGCGGCTACCTGCTCACGTGGGCCGGGGCCGGGCTGGTCGCGTATGCCGTCGGCGCCCTCGCCGGCGCCCTGTTCGGTGACGCGCTCGGCTGGGATCGCGCGGGTCGCCCTGTTGCCGCGGCGACGCTCATGGTCGCTGCCGTCTACGAGCTCACTCCGCTCAAGAGCGTGTGCCTGTCCAAGTGCCGGAGCCCGCTCGGGACTCTCCTCGGTTCGTGGCGCGGAGGGCGCAGCGGTGCTCTGCGGATGGGGATGCGGAACGGGGCGTGGTGCGTTGGCTGCTGCTGGGCCCTCATGGCCTCGCTGTTCGCGCTCGGGGTGATGAGCGTGACCTGGATGGCGTTCGTCGCCGCACTCATCGCCGTGGACAAGACGCTTCCCTGGCGTCGTGGCCTCACGTACGCGACCGCGGCCGTCCTGCTGGCCGTGGGTCTCATCCTGGCTGTGGCGCCTCACGCGCTGCCGGGCCTGACGATCCCCTCCGGCCAGACGATGCAGATGGGCTGACGGCGATCACGAGCGGATGCCACTCGGTTCTGGTGGCACCGGATACAAGGGCGGCGTCACCTCCTCGGTTTCCCCGGGATTGGGGTTGGGACTAGGAGGCGACGCCGTCGGCGCTCCCATACCCCCATCGGTGCCCGAAATATCGCTTTTGTCCCATTCACACTCTCGGGTCACCCGCCGGAAGTCGCCCCCAAGGCCGTCGATTGACCGCCGATTCGGGCGGCGGGACCATGAAGGATGGCGCGGCGTTCCCCGAGCGGGCTGGCGTGGTGTGCGGTGTCCGTCCTGGCGGTGTGCGCCGGCGCGTGCACGACCGCCCCGGAACAACGTGCGGCGTCGACCGCCTCTTCCGGCACAGCCGAGGTGTCCGCGTCCTCCACCCCGTCGGCAGCCTTCCTCGATCGGGCGGAGGCCAGCGTACGCACCGGAGTGGCCAGCTACGCGGGACGAGGCGACGCGGCCATGGTCACCCTGATCCGGGACGGCGCGCAGACGCGCGTCGTCACCGCTGGCTTCGCTGACGCCGCCAAGCGGGACCCCGTCACCGCGCAGGACCGTTTCCGCATCGCGAGCATCACCAAGTCGATGGTCGCCACAGCCGTGCTGCAGTACGCCGCGTCCGGTCGGCTCCGGCTCGACGACCCCGTCGTCAGGTGGATGCCGGGGCTGCTCCCGAACCGCCAGATCACCATCCGGCACCTGCTCAGCCACCGATCGGGTCTGCACGAGCTGACCGAGCAGGAGTACGCGTCCGCCAAGATCCGCTCGGACCGCGACCTGATCGCCGCAACGGTCAAGCACCCCCTGGACTTCGCCCCGGGCAGCGACGGCGCCTACTCCAACACGGGATACGTCGTCCTGGGCCTCCTGGTCGAGAAGCTGTCCGGCCAGCCGTTGCAGGCGGCGCTGCGCCGCGCCGTGTTCGACCCCGCCGGGATGCGGTCCACCACGCTCGGTGGCGCTCCCACGGTGGTTCCGCGCTCGGGAGGGGTGTTCATCCAGGACGAGGGTCTGGACGGCGTCGGGATGGCGGCCGGCGGCGTCGTGTCGACAGCGGGCGACGTGGACCGCTTCTACGAGCGCCTCTTCTCCGGCGGGTTCCTGCCGTCGAGCCTCGTGGCCACCATGGGGAGTCCGACCGGGACCGTGCCCTTCGGTCAGGGCGAGTACGGGCTCGGGCTGTGGATCTGGTCCTTGTCGTGCGGCGAGGGCCTGGGCCACAGCGGCGCTCTCACGGGCTACACCACCAAGGTCTGGACCCTCAAGGGCAGCGACCGGCGCGCAGTCGTCCTCGTCGACGACGGCCAGGCTCACTCATTCGCCGACAACATCGCCGACGACGCCCTGTGCCCTTGACGGCGCGACCGGCAGCGCGGCTCGGCCGCGGCTTCCAGGGCACGGCCGGTAGCGGCACCGCGGCGACTTCACGGTCATTGACCGAGGCGGTGCCTGAGCTTCTGGGGTGCGCAGAACCGGTAGCTCTCGGTCACCAGCTCGGCGACCTCGTCCCACACTGTGTCGTCGTCGAGCACCATGCCGATGACGGTGGGCGACCAGGGTGGCTTGAAGAAGGGCGGCCCGGCGTTGCCCAGCGCAAAGAGCTCGTCGCCGGATGACCGGAAGGTCAGCACCGTGGTCGGTTCGGTCACCCCGGTCAGGTCACGGTAGGCCGAGGCGTAGCCCTCCTGGGCGACCAGCACGTGGGCGAAGGTCTTGTTTCGGATGCGCCACCGTACGCCGGTCCAGGCGTCCTCCTCGTACGCGTCGGGCAGTGCCAGCGCCGTGGCAGCGATCCGCGCGACGACGTCGCCGGAGGGCTCGATGCGAGGCGGCCTGGGCATGCCCCGGAGTCTGCCAGCGCGTGCCGACAGGAGGTCGCGCGTCGAGGCTGCGATGATGCCGACATGAGCGAGGCCGTGCAGCGGTACGTGGCGTTCTCGGACGATCCCGAGGGCGGCAACCCCGCAGGTGTCGTGCTCGAAGCAGACGGGCTGAGTGACGACCGGATGCTCGCGATCGCTGCCGAGCTGGGCTACAGCGAGACTGCCTTCCTTTTCGGCACCAGGATCCGCTACTTCTCACCGCTGGCCGAGGTCCCGTTCTGCGGGCACGCCACCATCGCAACGGCCGTGGCCCTGGCGGAGCGCGACGGCCCGGGCGACGTCGTCCTCACGACCGTGAACGGCCCGGTGCCGGTCACGACCCGGCGCGATCGCGACGGCCGCATCCTTGCCACGCTCACCAGTGTGCCCGCGCGCATCTCCAACATCGCACCGACGGATCTGCGGGAGCTGCTCGCGTCACTTGGCTGGAGCGCGACCGACCTCGACCCGGCGCTGCCGCCGCGAGTCGGGTATGCCGGGGCCTGGCATCCCGTGATCGCCGCCGCCACGCGCCAGCGCTTGTCCGCGCTCGACTACGACTTCGACCGGCTGGCGACCCTCATGGCCGAGCGCGAGTGGACGACGATCCAGCTCATCTGGCGCGAGGCCGAGACGATCTTCCACTCGCGCAACCCCTTCCCGCCGGGCGGTGTCGTCGAGGATCCCGCGACCGGCGCCGCCGCAGCCGCGCTCGGGTCCTATCTACGCGACCTGCGCCTCGTGCCCTTGCCCGCCACGGTCAGCATCCACCAGGGCGAGGATCTCGGGCGACCCGGACGCCTCCTCGTCGACATCCGCGCCGACCGACCCGAGATCCAGGTGACCGGCACCGCCGTCGCGATCACGTGAACCGCTGACCGACGGCATACGCTGCTGGTCCCGGCCTACGATGCGGGCTCAGAGGTCCGTGGTGCCCGCTGGCGGATCTCGTCGACGATCTCGACGAGGCGTGCGAGGCCACCGGCCCGTTCCATGCTCGTGGCGATGGCCCGTGCCCTCCCCCGGTAGACCGGTTGGTCGAGCACGGAGCGCACGGCGTCCCGGACCGCGGCGGGCGTTGGGGTCTCGGTGTTGAGCCGGCGTCCGGCGCCAGACCACGCGACCCGAGCGGCTACTTCCGGCTTGTCCTCCTTGCCACCGCTGGTGACGATCGGGACCCCGTGGCGAAGGGCGTACTGAACGCCGCCGTAGCCGCCGTTCGTGACGAAGACGTCGGTCTTGGGCAGCAGTGAGTCGTACGGCATGTAGGGCGCGGCTCGGGCGTTCTCGGGCAGGGCCGGCAGCGTGTCGAGGGGGCGTCCGCCGGTGGACACGACGACGAGCACATCGTCGTCGGCGAGCGCCTCGAGGGTGGGGGCGATGATCTGGCGGTAGTCGCGGTTCGCGATGGTGCCCTGGGTGACGTGGACCACCGGCCGGGTTCCGTCGAGCTGGTCCCACCACGGCGGAAGCGGTGCCTGCGATCCGCTGGCGGAGATCGGGCCGACGAAGTGCAGGGTCGAGGGAGCGTCCGACCTCGGGTACTCGAAGTCGGGGACGGTGAACTGGGCGATCGCCTCGGCGTGCCTGGGCCAGTCGAGTACCGGAAAGGGCAGGGGCCGCCCGAACAGCGCGCGGTGGATCTCGTCGGCTGCGCGCTGCGCCGGCGCGAAGACGGTACGGGCAGCGAGCTGGGCCAGCAGCGCGTTGCGCAGTCGGCCGACCGGACCGCGGAGAGGGGTCAGCCCCATCCCGTAGGGAGCCGTGTCGCGGCTCGCGATCGTCAACGGCACGACGCCGCAGACGAGGACCGGGGGCCGGTCTGCGAGCGCGTGGCCACCGACGAACGCGGCACCGGCGAAAGCGGGGTCGGCCAGCAGGACGTCGGCGCGCTCCCTCGCGTGCAGGGCCATGACCGCCTCGTGCTGCGCTCTGGCGGGTCGCACGAAGACGTGTTCGATGTCGAAGGCGAGGGCCTTGGCCCCCTTGAGGGCGACGCGCTCGGGGAAGGTCTGTGCCAGGTCCTGCCGATCGTCGAAGTCTGCCCCGTCCGGCAGGGGCACGTGCTCGGCGCCGGTGTCGCTCACCGGCTCCACGAAGCGCGTGCCGGTCAGGAATCGGACCCGGTCGCCTCGCTCTCGGAGCCGGCGAGCGACGCCCAGCAGGGGAGTGACGTGCCCGTGGACCGGGACGGTCGCGATGATGATGGATGCCATGACTCACCTCGCCGATTCGGCGACGCCACGATTCAGCGCCATCTCATAGTGTTCACCGCCATGAGATAGTGGTCAATATGCCAAAGCATGACAAGGCTGCCCGCCCGTACAAGTCCGACCTGCGCCGGCGCCAAGCGGCCGACACGCGGCTCCGGGTGGTCCAGGCGAGTCTGACCCTCTTCGAGAGACAGGGTTACCGAGCCACGACGTTCGCGCAGCTGGCGGCCGAGGCGGGCGTGTCGGTGAAGACCGTGCAGGAGCACGGACCCAAGTCCGCTCTGCTGCAAGCCGCGGTCGAGCTGGCCTCCTTCGGGGTCGAGGGGGAGAGCGACTTCTTCGCCACTGATCTCGGTCGGGCGATGCTGCAGGTCGAGAGCGCGGAGGAACTCGCGAACATGATCGGCAGAGCGATGCTCGCGATCAACGCTCCCTCCGCGGGCCTCTGGACCACGTTCGTGAGCGCGGCGCATGCCGACCACGAGCTCAGTCGCTACCACGCGCGCATGCTGTCGCTGATCCGCGCTCAGGTCGAGCACGTCCTGCGCCACATCGAGTCCCGCGGCTGGCTCCGGCGCGACGTGCCCTTGGACGATCTCGTCGAGGCGTTCTGCATCATCACGTCCCTGGAGACCTACGTGCGGTTCGTCGATCACGACGGCATACCACCGGCGCGCTACGAGAAGTTCGTGGCGCGGACCATCCGCGAGACCATCCTCGCGCGCTGACCAGGCGCCCGCTCCGAGCCAAGCGACTGCTCACTGACGATGAACCCGCTCGTCGCGAGCCAGGACGCGCGACCGTTCGCCGCTTCGAGACGACGGCCCGCTCTATGCGTCGCGCGGGAGCCGCTCACGAGCGAAACCCCTCGTTCTGCCACGCGTGTTCGGCGAAGCTGAACAGCCGCTGCGGGGTGATCCGCAGCCAGTAGGCCGCCCAGCCGATGGTGCCGCCGCGGTTGCGTAGCTCGGTGAGGTGCCGGAGGTCCTCTGGCACGGTTGTCAGCACTTCGGCCGGGCCTTCGATGAGCACAGCGGCGTGCGTGTCGTGTTCACCCTCGAGGATGGACAGCGCCAGCCAGGGGTGGGCGCGGACGTTCGCGATCCGCGCGGCGTTTTTGACCGTGGGGAGCCAGAACGCCTCCGCGTAGGAGGAGAACAGTGTCGGGGCTGCGTGGGCCCGGCCGTCGGGCCGAGTTGAGGACGCCAGCGCGTAGGTCCGGCGCTGCAGGTATGAGGCAAGCTGATCGCCGGTCATCCGCCGCTGCGGCGGGTAGGCCTTGCGCACTGCCGGTCCGGCCTGGTGGAAGGACGCGTCCTGCAGCTGGCCCAGCCAGTCCGCCGCTGCCGGACGGTCGCTGGACGAGGCGCCAGACGGTTCTCGGTGACTACTCGACATTGAACGCGGTCCTTTGCCAAGCGCGATCGGGTGTCTCGGTGTGGCCCCTTGGGATCGCCACCGAAGCGGGGCGGGATGAGGTGGGCGCGAGCCGACGGTGCCCCAGGGTCACCGGTGATCCGCCTTCACGCACATCGATGGGTGTGCCGTCCCCGCCGGCGAGCACACAGTCCCGCGCCTCTGGTGCGACCTGACGCGCGCGTCACGCTCGGTTGTGCCCGCCGCACGCGAGGTGTCGTGGATCGCGTTAGGAGCCTCGACATCGGCGAATGTCACCGGCCCCCTCCATGATCGGCCCGGTGGAGAGCGACCTCGCAGCCGTCAATGTCGTTCCCGACGTAGGACGACTCGTCGGTATGACGTGCGCCCCGCGGCGCCGCGTACATCGCCTTGACGCCGTGATGATCGGACACCGGGATCACCAGACCAAGCATCGCGGGACTCATCGGTCTTTCCTCATCGGTTGGGGGCGCGGCTTAGACAACTGCTGTGGCCGAGGCAAACGCTATTAGGGGGTCCGTGAGCGATGCTTCTCGATTCCTGACGGATCCGCCACTGCCGCCTCGGCTAGGGGTGCGCCCGTCTGGCGGCGGATGGACGCACGCGTCAGCCGCTCGTCGACCTGCCGCGGTCACGCCGCCGGGACCTACATGTTCCCGGCGTCCCGGTGTCACAAGACGTGATGAGCCACGAGCTTGTTCAAGTAGGCCACGTCGGTCCGGCCGCTGAACTCGAACCTGACCTTGCCAAGTCCCGAGAACCAGAGCTCGAGCTCCGCGTCGAGGTCGAACGTGCCGGCGGTCTCGATCGAAAATGCCTGGATCTTGGTAAGCGGGAGGGAGGTGAAATCCTTCTTCTTGCCGGTGATGCCCTGGACGTTCACCGCGATGATGCGCTTGCTCGTGAAGACGACGTAGTCGCGCATCCCCTTGTAGACCGCGAACGCTTGCTCTCCCTCGATCAGCAACGGGTCGATCTGGTTGGACACCTGGGTGTAGTCCACTTGGCTGAGTTTGATGTAGCTGGCGTTCTGGAAGTCGATCATGGGCGAACCATAACTGCCCGTGTACGTCGTGGGTCTCGTCCTGTGCCGGACCTGTGTCATCGCCTTCGCGCCCAGTCGAGTAAGGCCACCAGGCGGCGGAATGACTCGCCTCTTCCGCCCTTGAAGCGCCTGGGGCCGGCGTCACTCTTAGTCGATGATCAGTTCCCTGGTTGCGCCCGCTCCGCCGGCCTCGCTGAAGGTGTACCTGACGTCGATGATGAAGCGCGTAAAAGGGTCGTCGCGAGCGTTCTGCATGCTCGGGTGCGTGAGGAGCAGGTGCTCGCCGTGGTGCAACCTCTTCGGGAGGGTTGAGTCGAGTCCTGCACCGGTCATCACCGCGTCCTTCACTGCTACCTCACGCGTGCCCTCGTCGTAGGACCTTCGGAAGGCCCGCCGGATGCGGACCTCCTGAATTACCACGGCATCGCCCGTCGAGTCGATACGCAGGCAAGCAACGTGTTCATCATTCTCGTCGTGGAGCGCCAAGCTGATCTGGCGACCGGTGAACTCGGGCTTGATCTGCGACTGCGCGACCGTGGCTGCGTCTCTCGCGGCCTCGGCGGAGCGCTCTGCCGCTCCTGTAGCTCGCGCGCTCTCGATGGCCGACTGCTTCGAACTATCCGCCATCTCCTTGGTGGTCTTGGCGTACCAATACGTCACGAAGAGAAGACCTAACGTTGCAGCCAACTGGACCCAGGCAATGACGGCGTTCACGACGACAAGGTAGTCGGCCTAGCCCGACCCAGCGAAGATGGCTGCCGCGTTCTGCGCGGCGAACAGCGACCTGGCTGGATCGTCCAAGATCTCCCTCAAACGTGGCGGTGGGACTCCCGTGCCTTCCTGAACGGCCCTGCAACCAAGACCCTCAGAGTCGTTGGGCTCTGGGGCAGCAATGAAACCCCAACGACGCGCTTGGGGTTCTCGCGCCCACCCAGAGGCGCCGTTCAGGGGCCGGGACGGGCGGTACGGCCTAGTAGGCAACCGCTCACCGCGAAGTCAACCTCGAAAGCGATACGGTTCCCGCCTCACCGTCGACACGCGGCGGCGTGACGCTGCTGCAGGACCAGAGAATGGCGAATCGGCCGAGGGTCGTTCTATACGGATCTGTCAATGAGCGCACGTCTGTTGAAAGTCGCGTGTCCGTATCACAAGGCCGGCCGATGGGTTGCTTCAAGCAGGTGACGCAGCCCTCTTTCGCCGAGATCAAGGGGCCGCGGTCGTGCAGACGTAGGCTTAACAGCTCCCATAGGGTTCGTAGTTGTGACCCCTTCAACGACCAGCGGTGGCCTCAACCAGGCCAAGCAGGAACTTCAGGCGGCGGCTCGGGCGTCATATGCGCCCGACGGCATACCGGCCCAGTTGGAGTCATGCGTTGCGTTCATTGACCTTCTCGGGGCCTCTGCGCTCCTCAGGAGGCTCACCGATAAGGAGCTTCGACGGCTTCTTGCTGCTCTCCGAGAAGGCGTGGACACGTTCGACGGTTTCGATGCCTACGAGGGCCCAGCACGGGTGGTCACGTTCAGCGACAACATCGCTGCATGCCTTCCGCTTGATTCCAGTCAGATCGACGGCGGCGTCGGATGGCAGGTCATCGCCGCGGGTCAGTTCCAGCGCAACCTCGCCCTGAACGGGTACTTCGCCCGCGGAGGCATCACCATCGGAAAGGTGTATGCAGATGACTCCACCGTTCTGGGCCCGGGCTTGGTGGCGGCGTACGAGCTAGAGACGGAAGTTGCCATCGAGCCTCGCGTCGTTCTGGACGCGCCCGCGGCCGCGCTGTTCATACGCGGAGCGTTGGAGGACACCGACATGAAAGGTTCTCTGCAGAATGACATCGTCCTGTATGACGCCAAGGACGATTTGTTTTTCGTACACTACCTCGCGTTCGCCTGGGAGGCGGACACCGACGAGGAAGTGGACATGTTCCTCACCCTCCATCGGGACTATGTGCGCGCTTCGCTGACGAACGAGAGGCTAAAGCGGGATGTGCGGAGCAAGTACCGGTGGCTGGCTGGATACCACAACTGGTTCTGCCGCGGCATCCGACGTCCTGAATTCGTCATCCCTAAGGTGCCGGCGCCCCGACGACGGTTCGTTCCCCTCGTCGACATGGCTCTCGAGGCCGGCATCGAGCTCGAGGCCATGCAGCGGGAGCGTTTCGGCGAGAGTTAGAAATGCGGTCGCCCACACGGCCAAGGCTGGCCTTCGACGACGACCCGCTCCAAGTTTCGAACGGGTTCTGATTGCCGGCCCGATGCGGACCCAGCCACCCCTGGACGCCAGATACCTGTCGGTGAAAGGACCTCGACTCGGCCTGCGGTCAGCAGTTCGCCCTGCCTTGAACGAGGACACCGGGACTGCGCGCCGCGGCCCCCGTTCATTGAGGCGCTGGGCGACTGAGAGCGCAAGAGAACGGTTGCCTCTATATGACTTCACCTCGTGTGGCGCCGGCACAAGAGCCCGATCCCCGTCGCCAACGCGATCAGGCACTCGGACCCGTCGAACGTTGTGCCAACCCTCAACCGGCAGAAGCGGCGGAAAGGGCCACGCCGGATGCGCAAGTCGATGGCAGGGTTGAGGTGCCGGGCACTTGCGGCCCCCTGGCGAGGCGGGCTACTTGCTCTCCGATGTGGATCCCGCGAGTTGGCTGGAGGACACGCGCCCGCCATTACGGGTGCGGCTGAGGCGGACATTCCGCGCTCATTTTGGCTTCACAGTGACTTGGCTCAGGTCCACTGTTAGCAATAGCCCATCTGAACGCTGCTCGATCGCGTCCTCTTGCCCTAGGGCAACCGTAAGGGTTTCCGAAATTCGGCGACCGCGCTTCGCGACCGTTTGCGTCTTTCGCTGATGCCGAGTGCGGGGAGGGGTGTGGGCCCGTTGCAGGTCGCGAACAAGCGGTCGCCACTTCCTGGGCTCGACTTGGCCAGCAGCGGCTGCTAAGGGCTCCCAGAGCTCAGTGTCGCAAGCCAACAGGCGCGTCAGCGCGTCGAGAATTTGGTCGGGCACTCCACTTAGAGGTAGGGGCGGCTGCTCGATCTGCTCGGGGTAGCGGGCGTGCAGCTCGTCTCGAGTGAAATAGTCATTGATAGCATCCGAGGAATACGCGAGCGTAGACACTGCTCCTTCGTGAGCTGGCCATACGCCTTCGCGGGTTTTGAGCCATGCGCCCAGCGCGTCGCTCTCCATGAAAATGCGTGGGGAACCAGCAGCCGTTTGGGCGGCCCTCGTGGTCAGGTACGCGAACACTTCCGCTGGTGTGCGCAGAATGGTGGTGACCATCAACAGGTCGGCGAGACAAACCATCCACGCGTCTCTTTGATCACGGACGTCTGCGCTGCTGCCTGCGTGCGCTCCCAGGGGACCGGTGATGAATGGGTCGACACGATCAAGCATGACGACGCATCGCGCGACTGATGCAGGCGTGCGATAGGGCATAGTCCGCTGCGTGCGCTTGTCTCTTCGTGCTGCGCCGCTCAGGAGCGCGGTGCGCGCCCGGTCACTCTGGTCCAGAGGTTCGGCAACCAGTTCCTTGAACTTAGTGCGCACTCGCGCTTGGTCCGCTGACCTCCCCTGGTCCGTGAGGCGGTAGCCCTTGGCCTCGACGACAATCTGAGAGTTGGCGAGATCGATGATCGTGTCTGCCTCTGCCCAATCGGTCGACGAGAGTTGGTACTCGATTGAAGGATGGACCCGTTCTTGTCCAAACACGCCCGCGAACGCTTGGGTCGTGAGGGTTTCTACGGTGCGCACTCGCTCGGCGGACAGCCGCTGCCTCAGTCTCTCGTCCTTACGTTCCAGCAAAACCTGGTCAAACCAGTCAATGGCCTCGTGTAAGAACTCGTATGGGCGAGCCCAGACGTACGCCCCACTGGGCAACGGAATCACCGGGAAGCGTCGAAGGCGGTTTCGCGACCTAAGTGTCACGACGTTTTGCGATTCGAGTGGGGTGCTCAGGAGCTCCAGAATGGTGCCCGCTTCAGAGGATGAGAGACCGAGCTCGCCTTCTATGGTGGACCGTGGGTCACATTGGATGGCGTCGCCCATGGCGAGGAGTGCGGCACCGTCAACAGCGGATCGCTCCTCACCAGTTGAACTGTTACGGACCCCCGACATGTAGCCACTTTTTGCAGCGTCTCGCGCGACTGCGCCAAGACGCTCGCCTACGAGCCGCTCTTGGCGGCGGGAGTGTGCCTCTGCAATGCCTAAGACGGCGAGCGGGGATGTTCCTAACCTTTGCGCTGACTCGCGAGTCAGCGGTTCGAAAATGTGGTGCGCGATCCTCCGGATGTGTTGGTTGTAGCCCGACATCCGGTCGAACTGCTGTTCTTGGACGAGTAGGAACCGCTCATCCGCATGCCGTCGGTCGTCATCCTCGAACAGGCCAGCCATGCTGGCCTGGGCCTCGGCAACAGCCAGTTCTCGCAGGAGCTGATCGATATCAAGGACGTCCTGCACGGTGGGTGCCTTTTTCAACCCATGCTCGACAACGCGCGCGGGAAGTGTAGTTACTACACCACCGAGATAGTCAACCATTGCGTCGTACCCGTACACGTCGCCGACGGGTAGATGACGCGACTCGCGCTCCATAACAACGATGGAGCAGTACACCGCGACGGCGTTGGTGCTGCTGAGGCGGTCACTCAGTTCGGCTCGCATACCCGCGGCTGCCCTCTCCGCCCAGCGGACCATCTCCAATGCCGCCTTGCGCCGCATCTCGAACGGGACACTGGGGTCGGCCGCGTAACTCGCGGTGCCATCGCGCCCATCGACTCGGAGGATCCCTGGTGGCGGCGGCATGGCGATGTAGCGCTCTCCGTCGCCACTTCGGCCGGGGCTACGCCTCTTCATCGGTCTCCTTCCCTTGTGGCACCCACTCAGGGAGGAGGCTATGTGTTGTCACTGACAGGGAAGCGCGGTCCGGGCGAGGCTCATGTGCGGGGTGGAGCACCGGAGTGTGCGAAGGTATCGACGGGCGCTTCCAGCCCTGTCGCGGGGCGGCGGGAGGTCACCTGGATTCAATCGCCGACTTGCGACGGGCTCGAGTCCTATCTCCTTCAAAACTCGCTTCACTGATGTTCCGTGAGGTTTGACCTTCGCACGATGCTTTGGGCAGTCCCTCGACAGGGTTCGCTCCTGCCACCGCTGAGCCGGGGTGGAACTGGTGGCACCTGTCCGGGGAGCGACCGCTGTCGACGGCACCTGAAAACTG
>JYOE01000024.1:263556-263982 GCA_000955875.1 Terrabacter sp. 28
CGTCCGGGTCGGTGGTCGACGCGGTGGAGCCGTTGATCCGCGAGTACCTGCAGGGCTGGCCGAGCATGCCTGCGACGGTGATCGCCGAACGGATCGGCTGGGAGCACTCGATCCGAGTGCTGCGCGACCGGGTCACCGAGCTGCGGCCGGCGCACCTGCCGCCGGACCCCGCCTCCCGCACCAGCTAGGAGCCGGGTGAGCTCGCCCAGTTCGACTTCTGGTTCCCCGACATCCGGCTCCCGGTCGGGGCCGGGCAGCACCGCACCGCGACTGGCCTGCCGGTGCTGACGATGGTGTCGGGGTACTCCCGCTGGCGCGGCGCGGTCCTGGTCCCGACCCGCGGCGAGCAGGACCTGTACGCCGGGTGGTGGCAGCTCCTGAACGTCCTCGGCGCGGTCCCGCGGGCGTTGGTGTGGGACGGGGAAG
>JYOE01000025.1:0-1077 GCA_000955875.1 Terrabacter sp. 28
TGTCAACGGCACTCGAAAACTGACCCCCTGACGGCAGGTGAAAACTGACCCCCGCATATCAGTTCTCTTCCTGGTTGGTGGCTGCGGGGACGCGGCCGAGGTCGCGGTCCTTGAGCCGGTACGAGTCGCCTTTGAGGGCGATGACCTCGGCGTGGTGGACGAGCCGGTCGATCATTGCGGCGGCCACGACGTCGTCGCCGAAGACCTCACCCCACCGGCCGAAGGGCTTGTTGGAGGTGACGATCAGGGAGGCGCGTTCGTAGCGGGAGGACACGAGCTGGAAGAACAGGTTGGCGGCTTCGGGTTCGAACGGGATGTAGCCGACCTCGTCGATGACCAGCAGCGGGTACCGGCCCAGTCGTCGGAGCTCATCCTGCAGGCGGCCGTCGTGGTGGGCGCCCGCGAGCCGGTCGACCCATTCGGACGCGGTCGCGAACAGGACCCTGTGCCCGGCTTGGCAGGCGCGGATCGCGATGCCGGTGGCGAGGTGGGTCTTGCCGGTGCCGGGCGGCCCTAGGAAGACGATGTTCTCTCTGGCGGTGACGAAGTCGAGGGTGCCCAGGTGCGCGATCAGGTCGCGTCGCAGGCCGCGGGCGTGGTCGAAGTCGAACTCCTCCAGTGATTTTCGGGCGGGGAACCGGGCGGCGCGGATCCGTCCCTCGCCGCCGTGGGACTCGCGGGCCGACACCTCGCGTTGAAGGCACGCGGCGAGGAACTCCTCATGAGTCCAGGACTCGGCGCGGGCCCGTTCGACCAGCCGCGGGACGGCCTCGCGCAGGGTCGGTGCCTTCAGCGCCCGGGTCAGGAACGCCAGCTCGCTGCTCACGTCACGCCCGGGCCGTCCCGGACCAGCGGCCGGCTCGGTCGTGCCCGCCGTGGTCGTGCCCGAGGTCCTGACCGGACGGCTGGTCATCACGCCACCCCGCTTCCGGCAGCGTCCAGCCCGGTGCCGTCGGTGCCGTCGGTGCCGAGGGCGGTGTCGTAGCTGGCCAGGTCCCGGACCTGCACCTCGGCGTGCTGGGGTGGCCGGGCCGCGGCGATGTGCGCGCGTCGCATCGCGGCGGCCGCGGTCGCGTG
>JYOE01000025.1:1124-1567 GCA_000955875.1 Terrabacter sp. 28
ACGCGGCGCCCGACCGCGCCCGGGTGGACCGAGTAGTCGTTGCTGTCCAGGCGGACGTAGTGGTCCCGCGGCAGCCGGGTGCTGGCGTGCCAGCCGGTCACTGGAGCCACCGGCGGCAGCGGCATCATCGCCGCCTTGTCGGGCTCGACCCGGTCCGCAGGCCGGCACCCCAGCACCCGCATGTGCCGGCTGTTCGTGCGTGCCACCCACGCGCTCAGCTGGGTGTTGAAGTCGGCCGGGGAAGCGAACGTGCGCCCGGGCAGGAACGAACGCTCGAGGTGGTCGTGGAACCGCTCGACCATGCCCTTGGCCTCCGGGTCGGCCGGCTTACAGATCACGACCTTCGCGCCGAGCACCCCGCGGAAGGCCTGACAGGCCCCGGTCAGCTCCGGCTGCCGGGCCCGCCACCGCCCGACCGCGCCTTCCCCGTCCCACACCAACGC
>JYOE01000026.1:0-126465 GCA_000955875.1 Terrabacter sp. 28
ACACCGTTCGTCTGACAGACCCCCCCCACCTGATCGGAGCCACGGTGCGGCGGGCGCGACGGATCGGGCGGCGAACAGGACTCGCGACGCGGGCCGGCGCCTACCGCCGCAGGCCGGCCCAGGTTCCCGAAGACGGCGGAGCGGTTCGCGCCGCGATGTCCTCGCCGTTGCACGCCGGGGCCGCGCTACCGGCGCTCGGGCCAGACGGGGCCATGGTCGGTCCAGGTGACGCCCTTGTTGCGGCAGAGGCAGAACGGGTGGCCGACGGGGTCGGTGTAGACGCGCCAGCCGTAGCCGTCGGCCCCGAAGGAGTCCTGCCGCCGGGTCGCGCCCAAGGCGAGGACGCGGCGCTCTTCGCCGTCGACGTCGTCGACCTCGAAGTCGAGATGGAACTGCTTGGGGTGCGCACCGTCGGGCCACTGCGGGGCGCGGTAGTCCTCAACCCGGGTGAAGGCCAGCTCGATGTCGCCGAACTGGATGCCGGCCCAGTGTTCGTCGCTGCCCTCCTTGACCGGTCTCCCGGTCACCTGGGCGTAGAACGCGGCCAGCGTCATCGTGTCGGGGCAGTCGATGATGAAGTCGGTGAGTCGCAGCACCGGCCGATCTTCCCAGCACCGAGGCCGCTTCGCTCATCGACCCCGACGGGCGACCCGACGCCGAGACCGACGACGGCGCGCTGCCCAGCGGGCTGCTTCGTTCGCGGCTGCAGCCACACCGGCGGCCGCCGTCAGGGCGGTGAGGAGCAGGTCCCCCTTGTGGTGGTCGCGTAGTCGCACGCTTGTACGTGCCCGTCGCGGCGAGTCGTAAACATCTCGGGTGCGGCATGACGCCGTCACGTGACGAGTCCCGTTCAGGAGGGGTCGACGATCTTCACCATGACGCAGTTCTTGAGGCCCTTGGGCCGGTCGTAGGTGAAACCGAGCCGCTCGTAGAGCCGACGGGTGCCGTTGTAGAGGAACGACGACGACATCTTCTTGGTCTGGTCGGTCAGGTCGTGGGGATAGCTCTCGACCCGGCCGCCGCCGGCCTCGGCGATCAGGTCGAGCGCGCCGTTGATGGCCAGCTCCGTCACCCCCTGGCGCCGGTGACGTCGGTCGACGAAGACGCAGGTGATCCGGTAGTCAGGGTCTGCCGTCTTCGTCGCGTCGTACTGCTTGAGGTGGTGGAGGGTGGGCAGCTCCGCCGGAGTGCCGTACTCGGCCCACGCGATGGCCTCGTCGCCGTCCATCACGAGTGCGGCGTGCGCCTCGCCCTTCTCGACGTAGGCCTTCTTGAGTGCCCGGTTGGCTTCCGCACCCTGTCCGCGCTCGGGTCCGTCGGGGTGGAACCAGATGCACCAGCAACCACCGAAGATGCCGTGGTGCCGCTGCACGAGCGCGTCGAACGCCGGCCAGGTCTCTGGGCTGAGTGGGACGACGGTGTACGACTCGCCTGCCATGCCGCACCCTAACCCGCCGTCGGTGCGTCGTGGCGGTTGACAGAGGTGGAGTGGGCTCCCCGTCAGCGCAGCCGCGGCTCGAGGTCGGCGACGACCTGGTCGGCGGTGAGGCCGAGCTCCTCGAGGATCTGGCCGCGGGACGCGTGGTCGAGGAACTGCTTCGGTATGCCGTAGGTGTGGACCGGCGCGTCGACGCCGGCTGCGCCCAGGGCGAGGGTGATGGCGGAGCCGACGCCCCCGCTGACGAGGTTGTCCTCGATGACCGCGACCGCGCCTGCGTGGCGGGCGAGCTCGACGAGGTCGTCGCTGACGGGCAGCACCCAGCGCGGGTCGACGACGCGCACGTCGCGACCGTGCGCGGCCACCTTCTCGCCGGCCTCGATCGCGAGGGAGGCGAAGGCGCCGACACCGACGACGAGCAGGTCGACGTCCTTACCGGAGTTCTCGAAGAGCACGTCGACGTCGCCACTGGTGCGCACGGCCGTGAGCGGGTCGGCGACGTCACCCTTCGGGAAGCGGATCACGGTCGGGGCGTCGGAGACGTCGAGGGCCTCGCGCAGCTGGCGCTTGACCTGCTCGCCGTCGCGCGGGGCCGCGAGGCGCAGGCCCGGCACGATCGAGGTGAGGGTCATGTCCCACATGCCGTTGTGCGAGGCTCCGTCGCTCCCGGTCACGCCGGCCCGGTCGAGGATGAAGGTGACGCCGGCCTTGTGCAGCGCGCAGTCCATGAGCAGCTGGTCGAAGGCGCGGTTGAGGAACGTCGCGTAGACGGCCACGACCGGGTGCAGACCGGAGTACGCGAGCCCGCTGGCCATGGTGACCGCGTGCTGCTCGGCGATGCCGACGTCGAAGACGCGGTCGGGGTAGGCGGCGGCGAAGCCGTCGAGTCCGACGGGGATGAGCATCGCGGCGGTGAGCGCGACGACGTCGGGGCGCTCGGCCCCGATCGCCACCATCTCCTCGTTGAACTCGTCGGTCCAGATGCGGCCCGACACCTCGAAGGGCAGTCCCGTCTCGGGGTTGAACTTGCCGACGCCGTGGAACTGGTCGGCCTCGTCGTCGATGGCGGGCTGGTAGCCGCGCCCCTTCTGGGTGATGACGTGGACGATGACCGGGCCGCCGAAGTCCTTGGCCTTGCGCAGCGCCCGCTCGACGGCCTGCTCGTCGTGCCCGTCGACCGGGCCGATGTACTTCAGGCCGAGGTCCTCGAACATGCCCTGCGGCGCGACGATGTCCTTGATGCCCTTCTTGACGCCGTGCAGCGTCTCGAACATGGCCCCACCGACCACGGGGGTCTTCGCGAGCGACCGCTTGCCCCAGTCGAGGAACCGCTCGTAGCCACGGGTGGTGCGCAGGGTGGCGAGGTGGTCGGCGAGACCGCCGATGGTGGGCGCGTACGAACGCTCGTTGTCGTTGACGACGATCGTGAGGGGCAGCGTCTTGTCGACCGCGATGTTGTTGATCGCCTCCCATGCCATGCCGCCGGTGAGGGCACCGTCGCCGATGACGGCGACGGTGTGCCTTCCGGTCTCACCGCGCAGCCGGCGGCCCTTCGCGATGCCGTCGGCCCACGACAGGGCCGTGGACGCGTGCGAGTTCTCGACGACGTCGTGCTCGGACTCCGCGCGGCTGGGGTAGCCCGACAGTCCGCCCTGCTTCTTCAGCTTGCTGAAGTCGTGCCTACCGGTCAGCAGCTTGTGCACGTAGGACTGGTGACCCGTGTCGAAGACGATCGTGTCGCGCGGCGAGTCGAAGACGCGGTGCAGGGCGATGGTCAGCTCGACGACGCCGAGGTTGGGCCCGAGGTGGCCGCCCGTCTTGGACACTTCGGTGACGAGGAAGGTGCGGATCTCCTCAGCCAGTGCGGGCAGCTGGGTCGCCGGCAGCGCCTTGAGCGCTGCAGGGCTCGTGATCGTCTCCAGCAGGGCCACGCTGCGTCGTCCTCTCGGGTGTTCGGTGAAGTCGATCGAGTCTACGGGTCGACGGGACGGGCCTCCCACACGCGCACGCACACCACTGTCACGACCGTCACACGACCATCACTTCCGCGCCTCCCTGGCGGCGTCGACGATGTAGGGCTCCGTGACGAGCTGCACGCCGGCGTCTGCCGCCAGTCGTGCGCGCTCTCCGGCCTCCTGGTCGTCGAGGTGGACCCCACGGGGGTCCTTGCCACCGTGCCCGTCGACACCCGACTGGTGCCACAGCACGCGGGCGCCGAGCGCCTGCGCCTCCTCGAGCAGACGCGGCATCTCCTCGATGGGTCGGTGGCTGTAGATGACGTCGGCGCTCTGCGGCAGCGTCCCGGCCTTCCGGGTGTCGGGCCGGCCGTCGACGAGCCTCGTCACGTAGAGGTCGTCGGGGTCGGGGCCTCCCTGGTAGGCGACGTCGAGGCCGGCAGCGACCAGCTCGTCGGGCACCTCCTGCGAGGGCCAGTCGTGGAGCACCACGGTCTGGGCGCCGCGCAGGATCTCGGCAGGTGTGGTCATGACGGATCAGCTCCTCTGGTGGGGGATCCCGCCCTCGTGGGCGGAGCTTCTGGGTCGGCAACCGTCGCGCACCACGGCACGAGCCAGCCGATGACGTTGGGCCAGAAGAGGAAGGCGCGTTCGCCTCCCTCGCGCAGGTACTGGTGCACGGCGACCGTGGTCCCGGCGAGGCCGTCCTCATCGATCGCCTCGAACGTCACGACGGTGCGGGAGTCGTCGACGACGCCGTCCCAGCAGACCCGCCGACCGGGCTCCCAGTCGGTGACCCGCGCGATGACGAGCTCACCGTCCGCGTACCGCTCGAGCACTCGACCACCGACCCCGGGCTCGACGTGCATCGTCGGGCTGCGGCCCGCGTCGAAGTAGTTGATCGGCCCGGGCACCCACCACGACGAGATCTCGGCCGTGAACGCCTCGAACGCGCGGACGGG
Organism: Terrabacter sp. 28; assembly: GCA_000955875.1. GTDB lineage: Bacteria > Actinomycetota > Actinomycetes > Actinomycetales > Dermatophilaceae > Terrabacter. The sequence continues at coordinate 4,356 of JYOE01000026.1, forward strand.
CGGCGCCGACACCTGCACCGTCGCTCGCGCCTCCGGCCGCGCGGTCATGAGTGCAGGTCGCCCGCCTCGAGGTGCGCCTTGAACGCAGCAAGCTGCTCACCCCATTGCGCCTGCACCTGGTCCATCCAGGCCCGCGCGGCGACGAGACCGTCGCCGTGGAGCGAGAAGATGCGGCGCCGCGCGTCCTCGGGGTCTCGCTGGTCGACGACGAGCCCTGCCTCCTGCAGGGTGCGAAGGTGGCGGCTCATCACGGACGGGGAGACCTCGGCCAGCCGGGCGAGGTCGCCGGCAGCCCGGGGGCCGCGGGCCAGCGCCTCCACCGTGGACAGTCGGACCGGGTCGGCCAGGGCGGCGAACCGCCCCGCCGCTTCATTGCGCATTCCGGCAATATTTCACGGTTTTGGCAATTGTTCAACGGTCGCGGCTAGAGGCGCGGGGCGAAGACCTTGCCCTGCAGCGCCTCGTGGAGCAGCTTGACCGACCGGGACGCCGCCATGAGGCGGATGCCCTCCGCCTCGATCTGCCCGAGGATCTCGGTGAGCGCCTCGGCGGGCACGTGCGGTCCGATGGCCACCCGCGCCTCGCGCCAGGCATCGCGCATCGCCACCACCTGGCCGTCGACGTGCCGGCCGGTCAGCCAGGCGAGCGCGATGGGGTGGCGCCGCCAGCCGGCATACGAGCGGTAGTCGGGTGGGCACTGGTCGAGCATCCAGAGGACGGCCCGGTCCTCCCACCCCGGCGTGTGCGCCGGGGGGACGCCGTGCGGCCACCCGGGCGGGGTGTGTCCGGTCGACGTGGGCATGGTTCCAGTGTGCCTGTCCTACTCTTCGGCCATGACGACGGTCAGCTGGGTGACGGCCTTCCTCGACCTGCCGCCCCAGGTCCACGAGGCGGGCTCGCGCTTCTGGACGGGGGTCACGGGGTATGCCGTCTCGCCGCCGCGTGGCGACGAAGGCGAGTTCGCGACGCTCGTCCCCCCGGACGGCGATCCGTTCCTCAAGCTCCAGCGCATCGGTGCGGGTGGTGCCACCCCGACGGGCCCGTCGGTGCACCTCGACCTGCATGTCGCATCGGCCACGGACGCAGCCGCTCGTTCCGAGTCCCTCGGCGCCACGGTCGTGCACCGCGAGCCCGACGCATACGTCGTCCTGCGCTCCCCCGGCGGGTTCACGTTCTGCTTCGTCCACGAGCAGCTCGCCACGCGCCCCGGGCCCACCCGCTGGCCGCACGCGCACGCGAGCATCGTCGACCAGGTGTGCCTCGACATCCCACCCGACGCGTACGAGGGTGAGTGCGCCTTCTGGTCGATGCTGACCGGATGGCCCCAGCGGACGTCACCGAGCCGCCAGGAGTTCCGCCATCTTGCTCGCCCTGACCACGTCCCGCTGCGCCTGCTGCTGCAACGCCTCGACGCCGGGTCGGCGACCGTCACCGGTCACCTCGACCTCGCCTGCGACGACCGCCGCGCCGAGGTGTCGCGACACGAGCTCCTGGGCGCGGTGGTCGTCGCCGACCACGGCGGCGGCTGGACGACGCTGCGCGACCCGGCCGGCGCCCTCTACTGCGTCACCGACCGGGCCCCGTGACGGCTACCAGTTCGCCTCCGCAGGGGCCTGCGGGAGCGCCCGGCCGGCCGGGCGGATGACGTAGACGATGCCGCCGCTGTGCGGCACCCACACGTTCTCGAACTCCTCACGGTCGTAGGTCACCCGCACCTGGTCGTTGCTCGCGACGAGGTGCGACGCCGGGTCGTTGCAGACGACGTCACCGTCGGGGGTGAAGCCGACGATGACCATGAGGTGGCCGTTCGTGCCGTAGCCGGCGCCCGAGAGCTCGCCCTTCTTGAACGACACCGACGCGACGAGCGGGATGCCTGCGGCGATGAACAGCTCCGCCTCGGCGAGGCTGCGCAGGCGCGTGACGAAACCGGTGAGGTCGCCTCGCGTGGCCGCGTAGGCCGTGTTGAAGGGCCAGTTGCCCGCGCCGTCGTACGTGTAGTCGAAGACGTTGCGTGCGGTGAAGTCGACCTGTGCGTCGACGGGCGGGTCGACCCAGCCGGTCTCGGCCACGGACGGCCCCGCACCCCAGTAGTCGACGACCATCGACGTCGACGTGGGCGAGCACCACGCCTCACCACCGTTGTCCCACTGCGGGTAGTGCCCGACGTGCACCTCCTGGGAGTACGCGGGCACGTCGAGCACGGTGCCGCACGCAGGACCGTTCGCGCTGCGCGCGACCTTCTTCTCGTCGGGCAGCGCCGAGGCGAAGGCGCCGACGCTGGAGACCGACGGCGTGTCGGTGGTGTCGTGCGGCCGCAGCAGCCGCACCTCGAGCTGCCAGTCGCTGAGGGCGTATCCGCTCCGTGTGGCAAGGGTGTCGGTGTAGACGGTGGCGACGGTGTCGCCCTGTCCCGAGACAGAGGTGCGGTGGATGCCGCCGCCGTCGGCGGGGTCCTTGGCGGCCCACTGGCCGAGCACGTAGTCCTTCGTCACGATCCCGCCGCTCGTGCCGCGCACCCTGATCTCGACCCAGGAGCCGCCCGGCGTCGACGCGTTCCACGACGCGACCAGCTCGGTGAGCGCGAAACCCGGAACGACCACCGGCGAGGTCCACGTCGCGACGTCGTAGAGCACCGGGGTCGTCGAGGTGGCGTGCGGGTCGACGTGCTCGACCGTGCGGTCGAACGGCCCGAAGACGAGCTCGGCGCCCGACCACGAGCGGTAGGCGACGTGCCGTGCGGACCCGGCATTCTTGGCCGCCGCCCGGGCCCGGGGAGCGCCCACCACTCCCCCGACGGAGGCGAGGGCGGCACCGGCCGCGGCTGTCGTGAGCAGCGCACGGCGGCTGGGCTGGAACGGGGTGACGGACACGGACGAACGACTGGGCATGGCACACCTTCCGGGAGAGGGGGGATCGCGTGGGCCAGTCAACACTCGCGGCGTCCGCCGTGGGGGCTTCGCGGAGGAAGATCTCGCATTCAGGACATTCCGCGCAGGAAAATGACGTGTCAGGCCCAGTTCGCCTCGGACGGAGCGGGCGGCAGGACAACCTCGGGTGGGTGCACGACGTAGGCGAGCCCGCCGTTGTCGCCGAGCCAGACGCGCTCGAACTGGTCGCGGCGGTAGACCCGGCGCACCTCGTGGTTGCTGGCGATCCGGCCGGAGTTCGGGTCGTTGGAGACGACGTCGCCGTCCGCGGTGAAGCCGACGATGGTGAGCAGGTGGCCGTTCGTGGCGTAGCCCGCACCGTCGAGCTCGTCCTCCCGGAAGGTCACCGAGACGACGAGCGGCACTCCGGCCGCGACGAAGGCCTCGGCCTCGGTGAGGTCGCGCAGCCGGGTGACGTACGCCCGGAGCCCACGGGCCCCGGCGTATGCCGCGTTGAACGCCCAGTTGCCGGCACCGCCGTACGCCCGGTCGAAGACCCGACGCACGCCGTGGACGACCTCGGGGTCGGTGTCGTGCCCGACCCACGAAACCTCCTCGGCGGTGGGCGCCGCCCCCCAGTGCTCGAGCAGCATGGTCGTGGAGGTCGGCGAGCACCAGGACTGGCCGCCACGGTCCCAGTCGGGGAAGGTGTCGACGTGCAACCGCTGCGAGCGCGGCGGCACGGGGACCTCGTGCCCGCGGCCGACCCCGGGTTCGCTCGTCGGCTCGTCGGCGGCGATGCACATGCGCTGCGCCGCCCCGGCCACCAGCCGGACCTCTGCCGCCTCCGCCGCTCGACCGGCCAGCGCGGTCAGGCGCAGCTGCCAGCGGTCGAAGCCTCGACCCGGCGCCGAGAGCCACGTGTCGGTGGAGACCTGGCCCGCCTCGAGGTGCTGTCCGCGCACCGTCGTGCGCGTGATCGGCGACTCCCCCGCCGGGTCGTCGTCGGCCCAGCGCGCGAAGGTGAACCACGGCGTCCACCCGGAGTCGTCGGCCACCCGTCCCTCGACGTGGAGCCAGGTGCCGCGCGGCGTGCGCGCGTTCCACGAAGGAATGAGCTCCGTTGCGGCGAAAGGCAGCTCGACGACCGGCGACTCCCAGGTGCGCGCAGAGTATGTGACCTCAGGGGCACCGTCGACGTGGGTATCCGCGTAGGTGAGGTCGGCTGCAGGGCTCCAGTCGAAGCCCGACTCCCACACGGTCAGGACTGCGTGTCGCTCGCTCACCGGACGAGCATGCCATCCGGCCGGACGCGGTGGCGCGTCGGGGCCGACGGCGACGGGCCCGGCCCCGCGCGTGCGGAGACCGGGCCCGTCGGACGGCGGGGTGCGTCAGCTCGCGACGAGCGAACGCAGCACGTACTGCAGGATGCCGCCGTTGCGGTAGTAGTCGGCCTCACCGGGGGTGTCGATGCGCACGACCGCATCGAAGGTGACGGCACTCGACTCCTGTCCGTCCTTCGTCGCGACGACCTTGACCGTCTTCGGCGTCGAGCCCTTGTTGAGGGCCGTGATGCCGGTGATCGTGAAGGTCTCGGTGCCGTCGAGGCCGAGCGAGTCGGCGTTCTGCCCAGCCGGGTACTGCAGCGGGATGACGCCCATTCCGATGAGGTTGGAGCGGTGGATGCGCTCGTAGCTCTCGGCGATGACGGCCTTCACGCCGAGCAGGCTCGTGCCCTTGGCTGCCCAGTCGCGTGAGCTGCCCGAGCCGTACTCCTTGCCCGACAGGATGACGAGCGGCGTGCCGGCCGCGGCGTAGCTCTGGGCGGCGTCGTAGATCGTCGTCTGCTCACCGCCCTTGGTGAAGTCGCGCGTGAAGCCGCCCTCGACGCCGTCGAGGAGCAGGTTCTTCAGGCGGATGTTCGCGAACGTGCCACGGATCATGACCTCGTGGTTGCCGCGGCGCGAGCCGTAGGAGTTGAAGTCCTTGCGCTCGATGCCGTGCTCGGCGAGGTACTTGCCGGCGGGGCTGTCGTTCTTGATGGCACCGGCGGGGCTGATGTGGTCGGTCGTGACCGAGTCGCCGAGCTTGGCGAGCACGCGGGCGCCCTCGATGTCGGCGACGGGCGTCGTCTCCATCGACATGCCGTCGAAGTACGGGGGCTTGCGCACGTAGGTCGACTCGGCGTCCCAGGCGAAGGTGTCACCCTCGGGGGTGGGCAGTGACTTCCAGCGCTCGTCGCCCGCGAAGACGTCGGCGTAGTCGTCGGTGAACATCTGCTGGTTGATGCTCGCCGCGATCGTCTCCTCGACGTCGGCCGGGGCCGGCCAGATGTCCTCCAGGAAGACGTCGTTGCCGTCGGTGTCCTGGCCGAGCGGCTCGGAGTCGAAGTCGAAGTCCATGGTGCCGGCGAGGGCGTACGCGATGACGAGCGGCGGGCTCGCGAGGTAGTTCATCTTGACGTCGGGGTTGATGCGACCCTCGAAGTTGCGGTTGCCCGACAGGACCGAGGTGACGGCGAGGTCGTGCTCGTTGATCGCCGCCGAGATCTCGTCGTTGAGCGGGCCCGAGTTGCCGATGCACGTCGTGCAGCCGTAGCCGACGAGGTGGAAGCCGAGCTTCTCGAGGTAGGGCCACATGCCGGCCTTGTCGTAGTAGCCCGTGACGACCTTGGAGCCGGGCGCCATCGACGTCTTGACCCACGGGGCGACCGTGAGGCCCTTCTCGACGGCGTTCTTGGCGAGCATCGCCGCCGCCATCATGACCGACGGGTTCGAGGTGTTGGTGCAGCTCGTGATCGAGGCGATCGACACGATGCCGTGGTCGATCTCGAACTCTCGCCCGTCGGCGTCCTTGACGGCCACCTTCTTCGACGGGCGCCCGTTGGTCGCTCCGTCGGCCGGCTTCTCCCCGCCGTCGTCGATGCCCGGGTCGCTGGCCGGGAAGGACTCGGCCTCGCCGGCGTCGCCCTCGTCGTGCGCGACGTAGGTGGGCAGCACCTTGCGGAAGGACTCCTTGGCGTCGGTCAGGGCGATGCGGTCCTGCGGACGCTTCGGGCCGGCGATCGACGGGACGACCGTGGACAGGTCGAGCTCGAGGTACTCGCTGTAGCGGGCCTCCGGCTGGTCCGGGCCCGCCTTGAGCCACATGCCCTGCTCCTTGGCGTACGCCTCGACGAGGGCGACGCTCTCGTCGGAGCGGCCGGTGAGGCGCAGGTAGTCGAGGGTGACCTCGTCGATCGGGAAGATCGCGCACGTCGAGCCGAACTCGGGGCTCATGTTGCCGATGGTGGCGCGGTTGGCGAGCGGCACCTGCGAGACACCCTCGCCGTAGAACTCGACGAACTTGCCCACCACGCCGTGCTTGCGCAGCATCTCGGTGATGGTGAGGACCACGTCGGTGGCGGTGGCTGCGACGGGGATCGAGCCGCTCAGCTTGAAGCCGACGACGCGCGGGATGAGCATCGAGACGGGCTGGCCGAGCATGGCCGCCTCGGCCTCGATGCCGCCGACGCCCCAGCCGAGCACGCCGAGGCCGTTGACCATCGTCGTGTGCGAGTCGGTGCCGACGCAGGTGTCGGGGTAGGCGACGCCGTCACGGACCATGACGGTGCGGGCGAGGTGCTCGATGTTGACCTGGTGGACGATGCCGGTGCCCGGCGGGACGACCTTGAAGTCGTCGAAGGCGGTCTGGCCCCAGCGCAGGAACTGGTAGCGCTCGCGGTTGCGCTGGTACTCGATCTCGACGTTGCGCTCGAAGGCGTCGGCACGGCCGAAGACGTCGATGATGACCGAGTGGTCGATGACGAGCTCGGCGGGGGCGAGCGGGTTGATCTTGGCCGGGTCGCCCCCGAGGTCGGCGACGGCCTCACGCATCGTGGCGAGGTCGACGACGCAGGGGACGCCGGTGAAGTCCTGCATGATCACGCGCGCGGGCGTGAACTGGATCTCCGTGTCGGGCTCGGCGTTCTCATCCCACGAGCCGAGCGCGCGGATGTGGTCGGCGGTGATGTTCGCGCCGTCCTCGGTGCGCAGGAGGTTCTCGAGGAGGACCTTGAGGCTGTAGGGCAGGGTCTCCTGTCCCTCGACGCCTGCGAGGCGATAGATCTCGTAGGACTGACCACCGACCTCGAGGGTCCCCTTGGCCTTGAAGCTGTCAACACTGCCCACGACGGGCTCCTTCCAGCAACTGAAGATGTCACGGTGCTCGATTTATCTTGACGTCAAGATATATCTAACCACACGCGGTGGTCCTTGTCAGTCCACCCCTACCCGCCCATCCTGTCCCTGGCGCGCGGCGTTGTCTGCCCGCGAGGCGCCCCCGTCCGGTGCGCCGGGTCGCCGGAGCGCGCGCCGCGTCTCAGTCGGCTGCGGGCTCGAGCACCGCGATGCACTCGACGTGGTGGGTCATCGGGAACGCGTCCCACGCCTCGAGCGAGACGAGTGCGTAGCCGTGCTCGGCCGCCGACTTGACGTCTCGAGCCAGCGCCGACGGGTCGCACGCGACGTAGACGACCCTGCGCGGCGCCAGCCGCGCGAGCTGGGCCATGACGTCCTTGCCGGCGCCCGTGCGCGGCGGGTCGAGGACGGCGAGGTCAGCCGAGATGCCCTGCGAGACGAGCGATCTCAGCTCGCGGTCGACGCGGTTGGCGCGCCACTCGACGTTGTCGAGGTGCTCGGTGTTGGCGATGCCGTTGTCGACGGCTCGCGCGTCGCCCTCGACCCCCAGAACGAAGCCGTCAGGCGCGACCAGCTCGCCGAGTCGCATCGTGAACAGGCCCGAGCCGGCATAGAGGTCGAGCACCTTGTCGCCGGGCTCGGCGCCCAGCAGGGCGACGACCCGGGAGAGGAACGTGGAGGCCGCGCCGGGGTGCACCTGCCAGAAGCCGCGCGCGGCCACGACGTACTCACCCTCCCAGTCCCCGTCGACGGCCCGTTCCCCCACGAGACCACCGGTCGGCTCAGGGCCCGGCGCTGCGTCCGACGTCGACGCCGACACCGGCACGAGCACCGGCTCGTCGGGGTGGGCGGCGTCGACGACGTCGACGGACTCGACGTCGAGCCACTCGGTGTCGAGCACCCCCGAGTCGATGACCCCGCGCGTGGCGATGAGGCAGTCCTCCACGGGCACGACATGGCGGGACCGGTGACCCCGGAGGCCCGCGCGACCGGTCGCGTCGACGGCGAACTCGACGCGGGTGCGCCAGCGCAGCCCCTCCTCGTCGCCCGGGACCGGGCGCACCTCGACGGACACGTCGGTCTTCGCGATGCGCGCGAACTGCTCGCGGACGACGTCCGCCTTGAGCGCGCGCTGGGTGTCGAGGGTGGCGTGCTGGAAGTCGCAGCCTCCGCACTGGCCGGGGACGGCATACGGGCAGGGCCGCTCGACCCTTCCCGGCGCCGCGTCGAGCACCTCGACCGCGTCGGCGCGCACGAAGCTGTCACCGACCCGCCCCTCCGTCACGCGCGCGACGACCCGCTCGCCGGGCAGCGTGTGGCGCACGAAGACGACCTGTCCCTCGTGACGTGCGACGCAGTGCCCGCCGTGCGCGACCGGGCCGACGTCGACCGTCCACTCCTGCCCGACGAGCGACTCGCCACCAGCGGCGCGCTCGCGGGTGCGGCGTGCGCTCACAGCGCCCCGCCGCGCACCGAGCCGCTGATCGGCGGCTCGTCGATCCAGTCGCGCTCGGCGCCCTCGGACGACTGCAGCTGCCACGGCACGCTGACGACCATGACGCCCGGCGTGAAGAGCAGTCGAGCCTTGAGCCGAAGGGCGCTCTGGTTGTGCAGCACCTGCTCCCACCACTTGCCGAGGACGTACTCGGGCAGGTAGACGGTCACGATGTCGCGCGGGTTGCCGCTGCGGATCGAGCGGACGTAGTCGAGGATCGGCTTGGTGATCTGGCGGTACGGCGAGGCCAGCACCTTGAGCGGCACCGGGATGTCGCGCCTGTCCCACTCGGTCAGCAGCGCCTGCGTCTCGTCGGGGTCGACGTCGACCGTGACCGCCTCGAGGACCGATGGCCGGCTCGCGCGGGCGTACGCGAGGGCACGCATCGTCGGCTTGTGGATCTTGGAGATGCAGACGATGGCGTGCACGTGGCTCGGCAGCATCGGCCGGTCGACGTCCCAGTCGATGGCGAGCTCGTCGCGCACCCGGTTGTAGTGCTTGCGGATGCCGAGCATCAGGGCGAACAGCAGCACCATGGCGAGGATGGCGTACTTCGCGCCCGCCTGGAACTTCGTCGCGAGCACGACCACCAGGACGGTCGCCGACATCGCCGCGCCGACCGCGTTGATGACGCGGGAGCGCTGCATCCGGCTGCGCTCCTTGGCGTTGCGCTCCAGACGCAGGTGACGGGTCCAGTGCCGCACCATGCCGATCTGGCTGGTCGTGAACGACACGAAGACGCCGACGATGTAGAGCTGGATGAGGGCCGTCACCTCGGCCTTGAACACGATGACGAGCAGGATCGCCGCACCGGCCAGCATGAGGATGCCGTTGGAGAAGGCCAGCCGATCGCCGCGGGTGTGCATCTGCCGCGGCAGGTAGCCGTCGCGGGCGAGGATCGAGCCGAGCACCGGGAACCCGTTGAACGCCGTGTTGGCAGCGAGGACGAGGATCAGGCCGGTGACGATCGACACGAAGACGACGCCGACGTGGAAGTTCGCGAAGACGGCCTCGGCGAGCTGGCCGATCACGGTGTGCTGGACGTAGCCGTCGCCCACCGCCTCGCCGTTGCGGAGCAGCTGGGTCGCGGGGTCCTCGGCCATCTTGACCCCGGTCCACTGGGACAGCGCGATGATCGAGCTGAGCATCATGATCGACAGGCCGCCCATGAGCAGCAGGGTCGTCGCGGCGTTGTCGCTCTTCGGCTTGCGGAAGGCCGGCACCCCGTTGCTGATCGCCTCGACGCCCGTGAGGGCGGCGCAGCCCGAGGAGAAGGCCCGCAGCAGCAGGAACGCCGCCGCGATGCCCGTCAGCTCGTCGCCGTGCTGCGACACGAGCGTCAGCGAGGAGCTCTCGGCCGGCGTGAGGGAACCGGTGAAGTGCTGGATGAAGCCGTAGAGGCCCATCCCGATGATGGCGACCATGAACGCGTAGACGGGCACCGCGAAGGCCTTGCCCGACTCACGGACGCCGCGCAGGTTCATCGCCGTGAGGAACAGGATCAGCGCGACGGCGACGAGGACCTCGCGCCCACGCACGAAGCCGAGAACCGTGGCGGCGTTCTGGACGCCGGACGAGATGGAGACGGCGACGGTCAGCACGTAGTCGACGAGCAGTGCGCTCGCGACGGTGAGCCCGGCCTTGGGCCCGAGGTTGACGGTCGCCACCTCGTAGTCGCCGCCACCAGACGGGTAGGCGTGCACGTTCTGGCGGTAGGACGCGACGACGACGACCATGACGAGGACGACCGCGACGGTGATCTGCCAGCTGTGCGTGACCGCGAATGCGCCGCCCGCGAGACCGAGCATGAGCAGGATCTCGTCGGGCGCGTACGCCACCGACGACAGCGCGTCGCTCGCGAAGATGGGCAGGGCAAGGCGCTTGGGCAGCAGCGTCTCGCCCAGCTTGTCGCTGCGCATCGCGCGGCCGAGGAGAAGTCGCTTGAACAGCGAACCGGTACCGGGCACGACGCAACTGTATGACGGATCGCCGGGTCGCACTCACCCCGCGTGAGCCACCTGTTCGAGGGCTGGGCGACCCGTCACGCCTGCACGGTGGGCGGCCTCGTCACGGTGTAGCGTCGCGTCCGTGCACTTCGTCATCATGGGATGCGGCCGCGTCGGGTCGACCCTCGCCCGCACTCTCGGTCGTGGTGGCCATGACGTCGCGATCATCGACGTCGACGCCTCGGCCTTCCGCCGGCTCGGCACCTCGTTCGAGGGCCAGACCGTCACCGGGGTCGGCTTCGACCGCGACACGCTGGTGGCCGCCGGCATCCGTGACGCGTACGCCTTCGCGGCCGTGAGCAGCGGCGACAACTCCAACATCCTCGCCGCGCGCGTGGCTCGTGAGACCTTCGGCGTCGAGCACGTCGCGGCACGCATCTACGACCCGCAGCGCGCCATGGTCTACCAGCGCCTCGGCATCCCCACGGTGGCCACGGTGCGCTGGACCGCCGACCAGATGATCCAGCGTCTCCTCCCCCAGGGCTCCGTCCCCGAGCTGACCGACCCCAGCGGCAAGATCGTCATCGCCGAGGTGCCCCTCGCCGAGGCCTGGGTCGGGCGCCCGCTCACCGAGGTCGAGCACCAGACCGGCGCCCGCGTCGCCTACGTCACGCGGCTCGGCGAGGGCACCCTCCCCCGACCCGACATGGTCGTCCAGCAGGGCGACCTCGTGCACCTCGCGGTGCAGAGCGAGGAGCTCGCCCGCGTCGAGCGGCTCTGCGACTCGGCCCCCGCCGCCCACTGACCGGCACAGGAGAAGAACAAGCATGCGCGTCGTCATCGCCGGGGCCGGGAGTGTCGGCCGGTCCATCGCCCGCGAGCTGCTCGGCAACGGGCACCAGGTGCTGCTCATCGACAAGGACGCCGACGACGTCCAGGCCTCCCGCGTGCCCGAGGCGTCGTGGCTGCTCGCCGACGCGTGCGAGCTCGCCGCCCTCGAGGAGGCCCGCCTCGAGGAGTCCGACGTGTGCGTGGCCGCCACCGGTGACGACAAGGCCAACCTCGTGCTCTCGCTGCTGGCCAAGACCGAGTTCGGGGTGCCGCGCACCGTGGCCCGCGTCAACAACCCGAAGAACGAGTGGATGTTCGACGAGTCGTGGGGCGTCGACGTCGCCGTGTCGACGCCGCGGCTCATGACGGCCCTCATCGAGGAGGCCGTCAGCATCGGTGACCTCGTGCGCATCTTCGAGTTCCAGCAGGGACGCGCCTCGATGGTCGAGATCACGCTCCCCGAGGGCAGCCGGTTCGCCGGTCGCCGCGTCGGCGACGTCGACTGGCCCACCGACACGGTGCTCGTCGCGATCATCCGCGACGAGCGGCCGCTGGCCCCGACGCCCGACGACGCGATCGAGGCCGGCGACGAGCTGCTCTTCATCACCACCCCCGAGCAGGAGGCTCGGCTCCAGGACCTCGTCGCACCCGACGACCGGCACCGCATCAACGACGCCGGCTGACCCGGCCCCGCGGGGCCGAACCGGTCACGCCCTCCGCGCCGGCGCGGCTCAGGCCGGCGCGCGGTTCGGGTCGATCGGCGTGTGCCCCCGCAGCAGGATCGCGCCCATCGCCGTCACGGCGAGCAGGTAGGCCGGGAAGCCGAGCACGACCTTCGCGACGCCGAGCGCCGAGACCTGCTCGGCGACGTAGAGCGGCACCATGATGGCCAGCCGCAGGACGTTGAGGGCGATGAGCACCCACGTGAGACGAGCCGCGACGGTGATGATGCCGGCATGGCGGCGCCACCACGTGGGGTCCTTCGCGAAGGCCTCGGGCTCGGCGACGCCGACCACGAAGCCGAAGAGCGGCCACCTCGCCAGGTTCGTCACGAGGAACAGCACGAGCAGCCCGGCGTTCTGGAGCATCCCGGGCAGGAACGCGTCCTCGGCGCGACCGGACCGCAGGGCGAAGAAGGCCGAGATGGCCACTCCCACAGCGGCATACGCGATGAAGCGAGGATCCTGGCGCTGGACCAGGCGGACCAGGAGGAGAAGCACCACACCGGCTCCGGCGACGATGAGCGCGGTGCGGAGGTCCTGCGTGCGCGCCCAGGCGATGGTGAAGGCCACCACGGGCAGCGCCGACTCGATGGCGCCGCGCCAGCCACCGATGGCCTCCGACAGCTTGTCGCGGAGCAGCTCCTCGACGGTCTCGTAGCGGCGCAGGTCGGCCTCGGACCGGGCGATCCCGTCGCCGTCCGACTCGGATCCGGGGACCGGGGTGCCGCGGTCGGCCTCAGCCATGCTGCTGCCCGGGCCGGCCGATGATCTCGTAGGCCGGGTTGAACATCGTCGTGACCTTCCGGCGGGTGGTGATGCGGCCAGTGGCCTGGATCTTGATGCCGGGCACGATGCCGGCGATGCGCCGCCGCCCCAGCCAGACCAGGTGCAGCGACTCGGTGCCGTCCCAGACCTCGACGTCGAGGGCAGGGGTCTCGTCGCGGGGACGCAGCGTCACCGAGCGCACCTCGCCGAGGATGGTCACCTTCGTGCGCTGCCGCGCGTCGCTGATGTGGACGACACCTTGGTCGATCGACTCGCGGCGCAGCTCGTCGGCCTCGAGCTCGTGGGACGAGCGGGTCAGGCGGTGGGTGAGGCGCCGCAGGGCGCCGGGCTGGCCCGTGCTCACGAGAGGGTCCGGTCGGGACACGGCGCGGGAGGGCACGGGCCGGCCATCAACGCACCTCGGTGATCTCGGGACCGCGCTCGAACGGGTTGAGGTCGGTGCCGCCCGAGTCGGTGCCCGGCTGCTCGGCCTGGGCGGTGCCGTCGGCGTCGGGCAGGCGCAGCGGCAGCAGCTCGCGGGGCGGCATGGCCTCTTCGCCACGGTCGATCACGGCCGTGCGGATGACCTCGTGCACCGAGTCCGCGGCGGCCGGCTCGATGGCGGCGCGGCCGGACACGACGGCGCGAAGGAACCAGCGCGGGCCGTCGATGCCGACGAAGCGAGCCGGCATGAAGACGGTGCGGCCGTCGGGTCCCGCCTGCGGCATCCGCGTGAGCAGCTCCTCGCCGAACTCGCCGGTGAGCACCTCGGCCGTGCCGCCGGCGTCGACGATGCTGGCCGCGATCTCGTTGCGGATGTCGACCCAGACGCCCTCGGTGCGCGGCGCCGCGAAGGCCTGCAGCTGCACGGCGGACTCGCCGATGACCGCGGTCACGCCGGTGATCTGCTGCTCCTGCTCGTTGATCTCGAGACGCAGCTCCATGCCCTGCTGCCCGCGCAACCAGATGGCGCCGAGGTTGAGGTAGTCGCTGTCGTCGTCGACCTCAGCACGGTCGAACGGGCCCGCCTTGCCCTCACGGCCGCCGTCGCCGTGGTCCGCGGAGTGAGAGAGCTCGTCCCGGTCGTCGGAGAGGTCGTCGACCTCGGCATCCAGGGCCTCGGCGTCCACGGCAGCGGTGTCCGGGCGGTCCTTCGACTTGCCCCGGCTGAAGAGTCCCACGTCATTCCGTCCTTTGAAGTCCTGCGGCTCGGCGGGCGCCCTGCCCAGCCATGTCGTCGCCGGCGCTGACGCAGCGCCCGGCGAACCGTATCCGATGATCACGCCCCGGTGGGCGTCTCCCCCGCCGTCGGCGAGCTGGCAGCCCCCGGACCGAACCCTCCGGTGGATCCGTGTCCAGTGTCCCCCCGACTGGTCCGGTCGAGCGAATCGACCTCGACGAAGCGCACGCGCTCGACCCGCTGCACGACGAGCTGAGCGATCCGGTCACCTCGTCGCACGGTGAACGGCTCGCGCGGGTCGAGGTTGACGAGGTTGACGAGGATCTCGCCGCGGTAGCCCTCGTCCACGGTGCCGGGCGCGTTGACGATGGAGATCCCGTGGCGCGCCGCGAGACCCGACCGGGGGTGCACGAAACCGGCGTGGCCGGGGGGCAGGGCCAGCGCGACCCCGGTCGGCACGAGCACCCGCTCCCCCGGCTCGATCGTCACGTCGACGCGGGCACAGAGGTCGGCGCCGGCGTCGCCCGGGTGCGCGTAGCCGGGCAGCGGGAGGTCGGCGTCGAGGAGACGGACCGGAACCTCCGGCAGAGCGTCGGTGAGAACGTCGGCGAGCTCGCCGGGGACAGCACAAGGGTCGGTCACGAGGACCGACCCTACTTGCCCGACGTGCTGCCGGGGCTGCTGCCTGACTGGCTCGGAGGCGCTCAGGCCGCGCACTCCGTGCAGATCATCATGCCGTTGCTCTCCTTGGCGAGCTGGCTGCGGTGGTGCACCAGGAAGCAACGCCCACAGGTGAACTCGTCGGCCTGCTTGGGCAGGACCCGCACCGACAGCTCCTCGCCGGAGAGGTCGGCACCCGGGAGCTCGAAACCCTCGGCCTGCTCGGTCTCGTCGACGTCCACGCTCGACGACGTCTTGTCGACCCGACGCGACTTGAGCTCCTCGATGGAGTCCTCGTTCAGGTCGTCGTCGGTCTTGCGTGGCGCATCGTAATCGGTTGCCATGTGTCGTCTCGCTTCTACTCGTGCTGCGCCTTGCGGTCTGTGACGCGGAGAACGCTTGCAGGCCCGTGCTTGTTCCCGAGGGAAAACACGGTGTCGACGTCGTTGTCACACCCACGAAACATGTCCGCGTGCGCGTATGGTGCCCGATCGCCGCCGGGATGTCACGTCGCACCCGCCAACGGCTGAGACGAGGCGGTCACCGGGACCCACCAACTCTGGGCACACCTACCCTTTTCGGACCAACAGTTCACCTACCCTTTGCCATCCACCGACCTGGGCAGGTGCACATTGGAGGTCCTACAGCGCGGTAGGGTCTCCGGACCCGACCCGATCGACTACCAGGCCCGGAGGTGGCACATGACCGAGTTCGTCGACCAGATCAGGCAACGTGTCAACGACGCGCTGGGCGACCTCGCGGACGCCCGACGGGTGGGCGACGACTACCGCATCCAGGTGCACACGGGAGAGCTCGAGTCGTTCGCGCGGCTCGCTGCCGAGAACGGCATCCGTGTTCCCGAGCTCGAGCCGTTCCGCGCTGCCTGAGCCTGCCTGAGCCGCGTCGCCCCCGCGGACGTATGCCGTCCGCCGCGTCAGACGACGAACGCCCCTCCCGGTCCTGCCGGAGGGGCGTTCGTCGTGTGGTTGGTGGCGCGTCGGCTCAGTCCCCGTGGTCGGCGCCGGCGAGGAAGAGCTCCCTCACCTGCTCCACGAGGGCAGGTCCTGCGGCGACGGTCAGCGCCTTGCCGGGATGGTCGCCCTCGCCGACGACGACGGCGCCCGCCTCCTCGGCGATGAGCCACCCGGCGGCGAGGTCCCACGCGTTGAGCCCGGTCTCGGCGTACGCGTCGACCGACCCGTCGGCAACGCGCACGAGGTCGAGGGCGGCGCTGCCGATGCGACGGATGTCGCGCACCAGGGGCAGCACCCGGCGCAGCACGTCGGCCTGGCGCGCCCGCACCTCGGGGGCGTAGCCGAAGCCGGTGGCGAGCAGGGTGCGACCCAGCCGGTCCTCTGCCGAGGCAGCGAGCCGTCTCACCGCGAGGCCCGCCGAGTCGTCCGAGTCGTCCGCGTCGATCGAGTCGTCCGCGTCGCGCGAGTCGTCGGGCCCGTCGGGGAGGTGGCCCTCGGGACGGGTCCACGCCCCCGTGCCCACGCCGGCGTGATGGACCAGCCGGAGGCAGGGATCGGCCACCGCACCGGCGACCGGGGTCCAGCCGCCCTGCGCCCGGGCATCCCCCACGACGACGGCCACCGACACGGCATACGCGGGCACCTCGTAGAGGTAGTTGACGGTGCCGTCGATGGGGTCGATGACCCACGTGAGGCCCGAGGTCCCGTCGACGTCGGCGCCCTCCTCGCCGAGGATGCCGTCCTCGGGACGCGCTTGCTGGATCAGCCGGTGCAGCAGCTCCTCGGAGCGGCGGTCCATCACGGTGACGACGTCGGTCTCGGTCGACTTCGTGGCGGCGACCCCCATGCGAGGCGGCCGCTCGTCACGGATGAAACGGGCTGCCTCCGTCGCGAGCTCGATGCAGAGCCGCTCGAGCTCCTCGACGGTGACCCCGGTGGGCAGGGAGGGGGCGGTGCGCGCGGTGCTCATGCGGACCTCTCAGTCGCTGCCGCAGAGGGCAGGTCGGGCGTGCCGCAGGTTCGGGCAGCAGCCGGGCTCGCAGACCGACGGGCGGCGCCCCTCGAACTGCGGCACCCCCTCGCCGCGCGCCTCGGCGGCCCGCTCGAGCAGGGCGTCGACGAGGTCGCCGACGAAGGTCGGCGAGGTGCCGACGGTGGGCACGCGCACGAGGCGAAGGCCCAGCTCGTCGGCCGTCTCCTGCGCCTCGGTGTCGAGGTCGTAGACGACCTCCATGTGGTCGCTGACGAACCCGATCGGGGCGACGACGGCCGTGCGCACGCCCTCGGCCGCCAGCTCGCGCAGCCGGTCGTTGACGTCGGGCTCGAGCCACGGGTGCGAAGGCGGCCCGGACCGTGAGCAGAACACGAGCTCGCCGGTGAGGTCCCGGCCGAGGAGCCGGCCCGCCTCCTCCGCGAGCCGCGAGGCGAGCGCGAGGTGCTGACGGCGGTAGAGGTTGCCCTCGCCGTCGCCCGGGCCGGACGTGTCGTCCATCGCGTCGGGGATCGAGTGGGTGACGAAGAGCAGCGCGATCTCCCCGTCCGGCGCCCCGTCGAGCGTTCGGAGGGAGCGCACCAGCTCGTCGAGGTTGGCCGCGGCGAAGCCGGGGCGGGGCGCGTACTGGGCGACCTTGTCGATCGTCAGCTCGATGCCCTCCTCGGCAACGGTCGCGGCGGCGTCGGCGAGGTTCTCGCGGTACTGGCGGCACGACGAGTAGCAGGAGTAGGCGCTCGTGGTCAGCACCACGACCCGCCGGTGGCCGTCCGCGTGGATCTCGCGGAAGGCGTCGTCGATGAAGGGCGCGCTGTTGCGGTTGCCCCACACGATCGGCGTGTCGATGCCCCGGCTGTCGAGCTCGCCGCGCAGGGCCGCGATGAGGGCCCGGTTCTGGTCGTTGATCGGGCTACGCCCACCGAAGTGGTGGTAGTGCTCCCCCACCGCCGCGAGGCGCTCGTCGGGGATGCCCCGACCCGCCGTCACCCGGCGCAGGAACGGCATGACCTCATCGGGTGCCTCGGGGCCGCCGAAACCGAGCAGCAGCACGGCGTCGTAGGGCGCGAGGGCGTTCTCGTCGGACTGGTCAGGTGCCTGCGGTGTGTCTGTCATCTCTCCGCCATCGGATCGTGGGCCACGGGGGTTGTCGGCAGTCGTTCGGAGCCGTGCTGCTCTCAGGTGGGTGTGGAGCGCAGCGGCGTCGGCGCGTTGAGGTCGAGGCGCACGGCCACCATGCGCACGGCGAAGACGAGACCGGCCGAGGTCCACAGCACCCAGTCCTGCAGCGAGCCCATCTGGGCCGCGACGACGACGATGAGCGCTCCCAGCATGGCCGGCACGGCGTACAGCTCGCGGCGCAGCACCTCCGGCACCTGCCCGGCCAGCAGGTCGCGCACGATGCCGCCGCCGATGGCCGTGATGACGCCGATGAGCACCGACGCGACCGGTGAGACCCCGGGCGCGGTGATCGCCTTGAGGCTGCCGGCGACCGCGAAGGCCGCCAGGCCGGCGGCGTCCAGCACGCGTACGAAACGCGTCACGCGCTCGACGCCCGGATGGAAGAGGAAGGTGACCAGCCCGCCGAGAGCGGCCGCCGTCAGCAGCCGCCAGTCGCTGATGCCGACCGGTGGCACGCTGCCGATGAGCAGGTCGCGCATGATGCCGCCGCCGAGAGCTGCCGCGCACGCGAGCACCAGCACACCGAAGAGGTCGAACCGCTTCTTGACGGCGACGAGCCCGCCGGACAGCGCGAAGACGAAGACGCCCACGAGGTCGAGGGCGAGCTGGGCGGACGTGAAGGTGGTTGGCATGCCAGAGCAAACGGTACCCGTGCGGCGTGGTCGCTTTGGTGGGCACCCACGCCGGTGGCATGCTCGACTGCACAGCAGGATCCGCACCACCCCGCAGACTCGCTACCGGGAGACCCACCCATGCAGCACCTCAGGCTCGTCGGCGTCCACGAGGACGGATTGCACCTGCTGCTGGCCGACGACGACGGCAACCGCTTCTCCCTCCCCCTCGACGAGGGGCTCCGGGCCGCTGCCCGTCGCGACCGCCCCCGACTCGGCCAGCTGCAGATCGAGGTGTCAGGAGGCCTGCGCCCCAAGGACGTCCAGTCCATGATCCGCGCCGGCCTGACGGCCGAGGAGGTCGCCGAACGCGCCGGCTGGTCCGTCGAGAAGGTCCACCGCTACGAGGGCCCGATCCTCGCCGAGCGCGAGCACGTCGCGGGCCTGGCCCGCCAGACCAGGCTCCGTGCCCGCGGTGGGTCCCACGGCGCCGCCCCCACCCTCGACGCACGCGTCACCGAGCGGCTGCGCAGCCGCGAGATCGACGAGGGCTCCGCGAGCTGGGACTCCCGCCGTACCGACAAGAGCGCGTGGACCGTGCTGCTCGTCTTCAACGCCGGAGGGCGCCAGCGCGAGGCGGCATGGCAGTTCGACCCGCTGGCACGCACCCTCTCAGCGGTCGACGACGAGGCGCGGTGGCTCAGCGAGGACGAGGACGTCCAGGCGCCCGGCCCCATCCCGGCGCCGCACCTGACCGCCCCCACCAGGCCGAGCCACGTCTACGACCTCGAGGCCGAGGGCGGCATCACGGCGCCGACGCCGCGCCGTCGCGAGGGCGAGACCGTCGACCTCATGGCCGCGATGCGGGAGCGCAGCGCCCAGCGAGGTCGACGGCGCCGGCCCAAGTCCGCCGAAGTGCCGGGCCTCGACTCGGTGCCCGAGGAGGCCCTCCCACTCGAGGAGCTGGCCGGCGACCATCGCGAGCAGCTGCCGCCGCCGGCCCACACCCACCCCGAGGACGACCCCGATGTCGTCAAGACCGGGTCGGCCGAGCAGCGGGTCGGCGAGGCCGCCGCCGCGCGTCGCACCCGTTCGGCCGAACGCACCCGCCCCCTGCAGCAGGTCCAGGCACCCGAGACCCCGGCGCGGCCCGACCACCGCGACGACGGTCCTGTCGACGAGGCCCCGGCTGGGCCGCAGGACGACGTCACCGACGCCACCGACGACGCTGCCCAGCAGGACACCCGTCCCGACCCCGCCACCACCACTGCCGGCGCGGACGAGGGTGAACGGCACGAAGGGCACCAAGGGCACGACGGGGACGACGAGCCCGACCGGCCCGACCGGCCCGACCGGCCCGACCGGCCCGACCGTGCCGACGAGGACGACTACGCCGACGTGGTCGCGCAGCGAGCCGCCGCTCCCGCGCCCCGACCGTCGACGCGACCATCGCCCCGACCGGCGCCCAAGCCCGCCCCACCGGCGCGCAAGTCGGGTCGGCCGAGCGTGCCCAGCTGGGACGACATCATGTTCGGCCGCAAGACCGACTGACGGGCCGCGAGCCCTCAGTCGGCCTGGGTGATCGGCAGCGGCGGCAGCGGGCACACGTCGAGGTCGAACGGCAGCACCTCGGGCGAGATGGCGGCGGCCCTCGCGGCGTGCGACGTCATGCGCCGCATGTAGTGGCGCCGGCACAGCACCTCGTACTCGACGAGACCCGTCGTGCCCGGCTTCGTGTCGCCCACGACGACCTGCTCGCCCTCGACGACCATGACGCCGTCCAGCACGCGGGCGTTGGTCGTCGCGCGCCGCCCGCACCAGCACAGGGCCTCGACCTGAAGCACCTGCACCCGGTCGGCCAGCTCGATGAGGCGCTTGCTCCCGGGGAACAGCTCGGTGCGGAAGTCGGCGGTGATGCCGAACGCGAAGACGTCGACCTCCATCTCGTCGACGATGCGGGCCAGCTGCTCGACCTGGTCGCAGGTGTAGAACTGCGCCTCGTCGCAGATGAGGTAGTCGATGCGCGTGCCGGCGGTCGCCCGGCCGACGATCTCCTCCCAGAAGTCGAGGTCGTCACCGACCTCGAGCGCCCCCGTCGAGAGGCCCAGGCGGGAGCTGAGGACGTTGGTGCCGGCGCGGTCCATCTTGGTGAAGATGAGGCCGACGCGGCCCCGGGCACCGTGGTTGTGGTCCATCTGCAGGGCGAGCGTCGACTTGCCGCAGTCCATGGTTCCGGAGAAGAAGACGAGCTCAGCCACGAGGCACCACCCTAGGTGCCACGGCGGGGTGGCACCACGACCACCGGCACGGCGAGTTCCGCGTCGCTGGTCGAGCCGTGCAGGCCGAGCAGCGCGACGAGCTCCTTGCGCATGAGGCCCGAGTGGACCACGGCGAACGACCCGCGCGTCACGACGACGAGGTCACCGATGCGACCCGCCACGCCCGCGCGCACCGGACCGAACCAGCCCTCGTCGACGGCCTGCTCGCGGGTCAGCACCTGCACCCGGTCGCCGAGGCGGTCGGTCCACGCACGCCGGACGTCCTCGGCGGCGCCCTGCTCGGCGTAGAGCTGCAGGTTGCGCGGCTCGCCCCCGAGGTGACGCACGCCGGCCATCAGGCCCGGCTCGTCCACCAGGTCGACGCGGTCGTGGAACGGGATGTCGACCATGCCGTGGTCGGCCGTCACCACGACCGAGGTGTCGTCGGGGACCCGCGCGGCCAGTCGGCGCAGCGCAGCGTCGACGGCCTCCACCTCGTCGCCCCACTGCCACGACTGGCAGCCGTGCACGTGGCCGATCTTGTCGACCTCGCCCCAGTAGAGGTAGACGAGCGAGCGGGGCGCCGCTCGCACCGCCGCCACCGCCGCGTCGACGCGCTCGTCGAGCGTGCGCGCCCCGCGGAACTGCCCGCCGCGCAGGGTGGCGAGCGTGAGGCCGGAGCCGTCGAAGTAGTGCGGCCCCACCATCGTCACCGACACGCCGGCGTTCTCGGCGGCCTCGAAGACCGTCTCGTTCGGCTGCCACGTGCGCGGGTCGGGGCCGTCCTCCCACGACAGCTCGTTGAGCAGCGTGTCGGTGGCGGGGTCGAGCACCTGCATGCCGACGAGGCCGTGCGCCCCCGGTGGCAGGCCGGTCCCGAAGGTGCCCATCGACGTCGCCGTCGTGGTCGGGAAGCCGCAGGGCACCCGGTGCGCCGTGCCGAGGTGGCTGCGCAGGAACGGTGCGTGGCCGCCACGCTGGCGCAGCAGGTCGTAGCCGAGCCCGTCGACGAGCACGACGACGGTGCGCGGTGCCGGGGGCAGGTCGAAGACGTCTCGGCCGGCATACTTCGGCACGCCCAGCCGGTCGGCCACCGACGGCAGGACGGAGGCGAGCGTGCCGCGCGACCAGTCGGTGGGGCCCGGGGACGGGGTCGTCATCGGCAGCGTCAGTGCGCGGTGCCGCCGCCGATGCTGGCGGAGAGCACGCGCGCGAAGCGCATCGCGTTGCCGACGGCGTCCTCGCCGTCGGCGGCCGAGCTGATGCGCAGCGAGATGTCGTCGGAGGCGATGGTGCCCTCGAAGCCGTGGTCGGCGGTGCAGTCGGGGTCGCCGCACTGGGCGGGGATCATGTCGAGGCGGCTGACGGCGCCCCAGCCGAGCGTCAGGGTGAGGTCGCGACCGTGGGTGCCCGGCGTGAAGGTGTCGGGCTGGGTCACGACGTGCGTCAGCATGACGCCCCGCACCGCGGCGAGCGGCACGGTCTCGGTGGTGGCCGTGGCCATCAGCTTGTCCTCGGACTCGGCGTGGTCGTCGGCGTGGGCGATGACGAGGCGCAGCGGCGTGACGACGAGGACGGTGACGTGACGACGCACCGTCTCGTGGTCGAAGGTCGTCTCCTGGTGCACGAGGTGCGACACGACCTCGTCGTCGGCGATGGCCGACTCGACGACGTCGCAGACCAGCGACGGGTAGTAGCCGGCTCGGGTGATCGCCTCGGTGAGGTCCTGGGGAAGGGCTCGGCCGGTGCCCTGGGTCGCGTGTCGCATGACCCCATCCTTGCACTGACGTGCCGAGTGGGTGTCTCAGGTCATGCGGCGACGCCCGGGGTCCTTGCGCACGAGAGCGGGCCGGACCACGACCTCGGCCCCGAGCACGTCGACCCCGCCGGTCCACGCGTTGACCGGGTTGAGCTCGACCGACGCGAGCTCCGGGTGGTCGTCGGCGAGCACCGAGAGCCGTGCGACGAGGTCGGCGAGCGCCGCCCGGTGGACGGGGGCCGCGCCACGGTGGCCGTTCAGCAGGGGCGCCGCCTTGACGCCGTCGATGAGGTCGGTGACGTCGACGTCGGTCAGCGGCGGGATGCGGTGAGCCACGTCGTCGAGCAGCTCGGTGGGCGGCCCCGCCACCGAGAAGCTGACGACGGGACCGAAGAGGGGGTCCTCGCTCGCGCGGATCACGGTCGAGACACCGGGCACGGCCATGCGCTGCACGACGAACCGGTCGGCGACGAGCGGCCCGAGCCGCTCGCTGAGGGACGCATACGCGTTGCGGACCGCCTCTGCGTCGACGAGGTCGCCGCGCACGCCGACGAGTCCGGGCTGGTGGCGCACCACCGGCGAGGTCGACTTGAGGATGACGGGGTAGGTGAGCTCGTCGGCAGCGGCGACGGCAGCCTCGACGCCGGTGACCTCCACGGCGGGCCACACCCGGATGCCGTACGCGCCGAGCAGCTCGCGAGCCTCCTCGCGCGTCAGCGCGCGACCCTCGCTGCTCCCGGCGAGGTAGCCGTCGATGAGCGCTTCGGCGCGCAGCCGGTCGATGCCGACGGGAGAGACCGCCGTGCCACGGTCACGCTGGCGCCACAACGCGTACCTCGTGACCGCGTTGAGCGCGCGGATGCCGTCCTCGGGCATCGCGTACGCGGGCACCGACCTGCGTATGCTGTCCTGGTCGTACGAGAGTCCGTCACCGACCCCGCGCATGCCGAGGAACGTTGCGACACAGGGCTTCTCATAGTCGGCGACGATGTTGCGGACGGCCGTGTGGACCTCCTCGTCCTGCGTGACGAGGGGCGGGATGAACGCGGCGACGACGCTGTCGACCTCCGGGTCGGCGAAGGCGGCGTCGAGCGCGGCCGCGAACTCCTCGGCCGACGCCTGCGGCGGCAGGGAGACGGGCCCGTGGGTCACCCGCAGCCCCCAGCTGACGCAGGCGCTGGCGCTCAGGGCGCCGAGGGCGTCGGAGTTGCCGACGATGGCGACCCGGTCACCCTTGGGGAGCGGCTGGTGCAGCGTGAGCTGGGCGACGTCGAAGAGCTGGTGCACGTTCTCGACCCGGATGACGCCGGCCTGCCGGAGCAGGGCGTCGAACGCCTGCGGCGGCACGTTGGTGATCCGGGTACGGTGCCCGGGCGGCGCCGCGAAGCTCGAGACGCCCGAGCTGACCACGACGACCGGCTTGACCGCCGCCAGCGCCCGGGCGATGCGCGAGAACTTGCGGGGGTTGCCCATCGACTCGAGGTAGAGGCCGACGGTGTCGGTGCCCTGGTCGTCGATCCAGTACTGCATGAGGTCGTTGCCGGAGACGTCGACGCGGTTGCCGGCCGAGGCGAAGACCGAGATCCCGAGCCCTCGCCTGGCCGCCGACGCGAGCACCGCGACACCCAGGGCGCCGCTCTGCGCGAAGAGGCCGAGCCGTCCGGATGCGGGGATGACGGAGGCGAGGGTGGCGTTGAGCCGCACGGCCGGGTCGTTGTTGATGAGCCCGAAGCTGTTGGGCCCGACGATGCGCATGCCGGCCCGACGCACCCGGCGACGCAGCTTCTCCTGCAGCAGGACTCCCTCCGCACCGGCCTCGGCGAACCCGGCCGAGAGGACGAGCAGCGCCTTGACCCCAGCCCTGCCGCAGTCCTTGACGACGTCGATGGCCTGCGCGGCCGGCACGACGACGATCGCGAGGTCGACGGGCTCGGGCGTCTCGAGGATGCTCGGGTAGGCCTTGAGGCCCTGGACCTGCTCGGCCACCCGGTGGATCGGGTAGAGCTCGCCCTGGTAGCCGGCGGCGAGGATGTTGCGCATCACCAGCGCGCCGATGGACTCCTCGCGGCGGCTGGCGCCGATGATGGCGACCCGCTCGGGGAAGAGGATGGTGCGCATGCTGCGCGACTCGGCGCGGTGCTCGCGCGAGAGCTGCACCGCCTTGCTCTGCTCGGTCGGCTCGATGTCGAAGGCGACTTCGACGACACCGTCCTCGATGTGGTGCGTGACCTCGTAGCCGGCGTCCTTGAAGACCGTCAGCATCTTCCGGTTCTGGGGCAGCACCTCGGCGACGAACCTCGTGATCCCCATCTCCTGGGCGATCGCGGCGAGGTGCTCGAGCATCACCGAGCCGATGCCCTTGCCCTGGAAGTGGTCCGAGATGTTGAACGCCACCTCCGCCGAGGTCGGGTTGATGCGGTCGTAGCGCCCGATCCCGGTGATCTCGCCGTCGAGGGTCGCGACGAGGGCGACCCGGTCGTGGTGGTCGACGTGCGTGAAGCGGTGGACGTCCCGCTCGCTCAGCTCGCGCAGCGGCGCGAAGAAGCGCAGGTAGATCGACTCCTCGGACTGCTTGCTGTGGAAGGCGCGGATGCCGTCGGCGTCGTCGGGCGTGATCGGCCTGATGTGCGCGACGGAGCCGTCGCGGAGCACGACGTCGGCCTCCCACTCGACGGGCGCACCCGCCGCCCGGGCCGAGACCCGCTCCATCGCCGCGGTGTCGTCGAGCTCGCCACCCTCCATGGGGCACATCCTGTCACCTCGGCGCGACGGCGCACCGGACATGCCGGGACGCGCGGGACCACGACCGGCCGGATGGCACTCTGTGCGGATGGAGTTCAGCGAGGTCGTCCGCGCCCGACGCATGGTCCGCCGCTACGACCCCGACCGGCCCGTCCCGAGGGAGGTCGTCGAGCGGTGCCTCGCCAACGCCGTCCGCTCCCCCAGCGCCGGCTTCAGCCAGGGCTGGGACTTCCTCGTGCTCACGACCCCGCAGGAGCGTGACACGTTCTGGGCTGCCACGACGGACGAGGGGACCCCGACCGACCGCTGGCTCGACGGCATACGCAAGGCACCCGTGCTCGTGCTGTGCCTCTCGCACAAGGCCGCCTACCTCGACCGCTACGCGGCGCCCGACAAGGGCTGGACCGACCGTGACGAAGCACGGTGGCCGGTGCCCTACTGGGACGTCGACACCGGCATGGCCTCGCTGCTCATCCTGCTCACGGCCACCGACGAGGGCCTCGGCAGCCTCTTCTTCGGCGTGCCGCCGGAGCGCCACGCGGCCGTGCACGAGGCGTTCGCGATCCCCATGTCACGCACGATCGTCGGCGTCGTCTCGATCGGGTACGCCGTCCCGGGGCCCAGGAGCCCGAGCCTGCGCCGCCACCGACGGAGCGGCCCCGAGGTGGCCCACTGGGGCCGTTTCGGCGTGGCAGGTGAGGACGCGTGAGCGGCCTGCGCGAAGATGGGGTGTTCACCCGCTAGCGGCAAGGAGCACCACCCGGCATGGCCCGTCGCACGACCACCCCGCCTCCGCCCGAGGACTTCGAGGAGAAGATCGTCGGGATCGAC
The DNA here is from genome assembly GCA_000955875.1 of Terrabacter sp. 28. Classification (GTDB taxonomy): domain Bacteria; phylum Actinomycetota; class Actinomycetes; order Actinomycetales; family Dermatophilaceae; genus Terrabacter. Next base: position 30,345 of record JYOE01000026.1, read on the forward strand.
GTCGAGGAGGAGATGCAGAACGCCTTCCTCGAGTACTCCTACAGCGTCATCTACAGCCGGGCCCTGCCCGACGCGCGCGATGGCCTCAAGCCGGTCCAGCGACGCATCCTCTACGGCGCCAACGAGCTCGGTCTGCGCCCCGACCGCGGTCACGTCAAGAGCCAGCGCGTCGTCGGCGAGGTGATGGGCAAGTACCACCCCCACGGGGACCAGGCCATCTACGACGCCCTCGTACGCATGGCCCAGCCCTTCACGCTGCGCCTGCCCCTCATCGACGGCCACGGCAACTTCGGCTCGCTCGACGACGGTCCGGCCGCGGCCCGCTACACCGAGGCGCGGATGGCGAACGCCGCCCTCCTCATGGTCGGCTCCCTCGACGAGGACACCGTCGACTTCGTCCCGAACTACGACGACACGCAATACCAGCCGGGCGTGCTGCCCGCCGCGTACCCGAACCTCCTCGTCAACGGCGCGGCCGGCATCGCCGTCGGCATGGCCACCAACATGCCGCCGCACAACCTCGTCGAGGTCATCGGCGCCGCGCGCCACCTCATCGCGAATCCCTCGTGCTCGCTCGAGGACCTCATGAAGTTCGTGCCGGGGCCGGACCTGCCCTGCGGCGGCAAGATCGTCGGCCTCGAGGGCATCCGCGACGCGTACCTCACGGGGCGCGGCAGCTTCCGCACCCGCGCGACCGCCCGCATCGAGTCGATCACCCCGCGCCGCAAGGGCATCGTCGTCACCGAGCTGCCCTACCTCGTCGGCCCCGAGAAGGTCATCGACAAGGTCAAGGACCTCGTGCAGGGCAAGAAGCTGCAGGGCATCGCCGACCTGAAGGACCTCTCCGACCGCCAGCACGGGCTGCGCCTCGTCATCGAGGTCAAGAACGGCTTCAACCCCGACGCCGTCCTCGAGCAGCTCTACAAGCTGACGCCGATGGAGGAGAACTTCGGCATCAACAACGTGGCGCTCGTCGACGGGCAGCCCCGCACGATGGGGCTCAAGGAGCTGCTCAAGGTCTACGTCGACTTCCGCACCACGGTCGTGCGGCGCCGCACCGAGCACCGGCTGGCCAAGCGCGAGGAGCGGCTGCACCTCGTCGAGGGCCTGCTCATCGCCATCGTCGACATCGACGAGGTCATCCAGGTCATCCGCAGCTCCGACGACGCCGGCACGGCGCGCGCCCGCCTCATGGAGGTCTTCGACCTCTCCGAGGCGCAGGCGACCTACATCCTGGACCTGCAGCTGCGCCGCCTCACGAAGTTCTCGCGCATCGAGCTCGAGACCGAGAAGGCGGAGCTCGAGCGGGCGATCGAGGAGCTGCGCGCCCTGCTCGACAACGAGAAGCTGCTGCTCAAGCTCGTCTCGACCGAGCTCGCCGACGTCGCCAAGGCGCACGGCACGCCGCGCCGCACCGTGCTGCTCGAGAGCTCGGGTGCGAGCGCGGCCGCGACCGCCAGCTCGCCGCTCGAGATCGCCGACGACCCGTGCTGGGTGTTGCTGTCGTCCACCGGTCTGCTCGCCCGCACGGGCTCCGCCGAGCCGGTCCTCGCCGAGGGGTCCCGCTCCAAGCACGACGTCGTCATCGGCGCCGTGCCCACCACGGCCCGCGGCGAGTTCGGGCTCGTGACCTCGGCCGGGCGCATGGTCCGACTCTCGGCTCTCGACCTGCCCACCCTGCCTCCCACGAACGGCGCCCCGAGCCTCTCCGGCGGGGCTCCCCTCGCCGCCTACGTCGACCTCGCGAAGGGCGAGGAGCCGGTGACGATCGTGCCGATCGGGGCCGACGCTCCCGTGGTCGCGCTCGGCACCGCCGCCGGTGTGGTCAAGCGCGTGACCCCCGACGCCCCCAAGAGCAACGACTGGGACGTCATCTCCCTCAAGGACGGCGACCGGGTCGTGGGAGCGGGTGTCGCGGCCCGTGACGACCTCGACCTCGTGTTCGTGACGACCGACGCGCAGCTGCTGCGCTTCCCGGCCCGGTCGGTGCGCCCACAGGGCCGGTCGGCCGGTGGCATGGCCGGCATCAAGCTCGCCGCCGGCGCCCGCGCCGCGTTCTTCGGCGTCGTCGACCCGGGGCGCGAGGGCGTCGTCGTCACCTCGGCGGGCTCGTCGGGGGCGCTCCCGGGCACCGAGGGCGGCTCGATCAAGGTCACGCCCTACGCCGAGTACCCCGCCAAGGGACGCGCGACCGGCGGGGTCCGGTGCCACCGGTTCCTCAAGGGCGAGGACACCCTCGTCCTCGCCTTCGCCGGCAACACCCCGGCGCGGGCCGCCGCCGCCAACGGCGTCGCCATCGAGCTGCCGGCCGCTGACGGGCGCCGCGACGGGTCCGGGGTGCCCACCACGGCGCTCATCGCGCACGTCTCCGCTCCCCCGGCCACCGAACGGACCAGTGGCTCCGGAGCGGCCTCAGCCGAGGCCGTCGACGTCTCCCCTGACGACGCACCCGATCCCGAGGAGGGCCAGACGTGAGCGACGCGACCGAGGTCACGGACTTCGACGAGCACCCGGCCACCAGCGGTCACGGCCGTCCGGCCGCGGACGCCTGCTCGGTGCAGTGGGACCGCGACGGCACGAGCGCCTACGGCACCGCCGCGACCGCCCGGTTCTTCGTCGTGGTGGAGCAGCCGGGACCCTGGGGCCGCGACGCCGCACGCGAATCGCACCTCGACCGCGACCTCGGCGCTGAGCTCGACGCACGCACGACGCACGCCGGCGGACGGTTCATGCTCATCCGCCGGCCCGGCGGGCACCCCGCGCACGACGGCCCGCGGCGGGTGCTGCTCGCCCACGCCGGCACGCGCCCACAGGATGCGTGGCTGCTGTCCGCGGAGGTCGACGACATCGGCAGCCTGCTCGGCCTCGACTGGGGCGCCCTGGCGCGCGGCAGCCGCTCGCTCGTGCAGGCGTCGCTGCCGGGGTCCGGGTCGGCCGAGCCGACGCTGCTCGTCTGCACGAACGGGCGCCGCGACGTCTGCTGCGCAGTGCGGGGCCGTCCGCTCGCGGCGCACGCCGCCAGGCTCGCGCCAGGTCGCGTGTGGGAGGTGTCGCACACCGGCGGCCACCGGTTCGCTCCGACGGCGGTGCTGCTGCCCTGGGGCCAGACCCTGGCCCGGCTCGACGACCACGGCGCCGAGCGGGTGCTCGCCGCCAGCGACACCGGCCACCTCCCGACCGAGCTCGTCGGACCGCTGCACGACCGTGGCCGTTCCGGCGTGCCGGGTCCGTCGCAGTGCGCCGAGTCCCACGTCCGCGCCGAGACGGGCGAGACGCGCCTCGCGGCCCTCTGGGCCGAGGACCCCGTTGCCCTCCTCGACGCCGAGCCCTCCGGCTCTCAGGGGACCGGGTGGGAGGTCATCGTGAACCACACCGACGGGCGGCGCTGGCGCATCGCCGTGACCCGGGTGCCGGCCGACCGCTCGCGCCCCGAGTCCTGCGGCAAGAAGGCCGTCGACGTGCTCGAGCACCGCGCGACGACCCTCGAGGCCTGGTTCTAGCCCAGCTCGGCCGCAGAGACCAGCCTCGGGGTCACCAGGGCTTGGGGTACGACTGCGAGCCGTCCCCGGGCACCGTCTCGTCGCCCTGCTGCTGCTGGTTGCGCTCGATGGTGTTCTGCCGCTGCTGCTCCTTGAGGTAGTCCTGCTCCTCCTGGCTCGGCGTGTTGCCCGGATCGGGCGTCGGCTGCGGGGGCTGGCTCGGTCCCGGCTGCTGCTGGTCGTCATTCTGCTGCTGCTGGTCCTGGGGCGGCGCGTCGGCGCTCTTCTGCTCCATGCGCTGCTGGGCCTGCTGGAGCTGGTCGCCGGTCTGGCCGCCCTCGGGCGCCTCGCACAGGGGCGGGCGCTCCTTGGTGATCTTGATGCCCTTGTCGTAGAACTGCTTCCACTCGTCCGTGCGCTCACGCGCCTTGGCCGCGTCGCCGAGCGCCTCGTAGGTGAGGCCGAGGTTGACGCGCACCTTGCAGTCGTCGATGCCGCCCTTGGGCACCTGCTCGAAGGCCTGCTCGAACCACGGCCTGGCCAGCTCGAAGTGACCGGACAGCACGTGGGCGTCACCGATCGCGAACGGTGACCGGAACTGCTCGACCACGTTGACCCAGCCCTGCCGCTCCCCCCAGGCCAGCGTGCGCGGTTTGTCGCCGGCCTCGTAGGCGGCCAGCGTCTGGGCGTGGACGAGGTTGAGGGAGAGCAGGCGGGCCGCCACGAGCAACAGCAGCACGACCACCGGTGCCGACGCGAGCAGGAGCCGACGCCGGCGCCGTCGCAGGTGGGGCGGCAGCGGCCGGTGCGCCCGACGGAGGCGACCGAAGCGGCCTCGCGACGGGCCCTGCTGCGCCGTCGTCGCGGGCTCGCCCGCGGTGCCGTCGGCGGCGGGTTCGCGTCCGGGCGGTCGCTCGTCGAGGATCGTCATGGGCGCGACTCCCTGCGTCGGCGGGTCTGGAGCAGCGCGGTTGACGCTGCGCCGACCTCCCACGCGGCGATCCCGGCGACGCCGATGAGCAGCGGCCAGTAGAGCTCGCGCCGGGCCAGCACCTTCTGCCTCTCGATCTCCTCGCTCGTGCCGAAGCGTTCGAGGTCGATCCCGGCAACGGCCGGGTCGATCGAGTCGCCCGACTCGCGGTGCAGGTAGGCCAGCCCGAGCTGCCCGGCGATGGCGCGCAGGGTGTCCTCGACGATGACCGACCTGGCGTCCTCCCCCGTGGCGGGGTCCTTGATGTAGGAACGGGTGGAGTCGAACCGCGATCTGGTCGCCTTCATGCGACCGCCCTCGGTGGTGCCGTAGCCGAGCACCGCGCCACCGTTGACCAGACCCTTGGGCACGTCGAACGGAGCGGGCGGCTCGGCAGCGGTCTGCTCGCCGTCGCCGAGGTAGAAGACGAGTCGCCCCCGCTCCGGTGCGCGGGAGGCCGCCTGCTCCAGCAACGACTTCAGGCGGTCCTTCGCCTGGGTGACCGACGAGCCACGCGACACCTCGTAGGACTCGGGCAGCAACGTCTCCACGGCCGCATCGAGGGCCGTCGTGTCGGTGGTGAGCGGCAGGCGTACGCGGGCGTCCTGGTCGAAGGTCACGACGGAGTAGCGTGCGCCCGGCAGTGCCTCCGCGATGGCGGCGATGTCGGCGGCGACGCCCTCGATGCGCGGGCGCTCGTCGCCGTAGTCCTCGGCGATGATGCTGCTCGTCGTGTCGACGACGAAGTAGACGTTGAGGTTGGCGGCAGTCGTGTCGACCTGCTCGCCCGGCACGGCCGGCCGCACCGCCGCGAGGCCCAGCAGCAGCGCCGCGGCGGTCAGCCGCCAGTGCGTCGCGCGCGACTCCCCCGGGACGGTGCGGGACGACGGGTTCCACCAGATCGCCGCGAGGGCGGCGACGAGCAGTACGAGCAGGACCGGCCACGGCGCGACGGGCAGGAAGGTCATGAGGCCCACCTCCGGCTCGCCCCGACCACTCCCAGCAGGCCGACACCGGCCAGCGCGATGGGCAGCGTCGGGTTGTCGGAGTAGAGGGAGCGCGAGGCGGCGTCGATGAGGGTGGCCTCCTGGGCCTGCACCGCGTCGACGATGCCCTTGATGGCGGACTGGTCGCCCATCGCGTAGTACTGGCCGGCGGTGCCGGTCACGACCTCGCGCATCTCCAGCGCCTCGTCGTCGGGGCCGTCCTCCTCGGGGTTGAGCCCGTAGACGCGGACGCCCTTGGCCTTGGCCAGCTCGCCCGCCTCGTCGACGTCGATGATCGGCCGGCCGGCGACGTGGTTGTCGGTGGCGAACACGACCGACCGGGCGCGCTGCAGGTCGACCTTGTCGAAGCTGGACACGCAGGTGGCGAGGCCGTCGCCGATGAGGGAGGTTCCGCGGCCGTTGAACGTGCCGGCGAAGAACGAGTCGAGCTCGGGGTCGCCGCTCAGCGCCTTGGTGGCGGTGTCGAGCTCGTCGTTGATGAAGTCGTAGTCGTCGGTGAGCGGGAAGACCGTGGCCGCCGACGAGTTGAAGATGACGAGGCCGATGCGCTCGCCCTCGAAGCTCTTGACGAGCGTCTTGAACGTGGCGACGAGCGTCGCGTCGTAGGCAGCCATAGAGCCGGAGATGTCGAGGCACAGCATGATGTCGCGGCTGCGGGTCTGCGGCTTGTCGATGGTCGTGTCGAGCGGCCGCGCCGCACCGACGAGGGCGGCCCCTCCGAGCAGGACCGCGCTCAGGGCTAGCACCGCCATGCGGATGCGGTGCAGCCGCAGCGCCCGGCGGTACTCGGGGAGCTCGGTCAGGGCCGTCGAGTTGGCGACGGCGGCCGTGGACCGGGCAGAGCGCCGCGACATCATCCGGTGCACCCCGAACGCCAGCGCGAGCGCCAGCAGGACGCCCAGCGACAGGACCGCGGGGTACTTGAGGTCGATTCCGTTCAGCTCCACCGCGCGACCACCTGCTTCGCGACGTCGCCGGCGCCCACGAGCGTGGCCGTCTCGCGAGGAGCGAACTCCCCCGGGTAGAGGGTGCCGACGACCTCGGAGACCGGGGTGAGCCGCGCACCCCGGGCGTTGAGCTCGGTGAGCGTCATCGTCGGCGCGTGGATGCCCGAGACCTCCTGGACGAAGTGGCGCACGAGCACGCTGAGCTGCTGGTGGGCGCGCCGCTGCGTGATCTCGCCCGCCGCAGCCCGCTGGAGCACGAGGTCGATCTGCCGGGTGTAGTCGGCGCGCAGCCGGCTGAGGCGGTCGGTGGTGACCCGCGGCGGCACGACGACCTTCTTCTCGCGGGTCGACCACCACACCCACGCGTACCAGGCGGCGACGAGAGCGAGGACGCCGACGCCGATCCACAGCCACCGGGCGGCATACGGGTCGGGCGCGTAGAAACCCGGCGGGGGCGCGTCAGCGGCGCGCACGGCGCTGCCTCTCGAGGAGCGCGAACATCGTCTGGACGACCTCGTCGGACGACCCGAGGCGCGCGTGGTTGATGCCGCGGCGGTCGAGCAGCTCCGTCGTGCGGCGCACGCGCTCGGCCACCGAGGCGGCATACGCCGCACGGACCTTCGGGTCGAGACGCACCAGGGTGGGCAGCGTGTAGGTGTCGGCGACGTCGTATGCCGTGCGGTCGCCGCCGATGGCGGTCGGGTCGGCGTCCTCGACGGTGATCCAGAGGATCTCGTGCTGCACGTGCAGCCGACGCAGCAGGTCGTCCAGTGCAGGGTCGAGCTCCTTGTCGTCGGCCACGACGAGCAGGACGAGCCGGCGGCGCACGTTGCGGACGATCCAGCGCAGCTGGGTCGCGAGGTTGCTCTGGTCGCCGTCGACGACCGTGGCCGAGTCGACGGCGCGCAGCAGCGTCTCGAGGTGCGCCTCGCTGCCCCGCAGGTCGTGCGCGACGGTCGAGCCTGCCGTGCCGCGGACGAGGCCGACGAGGTCGCCGTGGCGCTGGGCGAGGTAGCCGACGAGCCCGGCGGCGGCCACCGCGACCGCCTTCTTCTGCTCGCCGCTGCGGGTCGTGGCCGCCATGCCGCGGCCGGTGTCGATGACGAGCATGAGGTTCTGCTTGCGGGTCGCGACGTAGCGCTTGACGAGTGGCGCCTGGTGGCGGGCCGTGGCACGCCAGTCGATGTCGCGCACCTCGTCGCCCGGCACGTAGTCGCGCAGGTCGTCGTAGTCGAGGCTGCGTCCGTGGAAGACCGAGGCGTACTCGCCCTCGAGCAGGCTGCGCGACTTGCGGCGCGCGTGGACGAAGAGCTTGCTCTTCACCCTCGTCAGCAGCGTCGTCGTCATGTCCCGTCCCTCGTGAGTCCGGCCCGGCTCGCCTTCCGCCCCTCACGGGGTGCGGATGCCGCCGACCATCGCGTCGATGATGCTCTCGACGGCCACCTCGTCGGCGGCCGCCTCGAACCCGAGCGTCACCCGGTGCCGCAGCACGCGGTGCGTCAGGGCCTTGACGTCGTCGGGCACGACGTGGTTGCGCCCGTCGACGAGGGCACGGGCGCGGGCCGCGCTCGTGAAGGCGATGCTCGCGCGGGGGCTCGCGCCGAAGTCGACGTAGCCGGCGAGACGCGGCTCGATGTAGTCGCGCGGGTGCCGCGTGACGTAGCCGATGCCGACGATGTAGTTGACGATGGCCGGGTCGACGTAGACGCGGGAGACGAGTGCCTGGAGGCGCTTGACGTCGGCGACGGACACGACCGGGTCTGCCGGCGTGGCGAAGATGCCGGAGTCGATGCGCCGAAGCACCTCGGCCTCCTCGGCGGGCGACGGGTAGTCGAGGACGTCCTTGAGCATGAACCGGTCCATCTGTGCCTCGGGCAGCGGGTACGTGCCCCCCTGCTCGATGGGGTTCTGCGTGGCGAGCACGAGGAACGGGTCGGGCAGCGCGTAGCTCTTGTCGCCGATCGAGGTCTGGCGCTCCTGCATCGCCTCGAGCATCGCGGACTGCGTCTTGGCGCTGCTGCGGTTGATCTCGTCGAGCAGCACGAAGTTGGCGTGCACCGGGCCGAGCTGCGTCTCGAAGGTGCCCGAGTGCTGGTTGTAGACCTGCGTGCCCACGATGTCGCTGGGCAGCAGGTCGGGCGTGCACTGGATGCGGTGGAACCGTCCCCCGACGGCCTGGGCGATGGTCTGCGCGGCCGTGGTCTTGGCGAGGCCGGGCACGCTCTCGAGCAGGACGTGCCCGCCGGTCAGCAGCGCGACCAGGAGGGTCTCCTGCAGACGGGTCTGCCCGACGACCCTCGAGGCGAAGGCGGTCGAGATGGCCTCGACGGTCTCGGCCGCCCAGTGGAGCTCATCGGGGGTGAGGTAGCGAGCGGGCGCCGGCGCGGTGCGTTCGTGAGCGGTGCCGATGCCGGCCACGGCGACGTCTTCGTCGGGGGCGTCCGGCGAGCCGGCCAGCTGCTCGGGCTCCTGCGGGGCGACCGGTTCGTCCCGGCGCTCCCCCGTGGTGGGCAGCTCGACGGTGAACGTCTCGCCGTGCCCGTCGAGCGGGCTCTCGGGCAGGTCCGACCGCTCGTCGGCGACCGACTCCTCAGCGTTGACGTTGCCCACCATCGATCCCCTTCTCGACGTGTACCGGCGGAGGGAGTCGCGCCGGCAGGGACACATCGTAAGCACGCGACGCTGTGCGGCGCCGTGACTCCCCCCAACCCGGCCCGGGTCAGCGGTCGACGGAGGCGTCGCGTCGGTTGTCGGGCGAGGACTCGCGGGCGTGGTTGAGCCGCGCGTTGCGCCGCCCGTAGGCGAAGTAGACGGTGAAGCCGAGCAGCATCCAGACGAGGAACCGCAGCCAGGTCTCGATCGAGAGGTTCGTCATGAGGTAGAGACAGGCCAGGGCGGACAGGGCAGGCACGACGGGCGAGAGCGGCACGCGGAACGGTCGGCGCAGACCGGGCTTGGTCCGCCGGAGGATCGGCACGGCGATCGAGACGACGACGAAGGCGAACAGCGTCCCGATGCTGACGAGGTCGGCCAGCACCTTGAGCGGTAGGAAGCCGGCGAGCAGGGCGATGAGCACGACGGTGCCGATGGTGATCTTCCACGGCGTGCCCCACCGCGGATGGACGGCGGCGACCGAGCGCGGGATGAGCCCGTCGCGGCCCATCGAGAAGCCGATGCGGCCCATGGCGACGATGTCGACGAGGATGACGGAGGTGAGTCCGGCGACGGCGGCGACGGAGATGAGCGCGGCCGCCCAGCCGGCGCCGACCGCCTCGAAGGCGCTGGCGATCGGGGCACCTTCGTTGAGCTGCCCGTAGGGCACCATCCCCGTGATGACGAACGAGACGCCGACGTAGAGCAGCGTGCACACGCCCAGCGTGCCGAGCAGGCCGAGTGGGAGGTCACGGGCCGGGCGTCGGGTCTCCTCGCCGAGGTTGGCGACGGCCTCGAAGCCGGTGTAGGCGAAGAAGACCACCGCGGCGGCCGTGAGCACCCCGGCCAGGCCGAAGGCGGTCGGTTCGATGCCGAAGAGGGCCTGGCTCAGCGGCTGCTGGAGGCCCGAGGTGTCGGCGGGCACCGGCTTGGCTGCCGGGATGAACGGGGTGAGGTTGGCGGCCTTGACGAAGAAGGCACCCACCACGACGACGAAGACGCACACGAGCACCTTGACCGCGACGAGGATGTTCGTCAGGCGCGCGCTCTCGCGGATGCCCACCACCGCCACGATGCCGAGCAGCACGACGATCGCCATGGCGCCGACGTTGACGGGCGCCGTTTCGCCGAAGAGTGAGGTGGGCAGGTCGAAGAGTTCCTGGAGGTAGCCGGACCAGCCGCGGGCCACGACGGCCGCTCCGAGGGCGAACTCGAGGATGAGGTCCCAGCCGATGATCCAGGCGAACAGCTCGCCGATGGTGGCGTACGCGTACGTGTAGGCGGAGCCCGCCGTGGGCACGGCCGACGCGAGCTCGGCGTAGCAGAGCGCGGCGAGGAGGCTGACCAGCCCGGCGATGGCGAAGGAGATGACGACGCCGGGGCCGGCGTGGTTCTTCGCCTCGATGCCCGTCAGCGTGAAGATGCCGGTGCCGATGACGATCCCGATGCCGAAGCCCATGAGGTCCCGCGCCCCGAGCCGCCGCTTGAGGCGCCCGTGACCACCACCGTCACCCGGGCTGCCCTCACCGTCGGGCCCACCCGCCTGGGCCAGAACGTCCTCGACGGGCTTGGTGCGCAGGACTGAGTGGTCTGGAGACGTCGACATGTCGTGGGACATACCCGGCAGGCCGTCGCCGGCGATGGTGTCAGGCGTCGATGCGCTCGCGGTCGATCTCGGCCGCGGACTCGATGATGAAGTCCTTGCGCGGGGCCACCTCGTTGCCCATGAGCAGCTCGAAGACACGCTCGGCGGCCTCGAGGTCACGCATCGTGACCTTGCGCAGGGTGCGGTGGCGCGGGTCCATCGTCGTGTCGGCGAGCTGGTCGGCGTCCATCTCGCCGAGACCCTTGTAGCGCTGCATCGGCTGCTTGATCTTCTTGCCGGACTTCTCGAGCCGCGCGACCGTGCGGCGCATCTCGTTCTCGTTGTAGGTGTAGATCAGGTCGTTCTTCTTGGCGCCCGCGTTGATCACCTCGAGGCGGTGCAGCGGCGGCATCGCCGCGTAGACGCGTCCGGCGTCGACGAGCGGACGCATGTAGCGGAAGAAGAGGGTCAGCAGCAGCGTGCGGATGTGGGCGCCGTCGACGTCGGCGTCGGTCATGATGATGACCTTGCCGTAGCGGGCCGCCGCGAGGTCGAAGCTGCGCCCCGACCCGGCACCGATCACCTGGATGATCGACGCGCACTCGGCGTTCTTGAGCATGTCGGAGACGGACGCCTTCTGGACGTTGAGGATCTTGCCGCGGATCGGCAGCAGCGCCTGGAACTCCGAGCTGCGGGCCTCCTTCGCGGTGCCCATCGCCGAATCGCCCTCGACGATGAACAGCTCGGAGCGCTCGACGTCGGTGGTGCGGCAGTCGCGCAGCTTCGAGGGCAGCGTGGAGCTCTCGAGGGCGTTCTTGCGACGCTGGGTCTCCTTGTGCAGCCGCGCGCTGATGCGCGACTTCATCTCGGAGACGATCTTCTCGAGCAGCAGCGCGGACTGCTGCTTGTCGCCGCGCTTGGTCGACGTGAGCTGCGCGGTCAGCTCCTTCTCGACGACCTTGGCCACGATGGCGCGCACGGCGTTGGTGCCGAGGACCTCCTTCGTCTGGCCCTCGAACTGCGGCTCGGCGAGGCGCACCGTGACGACGGCGGTCATGCCGGCGAGGATGTCGTCCTTCTCCGGCTTGTCGTTGCCGACCTTGAGCCGGCGGGCGTTGACCTCGAGCTGCTTGCGGAACACCTTGAGCAGCGACTGCTCGAACCCCGCGACGTGGGTGCCGCCCTTGGGGGTGGTGATGATGTTGACGAACGACTGGAGCTTGGTGTCGTAGCCCTGGCCCCAGCGCAGCGCCACCTCGACGGCGCACTCGCGCTCGAGCTCGGTCGGGGTCATGTGGCCGTTGACGTCGAGCACCGGCACCGTCTCGGTGAAGGTGCCGGACCCCTCGAGCCGCCACACGTCGGTGATCGGGGTGTCGGGCGCGAGGAACTCGACGAAGTCGGTGATGCCGCCGTCGTGCTGGAAGACCTCCTCGACCGGGCCCTCCTCGCCGGCCGTGCCCTTGAGGCGGCGCTCGTCGCGGATGACGAGCCGCAGCCCCGGCACGAGGAACGACGTCTGGCGGGCGCGCCCGAGGATGGCGGCGTAGTCGAGCTCGGCGTCCTTGAGGAAGATCTGTCGGTCGGGCCAGAAGCGGACGCGCGAGCCGGTGACCCCGCGCTTGGCCTTGCCGACGACGGGAAGGGCGCTCTTGCGCTCGTAGGGCGTGAACGCGGCCTCCGGCGAGTGCGGCGCACCCTTGACGTCGGTGAAGGTGCCGGGCTCGCCGCGCCGGAAGCTCATGCCGTACGTCTTGCCGGCCCGGTCGACCTCGACGTCGAGGCGGGCCGAGAGGGCGTTGACGACAGAGGCGCCGACACCGTGCAGACCACCCGTGGCCGCGTAGGACGCACCACCGAACTTGCCGCCCGCGTGCAGCTTGGTGAAGACGACCTCGACACCGGAGAGGCCCGTGCGGGGCTCGATGTCGACGGGGATGCCGCGGCCGTTGTCGCGCACCTCGATCGACCCGTCGGCGGCGAGGATGACCTCGATGCCGGTGCAGACGCCCGCCAGGGCCTCGTCGACGGCGTTGTCGATGATCTCCCACAGGCAGTGCATGAGGCCGCGCTGGTCGGTCGAGCCGATGTACATGCCGGGACGCTTGCGCACGGCCTCGAGGCCCTCGAGGACCTGGAGGTGGCGGGCGGTGTAGTCGCCGTTGCCGGAGGGAGCAGGACGGGAGGCGGAGGCCACGTGTGTCGATCTCTTTCGTTCGGGTCAGCAGCCAGCGGGTCAGGCTGTGGAGGGCTGGCAGGGGCAGCCTAGTCACCCGCGCCGACGGCCCCGTGGAGGCTCGCTGGCCACGGTCACCCGCCCGGCAGGCAGGCCGACCGGGTATGGGACTGGGTGACGACCAATCCGTATCGCGGGGGCCCGGCGAATCTCTGACACGTAACGATATTGGTCCGAAGGCGTCTCACTTACCGAGCCTCACCATCGGGAAGCATTCCGCGTGATTCACTGTTGGAACGTCCGCGAGGCGAGAGTGGTGCACCGAGAGGACCCCTCGAGCGTCGTAGGTACATGGCAGGGTTTCCCTCCGGGGGACCCCCGAGGGAGGAAAGAGGCGAAATACGAATGACGACAGCACTGGCACCCGAACTGACCGCTGCTGACCGCTGCGACCGATGTGGGGCTCAGGCCTACATCCGCGCCCGCCTCGTTTCCGGCGGAGAGCTGCTCTTCTGCGCGCACCACGGACGGGAGCACCTCCCGGCCCTGAAGGACAAGGCGCTCGACATCCGCGACGAGACGGACCGGCTCAACGAGATCCCGGCCTCCGCCCCGGTCGACGAACGCTGAGACCAGCAGAGACACCAGACCCGGCCCTTCCTGACCCCATCTCGACCCGAACGCCGCCGACGGCACCCTCGTGATCACCGCGACGAACGTCATCGTCCTGCTCGCGATGCTCGTGGGGACCGTCGGCATCGTCGTCCCGGTGCTTCCGGGACTGTTCGTGGTCTGGGGGGCGACGCTCGTGTGGGCGTTCGAACGTCAGGACGGGCCGGGTTGGCTCGTTCTCGGCCTCGCCACCGTCGCGTATGCCGTGGGCCTCGTCGCGCAGTACCTGCTCCCGGGGCGCCGGATGAGGTCGGCGGGCGTGGAGGGCTGGATCGTGGCCGTGGCCCTGGCGGTCGCCGTGGTCGGATTCTTTGTCGTCCCGGTCGTGGGGGCGCCGCTCGGCTTCGTCGTCGCCGTCTACCTGCTCGAACGGGTCAAGCACCGTGAGCACGGTGCGGCCTGGCGCGCCACGACCCAGGCGATGCGCGCGGTGGCACTCAACGTCGGCATCGAGCTGGCGACGGCGTTCGCCATCATCGCGACGTGGGCCGTCGCGGTCTACCTCACACGGCCCTAGCGGTCACAGGGTGCCGGCGCTCGCCTGTCGGCCGGTCACCACTGGTCGCGGCGACGCTTCTCCCAGCGCTCCTCGAGGCGCTCCATGAAGCTCGCCTGCTTCGCGGGGGCAGCCTTGCCCTTGCCCGCACGCGGCTTGGGGGTGCCGTCGGAACCGACCGCTGCCAGCTTGGTCTTCGAAGGCGTGATCGCGTAGACGATGCCGGCGACCATGATCGCGAAGCCCACCGCGCCGAGCCAGATGGCGCTGCTCATCGCAGAGAACACGACGAGGGCCAGTCCGGCCACGCCGGCGATGACACCGGCGACCACGCGCCCTCGACCGAGACCTCGAGACTTCGTCTTCTCGATGCGCGACGCAAAGCGCGGGTCTTCGGCGTAGAGGGCTTCCTCCATCTGCTGGAGGAGTGCTTCCTCGTGTTCCGAGAGTGCCACTCGGCACCTCCCTGGTGCGAAATCGACTGTGCCCGAATCGTATGTCGGAAACGGCCGACGCGGACTTCTTTACCTCAGGATAGGTCTCGCCGCTCACGAAAGGAACCCGAGGGTCGGTCAGGCATCAGGCTCGCCGGCCGCACGGATCCGGCCCCGAAGCGTGCGCTCGCCCGGTCGACCGCACGGTCGGCCTCGCGCCACCCGTGCTCGGGCTCGTCGAGGGTGGCCTGGATGGGTGCCACGGCCGACGGGACGAGGCCTTCCAGGCGCACCCCGACGAGCCGGATGCGGGCCCGCTGGAGGCCGAGCCGGTCGTAGAGCTCGCGGGCGGTCGCGAAGATGTCGCGTGAGACGTCGGTGTGGTGACGCAGCGTCTTGGCGCGGGTGATCGTCGTGAAGTCGGCGAACCTGACCTTGATGCTGACGGTGCGCCCCGTCATCCCGGCCGACCTGGCCCGGGCCGCGGTGCGGTCGGAGAGGCGCAGCAGCTCGCGGTGGATGCGGACCGGGTCGTCGATGTCGTGAGCGAACGTCTCGTCGGCACCGATCGACTTCTCGCGGCGCTCGGGGACGACGGGGCGCGGGTCACGCCCCCAGGCGAGGTCGTGCAGGCTGCGGCCGGCGACGTCGCCGAGAGCCCGCTGCAGGGTCTCGACGGGCGTGTGCGCGAGGTCGGCGACCGACCGCAGGCCGAGCCGGTGCAGGTGCTCCTCGGTCTTGTCGCCGACGCCCCAGATGGCACCGACGGGCAGCTGGTGCAGGAACGAGACCACCTCGTCGCGGGGCACGACGATGAGCCCGTCGGGCTTGGCGAGGTTGGAGGCGAGCTTGGCGACGAACTTCGTGGCGGCCACGCCGACCGAGCACGTGATGCCCTGCTCGTCGGCGATGGTGTCACGCAGCTGCTCGGCGATCTGCGTGGGACGTCCGAGCCGGCGTACGGCGCCGGAGACGTCGAGGAAGGCCTCGTCGAGCGAGAGCGGCTCGACGCTGTCGGTGATCGTCGCGAAGGTCGCCATGACGGCCTCGGAGATCGCGGCGTAGCGGCGGTGGTCGGGCTCGATGATGACGGCCTGGGGGCACAGCCGCTGGGCCCGGGCCATCGGCATCGCTGAGGTGACCCCGAAGGCGCGTGCCTCGTAGGTGGCCGAGAGCACGACGGAGCGGCCGCTCGCGCCGCCGATGATGACCGGCTTGCCGCGCAGGTCGGGTCGCGAGATGAGCGACGCGGACGCGTAGAAGGCGTCCATGTCGACGTGCAGCACGGTGCAGCCGGTGTCGTCGGGCGGCTCGGAGCTGCCCCGGGTCGGGGCGGTGAACTGGCGACGGCTCATGCGGCACCCCCCGGCCCGGAGGACCGGGTGGGCCGGCCGGCCCCGATCACCGGGTCAGTCGCGGCGCGCGACGACGTGCAGGGCATTGCCGAGGGTGCGGAGGAACTCGCGCCCCGGGCCGGAGACGAGCAGGTCGTCGAGCTCGGCCAGGGCGGCGCGGTCGGCCTCGGAGTCGATGAGCGAGGCCGGCACGAGGTGTCCGAGGATGTTGGTGCCGCGCACCACCACGTCGGTGAAGCCGGCGTCGGCAAGCAGGGTCTCGAGCTGCTCGACGTCGAAGCGGCGCGGGAGCGGGTCGGTGCTCCCCCACCGGCCGGTGGGGTCGACGAGGGCTGCGCGCGCCTGGGCGAACTCACCCGCGATGGCCTTGGCGAAGACGACGGCCAGGCGTCCGGAGACGAGGAGCGAGAGCACCCCGCCCCGGCCGAGGGCCTGGGCGATGGCGCGCAGCGTGGCCGCTGGGTCGTCGACGAACTCGAGGGTGCCGTGGCAGCAGGCGAGGTCGACGTGCCGGCCGGCGAGGATGCCGTCGAGGGAGTCGCCGTCGCCCTGGACGCCGGTGACGCGGTCCACGATGCCGGCCTCACGGACCCGGCGGGCCAGCGAAGCGAGCGCGTCGGGACTGGGGTCGACGACGGTGACCCGGTGACCGGCCTCGGCGAGCGGGACGGCGACACCGCCCGTGCCGCCGCCCAGGTCGAGCACCTCGAGCGGGCGACCGAGCCGGGTGCCGCACTCGTCGGCGATGCGGCCCACGGCGGAGACGACGGCCGACGGTCGGGCCGCTCCGCGTCGCTGGCGGGGCTGGTCGTCGGGCACGGGATCCTCCGTCGGGGAGCGTGGTTCGCGCCGTCTCGCAGGTGGTGGCGCATGTGGTTCGTGTGCATGCTCACCCTAGTGCCCCGAACTTCCCGGACTGGCGTGCCACAGCTTGCGCGGCGGGCCACCGACGGTGTCGGCTGGCACGAGGGCGCTGGTGCCGCGCGCTCCCCTGACGTCGTCGCCTGCGGGCTTGATGTCGGCGTACGGCGACTGCTTGAACCCCGAGGCGTGGACGAGCACCCGGCGGCCGTCGGGGCCCTCGCCCACGCCGGCCGGCGCGCCGTCTCGACCGGCCAGGGCTCCGGCCCGCTCCCAGGCGGCTCGGTCGGCGGCGTCGAGTGCGTCGCGCACCGCGGTGATGCCGCCGGCGGTCCAGGCCTCCTGCAGACCCGAGAGCTCCCACGCTCCCGTGGCCCGGATCGAGACGCCCTTGGGGCCGGTGCGCCGCACCGTGCCACGACAGAGGAGCAGCCACGAGTGGAAGACGGTGGCTGCATACGGACCCTGGACGTCCTCGAAGAAGGTGAGGTCGGCAGGTCCGGTCGCGTCGTCGAGGGTGAGGAAGACGACGCGGCGGCCGGTGCGGATGGGCGGGGTCTGCGTGGCGACCTTGACTCCCGCGACCCACACCTCGCGGCCGCTGCGCCCCGAGAGCAGGTCGCGCGCCCGGGTGACGCCGAGGGCGTCGAGCATCGGGGCGTAGAAGTCGACGACGTGCCCGCTCGCGTCGAGGCCGAGCACCTCGAGCTCGGCACGGACCCGCTCGGGGCCGGTCATCTCGGGCAGCCCGCTCGTCGCGGTGAGGCGGGGTGTGTCGCCGAGGTCGAGCGTCAGCTGGGTCGCGACGTGCTCGGGCGCGCCGGCGGAGGCCTGCGACTGGGCGGCGGCCAGGGCCCGGATGTCACCGGTGGCCGAGACCGACGTGACGCGGCCCCGCGACGAACGGGAGCGGCTCGCGGCCGAGACCCGCGCCCGGGACGAGTGCTGCGAGGCCGACCAGCGGTCGAGCTCGGCGACGTGGAGCAGCAGGTCTCGCCGGGTGACCCGGCCCCGCCGGCCGAGACCGCTGCGGGAGCGCCCCACCACCTCGGGACCGCTCTCGCCGCGACGGGGCGGGCTGCCGAGGTCGATGTCGTGCAGGGCGTCGAAGCCACCGGCGAGCACGAGCTTCTCGGCGACGGGCCGCGACACGTGGGCCCGCTGCCAGAAGTCGGAGAGGCTGGAGTACGGCTGACCGGCGACGATCCGGGCCACCTCGGCCTCGCTGATGCCGTGGACGTCGGCGAGGGAGAGCCGGATCGCCTCGCCGCCGTCGTCGGTGCGCTCGAAGCGGTAGGCGCCGGTCGACACGTTGACGTCGAGCCCGAGGACCGCGATGCCGAAGGAACGCGCGTCGTCGAGGATCAGCCGCTTGGGGTACATGCCGGGGTCGTGGGTCAGCACCCCGGCGAGAAAGGCGGCCGGGTGGTGCGCCTTGAGCCAGGCCGACTGGTAGGTCGGCAGCGCGAAGGCGGCCGCATGCGCCTTGCAGAACCCGAACGACGCGAAGGCCTTGAGGACCTCCCAGATCTTGTCGGCGACGTCGGGTGCGTAGCCGCGGGCCAGGGCGGCCGGGCGCCACCACCGCTCGATCTGGCGCTGGCCGTCGGGGGTGCCGAGCGCGCGGCGCACCTCGTCGGCCTGCGCGAGGGTCACGCCCGTCGTCTCGGCGACGATCATGAGGACCTGCTCGTGGAAGACGACGACGCCCTCGGTCTCCTCGAGCGCGGGGATGAGCGTCGGGTGGAGGAAGGAGGGGTCCTTCCAGCCCTGCCTCGCGTTGA
This sequence comes from Terrabacter sp. 28, assembly GCA_000955875.1. Lineage (GTDB taxonomy): Bacteria > Actinomycetota > Actinomycetes > Actinomycetales > Dermatophilaceae > Terrabacter. Next base: position 48,763 of record JYOE01000026.1, read on the forward strand.
GGAACGGGATGATCATGTCGCTCTTGACGGGCCCGGGACGGAAGAGCGAGATGTCGATGATGAGGTCGTCGAAGGTCTGCGGCCCGAACTTGCCGATGAGCTCGCGCTGGCCGGGACTCTCGATCTGGAAGCAGCCGAGGGTCCGGGTCGAGCGGACGAGCTCGAAGGTCTGCTCGTCGTCGAAGGGCACCTGGCTCTCGTCGTCGAGGTCGAGGGCCGTGCCGTCGACGCGCTCGACCTCGTCGACCGCGTGGGCCATCGCCGACTGCATGCGGATGCCGAGGACGTCGAGCTTGAGCAGTCCCATCTCCTCGACGTCGTCCTTGTCGAACTGGCTCATCGGGAAGCCGAGCCAGCTGGCCTCGACGGGGGTGCGGTCGAGCAGGACCGAGTCGGAGAGCACGACGCCGCACGGGTGCAGGGCGATGTGGCGGGGCAGGCCGTCGAGCCGCTCGACGATGTCGAACATCAGCTGCAGACGGGGCACGTCGAGGCCGGACGCGCGCAGCTCGGGCAGCTCGGCCAGGGCGTTGCGCACGTTTCGGGCGGCGATGTGCGGGAACGCCTTGGCCATCGCGTCGACCTCGGGCGGGGGCAGGCCGAGCGCGGCGCCGGCGTCGCGGATCGCGTGGCGCACCCGGTAGGTGTCCATCATCGAGACGCAGGTGACCCGCTCGCCGCCGAAGTGGTCGAGGATGCGTTCGTAGATCTCGGTGCGCCGGGCCGACTCGACGTCGATGTCGATGTCGGGCAGCTCGGCTCGCAGCGGTGAGCAGAAGCGCTCCATGAGCAGGCGGTGACGCATCGGGTCGACCCCGGAGATGCCGAGGAGGTAGTTGACGAGGGACCCGGCCCCGGAGCCGCGGGCCGCGACCCGCACCCCCATCTCACGGATGAGGTCGCAGACCTGGGCGACGGTGAGGAAGTAGGTCGCGTAGCCGAGCGTCTCGATGACGCCGAGCTCGTCCTCGAGCCGGTCGCTGACGGCCCCGAGCTCGCTCTCGGACCGACCGGGGTAGCGGGTCGCGATGGACTCGCGGCACCGGCGGGCGAGGACGTGGTGCGGGTTGGTGCCCGGGCGGATGCCCAGCACGCCGGGCTCGGGCAGGTGGACCGAGCCGATGCCGAGGTCGGAACGGGGGTCCTGGAGGCACTCGGTGGCGAGCGCCGTGGTGCGGGCGAGCAGCTCGCGCGACTGCTCGCGTGCCAGCGACCCGCCACCGACGAGCCCGGGGCCCGAGACCTGCACGACGTCGAGGGCGAGGGCCTGCATGAGCGGTGTCGGGGACAGGTGACCCGCCGTGGTGACGCGGTCGAGGTGGCGCGCATCGAGGGCGACGAGCCGGCGCGCGGCGTCGAGGACGTCGACGATGGCGGCGTCCTGCGGGTCGGCGTGGCGCACCGCCGCCGTGATCACGCTGGGCACACCGACCTCGCGCGCGAGGGCGAGCATCCGCCCCGCCTGGCCGAGGCTGCCCGGCTGGTGCTCGGGGCCGCCGTGGCAGACGACCTCGACGACGGCCGCCCCGCGCGGCAGCAGCGCGACCCAGCGCTCCAGCGCGGCCCTGGCCCGGTCGCGTCGCTTGGCGAGCACCTCGCGCCCGACGTCGGAGTCGGGGCCGAGCAGCACGACGAGCCGGGAGGGCCCGCCGTCGTCCGCCGAGCGCGCGTGCTCGGCGACGAGGCTCGCGGTGGTGACCGGGTTGCCGCGCTCGCCACGCAGGTGGGTGGCGGTGACGAGCCGACAGAGGGCGCCCCAGCCCTCCCCGGGTGCGAGACCGGTGGCGCTCCCCCGGGCCAGCACCGTGACGCGAGGCAGTCGGGGGTCCACGAGAGCCCCACCTCGGACGGGGGTGCGCACGGGACGCTGCCGCTCGGGGCGCTCCGGCCCGAGGGCGAGGTCGACGCCGAGGATCGGGGCGATGTCGTGCTCCATGCAGGAGCGCACGAACTTCACCGCGCCGTAGAGCCCGTCGCGGTCGGTCAGCGCGAGGGCCGGCTGCCCGAAGGCCGCGGCTCGCTCGACGAGCTGGTGCGGCTTGGCCGTGCCGTAGCGCATGGAGTAGCCCGACGCGACGTGCAGGTGGACGAAGCCGTGAGTGGTGGTGGAAGAGGTGGTGGTCATGCTGCTCACGCGGTGTTCGCCCGGCTCCTCGGGACGGGGGCGGGCGAGACGGGGGTGATCGACTGCGGCAGCGGGATCGTCGCCGGGACCCCGAGGAGGTCCTGGACGATCTCGAGGAACATCTCGGCCTGGCGCAGCAGGTCGTCGGCCTCGCGGGCGCTGATGTGACCGCCACGGTCGATGACCGACCGGTGGGCCGAGCAGGCGGCGAAGAAGGCGGCCCACTCCCCCAGCTCGGGAGCCACCCCGGGCAGGACCTGCCAGACGCTGCGCGGCCGGGATCGGGGTGACGGGACGGTGCGGGCGGCGACGAGGGCAGCCGCAGCCCGCAGGGCACCGAGGTGGGAGTCGCGGTAGCGCTCGGACGCATCGCTCGTGCGGCACGCGGACTCGAGGGTCGCGCGGCCCCGCTCGAGCAGGTCGAGCACGGCGGCCGAGATGGGTGGACGTCGCAGGTCGTGGGTGGTGGTCATGGTGGTGGCTCTCCTCTCTCGTCTCATGTCGGCTCAGTCGGAGACCCGGACGAGCGACCACTGGTCGCCCCTCGGGGACTCGTCGTGGGCGAGGTCGTAGACCCCGGGGGCGAAGGACCACCCCGGGCTCGCCTCGACCCGCCAGACGTGCTGCTCGGACGCCGCAGCGACCAGCGTCTCGCCGGGCCGCACCTGCGCCTCGTCGGCCTCGAGCGCATCGCGCCACCAGGCGCGCCGCTCACGCCACTGGGCCAGGACGCTGCGCACGACGTAGAGGCGACCGCGCCAGATGAACGCCTCCGGCGCCGTCCCCGCCGGGGACCCGAGCGCCTTCGCGTCCTTCTCGCCACCCTTCTCCGGACCGACCTCGCGGGCGGTCTCCCACTCCTGCTCTCTTCTCCGGACCCTCACCTGGACGGAGTCACTGAACCTGCGCACCACGACACGTCTCCCTCGGACACGTCGGGCCGGACATCACGACCCGAGCCACCCGCGCCCCACACGAGCAGCCCGACAACCAACCGACGACTTGACTGACGAAACCAACAGAGTTCGAACACTTGTTCGATGGGAAGAGCGTAACCCCCGGCGCCGACAGCGTGTCAAGAACGACCGGAACCGCGTCACGACCACAACCGTCGCCTGCCGTTCACCCTCGCGTCGGCCGACGACCGGAACGGGCGAACAGGGTGGGTCCATGAGACTCGGACGTTTCCTCATCACCCTCACCCCGACCCTGCTCGTCACCGCCGTCCTCGCCACGACGAGCAGCCCCTCCACGGCGACCGCCCTCGAGGCCACCGGCAACCCGCACCGTGCCACCGCCCAACCCCTCGAGCGGGCCCACGCCCACAACGACTACGAGCACGCGCGCCCGCTCGCCGATGCGCTGGACCACGGCTTCACCTCGGTCGAGGCCGACGTCTGGCTCGTCGACGGTGAGCTCTACCTCGGCCACGACGGCCCGGACCTGACCCGCACCCTCCGCAGCCACTACCTCGACCCGCTCGCGAAACGGTTCCGCGCCAACGGCGGGTCGATCTACCCCGGCTGGAACGGCGAGCTGCGCCTGCTCATCGACGTCAAGTCGGACGGCAGCGCCACCTGGCCGGTGATCGAGCGCCAGCTGTCGGCGTACCCCGAGCTGGTGACCGCCTTCCGCCAGGGCCGGGTGCAGCACCGGGCCGTCACCGCCGTCGTCTCCGGCAACCGCGACCTGCCCGCCATGCAGGCCGCGACGACGCGCTGGTCCTTCTACGACGGGCGTCTCAGCGACCTCGGCAAGGGCATCTCACCGACGCTCATGCCCCTCGTCAGCAACAACTGGTCGGCCGTCGGCTACACGGGCGGGCCGTTCACCGAGGCCCATCGCGCCCTCCTCCGCGCCTACGTGACCCGAGCCCACGCGGAGGGCTACGAGATCCGCTTCTGGGCGACGCCTGACACCCCGGGCGCGACGCGCGACACGGTCTGGGCCGAGGAGCTCGCGGCCGACGTCGACGCCTACAACACCGACGACCTCGCAGGCCTCCGGTCCTGGCTGCTCACCCACGACCCGCAGGAGGGCTGACCTGAGGCGCACGCCCGGCATACGGGGACGAAACGGGCGAACCTGAGTAATCGTGCTCAGGTTCGCCCGTGCGGCCCTCGGCAGAGTTGGGGACTGCGGGTCCGGTCCGCGAACGGAGGGGTGCAGGGGTCCTGTCCGCTCACGGATCGGGCCCGTTCCGCTGCCCACGCACCCACCGAAGGCCCCCACGGCGCCAGCGCGTCCCGTTGCGTGCCCTGCGGGAATACGGGAGCGTCAGTGACGTTGGACCTGAGCTCGGCCGTCCGGCCCGGGCATGGACGCACCGGCGCACCCGCGACCGGCGCACGACAGAAGGAGCGTCGTGGGCGCCGAGCTCATCCCCATGGCCTTCACCACCGGGTGGGGCAGCGGGGTCAACGCGTATGCCGTCGTGCTCGTCCTCGGACTGGCCGACAAGATCTTCAACCTCAGCCAGGTCCCGAACGCCCTGGCCCGCACCGACGTGCTCATCGGCGCCGGCATCCTCTTCGCCGTCGAGATGCTCGCCGACAAGATCCCCTACGTCGACTCGGTCTGGGACTCGGTGCACACGGTCGTCAGACCCGCCGTGGGCGCCACCATCGGCTATCTCATCGGCCACGAGACGGCCGGGCTCGACGCGGCCATCGGGGCGGCCACCGGTGGCGTCACGGCGCTGATCTCGCACGGCATCAAGGCCGGCCTGCGCGCCGCGGTCAACACCTCCCCCGAGCCGGCGAGCAACATCGTCGTCAGCACGACCGAGGACGTCACGGTCACGGGCGTCACCGCCCTCGCCATCGCGCACCCCTGGTGGGCCGCCACCATCGCGTTCGTGCTCCTCGCCCTCGGAGCCTTCCTCGTCTACAAGCTCGCGGGCCGCATCCGCCGCTACAAGCGGCGCTACGACGCCTGGGGCGAACGCTTGGGCGTCGCCCAACCGTCGGGCAGAGCCGTCGGAGCCGCCACCGACCCAGCCACCGACCCACCCACCGACCCAGCCACCGACCCAGGTCCCGACCACGGTCGCCGTCGGGGATGGGGCCTCGGCCGCGCGGCCGACCCACGCCCCGAGCGCCCCGTCGACCGCCCGTTCGACCAGGAGACCTGACCCGCGCTCGTCCCACAGCAGCGCACAGCGACTCACAGCACGCGCCCACGCCGGCGAGGGCGCCGGCACAGGCCCGGCTCCGACGGTGGACCCAGCTGGCACGAGGCCAGCCCATCGAAGGAGTGGAACGCATGAAGAACAAGACCATCGCTCTGGCCGGCGCCGGCATCGTGGCCGCGTCGGCGCTCGCGCTCGGCGGGGCCGCCCTCGCGAGCGCCGACGAGACCACCGGGTCGAGCAGCAGTGTCGCCGCGAACGGCGCCGGCTACGGCCTGCTCGGCGAGGGAACGGCAGGCGCGCCGGGCGACCGCACCAACGCCAACGGCAACGGCAACGGCAACGGCAACGGCAACGGCAACACCGACCCGAGCAAGCCGATGCGCTCGGACGAGCAGCTGCTCACGGGCGACACCGCCGCGAAGGTGACAGCTGCCGCCAAGGCGAAGGAGCCGACCGCGACGATCGAGCGCGTCGAGACCGACTCCGACGGCGTCTACGAGGCGCACATGGTGCGGACCGACGGCACGCACGTCATCGTGCAGGTCGACGCCTCGTTCACCGTGACCGACGTCCAGGAGGGCGGCCAGGGGCCCGGCGGGCCGGGGGGCCGGGGCGACCACGACGGCGACGGCCCGCAGACCCAGCCGGGCGAGGGCGGGACGCCGACCTCGCCGAACGGCTCGACGACCCCGTCGGCCACCACCTGACCGACCTCCACCGCCCCAACCGCCTCCACCGAGGACGGTCGACCTCACCGGGGTCGGCCGTCCCGCGGTGAGCGCCTCAGAGGTTGCCGAAGACCTCGAGCGTGGCCGACGAGCGGTTCATGGTGATGAAGTGGATGCCGGGGGCTCCCTCGTCGAGGAGCCGCTGGGACGACTCTGTAGCGATGGCCAGCCCCTCGGCGCGCACCGCGTCCGCGTCGTCACCGTGCCGGTCGAGGCGGTCGGTGACGGCGGCCGGCATGGGCTGGCCGGCGAGCTGTGCCATGCGCACCACCTGGCGCGCGTTCGTGATCGGCATGATCGCCGGCACCACGGGCAGGTGCGAGCCGCGCCGCGCGAGCTCGTCGCGCAGCCGGAGGTAGTTGTCGACGTCGAAGACCATCTGGGTGATGGCGAACTGCGCCCCGGCCTGCTCCTTGCGCACGAGCGTCCGGGCGTCCTCCTCGACGCTGCGCGACTCGGGGTGGCCGTCGGGGAACGCCGCGACCCCCACGGTGAAGTCGCCCAGGCCCTTGACGAGCGAGACGAGCTCGTCGGCGTGGTCGAGGCCCTCGGGATGGGCGACCCACGGCTGGCCCAGGCCGCCCTGCGGGTCGCCGCGGAGGGCCAGGATGTTGCGGACCCCCGCGGCGGCATACGCCCCGACGATGCTGCGCAGCTCGGTGACGGAGTGACCCACGCAGGTCAGGTGCGCCATCGGCGTCAGCGAGGTCTCCTCGAGCACCCGCTGGGTGAGGCGCACCGTGCGCCCACGGGTGCTGCCGCCCGCGCCGTAGGTGATCGACACGAAGCTCGGCGAGAGCTTCTCGAGCCGGCGGATCGCGTCCCAGAGCTGCGCCTCGGCGGCGTCGTCCTTGGGCGGGAAGAACTCGAAGCTGAAGGTGGGCGTGTCGGCCTCGATCATCGCCGGGATGGACCGGGTGAACCGTTCTGCCCGTGCCATGGAGGATGCCGTGCCGTGTGCCATGCCGCACACCTTAGGCGGAGCGTGCCCGCGCTGCGTGGGCTGTTCACGCCGCGGCCGGCGCGCCGCGTAGGCTGACGACGATTCCCGCGACTCGATGGAGGACCTCGTGCAGACCCCCACCGACCTCGACGCGCTGCGCCGTCGGGTCCAGCAGGCGATCGACGGGCAGATCGCCGGGGCCACCCAGTCGCTCGCCGCGATCGGTGAGGAGACGGCGCCGCTCGTGTCCGCCGTGTCGAACCTGCTCTCCGGGGGCAAGGGCCTGCGCGCCGGCTTCCTCTACTGGGGCTACCGCGCCGCTGGTGGCGACGACTCGGACGCCCTCGTGCGCCTCGCCGCGAGCATGGAGTTCTTCCAGGGTGCGGCGCTCCTCCACGACGACGTCATGGACCGCAGCGACACCCGACGAGGTATGCCGTCGGCGCACCGGGCCGTGGCCGGCCTGCACCAGGAGCGTGGTTGGGCGGGTGACGCGGACCGTTTCGGCGAGGGCACCGCCATCCTCGCCGGTGACCTGTGCCTCACGTGGTGCGACGAGCTGTACGCGACGTGCGGCCTCCCGGGCGACGAGCTCGTGCGCGGGCGTCGTCTCTTCGACCTGATGCGCACGCAGCTGATGGGTGGCCAGTTCCTCGACCTGCTCGAGTCGGCCCGCGGCTGGCACGGCCTCGACCTCGAGGAGAGGGTGGCCTCGGCGCGCAAGGTCATCCGTTTCAAGAGCGCGAAGTACACGATCGAGCACCCGCTGCTCATCGGGGCCCTCGTCGGGGGCGCCCCGCAGGAGTCCCTCGCCCCGCTGTCCGACTACGGCCTGGCCCTCGGCGAGGCGTTCCAGCTGCGCGACGACCTGCTCGGCGTGTTCGGCGACCCCGAGGCGACCGGAAAGCCCGCCGGGGACGACCTGCGCGAGGGCAAGCGGACGGTGCTCGTCGCGTACGCCCTCGACGCGGCGTCAGCCAGCGACCGGGCGACGGTGGAGTCGCTGCTCGGCCGCGACGACCTGGAGCTCGCCGGGGTGGAGGCGATCCGGGGCGTGCTCGTCGACACGGGGGCCGTCGACCGGGTCGAGGGCCTGATCACCGCGCTCGCCGACGACGCCCGCAAGGCGGTCGAGCGGGCTCGTGAGACCGGCCACTACGACTCGCCCGCGCTCGACGTGCTCGAGGCGCTCGTCGCGGTCTCGACGGCGCGGCACTCCTGACGCACCGCGTCCAAGGCCTGCTAGAAGGCGAGCTCCTGGGCCCGCCGGCGGATCTCGGTCTTGTGCCCTGCTCGGAGGGCGTCGATGGGTGCGCCCTCGACGGGCAGGGTCGCGTCGGGGGTGAAGAGCCACTCGATGATCTCGGTGTCGTCCATGCCGCCGTCGGCCAGCACGGTGAACGTCCCGCGCAGCTCGGGCCGGGGCCCGCTCTCGTCGACGAACTTGGCGGGGATCGCCGTCACCTTGCGCTCGCCGATGCGGGCGGCGAGCACCTCTCGGTCGGCCATCATCTGGCGTACGCGCGACAGCGGCACGCCGAGCCGCTCGGCGGCGTCGGGCACGGTCAGCCACTCCCCGACCAACGTCTCGAGGTCGGTGTCGCCGGTGGTGGTCTCGTCGGGCTGCACGGGAGTGTCGCTCACGGGCACGAGTCTGCCACCCGTCAGGGTGAGGCGTGCACCCGCCGCCACCGCGCGCCTCGGAGCGTCCCGAAGGGCGTCCCTCGTCGTCCTGGTGGAGCTTCGGACGGGCGTGGGGCCATGAATTACACCGATGTATTTTTAGTTTAGTGCTCAAATGTGCGCTATCGTCACAGACGCCACAGCAACCACAGATGCCACACTGGCCCCCTCTGGCCTGACGCGCCCACCCTTCCGACGCCCCTCCACGTCTTCTGCACCGTCTCCTGCACCAGAACCGGGCTCCAGGAAAGGACTCCACCTCATGCCCTTCGCCGACGTCGCCGCACTCGCCGTGCCCGCCCACGCGGTCGTGGCTCCCGTGGCCGCCACGCCCTGGAAGACCATCACGGTCCGGCCGGGCGACACGCTCTGGCACCTCGCCATCGCCAACCACACCAGCGTGCGTGCCATCGCCCAGAAGAACCGGCTCGCGCTCGGCGGCGCGCTGATCCACCCCGGGCAGAAGCTGCTCGTCCCGGGGAAGGCCTCCCCCGCAACCGCGCAGCCGCGGTCGACCGCCGGGTCCGGCACGCGTACGGCGACGGCGGTGCGCCCCTCGTCGCGCGACGCGGTCCACGTGGTCCGCGCCGGCGACACGGTGAGCGACATCGCCGTGAAGTACCGCGTGTCGCTGACCAAGCTGCTCGCGGCGAACAGGCTCCGCAGCAGCGCCCTCATCTTCGTCGGCCAGAGGATCGTCGTGCCCGGGGCCGTGTCGGCGTCGGCGCCGGCCACCCCGGCCCCCAAGGCCGCCGCACCGAAGGGCTACTCCGTGTCGGCCAAGACGGCCAAGGCCGTCGCCGCCAGCAAGGCCAGGCTCGCCGCGGCCAAGGTGCCCACCCGCACCGAGACGTCGGCGATCATCCGGGCGACGGCGGCACGCCACGGGGTCGACCCCAAGCTCGCCCTCGCGATCGGGTGGCTGGAGTCCGGCTGGCACCAGCGGGCCGTCTCCTACACGAACGCCGTCGGGGTCATGCAGATCATGCCGACGTCGCAGACCTGGGCCTCCGAGCTGGCCGGCCGGTCGCTGGACCGTTTCGACACCCGCGACAACATCACGTCCGGCGTGCTGATCATCCGGTCCCTGCAGGCCAGCGCGGACTCGCGCGAGCAGGCCATCGCCGGGTACTACCAGGGTCTCTACTCAGTGCGCCAGAAGGGCCTCTACGAGGACACCAAGCAGTACGTCGCCAGCGTCATGGCCATCTACGACCGCCTCTGAGCGGGCCGCCGTGCGGCTGGCCTGCACGGGATGCGCCTGATCTGCCCGTAAACTTCGGTGCGTGACGTCCAGCGTGGCGGACGCCCTCGTCGGTCGGGTGATCGACGGCCGGTACCGCATCCTCTCCCACCTCGCAGACGGAGGCATGGCCTCTGTCTACGTGGCGCTGGACGCACGGCTCGACCGGGAGGTCGCACTCAAGATCATGCGCCCGGGGCTCGCGGCCGACGACGTCTTCGTCGAGCGCTTCCGCGCCGAGGCCCGCTCCGCCGCGCGGCTGAGCCACCCCAACGTGGTGGCCGTCTTCGACCAGGGTCAGGACGACGACGAGGTCTTCCTCGCGATGGAGCTCGTCGAGGGCAAGACCCTGCGTGACGTCATCCACGAAGAGGCCCCGCTCACCGCGCGCGAGGCCCTGGCCATCCTCGAGCCGATTTTGCTCGCGCTGCGCGCCGCGCACGCGGCGGGCATGATCCACCGCGACGTCAAGCCCGAGAACGTCATCGTCCGTCGCGACGGCGAGGTCAAGGTCGCCGACTTCGGGCTCGCCCGCGCGATCAGCAACCAGACCGCCACGAGCCAGACCGGCGTGCTGCTCGGCACCGTCTCGTACCTCTCGCCCGAGCAGGTCGAGAGCGGCGTGGCCGATCCCCGCAGCGACGTGTACGCCGCCGGCCTGCTGCTCTTCGAGATGCTCACCGGGCGCAAGGCGGTCACGGGCACCACGCCCATCCAGATCGCCTACAACCACGTGCACGGGTCCATCCCCGCCCCCTCGTCGGTCGTGCCGACCGTCCCGGCCGACCTCGACGCCCTCGTCGCCCGGGCCACGGCCGTCGAGCCCGACGACCGCTTCGAGTCCTCAGCAGCGTTCGTGGCCGCCGTCCGCTCGGTGCGACGTGTCCTCTCCGCCGGCGAGCTCGACCGCCGCGGCCCCGCGGCCGGCGAGGGCGCCGGGCCCGCGACCTCCGTGCTACCCGCCCTGTCGACGACCAGCCGGCTGCCCGCCGGCAGCGGCCGGGCCCCCGCGGAGGGCGCTCCCGAACGCAGCCGCACCCGTCCCACCGACGTACGCCGCTCCGGCGCCGTCGGCCTCGGCGGCCTGCCCGTGCACGACGACCCCCCGGGCCTCGAGCACACGGCCGCGATGCCCATCGACCGACGCCCGCGTCGTCGCCGGCGGTGGCCGCTCTGGGCTGCCGTCGTCCTCCTCGTGGCCGGCGTCGGCTTCGGCGGGTGGTGGTTCACCGCCGGACCGGGCGGTTCGACGACGGTCCCGGCGGTCGTGGGCCAGCAGGTCGTCCGCGCCGAGGACGCGATGACCCAGGCATCCCTGCGCATGGACACCGTCGAACAGTTCTCCGAGACGAAGGCCAAGGGCGTCGTGCTCCGGGTCGAGCCGGCGCCCGGCAGCGAGCTCGGCAAGCAGTCCGTGGTTCGCGTCACGGTCTCCAAGGGCAAGGAGCGCTACGCGGTCCCCCAGCTCGTCGGCACGAAGGTCACCGACTCCGGGCCCGCCCTCACCCCCGTCAACCTGCGCCTCGGGGCCACCCGCGAGGACTGGAGCGAGACCGTCCCCGAGGGCGTCGTCATCTCGCAGGAGCCTGCTGCGGGAGCGTCGGTGCGACGCAACGCGGAGGTGTCGGTCGTGGTCTCCAAGGGACGCGAGCCCATCAAGGTGCCGACGGTGAGCGGCGCCGGCTTCGACGCCGCATCGGCGGCGATCACGAAGGCGGGGCTCAAGGTCGCGCGCGCCGAGGACGTCAACAGCGACACCGTACCGGCGGGCCAGGTCGTCTCGCAGAAGCCCGCCAAGGGCACGCTGCACCGCGGCGACACGGTCACCGTCGTCGTGTCCAAAGGCCCGGTCATGGTGCCGGTGCCCAACGTCGTCGACCAGCAGGACACCGTCGCGGAGAAGGCCCTGACCGACCTCGGCTTCACGGTGCAGAAGCAGTACCCGTTCGGCGACCTCTTCGAGAAGAAGGTCCGCGCGCAGGACGTCCCAGCCGGCACCCCCGTGCCCAAGGGCAGCACCATCACCCTCACGATCGTCTGACACCGCCCGTGAAACCTGCGGCGCACACGCGTCTGGCCACGCTGCTGCTCGTCGCGCTGACGGCGGTCTGGGGTTCGACGTTCTTCCTCATCCGCGACCTCGTCGAGACCGTGCCGCCGGTCGACTTCCTCGCCGTCCGCTTCAGCCTCTCGGCGGTCATCATGGTCGTCGTCTTCTGGCGCCCCCTGCGTGCTCTGACGCGGCGACAGGTCCTCGTCGGGGTGGGGCTCGGCGCGCTCTACGGGCTGGCCCAGATCTTCCAGACGCAGGGCCTGTCGACCACGCCGGCCTCCGTGTCCGGCTTCATCACCGGCACCTACGTCGTGCTGACACCAGTCTTCACCGCGCTGCTCCTGCACGAGCGCGTGGCCGGGTCCACCTGGGCCGCAGTCGGTCTCGCGACGGTGGGCCTTGCGCTGCTCTCGCTCAACGGCTTCTCGGTCGGCGTCGGCGAGGCCATCACGCTGCTGGCCGCCGCCCTCTACGCCCTGCACATCGTGGGCCTGGGCCGCTACAGCGCCTCCGAGATCGCGACGGGCCTCTCGGTGGTGCAGATGGTCGTCATCGCGCTGCTCTGCGTCGTCGGCGCCGCGCCGGGCGGCATCGTGCTGCCCGACTCACCGGGCCGGTGGGCGTCGGTGCTCTACATGGTCGTCTTCGCCAGCATCCTCGCGCTGTGGGTGCAGACCTGGGCGCAGGCGCACATGCCGGCCACCCGGGCGGCCATCGTGATGACGCTCGAGCCGGTCTTCGCCGCCTTCTTCGCCGTCACGCTCGGCGACGAGACCGCGACGCTGCGCATGCTCGCCGGCGGCGCGCTCGTGCTCGCGGCCATGTATGCCGTCGAGCTCCTCGCCCGTCGACGCCCCGGGGAGCTGCCCGCCGAGGCCCTCCACCACGAGGTCTGACCTGCCAGAGGGGCGTCAGGAGGCGGGCGCGGACCGCAGGAGGGCCGTGAGCACGTCGATGGCGACGTCGGTGCCGGCGTCGTCGACGTCGAGGTGCCAGACGAGGCGCACGGCGCCCGGCCCGACGGCATACGTGCGCACACCTGCGGCGAGAGCCGCGTCGACGAAGGATGCGGACGTCCAGCCGGCGGCCGCGACGTCGACGATGACGATGTTCGTCTCGACGGTCGCGAGGTCGACCGACCCGGGTGCGGCCTCGGCCATGGCCTCGGCGGCCCGACGGGCGCGCGCGTGGTCGTCGGCGAGGCGCTCGACGTTGTGGTCGAGCGCGTAGAGGCCGGCCGCGGCGAGGATGCCGGCCTGCCGCATGCCGCCCCCGAAGCGCTTGCGCCAGATGCGCGACTCGGCCATGGCCGCGGCAGAGCCGGCGAGCACGCTGCCCACCGGCGCACCGAGGCCCTTGCTGAGGCACACCGAGACGGTGTCGAACTCGCGGCCGTAGTCGCCCACGGCGACGCCGGAGGCCACGTGGGCGTTGAAGAGCCTCGCGCCGTCGAGGTGCATGGCCACACCGCGCTCACGGGTGACGGTGCGCGCCCGGCGGATCTCGTCGAGCGGCTGCACCGTTCCACCGCCGAAGTTGTGGGTGTTCTCGACGATCACCAGCGCCGTGCACACCTGGTAGGGACCGGCGCCCGTGATCATCAGCGCGCTCGCGTCGTCGGCCCGGAACCGGCCGCGCTCGGAGACCCAGGTGCGTGACGAGATGCCCGAGAGCACCGCCGCAGCACCCAGCTCGGCTCGCACCACGTGGGCCAGCGAGTCGCCGATGAGCTCCTCGCCCTGCCTGACGTGCAGGCGCACGCCGAGCTGGTTGGCCATCGAGCCCGACGGCGTGAAGAGGGCGTCCTCGTGGCCGAGCAGGTCAGCGACGCGCTCCTCGAGGGCCCGCAGGGTGGGGTCCTCACCGAAGACGTCGTCGCCGACCTCGGCGCTCGCCATGGCGGCGCGCATCGCCTCGGAGGGCTTCGTCAGGGTGTCGCTGAGCAGGTCCGCCTTGTAGGCGCTGGAGCTCGCTGGCGCCACGCTCAGGCCTGGCCGAGCATCTCGGCGACGACGAAGGCGAGCTCGAGGGACTGCTGGTGGTTCAGGCGCGGGTCGCACACGGACTCGTAGCGCTTCTCGAGGTCGGAGTCGATGATCTTCTCGGCACCGCCGAGGCACTCGGTCACGTCGTTGCCGGTGAGCTCGACGTGGATGCCGCCGGGGATCGTGCCGAGGGACTGGTGCACCTCGAAGAAGCCGCGGACCTCCTCCACGATGTCCTCGAAGTCGCGCGTCTTGTAGCCGGACGGGCTCTCGAACGTGTTGCCGTGCATGGGGTCGCAGATCCACGTCACGGTCGCACCGGACGCCGTCACCTTGTCGACGAGGGCCGGCAGGGCGTCGCGGATCGTGCCGGCGCCCATCCGCGTGATGAAGGTCAGGCGGCCCGGGGTGCGGTTCGGGTCGACCTTGTCGATGAGGCGCAGCACCTCGTCGATGTCGGCCTTGGGCCCGAGCTTGACGCCGATCGGGTTGCTGATGCGCGAGACGAAGTCGACGTGCGCCCCGTCGAGCTGACGAGTGCGCTCGCCGACCCAGACGAAGTGGCCCGAGGTGTCGTAGAGGCGGCCCGAGCGGGAGTCGATGCGGGTCAGCGGGCGCTCGTAGTCGAGCAGCAGCGCCTCGTGGGCGGCGAAGAACTCGACGGTGCGCATGGCGTCGAAGTCGGCGCCGCACGCCGCCATGAACCGCATCGCCTTGTCGATGTCCTTGGCGAGCTTCTCGTAGCGGGCGTTGGCGGAGTTGGCGACGAAGCCGCGGTTCCAGTCGTGCACGTGCCGCAGGTCGGCGAATCCGCCTGTGGTGAAAGCGCGCACGAGGTTCAGGGTGGCCGAGCTCGCGTGGTAGGCGCGGACGAGGCGCTGCGGGTCGGGGATGCGCGCGGCCTCGTGGAAGGCGAAGTCGTTGACCATGTCGCCACGGAACGCGGGCAGCGTGACGCCCTCGCGGGTCTCGACCGTCGAGCTGCGCGGCTTGGCGTACTGCCCGGCCATGCGGCCGATCTTGACGACCGGCACCGACGCGCCGTAGGTCAGCACGGCCGCCATCTGCAGGATCGTCTTGATGCGGTCGCGGATGTTGTCGGCCGTCGCGGACGCGAACGTCTCGGCGCAGTCGCCGCCCTGGAGCACGAACGCCTCGCCGACGGCGGCCTTCGCCATGCGGTCGGTGAGGATGTCGCACTCGCCGGCGAAGACGAGCGGAGGATACGAGGCGAGCGTCTCGATCACCTCGGCGAGCGCGGCGGTGTCGGGCCAGGCCGGCTGCTGCTGGGCCTCGAGCTCGGTGGCCGCAGCCGTGAGGGCGGCGAGGGCCTCGGACCCGTCAGCGGGTTCGAGACCGACATCGGCGGTGACGGTCCTCATGTTCACCCCGCAAGCGTAGACGCCGCCACGCACGCTCCCTGCACGGGTCCGCATCCCGAAACCTCCGGGCGCCCGAGAGCTCCCGTTGGCGTATGCCGTCAGGCGGGCGACGTGGGGTCGGCGAGGTCGAGGCCGCGCTCCATGGCGAAGCGGGCGAGCTCGACGCGGTTGTGCATCTGCAGCTTGCCGAAGATGTTCTGCACGTGGTTCTGGACGGTGCGGTGCGACAGGAACAGGGTGGCCGCGATCTCCTTGTAGCCCATGCCGGTCGCGACGTACTTGAGGATCTCGGTCTCGCGGTCGGTGAGCTCGGGGACAGGCCGTTCTGGTGTGCCGCCGCCGGCGGCCTTGACCCGCCGGAACTCCCCGAGCACGAGGCCGGCCAGCCCGGCGGTGAACACCGGTTCGCCGGCAGCGGTCGCCCGCACGGCGGCGAGGAACTCCTCCCGACCCGCTGACTTGACGAGGTAGCCGAGCGCTCCGGCCTTGACGGCGTCGAGGACGTCCTGGTGGTCGCCGCTCGCCGACAGGATGAGGATGCGGGTCGGCACCCCGGCCTGCGCGAGGGCCGCGCACACCTCCGCGCCGCTCAGCCCGGGCAGGTTGAGGTCGAGCACGAGCACGTCAGGCGTCGTGGCGCGGGTGCGAGCGAGGGCGGAGCGGCCGTCGTCGGCGGTGGCCAGCACCTCGAAGCCCGCGTCCACGAGGTCGCGGGCGACGGCGTCGCGCCACATCGGGTGGTCGTCGGCGACGACGACACTGATGTGTTCGGGCGGCGTGCTGCCGTCCTGATGCATGGCGTCCTCCTGGTGCGTCACGGTGTTCCTCGTCGAGAGGGCCTGGTGTCCGGTTCGTCACCATGGTGACGGGTGGGACGTCGGTTCGTCCGGCGGTTCGGGATGCGCAGCTCGACCGTGGTGCCGCCCGCCGGCCCGGACGTGATGCTCGCGGAGCCGCCGAGGTCCGCGAGACGACCCCGGATGCTCGACGAGACACCGAGCCGGCCCTGCCCCACGGCCTCGTCGAGACGGCCCGCCGGAACACCCCGACCGGAGTCGCGGATCGTCACGGCGACGTCCTTGCCGTCGTCGTCGAGCAGCACCCACGCGCGGGCGCTCTCGCCTGCGTGCTGGCGCACGTTGTCGAGCGCGGCCTCGACGGCCGCGACGACCTCGTCGGCCACGCGGCGAGGCAGCAGCACCGCGTCGGCGGGCGCGACGAGCTGCACGCCGGCACGCTCGACGTGCCTGAGCAGGACGCGCAGGTCGGCGTCGCCGCTGACCGCCCGCCCCACCTCGGCGAGATCGGTCTGGCTGACCAGCGTGCGCAGGATGGTCTCCTGCTCCCCCGCCATCGCCCCGAGGCGGGCAGCCTCGCCACCGAGTTCGGCGGCGCGGCGGTTGATGAACGCCAGCGTCTGCAGGACCCCGTCGTGCACCGTGCGCGCGAGACGGTCACGCTCGTTGCGCGCCGCGTCGAGTCGCATGGCCTCGGCCAGCGCCTCGTGGCTGGCGCGGGCCAGGTCGACGCAGTAGCCGATGCAGCCGCCGAGCAGCAGCCCGAAGATCGAGTTGGAGATGGTGTTGGCCGTCGGCTGCACGACCTCGACGAACGAGGTGGCCGCCACCAGCGACGCAGCAGCCAGACCCCCACGCCAGCCGCGCAGCACGGCGAACCCGACGACCGCAGCGGTGGGCCAGATCGACGGGATGGTCTTGGCACCTCCGGTGATGACCTCGGGATCGTCGACGAGGCGGGTCGCGAGGATCGCGCTGCAGCCGATGACGAGCTCGACGGTGTAGGCGCGCACGGTGCGCATGGGCCGCAGGGTCTGCACCGCCGTCCACGCGGCCAGGACCGCCAGCACGGCGACGGCTCCCCCGAGGCGCGCGATCTCGCCGTGGCGCCCCCACACCGCCCACGTCGCGTACGCGAGGGCGAGCCAGCGGAAGACGTCGACGGCTCGCCACAGGCCTCGGACGAGCACGTGCTCGTCGTCGGCGAGGCGTGCGGGTCTCCCCCGCTCGCCCGCGGGTGAGGGGTCAAGCGACGCCGGGACGACGGCCGAGCCCGGGTCGACGGGTTCGGCACCGGCGTCGCGAGGCACGGTCACCGGCTCAGACGGCGGCCACGACCGGCCCGTCGCCGTCGTCGTCGACGGGCTCCGAGCTCGTCGGGGTCGGGTCGGCGTCGGCAGACGGACGCGCCTTGCCCTCGGCAGCGTCGAGCGCCTCCTCCAGCTCCGGCGCGGCGCTCCCGGGCTTCGCAGCCTCCTGCAGCTCCCGCGCCTTGGCGCGGGCCGCCGAGACGAGACGGTCCTTCATCGACGTGGCGTACATGTCGACGTACTCCTGGCCGGAGAGCAGCATCAGCTCGTACATGATCTCGTCGGTGATCGAGCGCAGGACGAAACGGTCGTCCTCCATGCCCTCGTAGCGCGAGAAGTCGAGGGGCTTGCCCACGCGGACGCCGACCCGCATGATGCGCGGGATCACCTTGCCGGTGGGCTGCGCCTTGTCGGTGCCGATCATGGCGACGGGGATGACCGTGACCTTGCCCTCGAGCGCCATCCGGGCCACGCCGGTGCGGCCGCGGTAGAGCCGGCCGTCGGGCGAACGGGTGCCCTCGGGGTAGATGCCGAGCAGGTCGCCGCGGCGCAGGACCTTCAGGCCCGAGCTCAGCGCGGCGTTGCTCGCCTTGCCGCCCGACCGGTCGACGGGCAGCTGCCCGACACCCTTGAAGAAGGCGGCGGTGAGCCGGCCCTTGATGCCGCGACCGGTGAAGTAGTCGCTCTTCGCGAGGAACGTCACGCGCCGCGAGACGACGAGCGGCAGGAAGATCGAGTCGGAGAAGGAGAGGTGGTTGCTCGCGAAGATCGCGGCGCCCTCTTCGGGGATGTTCTCCTCCCCTTCCACCCACGGGCGGAAGAGGAGCTTGATGATCGGTCCGATGACGATCGTCTTGAGGAACCAGTAGAACAACCGCGTCCGCCTTCCATCAGTGACCGCTCGAACTCTACGACACTCGCGCACCCACATCCGCGCATGCGAGGATCGACAGGTACAGCCGATTCGTCCGAGGAGCCCCTCCGTGACCCCTGCGACGGCCCTCCCGACGCCCCGTCGGGCGCCCGCGTGCTCGCCGACGACCCCCGCCGGGAGCCGTCGTGGCTGACCGCGACCTCGACGCCGAGTTCGAGCGCATCATCGCGGGGTGGGACGACGAGGCCCCCGACCCGCAGCGCCGTGAGGCGTCGGCGCCGTCACCCACGGATGCGACCGCGGCCGAGGCCCCGGCCGACGAGCCGTCCGACACCGCCTCCGACGGCGCCGATCCCACCGGCTCGGCCGTCGCGCTCGACCCCTCGCCGGCAGAGGCCCCGCCGTCCGCGTCACCGGACACCACCACGCCCGCAGGCGGCCGGCTCGAGCTGCCGATCGCTCCGACGACCTCGCACGCCTGGCGCGGGAGCACGCCCCGGCGCGACGACGCCGACGACCTGCTCGACGCGTCCGACCTCGACGACGACCACTTCGTGCCGCCGTCCGAGATCGACCTGCCCTCCGCCGAGACCGACCCGATGTTCTGGGCCATCGTCGGCGGACTGGTGGGTGGGCCGCTCCTGCTGCTCTACGTGCTGTTCTTCGACCGCGACGGCAGCGGCTGGTGGGTCGCGACGGCGCTCGCCATGGTCGTCGTCGGTTTCGTGCTGCTCGTGCTGCGGGGCGGTAACGAGCGCGACCCCTTCGACGACGGCACGCGGGTCTAGCCGGCCTGCTCCCGCACCGGTGCGGCCGTGAGGTCGAGGTCCACCCAGACGGGACGGTGGTCCGAGCCGCGGGCGAGGTCGCGTTCCTCGACCTCCGCAGGTTCGCTCACGGCGACCCCAAGACCCGGACTCGCGAAGACGACGTCGAGGGCGGCCGTCGGGGCTGCGGCCGGGAAGGTGGCGGTGTCACCCGACACGAGGCGCAGGCGGTCGGCGAGGACGGCGAAGGCCCGGCCGTCGCTGCCCTCGTTGAGGTCGCCCGCGACGACGACGTCGGACACCGACCCACGCGAGGACGTGTCGGACGCGTACCTCTCGAGCACCGCCGACGTGTGCCGCAGCCGCTCGTCGGCGCGCAGGCCGAGGTGCACGCTGACGACCGTGACGGGTCGGCCCGTGGCCGCGCCGCCGGCGAGCTCCACGGTCGCGGCGGCATACCCTCTCGTGCGGTCGGGGAAGCGCACCGGCAGCCGTCCTCGACTGCGCCCGACGAGGACCACTCGTGGACCGACGAGCACGGCCGTGCCGCCGGTGCCGAGACGCCCCCTGCCCCACGCCATGCCGCACGCCATGCCGCACGCTTGGGCGAACCGCGGCAGCCTGACCTCGGTGGTGAGCCGGCGCGGGACCTCCTGGAGACAGAGCACGTCGGGCGCGACCGTCCGCACCACCCGCGCCGCGGCAGCGCGGTCGTCGCGCAGGTCGTGCACGTTGTAGCTCATGACCCGCAGCACGTTCCCGGGCCGGTCGCCGGGCACGGGTCAGCGGCCCGCCCGCGCCAGCTCGGCCGCCCCGATGAGGCCCGCGTCGCTGCCGAGGACGGCGCGCACGATCCTCGCCTCCGGTCGGTAGCCCCGACCTGGCAGCTGTCGCCGGAACGCCTCGCGGGCCGGGCCTATGAGCATCTCGTCGGCGGCGCTGACGCCCCCGCCGATGACGAACAGTCCGGGGTCGAAGGCCGCGGCGAGGTTGGCCAGGCCGATGCCCAGCCACCGCCCGATGTCGGCGAGCAGCTCGCGCGCGGTCGGGTCGCCGTCACGGGCGGCCTCGGTGATGAAGGGGCCGGTGAGCGCCGACCCGTCTCCACCGAGCCGCGAGAGCAGGTCGGCGACGACGGGTGATCCGGCGTCCATCATCGCGCGGGCCTCTCGGACCAGGGCGTTGCCGCTGGCGTACTGCTCCCAGCAGCCGCGGTTGCCGCACTCGCAGCGCACGCCGCCCGGCATGATCTGCATGTGGCCGAACTCGCCGGCGATGCCGTGACGGCCGCGCTGCACGTTGCCGTCGATGATGAGCGCGCCACCGATCCCGGTGCCGAGCGTGATGACGACGACGTGCGACTCACCGCGGGCCGCGCCGAAGCACGCCTCGGCCCACGCGGCCGCGTTCGCGTCGTTGTCGACGGTGATCGGCAGCGCGATGCGCTGGGCGAGCGAGTCGCGCAGCGGCTCGTTGCGCCACGACAGGTGCGGCGCGAAGACGACCGTGGCACGGTCCTCGGCGACGAAGCCGGCCGCACCGATGCCGACCGCCACGACGTCGTCGTCACCGACCTTCGACAGCAGCTCCTCGACCGACTCGACGATGGTGTTCTCCACGACCGAGGGCGACGTCGAGCGGTGCGGGGTGTCGCGACGGGTGCGGTGCGTGATGACACCGTTCTCGTCGACGACACCTCCGGCCACCTTGGTGCCGCCGATGTCGATGCCGATGGCCAGCCGTCTGCTCATCAGGGTCCTCCCGGCCGCGTCGTGTGGCGCTCGTCGTCGTTGCGCTCGTCGTCCTTGTGCTCGTCATCGCCGTGGTCACCGCGCTCCTCGCGGCGTTCGCGCTGCGCGGTCGCCAGGTCACGCAGGGCCGTCGCCGCGAAGCCCACGAAGTCGGCGACCCGGTCGATGGTGTCGGGGTTGACCTGCTGCACGAAGGCGATCAGCTGGCAGACCGGGCAGACCCGGCACGCAGCGGGGGTCGTGCCGCCGCAGGTGCAGTCCGACCGGGCGGAGTGGCGATCGCCGGAGCCGTCAGGACGGTCGCTCGGGTCGGCGGCCGGGTGGTCGTGATGCGGCTGCTCGTGCGCTCGGTCGGCGGGGTGGCCGTTCGCGTCGGACGTGCCCGACGGCATACGCGAGGGGGCACCCCAGCCACGCTGGGAGAGCAGGTCGACGAGCAGCGCCGCCTCCTCGGCCACGGAGCCGGGGGCGCCACCGGCGCGGGATGCGTCGTTGGGCGTCACCGCGGCTCAGGCCTCGACGCGCTTCTTCAGCTCCTTGAGCGCGGTGTCGACGATGACCTTCTCCGCCTTGCGCTTGAGCAGCCCGATCATCGGGATCTTGACGTCGACCGCGAGACGGTACGTGACCTTGGTGCCGTCGCCGTCGCTCGTCAGGGTGTAGGAGCCGTTCATCGCCTTGAGCACCTGAGCCGAAACGAGCGACCAGGAGATGACTCCCGTGCCGTCCTCGACGACGTCCCACTCGTAGTCCAGGACGTAGGTGTCCTTGATCGCGCCGGCGTCGAGGGTGAACTGCACCTGGTCGGCCCAGCCGTCACCCTCCTCGGCGAGCACCGCGACGTCCTTCACCTCACCCGCCCACTCGGGGTAGGCCTCGAAGTCCGCGATGACGTCGAGCACCTCGCCCGGAGGTGCGTCGATGACGATGGAGGACTCGGTGCGATCGGCCATGCGCCGAAGGCTATCGCGTCACCTGTCGCACGACCGCCCACGCCCGGACGCCTGTCACGGCGCGTCGGCCGCGTGCGAAGATGTGGTCCGCCGGGTCCGCGAGGGCCGGCCGCGCCCCCGGATTCCGCTGTGACCTTCACGACGTGGCCCGGGCAGTTACCGCTCGGTAAGGTGCACCAGAACTTTCCCACGCGATCAGGAGTGACAGTGAAGGACAACGTCGTCGCCGCACTTGCCCCCGTCACGACGGACGGCAGCCTCGCCGACCTGCCGGCACGCAACGCCGCGGAGTCCGGGGCCGAGACGGCGTTCTCGCGCAAGACCCCCTCGGGCGGCTGGACCCACGTCACGTGGTCGCAGTTCGCCGCCGACGTCGCGGCCGTCGCCAAGGGCTTCATGGCCGAGGGCATCCAGCCCGGCGACCGCATCGCCCTCATGTCGCGCACCCGCTACGAGTGGACCCTCGTCGACTTCGCCGCCTGGAGCGCCGGCGCCGTCGTCGTCCCGATCTACGAGACCTCCTCCGCCGAGCAGGTGCAGTGGATCCTCTCCGACTCCGACGCGCACCTCGCCGTCGTCGAGACCCAGGCACACCGGTCCGTCGTCGAGCAGATCCGCGGCGACCTGCCGTCGCTGCGCGCCGTCGTCACCATCGAGGGCGGCGGGCTCGACGCCCTGCGCGAGAAGGGTGGCGAGGTCAGCGACGCCGACCTCGCCGAGCGCCGCTCGGGGCTCGACCGGCGCTCGCTCGCGACGATCATCTACACGTCCGGCACCACGGGCCGCCCCAAGGGCTGCGAGCTGACGCACGGCAACTTCCTCGACCTCGCCGAGAACGCCATCGAGAAGCTCGGGCAGGTCGTCCTCACCGACAACGCGTCGACTCTCCTCTTCCTGCCACTCGCCCACGTCTTCGCGCGGTTCATCGAGGTGCTCTGCGTGGCCGGCAAGGCGCGCATGGGTCACTCTGCCGACATCAAGACCCTCCTCGACGACTTCGCCGGGTTCCAGCCGACGTTCGTGCTCGCGGTGCCGCGCGTCTTCGAGAAGATCTTCAACTCGGCCGAGGCCAAGGCGTCCGCCGACGGCAAGGGCAAGATCTTCCTTCGCGCCGCCACCGTCGCCATCGCCTACAGCGAGGCCCTCGACGCCGGCGGCCCGGGCCTCGGGCTCCGCATCCAGCACGCGATCTTCGACCGCCTCGTCTACGGCAAGCTGCGCGCCGCCATGGGCGGCAAGGTGCGTTACGCGGTCTCGGGCGGAGCGCCCCTCGGCACCCGTCTCGGCCACTTCTACCGCGGCATCGGTGTCGTCATCCTCGAGGGCTACGGCCTGACCGAGACGACGGCCCCCGTCGCCGTGAACACCCCCGACCGCATCAAGATCGGCACGGTGGGACCGCCCCTGCCGGGCACCGGCATCCGCATCGCCGACGACGGCGAGATCCTGCTCAAGGGCGTCGGTGTCTTCGGTAGCTACCACGGCAACCCCACCGCCACGTCCGAGGCTCTCGTCGACGGCTGGTTCCACACCGGCGACCTCGGTGAGATGGACGACGACGGCTACCTGCGGATCACGGGCCGCAAGAAGGAGATCCTCGTGACGGCGGGCGGCAAGAACGTCGCCCCGGCCGTGCTGGAGGACCGCCTGCGCGCCCACCCGCTCGTGTCGCAGTGCATCGTGGTCGGCGACCAGAAGCCCTTCATCGGCGTGCTGCTGACGCTCGACGAGGAGATGTGGCCGCTCTGGGCCAAGACGCACGGGCTCGAGGACGTGACGCTCGAGCAGGCCCGCTCCCACCCCAAGGTGCTGGAGGCGCTCCAGGAGGCGGTCGACCGCGCGAACGAGGCCGTGTCGAAGGCCGAGTCCATCCGCAAGTTCACGGTGCTGCCCGGCGACTTCACCGAGGCGAACGGCTACCTCACGCCGTCGCTCAAGCTGAAGCGCAACGTCGTCATGAAGGACTTCGCCGACGACGTCGACGCGCTCTACGCCTGAAACCCAGGGTTGTTCGCAGCCGGGCGGCTCAGCGCAGCAGGCTCCGCAGCCGGGCCTGCCAGTCCTTGACGAGGCGACCTCGCGTGGTGCCCATCGTGGCCTGCAGCGCGGTGTCGACGACCGCTTCCCTGTCGTCGAGCCGGCCCGTGGGCACCGCGATACCGCCCGCCGCTGCGCGGTACAGCGCGACGACGGCCCGGGTGCCGTGCGCGTCGGCGAGCGAGCGCAGGGCCACCAGGGAGAGGCCGTATGCCGCCTGGAGCGTCTGCGTGCCCGGAGCGAAGTCGTCGTCACCCGGCAGGGCGCGCGGCATGCCACCAGCGCGCACGAGAGCGACCGCCGGACCGACCACGGCCCTCTCCGGCAGGTCGATCGGCCGGTAGGCGACGAGCTCGGCGAAGCCCTCCGAGAGCCAGACGGGCACCGCTCGGGTGGTCGAGCCGCGCACGGTGACGTGGGTCAGCTCATGGGTCATGACGACGTCGCGACCGTCGGACCGGAGCGACGTCCAGGCCCTTGGCACGAGGATGATGCGATCGGCACCCGCCCGCTCGCCCGGCGTCAACGGGCCGTCCGTGGCCGCCGCCACACCGCCGAGACCGTCGGGGCCAGCGGCGCGGCCCAGCAGCCGACCGGCGTCGGCATCGCTCGCCGGGGCGATCCACACTGCCGGCCGGGCACTCCCCCACACCGCCGCCACCCGGGAGGAAGCCGTGCGGGCACGGCGGGCGATCTCCTCGACCCGCGAGGCGCTGCCGACCGCGAGGACGAGCGCCGTCGGCGACCGCCGGACACGCAGACCGGCGAGGTCCCACGGCTGAGGACGCCCCGACGGCGCGCTCGCCGTGACCGTCAGTCGTTGCGGGACCGCGGGGTCGGCCTTGAACGTGAGGTCGAGGTCGAAGGATCGCGGCGCCGTGTCGAAGCCGCGGATCCTGTAGCTGAGGTCGACCCTGACGTCCCACTCGACCGACGTGCCGGCAGGGGCCGGCACCGGCGCGGTCGTCTCACGCACGTCGTCCAGCTCGAGGTCTTCGACGCCGATGGCGCTCATCCGCTGGAGCACGGCCTGCTGGGTGGTGCGCAGGACGGTCCGGTTCGGGCCGCCCAGAGGCGCGAGCCAGGCGCGCTCATCGCCCCGGTGGGCGGCGGAGAGCCGGGCACGGACCAGGGCCGTGACGGCCTGCTGCCTGGCGGCCGCCCATCGTTCGGGCGGGATGTCCTCTGGGGCGCCGGGCCCAGGGGCGGCCGGGTCGGTGACAGAGACCGGGGCGGGTGGAGCGCTGCCCGGCGCGGCCGTGCCCGCCGGGGAGCCAGCCGTGCACCCGGCCAGTGCCAGGGACGCCGCGGCAGCGACGAGCGACCTGCCGAGACGCGTCCGGCTCGTGGCCGCGGTCGCTCTACGGGTCTGGCAGGGCACCGCGTCATCGTGCCACGCCCGCCCGTACCCCGTCTGACGCCGCGCGCGGGGGGGGCCTGCTCAGACCGCCCAGCGGGCGCCGTGGGCCGGGGCGCGAACCCCTTCCTCGCGCTCGCGGTCGAGCTCGGCACGAGCGGCGTTCGCGGTCGCGGTCGTGACCAGGCCGGCCGCCAGGAAGGCCGACACGGCTCGCCGCTCGGCGCGGTCGAGGGGCACGGTGCCGGGCGGCGGGGCAGCAGGGTCGGCGAGCTGTGGACGCCCCGGGCCGCCGGTGCGCGCCCCCAGCTGCAGCGGGGTCTCGGCCAGCGCCGTCACCATGCAGTCAGCGCAGTGGACGTCCCGCACCGGGCAGGTCTGGCAGTCGACGAGCATCATCGTTGTTTCCACCCTTCGTCTCTCGTTGCGATCTGTCGTGAACGACGCTAGGGGCGCCCACCGACAACGCCGCTCGCGGACGAGCGGACGTCCTACCCCTCGGCGGGGGACGACGCGCCTCCGGGGCAATGTCGGCGCACCCGCCTACGGTCAGGGCATGCAGGCGATCCAGGCGACGTTCGACGACCTCGGCACCTCACTCGCCGGGGTCACCTTCGTCGTGGTCGACCTCGAGACCACCGGGGGCACGCCGGCCCGGTGCGGCATCACCGAGATCGGCGCGGTGAAGGTCCGTGGCGGCGAGGTGCTCGGCGAGTTCCAGACGCTCGTCAACCCGGCCGAGCCGATCCCGGCGTTCATCTCGGTGCTCACCGGCATCACCGACACCATGGTCCGCGACGCACCCCGCATCGAGAGCGCGCTGCCCGCCTTCCTCGAGTTCGCCGCGGGGAGCGTCCTCGTCGCCCACAACGCCGGCTTCGACATCGGCTTCCTCAGGGCCGCCGCGGCGCGGGTCGGTGCACCGTGGCCCGGGTTCGCCGTGCTCGACACGCTCCAGCTGGCTCGACAGCTCGTCGTGCGGGACGAGTCGCCCAACCACCGTCTCTCATCGCTCGCGCAGGTGTTCGGCGCCACCACCACGCCCGACCACCGCGCCCTGCACGACGCGCGCGCCACGGTCGACGTCCTCCACGGACTCATCGAGCGGGTCGGCAACCTCGGCGTCCACACGCTCGAGGAGCTCTCCAGCTACAGCTCGCGGGTCACCCCCTCGCAGCGCCGCAAGCGCTTCCTCGCCGACCCGCTGCCCAGCTCCCCCGGGGTCTACCTGTTCAAGGACGGCAACGACCGCGTCCTCTACGTCGGCACGAGCCGCGACATCCGCACCAGGGTCCGCAGCTACTTCACCGCCTCCGAGCAGCGCAGCCGCATGGCCGAGATGGTGCGCCTCGCCCACGTCGTCCACCCCATCGTCTGCCAGACCGCGCTCGAAGCCCAGGTGCGCGAGCTGCGGCTCATCGACGAGCACAAGCCGCGCTTCAACCGTCGGTCCAAGGACGGCCGCAAGGTGGTGTGGGTCAAGCTGACGCAGGAGCGCTTCCCACGCCTGTCCATCGTCAAGCAGGTGCGTGACGACGAGGCCCACTACATCGGTCCGTTCCGGTCACGGGTCACGGCTCAGGCCGCCGTCGACGCCGTCCACGAGGTGGTGCCCCTGCGGCAGTGCACCGGCAGGCTCACCGGTCGCGGCACTGCCTGCGCACTCGCCGACATGGGACGCTGCGGGGCTCCCTGCACCGGCGCCCAGTCCGAGGGCGACTACGCGGTCGTGGTGGCCGACTGCCGCGCCATCTTCACGGGCAACGCCCGTCCTGGCGCCGAGCTGCTGCGCGCACGCCTGGAGGAGCTCGCGTCGCAGGAGCGCTTCGAGGACGCTGCACGCGTGCGTGACCGGTTCCTGCAGCTCGTCCGGGGCGCTGCGCGCGCGCAGCGGCTCGCGCCGCTGACCCGCTCCCCCGAGATCGTCGCGGCCCGGCGCAGCGACGCCGGCGGTTGGGAGCTCGTCTGCATCCGGCACGGCCGGCTCGCCGGCACCGCGGTCAGTCCGCGCGGGGCCGACCCGATGCCCTACGTCGCCTCCGTGCAGGCCACGGCCGAGGTCGTGCCGCCGCCGACGTCCGAACGTCCCTCGGCCCTGACCGAGGAGACCGAGATCCTGCTGCGCTGGCTCGAGGCGCCGGGGGTGCGCATCGTCGAGCTCGACGGGCTGTGGACCTGCCCTGTCGGCGGCGCGGGGTCCGTGCGCACCGAGCTCGAGCCCGCGATCGCCTCAGCCCGCGACGTCGTCGGCTTCGACGACGACGTCGCGTCGCCAGGCGCGTCGGGACACGGCGGTCGTGTGGGTCACGGTGGTCGCGGTGGTGCTGGCGGTCGCCGCGACCGGCTGCGCCGTGCGGGATGACGGGCCCCATGACTGGCCGGGCGAGGTGCCGGGTGACGGGCCTGACCAGCGACGCGTGAGCACCGGCCGGTCGCCCGACGGCCTGCCGTGGGACCTGCCGGGTCGGGGGCTAGGGTGTGCATCGTGATCACCGCCATCGTCATGATCAGCTGCGAGGTCGACCGGATCCCCGAGGTGGCCGAAGCCGTCGCCGAGATCCCTGCCGTGTCGGAGGTCTACTCCGTGACCGGCGACGCCGACCTCATCGCCATGGTGCGGGTCAAGGCGCACGAGGAGTTCGCCGATGTCATCGCCGACCGGCTCAACAAGGTGCAGGGCATCGTCGGCACGTCGACCCACATCGCGTTCCGCACCTACTCCTCGCACGACCTCGAGGCGGCCTTCAGCCTCGGCCTCGAGGGCGAGTAGACGGACCCGCCGCCTGACGGGTCGGAGACGTCCGGCTCGGTGGGCGGCCCGGCGAGGCCGGTCGATTCCCGACGAGGCCGGTCGATTGCAGTCGAGGCCGATCGAGTCCCGGTCTAGCGGCGTGTGGCCGCCACCCAGCGATCCACGAGCGCGGCGGCCGCCCCGCTGTCGATGGCGTCCGCCGCGACGTCCATGGCCGCCCTGAGGTCCGCGTCGAAGGCTGCGGGCGAGGCGCCCGAGTCGGGACGGGTCAGCGCCAGGGCGATGCCCGCGTTGAGCAGCACCGCGTCGCGCACCGCGCCGGTGGCGCCGGCGAAGATGTCACGGACGACTCCCGCGTTGTGGACGGCGTCGCCGCCGCGCAGTGACTCGATGGGGTGCAGCTCGAGCCCGAGGCGGGCGGGGTCGACCGAGTGCTCGGTGACCGCGCCCCCGCGCACCCACCAGACGTGCGTCGTGGTGGAGACTGTGACCTCGTCGAGCCCGTCGTCGCCGCGGAACACGGCGGCGTCCTTGCCACGGTCGGCGAAGACCCCGGCGAGCAGCGGTGCCATGTGGGCGTCGGCGCAGCCCACGGCGGCATACGTCGGCTGCGCGGGGTTGGTGAGCGGCCCGAGGAAGTTGAAAGCGGTGCCGACGCCGAGGTCGCGACGCGGCACGGCGGTGTGACGGAACGACGGGTGGAAGGTCTGCGCGAAGCAGAACGTGATGCCGGCCTCTTCGGCGACCTCGACGACCCGCTCGGGGGGCAGCGACAGGTCGATGCCGAGGGCCTCGAGGACGTCGGCCGACCCGGACGACGAGGAGGCGGCCCGGTTGCCGTGCTTGACGAGGCGCACCCCGGCGGCCGCGGCGACCATCGACGACATCGTCGAGATGTTCACGGTGTGGGCGCGGTCGCCGCCCGTGCCGACGATGTCGAGGCTCGGGCCGGGCACCTCGATGCGCCGGGCGTGGGCGAGCATCTGCTCGGCCAGACCACGCATCTCGTCGATGCTCTCGCCCTTGGCCCGCAGGCCGATGAGGAAGCCCGCGACCTGCGAGGGGGTCGCCTCGCCCTCCATGATCTGGTTCATCGCCCACTCGGCCGTCGGGCGGTCGAGGTCACGACCGGCGATGAGGTCGGTGAGCAACCCGGGCCAGGAGGTGCCGTCCTGCCCCACGATCAGGCCGTGGGCACGCCCGCGCGAGCGAGCGTGGCGATGGCCGACGTCAGCGCGATCGGGTCGAGCGGGTGCGGCACGGCCAAGTCGGCCTGCGACCACGCCGCGAGCCAGCTGTCCTGCGGGCGACCCGTGAGGACGATGATGGGCGGGCACTCGAAGATCTCGTTCTTCAGCTGACGGGCCAGGCCGAGGCCGCCGACCTTGGCCGCCTCGCCGTCGAGCACGAGGATGTCGAAACGCTCGGAGTCGACCGACGAGATGACGGCGTCGGCGGTGGCGCACTCGTGCCAGCGGATCACCTCGACGTCCTTGGCGGGTCGGCGACCGACAGCGGCACGCACGGCGTCACGCGTGGTGAAGTCGTCGCTGTAGAGCAGCACGCTCACCTGGGCCACCCGCTTCGTCGACGCGGCGATCGTCGCGATCTCGGTGGGTGTTCCCTGCGCTGCACTGTCGTTCGAGGCGGTCATGCGCCCGATGCTACCGGGGACCCCACTCACCGCCGCACCGACCTCCCGGGTCTCGGACGGCGACGTGGCCCCCGCCGACGGCTGCTCGGGAGGGCGTGGGAGGGTGGCTCCCGGACGGCCCCCAGCACGGCTGTTCAGGGTTCGTGTCGGAATGGTCACGAATCCTCTACACACGCGCGAGAAACGGCCCCGTAGCGGGGGGTCCCTCGCACAGCCGGACAGGAATGTGGGAATAATGTCCAACGTGGCGACAGCATCAGCAGTTCCTTCAAGCGCAGTAGCGAGTTCGGCCCACCACGGACCGGCGACCCGCCCCAACATGGTTGCCGTCGGCACCATCGTGTGGCTCTCCTCGGAGCTCATGTTCTTCGCGGGTCTCTTCGCGGTGTACTTCCAGCTCCGATCGGTGCGCGGCGACCTCTGGGCCACGCAGACCGAGAAGCTGAACCTGCCCTTCGCGAGCGTCAACTGCCTCGTGCTCGTCATCTCCTCCGTGTGGTGCCAGCTCGGCGTCTGGAAGGCCGAGCGCGGCCAGAAGGCCCGCACCGGAAAGCTGCTCGACCTCAAGGGCTGGGGGATGCGCGAGTGGTACGTCCTCACGTACCTCTTCGGCGCGTTCTTCATCGCCGGCCAGGTCATGGAGTACGCCGAGCTCGTCCACGAGAACGTGACGCTCAGCTCCGACGCGTACGGCTCCGTCTTCTACATGGCGACCGGCTTCCACGGCCTCCACGTGACCGGCGGCCTCATCGCGTTCCTGCTCATCATCGCCCGCACGTTCACGACCCGCCGCTACACGCACGCGAACGCCACTGGCGCCGTCGTGACGTCGTACTACTGGCACTTCGTCGACGTCGTGTGGATCGCCCTCTTCGCGACCATCTACATCCTGCGCTGACCTGCGCAACCGTTTCGCCCTCATGAGCGCATCGCCTCACCCGACCACCACCACCATGGACGACAGGACCCCACAGTGAACGCCTTGGCCGCCCGACGTCGACACCCCGCCGCGATCGCGGTGCTGCTGCTGATCGGCCTTCTCGTCACCGGTGGCGCCTACTCCTTCCTGGCGCCCAAGGATGCCAACGCCGCCGCCCCGACGGCTGCCGCCGACGCGGTCTCCGAGGGCAAGGACCTCTTCGTCGCCAACTGCGCGTCGTGCCACGGCATCAACGCCCAGGGCACCAAGTCCGGCCCCTCCCTCGTCGGCGTCGGCGCCGCATCGGTCGACTTCCAGGTCGGCACCGGCCGTATGCCGCTCGCGGGCCCGAACGTCCAGGCGCCCGTCAACAAGGTGAAGTTCGACGACGAGCAGATCGCAGCCCTCGCCGCGTACGTCGCCTCGCTCGGCCCCGGCCCGTCGGTGCCCGAGAGCAAGTGGACGACCGTCCTCGAGCCCGGCACCCCCGAGAACAACAAGGCGATCGCCGAGGGCGGCGAGATCTTCCGCGTCAACTGCGCGATGTGCCACAACTTCGCCGGCGCCGGCGGCGCCCTGACGCGTGGAAAGTACGCTCCCGCGCTCGACCAGACGACGCCCAAGCACATCTACGAGGCGATGGTCAGCGGCCCCCAGTCGATGCCGGTGTTCAACGACACCAACCTGACGCCCGAGGCCAAGCAGAAGGTCATCTCCTACCTCAAGGCGCAGGAGTCGCAGACCAACGTCGGCGGCCTCACGCTGGGCAACCTCGGCCCCGTCTCCGAGGGCCTGTTCGCGTGGGTGTTCGCCCTCGGCATCCTCATCGGCTGCGCCGTCTGGCTCGGCAAGAAGGCCGCATGACCCCGCACTGCATCGTCCAGATCACGCACGACGACAGGACCACGACCCGATGAACGACCACGAGACCACGGACCACGGGACGAGCACCGCGCTCGTCCCTGCCGCCGGCGACGGGCACGACCTGCTCCCCGCGTCGATGATCCGCGACGCCGACCAGTTCGAGAACCCGGGCCTGCCGCCGCACGTCCACCGCGCCGCCGACGACCACCCCGACGCCGCCAAGCGCGCCGAGCGCCAGGTCGCGACGATGTTCGGTCTCTCGATGCTCGCGACGCTGGTCTTCCTCGTCAGCTACTTCGCGATCCCCGACGAGGCGACCTTCTTCTTCCCCGGCATCGGTGTGGCGAAGACGCAGAACGTCGTGCTCGGGCTCTCGCTCGGCTTCGCCATCTTCCTCATCGGCATCGGCGCCGTGCACTGGGCCAAGACGCTCATGTCCGACGAGGAGATCGTCGAGGAGCGCCACCTGCAGGCCTCCACCGGCGAGCAGCGCGCCAAGGCCGTCGCCATGGTCACGGCCGGCGTCGAGTCGACGCAGCTGACGCGTCGTCCCGTCCTCAAGTACACCCTCGGCGGAGCGCTCGGCCTCTTCGCCCTCCCCCTCGGCCTCCAGGTGGCCGGCTCGCTCGGCCCGGTCAACGTCGAGGAGCTCAAGCACACGATCTGGGACCCCGCCGAGAACGGCGGCAAGCCGATCCGTCTCATGCGCGACCCGGAGATGACCCCGATCCGCTTCGACGAGGTCACCAACGGCTCGGTCTTCCACGTGATGCCCGAGACCCTGCAGAAGCACATCGACGAGGGCAAGCACGTCCTCGAGGCCAAGGCCAAGGCCGCGGTCATCCTCATCCGCCTCGACCCCGACAAGATCAAGGTGCAGAAGGCCAAGGACTGGGGCGTCGACGGTGTCGTGGCCTACTCCAAGATCTGCACCCACGTCGGCTGCGCGGTCGGCCTGTACGAGCAGCAGACGCACCACCTGCTCTGCCCGTGCCACCAGTCGACCTTCGACCTCACCGAGGACTGCGCAGTCATCTTCGGCCCGGCCAAGCGGCCGCTGCCGCAACTCAAGATCACCGTGGACGACGCGGGCTACCTCGTCGCCCCCGAGGGCTTCCACGAGCCCGTCGGACCGAGCTTCTGGGAGCGTGCGCGATGAGCACCACCGACACCCGTCCCGCCGACGCCCTCCGCGCCGGCGACCGCCAGGCAGACGAACGCGCCTCCGCCACCAAGCCGCTCGGCGGCATCGCCGGCTGGGTCGACGACCGGGTCGGCGCCGCCAAGGGCGTCTCCTTCCTCGCGAAGAAGGTCTTCCCCGACCACTGGTCGTTCATGCTCGGCGAGATCGCGATGTACTCGATGATCGTCTGCCTGCTCACGGGAGCCTTCCTCACCTTCTGGTTCGTCCCGAGCGCCAGCCAGGTCGTCTATGACGGCAGCTACATCCCGCTCCAGGGCATGACCATGTCCGACGCCTACCGCTCCACGCTCGACATCTCGTTCGACATCCGCGGCGGCCTGCTCATCCGGCAGATCCACCACTGGGCCGCGCTGATCTTCGTCGTCTCGGTCTTCGTGCACATGGCCCGAGTCTTCTTCACCGGCGCCTTCCGCAAGCCGCGCGAGATCAACTGGGTCTTCGGCACCATCCTGTCGCTGCTCGCCTGCATCGAGGGCTTCGCCGGCTACTCCCTGCCCGACGACCTGCTCTCGGGCACCGGCATCCGCGCCATGAACGGCTTCATGCAGTCGGCCCCGGTCATCGGGTCCTACCTGTCCTACTTCGTCTTCGGCGGTGCGTTCCCGGGCGAGGCCATCATCCCGCGCCTCTACTCCGCGCACGTGCTGCTCATCCCGGCGATCCTCGTGGGCCTCTTCACGGCACACATCCTGCTCGTGTTCGTGCACAAGCACACCCAGTACCCCGGCCCGGGCCGCACGAACAACAACGTCGTGGGCTACCCGCTGCTGCCCGTGTACATCGCCAAGGCCGGCGGCTTCTTCTTCATCGTCTTCGGCGTGATCACGCTCATCTCGGCGGTCGTGACCATCAACCCGATCTGGGCGTACGGCCCCTATGACCCGTCGCCCATCACCGCCGGCTCCCAGCCGGACTGGTACATGGGCTTCGCCGACGGGGCGCTGCGTCTGCTCCCCGGGTTCCTCGAGTTCGAGACGTTCGGCTTCACGTGGAGCATGAACATCTTCCCGGGGTCGCTCGTCCTGCTGCCCGTGATGTGGACGATCATCGGGGCCTACCCCTTCGTCGAGGCCTGGGTCACGGGCGACAAGCGTGAGCACCACCTGCTCGACCGCCCGCGCAACGCACCGACGCGCACCGCGATCGGCGTCGCCGGCATCACGATGTACGTCGTGCTCTTCCTGGCCGCCGGCAACGACCTCATGGCCATCAAGCTGCACCTGTCGATCAACGACATCACCCAGACGCTGCGCGTGCTCTTCTTCATCGGGCCGCCCATCGCCTTCTGGATCACCAAGCGCATCTGCCTGAGCCTGCAGCGGGCCGACCGCCAGAAGGTGCTCCACGGTCGCGAGACCGGCACGATCTGGCGTCACGCCGACGGCAAGTTCGAGGAGATCCACGCGCCGCTCACGCCGCAGGAGCGCTGGGTCCTCGTCCAGCACGAGTCGCCCGAGCCGCTGCAGCTCACCGCGGGCACCGACGCCAACGGCGTCGACAGCCCGATCGCCCGCAAGGAGCGCCTGCGCGCGAAGTTCTCGAACTTCTACTTCAGGGACCGCGTCGCGCCAGCCACGCCGAGCGAGCTCGAGGCCGCGCACCACGAGCACGACGACCACGCCGCCGCCCCCTCGGGCGAGCACGAGGCCATCGAGGCCGGCGGTGCGGGCCGGGAGCGCGAGACCATCAAGGCGCGCAAGCACGACTGAGGCGCACCAGGCTCCACCTCGAAGGGGCGCGACCCGCACGGGTCGTGCCCCTTCGGCGTGTGTGAGACTGCATCCGTGGTCCAGCTCTCCGAAGCCGAGTTCGACGAGGCCGTCGGCGATGCCCTCGACTCCATCCCCCCGGGCCTGGCGCGTGCCATGGACAACGTCGTCGTGCTCGTCGAGGACGAGCCGCCGGCCGACGACCCCGACCTGCTCGGCGTCTACGACGGCACTCCCCTGACGGAGCGCGACGGCTGGTGGGCCGCTGGGGCGCTGCCCGACCGCATCACGATCTTCCGCGGGCCGCTCCAACGGATGTGCGAGACGGGCGACGAGCTGCGTGAGGAGATCGCCATCACCGTGGTGCACGAAGTGGCCCACCACTTCGGCATCGACGACGACCAGCTGCACGAGCTCGGCTGGGGCTGAGGGGACGGGCACAGGCCGGGCCGTTCGAGCCGGCCCCCCGTTACGCGTGCACGAGGGGTGGACAGAACCCTTTACCAGGCCTCCGAGGAGGTCTAACGTCGAGGGACACAACCGATCGGACGGAGGTGCCCTGGATGTTCACTCCCATACGATCGCACTGCGAGCCCGAAGGGCCGTGAAGAGCAGTGACGACTGAAGGGGAGGGCGCGCGCCCTCCCCTTCGTCATGTCCGGAGCCGGTGCGGGCCCTCGCACCAGGCGCGGGACCACCGGGATTTTCGATCCGACTCGCCACCATTTGCACCGAATCGTCCACAGCCACAAGGGGATCGAGGCATGGACGGTGCGCGTCCCGACCGGCAGACTGTGACTACGTAGGGGGATGGTCCACTCGGGGATCGAGAAGGATTCGCCGTGTCCCAGAAGGCTACGACCTCGCTCAACAGACGACTGCTGCCGCGTCGACGCACTGCCTCGCTCGGCTGGGCCCTCGTGGTCCTGCTCGCGCTCGCGATCCCCGTCCTGCTGCTGGAACGCACCGGGGTCCTCTCCGGCCTGCCGGTGCTGCACGTGCTGTCGCTGGCCACCGGGCTCATCGCGCTCTCCCTGCTCGTGGCGGCGTTCCTGCTGCCGTCGCGGGTGCGCACCCTGACGACGCAGCTGGGGATCGAGCGGGTGCTGCGGGCGCACCGGGCCCTGGCGATCGGCACGGGCGTCATCGTGCTCGCGCACCTCGTCTTCGCCGTGGCCCACTCCCCCAAGGGTCTCGCGCTGCTCGACCTGCGCGACGCCCCGCCGAGGGTGTGGTTCGCCCTCACCGCCACCGTCTCCCTCCTCGCCATCGTCGGGCTCGCCTGGACGCGCCGGCGTCGACGGCCGCGCTACGAGGGCTGGCGGCTCTCGCACATCATCTTGGCCAACGTCGTCGTGCTCGCGACCGCCATGCACGTGTGGCTGCTCGACGACCTCGTCAACAACGCGCTGGTCCTGCTGTGGTTCTCGGTGCTGGCCCTGGTCGTCGTGGGCCTGTGGGTCTACCGGTGGTGGTGGCGTCCGCGACGTCAGCGACAGAACGCGTACCTCATCGACGAGATCCGGCAGCACCCGGACAGCTCGGCGACGCTCGTGCTCCACGCAGACGGGCACGACGGGGTGCCGTTCCGGCCCGGCCAGTTCGCCTTCCTCAAGATCGGGTCGTCCCCGCACGTGTTCGAGGAGCACCCCTTCACGATCGCGTCCGCGGCCACCGAGCCGTGGCGCAAGGAGTTCACCATCAAGGCCCTCGGTGACTTCAGCGAGCTCGTGAGCGGCATGAGGGCGGGCCGCCGCGTCTACCTCGACGGCCCGCACGGCTCGTTCACCGTCGACGGCCTCGCCTCCGAGGCCATCGTCCTCATCGCGGGCGGGGTCGGGATCACGCCGATGCTCAGCATGGTTCGCACCCTCGCCGAGCGCCGCGACGAGCGCCCCATCGTCCTCTTCGTGGCGGGTCGTACCGCCGACGACCTGCTGCACCGGGAACGCCTCGACGGCGTCGTGCACGACCTCGACCTGCACATCGTGGAGATCCTGGAGGAGCCGCCGGAGAGGTGGGACGGCGAGGTCGGCTGGCTCAACCGCCCCATGCTGAAGCGCCACCTTCCGGCACGGCGTCGGAAGCTGCGCATCGACTACTTCATCTGCGGTCCGGGGCCCATGGTGGCCGCCGTGACCCGCACCCTGGAGGGTCTTGGGGTGCGCAACAGCCGCATCCACACCGAGCTGTTCGACGTCGTCTGACAGGGCGACCGGACGGAGAACGACAAGGGGCCCGGTCGCCGAGCGACCGGGCCCCTCCTCGACCCTGCCGGGCCGGACTGTCTTTTCAGATGGAGTACTCGCCGTGGAAGGACTCGAACACCCAGAGGCACACCGCGACGACACCGAAGAACGCGCCGATGATGAACAGCCACCAGCCGACGGCGAGACCGGCGAACATGATGGCGCCCGAGCCCGCGAGCCACAGCGGCGTCCACGAGCTCGCGACGAAGTAGCCGTAGTTGCCCTCGGCGTCCTCGATCTCACCCGACGCGTTGTCCTCGGGACGCAGCGGCAGCTTCTTGCCGGTCATCCAGAGGTAGAAGCCGCTGAGAGCGAAGAGCAGGGCGGTGAGCACCAGGGCGGTGACACCGATCGGCTCGGACCACTTGGACCAGAAACCGTAGATCAGCGTGACGGGCACGAAGAAGACGAACAGGTACAGGAAGAGCTTGGTCTCGACGCGCATCGGTCAGTCCTCACGCCTCTCGGTGCTGGTGGCCCGCTCGGAAGCCACGTCGGCCGGCCCCATCACCTGGACGAGGGTGTTGCGGTCTGCGATCGGGGCCCCACCGGCCACCGACTCGGGGTGGTGCAGGTCGAACGCCGGGCGCTCGGAACGGATGCGCGGCAGCGACGTGAAGTTGTGGCGCGGCGGCGGGCAGGACGTCGCCCACTCGAGCGAGGCGCCGTAGCCCCACGGGTCGTCGGACTTCACGAGCGGTGCCTTCTTCCACGTCTTCCACACGTTGTAGACGAACGGGATCATCGAGGCACCGAGCAGGAAGGCGCCGACGCTGGAGACGATGTTCGCCGCCTGGAAGCCTTCCTCCGGCAGGTAGTCGGCGTAGCGACGGGCCATGCCCTCGACACCGAGCCAGTGCTGGATGAGGAAGGTCATGTGGAAGCCGATGAAGAGCATCCAGAAGTGGATCTTGCCGAGCGTCTCGTCGAGCATCCGGCCGGTCAGCTTGGGCCACCAGAAGTAGTAGCCGGCGAACATCGCGAAGACCACGGTGCCGAAGACGGTGTAGTGGAAGTGCGCGACGACGAAGTAGCTGTCGGAGAGGTGGAAGTCGAGAGCCGGGCTGGACAGGATGATGCCGGTCAGGCCGCCGAAGAGGAAGGTCACGAGGAAGCCCATGGACCACAGCATCGGCGTGGCCATGACGACCTTGCCGCCCCACATCGTGCCGATCCAGTTGAAGAACTTCACACCGGTCGGCACGGCGATGAGCATCGTCATCACCGAGAAGAACGGTAGGAGCACTTGTCCGGTGACGTACATGTGGTGCGCCCAGACGCTCGCCGACAGCGCCGCGATGGCGATGGTGGCGAAGACCAGCGTCTTGTAGCCGAAGATCGGCTTGCGGGAGAAGACCGGCAGGACCTCGCTGATGATGCCGAAGAACGGCAGCGCGATGATGTAGACCTCCGGGTGGCCGAAGAACCAGAAGAGGTGCTGCCACAGCATCGCGCCGTTGTTCTCGGCGTCGAAGATGTGCATGCCGAACCGGCGGTCACCACCGAGCGCGAAGAGCGCCGCGGCGAGGATCGGGAAGACGAGGATCGCGAGCAGCGAGGTGATCAGCACCGTCCAGGTGAAGATCGGCATGCGGAACATCGTCATGCCGGGCGCACGCAGGCAGATGATCGTCGTGATGAAGTTGACGGCGCCGAGGATCGTGCCGAAACCACCCATGGCCAGACCGAAGACCCAGAGGTCACCACCGAGGCCGGGGCTGTAGCTGACGTCGGAGAGCGGCGCGTAGGCGAACCAGCCGAACGCGGCGGCACCCTGCGGCGTGAGGAAGCCGACGGACGCGATGAGGCCACCGAAGAGGTAGAGCCAGTACGCGAACATGTTGAGGCGCGGGAACGCGACGTCGGGAGCCCCGATCTGCAGCGGCATCACGGCGTTCGCGAAACCGGCGAAGAGCGGCGTCGCGAAGAGCAGCAGCATGATCGTGCCGTGCATCGTGAAGAGCTGGTTGTACTGCTCGGGGTTGTCGACGACCTGCAGGCCCGGCGCGACGAGCTCGGCGCGGATGATCAGCGCCATGAGGCCGCCGAGCAGGAAGAAGACGAACGAGGTGATGAAGTAGAGGTTGCCGATGACCTTGTGGTCGGTCGTCGTGACCCACTTCACGAACGTCTGCCCCTTGGCCAGTCGCGGCCGGGACGCGGTGAGGGACGGGGACTGCGCCTCACGGTTGAGCGTTGCGGACGTCATCAGTTGCTCCCAGTGCGGGCGGGTGCGGGGATCTTGTCGATGTCGGACTGGACCATCTTCTCGCGGCTGACGTCGACGGGGATGAGGCCCTCCTGGCCGACGGACTTCAGACGAGCCATCTCCTGGTCGTACTCGGCCTGCGGGACGACCTTGACCATGAAGAGCATCTGCGAGTGGTAGGCGCCGCAGAGCTCGGCGCACTTGCCCTGGAAGGTGCCGGTCTGGGTGGGCGTCAGCTGGAACTTGTTGGTCTTGCCGGGGAGCATGTCCATCTTCATCATGAAGGCGGGCACCCAGAAGCTGTGGATCACGTCGCGGGCGTTGAGCACGAACTCGACGCGCTTGTTGACCGGCAGGTAGAGCACCGGCATCTGGGCGCGCTTGCCCTCGCTGCCGTCGAGCTCCGTGTGGACGCCGCTCTCGTGGACGTTCGAGTCGACGTAGTTGAAGTCCCAGCTCCACTGCTTGGCGACGACGCTGACCGTGAGGTCCTTCTTCGTGCTCGTGTCGACGAGGGCTGCCTCGTCACGCGCCGTGTAGTAGAAGAAGACGGCCACCATGAACACCGGGATGACGGTGTAGAGCAGCTCCATCGGCACGTTGTAGCGCAGCTGCACGGGCAGGGTCTCGTCGCCCTTGCGCTTGCGGTAGCGGACGGCGGCGTAGAGCATCAGGCCCCACGTGATGACACCGACGGCGAGCGTGGCGACCCAGCTGCCGATCCAGAGGTCGGTGACTCGCTGGCCGCTGTCGGAAACCACCGGGGGCAGATAACCGTTGGACACCTGACCCTGGCAGCCGGCCAGGGCCAGGCTCGCGAGGGCCGCGAGTCCGGCGATGCGGACCGGCGTGCGTCGCCGCCTGGTCTCCCCTACCACTGGCGTCACCACCGGCGTCGCCGCTGGGGTGTCTTCGTGCTCAGGCACCAGGTGCACCTTTCGTTCCGTACGTGGGCGCGCGATGGGCGCGTCAAGCGTGGTTCACGTCAAACTCATAGGGCAGCCATGGCCCACTCGGGCAACCCTACCGTCCCTCTCGTCACGGTGTCCGCAGGGGGCGGCTAACGTTGCGACGTGGTCAGTCACGATCCGGGAACAAGGCCTGGACACGCTCCGGCAGACCCCGCCGCAGCGCCCGTCACACCCCCCTCGACCCCCCGTCGACGCCTGCTCGACGCGGCTGCCGGCCCGCTGCACCCGGTCGCCCGCGACACGCTGCTGGCCGCCGTCGAGGTGGGCTGGGCCGACCCGGCGCGCCTGCACGCCGAAGGGCGGCGCGCGGCCGCCCTGCTCGACCGCGCGCGAGCCGTCGTGGCCGCGGGTCTGGGCGTGCGACCGAGCGAGGTCAGCTTCCTGCCGAGCGGCCCGACCGCCCTCTCCCGGGCCGTCGAAGGTGTGGCGTATGCCGGCCGGTGGCGTGGGGCGCGCACCGTGGCCTCCGCGGTGGAGCACTCCGCGGTGCTCGTGCCGGCCCGGGCGCGAGCCGCGGCGGCCGACGACGCCGCGCTGCTCGCCGAGGTCGCCGTCGACGCCACCGGCCGCATCGACCTCGACGCGTGGCGCGAGTCCCTCGAGGTGCCGGGCACCGTCGTCGCCGCCCTCCAGAGCGCCAACGGCGAGGTCGGCACGCGGCAGCCGCTCGGCGCCGCTCGCGAGGCCGCCGCAGCACACGGCATACCTCTGGTCGTCGATGCGATGGCCTCGCTCGGCCGCGACGACGTGCCCCCCGACTGGGACGTCCTCGTCGGTGACGCCCGCTCGTGGGGTGGTCCTCCACTCGGCGTCCTCGTCGTGAGGGAGGGCGTGCGGTGGCACTGGTCGGGGTCCCGGGCCGACGTCGAGCACGGCCGCTGGGACGTCTCCCCGTGGGTGCCGCTCGCTCTCGCTGCCGCCGAGGCGTGGCAGCAGACCGCGTCGAGTCGCCCGTCCGACGCGGCGACGGCGCGCGCGCTGGTCGACGACGTCCGCTCTGCCGCCGCCCTCGTGCCCGACACCCAGGTGGTCGGCGACGCCGAGGACCGGCTCCCCCACGTGGTGACCTTCTCGAGCCTCTACGTCGACGGCGAGGCCGTCGTCGGCGCCTTCGACGCCGCGGGCATCGCCGTCGCGAGCGGCTCCGCCTGCACGTCGAGCACCCTCGAGCCCAGCCACGTGCTCGCCGCGATGGGCGTGCTCACGCACGGCAACGTCCGCGTGACCCTTCCGCTGCCGGCCGTCTCCCCCACCCTCACCGACGACGTCGCCACGTTCACCGAAGCACTGGCGCCGACGATCCGCTCGGTGCGCGACCAGCTGGGAGTCGGTGACCTGTGAGCCCGTCGGAAGCCCCCCACGACCGCGTGCTCGACGCGCGTGGCGAACGATGCCCCCTGCCCGTCATCCGGCTGGCACGGCTCGTCCGCGACGAGCCGGCGCTGCGGAGCGTGACGCTGCTCGCCACCGACCCGGCCGCCGCCCACGACGTGCCGGCCTGGTG
The DNA here is from genome assembly GCA_000955875.1 of Terrabacter sp. 28. GTDB lineage: Bacteria > Actinomycetota > Actinomycetes > Actinomycetales > Dermatophilaceae > Terrabacter. Next base: position 89,919 of record JYOE01000026.1, read on the forward strand.
CCGCATGCGGGGTCAGCGCCTGGTGGAGGCACGCGACGAGGGCGACCACACGGCATACGTGGTCGAGGTGGTCAGGCCCAGCACGCCGGCAGCGGAGCGCTGAGCACCTCCGGGAGCACCGCGAGGTACTCGTCGCGCGGGACCTCGCGCACCCCGAGCGTCGCCAGGTGCGGGGTCTGCCACTGGACGTCGACCAGCCGGCGCGGGTCGTCGTCGGCGCGCAGCAGCGAGCAGAGCCCGACGAGGGCCACCTTCGAGGCGTCGCGCGCGTGGTGGAACATCGACTCGCCCGCGAAGAGGCCGCCGATGGCGACGCCGTAGAGGCCCCCGACGAGCACACCGTCCTGCCACGTCTCCACCGAGTGCGCCCACCCGGCACGGTGCATCTCGTCGTAGGCCTCGACGATGTCGTCGGTGATCCAGCGGCCCTCGCGGTCGGGAGCCGCGCACGCCTCGACGACCGCGCGGAAGTCCGTGTCGACCCGGATCTCGAAGTGCCCCACCGCCTTGCGCAGCGAGCGGCTGACGACGAGCTCACGCGGGCGCAGGACCCCCCGCGGGTCGGGTGACCACCACCCGATGGGCGCGGCACCGTGGTCACCGATGCCCATCGGGAACACACCGATGGAGTACGCCTCGAAGAGCGTCGCGACGTCGAGGTCGGCCCCGATGCCGATGAGGTCCTCCCCCTCCGGCACGCGGTCCAGCGCGAAGTCCCACGAGGTGGGTGGCGGAGGCGTGGGCACGGGAGCTCCCTGCTGTCGACGGGTGCGCTGTCGCGGGCGGTGGCCCGCCGGGCACCTCAGCGCTCGGGGGGCCGCCTCGTCACGGACGGGGGCAGGTGATGTGCGGGCCGATCTCGTCGGCCGACTCGCTGCCGTACGCGTCGGCGAGCCTCTCGAGGAAGCGCTCCTTGCCGAGGACGTACTCCTGCGTGCCGACCGTCTCGATGACGTAGGTCGCGAGCATCGAGCCCAGCTCGGCGCAGCGCTGGGCCGGCAGGCCGGCCGCAAGCCCCGTTAGGAAGCCTGCGCGGAAGGCGTCGCCGACACCCGTGGGGTCGGCCTTGCGCACCTCACGGGCGATGCCGACCTCGACGGTCTCGCTCTCGCCCCGCACCCGCACGGTGACGCCGTCCTTGCCCCGCGTCTTGACCTGCACCCGCACGCGGTCGGCGAGCTCGTCCTCGCTCCAGCCGGTCTTCTGGCAGGCCAGGTGGCTCTCGTACTCGTTGGTGAAGAGGTATTCGGCGCCGTCGATGAGCCGGGCGATCGTGGGCCCGTCGCAGAAGGCGAGCTGCTGCGACGGGTCGGCCGCGAACGGGATGCCGCGGGACCGGCACTCGTCGGAGTGGCGCAGCATCGCCTCGGGGTCGTTGGCGCCGACGACGACGAGGTCGAGCCCGCCGGCACGCTGGGCCACGGGCGCCAGCTCGATGTCGCGGGCCTCGGTCATGGCACCCGCGTAGAAGGTCGCGATCTGGGCCATGTCGCGGTCGGTGGTGCAGATGAAGCGGGCCGTGTGCTGCGACTCGGAGTAGTGCACCCCGCCGCAGTCGACGCCGTGGCGCTCGAGCCAGCTGCGGTAGTCGGTGAAGTCCTCGCCGACGGCGCCGACGAGCAGGGGCCGCTGCCCCAGGTTGGCCATGCCGAAGGCGATGTTGGCCGCCACGCCGCCCCGTCGCACCTGGAGGTCCTGGGTGAGGAAGGAGAGCGAGATCTTGTCGAGCTGCTCCACGACGAGCGAGTCGGCGAAGAGACCGTCGAAGGTCATCAGGTGGTCGGTGGCGATGGAACCGGTGATTGCGATCTGCACAGGCATGAACCTACCCGGCACGGCGGGTGCTCCGGTCACGGTCACCTGCTGCGGGGCGGCGCCGGGAACGGCGAAGGGCCCGACCGTGGCGGTCGGGCCCTTCGGGTGCGGCGTCGCCGGGACGCCGGACGGCTCAGCTGAAGGAGTCGCCGCAGGCGCAGCTGCTGCCCGCGTTGGGGTTGTCGATGGTGAAGCCCTGCTTCTCGATCGTGTCGGCGAAGTCGATCGTGGCGCCCTCGAGGTACGGGGAGCTCATCCGGTCGACGACGACCTCGACACCGTCGAAGTCGCGGACGAGGTCACCGTCGAGGGTGCGCTCGTCGAAGTAGAGCTGGTAGATCAGGCCGGAGCAGCCGCCCGGCTGGACGCCCACGCGCAGGCGGAGGTCGTCGCGCCCCTCCTGCTCGAGCAGGCTCTTCACCTTCGTGGCCGCGACGTCCGTCAGGACGACACCGTGGGCGGGAGCCTCGGTCTGAACCTCGGCGGGAGATGCGTTCGTCTCGACACTCATGTGTTGGTCCTTCACGTCGTGGAGCATGGGTCAGGAGTGACAACCCATGCCGTGTCGGATGTGTTCCCGACTCCCACAGGATACGTCGGGGCGCCGACGATCCGTGCATCGTGGCCCGCGTTGCGGCCCGGACGGCTCAGCACGTGGACGGGTCAGGACGTGGACGGCGACCACGTGCGCGCCACGCGCGCGGCCCGGGCGGCGAGGCGCTCGGCGGGGTCGGCGAGCGCCGCCGCGACCTGGTCGGGGCGCTCCGCCACCGCGTAGACGCCGGAGAGCCCGGCGGACATGGCCTCACGGCGACCCACGAGCGACTGGCCCGGCACCGCGACGACCGGGACGCCGACCCGCGCCGCCGCCTCGGCCACGCCCACCACGACCTTCCCGCGCAGCGACTGCCAGTCGAAGCTGCCCTCGCCCGTCACGACGAGGTCGGCACCGGCCACGAGGTCGGCGAAGCCCACGGCGTCGAGCACCGCCTCCACCCCGGAGACCCGGCGGCCGCCGAGCAGGTGGAGGGCGTAGCCGAGACCGCCCGCGGCGCCGGCGCCGGGCTCGCGCTCCGGCTTGAGCAGGGTGCCGGTCAGCAGGTCCCTGGCCGGCGGGCGCACGCGTGCGACCACGCTGGCGAAGTGGCCCAGCGCGTTCTCGAGGCGCTGTGCCTCCTCCTCGGTCGCGCCCTTCTGCGGGCCGAAGACGGCGCTCGCCCCCTTGAGACCGAGCAGGGGTGAGTCGACGTCGCTGGCGATGACGAGGTCGACGCCACGCAGGCGCGCGCGCGCCGCCTCGAGCCCGGCGACGTCGTCGGGGGTCGTCGCCTCCAGTGCCAGGCCACCGCGGCCGAGCCGTTCCGCCGGGCCGGTGCCGAGGGCCGCCAGCAGGCCGGCTCCCGCGTCGTTGGTGCCGGACCCGCCGAGGCCGACGACGATGCGGCGAGCCCCGGCGTCGAGCGCGGCGAGGACGAGGGTGCCGACGCCCAGCGTCGACGTGCGCGTGGGGTCGCGCTCGTCGGCCGCGAGCAGGTGCAGTCCCGCCGCTTGGGCGGACTCGACGTAGGCGGTGCGACCGCCCGCGCCGGTGGTCATGAGGATCGTCGCCGGCACCTCGCGCCCGAGGGGGTCGGTCGTGACGACGGCGTGAACCTCGCCGTCGAGGCTCTCGGCGAGGACGTCGACGAAGCCGGGACCGCCGTCCGAGAGGGGCACCAGCGTGAGCCGGTCGCTCGGCGCGGTGCGGGCCCAGCCCTCCGCCAGCGCCGCCGCGGCCTGGAGGGCGGTCAGGGTGCCGGTGTAGCAGTCCGGGGCGATGATCACGTGCACGAGCGGCATCCTCCCACCCCCCCCACTCCCGATGCCCGGGGCTCGGGGGGGATGCCGCCGGGCCGGGCCGGACGGCCCGGGCGGTGACGTCGGCTGTCCGGCGGGCGGCATACGATCTGGGCATGACGACGGCACCGGCCCCGCTCCCCCTCCTCGTGCTCGGGCAGGGCACCGACCTGCACACCGAGCGTGGGGTCGAGTGCCCCGGTGACCTCCCGGCCCCGTCCGACCCCGACCTGGTCGCCCGCGCCCGCGCCGCGAAGGCCGCGCTCGGCGACTCGGTCTTCGTGCTGGGGCACCACTACCAGCGCGACGAGGTCATCGAGTTCGCCGACGTCACCGGCGACTCCTTCAAGCTCGCGCGCGACGCCGCGGCACGGCCCGACGCCCCCTACATCGTCTTCTGCGGCGTGCACTTCATGGCCGAGTCCGCCGACATCCTGACGAGCGACGAGCAGACCGTCATCCTCCCCGACCTCGCTGCGGGCTGCTCGATGGCCGACATGGCCGCCATCGCCCAGGTCGAGGACTGCTGGGAGCAGCTGGCCGCGGCCGGCGTCGCCGAGCAGACGATCCCCGTCACCTACATGAACTCCTCGGCCGCCATCAAGGCGTTCACCGGGCGCCACGGCGGCACGATCTGCACCAGCTCCAACGCTCGCACCGCTCTTGACTGGGCCTTCGACCAGGTCGGTGGCGTCGGGCTGGACGGCACTGGCAGCGGCAAGGTGCTCTTCCTGCCCGACCAGCACCTGGGCCGCAACACCGCAGTGCGCGAGCTCGGCCTCTCGCTCGACGACTGCGTCGTCTGGGACCCGCACCGCCCGAACGGCGGCCTCACGCGCGAGCAGCTCGAGAACGCGCGGATGATCCTGTGGCGCGGGCACTGCTCGGTGCACGGCCGGTTCTCCGTCGAGGCCGTCGAGGCGGCGCGGCGCGAGATCCCCGACGTCAAGGTGATCGTCCACCCCGAGTGCCGCTACGAGGTCGTCGAGCTCGCCGACGAGGTGGGCTCGACCGAGAAGATCATCCAGACGGTCGCGGCCGCGCCCGACGGCACGTCATGGGTGGTCGGCACCGAGCTCAACCTCGTGCGGCGCCTTGCCACTCAGTTCCCCACCCAGCGGATCGCCTTCCTGGAGAAGAACGTCTGCTACTGCTCGACGATGAACCGCATCGACCTGCCACACCTCGTCTGGGCGCTCGAGTCGCTCGTCGAGGGCCGAGTCGTCAACCCGATCCACGTCGACCCGACGGTCGCGGCCGAGGCGCGCGCCGCGCTCGACCGGATGCTCGCCCTGCCCGGCAAGACCCACAAGGACTGAGCCGTGGCCCTGGTCCTCGACCGCATCGCCGTCATCTCCGACGTCCACGGCAACGTCACGGCCCTCGAGGCCGTCCTCGCCGACATCGAGGCGCGCGGCATCACGCGCATCCTCAACCTCGGCGACGTCGTCGGCAAGGGTCCCCGCGGCGCCGAGGCCATCAAACGCACCCGCGACACGTGCGAGGTCACGGTCCGGGGCAACTGGGACTCCCTCATCGGCGACTGGGAGGGCTTCGTCGGGCGCGGCGACGTGCCACGCTTCGAGGCCGGCCAGTGGACCCGTGACGAGCTCACCGACGAGGACGCGGCGTGGCTCGTGTCGCTGCCCAACGCCTACGACCTCGTCATGAGCGGCAAACGGATCCGGCTCTTCCATGCCTCGCAGACGAGCGAGTTCGTGCGCGTGCGCTGGGAGCACACCATGGACGAGTTCCGCGGGATGTTCACCAACACCGACTTCACCGGTCCCTGGGCGCCGGCCCTCCCCGGTCACCCGTCGGACGCGTGGCCGGAGGGCACGACCCCCGACGTCGTCGGCTACGGCGACATCCACGGCGCCTACCTCGAGGCCGACGAGGGCCTCCTGCTCTTCAACGCCGGTGCCGTCGGCAACCACCTCGACGGGCCCACCGCGCCCTACTGCATCCTCGAGGGCGTCACGGACTCCCTTGTGCCGCAGAGCTTCTCGATCAACTTCGTGCGGGTCCCCTACGACATCGAGGCCGAGGTCGCCGCGGCCCGCGACCTCGGCATGCCCGATGTCGACGCGTACGCCCTCGAGCTGCGCGAGCAGCGCTACCGCGGCGCCGGCAAGCCCGCCTCCTGACGAGAGGGCAGGCCTGCCGGCACACCGCGTGACTCAGGCGCGCGGCAGGGCGCCCAGGCGGGCCAGGAAGACCGCCTCGGCGACGCAGACCTTCTCGAACTCGCCCAGGTGCAGGGACTCGTTGGCACCGTGCGCGCGCGTGTCGGGGTCCTCGACGCCGGTGACGATGATCGCGGCGTCGGGGAAGCGTGCGGAGAAGTCCGAGATGAACGGGATCGACCCCCCGACACCCATGTCGACCGGCTCTGTGCCCCACGCGTCGGCGAAGGACGACCGCGCCTGGTCGTAGACGGGCCCGTCGGCGTCGGCGGCGAACCCGGAGCCGTGCTCCTCGAGCTCGATGGTGACCCGGGCACCCCACGGGGCGTTGGACTCGAGGTGCTCACGCACCCGCTCGAAGGCAGCCATGGGGTCCTGCGTGGGAGCCAGTCGCACCGAGATCTTGGCAGCGGCCTTGGCCGACAGGGTGTTCGAGGCCTTGTCGATGCTGGTGGCGTCGATGCCGATCGTCGTGATGGACGGCTGGTTCCAGAGGCGCGAGAGGATCGAGCCGGAGCCGATGAGCGAGACGCCGTCGAGCAGCCCCGACTCGTCGCGGAAACGCTTCTCGTCGTAGGGGATGTCGGCAGCCTCGCCGGCGTCGAGACCGGCGACTGCGACGTTGCCGTCGTCGTCGTGCAGGGAGGCGACCAGCCGGACGAGCGCCGTGACGGCGTCGGGCGCGGCGCCGCCGAACATGCCCGAGTGGACCGAGTGGTCGAGGGTCTGCACCCGCACCACGACGCGGATGCCACCGCGCAGCGTCGTCGTGAGCGCCGGGGTGCCGATGTCCCAGTTGCCGGAGTCGGCGATGACGATCGCGTCGGCAGCGAGGCGGTCGCCGTGCTTCTCGAGGATCGTGCCGAGGGACGGGGAACCGGACTCCTCCTCCCCCTCGACGAAGACCGTCACCCCGACGGGCAGGTTGCCGGCGTGCGCCCGCAGCGCGGCGATGTGCGCCATCACGCCGGCCTTGTCGTCGGCTGCGCCTCGGCCGTAGAGCCTGCCGTCGCGCTCCTCGGGCTCGAACGGCGCGCTGTCCCAGTCGGCCTCGTCCCCGGGGGGCTGGACGTCGTGGTGCGCGTAGAGCGTGACGGTCGGGGCACCCTCGGGGCCGGCGATGTGCCCGATGACGGCCGGGCGACCGCCCTCGACGACGACCTCGACGTCGAGCCCTTCGCGGCGAAGCAGCTCGGCGACGGCGTCGGCGCTGCGCGCCACCTGGCTCTGGTCGAACGAGGACGCCGAGACGCTCGGGATGCGCACGAGCTGCTCGAGGTCGGCGCGGACCTGGGGCATGAGGTCTGCGACTCGGTCGCGCAGCTGCTGGATCTGGTCGGGGGTGAGTACGTCGGTGGTCACGAGCCCGACCCTACCGAGCCGGGTCCGTGCGGCGTCGGCCGTGGTGTGTACCTTCGCCCGATGGCAGACAACACGTTCGTGGCCGGTCAGCGCCCCTGGCTCCAACGGCTGGGCAACCTGCGCAACGTCGTCCGTCAGGAGCTGGTCACCCGGCAGCTCTCGGCCCACCTTCCCCGAGGGCCTCTCCGGGTGCTCGACGTCGGTGCCGGTCAGGGCACCCAGGCGCTGCACCTCGCGCGCCTCGGGCACGCGGTGACGGCCGTCGAGCCCGACGGCCGCATGCGGGCCGCGTTCGAGCAGGCGGCGGCCGGCCTCACCGCCGCCCAGCGGGACCACGTGACACTCCTCGCCACCGACCTGGCCGGCCTCGCGAGCGTGACGCAGCCGACGGCGTACGACGTCGTCATGTGCCACGGCGTGCTCATGTACCTCCCCGAGAGCCGGTCGGCCATAGCCGCCCTCGCGCGCCGGGTCGCCCCCGGCGGCATCGTCTCGGTCGTGACCCGCAACGGCGACGCGATGGCCTGGCGGCCAGCCGCCCGCCACGACTGGCCCGCAGCGCTCGCCGCGCTCGACGAGACCCGCCGGGCCTCCGTGGAGGGACGAAGTGCCCGCTACCGCAACGAGATCGGCGTCGACGCCCGCGCCGACACGAGGGACTCCCTCACGGCCGACTGCGAGGCAGCGCGGCTCGAGGTCGTCGACTGGTACGGCATCCGGGTGGCCAGCGACGACGTCCCGGTCGACGAGCCCGCGCCCGAGGGCGCCGACCTCGCCGCGCTCCTCGACGTCGAGGAGCGGCTCGGCTCGACCGACCCCTACCGCGCCCTCGGCACGCTCGTGCACGTCGTCGCCCGCCGGAGGGGGTGACGGTCTCGCTGGGTCGTGCTTGGCTCGGATCATGGACGCCGTCGACCGGGCCTTCGAGGCGGTGCCGCGCTCGGGCTTCCTCCCCCGACTGGCACGGTCGAGGGCGGCCCATGACGGCCCGATCCTCATCGGTCACGGCCAGACCAACTCGCAGCCGCGCACCGTCGCCGACATGCTCCGCCTCCTCGACGTCGAGCCGGGCCAGCGTGTCCTCGACGTCGGGTCCGGCTCCGGCTGGACGACGGCGCTGCTCGCCCACCTGACCGGGCCCGAGGGGTCCGTCGTCGGCGTGGAGCTGGAGCCGGACCTCGCCCGCTGGGGAGCAGCCAACGTCAGTGCCCTGCGTATGCCGTGGGCGAGCGTCCGCGAGGCCCTCCCGGACGTCCTCGGCGACCCCGAGCACGGACCCTGGGACCGCATCCTCGTGTCCGCCGAGGCCGACGAGCTGCCGCAGTCCCTCGTCGACCAGCTCGCCGACCCGGGCCGACTCGTCATCCCCGTCGCGGGCACCATGCTGCTCGTCGTCCGCACCGGCGAGACCGTGACGACGAGCCGACACGGGCGCTACCGGTTCGTCCCCCTGAGGCAGTCGCGCCGGCGCCACTCCTGAGGATCCGGCCGTCGTCGGTCGACCCATCCCCCATGGCGCATCCAGGCGAGACGCCACTCTCCCTTCGCGAGCAAGCCGCGCAGCGCCGGAAAGACCCCGAGTGCTGACGTGCCGACACCAGAGTCGGGTCGTATGAGAACGAGGTCGTCGCGAGCGGCAAGGCAGCCGGGGACGACACGGACTGGCTCGACGTGGACGACCCGGCGATCCTCGCCCACACCCGCCTCATCGAGGGCGGCCAGAGCAACACGGTCACCTTCCGGGCCCCGCCGGGCACGTACACCTACCTGTGCACCTTCCCCGAGCACTACGCGGGCGGCGAGAAGGGCACGCTCGTCATCAAGTAGCCGACGCACCCGGCCCGTCGCTCCCCGGGCGCGATGCGGGGCTACGCGCCGGTTCGGCTTAGAGTGGCCCCGTGTTCGGACGCAAGAAGACCCTCAACGACGAGCTCGCCAGCACGGTCGAGACCGACCCGGCCCGCCCCGGCGCCAAGAACCGGCCGACGCCGAAGCGCCGTGACCAGGAGGCCCTCAACAAGCGTCCGCTGATCGTCACCGACCGCAAGGCCGCCAGCCAGCAGGACAAGGCCGCCCGCCGCGAGGCGATGGCCAAGCAGCGCGCCGGCATGCTCGTGGGCGACGAGAAGTACCTCCCCGCACGCGACAAGGGCCCCCGCCGCCGGTTCATCCGCGACTCGGTCGACTCCCGCTGGAACATCGGCGAGTTCATGCTTCCGATCATGCTCATCGTGCTGCTGCTCAGCTTCGTGCGCACCAACTGGGCGCTGCTGCTCGTCTTCGTGCTCGTCTACGGCCTCATCCTCGTGGCCATCGTCGACGCGGTGCTGATGTGGCGCCGCACCCGCCGCAAGGTCGAGGACCGGTTCGGGCAGGCCGAGAAGGGCGATGCGTGGTACGCCATCATGCGCGCCTTCCAGATGCGGCGCACGCGCATGCCGAAGCCGCAGGTCGACCGCGGCAACCCGCCGGCCTGACCGACCCGGCCACCCCGGCTCCACCGGCGGGCGGCGGGCCGGACCGCCCTGCTCGAGACCGTCAGGCCTGCAGGTCGGCGAACGCCAACGGCGCCCGCGTGACGGCATACGTCGCGAAGTAGAGCTTCTCCGCCGTGCCGTCCACTGCACGGACGACCTCGAGCACCTCGCCGCGCTCACGGCCCTCGACCGCGCGGAACCGGTCAGGCCCCTCGGCGGCATACCTCGTCTCCGACAACGGGTCGTCGTCGCTGAGACGCGACCACAGCTGCCCGCCGCGCACGAAGAAGGTCAGCGGCGCCCCCTCGGACCACCACAGTCCGAGCAGCTCGGTGAGCTGGGGCTGCTCGGCCTCGGGGACCCAGGCGCCCTGCAGCGACGGCTCGGCGTCGACGACGGCCTCGACGAGGTCGGTCGCCAGGGCCAGCGTCAGCGCTCCGGACGTCGCGTTGGCGAAGACGATCGCTCCGACCCCCTCCTTGCGCCGCACCCGCAGCCCGGTGAGGAAGCCGGGCATGGCTCCCCCGTGGCCGACGAAGACCCGGTCGCCACGACGGCCCATCCCGAAGCCCAGCCCGTAGGCGCCCGACCAGCCGTCGACGTCGGTCATGATGAGCGGCCGGCACATCTCGTCGAGGGTCTCGGGGCGCACGACGCGGTCGTCGGGAGCCGCGACGTAGGCGGCGTAGCGGGCCATGTCGGCCACCGTGGACCAGAGGCCCCCGAGGGGCGCCGTGGCGTTGAGGGTGAAGCGCGGCTCCTCGCGGGCAGTGCCGGCATACGGGTCGACCTGGTAGCCGCGGGCGCGGTCGTCGGCCGGGTCGAGTCCCGTGCGGGTCATGCCCAGGGGGTCGAGCACCCGTTCACGCACGACCGGCTCCCAGCCCTGGCCGGTGACGCGCTCGACGACCTGGCCCAGCAGGCCGTAGGCGAGGTTGGAGTAGTGGAAGGCGTGATGGGCAGGCAGCACCTGCTCGGCCTGCTCGACGCCGGCGAGAAAGGCGTCCCGCTCAGGCGCCTCGAGGGTCTCCCAGATGTTGCCGACGGGCTCGCGCTGCAGGCCGGACGCGTGGGCGAGCATCTGTCGCAAGGGGACCCGCCCGTGCCGGCTACCGGGCACGTACGCGTCGAGCGTGTCGTCGAGCGACAGCCGGCCCTCGTCGCGCAACGACATGACGGCAAGCGCCGTGAACGTCTTCGTGACCGACCCGATCATGAACTGGGTGTCGTCGTCGGCGGGGATCGACGGGGCGCCGAGACGGGCCGACCCGACGTGCGTCGACCACACGAGGGCACCGTCGCGCACGACGCCCACGCTGACGCCGGGCGCCCGCCAGGAACGCTGGGCGGCGACGACGCGACCGAGCAGCTCGCGCTCGAGGCCGGTCGACAGCCGCTCCGTCGAGGTTGCGGTCACTCGGACGCCCGCAGGCTCATCGGTCCGTAGACGACGGCGCCGTTCTCGCGCAGCGTGACGGCCTCGACGCCGCGCTCGAGCAGCTCGCGCCACGACTCGCCGAGGTAGCTCTCGGCGTCGCTCTGGGTGGGGAACCCGGTGGTCGTGAGCCCCTCCCCCTCCATCGCCTCACCGTGGGCGTCGAGGAACAGCCAGGTCCAGTCAGCGCTCATGCGGCCACCCTAGACGGCGCCGTGTTTGACGCGCGGCAGGCCACCGTGCCACGGTTCGCCTAACCGAAGGACGATGGGGCAAGCCGGTGCGACTCCGGCGCTGACCCGCAACCGTGATGCCGCTCCCGCCGCGACCAGGCGAGGGGTGACCAGCCGGAAAACCCGCGTCCCACCGGCTCCTTTGTCAGTCTGTCGTGGAATGCGGACCGGAGTCACCCGCCGGGCCGGCAGCAGCCACCAGTCCCGACACGGTGTCCGACCCGCGAGGAGGAAACGTGTCCCGTGCCCGTCGTGCCCCGCTGAGGGTCGTGCTCGCCACCCTGGTGGCGGCCTGCCTCGCCGCCCTGACCGTCGCGCCCGCGCACGCCGCCGCGTTCCGGTACTGGGGCTTCTACCAGCTCACGAACGGCGCCTGGGCCTTCGCGCAGAAGGGCTCGGACCAGACGGTCCCCAAGGACGGCAGCGTCGACGGCTGGCGCTTCGCCGTCGCCGACGAGGCCTCGACGCGCTTCCCCCGCGCGGTGCTGACCTTCGACCAGGTCTGCGGCAACACCGCGGCCGAGGCCGGCAAGAAGCGGGTCGGGGTCGTCGTCGACTTCGGCCGTCCGGCCGACTCCGCCGACAACGCGACCCCGCCCGAGCCCAAGGCGGTCTGCGCCGTCGTCGCGACCGATGCGACCAGCACGGCCGTGCTGGCCGCGGCCGGCGAGGTGCGCACCGAGAAGGGCCTGGTGTGCGGCGTGGCCGGCTACCCGGCCAAGGAGTGCGGCGCCCCCGTCAAGAACGTCACACCCGAGGCCAAGGCGGCAGACCAGCCCGTGACGATCGCCGCCCCGGCCGCGACGCCTGCCGCGGCCCCGTCCCCGGGCGCGACGGACGTGGCGGGCACTCCGCTCACGGCGTCGGACTCGGGGAGCAACGTGGCGGCATACGTCATCGCCGTGCTCGTGCTGCTCGCGCTCGCCGCCTACCTCGTCGTCCGCTCGCGCTCACGCGCCCGTCGGGGCGCCTGAGACCCGGAGGCGGACCTCGTCATGGCGCAGGCACGCGCTCGGCTCCAGCACCCCGCAGCCTGGTGGCTGTGGGGGCTGGGCCTCGCCACGGCTGCGTCACGCACGACCAACCCGGCCGTGCTCCTGCTCGTCATCGGCGTCTGCGTGGTCGTCGTGGACGAGCGGCGCGACCCGGCCACACCGAACCCGCTCCCGGCCTTCCTCGTCATCGGTGCGGTCGTCGTCGCCTTCCGCCTCGTGATGACCGCCGTGCTCGGCAACGGCATCGCGGGCGACACGGTGGTGGTCACCCTGCCGCGCATCCCGCTGCCGGACTGGGCGGCCAACGTGCGGCTCGGTGGCTCGGTGACGCTCGAGGCGCTGCTGTATGCCGCCTACGACGCCCTGCGCCTCGCCGCGATCCTCGCGTGCCTGGGCGCCGCCAACGCGTTGGCGAGCCCGCGGCGGCTGCTGCGCTACCTGCCCGCAACGCTCTACGACGTCGGCACCGCCGTCGTCGTCGGGCTGACGTTCGCCCCTCAGCTGCTCACCGACGCGCGCGAGGTGCGCGCGGCCCGCACGCTGCGCGGTCGCGACGGTCGCGGGCTGCGTGAGACGGCCCGACTCACCGTGCCGGTGCTCGAGACCGCCTTCGAGCGGTCGCTCGGGCTCGCCGCGTCGATGGAGTCGCGCGGCTACGGCCGGGCCGTCCGCTCGTCGGACGGCAGCCGGCGGACCGCCACCGGGCTCGCGCTCGCCGGGCTCGTCGGGGTGCTCGCCGGGCTCTACGGCCTGCTCGACGCCTCCGCCGGCGGACTGCTGGGCCTGCCGGTGCTCCTGCTCGGCGCCGTGCTCGCCGGCGCCAGCCTGCTCGTCGGCGCCTCGCGCGACGGGCGCTCCGGGCACCGCCGCGAGCGCTGGGCGTGGACCGAGACCGTGACCGTGGCTGCGGGCGCGGTGCCGGCGGCGGTCCTCGTCGTGGCCTCGGTGCAGGGCTGGGACGGTGTCGTGCCGTCGCAGCGGGCCGAGCTGCCCGCCCTGCCCCTGCTGGCGGTCGTGGCCGTCCTCGTCGCCGCGATCCCCGCCTGGGTGACACCGCACCCCCGGGAGGCCGCGCCGTGATCACCTTCGAGCACGTGTCCGTCCAGTACGCGGGTGCCCCGGCCCCGAGCCTGCACGACGTCACGCTGGAGATCCCCGAGGGCGAGCTGGTGCTCGTCGTCGGACCGACCGGCAGCGGCAAGTCGACGCTGCTGCGCACCGTCAACGGGCTCGTCCCGCACTTCAGCGGCGGCACGCTCACCGGGCGCGTCACCGTCGACGGGCTCGACACCGCCGAGCACCGGCCGCGTGACCTCGCCACCGTCGTCGGCCTCGTCGAGCAGAACCCGACCTCGACGTTCGTCACCGACGTCGTCGAGGACGAGGTCGCGTACGGCATGGAGACGATGGGGCTCGACCCGACGACGATCCGCCGCCGCGTCGAGGAGACCCTCGACCTCTTCGGCCTCACGCCGTTGCGCGGCCGGTCGCTCCGGGCTCTCTCGGGCGGCCAGCAGCAGCGCGTGGCGATCGCGGCCCTCTTCGCCGCCGGCCCGCGGGTCCTCGTCCTCGACGAGCCCACCTCCGCGCTGGATCCCGTTGCAGCGGAAGAGGTTCTCGCCTCGCTGCACCGCATCGTCCACGACCTCGGCGTCACCGTCGTGCTGGCCGAGCACCGCCTCGAACGCGTGGTCCACCACGCCGACCGGGTGCTGCTCGTCGACGAGGGGCACGTGTCCGAGCTGCTGGACCCCGCCGACGCGATGCTCCGCTCGCAGATCTACCCGCCCGTCGTCGGTCTCTCGCGGCTCGTCGGATGGTCGCCGACCCCGCTGTCGATCCGCGACGCTCGTCGCAAGGCGTCCTCCCTGCGGGAGGCGCTGGGTGGCGCGACGCCGGCCACCATCGCAGACCGGCGCGTCATCGGGCCCGGCGCCTCGGTCGTGCTCGACGGGGTGCGGGTCGCACGCGGCGGACGCACTGTGCTCGACGGCGTCGACCTCACCGTCTCACGCGGTTCGGTCACCACCCTCATGGGGCGCAACGGCGCCGGCAAGTCGACCCTGCTCGGGGCGGTCGCGGCCCAGCACCGCCTTTCCGCAGGACGGGTCCGGCTGGGAGCCGCAGCGACCGACCCTCACGCCACGCCGGCCCGCGACCGGGTGCGCACCGTCGGGCTCGTGCCCCAGCAGCCCGAGATGCTCCTCTACTCCGACACCGTCGCCGGCGAGTGCGCCGCGGCGGACGCCGACTTCGGCGCGGCGCCGGGCACCTGCCGTGCGCTCCTCGACCGCATCTCCGGCGGCATCGACGCCGACACGCACCCCCGCGACCTGTCGGAGGGGCAGCGCCTCGAGCTCGCCCTCGCGGTCATCCTGTCCGGGTCCCCCGAGGTGCTCCTGCTCGACGAACCGACGCGGGGACTCGACTACGGCGCCAAGAAGAGGCTCGGTGAGGTGCTGGCCGGGCTCGCCTCGACCGGCACGACGGTGCTGCTCGCGACCCACGACGTCGAGCTGGCGGCCGAGATCGCCGACCGCGTCGTCATCCTCGCCGACGGTGAGGTCGTCACCGACGGTCCCGCGCGCGAGGTGCTGTCGTCGTCGCCCGCCTTCGCCCCGCAGGTGACCAAGGTGCTGCTCCCCCAGACCTGGCTCACGGTCGCCGAGGTCGCCGGCGCGCTCGCGAGGATCGCATGACCACCCGCCGCGTCATCCCGCTGCGCTGGCCGGCCGTCGTGGCGGTCGCCGTGGTGGGCATCGTCGGGCTGGTCGCGTTCACGTGGCCCTTCTTCGTCACCGGCGACTTCGCGCGCGACCACGGCAACGACGCGCCGTGGCTGTTCGCGCTGCTGCTCGCCCTCCTCGCCGTCGTCTGCCTCGCCGAGGTGACGGCCGGACGCCTCGACGCGAAGACGATCGCCGTGCTCGGGGTGGCCGCAGCGGCCGGCGGCGCCCTGCGCCTGCTCAGCGCGGGCACGGCCGGGCTCGAGCCGATGTTCTTCGTCGTCATCGTCGCGGGCTGCGTGCTGGGCCCCGGTGTCGGCTTCGTCTCCGGGGCGCTGGCGGTCACCGTCGGCGCCCTGCTGACCGGGGGCGTCGGGCCCTGGCTGCCCTTCCAGATGATCTGCGCCGGCGGCATCGGTCTCGGCGCAGGGCTGCTGCCGGTCCGCGCGGGCGGGCGCTCTGAGCGCTGGGTCGTGGCGGCGTACGCCCTGGTGACCGGGCTCGCCTACGGCGTCTTCATGAACCTCTGGTTCTGGCCGTTCCTCGGCACCGGCGCGCCGACCGGGATGGGCTTCGTGCCGGGCGCTCCGCTCGCCGAGAACCTCGGGCACTACGGGCTCTTCTACCTGACCACCTCGCTCGGCTGGGACCTGCCACGCGGCGTGCTCAACGCGGGACTCGTGCTGCTCGCCGGACCGGCGCTGCTCCGCGTGTTCCGTCGAGGCGCGCGACGAGCCGCGTTCGGGGTCCCGGTGGTCTTCGACCCTGCGGACGACAAGCACCTGCAGGGCGCCGGGGGCGCGCGATGACGGTTCCGCCGAGCCGCCGTGCCCCGACCACGACCCTCGTCACGGGGCCGGTGCGCAGCGGCAAGAGCCGGCACGCCGAGGACCTCCTGTGGCAGTCCGAGGCGGTCACCTACGTCGCCACCGGTCGCCGGGCCACGCCCGACGACCCCGAGTGGAGCCGTCGGCTGGCCGACCACCGGACCCGCAGACCGGCCTCGTGGCGCACCCTCGAGACCACGGACGTCGCCACCACGGTCGACGCCGCCACGGGGCCCGTCCTCGTGGACTGCCTCGGCACGTGGCTCACGGCGCTCGTCGACGAGACCGGCTGGGACGACCTCGTGGCCGCGGCCGACGTCGTGCGCGCAGCCGGCGAGCGGCTCGTCGGCTCACTCTGCGCTGCAACGGTGCCCGTGGTCGTCGTCACGAACGAGGTCGGCTGGTCGCTCGTGCCGACCACGGCGTCCGGACGGTTCTTCCAGGACGAGCTCGGGCGCCTCAACGCCGGGGTCGCGGCGGTATCGGCGCACGTGCACCTCGTCGTGGCGGGTCGCGTGCTCGACCTGTCGGACGCGCCGGTCGTGCCGTCGCAGCCGCGCCCCCGGACGCTCGATGCGTGACGCCTGGCGGCTCGCGCTCGGCACCTTCACCGCGCTGCGCGTCGGGGCACCGCGCCGGGTCGACGGTCGGGTGCTGGGTGGCGCCATGCTGCTCGCGCCGCTCACCGCGGCGCCCGCCGCAGTCGTCTGGGCCGGCCTCGGGCTGCTGGCCGGAGCACCGGTGCTGCCTCCAGCCGTGGCAGCCGTCCTCGCCGTCGTGGTCACCGCCCTCCTGTCCCGCGCGCTCCACCTCGACGGGCTCGCCGACCTCGCCGACGGCCTGACGTCCGGCCACGACCCGGCGCGCTCACTCGAGGTGATGCGCCGCGGCGACACCGGCCCCGCCGGAGCGGCCGCGCTGGTGCTCACGCTCCTCGTCGACGCCGCCTGTCTGGCAACGCTCCTCGCCTCAGGCGTCGGCACGTCACTGGCCGTGACCGCCCTCGTGGCGAGCAGGCTCGCGTGCGCCGTCTGCGCGAGACGCGGCACACCGGCCGCACGTCCCGAAGGCCTGGGCCGGGGCGTCGCCGGCACCGTGTCACGACCGGCACTGGCCCTCGTGCTCGGCGCCACAGCGCTGGTGGCGGCGGGCGCCGGTCAGCTCGTCGGCAACGCGGCCGCGCCGTCGCCGTATGCCGTGGCGGCAGGTCACGTGGCCGTCGTGGCGACCGCCGTCGCGGCCGCCGCGGCCGTCCGCCGTCACGCGACGCGACGGCTCGGTGGCGTCACCGGTGACGTCATCGGCGCAGCGATCGAGATCTCGCTCGCCGCCGCACTGGTCGCAGCCTCGATCGCCGCCTCCACCCTCGCCTGAGCTCTCGAGCGAAGGGGCGCGGTGGCGCCCACCCGGCATACGCCCTCGAGGGGACTCAGCCCTCGCGGACCTGCACCTGGACGAACGGCGGCTTGACGACCGTCGCCTCGAGCGCACGACCACGCACGTCGATCGAGACCGTGTCGCCGTCGGCGACGTCAGGACGCAGGAGCGCCAACGCGATTCCCTGCTTCAGGGTCGGCGAGAACGTGCCCGAGGTCACCTCGCCGACGCTCTCGCCGTCGCGCGACACCGCGCAGTGGGCGCGCGGGATGCCGCGGCCCGTCACGAGCAGCCCGCGCATGAGGCGCTTGGGGTCGGCCTTCTCGGCCTCGAGCGCGGCCTTGCCCCAGAAGGTGTCCTTCTTCCAGCCGACCGCCCAGCCCGCCCGGGCCTGCACCGGGGAGATGTCGAGCGAGAGGTCCTGCCCGTGCAGGGGATAGCCCATCTCGGTGCGCAGCGTGTCACGCGCGCCGAGGCCGCACGGCTTGCCCTCGAAGGGCTCGATCGCGCCGACCAGAGCGTCCCAGAGAGCGGGCGCGTCGTCCCAGCGCGGCACGAGCTCGTAGCCGCGCTCGCCCGTGTAGCCGGTGCGGCACACGATGACCGGATGGCCCTGCCAGTCCGCCTCGACGAACGACATGTAGTCGTGGCCCGTCGGCAGTCCGAGCGACTCGAGCACCTCGTCGCTCCTGGTGCCCTGGACCGCGATGACGCCGAAGTCGTGGTGCAGGTTGGTGACCGTGATGCCCTCGGGGGCCGCTGCCTGCAGGCGCCGCACCACCTCGGCGGTGTTGGCGGCGTTGGGGATGAGGAAGACGTCGTCGTCGGACTTGAGGTAGACGATCAGGTCGTCGACCACCCCGCCCGAATCGTCGCAGCACAACGTGTACTGGGCGGAGCCTGGCTCGATGCGGCGAACGTCGTTGGTGAGGCACGCGTTGACGAAGTCGGCCGCACCGGGTCCCACCACCGACGCCTTGCCGAGGTGGCTCACGTCGAAGATGCCGACACGCTCGCGCACCGCGGTGTGCTCGGCGACGACGCCGCCGCCCGGGTACTCGATCGGCATGTCCCAGCCGCCGAAGTCAGCCATCTTCGCGCCGAGGGCGACGTGCCGGTCGTGAAGCGGGGAGGTCAGCTGGGCGCGGGCACCCGACGTCTGTGTCGTCATGGGCGCCAACCTACCGCTCGGTGGGCGCGCCGCCCCCGCTCGTTATCATCGAACGCCGCCACCAGCGGCAGCGTGGCTGCGCCCTCCCGGGCGCCCGCGCACCCAGACTCACCCTGAGTCGCGCCGGCACCGCGCGACCTGGACGCACACCCGACGAAGGAGTCCTCGTGGCCAACCTGACCATCTCGAACCGCTCGGCCGCCGACACGCCCTGTGACGCGCTCGTCGTCGCGATCGTGCCGGGCGAGAGCGGCGCCGCCGTGGCCCCCGGGCACGGGCTGCCGCGCAAGACGGTCTCGCACCTCAAGTCGGTCGTCGCCGACCTCGAGCTCGCCGGCAAGGTGGGTGAGGTCACGACGCTTGCCGCCGTGCCCGAGGTGGCGGCCAAGCTGGTGGTGCTCGCCGGCGTGGGCGCCCTGTCGACCGAGCCGGCCGCCCTCGAGGAGGTCCGAAAGGGCCTCGGCGCGGCCATCCGCACGCTGGGCAAGAAGAAGAAGGTCGCGGTCGTGGTGCCCGGCACGTCCGTCGAGCTCGTCTCCGCCGTCGCGGAGGGCGCAGCCCTCGGGGCGTATGCCGTCTCGAAGGCGGGCACGACCAGCACCGATGCCGTCGCCGCAGTCGCGCTCGTGGGCCCGGCCGACGCGGCCTCCCGCAAGGCCGTCAAGCGCGCGGCAGCGCTCGGTGACGCCGTCGCGTACACCCGCGACCTGGTCAACCTGCCGCCCAACCTGCTCTACCCCGAGACGTTCGTCGACTCCCTCGCCGACCGCGTCAAGGGCACGAAGGTCAAGCTCAAGTCCTACGACATGAAGGCGCTGCGCGCCGGCGGCTTCGGCGGCACGGTCGGCGTCGGCCAGGGCTCGGCCAACGAGCCACGCATCGCCGTGCTCAGCTACTCCCCCAGCCGCCCCAAGGCCTCCATCGCCTTCATCGGCAAGGGCATCACCTTCGACTCGGGCGGCCTGTGCATCAAGCCGGCCAACGGCATGCTCACGATGAAGTGCGACATGGCCGGCGCTGCGGCCGTCGCCGGAGCGGTCCTGGCCATCGCCGAGCTCGGCCTGCCGATCGCCGTCACCGGCTACCTCGGGCTGGCGGAGAACATGCCCAGCTCGACGGCCCAGCGCCCGAGCGACGTCGTGACGATGCGGGGCGGCAAGACGGTCGAGGTGCTCAACACCGACGCCGAGGGACGCATGGTGCTCGGCGACTGCATCGCCCTCGCGTCCGAGACCTCGCCCGACGCGATCGTCGACGTCGCCACCCTCACCGGTGCCCAGGTCGTCGCGCTGGCCAACACGGCCGCCGTCATGTCCAACGACGACGCGTTCCGCACCCGCGTGCTCGACGCGGCGCGCACGGTCGGCGAGGCGATGTGGCCGATGCCGCTGCCGGTCGAGCTGCGCCCGGGCCTCGAGTCGATCAACGCCGACCTCGCCCACAAGGGCGGCGTCGAGGGCGGCATGCTCACGGCGGGCCTGTTCCTGCAGGAGTTCGTCGGCGAGGGCATCCCCTGGAGCCACCTCGACATCGCCGGGCCGGCCTTCAACGACAAGGCTCCTGCCGGCTACTGGCCCAAGGGCGGCACCGGCTTCGGCGTGCGCACCCTCGTCGGCGTGGCCGAGTCCTACCTCTGACAGACCGCCCAACCGTCGAAGGGCCACTCGTGGCCCCCTCGTGACAGCTCGTGACAGTCGAGAGGCCAGGACGCGTCGCGCGTCCTGGCCTCTCGACACCGGTGAGGCAGCACTTCGTGGCCTCTCGACGGTGGAAGCGGGGGAGCTCAGCCGCCGGACTTGCGGCGGAACATCTGCTGGGCCTTGGCGGGCCCGTGCGCCCCGTGCACCTTCGAACGGTCGTGGTCGTCGGAGACGTCCTTGCCGCCGTGCGCGTGCTTCTTGTCGAGCGCCGCACGGAACTTGGCCTTCATCTCTTCGCTCGGGCCGCTCTCTGAGCCGTCCTGCTTGGACATCGGTGGACCTCCTGTGTGCTGTGGCGCCGGATCCGGCACGGACTGAACGCTTTTCACCCTGTCAGGCGCGGGCGGGCGGGTCCACCCCTTTACCTCACGCGTCGCCCCGGCGGCGCCGCTTGCTCCACTCCCGCATGCGGTTGGGGTAGCCGGTCTTGTTGACGTCGTAGACGGGGACGCCGAGCTTCTGGCTGATGTCGAAGCCGTCCTTGGGCGAACCGACCGCGCGACGGGTCCACTCGCCGTCCCAGGCGATGAGCACGATGGTCGTCGTGGTGACGCTCGTGGCGGGTTCGACGTACGCCTCGACACCGCGCTTGGTCTCGACGAAGGCACGCAGATGCGCCTCGACCGCCTTGCGGTCGATCTCCATCTGCGGACCGTCGGAGCGGCCCTGACGGCCGTCGCCCTTGCGGCTGCTGCGGCGCGAGAACCAGCCCATGGCGGCACTGTACGTGGTCGCACCGTGCCTGCGAGGGGACCTCGCCGCGAGGCGTGACCTGCCTGTGACGTCCCAGTCGATCAATGACAAGATGCTGTGTGCACGCCCACCCGCACGTCCCCGGACTCCGCTGCACGACGGCCGGAACCGGCGATCCACCCGAAGGAGCCCATGCACATGTCGGCTGATGCCGCAGGCGACTACGACGTCGTCATCCTCGGTGGGGGGTCGGGCGGCTACGCCTGTGCCCTCCGGTCGGCAGAGCTGGGCCTCTCGGTGGCCCTCGTCGAGAAGGGCCGCCTCGGCGGCACCTGCCTGCACCAGGGCTGCATCCCGACGAAGGCGCTGCTGCACGCCGCAGAGGTCGCCGACGTCGCTCGTGAGGGCGCGTCGTTCGGCGTCAAGACGACGTTCGAGTCCGTCGACATGACCGGCGTCAACGCCTACAAGGACGGCGTCATCAGCCGCCTCTACAAGGGCCTGCAGGGCCTCGTGAAGGCCGCCAAGATCGAGTACGTCGAGGGCGCCGGCGTCCTCGACGGCCCGAACACCGTCGTCGTCGGCGACCGCCGCATCACCGGCCGCAACGTCGTCCTCGCGACCGGCAGCTATGCGAAGTCGCTCCCCGGCCTCGAGATCGGCGGCCGCATCATGACGAGCGAGCAGGCGCTCGCGATCGACCACGTCCCGGCCCGCGTCGTCGTGCTGGGCGGCGGCGTCATCGGCGTCGAGTTCGCCTCTGTCTTCAAGAGCTTCGGCTCCGAGGTGACGATCGTCGAGGCACTCCCGCGACTCGTCGCCGCCGAGGACGAGACCATCAGCAAGCAGCTCGAGCGGTCCTTCCGCAAGCGCAAGATTGCCTTCAAGACCGGCGTGCGGTTCGCCGGCGCCACCCAGCAGGGCGACGTCGTCACCGTCTCGCTCGAGTCGGGCGAGACGATCGAGGCCGACCTGCTGCTCGTCGCGGTCGGCCGCGGACCGGTCACCGAGGGCCTCGGCTACGAGGCCGCCGGCGTCACCGTCGACCGCGGCTTCGTGCCCACCGACGAGCGCCTCCGCACGAACGTCCCGTCGGTGTACGCCGTCGGCGACATCGTGCCCGGGCTGCAGCTCGCCCACCGCGGCTTCGCCCAGGGCATCTTCGTCGCCGAGGAGATCGCGGGCCTCTCGCCCGCCGTCATCGACGAGACCGGCATCCCGCGCGTCACCTACTGCGACCCCGAGATCGCCAGCGTCGGGCTCACCGAGGCGCAGGCCCGCGAGAAGCACGGCGACGTCGCGACCTACGAGTACAACCTCGGCGGCAACGGCAAGTCGCAGATCCTCGGCACGCAGGGCTTCGTCAAGCTCGTCCGCCAGGTCGACGGTCCCGTCGTCGGGGTCCACATGATCGGCGCCCGCATGGGCGAGCAGATCGGCGAGGCGCAGCTCATCGTGAACTGGGAGGCGCACCCCGAGGACGTCGCCGGTCTCATCCACGCGCACCCCACACAGAACGAGGCGCTCGGCGAGGCACACTTGGCCTTGGCGGGGAAGCCCCTGCACGCACACGCTTGAGCCAGACACTGGGAAGAGGAGAAAACACGTCATGTCAGAACGCGTGACCATGCCGGCCCTGGGTGAGTCAGTCACCGAGGGGACCGTCACCCGCTGGCTGAAGAGCGTCGGCGACCAGGTCGAGGTCGACGAGCCACTGCTCGAGGTCTCCACCGACAAGGTCGACACCGAGATCCCGTCCCCCGTGGCGGGCACGCTGCAGGAGATCCTGGCGCAGGAGGACGACACCGTCCCCGTGGGCGCCGACCTCGCCGTCATCGGCGACGGTGCCGCTCCCTCCGGCGGGGGCGACGCACCGGCGGCCGAGTCTGCTCCCGAGCCCGAGGCGGCCCAGGCGCCTGCGCCCGAGGCGCCGAGCACCGAGCAGGAGCCGCAGGCCGCGACGAGCGAGCCCGAGGCCGCCCAGGCCGAGCAGCCCCAGGCCGGCGCGTCGTCGTCCGAGGGCGGCGAGGGCCAGACCGTCACGATGCCCGCGCTCGGCGAGTCCGTCACCGAGGGCACCGTCACCCGCTGGCTCAAGGCCGAGGGCGACGAGGTCGCCGTCGACGAGCCGCTCCTCGAGGTCTCTACCGACAAGGTCGACACCGAGATCCCCTCCCCCGTGGCCGGCACGCTGACCAAGATCCTCGTCCAGGAGGACGACACGGTCCCGGTCGGCGCAGACCTCGCCGTCATCGGTGGCGCGCCGGCGTCCGCTCCGGCTCAGGAAGCCCCGCAGCAGGAAGCCCCGAAGGAGGAGGCTCCGCAGCAGGAAGCTCCACAGCAGGAAGCCCCGCAGCAGGACGCCCCGCAGCAGGACGCCCCGGCCCAGGCCGACGCCGCCGCCTCGCAGCAGGCCGCGTCCCCGTCTCCCGCGGCCCAGGCACCCGCCCAGGCGCAGGCCGAGTCGGGCGAGCAGCAGGCCGCAGGCCTGCCGGCCGACGCCGAGCGCCCCGCCGCTCAGCAGTCCCCCGAGGCGAGCACGACGTCGTCGGCGCCGTCACGTGACGACGCTGCCGCGTACGTCACCCCCCTCGTGCGCAAGCTGGCCTCCCAGCACGGCGTCGACCTCGGCTCGATCACGGGCACGGGCGTCGGCGGCCGCATCCGCAAGCAGGACGTGCTCGATGCCGCCGAGGCCGCCAAGGCACCGGCCGCGCCCGCCCCGGCTGCCGCTCCGGCCGCGTCGGCTCCCGCCCCGAGCGCGGCGCCGGCCCCGGCCGCAGCCGCGGTCTCGCCCAAGCGCGGCACGCGCGAGAAGATGAGCCGTCTGCGCAAGGTCATCGCCACGCGCATGGTCGAGTCGCTCCAGGTCTCGGCCCAGCTGACCACCGTCGTCGAGGTCGACCTCACGAAGGTCGCCCGGCTGCGCGCCAAGGTCAAGAACGACTTCGAGGCCCGCGAGGGCACGAAGCTCAGCTTCCTGCCGTTCCTGGCGCTGGCGGCCACCGAAGCGCTCAAGGCGCACCCGATGGTCAACGCCAGCATCGACGGCGACGAGATCGTCTACCACGGCACCGAGAACCTCTCGATCGCCGTCGACACCGAGAAGGGCCTGATCGTCCCGGTGGTCAAGAACGCCGGCGACCTCAACATCGCCGGGCTCGCCCGCGCGATCGCCGACGTTGCGGCGCGCACGCGCAGCAACAAGATCACGCCCGACGACCTCGCCGGTGGCACGTTCACCATCACCAACACCGGCAGCCGCGGTGCGCTCTTCGACACGCCGATCATCAACCAGCCTCAGGTCGCCATCCTCGGCACCGGTGCGATCGTCAAGCGTCCGGTCGTCGTCACCGACGCCGACGGCGGCGAGACCATCGCGATCCGCTCGATGATGTACCTCGCGCTGTCCTACGACCACCGCATCGTCGACGGCGCAGACGCCGCACGCTTCCTCGGCACGATGAAGGCACGTCTGGAAGAGGGGCGCTTCGAGGC
The DNA here is from genome assembly GCA_000955875.1 of Terrabacter sp. 28. Taxonomy (GTDB): domain Bacteria; phylum Actinomycetota; class Actinomycetes; order Actinomycetales; family Dermatophilaceae; genus Terrabacter. The sequence goes on from JYOE01000026.1 coordinate 114,250, forward strand.
CTGAGGCCCCAGCCACATGAGGAGCACGTCATGACGAGGCGCGTCGCCATCGCCGGTTCGTCCGGACTGATCGGCGGCGCGCTTCGTCGTCATCTCGAGGCGCGCGGTGACGAGGTGCTGCGCCTCGTGCGCCGCCGCGCCGACGGTCCGGGCGAGGTCGAGTGGAACCCTGCGAAGGGCGTCCTCGACGAGTCCGCGCTCGACCGCGTCGACGCGATCGTGAACCTCGCCGGGGTCGGCATCGGTGACCGTCGCTGGAACGCCGAGCACAAGCGCGAGGTCGAGCGGTCACGCACCGACGCGACCGGCACGATCGCCCGCGCCGTCGTGGCCCACCACGAGCGGACGGGCCGCGCCGTCAAGCTCGTCAACGGTTCGGCCGTGGGCTACTACGGCGACCGCGGCGACGAGGTGCTCACCGAGGACAGCCCGCCCGGCAGCGACTTCCTCGCCGGCGTGGTGACCCGGTGGGAGGGCGCTGCCCAGCCCGCCGTCGACGCCGGCCTCCCCGTGGCGTTCGTCCGCACCGGGCTCGTGATGGCTCGCGAGGGCGGCGCGTTCAAACCCGTCGTGCTGCTGGGCCGCCTGGGCCTCGGCGGGCCGATGGGCTCGGGCCGGGAGTGGTGGCCGTGGGTCACCCTCGTCGACGAGGTGCGCCTGCTGACCCACCTCGTGGACCACACCGAGCTGGTCGGGCCCTTCAACGCGGCGGCCCCGGGAGCCGCCCGGCAGAAGGAGATCGCAGCGGCGATCGGATCGGCCCTCTCGCGGCCGGCGATCCTGCCGGCGCCACAGTTCGCGCTGCGCGCCGTCGTCGGCGAGTTCGCCGACTACGTGGTCGCGAGCCAGCGGATGCAGCCCGCTGCACTGCTCGCGAGCGGTTTCGAGTTCGAGCACCCCGACCTGACGAGCGCCGTCAGGTGGCTGGTGCAGTCGTGACGGCCGTGAGCCGCCAGCCCTGAGCACCCCGGGTCAGGGCGAAGTCGAGGAGCCTCCCGGTGTCGGCCGACCGCTGCGAGCGGGCGCCGTCGGACGACACCACGACGTATGCCGTCCAGTCGACCCGGGCTCGCAGCACCGCGTGGCGGTCGTCGCCTGAGACGTGGAGCGCCTGGGCCACCTCGAGCCGCAGGCCCTCCCACCGCACTCCGGCCCGGCTCAGCCGCGCGACGAGGGCAGCATCGCTCGCCGCGCTCGCGGAACCGGGCGCGTGGACCGCGCCCAGAGCGCTGACGTCGCGGTTCACGAGCGCGGTCGCCCGACGGTCGCTCAGCGCCTGCAGGAGGTCCTCGGGTCGTCGCGCTGCACTGTCGGCGTCGAGGACGACGGGGACGAGTGCGGCCTGCCCGCCCCAGCTCGGCCGGCCGGCGTGAGCGGCGGGGCTTGCAACGCCGCTGGGCCGTGCCAGGGTCGTCGCGACGGTTCTCGTCGCCGTCCTCGTTGCCGTGGCGGGCTCTGTCGGTGAGGGCCGGACGACCGGGGGCGCCGTCGCGACCCGCACGAGCGGGGCGCCCGGCTGTGTCTGCCGGGCCGCGAGGACCCATCCGGCGACACCGAGCACGGGCACGGCCACGAGCGCGGCGGCGAGGACCCGCCGGCGCCAGCGGTGACCGACCGTGCTGACCGCAGGTGGAGCGTCCCGGCCCGCCTGCGCCCGCAGCCGGTGGGTGAGGGCCGACGCCTCGTCGGCACCGACCACGACCTCGACGGGCTCGGCCGACGACGCCTCGTAGAAGCGCCGGGCCAGCTCGGCCGCTGAGGGCCGGCGCGCGGGGTCGGGGTCGATGGCCTGCGCGACGACCTCGGCGAGCTCGGGGCCGACGTGGCTCACGACGGTCTCGAGGTCGAGCCGCATCATCGTGTCGGGGGCGCCGTTGCCCGTCAGGCAGAACCACGCGACCGCGCCCAGCGCGTACACGTCGGCCGCCTCGCCGGGTGGGTCGCCGAGGAGCACCTCGGGGGCCACGAAACCCGGGGTGCCGTGGACCGCCCCGGGGTCGCGCCCGGCGACCCGAGCCGCCCCCAGGTCGAGCAGGACGGGTCGCCCCGCCCTGGTCAGCGTGATGTTGGAGGGTGAGATGTCGGCGTGCACGCCCCCGGCCGAGTGCAGGTGCGCGACCGCCTGGCTGATCGGCGTCAGCACGGTGACCACCTCGCCCGGGCGCAGGTGCCCGCGACTGGCGACCATCCCCCGCAGCACGGCCCCCCGGACGAGGTCGAAGACCAGCGCCTCGCGCCCGTCGGCGAGGGGGACGACCGACCGCAGCGTGACGAGATGGTCGTGCTGGACCGCGGTGAGGACCTGCTGCTCGACGAGCGCCTGCTGCGCATCGACCTCGTCGGGCGCCCGGTGCGGCACCTTGACCGCCACCGGCCGCCCGGTCGCGTCGACGCCCGCCCACACCACGGCTGACCCACCCGTGCCGATCACCGCGTCGAGGCGGTGCCCCGGCACGTCGGGGACCGTGTGCGGCAGGCTCTGGCTCGGCTCGTGGGTGCTGTCGGTCACCCGCCCATGCAACCAGCGCCCGCGCGACCCGCGAGCGCGTCGTCCACAGGTCCGCTCAGGGGGTCTGCCCGGGCGTGACGACGTCGACGACGCGCCGGTCGCGCGCGCTGATCCGGGCCGCGTCGATGACGGCGAGCACGTGCACGGCGTCCCGGGGGTCGACGGGCATCGTCGCCTGCGGATCGGTGCTGGCGAGGGCGGCCGCGACCGCGCGGTAGAAGTTGGCCTGGTCGGCGTCGGACACGATGGGGCCGGGCTCGCGCTCGTCGCCGCGCACGATCCAGCCCACCGCGTCACCCTGGTTGGCGAACTCGGTGAACGAGCTGACGTCGTCGAACTGCTTGCCGATGACGTAGGCACCCCCCGAGCCGTTGACGCGAGCCCGCGGACCGGGGGCGCCGTTGACCGAGCTCGAGATGACGTGGCTGACGACGCCGGACGTGTGGCGGCACGCGAGGAAGGTGTCGTCCTCGGCCGTCACCGTGCGTGCGTCGAGCTCGGCGTACACCGACTCGACCTCCCCGTGCAGCAGCACCGCCTGGTCGATCAGGTGACTGTGCAGGTCGAGCAGCAGGCCACCGCCCTCGGCCGGCCCGACGGTCTCGCGCCAGCGCTGCTTCGGCACGGGCCGCCAGCGGTCCCAACGGTATTCGGCCCGCCAGATCTCGCCGACGAGCTCCTCGTCGCGCACGATGCGCAGCGCCGCGAGCTCGGGGTCGAAACGCCGGTTGTTGAAGACGGTGAGGGGCACGCCGTGGTGGGTCGCCCGGTCGACGACGTCGAGGGCGGAGCTGGCGTCGACGGCGAGCGGCTTGTCGACGACGAGGGGCAGGCCGGCCTCGATGACCTTCTCGGCCTGCTCGGCGTGCACCCCGCTCGGCGACGCGAGGACGACGAGGTCGAGCGCATCGACACCCAGCAGCGCTTCGAGGTCGGGCACGACCTCGGCGTGCGGCAGGTCGGAACGCACCTGCTCGGCGCGCGTCGCGTCGGACGTCGACACGGCGGCGACGCTCAGCCCGGCCCGCTCGATGAGGGGAGCGTGGATGCCGCGGCCGGCTGAGCCGTAGCCGACGAGCCCGACACGGAGGGGGATGGACGGGGCGGCTTCGTCGGACGGCATTCCGGCATCGTATGCCGCACGGCGTACCCTGACCGCATGCGTCTCGTGCACCTCGGCCTCGACCCCGACTTCGTCGACTACGAGCAGGCCTGGCAGGTGCAGCGCGACACGCACGCGAAGGTCGTGGCCGGCGAGGAGCCCGACACGGTCTACCTGCTCGAGCACCGACCCGTCTACACGGCGGGCAAGCGCACCGAGCCGCAGGAGCGGCCCAACGACGGCACGCCCGTCATCGACGTCGACCGCGGCGGCAAGATCACGTGGCACGGTCCGGGCCAGGTCACCGGCTACCCCATCTTGCGCCTCCCCGCCCCCATCGACGTCGTCGGCTACGTGCGGGCGCTCGAGGAGATGATGATCCGCGTGTGCGCCGACTTCGGCGTCGAGGCCGGGCGCGTCGAGGGCGAGAGCGGCACGTGGATCGCGGCCGACGACCGCGGGCCGCGACGCAAGATCGGCGCCATCGGCATCCGCGTGAGCCGCCAGGTGGCGATGCACGGCTTCGCGTTCAACTGCAACCCCGACCTGTCGTGGGGGGAGGTCATCATCCCGTGCGGCATCGTCGGCGCCGGCGTCACGTCGCTGTCGTTCGAGCTCGGCCGCGACGTCCCCGTGACCGAGGTGCTGCCACACGTGGAGAAGCACCTCGCCGACATCCTGCCGACACTGCGGCCCAACCGGCGCGCACTGGCCTGACCGACCCCCTAGGGTGGCGACCACCAATTGGTCGAACCAGGGGGATCGATGGACGCTGCCGTCCGCACCGTCAACCTACGCAAGACGTACCTGAGCCGCGGCGCGCGGCGGGTCGCCGTCCAGGGCCTCAGCATGACGGTGCCGCTCGGGGGCGTCCACGGCTTCCTCGGCCCCAACGGCTCGGGCAAGACGACGACGATCCGCATGCTCCTCGGGCTCGTCCGCGCCGACTCGGGATCCGCGGAGGTCTTCGGCGAGGCGGTGCCGGGTCGCCTCCCCCACGTCATCGACCGGGTCGGGGCCATCGTCGAGTCGCCGAAGTTCTTCCCCGCGTTCACCGCCCGTCAGAACCTGGCACTGCTGGCCGGCGCCATCGGGAGCCCCCGCCACCGCGTGGACGAGGTGCTCGAGGCCACCCACCTGCAGGACCGCGGCCGCGACCGCTACGCCGGCTTCTCGCTGGGCATGAAGCAGCGCCTGGCCATCGCGGCCACCCTGCTCAAGGACCCCGACCTGCTCATCTTCGACGAGCCGACCAACGGCCTCGACCCCGCCGGCATCCGCGAGGTCCGAGACACCATGCGCTCGCTCGGCGCCGGCGGCAAGACCGTGCTCGTCAGCTCGCACATCCTCGCGGAGGTCGAGCACGTGGCCGACACGGTCTCGATCATCGGGCACGGCGCGCTGCTGGCCGAGGGCCCGGTCGCCGACATCCTCGGCGGCACCGGGGTCGCGCAGGTGCGCGTCGGCGTGGCCGCCCCCGACCGGGCCGAGCAGGTGCTCCGCGCCGAGGGATTCAGCCCGACCAGGGAGGGCGAACACCTCCTCGTCGCCGCCGACGACCCGGCGGCCGTCACGCGGGCGCTGGCCGGCCACGGCCTCTACGTCAACGAGCTCGTCCCCGTGCGCCCCGACCTCGAGTCGGCCTTCCTCGCGCTCACGGCCGACCAGGGCCTCGGCACCGATGCCGACCGGGCGGCCGGCGGCGGCGCGAAGGGGGACGCGGCATGACCGACACCCTCATCTCCCCCGACGCCCGACCGCGCAGCGAGATGCGCCCCACGGGTGCGTCGTTCGCCGGGCTCGTCGGCGTGGAGCTGAAGCGCCTCTGGTGGCGCCGCCTGACGAAGGCGGTGCTCGCCGGCATCGTGCTCTTCGTCCTCGCGATGGTCTACAACGCGTACAAGTCCTCGACGCCCGAGCGCCTCGCCCAGCAGCTCGACTCGTACACGATCATGCTCGAGGAGAACAAGCGGCAGCAGGCCGAGATGAAGGACCAGCTGCCGCAGATGCTCGAGGACTGCCGCGAGCAGCAGGCGCTCGAGCGCGAGCGGACCGGCGACCCCGGCATCGACTTCCGCTGCGACACCATCGGCACGATCCAGAACCCGACGCTCGAGGAGATGGGCATCGTCGTGCCAATCGCCGACACCATCACGCAGTCCGCGATGGAGCCGCTCGTGTCGGTGGGTGGCTTCCTCGTGCTCATCCTCATGGGCAGCTTCGTGGCTGCGGAGTTCACCACCGGCTCGATGGGCAACTGGCTCACCTTCAAGCCGCGCCGCCTGGAGGTCGCCGCGAGCAAGCTGGTCGCGGCCGCCATCGGCGCCACGGCTCTCGCCGCCGCCGCGGTCGTCCTGCTCGTCCTCGGTGCCCACATGGTCGCCACCGTGAACCGGCCGGGCTCCGACCTGCAGCTGCCCGACCCGCCACCGCTCGACGAGTCCCTGGGGCAGCTCGCGCTCCGGGCCGTCGTGGTCGTCCTGCTCGCCGGGCTGCTGGGAGCCACGCTCGGGCTGCTCGTGCGACACACCGCCGCCGTCGTCGGCTTCGTGCTCGGCTACGTCGTCCTCGTCGAGGGGTTCGCCGTGCACGCGCTGCTGCAGGGCCGCCTCACGCCCTTCGCGATCGTGCCGAACGCGTTCGCGTTCCTCGAGAAGGGCTTTCCGTACGCCGCCGAGCGGTGCACCGCCGACGGGTGCACCTTCGCCGAACAGACGATCACCTACACGCACGGCTGGGTCTACCTGCTCGTCGTGAGCGTCGTGCTCGTCGCCGCGGCCCTCGCCGCCTTCCGCCGCCGCGACGTCACGTGACGGTGCGGTGATCAGGACCTGACCTGTCGATCCGGCGCGAAGCCGTTCGTCGTACGGGTAGCCGGACACACCGGCGGACACCGAAGCAAGGAGACACCGACATGGCCAAGTACCTGGTCCTCATCTACGGCAGCGAGCAGGAGTGGGACGCCCAGACGCCCGAGGAGCTCGAGGCCAAGGAGGCGGGCCACATCGCCTTCTCGCGGGCCGCCGGCGCCGGTCGCCTCAGTGGTGAGGAGCTCGAGGCGGCGACGACGGCGACCACCCTGCGCGCCTCGGGCAACGGCACTCCGCTCGTCACCGACGGACCGTTCATGGAGACGAAGGAGGCGCTCGGCGGCTTCTACATCGTCGACGTGCCGGACCTCGACGCCGCCGTCGGGCTGGCCAGGATGCTGCCGGAGCTGCGCGAGCGGCACGGGGCCGTCGAGGTGCGCCCGATCGTCGACCACGGCTGAGCCGGCACCGTGACGTCCGCGCCACCGCCCGAGGTCGCCGCCGCCGTGGCACGCGCGCACCGCGACGAGTGGGCCCGCGTGCTCGCCTCGACAGCCCGGGTCACGCGCGACCTCGACCTCGCCGAGGAGTGCACCCAGGACGCGTTCGAGCGAGCCCTCGAGCGGTGGCCGGCGGACGGCATACCCCGGCGGCCGGGCGGCTGGCTCACCACGGTCGCGGGCAACCGCGCCCGCGACGTCGTGCGTCGGGAGGCGCACGGTCGGCGCCTGCTCCCGATGCTCGTCGTCGACGAGAGCGACCCCGAGCCGTATGCCGTGGACGAGCGGGCCGTGCCCGACGACCGTCTGCGCCTCGTCTTCACCTGCTGCCACCCGGCGCTCGCGCCGGAGGCACAGGTCGCCCTCACCCTGCGGCTGGTCTGCGGCCTGTCGACCGCGGAGGTCGCACGCGCGTTCCTCGTGCAGGAGTCGACGATGGCCGCGCGGATCACCCGGGCCAAGAGGAAGATAGCGACGGCGCGCATCCCCTACCGCGTGCCGTCGCGCGACGAGCTGCCCCAGCGCCTCGGCGCGGTCACCGACGTGCTGCACCTCGTCTTCACGGCCGGGCACACGGCGCCGAGCGGGAGCGGGCTCGTGCGGCAGGACCTCGTCGACGTTGCCATCCGGATGGACCGCATGCTGCACCGGCTGCTGCCGGATGCCAGCGGTGTCACCGGCCTGCTGGCCCTGATGCTGCTCGCCCACGCACGACGTGACACCCGGGTGGGCGAGGACGGGACGCTGGTCCTGCTCGCCGACCAGGACCGCTCGCGCTGGGACCACCGGCTCATCGCCGAGGGGGCGGCGCTCGTGGGAGAGGCCCTGGGGCAGGGACCTCCCGGGCGGCACACCGTCGAGGCGGCCATCGCGGCCGTGCACGCCGAGGCGCCGACCTGGGAGGCGACCGACTGGGCCGAGGTCGTCGGGCTCTACGACGTGCTCCTCGACCTGTGGCCGTCGCCGGTCGTCGCCCTCGCTCGCGCGGCAGCGCTGGGCTTCCGCGACGGGCCGCGGGCGGGCCTCGCCGCGCTGGAGCCACTCCTCGCGGACCCCTCCGTCGCGACGTATCCCTACGTGAGCGCCACCCGGGCCGACCTGCTGCGTCGCCTGGGCGCCTGGCCCGAGGCGGCGACCGCGTACGAGGAGGCGCTCACGCTCACCGGGAACGACGTCGAGCGGGCCTTTCTCGTGTCACGGCTCGCCGAGGCGCGAGCCAACGAGGACGCCTGAGCCCGCCCCACGGCATACGGCCGTGGTCGGGAGCGTTGTCTATGAGGCGTAACCTGTCCGGAGCAGGAAGTCCCGACCAAGGAGCCCGTGTGTCTGTCGTTCCCGACGGCCGTCGTCTGCTGCGCGTCGAGGCGCGCAACGCCGAGACCCCCATCGAGCGCAAGCCGTCCTGGATCCGGACGACCGCGAAGATGGGCCCCGAGTACACCGCGCTGCACTCGATGGTGAAGTCCGAGGGCCTGCACACGGTGTGCCAGGAGGCCGGCTGCCCCAACATCTTCGAGTGCTGGGAGGACAAGGAGGCCACCTTCCTCATCGGCGGTGACGTCTGCACCCGGCGCTGCGACTTCTGCGACATCGCGACGGGCCGACCGACCTCGCTCGACCTCGACGAGCCCCGCCGCGTCGCCGAGTCCGTGGCCCAGATGGGGCTGCGCTACTCGACCGTCACCGGCGTCGCCCGCGACGACCAGCCCGACGGCGCCGCCGGGCTCTACGCCGAGACGATCCGCCAGATCCACCTGCTCAACCCGAACACCGGCGTCGAGATCCTCCCTCCCGACTTCGGCGCCAGGCCCGAGCTCGTCGGCCAGGTCTTCGACGCCCGCCCCGAGGTGTTCGCGCACAACCTCGAGACCGTGCCGCGCATCTTCAAGCGCATCCGGCCCGCCTTCACCTACGAGAAGTCGCTCAAGGTGCTGACGATGGCCCGCGAGGCGCAGCTCGTCACGAAGTCCAACCTCATCCTCGGCATGGGCGAGACCGACACCGAGATCGAGGAGGCCATCCGCGACCTCCACGACGCCGGCTGCGACATCCTCACGATCACCCAGTACCTCCGCCCCTCGAAGCTGCACCACCCCATCGACCGGTGGGTCAAACCGGAGGAGTTCGTGCACTGGTCCGAGGTCGCCGAGGAGATGGGCTTCAAGGGCGTCATGGCCGGCCCGCTCGTGCGCTCGTCCTACCGCGCAGGCCGCCTCTGGGCCACCGCGATGCGCAAGTGGGGTCGCGAGATCCCGGCCCACCTCGCGCACCTCGCCGAGGCCGCCGAGTCCCCCGCCCGCCAGGAGGCGGCGTCGTTGGTGGCCCGCGCACAGAGCGCCGTATCCTGAGCACCATGGCACGCAACAAGGACGGGGACGCATCGACCGCGCCCCAGGAGAAGAAGCAGGGACGGCTGTCCCAGATCCGCGACGTCTACCGGATCTCGAGGCAGGCTGACCCGCTCATCGGCTGGTACATGCTCCTCGCGTTCCTCGTGACATTCGGCGTCCTGCTCGTCGTCGGCTTCATCGTCAAGCTGCCGTGGATCTTCGGTGCGTTCGGCGTGCTGTTCGGCATCCTCGCCGCGACGATCGTCATGAGCCGGCGCGCCGAGCGCGCCGCCTACGGCCAGATCGAGGGTCAGGCCGGTGCCGCCGGCGCTGCGCTCACCTCGATCCGCCGCGGCTGGTACACCGACCGCGAGCCGGTCGCCGCCGACGTGGCCCGTGCCGGTGACATCAGCTCGGCCGCGATGGTCTACCGCGCCCTCGGCCGCCCGGGCGTCGTGCTCGTCGGCGAGGGCCCCACGTCGCGCGTGCAGAAGCTGCTCGCCGCGGAGAAGAAGCGCGTCGAGCGCGTGGCCCCCGGCGTGCCGGTCACGACGCTCCGGGTCGGCAACGGCGAGAACGAGATCCCGCTGCCCAAGCTCGCGAGCAAGGTCCAGCGCCTCAAGCCGCAGATCACCAAGGACGAGATGGCCATGGTCAACAAGCGTCTCAAGGCGCTCGGCGGCCTGCGCGCTCCCCTGCCGCCCGGCGTCGACCCGACGCGCGCCCGCATGGACCGCAAGGCCCTGCGCGGCAAGTGACCCCCGATCGAAAGAGCAGTTCGTCCCTCGCGGACGAACTGCTCTTTCGCTGTGAGGAGGACGAACTGCTCTTTCGATCGCTGGGCGGGTCAGCGGGTGCGGACCAGGACGGTGCCCGGGACCTTGTCGTGCAGGCCCCGCCCGTCGCGGTCCCAGATGACCGCCGGGATGAAGATCGCCAGCAGGATCGTGCGCACGACCGCCTGGAGCGGCATCACCCGGCCCGTGGACAGCGACCGCACCTGCAGCCCCATGATGCGGTGGCCGATGGTGTAGCCGAGCGTGCCGACGAGCAGCAGGTGCATGACGGCGAACACGCCGAGCACCACGAAGTTCTGGGCCCCGGTCGCCGGCGGCTGCGAGAACGGCAGCGGCACCGAGAAGAGCCCCCTTGCGATGAGCGAGGCGATGCCCCAGTCGATGAGGACGCCGACGAGCCGGATGCCGAAGCCGCCGATCGAGCCGGGCCCCTTGTCGGGCAGGCCCAGGTCGCGTCCCCGGTACTGTCCGTCCGCGCTCGTGCGCGCTCTCGGGCCCTCGAGCCACGAGCCGAAATCCTTGCGGTCCACCACGGTGCAAGCGTAACGAGACACGGGCTGTGTGCTTTGCCCGGGCCTGTGCATCCGTAACACCCGCGAAACATCCGGGTCATGGCCGAGAAATCGCCGGTCGGTAGTGTCGTCGACGACAGCACGGGGCCGTCACTCGATCCCGGCCGCTCGACAGAGCGCCGCGACAGAGGGGCGACCTCGCCCCACATAGGAGGTTGGATGTTCAGCTCAGCTGACGAGGTCCTCGCGTTCATCAAGGACGAGGACGTCAAGTTCGTCGACATTCGGTTCTGCGATCTGCCCGGTGTCATGCAGCACTTCAACGTGCCGGCTGAGTCGGTCGACGAGGACTTCTTCACCGTTGGTCAGATGTTCGACGGGTCCTCGATCCGCGGCTTCCAGGCGATCCACGAGTCCGACATGAAGCTGGTCCCGGACCCCGCCACCGCGTTCATCGACCCGTACCGCGCCGAGAAGACGCTGGTCATGAACTTCTCGATCCTCGACCCGTTCACCGACGAGCGCTACAGCCGCGACCCGCGCAACATCGCGAGCAAGGCCGAGGAGTACCTCAAGTCGACCGGCATCGCCGACACCGCCTACTTCGGCGCCGAGGCCGAGTTCTACGTCTTCGACGACGTGCGCTTCGAGACGAAGCAGAACGCGGGCTACTACTTCATCGACTCCGTCGAGGCCGCGTGGAACACCGGCCGCGAGGAGGAGGGCGGCAACAAGGGCTACAAGACCCGCTACAAGGGCGGCTACTTCCCCGTCTCGCCGGTCGACCACTTCGCCGACTTCCGCGACAAGATCTGCCTCGAGCTCAAGGAGGTCGGTCTCAACGTCGAGCGCAGCCACCACGAGGTCGGCACCGCGGGCCAGATGGAGATCAACTACCGCTTCAACACGCTGCTCCACTCGGGCGACGACCTCATGAAGTTCAAGTACGTCGTCAAGAACTCCGCGTGGGCGCAGGGCCACACCGCCACGTTCATGCCGAAGCCGCTCTTCGGCGACAACGGCTCGGGCATGCACACGCACCAGTCCCTCTGGAAGGACGGCGAGCCGCTCTTCTACGACGAGCGCGGCTACGGCGGCCTGTCGGACATCGCGCGCTGGTACATCGGCGGCCTGCTCAAGCACGCCCCCTCGCTGCTGGCGTTCACCAACCCGACGATCAACAGCTACCACCGCCTGGTCCCGGGCTACGAGGCCCCGGTCAACCTGGTCTACTCGGCCCGCAACCGCTCGGCGTGCGTGCGCATCCCGATCACGGGCACCTCGCCCAAGGCAAAGCGCATCGAGTTCCGCGTTCCCGACCCGTCGGCGAACCCCTACCTCTGCTTCGCCGCCCAGCTGATGGCCGGCCTCGACGGCATCAAGAACCGCATCGAGCCGCCGGAGCCCGTGGACAAGGACCTCTACGAGCTGCCGCCCGAGGAGCACGCGGCGATCGAGCAGGTCCCGGGCTCGCTGCCCGAGGTGCTCGCGGCGCTCGAGGCCGACCACGACTACCTCCTCGAGGGCGACGTCTTCACGGCCGACCTCATCGAGGCGTGGATCGAGTACAAGCGCAAGAACGAGGTGGACCCGATCCGCTTCCGCCCGCACCCCCACGAGTTCGAGATGTACTTCGACCTCTGAGCGGAGCGAAGC
>JYOE01000026.1:126485-218989 GCA_000955875.1 Terrabacter sp. 28
CGACCTCTGAGCGGAGCGAAGCCACAGCGAGTCCGCTCGTGCTGCCAGCACCACCGCAACGGCAGCGCGGGCGGACTCGTCCGCGTTTCGAGGATCTTCGCAAAAAGCGCGTCATGAACTGGGCCGTCGATCGTCTACCTGATGACGACGGACTGACAAGGCTGTCGCCACACGGAGGTTGGCTGGTTCGTGGAGGGACTGCCGCATCCGTGCCCACTCCCGAGTGGGCAGACGAACAGCCCCGCTCACCCGACGGCGAGCGGGGCTGTTTGCTGCCTGGCTCCCCTCCCACCCCGCCTACCCCGGTCGGGCCACGATGGTTCCCGCTGGCACCGGGGCCGGGTACGACGGAGGTATGAGTGACGACCCCTTCGACCTCCAGCGGTTCGTGGACGCGCAGGACCGTGGCGGTGCGTACGTCGCTGCGCTCGCCGAGCTGCGTGCGGGCCGCAAGCGCGGCCACTGGATGTGGTTCGTGCTGCCCCAGGTCGCCGGGCTCGGTCGCAGCGACATGGCGAGGGCGTATGCCGTGTCGGGCCTTCCCGAGGCACGTGCCTACCTGCACCACCCCGTCCTCGGACCCCGTCTGCGCGAGTGCGCCGGGGCCCTGGACGCGTTGAGCGAGCGTGACCCGGTCGCCGTGCTGGGAGGCATCGACGCCACGAAGCTGCGGTCGTCGATGACGCTGTTCGAGCGGGCCGCCACCGACCCGTCGGACGAGGAGCTGTTCGGCCGGGTGCTCGACCACTTCTTCGGTGGGCGCAGGGACGACGCGACGACCGGGATCCTGGGTTCGTGACGGGCGGGCCGGCGGCGTCGACGCCACGCCGAGCGACCTCCAGTGGGTGGTGTCGGGCTACGCGCTGGCCTTCGGCCTGACCCTCGTGCCGTCGGGGCGCATCGGCGACGCGCTCGGCCGGCGCACGGTCTTCGTCGTGGGCGTGGTGCTGTTCGGCCTGTCGAGCCTCGCCTGCGGGTTGGCGCCCAGTGCGGGTCTGCTCGTCCTGGCGCGGCTGGTGCAGGGCGCCGCGGGGGGCATCCTCAACCCCCAGGTCTCGGGTCTCATCCAGCAGCTGTTCCGAGGGGCCGAGCGCGGGCGTGCCTTCGGCCTGCTCGGTGCGACGATCGGGATCTCGACGGCGGTCGGTCCTGTCGTGGGTGGCGTGCTGCTCGACGCCCTCGGCGCCGACGCCGGCTGGCGGTGGATCTTCTTCGTCAACCTGCCCGTCGCGGCCGCCGCCGTCGTCCTCGCGATGCGCTGGCTCCCGGCCCCTCCGCAGCGGGCTCGCGGGCGCGGCATCGACGTCGACCCGGTCGGGGTGCTGCTGCTGGGGGCGGGCGTGCTCGGCATCCTGCTGCCCGTGGTGGAGTCGGGCCGTGGCGCCTCGACCGTGCCGTGGTGGGTCGGCCTCGTGGGCCTGGCCTTCGTGGGGGCGTTCCTGGCGTGGGAACGTCGCTACACCGGCCTCGGACGAGAGCCTCTCGTCGACCTCTCGCTCTTCGGCGTGAGGGGCTACCCGTCGGGCGCGACCGTCGGCACCATCTACTTCGGCGGGTTCACCGGGATCTTCTTCGTGCTGACCATCCACGTTCAGCAGCAACTGCACTACTCGCCGCTGCTGGCCGGGCTCACCGTCACCCCGTTCGCGCTCGGCTCGGCCGTCACGTCCGCGCTCGGCGGGCGGCTCGTGAGCCGGTACGGCCGCCTGCTCGTGACCACCGGTCTCGTCGTCGTGCTCGTCGGCGTCGTCGGGGTCGACATCACGGTCGCGGCCGCCGACGGTCCCGGCCTCGGCTGGTGGCTCGTGGCGCCGCTGCTCGTGGCCGGCATCGGCAGCGGCCTCGTCATCTCCCCCAACATCACCCTCGCGGTCGACGGCGTGCCCGTCGACCGGGCCGGCACGGCCGGCGGTCTGCTGCAGACCGGCCAGCGCATCGGGACGGCGATGGGCATCGCGCTCGTGGGCGCCGTCTTCTACGCCGGTGCCGGAGGAGCCGGAGGGCTCGACCCGAGCGGAGCGCTCAAGGTCTGCGCAGTCCTCGTCGCCGTGGCGCTCGCCGCCAGCGCGGTCGACCTGCGCAACCGGCGGCACACGCGGTAGCCGACCGGGCGGCATACGCGAGAAGGGATGGCGCGGACGCGCGGCCAGGTCCGCGCCCTACGTCGAACGCCGTAGGCCGGACTCGGTTGCGGACGGGTCGTCACCGTCTGCCTCGGACCGCACGATGGCGGCATGGTCGCACCTGTGGTCACCTCGCTCGGACACGCGGGCCTGCGCGTCGACGCCGCCCACGTCAGCCTCCTCTGCGACCCGTGGATGTCTCCCCAGGGCGCCTTCCTCGGCTCGTGGTTCCCCTTCCCCGACAACTCCCACCTGCTGCGGCCCGACGTGCTCGACGCCGACTGGGTGTCGATCTCGCACGAGCACCTGGACCACCTGGACCTCGACCTGCTGCGCCTGCTGCCCGAGCACGTGCGCATCGTCATCCCGCACTACCCGGCCCCCGAGATGCTCTCGCGCCTCAGGGGCGCCGGCATCCGCAACGTCGTCGTCGAGCTCGACCGGTGGGAGCGGCTCGCCCTCGACCGGCACGGCGACTGGATGACGGTGATCCAGGAGCAGTCACCGATGTGCCACGACGCGGCGGTGCTGCTGTTCGTCTCCGGTCACGCGATCCTGCACACGAACGACGCCCGGCTGACCACGGCCCAGCTGCGCCGGGCGGTCGAGGAGGTGGGTCGCCCGATCGACCTCATGGGTGTGCAGATGTCCGGGGCGTCGTGGCACCCGATCTGCTACGAGTACCCGCCCGAGGTCGTCGCCTCGATGAGCGCAGACAAGCGCCTCGGCAAGTTCAAGGCGGTCAGCCGACTGCTGCGGGCGGCGCCCCCGAAGGTCGTGCTGCCGTATGCCGGCCCGCCCTGCTTCCTGGACCCGGCCCTCGCGCACCACAACGACCGCATCGCACCGCCCGGCATCTTTCCCGACACGGCGCAGGCGGCCGCATACCTGCGTTCACGGCTGCGCGACCAGAGGGTCGAGCGGCTGCTCCCCGGTGACCGAGTCGACGTCGACACGGGCGTCGTCGAGCGGGACCCGCACTGGGACGGCTTCCGGCTCGCCGGCGACCGCGACACGTCCTGCCTGGCAGGGCGCCTGCCCGACGACCTCCACGACTACCTCTCCGACTACGCCGCCCGACGCACGGACGACCTCGCCGCCGTCTACGCCGCGTTCCCGGACCCGCCCCGCGGGAGCGGCCTGGACCAGCGCTTTACCCGCCACTTCGAGCAGCTCGGCGCCCTGTCCCACTACTTCCTGCACCGCATCGCGATGACGGTGCGCTTCGTCGTCGGCGGGGCCGACGGCGGCACGTGGGACGTCGAGCTCGGACCCACACGCTGCCGCGTCGACCTGACCGGCAGCACTCCGGCACCCGCCTACCGCATCACCGTCGAGGCCCGCTGGCTCGACGCGGTGCTGACCGGCCGGGTGCGCTGGGAGGACCTCTTCCTGTCGTTGCGCATCTCGTGCTGGCGCGACCCCGACCGCTACAACGACTACCTCGTCGGGCTGCTCAAGCACGCCGACGCAGCCGCCCTCGACGAGGTGGAGCGCTACGAGACCGAACGCGACCCCGAGGACACGGTGACGCTCCCCGAGCGGTGGGCGGACGGCATACGCGAGTGGGAGGTCAGCCGCTACTGCCCACACGCCGGGGAGGACTTGGCACACGGCGCGGTGCTGCGCGACGGCGTGCTGCGCTGCCTCGCGCACAACTTCGAGTTCGACCTCGGGACCGGCGAGTGCCTCAACGCCCGCTGCGACCCGCTCGTCAGCCGTCGAGCCGTGTCTCCGGCGGTCGCCCCGTGACGAGGTAGCGAGCCGTCCACCAGATGACGCGCAGCGTCGCGCCGAGCGTCGGATGACGCAGGAACGTCAGGTCGGCGGCCACCCGACGGGGCACGAGCTGCTCGGCGTACCACTGCTCCAGCACCTCGGGGTCGACCGCCGAGACGCTCGGACCGCCGGTCCCGTCGACGACGCTGACCTCGTCACGCAGCGTGATCTGGGCCGGGCCCGTGAGCCCGGGCGTCTCGTCGAGCACCCACGCGACGTCGTCCGGGTAGAGGCTCGCCAGAGCCGGCGTCTCGGGTCGCGGGCCCACCAGGGTCATCTGGCCGAGGAGGACGTTGACCAGCTGCGGCAGCTCGTCGAGGCTCGTCCTCCGCAGCAGGCGACCCGGGGCGGTGACGCGAGGGTCTCCCTTCCGGGTCACCTCAGGACCGTGCGTCCCGACGCGCATGGTGCGGAACTTGTACAGGGTGAAGGGTGCCCGGCCACGAGTGAGCCGCACCTGCCGGAAGATCACCGGTCCGGGGCTGGAGAGCCGCACCGCGACGGCAACGGCGACGAGAACGGGCGCGAGCACCAGCAGACCGGTGACGGCCACGACCAGATCGAGCGCCCTTCGCCGCACGGAGATGCGCCCAACACGCGAGTCGCCCTGTGCTGCAGTAGATCTCACGTCGCGCTGGAACCGTCCCCTGGCGGTCGGCTCAGGCACCGCCTGGCTGGTCGTCATGTGCTCACCCCGTTCCGGATGCGACGAGGACGCCGCTGAAGATCGTCACTGCAGCCGCGACGTCCTGGTCGAGACCGACCTGCAACGACGACGGCGTCATGTGGGTCCAGAGCTCGACGCCGCGCCGGCGCCGGTTGAGCAGGGCACCGGTGAGGGCGTTCGGCGCCAGCTTCGGGTCGGTCAGCGTGAACGTGCCGCCCTTGTAGGGCTGGCTCCACGTCCAGATGTCGACCGCCTGCGCGCCGTGCGCGAGGGGCACGTCGACGTAGGTGTGCACGTCCGCCTCGGCCGACTCACGCGTGCCCCGGTAGGCGCCGTCGTGCGCGAGGGCCTTGCGCGCCTGGAGTCGCACCGTCGCGCCCCAGCGTCGGGACGCCTCGTCCCACGCGGCCGCCATCGCGGCGTCGCGCGTCGTGCCCCACGCCGCGTACTCGCTGTCCGAGCGAAGGCCGACGCTGAGGTTCACCACGTCGAGACCACCCTTCGCGACGTAGCGGTCGACGACGGAGAGCGCGACCGCCGGGTTGCGCGCCGTCTCCCCCGAGCCGCACCCGTGCCGGCTGGTCAGCGAGTCGGCCCCCACGACCGAGGCGGGCACGCCGTCCCAGCTGAGACAGCCGAGCTCGGGCACGATGAGGTCGACGACGACCTTGCGGCCGGGCAGCCGCGCGTGGAGCGAGCGCGTCGTCGCGGTGAGGAAGGCGAGGTCGTCGGCGGCGTCGGTGCCGTCCTCGTAGCCGAGCTCGTCGGCGATCTTGACGCCGGCCACGCCGGGCCGGGCGGCGAGGGCCACGACCGAGTCGAGCACCGCCGCGTAGCGCTCCGGTCCGGTGGCCCAGGCCTTGACGAGGTCGGCCTCGACCCAGGGTCGCGCGCCGTGCGCCGCGACGGCATCCGCGAGCGCGACGTACTGCGGCCGCACCAGCGCCGTCGACGCCTGCGGTCGGCTGCTCGTGGAGACCGCCGCCGACCCCGACGTGCAGGCAGCCGTGCCGAGCACGACGAGGACGACCCAGAGGCCGAGCGCTGCCGCGGACAGGCTCGTCGGTCGTGCGGGCGGCCTTCTCACGCCTGCCTCCCGGAGAGGCGGCGCCACGCAGCCACGAGGAGGACGTCGGTGACGAGGTAGGCCACCGCGCTGGCCCAGGCCGCGCCGAGGGACCCGTGGCGTGGGATGAGGACGAGGTCGAGCACCAGCGTGACCACGAAGCCTCCGCCGAGCACCAGCGAGCTGAGCCCCGGCCGTCCCGCCCCGAGGAGGTAGCCGGAGCCGACCCCGGCCGCGGGCTCGAGGACGAGGCCGAGCGAGATCCACACGGCGGGCCACACGGCGTCACGGAACAGCTCCCCGTAAGCCAGTGGCAGCAGGACGGCGGCGCTGGCCGCGACGAGGGCCGCGGACATGACCCCGAGAGCCAGCAGCCGCCCCACGCGCAGCCACGGGTGCTCCCAGGCGGCGCCCCGCCGGGAGGCGAACCTCGGGTAGGTGACCCACGTGAGCGCCAGGCCCGGCAGGCGGAGCAGCTCGGCGTACTTCGACGCCACGACGTAGACGCCGACCTGGGCCGGGCCGGTGAGGGCGCCGAGCACGACGACGTCGAGACGCAGGTTGAGCAGGTTGAGGATGCCCCCGACCTGGCTGCGCGCCCCGAAGGCCGCCATCCGCCGGGCGAACCGGAGGTCGGGGCGCCCCGCGAGGCGACCACCGCGTTCGCGGACGCGACGCGCGACCCGCGCCCACGCGTACGCCGCGACGACGAGGTCGGCGAGGAGCAGCGCGGCCACGAGAAGGGGGCCGCCACTCAACCCGAGGCCCCACAGCCCCAGGAACGCCGGCACGAAGACGGCCTCCTCGGCCGCTGTCACCACGTTCGACCCCCGGGAGTCGCCGAGCGCCTGGAGGCACGACTTGCCGACCGACACCGGCAGCTGGGTCGCGACGGTCGCGCCGGTCGCGATGACGACGAAGCTCGTCGTCGTGGCCATGAGGCGGTCGTGCACGAGCGGAGCCAGCAGGAGCCAGCCGCCGGTGCCGAGGGCTCCCCCGACGAGCATGAGCGCGGTGGTCGTGGGCCACAGGCCGGGGTGGTCCGAGTCGGCGCCGGCGACGAAGAAGCCCATGGCACCGGGGAGCCCGCAGGTGGCGACGACGCCCACGAGACCCGGGAGCACCCTCATGAGAGCCAGCAGGCCGACGTCGCCGGCGCCGCCGACGCGGGCCACGAGCACCGTGACGACGGCGACCGACAGCAGCGCGACCACCCGGGCGCCGACGTTGCCCAGCACCGAACGGGCGGTCTCGCCCCGGAGGACGCCGGGACGCACATCGAGGGTGCGGGTGCGGCTCATCGTCCCCACCACGTCCGCGGGGCACGCAGCAGCCGGTCCCTCGTCGCGCCTGGGTCGATGCCGGCGACGAGCCCGAGGAAGGCCCAGACGTGACGGAAGTGCAGCACCTCGTAGAACAGGGAGCCGACGGCGAGCGCGCAGCCGACACCGAGGAGCACCTCCGGTCGTGGCACGAGGTCGCGGACCCAGGCGGACTGCCGTCCGGTGACGCAGCGCCCGAGTCGCGCGGCCACGGCGAGCAGGAGCACGACGAGACCGGCCCCGCCCAGTGCGCCACGCTCGACGATCGTCGCGAGGTAGTCGTTGTGCGCCTCCTTGACGTAGGCCGCACCAGCGCCCTTGAGGGCGGCCTTCGTCTGGCCGGGTCCCACCCCGACGAGGTCTCCCCCGAGGTAGAGACCGATGGTCTCGCCCGCCAGCTCCTGCCGCGACCCGCTGGACTCCCCCGTTCGGCCCAGCGAGTCGCGGAGCACCTGGACGCTGTCGGAAGCCGTGGCCCCGACGCGGTTGAGGTCGACGTGCGGGACCACGAGCGCCACGGCGGCCGCGAGCAGCAGCGACGTCGAGACGGCGGCGAGGCCGCCGCGGCGGCGCCCCAGCCCGACGACGAGGACGACGCCCGTCATCGCCGCCAGGCCGACGGCCGCACCGTTCGAGCCCGTGAAGACCAGGGCGAGGAGGATGACGGCCGCCGCGAGCACGCGGACGCCTGCCCGGCGCACCACGGACGTGGCGAACAGCAGGCCGAGTCCGACGAGGAAGTAGTTGGCCGCGAGGTTCGGGTCGTCGAAGGTGAGGGAGGCTCGCCCCCCGTCGCGGGCCGACGTGCCCGCCATCCAGCTGATGCCGGCGATCCGTCCCGTGCTGAGCACGGCCGCCCACGCCACCGTCGACCACACCCACACGCGCAGGACGACCTCGAGCAGCCGACGGCGGCGCCGGACGGCGTTGGCCACCGCGGCGCCCCACGCGAGCAGGAACAGGTCCTGCAGGAGCGGCAGGAGCGCCGAGCCGACCCGCACGTGGTAGGCCGCGAACGCGCCGGCGACGACGAGCACGGCCATGGGGATCAGGTAGGGCACGACCACTGACGCGTGCTCCCGCTTCAGCCAGACGACGACCGCGACCACCACGACGAGGATCCCGACGTCGGCGGCGGCCGTGTTGGCCGGCCCGCTCGGCACGAGCAGCGGGAGCCCGACGACGGCGAACCCGAGCAGGTATGCCAGGTGGCGGGGCGACGCGGAGAAGTACGGGTCGTCGAGGGGGTGGCGGTCGGCCGGATGCGCCCCCCGCGCCGTGGGGTTCGTCGCGGTGACGGCCCGTGGCCCTCGGGTCAGCAGCACCGGAACAGCTCCGCCGCGAGCAGGAGGTGACGCCGGGCGAAGGCCGTTTCGTCGGCGGTGGCGGCGACCTCGACGGTGGCGAGCGCGAGCGCGTTCCGCCAGTGCCGGGGGTCCCGGCCGGTCCGGCGCAGCTCTGCGCCGACGACGGCCTCGACGGCCCGGCCCAGCCACCCCGCGCCGGAGACGGCGTAGCGGACCGGCTCCCCCCAGGAGCCGGCCACGAGGCCCGGGTGACCGCTGACCTGCCGTCCCGCCGGCGTGTGCCGGTCGAGGTAGAGCAGGTAGGCGAGCACGAAGCGGGTCACGTCGCGCAGCCCGTCCCCACCGATCTCGGCGTGCTCCCAGTCGACGACCCCGCTCACCCTGCCCGCGCTGCGCAGCACGTTTCCGCACCAGAAGTCGCCGTGCACGATCGACAGGGGCGCGCCGGGCGGCAGCGCGAGCTCGGCCGCGAGGTGCCGGGTGGCGTCACCCACGGCGTCGGCCACGGCGTCGCCGGGCCATCGTGCGCCCACCCTGGTGGCGACGTCGGTGGCGAGGCCGGCGGCGCCGGTGGGGAGGCCGGCGGCGCCGGTGGGGAGGCCGGCGGCGCCGGTGGGGAGGCCGGGCAGGTTCGACGGCCCACCAGGACGCGCGGGCCCACGGCGCGCCACGTCGGGCACCGGGACCCGCCCGAGCTGCTGCAGCCAGGAGACCGCTGCGGCGAGGTCGTCACGAACCGCGCCGGGCCGGGCCGTGTGCCGCCAGCGGTGGTAGTCCACCGACATCGGCATCCCCGGGACGACGCTCGTCACCAGCACGCTGCTGCCGCCGTCGTGGCGACAGTCGAGCACGCGGGGCACCGTGCCGCCGACCCGGTCGGGCGCGAGCCGTGCGACGGCGGCCAGCGCCGCGGCCTCCGCCAGCACCGCCGGGACCGCCCCCGGCACCATCGCCACCTTCAGCACGAGGCGAGGTGCCGGCCCGGCCGGCCCGAAGCCGAGGACGGTCGCCTTGGGGTGCTCGTCCCTGGACAGCCCGACGACGACGAGGCGTCGCGGGCCCGGACCCAGGTGGTCACACAGCACCTCCGCCAGCAGGTCGGCCGCCCGCCCCTCGACGACCGCGGTCGTCATCTGCGCGTTCCCAGGACGACGCGGCCGGGCACGAGCGACGCCACGAGGAACCGCAGCGCGGCGGCACCGGGGCGGCTGCCGGCCGCACGCCGGGCCACGCTCGTGACGCCGTGCACGATGCGGGTGCCGCGAACGACGCCCGGCGGCGTGGTGAGGAAGCTGTCGAGCAGCCAGGAGAGCGTGCCGGCATCGTCGGTCGTGACGAACGTCGCCTGACGCCAGCTGGGCAGGAGCACGTACTCGGCGTCGACGCGCACCCCGAGCCTGGCCGCCGCGCGACGGAGGCGCCTGCGCCCGCCGCGCCCCTCGTCGGCGAGCGCCACGACCGTCCCGGCAGGAGCGCGCTGCACGCGTACGCCGTCGGCCGGATCGGCCGGCCACGCGAGGACCGCGCCGCTGGGCACGAGGAGGGCGGCAGCCGCGGGCAGGTTCACGACGCCCGACCCAGCTCTGCCCGGACGAAGCGGTGGCTGCGACGCGTCGGCCCCTGCGAGTAGACGTGGTCGAGCACCTCGCCCGCGGTGTGGGAGTCGTAGCGAGCGCCCAGGTGCTCGCGCGCGTGGGTGGCCCACGCCCGCGCCTCGTCGGGATGCGTCAGGGCGTGGTCGAGCGCGGCCGCGAGCAGGTCCGGTCTCGCCGGTGGCACCAGCAGGCCGGTCTCGCCGGGGACGACGACGTCGGGCACGGCATTGACCGCCGTGGCCACCACCGGGATGCCGCACTGCTGGGCCTCGACGATGACGCAGGGCAGGCCCTCGTAGCGGCTGGCGAGGGCGAAGACGTCGAAGGCCGGCAGCAGCTGCGCGACGTCGTCGCGGTTGCCCAGCAGCAGGACCCGGTCGTCGAGTCCGAGCCGCCGGACGTCCGCGGCGGTCCGTCGCGCCAGCTCGCCGTCACCGACCCACACGAGCATGGCGCGCGTCCGCATGCGGGCCACGGCCGCGAGGAGGTGCTCCGGTGCCTTCTGGTGGTCGAGGCGGCCGACGGTCCCGACGACGTGGGCCGTGGCCGGGAGTCCGAGTGCCGCCCGTGCACGAGCCCGCGTGGCCGGGGTCAGGACGACCGTCGGGTCGTCGACGACCGGCCCCACGGTGTGGAGCTGCTCGGGCCGGGCCAACCCGCGCCGCAGCGCCTCGACCGCGACGCCGGTGCCGACGGCGAGGTAGACGTCGGTGATGCGGGAGAGACGGCGCTCGACGGCGACGTAGGCGGCGTGCGGCGCGGGGTTCTGGAACTCGTGGAACGGGAAGCCGTGGAGCGTGTGGACGATGAGGCCGACCCCGGCTCGGTGCGCGGCCAGCCGCCCCAGCACGCCGGCCTTGGCCGAGTGGGTGTGGACGACGTCGGGTGCGTACGTGCGCACGAGGCCGAGGAGGCGGCGCAGCGCGGCCGCGTCGTCGGACGGGCTGATCTGCGGCACGAGCTCGGGCACGACCACGACCTCGACCCCGGCAGCGCGCGCCCGGTCGAGCAGCACGCCCTCGCGCGTGCCCGTGACGAGGACGCTCTCGTAGCGGTCGGGGTCCAGCGCGGTGGCGCCGCGCACGACGACGCCGCCCGCGCCCGCGATGCACCGGGTGACCACGTGCATGACCCGTCGTCTCATGGCCGCCACGCCTCCTCACCCGTCAGCACCGGCATCGCCCGCACGCGGTCGAGCAGCTCCTCGAGGGTGGTCCCCGCCCGGTTCGGCAGTCTCACTTCGTATGCCGGCAACCGCGCGGTGAGCAGCTCGGCCACCTCCGCGACCGGCGGGTGGGCCGGGCCTCGGCCGGTGGCGAGCGCCAGCGTCGCGGCGAAGGCCCAGTAGCGGCGCAGCTCGCCCGCCGCATAGGTGCCGCCGACGAGCTCGCGAGCGGCCGTCGCAGCGTCGAGGTGTCGCACGACGACGTCAGGGGTGTCACCCCGACGCAGCACGAGAAGAGTGTCCGGCGCGACGCCGTCGACGTGCCGCAGCCAGGCCGACTCCCGCCGGCCGTGCGGCATCCGTCGCCCGGTGCCGGCATCGGTGCGGGCCGGTTCGAGCAGGCTCTGCAGCCCGTTGCCGTCCGAGGTGCAGAGGTTGTCGCTGACCGGGGCGCCCGTCGCGACGTCCAGCGTGCCGATGAGGGTCGACTTGCCGACGCCGCCCGGCCCGAGGAGCACGACGCCGTGCCCCGAGACCATGGCGGCCGAGACGTGCAGCGGGGCCCGACCGTGGACTCCCGCCCACCACAGGGCGGGGAACTGCAGCAGGGCTGCCCGGTGCAGCAGGACCCGACGGTCCGGGGCGGCGAGCCCGAGGGCCCGGTGCCGCCAGCCCGGGGCGGGATGGGCGACCACCTGCAGCCGCGCCCCGTGCGCGTGGAGCACGAGGTCCAGCCCGCTCGAGCAGGCGTCCTGCAGGATCACCTCGTGCCCGTCGGTCCACGCCCCGCGGGTCACCAGCCGGTGTCGGGCGGAGGGACCGACCGGTTCGCCGTGCGCGACGGTGACCACGATGTCGGCGGCCCGGGCCAGGGAGGATGGTCCCGGGCCGCCGAGTCCCTGGTCGTCGAGCTCCTGGCCGGCGCATGCCTCGCGGACGACGCGCGTCCAGCGCGCCGCGGCCGGGCCGACGGCGGACACCTCGACGGTGAGTCCCGCGGTTCGCAGCCGCACGGTCATCGGTGCAGCACCTCCCCCGGGTCCTGCGCAGCCCACGGCTCGGCCTGCTCGACGCCGTTCTGCGCCTTGGCCTGCGGCGCCGCGCCGACGGAGGCGACGGAGGCGACGGAGGCGGGGGCGACTGAAACGGCGGAGGCGACGGAAGGGACAGGGACGACGGGATCGGGCAGCCTCTTCTTCCACGGGCGGACGGGAGACGGCAGGCCGGCTGTGCGCGCCTCGTGGGGCGGCGCGGTCGCGGGCTCCGCCGCCGCGCGCCTCGCCGCCCGCCGCTGCCAGAACCACTGGCGCGGGTAGCTGATGAGCCCCACGACCGGCCAGCCCAGCGCGTCGACGAACGACATCGTGTCGACGAGGCTGCGCAGCTTGACGTGGCGTGGCGAGAGCACGACGACGACAGGCGCGTCCCCCGGCTCGGCCCAGCCCCGCCCGACGACCGAGCAGGACACCCGGTGGGGTCCCTTCTCGGGGTCTGGGCCCAGCAGGCGCGCGACGGACCGCGCGGCCGGCTCGTCGCGCGGGTCGACGAGGACGGCCAGGACGTTGCTCGCGTCGTACCGTCGCGCCAGCAGTGCCAGCCGGTCGGCGATCGGGCCGGCGGCACTCGTGGTGCGGCGGCCGACGGTGAGGCGCGGCAGGTGGCCGACGTGGGGCAGCTCCAGGGCGCGCGCGACCGAGCGTCCGGAGCGTAGGCGCGGGCGCAGGGCCTCGAGCCCCGCCGCCAGACCGCCACCGACGAGAGCCCCGATGAGCGCGGCCAGCACGGCGCGCTGCGTGTCCTGTCTCGGCAGGGCCACGCTCGGGACCCGCACCGGGTCGAGCAGCACCGCGTGGGACGGGGAGGGCGCGGCCAGGTTGAGGTCCGACATCTGTCGCTCGAGCTCGGTCTGCGCCGTCGTGAGCGAGGTCAGCTGCGCCTGGATCGCGAGTGCGGCCCCACCCTTGGGGTCGACGTTGTTCAGCTTCGCGGCGAGCCGGCTGCGCTGGCGGGCGAGGGTGTTGAGCTGACGCTGCACCCCCTGGCGTCGCTCGGTGCTGGTGGGCTGGTCACCCACGTTGGAGACTTTGATGACGTCGGCCGTGATGGACCTCGCGATCGTCGCCGCGCGCGCCGGGCTCGTGTCGGTCACCACGATCTCCATGACGGGCGAGACCCCGACGCGTCGGACGTCGATGTAGTGGGCCGCGAAGTCGTTGGCGTCCGCCCGCAACCGCGCCTTGTCGAGCGCGGAGCGCACGACACCGGGGCTCGTCGCGATCCCGAGGACCCGCTGGCTCGTCGCGTCGGCCTGGACGTTGGAGGCGGCGAGCTCGGTCCCCATCTGGACCCGCGCCACCGCCTCGTACACGTCCGGCTCGCCGCGGCTCACGTTCGACATCACGACGTACGGAGCCACGATGCACAGGAGGATGACCAGCCAGTGGCCCCGGATGACCCGGCCGAACGCGTCCTCGATCGTCAAAGTCCCCACCTCGTCGTCCCCAGTTGTCGGTCCGCGCCTCGCGTGACTCCGCGGGGAGCCGTGCAGCGCTGCTGTCCTCTCGACGCTAGGAGCCTCCGTGGGGGCGGGCATCGCGTTGCAGGACGACCCCCGCCTACGTCGAACGGATGACCCCCGACATCGGCCGTCCGAGATCCGTCTGGGATCCGTCTGAGATCCGTCCGCGCCGCCCGCGCCGCCCGCGCCGCACTACGGGCACGAGGAGGCGACCGGGGCGACTTCCCACTGGGGGTTTGGGGAAATGGTCGTCGCCCCGGCCGCGCTGGGAGGCGCCTGGTGTCCGGGATCGTGCGCCCGGGGACCGGACCCGGCGCCCTCCGGCTGCGATGAGCCGGGTCAGTGGAGCACGGCGAACGGGCGCACGCGCGCGACCGGGCGCACGATGCGGTGCCGGGTCAGCACCGA
Source organism: Terrabacter sp. 28 (assembly GCA_000955875.1). Classification (GTDB taxonomy): domain Bacteria; phylum Actinomycetota; class Actinomycetes; order Actinomycetales; family Dermatophilaceae; genus Terrabacter. Next base: position 140,436 of record JYOE01000026.1, read on the forward strand.
CATCGCGGCGTTGACGCCGTGGTCGTCGAGGTGCGGTGTCGACGACGGGGACTCGTCGGTGTAGCGGTAGCGGCGTGTCGAGCGGCCGGCCGCGTCGAGCGTCGACCGCCCGTCCTTCTCGAACTGCTCGATGACGGTGCCGGCGCCGTGACAGGCCGAGTGCAGGCTGTCCCCGCTCCGCTCCCCGGCGACGGCGAGGTAGGACGACGTCCGGTGCGTGCCCGGCAGGAGCACCGCCTGGCCGGTCGTCGCGAAGACCGAGCCGTCCGGCATACGCTCCGCGGGGAACGCACGACACGAGTTGTGCCGATGGACGACCGCCCGCTGCCCTGCGACGTCCTCCTCGTAGATCGAGTTGTGCGGCGAGTCGACGACCAGCCGACCGGGCTCGCCGCCGAAGGTGTCGAGAGCGATCCGGCGCAGTGCCGCGTACGTCGCGACGCGGAAGGCGTAGCCGTAGTTCATCGCCGCAGCATTGGCGAGCATCAGCCGCTGACCTTCGGTGCTGTCGAGGTCGACGGGTGCGCAGGCCCTGGCGAAGTAGAGCCGCATGCGCTCGCGGAGCTGGGCGGCGGACCGCGCCGTCGCCAGGTGGTAGAGCGGCTTCTGGACGGCCATGACCGCCTTCATCGCCCGGGCCGTGTCCTTGCGCCGCTGGAACAGGTGGCCGATCTCTCCGGTGAGCACGCCGCCGCCGGCGTGGTACTGCAGGGTCACCTGCCCGAGCCGGACACCGAGCAGGTCTGCGGCCTCGGGGTCGAGGATCTCCTCGACCTGCTGGAGCTCGACGAAATGGTTCGTCGGGCCGACCGTGCCGAAGCGGAGCCGGGCCAGCTGCCACGTGAGGGCGGGAATCTCCTTGCGCAGCCGGGCCGCCCCGCCCCACGGCTCGAGGTCCACCCGGCCGGACTCCTCGATGCGCTCGAGCTCCTCGGCCTCGACGCCCCAGCGCTCGGCGGCGAACTGCGCGCCCTCGGACGCAGCCGCGACGACCTCGCCGGCGCTCAGCTCGCGGGCGCCGCGCGTCGGGTAGGGGTACTTCTCCTTGACCGCCCGGTAGAAGGCGTCGACGGCGTGGTCGGCCGGCTTGTCGGTGCCGAGCGCGATGAGGGCCATCCCGCAGTTGACCGACGAGCTCGTGAAGGTCGGGCGGATCGTGCCACGCGTGGCGACGGCGATGCTCGACGGCATCTCCATCGCGCGCTTGTGGTGGAAGTCCGGCAGCACGACGGGCGGAGCCGCGAGGTCGAGGCCGGCCGTGCCCATCTCGAACGAGTGCAGCACCGCCTCGTCGGCCAGCAGGCCGGGCCCCTCGATGACCGTCGCGGCCCTGCCCCGACGTGTCGTCGAGCCCGCAGGTCCTGCGGTCGTCGGGACCGGTGCGTCGCAGCCGGGTGGTGCGGCCGCGGTCGCGGCGATGACGGTGAGGTCCACGGGCGTGCCTCCTACGTGGTCGTGGTGGTCGGTTCAGTAGTCGTCGGGGTACGGAGCGGCCAGGACGAACCGCGGTTCGTCGTGGGCCGGCTGGTAGGTGCACAGGAGTCGTTCGAGGGCCGACCGCACCTCGTCCACCGCGTTGCGTGACGAGGCCTCGAAGAGCGCACCGAGGCGGTCCTCGAAATCGGGGTCGGTCGCGTCGGTCCAGGTGCTGAAGATGCGTGGGTGGCTCGTCTGCCGGCGGTCCTCCTGTGAGGAGAAGAGCGCCTCGTGCAGCTTCTCCCCCGGCCGCAGTCCCGTGTAGCGGAAGTCCGGTTCGGGCAGGCCCAGCTGTCGGCAGTAGTTGCGCGCCAGGTCGGTGATGCGCACGGGCTGGCCCATGTCGAGCACGAACGTCTCTCCGCCCCGGGCCAGGTGGGCGGCCTCCAGCACGAGGCCCACCGCCTCCTCGATCGTCATGAAGAAACGCGTCACGTCGGGATCGGTGATCGTGAACGGCTCGTCGTTGCGCACCTGCTCGGCGAGGACGTGCAGCAGCGATCCACGGCTGCCCAGCACGTTGCCGAAGCGGACCGCCGAGACGATCGTCCCGCCCGAGCGCCTCGACGCGTGACGCGTCACCCGCTCGGCCAGCTGCTTCGTGGCCCCGAGGACCGACGTCGGGTCGGCGGCCTTGTCGGTGGAGATGAGGATGAACCTGCCGACGCCGTGGTCGACGGCCGCCGTCACGACGTTGAGCGTCCCGGCGACGTTGGACTTCACGCCTTCGCACGGGTGGCGCTCGAGCATCGGAAGGTGCTTGAGCGCCGCCGCGTGGAAGACGATGTCCGGGCGAACGTCGGCGATGACCTGCCGCATCCGGGAGGCGTCACGGATGTCGGCCACGACGATGTCGTCGGAGTCGAGCAGACCCGCGCCCGTCAGCTCGAGCTGGAGCCGGTGGAGGTTCGACTCGTCGTGGTCGAGCATGACGAGCCGCTCGGGTCCGAACCCGTTGACCTGGCGGCACAGCTCACTGCCGATCGAGCCGCCGGCACCGGTGACGAGCACGCGCCGACCGGTGATGGTGGCCTGCACCTCCGGTGACACGACGTGCATCTCGGGTCGACCGATGAGCGAGCCGACCTCCAGCGAGCGCAGGTCGGTGCCGACGACGTCGCGCTGCAGCATCGAGACGAAGGAGGGCAGGTGGCGCACGCTCGCCCCGACCCGGGCGGCAGTCGTGGCCAGGACGCGGACCTGCTCGGCCGGCAGTCCGGGGATGGCGAGCAGCACGACGTCGACGCGCTGCACCGTCACGACCGAGAGCAGGTCGGACAGGGCGCCGAGGACCGGCAGCCGGCGCACGACGCGCTTGCTCGTGTCGTCGTCGAGGAAACCGATCGGTGCCAGGCCGAAGTCGCGCACCCTCTCGAGGTCCCGCGCGAGCGCCCGGCCGGCCTCGCCCGCACCGATGATGAGGGTCCGCAGGCCCTTCTGGAGCGTCGGCACGAAGCCGATCTCCTCGGGCGCCCATCCGTAGGTCAGTGTCGTGGTCATTCCTGGATCCCCCTTCGTGAACAGTCGGCCAGCGCGGTGCAGACCTGGTCGACCTCTGCGTCCGTGACGACCGCGTCCATCGGCAGCGACAGGATGCGGTCGAAGACCTGGTCGGCGCCGGGCAGTCCCTCCGCAGGGACGATGCAGTGGTCCCTGAACCAGGTGAGGTGGTGGAGCGGGATGAAGTGCACCGACGTCATCACGCCGCGGGCGCGCAGCGCGTCGATGAGCTCGTCACGCCCCATCCCGTATGCCGGCTCCACCCGGACCGTGTAGAGGTGCCAGGCGTGTCGACCCGCGAGCGCCCTTGGAGGACGGCGCAGTCCGGGGATGCCGCTGAGCCCCTCGTCGTAGCGGGCAGCCACCACGGCACGGCGCGCCTGGTCGGCATCGAAGTGCCGAAGCTGGGCCCGCCCGATGGCCGCCTGGACGTCGGTCATGTTCGCCTTGAGCCCGTCGACGGCGACGTCGTAGCGCCAGCCCCCGCCGGGCAGGTAGCGCCGCCACGCGTCGGCCGACATGCCGTGCAGCCGGGCCTTGCGGAGGCGCCCGGCCAGCTCGGGGTCGTCGGTCGTCACCATGCCGCCCTCGCCGATCGCGAGGTTCTTGGTGGCGTAGAAGCTGAAGCACGTGGCGCGGGAGATGCTGCCGACCGGCTCGTCGCCGACGACGGTTCCCAGCGCGTGCGCCGCGTCCTCCACGACGTGGTCGATGTCGACCCCAGCGGCCTCGGCGAGCGCTCGCACGTCGCTCGGCAGGCCTGCCAGGTGGACGACGACGAGGGCATCGACGCCGCCGCAGCCGGCGGCTGCCGCGGCCACGTTCGCGCACGAGGGCATCGCGGTGCCCGGGTCGACGTCGGCGAGGACGGGCACGTGCCCCGCGTGCCGGATGGCGGCGGCGGCACCGCAGAAGGTCACTGTCGACATGAGCACCTTCGAGCCGGGCGGCAGGTCCAGCGCTCGCAGCGCCAGCTCGATCGCCGCCGTGCACGAGCTGACGGCGACCCCGTGCTCGGCGCCGACGTACGCGGCGAGCTCGGACTCGAACTCGATCACCTGCTGTCCCGAGGTCACCCAGCCGGACTCGAGCACGTCGGCCACGGCCTGTCGGGCCTCCGGGCAGATGCGGGTCCGCGTGAAGGGCACGACGTGCGGCGCCGGGCTGGCGGCGACCGCGTACGGCGGGGTCGGCCCGGCGTCCGGGTGGCCGGGCCTCGCGTGCACTGCGGGTCGCCGGGCGATCTCAACCACGGACCTGCACCTCGCTCGTGGTCATCGCCACCGCGGCGGAGGCGGAGTGGACGTGCAGCTTGCGCAGGATGCGCCGCACGTAGGTCCGGACCGTGTTGTCCGACAGCCCGAGGGAGACGCCGACGTCCCGCCTGCTCATGCCGGAGGCGAGGCAGTCGAGGACTGCGGCCTCGCGCGGTGTCAGCGCCTCGCGCGCCAGCCTGGCCGACGCGGGATGACGGGCCAGGGCGGCCGCCAGCAGGGCCCGCACCGGCTCTGCCGGCAGGTGTGCCTCGCCTCCGGCCACTTTCTCGAGGGCCTCGAGCAGCTCCCGGACCCCCGAGCTGCGCAGCACCCAGCCACCCACACCCCAGGCGAGCGCCTCGGACAGCTGCTCCTCGTCGTCCGGCTCCACGAGGACGACGACGCCCACGTCGGGGGCGGCCGCTCGCAGGCGTGCGAGGTCCGCGATGCGGTTCTCGTCGTCGAGGCCCATGGCCACCACGTCGCACCCGCGGGTCAGACCCCGCGCCACGGCGGCGTCCACCGTCAGGGCGGTCCCGACGAGTCGGAGCTGTCGCTGGGCCAGGAGGACCAAGGCGAACGCGTCGAGGAAGCCTTGGCGGGAGTCGACCAGAACGACGCTGGCATCCTGCTTCATGGCACTCAATCTGCCGTCGCCGCGTCGCCGCCGGACCCCCTGCCCGGGGGACCCTCGCCTACGTCAAACGGCCTACGCCCGGACGGGCACGCGGCCGCGCGCTCCCCTGGTCAGGCTCGTCGCACGTGCGGTGGCCAGTTGATGTCCGTGCCATGGGCGGCGACGAGGGCCACCGCCTGGAGCCGGGAGTGGACGCCGATCTTCGTCAGCAGGTTCTGGACGTGTGTGCGGGCGGTGCTGCGGCGGACGTTGAGCGACGTGGCGATCTCCTCGGTGCCGAGGCCATCGGCGATGCAGCGCAGCACCTCCCACTCGCGGTCGGTGAGGAAGGTCAGCATCCAGAGCGGGTCGTCCGCGGCGTCGACCGTGCGCAGGGCAGCCTGCAGGGCGCCGGGCTCCACGGCCAGGTGCCCACCGATTGCGAGGTCGATCGACTCGATGAGGTGGAGCAGCCCTCGGTCCTTGCGGACGTAGCCGGAGGCGCCGAGGGCGATCGCGTTGCGCACCACAGAGCTGGAGTTGTCCGCGGAGAAGATGAGCACCTTGGTGCCCGGCGACACCTGCCGGATCAGCGGCAGGACGTCGAGGCCCGAGCCGTCCGGAAAGTTGACGTCGAGCAGGCAGGCGTCCGGTTGGGTGGCTCGCACGGCGTCCAGGGCTTCGGGCGGCGCGTGCGTGCTCACCACGTCGTAGCCGAGTCCCGTGAGGGCGGCGCCGAGCGTGTCGAGGATGAGCTCGTGGTCGTCGCACAGCACGAGCTTCATGGCGTGTCCATCTCAGCGGGCGACAGCATCGGACCGCGACTGGAGCGCGATGTCCGCGGTGGCCCCGCCGTCCGGCCGTGCCGCCAGCCTGAAGCGGCCGCGGCAGGCGGCCACCATCGCCCGGGTGGTCGCCAGCCCGATCGACGTGCGCGGAGCGACCCGGCCGAGGCCGGGACCGTCGTCGAGCACCCGGATGTGGAAGCCGTCGTCACAGCTGCCCACCCAGATGAGGACGTGGCCGGTCGGGCCGGCCGCTCGCACGGCGTTGTCGACGAGGCAGCCGAGGGCCCGGGCCAGCGCGATCGGCCGCGCCATGACGTGCCCGTCGCCGACCACCTCGACGTCGATCGTCGTCGACGTCGACATCCGGGCCCGCGTCGCAGTCTCCTTGGCCAGCGTGCAGGCGTCGACGTCGGTCGGATGGTCTCCGGCCGCTCCGTCGAGACTCGCCGTCACGAGCGCGGCCAGCCAGGTGGCCTGCTCCTGGATGTTGCTGAGTCGCTCGCGGACGTCGCCCTGCGACGTCTCGGACAGCAACAGGATCGCCGCGAGCGGCTCACGCAGGTCGTGCAGCAGCGACCTGACGGGATCCGTGTCAGGACCTCGCCACGTCATGGTGTCATTCGGTCCGACGACGTCGTCGACCATGGTCTCTCACCCCCAGGCACGAAGCCCTCCTTGCCCGGGAGACACGCCAGTTTTTTTCGAGCGGATCTCCCCCCGCGGCCGCATCCTCGCCCCCCGAGGCATGTGCGGCCGTAACCACAGGCTACGTCCGAAGCCCCGGAACACACCGCTTTCGACCGTAACTTTCAGCCTTTTTCCATTTAGGCGCAAGGGATTTCACGTTTCTGGGAATTTGCCGCGAGTAGATGACGGACATGTCGCGACAGGTCGGTCGACCCACCCCCGGCAACCCCAGGACCCCGACCAACGCCCGGCGTGTCGGTCCAACGGTTTTTGCGAAGACTGTGCAGTAACCGGACAAATGGGTTGTAATTGCCCCACCCGTGCCGCGGCCCCTGACGGCCCCTCTCCACGCAACCGGGTTCACAACACAACACCCCTCGCGCCCTGCCACCCTGCCTCGCGCCCGGGTGGGTCTCGCACACCCTGTTTCGGAGAACTCGTCATGAACCACACAGCCCTGTCCCGACGCCGGTCCCCGCGCGGCACGCTCAGCCTGTTGCTCGCAACGCTCGTCGCGCTCGCCCTCGTCTGGACCGTCGCGCCGGCCGCCACCGCGGGTGGCACCAGCACGCCGCCCGTCCCGCCCACGCCCACGGGCCTGCCCGCCGGCATCGAGCGGCTCTCGCCCTACGTGCCCGGGGTCGCCTGCGACATGCGCAACCGGGCCGGCACGGTCAAGCTCGCCCAGCTCATCAAGGCGACGTACGCCAACACCTACGGGCTGGTGCGGTCGTGCACCTCGGCGACGAAGCCGTCGGAGCACTACGACGGGCGCGCGGTGGACACGTTCTTCAACGTGCGCGACACGACGCAGCGCACCAACGCCAACGCCCTCATCGCATGGCTGCTCGCGACCGACAAGGCGGGCAACCCGTACGCGAACGCCCGCCGCCTCGGGGTCATGTACATCATCTGGAACAACAAGATGTGGAGCTCCTACCGCTCCTCCGAGGGCTGGCGTCCCTACAGCTCCTGCGCGACGATGCCGACGACGGCGTACGACACCACGTGCCACCGCAACCACATCCACATCTCGCTGTCGTGGGAGGGTGCGCTGGGCCGCACCTCCTTCTGGAGCAAGCAGGTCGCCCCCGCCGACTGGGGCCCCTGCCGTCCCGCGGCGCTGAACTGGGCCTCGATCTACCTGGCCGCCAACCCTCGACGCTGCTCGACCTACCCGACCGTCGCGGCGCCCGCCGGGGCCAGCGCGCTGCTGAAGGAGATGGTGCCGAGCTCGGGGATGCTGCTCAAGCCCGGCATGACCGGGCCGGCCGTCAAGACGATCCAGAAGGCCCTCGGAGTGTCGGCCACCGGGACCTTCGCCTCCACGACCCAGACTCGCCTCAAGGCCTGGCAGTCCGCCCACCACCTCCCGGCGACCGGCGTCATGTGGCAGGCCACGTGGGTGGCCATGCTGGACGCGAACGGCATGCGCCGCTGACCCGCTGACCGTACGCGTACGCGTACGGCCTCCCCGCGGCTCAGGCCGCGTGGGAGGTCGTCGGCGCGTACGCCAGGTCGACGGCCGTGCGCACGCGGCGGTGCGGCCAGGTCGCGGCGAGGAGCGCCACGAGGGCCAGGCAGACGGCGGCACAGATCGTGACGCCCCAGTACGCGTTCGTGTGCTGCCCGACCCACCCGGCGGCGAGGTAGGACGCGCCGGCCGCGGCGATGGAGACCGAGCCGGCGAGGCTGAAGATGCGACCGCGGAGCTCCGGCTCGGTGACCAGGGCGAACGTCGCCTGCAGCGGGACCATGAACGCCTGGAGCATGCCCGAGCCGAAGAACAGGATCGCCACCACCCAGATCGGTGGGCGCAGTGCGGTGGCGAGCAGCGGCAGCGGCATGCACAGCGCCAGCGGCACGATGGACCGGTTCTGCTGGTGCACGTCGCGGCGACCGATGAGCACGATGCCGACGACGGCCCCGACGATGGGGGCGGCCATGAGCACCCCACCCCAACCGTTCTGACCGGCGATCGGGATGGCCAGCGCCTCCGGGGCCGCGATGCCGAGGCAGGCCACGGCGCTGAGCGTGACCAGCCGCGCCAGCACGGGATGCCGGGCCAGGTCGCCGGCTGCGGTGGACAGGTCGCGGGCGAAGCCACGCAGGCCCCGGCCACGCTCACCCGTGACGGGGCGCAGCTGCACGACGAAGAGGATGACGAGGGCGGCCACGACGAAGGTGAGGAGGTCGAAGAGCAGACCGGTCTCGGGGCCGAGCAGGGCCACGAGGGCACCACCGACGGCCAGCCCGATGGCCTGGTTGAACTGCTCGGACATGGCACCGAGGCCGACCGCCCTGGCGTAGAGGTGCCGGTCCTCGAACAGGTCGGTGAGCAGCACCATGTTCGAGGCGGCCGAGGCGCCCCCGATGAGCTCGAGCGCGAAGAGGACGAGGAACATCACCCACAGCGCGGACCCCTGCATGACGAGCCACATCAGGCCGAGCACGCACGTGGCTCGGAGCAGGTGCGACCAGATGAGCACCCACTTGTAGGGGAACCGGTCGACGATGGGCCCGATGAGGCTGCGGCCGAAGAAGGTCGGCACGAGGCTGACCGCGAGGGTGGTCGCAGTGGCCAGCGGCGACCGGGTGCGCTCGAACACCACCGCTGCGATCGTGACGCGCGCGATGTAGTCGCCCCACATGGACAGGGCGTTCGCGAGGAAGATCGGCAGGAACCGAGGCACGCGTAGGACGGCGGCGTATGTCGGCACGACGCTGCCGGTCCCCTGACTCGAGCTCACGTGACGACGCTACCCCCAGGTGGGGTGTCGTAAAAGTTGAAATCGGTCGCGTGGCGGGCGCGCCGGGCCACACGCCGCCACAGCTCGGCGAGTCCGGCTCCTTCGCCCGCCTGGCGGCCCATGATCCGACCGATGCCGTCGAGGTCACGCACGTCGGACGGGACGCTGTCGATCGGCCTTCCCCGCCAGAGCACACCGGCGTTGCGCATCGACGAACCGAGCTGCCACGCCTCGCGCAGCGCCTTGACGTCCTCGGCGGAGACCAGGCCCTCGGTGGCCAGCGCGGACAGACCCGCCATCGTGCCGGTGACGCGCAACGCGGGGCGCTCGTGCGCGTGCTGGAGCTGGTGCAGCTGCACGACCCACTCGACGTCGCTCAGCCCGCCACGGCCGAGCTTGAGGTGGGTCCGCGGGTCGGCTCCTCGGGGCAGCCGCTCGCTCTCGACTCGGGCCTTCATGGTGCGGATGTCGCGGACCTGGCTCGCGTCGATGCCGCCCTCGGGCCACCGCAGCGGGTCGATGAGCTCGAGGAACGCGTGGGCCAGCGTCTGTGGCCCGGCGATGGGGGTGGCTCGCAGCAGCGCCTGGAACTCCCAGGTGAGAGCCCAGCGCTCGTAGTAGGTGCGGAACGAGTCGACGCTTCGCACCAGCGGGCCGGCCTTGCCCTCGGGCCGCAGGTCGGGGTCGAGGCCCAGGGCGGTGTCGGGTCCTGAGCCCGAGAGGAGCTTGCGCAGCTCCTGCACCACGAGGGTGGCGCGGGCCTGCACGTCCTTCTCCTCGGCGCCGGGGTGCGCCTGGTGGACGAACATGACGTCGGCGTCGGAGGCGTAGCCGAGCTCGCGGCCGCCGAGGCTGCCCATGCCCACGACGAGGATGTCGCCGCCGATCGGCTCGCCCTCCCGGCGTTCCACCTCCTTGACGGCGACGTCGAGCGTGACCTGGATCGTCGCCGCGGTGAGGTCGCTGAGCGCAGCACCCACACCGGGCAGGTCGACGACACCGACGAGGTCTCCCATCACGATGCGCAGCAGCTCGTGACGGCGGATGGCCCGGACGGCGGCGACGGCGTCGGCGGCCGACTCGCGGCGACCCGCGGCGGACTGCATCGTCGACGTGATCGCCTCACGCGACCGGGGCGTGAGCCCGTTGTCGTCACCGAGGATCGACACGCTCTCGGGTGAGCGCACGAGCAGGTCGGCGGCATATCTGCTGCGGGCAAGGCAGTGCGCCAGCCGGTCGGCGGCACGGCCCTCGTCACGCAGCATCTTGAGGTACCAGTGGGTGGTGCCGAGCTCGTCGGAGACGCGCCGGAACGACAGCAGCCCGGCGTCGGGGTCGGCCTCGTCGGCGAACCAGCCGAGCATGACGGGCAGCAGCGTGCGCTGGATCGAGGCTCGCCGGCTCACCCCGGTGGTCAGCGCCTCGATGTGACGGAGGGCGCCGGCGGGGTCGCGGAAGCCGAGCGCGAGGAGGCGCTGCTTGGCGGCCTCTGGGCTGAGCCGTGCCTCGGTCGGGCTGAGCTTGGCCGCCGCAGCGAGCAGCGGCCGGTAGAAGAGCCGCTCGTGCAGCCGCCGCACCTCGCGCGCGGACGCCTGGCGGTCGGCGACGACCGCGCGCTCCGGGTGCGTGCGGTGGCCCATGGCGCGTCCGAGCCGGCGCAGGTCGGCCTCCGCGACGGGCATCAGGTGGGTGCGGCGCAGTCGGTGGAGCTGGATGCGGTGCTCCAGGCAGCGCAGGTGGCGGTAGGCCCGGTCGAGGATGGCCGCGTCGTCGCGGCCGACGTAGCCACCCCGGGCGAGCGCGGACAGCGCCTCCAGGGTGGTGGCCGAGCGCAGGCTCGGGTCGGTGCGGCCGTGCACGAGCTGGAGAAGCTGGACGCTGAACTCGACGTCGCGGAGGCCGCCCGGGCCCAGCTTCAGCTGGCGCGCGGCCTCGTTGGCCGGGACGTGCTGCTCGACGCGACGCCGCATCGCCTGCACGTCCTCGACGAAGTGGTCGCGGCCGGCCGCCTCCCACACCATCGGGGCGATCTCGGCCTTGTAGCGCAGACCGATCTCCTTGTCGCCCGCGGACACCCACGCCTTGAGCAGTGCCTGGAACTCCCACGTCTTGGCCCAGCGCTCGTAGTACGCCTTGTGGCTGCGGATGGTGCGCACCAGGGGGCCCTGCTTGCCCTCCGGCCGGAGAGCCGCGTCGACGGGCCAGAGGCTGCCCTCGGGGGTCGGCGCCGAGCAGGCGCGCATCGTGGCCGTGGCCAACGCGGTGCCGACCTGCAGCGCGGTCTCCTCGTCGGCGCCCTCGGCGGGCTCGGCGACGAAGATGACGTCGACGTCGCTGACGTAGTTGAGCTCGCCGCCGCCGGTCTTGCCCATGCCGATGATGGCGAGCCGGCAGGCCTCGTGGCCGTCGCCGTACTCCTCGCGGGCGATGGCGAGGGCTGCGTCCAGGGCCGCCTCGGCGAGCTCGGCCAGCGCCTCGCCGACGGCCGGCATCTCCGCGAGTGGGTCCGCGGCGGTCACGTCGAGCGCGGCGATGCGCAGCAGCCCCCTCCGGTACGCGATGCGCAGGGCGTCGAGCGGCGTGCGGTCACCGCGACCCCCGGTCACGGCGTGCACGAGGTCGTGGCGCACCTGCTCGCCAGGCCGCCGCTCGGCGTCGACGCAGTCGACCCAGTGCTCGGGATGGCGCACGAGCTCGTCGACGAGGGCCGTGGAGGCGCCGAGCACGCCGGCGACGCGCGCGCGCCCCGGACCGTCCGTCGCGAGCTCGCGGGCGAACGCGGAGATGCCCCACTCGGACGGGTCGCCTTGTGCCGCAAGCGACTCCGCCACCCTGACGAGCCCCAGCAGCCCCTGGTCGGGATCCGCCGTGTCGCCGACGACGCCGACCAGGTCGTCGAGCTGGCCGTCGGGGAACGCCGCGCGCAGCGGCAGCAGCGCGCGGTCGTCGAGCAGCCCGGCGGCACGCTTCGGGTCGGCGAAGCCGAGGCGCGCGAGGGCTCCCTCGGTGGTGCTGGTGCGTGAGGACATCGGCGTCTGGCGGGTCACAGCCTCGGCAGGTAGCGGTTCAGCTCGAACTGGCTGACCTCGTGGCGGTAGTCGAGCCACTCCTGGCGCTTGTTGCGCAGGAAGAAGTCGAAGACGTGCTCGCCGAGCACGTCGGCGACGAGCTCGCTCTCCTCCATCACCTCGAGCGCCCGGCCCAGCGACGCCGGCAGCGGCTTGATGCCCATCGCGCGACGCTCGGCGTCGGTGAGGCTCCACACGTCGTCCTCGGTCTCGGGCGGGAGGTCGTAGCCCTCCTCGATGCCCTTGAGCCCGGCACCGAGCAGCACGGCGAACGCGAGGTACGGGTTGCAGGCGGCGTCCAGCGAGCGCACCTCGACCCGCGTCGACTGGCCCTTGTTGGGCTTGTGCATCGGCACGCGGACCAGCGCCGAACGGTTGTTGTGACCCCACGTGAGATGCGCAGGCGCCTCTCCCCCACCCCAGAGCCGCTTGTAGGAGTTGACCCACTGGTTGGTCACGGCCGCGATCTCGGCGCCGTGCCGCAGCAAGCCCGCGATGAACTGACGACCGACCTTGCTCAGCTGGTAGGGGGCCCCTGCCTCGTAGAAGGCGTTGGAGTCGCCCTCGAAGAGCGAGAGGTGCGTGTGCATGCCCGAGCCGGGGTGCTCCGAGAAGGGCTTCGGCATGAACGTCGCGTAGATGCCCTGCGTCAGGGCGACCTCCTTGACGACCGTGCGGAAGGTCATGATGTTGTCGGCCGTGCTGAGGGCGTCGGCGTAGCGCAGGTCGATCTCGTTCTGGCCGGGCGCGCCCTCGTGGTGGCTGAACTCGACGGAGATGCCCATGTTCTCGAGCATGGTGATCGCGGCGCGGCGGAAGTCGTGGCCGGTGCCGTGCGGCACGTGGTCGAAGTAGCCGGCGTCGTCGACGGGCACCGGGCGACCGTCGGGCCCGCGGCCCTGCTCGAGCAGGAAGAACTCGATCTCGGGGTGGGTGTAGAAGGTGAAGCCGAGGTCGGCCGCCTTGCCGAGGGCGCGCTGCAGCACGTGGCGCGGGTCGGCGAAGCTGGGCGTGCCGTCGGGCAGCTGGAGGTCGCAGAACATGCGAGCCGTGCCGGGAGGGTCGCCGCGCCACGGCAGGATCTGGAAGGTCGAGGGGTCGGGCTTGGCGAGCATGTCGGCCTCGTAGACGCGCGCGAAGCCCTCGATGGCCGAACCGTCGAAGCCGATGCCCTCGGCGAAAGCCCCCTCGAGCTCGGCCGGCGCGACGGCGACCGACTTCAGGGTGCCGAGCACGTCGGTGAACCAGAGACGGACGAATCGGATGTCGCGCTCTTCGATCGTGCGCAGCACGAACTCTTCCTGACGGTTCATGTGTCGATCCTGCCGCATCGCTGTTTCGTGCATGTGACGTGACACGTTTTGTGGACGTGCGTTCCCGTATGCCGTCCGGAACCGAGCACTCGACGGGTGGGGCCCGTCGGGAACTGGGCACTCGACGCCAGCTTCACTCGAGTGCCCACTTTCCGACGGGGACGCGAAGGGCCCCCGGGGTTCGTCCCCGGGGGCCCTCGCGGTCATGACCCTGCGGTCACTTGAACTTGACCATGACCTGCAGCTCGTTGCCGCCGTCGGCGGTCTTCGCGACGGTCATCGTCGTGCCCGAGCCGGCCACCTTGGTGGACGCCCACGGGTTCGCGGCCGACCAGTAGCGGTTCGGGTCGCGGTCGTCGAAGGTCGGGATCGCCGGCTGCGACGGGACCGTGGTCGGGACGCCGTTGCGGTGGAACGTCACCGCGTCGGTGCGCTCCTGGCCGAAGGTGGCGTCGAACGGCTGACGACGGTTGCCCAGGCGGACGTTGCCGTCGAGCATGACCGGCGCCGGACGGGCGTCGACCGGCAGGACCTCGCCACCACCGGGGTGGTCCTTCGTGTTGTTGTCGGCGTACTCACCGTTGGCGAACCAGACGAGCATGCCGTTCTGGTACGGGAAACGCTCCACCCAGTCGGGCTTCGTGGTGCCCCAGCCGAAGTTGTACGGGCCGGTCTGGAGCGTCTTGTCGTAGCCGCTGTAGACGCGGTTCTCGGCGAAGTAGACGTCCTGCACCTTCTTCGACGAGGTGCCGTCGATGATGCTGAAGCCGTTGGCCTTCCAGGCGCCCGCGCCCGACTCGACGTCGTCGACCGGACCGGTGACGCCGTCGGTCTTCACCGTGACGTCGTCGACGAAGGCCTCGCTGGAGACGCCGCCGTCGGTGGCGACACGGAAGCGGAACTGCACCGACTTGCCCTTGTACGCGGACAGGTCGAAGCTCTTCTGCGCCCACGCGAAGACACCGTTGACGGGCGAGCCGACCTGGGTCCAGGTGGCGCCGTTGTCGGCGGAGACCTCACCGTAGAGGTAGTCGTAGTCCACCTCGAGGTTGCCCTGGACCCACGCGTCGACCGAGGCCGACGTCGTCGCGCCGGTCAGGTCGATGGTGCGCGAGAGGGTGGCGTTGAGGTTGTCGCCGTAGCCGCTCCACCACTCACCGGAGCCGGAGTGGGGCGTGTTGCGCTTGGAGGAGACGGTGCGCTCGGGCAGCGGCACGACCAGCGCCTGGTAGTTGGTGTTGCTGGCCTTGTCGGCGGGGCCGAGCTTGACCGTCATGTCGGTGCCGTAGGGAACCGTCTTGTAGTCGAGCCAGCCGAGCTGGAGCTTCTCCCACGGGCCCATGTAGCCGGGCGTCGTGCCGATGGAGTCGGTGCCGTGGTTGAGCCACGAGCCGCCGCTCATGAGGGTCCAGAAGGCGGTGCCGTTGTCGCCGCCGTTGGTGTCGTAGAGGTCGGGCAGACCGAGGTCGTGGCCGAACTCGTGGGCGAACACGCCGAGGCCGCCGTTCTCGGGCTCGGTGGTGTAGTCGCCGATCCAGATGCCCGAGTTTCCGAGCGGCACGCCGCCGAGCTTGTTCTGCTCGGGGCCGGTCTTGCCGGCGTCGGTGGAGTAGGCGTACCAGCGGTGCGACCAGATCGCGTCGGTGCCCTGGGCACCGCCGCCGGCCTCCTCGCCCTCTCCGGCGTGGATCGCCTGGAAGTGGTCGATGTAGCCGTCGGGCTCGTTGAAGTTGCCGTCGCCGTCGTAGTCGTAGCGGTCGACCTTGTCGAACTGCTTGAGGTAGTCGGCGATCTCCGCGTCGGTCTTGCCCTTGGCCTTCTGGTCGGCGAACCAGGCGGCGGCGGTGTCCTTGACGTAGTTCCAGTAGCCGTCGGCGTTGTTCTTGGCGCCGTAGCGGGCCTCGTTGTAGGGCACCGTCACCCAGTCGGAGACGTCGCCCTTGGCGAGGAACCGGCCGTTGGACTGCTTGAGGTAGAAGTCCTTGAACGACTCGCCGTCGCCGAACATCATGTCGAGGTAGTGGTCCCGGTTGAAGTCCTTGGTCCAGTACGTCGAGTTGTCGTCGGTCGCGTTGCCGTCCCAGTTGCGGTCGGGGCTGACGATCTGGTTGTGCACCGGCCCGGGGGCCGTGCTGAAGCCGTCCTTCGTCTGCGTGCCGAAGTCCGTGAGGATCGTGAAGATGTCCTCCTCACGGCTCACGGGGTAGTCGATGTAACGCGACGTGGCTGCCTTGCCGTTCTTGGCGGTCGTCTTGACCTCGATGACGCGGTTGCCACCGATGGTCTTCGTCGTGGCCTCGCCCTTGAGGAGCTTGCGGACGGCGTCCTGGCGCTCCGCGGACTTGGCCTCGGCGAGGGGGTTGGGCAGGTTGTCGTGCTGCGAGGCCTGGATGGCAGCGGGGTCTCCGCTGACCGGGGCCTTCGCGACGGGCGTTGCCTGAGCCTGCATCGGGGCGGTCAGGCCGGTGACGACGAGCGCCCCCACGGCCAGCCCCGAGACAGCGCTCCACTGACGCTTGTTCAAGGTTTGTCCTCCTGGTCACAGACGCCGTCCATCCGGCGCCTCGGGTATGACAACACACAGAAAGGACAAAGTGGCCAGTAGCAGGACAGAAATCGAAAAAAGTTGTGCGGCAAGGCAGTTCGGGGCAAAGAACGTAAATTCTTCGTAAAGGACTCCGCCCGAACCCTTCCCAAGATGCCTCTGTCTCGGATACAGACCACATCTGTCACAGAGGCACCCTGCTGAGCGTCCACGGGCCACGAAGGGCTGCTCAGGGCCGCCGTTATGCTCCGGCCATGAGCACTGACGCCCCCGAGGAGCAGAGTCCCTACGGTTCGGGCAGCCGTGGCAGCGAGCCTCCCGCCACGTCGGGCGCACCCGGCGGGACCGCACCCCTCCCACGACGCGTGCGCATCCCCCATCTGCAGGCGATGAAGGCCGAGGGACGCCGCTGGGCGATGCTCACCGCATACGACATGTATGCCGCGCAGATCTTCGACGAGGCAGGCATCCCCGTGCTGCTCGTCGGCGACTCGGCCGGCAACAACGTCTACGGCTACGAGACGACAGTGCCCGTCACGCTGGACGAGATGATCCCGCTCGTGCGCGCCGTCTCCTCGGCCGCCCGTCGTGCCCTCGTCGTCGCCGACCTACCTTTCGGCTCCTACGGCGCCTCGGTCGAACAGGGCTTCGCCAGCGCCGTGCGCCTCATGAAGGAGGGGCTCGCGCACGCCGTGAAGCTCGAGGGCGGCACCGCGATGGTCCCGCTCGTCAGGGCACTCACGGGCGCCGGCATCCCGGTCATGGCGCACGTCGGCTTCACCCCGCAGAGCGAGCACCAGCTCGGCGGCTACCGCGTCCAGGGGCGCGGCGACGCGGCCGACGCCCTGGTCGACGAGGCGCGCGCGCTCCAGGAGGCGGGCGCCTTCTCGGTGGTGCTCGAGATGGTCCCGTCGCCGGTCGCGGCGCGGGTGACCGAGGTGCTCGAGATCCCCACCATCGGCATCGGCGCCGGCAGCGGCACGGACGCCCAGGTGCTCGTGTGGAGCGACTTCGCGGGCCTGCGCAGCGGCAAGGCGCCCCGCTTCGTCAAGAAGTACGCCGACCTTCGCGGCACGCTGCTCGACGCCGCCCGGGCGTATGCCGCCGACGTCGAGTCGGGCGCCTTCCCCGACGCGAGCCACTCCTTCGAGTCCTGAGCTCGAGTCGCCCGCCCGGTCGGTGAGCGGGCGGGCGGGAGCCTGCTCAGGACCCGACGTCAGGACCCGACGTCAGGACCCGACGTCAGGACGCGACGTCAGGACGAGGCGCCGTCGCCCTTGCCGGCGGCGCCGCGCTCGTTCCACTCGCGGTCCTCGGCGTCCCACTCCTCGGTCTTCTTGTGAGCCGTGTCGAGGGCGGCGCGCGCCTCGGCCTCGGACGCGTACGGGCCGAGCACCTGCTCGCCGCGGCTGCGGTTCTCGTCGGTCTCGACCTGGCCGGTGTCGACGTTGTACCAGAAGCTCACGTGCGCACTCCTTCTCCTCGAGGATCTCGTCGCGGAGGGGTGGCCGGACGAGTGGTCGAACCGGGTCCGTCTCGTGGGCGCCCGTCGTGGACGCCGTCCGCGAACGACCTAGACTCCACCGTATGCCGTTGCTCCACCCGCGGGTGTCCCCGCACGCCGTCAGTCCGCGCCGGGCAGTGCCGGCATCGATCGCGCGCCCGCACTACGTCGACGTGGTCAACCCGCGCGAGGACGGCGACGTGCACGTCAAGGACGCCGAGCTCGTGGAGAAGATGAGGGTGGCCGGACGCATCGCCGCGAACGCGATGGTCGAGGCGTCCAGGGCGATCGCCCCCGGCGTGACGACCGACGAGCTCGACGCCATCGCCCACGCATACATGCTCGACCACGGCGCCTACCCGTCCCCGCTCGGCTACAAGGCGTTCCCGAAGTCGGTGTGCACGAGCGTCAACGAGGTCATCTGCCACGGCATCCCCGACTCACGCCCCCTCGACGACGGCGACATCGTCAACATCGACGTGACGGCATACATCGACGGGGTGCACGGCGACACCGACGCCACCTACCTCGTGGGCGACGTCGACGAGGAGTCGCGCCTGCTCGTCGAGCGCACCCACGAGGCGATGATGCGAGGCATCCGGGCCGCTCGCCCGGGCCGCCAGCTCAACGTCATCGGTCGCGTCATCGAGAGCTACGCCAAGCGTTTCGGCTACGGGGTCGTGCGCGACTTCACCGGCCACGGCATCGGCCTCGAGTTCCACTCGGGCCTCATCGTCCCGCACTACGACGCAGCGCCCCACTACGACACCGTCATCGAGCCGGGCATGACGTTCACCATCGAGCCGATGCTCAACCTCGGCACCCACGAGTGGGACATGTGGGACGACAAATGGACGGTCGTCACGCGCGACGGCTCCCGTTCGGCACAGTTCGAGCACACCATCCTCATCACCGAGGACGGCAACGAGATCCTCACCCTCGCCGACGGCGCCCAGCCGTAGGCGCGGGTGCGCCACCCACCACCTCGACGACCCTCAAACGAACCTCAAACGAACCTCAACGACCACGACGTCCTCGACAAGGAAGCAGGGACCATGGCCAAGAAGGGCACGCCCCTCGGCATCGACATCGGCGGCAGCGGCATCAAAGGCGCACCCGTCGACCTCAAGAAGGGCGAGCTCGCCGGCAAGCGGCTGCGCATCGACACCCCGCAGCCGGCCACTCCCGACGCCGTGGCCGAGGTCGTCGACGAGATCGTCGACCACTTCGCCGACGTCACGGGCGACTCCCCCATCGGCGTCACCATCCCCGCCGTCGTCATCCGCGGCACCGTGCTCTCGGCCGCCAACATCGACCCCACGTGGATCGACACCGACGCCGAGGCGCTCATCCAGGAGCACACCGGCCGAGCCGTCACCGTCCTCAACGACGCCGACGCCGCAGGCCTCGCCGAGATGTACTACGGCGCCGCCAAGGGCGTGAAAGGCCTCGTCATCCTCACCACCCTCGGAACCGGCATCGGCTCCGCGCTCATCCACGACGGACGCCTCGTGCCGAACTCCGAGCTCGGCCACCTCGAGATCGACGGCTACGACGCCGAGGACCGGGCAGCCTCGTCGCGCAAGGACATCGAGGGCCTCTCCTGGGACGAGTACGTCGAGCGGCTGCAGGTCTACTACGACACGATCGAGAAGCTCTTCTCCCCCGACCTCATCGTCGTCGGCGGCGGCATCAGCAAGGACGGAGACGAGTTCATCCCGAAGCTGAAGACCCGCTGCCCGATCGTCCCGGCCCAGCTGCGCAACCAGGCCGGGATCATCGGGGCCGCGCACCTCGCGGTCGACCTGGCCTGACCGAGGGGCGCCGCCCCACGACGGGGCGGCGCCGAACGGTCACCGCTGCCCGCGCCACACCAACCGGTGCACCCCGAGGTGCCGGGGCAGGGTGCGCAGGCCCGGGATCCACGGGATGCAGACGAACCCGATGCTGAGCAGGATCATCAGGGCCCAGACCTGCACGTCCGCGTTCTCGGAGGTGGCGAAGGGCGGCACCTGGTACCAGAACGAGTAGAGCCAGAGCCACGGCTGGCCAGGGTAGTTGCCGGTCTCGTTCATGATGCCCCACTGGTCACCGCCGAGGTTCTGCGCCCGGGCCGCGTCCTCGAGGTACGTCCCGTCGGCGAGCAGCAGCAGGGCCCTCGTGCTGTCCACCCCGAAGAAGCTCGTCCGTGAGGTGAGCAGTCCCTCGAGGGCACCGCTCTCGGCGAGCTTCTCCTCCTCGGCGGCGATGACCGGCACCGGACCGTAGTCGCCGGTCGCCACCTTCGCGGGGTCGCCCTCCGGCGCTTGCCCGAGCGCATCGGAGTACGCGCTCGCCCAGGCCTGCTGCCGGTCGGGGGTCGCGCCGTCCCACGCTCCGAGCGCCGCCGTCACCGCGGCGTCCCCTGTCGCCGTGCGCACCGGGTCGAGGACGAGATCCTTTGCGGCGTCGACCGGCTCGGTGACGCCGGGCAGCTTCTGCAACGACAGCGGACCGAGGACCTGCCCTTCTGACCCGGCGTTGTACGGCGGGCCGTAGCCCCCGGTCGTCGTCGTGCCTGCCAGCTCGCCGGCGGCCGTCGCCACGACGTCGGCCGGGGCTTGACGCGCCCACTGCTGCAAGGAGATCGCAGGCTCGTCCGGTGAGGAGAAGACGAGTGCTGCGACGACCGACAGCACCGTCATGACGACGAGCGCGACGACGAACTCCCGCACGAGGTCGTACCGGCGGGTCGGGAAGGCGTGGGGGTCGGGCGTCGGGCCCCAGCCACCGTTGCGGACGCTCATCTCCGGCTCCTCGTCGACGCTGGTGCGGCTACAGGAGAAGACGGCTCGGACGACGGGTCGACGGCTCCGATCGGCGGGGCGACGCCGCGCCGCCGCACGAGCAGCAGGTGGACCGCCACGATGAACCCGACGACGAGCGGCAGGAGCGAGACGTGCCACAGCACCATCTGGCCGAGGTCCATGACGTTGAACCAGGCACCGATCGCCGCCGCGTTGAGACCGTCCTTGGCCTGGGTCGAGATCCACTGGGAGTCGAAGTTCGTCTGGATCAGGTAGCCGGTGAAGGCGGTGCCCAACGAGCCGAAGAAGGCGAGCGCCCCTGTCGCCCAAGTCAGTCCACGGTTGCCGCGCCACGAGGCCATGAAGAACTTGCCCCAGAGGTGGATCACCATCGTGGCGAAGAAGAGCTCGACGCTCCAGAGGTGTACCGAGTTGACGAAGTGGCCGAACGTGCTGGCGTGCCACCAGGTGACCCCACCGAGGGTGAGCACGAGCCCCGACGCGATGATGACGACGAGGCTGGCGAGGCAGGCCACTCCGAAGACGTAGATCCACGAGGCGACATAGACGGGCTGACGGTCGGGAAGCCACTGTCCGCGAGGCACCAGCCCCTCCACCCAACGAGTCAGTGCCTCGGTCCAGCTGCCGCGGCTCGTCGGTCCGGGCGTCGTGGCCGGCCCGTTCATGGCTCGTCGTCCTCGTGCGCTGATGGGAAGGGCAGCACGAGTGCGAGCGCGAAGACGACGATCATACCGAGGACGACGAGCAGGTTGGCGACGGTGATGGTCAGCCACCCCCACTGGACGATCGCGCCGGCGGGCACCGGCTGTGGTGTGGCGAGCAGCTGACTGGTCATCTGGACCTCCTGGACGAGGGATCGAGTGAGCTGCTCCTGTCCAGGGACCACTACTACATGCTGTAAGACTACGCTCGTGGCGTCCGTCGCACGAGCTCGGAGCCCGACGACGCCCACCGGCCCGACCGACCACGAGACCCGAACTGGCAGGATGGCGACGTGACGGAGCAGCCTGACCTCCTCATCGCCGGACGCTACCGACTGCTGGAGCGCATCGGCGCCGGCGGCATGGGACACGTCTGGCGCGGACGCGACGAACGGTTGGGGCGCACCGTCGCCGTCAAGCTGCTGCACTCACCTGTCGGCCTGCCCGAGGCCGAGGCCGACACGGCGAGGGAACGGGCCATGCGCGAGGCGCGCATCACCGCACGCCTCCAGCACCCCAACGCGGTCCCGGTCTTCGACGTGGTCGACCACGAGGGCAGGCCGTGCCTCGTCATGCAGTTCCTGCCCTCGCGCAGCCTCCAGGACGTGCTGGCCGAGGCCGGCACGCTCCCCGTCGGCGAGGTGGCTCGCCTCGGCAGCGAGGTGGCGGCCGGGCTCGCCGCAGCCCACGACGCCGGCATCGTGCACCGGGACGTCAAGCCCGGCAACATCCTCGTCGGCGACGACGGCACGGCGCGCATCACCGACTTCGGCATCTCCCACGCCCTCGGTGACGCCTCGCTGACATCGACGGGACTGGTGACCGGGACCCCCGCCTACCTGGCGCCCGAGGTCGCCCGAGGAACCGCCTCGAGCCCTGCCTCCGACGTGTTCTCCCTCGGGTCGACGCTCTTCGCGGCCCTCGAGGGCACACCGCCCTTCGGGCAGGGCGAGAACGCCATGGCCTTGCTGCACCGGGTCGCCTCCGGCAAGGTCTCGGAGCCTCGGGCGAGCGCCCTGTCGCCCGTGCTGGCGCGGATGCTCGACGCAGATCCGGCGGCGCGGCCCTCGATGAGCGAGGTGGCGCGCTCCCTGGCCGACGTGGCCGCCGGGCGCACCGTCGCGTTCGATGCGGCGCCCGCCCGCACCCAGGTCCTGCCCGTCGCTCCCCCCGCCCAGACGCCCCGGTCGACCGCAGCCCCGGTTCCCGACCCGGCAGCACCGCCTCCAGCCGTGGCGTCGCCACCGCCCGCGCGGCCCATGGCAGCGCGGGAGGCCTCGACGGGTGGCCCGGCCAGCACCCGACGCTCCCGGTCATGGCTACCGGCCGCGCTCGTCCTCCTCGTGCTGGCGGCCGGGGCCATCGCCTTCCTGGCCTCGCGCAACACAGGAGCGCCTGCCGGCACCGCCGCGCCGCCGGCGTCCAGCTCGCCCACCACGTCGAAGCCCTCGCCGTCGCGCACGAGCTCACCCCCGACGAGCAAGGCGGCCACCTCCACGACATCGGCGCCACGCCCGACGACGAGTAGCACCGCCGCGCCGGCGCCGGTCAGCGCGCAGGACCTCGAGCGTGCGGTTCGCGACTACTACGCGCTGCTCCCCGACAACCGCGACGCCGGCTGGGAACGGCTCTCCCCCCGCTACCAGGAGACCACGGCGACCGACCGCGACACCTACGACGCCTTCTGGAAGTCGATCGACAAGGTGAGCACCCGCCAGGTGAGAGGCACCGCCCCCGACTCCGTCACCGCCACGGTGCGCTACGACTTCGACGACGGCCGACGCGTCGAGGAGGTCACCTCATACACCCTGGTGCGCGACGGCGACGCCCTGCTCATCGACAGCTCGACCGTCCGGTCCAGCAGGCCAGCCTGACCGGCGCGGCCGCTCCGGCCGCAGCACACGGCATACGGAAGCAGGGCCGGCGGACGGACACGACGGAGGTGCCCCGGGTCCGAGGACCCGGGGCACCTCCCTGGATTGGTCCGGTCGGGAGGGGGCGCTACCGATGCAGCGCCCCCACCCGGCTCACCGCGCCGTCACGAGGTTGGACCTCGCGGACGAGGCGCTCGTGCCGGCCACGTTGACCGCCTGGACGCTGAACCGGTAGTTGCCGGCGACCAGGGTCGGCGACACGGTGCGGACCGTCGGCCCGACGTTGACCACCGTGGTGGCGAGCACGGCACCGGCTGCCGACATGCGGAGCGCGGACACCCGGTAGCCGGTGATCGGCGAACCGCCCGTGGAGGCCGGAGCCGTCCAGTTCGCGGTGGCCGTTATGGCCCCACCTGCAACGCCGGAGGCGGCGGTCCCGATGACCGGGGCACCGGGCACCGTTCGCGGTGTCGCCGAGACCGCCGCCGACAGAGCGCCCGTGCCGAGGGCGTTGACCGCCCGGACGCGGAAGGTGTACAGCAGCCCGTTCGAGATCCCCGTGACGGCGAACGACGTGGCAGTCGGAGCAGCCGTGACGGTGCCGACGTTGACCGTGCCGTTGTTGCGCGTGATCACGATCTCGTAGCGCAGGATGGCGGAGCCTCCGTTGCTGGGAGCGACCCACCGCACCGTGACCACGTTCGGTCCCGGAGTGGCGGTGACGCCGGTCGGCGTGCCGGGCAGCCCGCGCGGGGTGACGGCGGGCGCTGCGACCTGCGCACCCGAACCAGCCGCGTTGACCGCGTTGACCGACAGCGTGTAGGTCGTGCCGTTCGACAGCCCGGTCTGCGTGCTGCTCGTGGCCGTGGGAGCGATGCCCGTGACCGTGCGCACCACGTTGGCTCCGACCCTGATCACGACTGTGTAGCTCGTGATCGGGGCGCTTCCGTTGGGAAGCGGAGCCAGCCAGCTGATCGTCGCCGCCCCGGTTGTCGTCGCACCGGAGGTGGCCGTGGCGGTCACGGTCCGAGGTGCACCGGGCACGCCACCGATCGGGGTGACCGTGTTCGAGGTCACCGCTGTCGAGGGACCGAACGCGTTCACCGCGTTGACCGTGAACGTGTGCGTCGACCCGTTGGTGAGCCCGGTGGCCGTGAAGGTCCGCAGGTTTGCGGCGACCGTGTTCGTGCTCACCAGGGTGGTGCCTCGGCGGACGACGACCGTGTAGCCCGTGATCGCCGAGCCGCCGTCACTCGCCGGTGCGACCCAGTTGACCGTCGCCTGCGCGTTGCCGGCGGTGGCCACGACACCCGTGGGTGCCCCCGGGAGACCCCGCGGGGTGACCGCGTTCGAGGTGCCCTCGGGACCGTTGCCGAGCGCGGTGACCGCGCTCACCGACAGGGTGACGGTGGTGCCGTTGACCAGTCCGGTGACCGTGCGGCTCGTCGCCGTCGCGGGGATGCCGGTGATGGTCTGGACCACGGTGGCGCCGTCGCGCACGACCACGGTGAAGCTGGTGATCGGCGAGGCGGTAGCGGCCGGAGCCGTCCAGTTGACCGTCGCGGTGCCGGTGGTGGTGGCACCTGCGCTGGCCGTCGCCGAGACGTTCGTCGGAGCGTTCGGGACCGTGAGCGGCACCGTCTGGTCCGAGAACTTCAGCAGCTCGATGTTGCGCAGGGTGTCGACACCGTCGCTGACCTTCTGCCCGACGACGTCCGCACCGGTCTGGGTGACCCGGATGCTCGCGAGCGTCGTGCCGGAGGCGGCGACGGAGGTGATGCTGTAGTTCGACAGCGGACCGCTGAAGACTGCAGTGTCACAGTTGACCGAGGTGGCCGTCGGAGCCGGCGTCGTGGCCGAGCAGTCCGGCGCGGCCGTGCCCGCGGTGACCTCGCGCACGGTGACCAGGTTGCCTGGGTCGACGAGTCCGGCGAAGACCGCCTGCTGGAGGGTCATCCCGGTCGTGCCCGCACCGAAGGTGCCGGACTTGGCGGTGTTCTCCATGAGGTCGGTGGAACCGAGCTCGGCACCCGCGGAGGTGCGGACGCTGATGCGCACCGAGAGGGCCTTGTCGCCGTCGATGATGTCGTCGGCGCCACGTCCCTCGATGGTGTCGTTGCCGGCACCTCCGAGGAGGATGTTGCCGTCGCCCCAGACGTTCGTGCCGCTGAGGACCGGGCAGTCCTTGGAGGCCGATGCCGCGATGACGCCGGCGAGCGGAGTCGCCAGGGCCGGCAACAGCCGGTTCAGGCCGGCAACGCGGTTGACGCCGTTCTGGTCCAGCACGTCACAGCCGATGAAGCCGCCCCCACCGCGCTGGCTGGGAACGATGTCGTCGCCGCGCAGCTTGTCGTCGAGGTTGGCGCCGGAGAGGGCTTCGACCTCGTTGAACTTGTCGCGGACGCCGACCTGCAGGATGTCCAGCGGCAGGATCGGCAGAGCCAGGTCAGCGTCCTGCGGCTGCGGGTCGCTCTGACCGATCTCCCAGTCGTAGCCGGAGGCTCCGGCGACCTTCTCGATGCCGGGCCCGGCGACACCGATGTCGTCGCCGCCCTCCATGTCGTAGTCGTCGTCGCCGCCCTGACCGATGAGGACATCGTGCCCAGGCTTCTGGGAGTCATCCAGGAAGAACAGGTTTCCGCTGTCTCCCTGCAGGAGGTCGGGCTGGTCGCCGCCCTCTTGCCAGTCGTCCCCACTGTCACCGAACACGGCGTCCTCACCCTGACCGGCGATCACGAAGTCGTCACCGGATCCGGCGAACGTCTCGTTGATGTTGGCGCCGCCGTTGGTGAAGTCGTTGCCGTCGCCGCCCATGACGATGTCCAGACCGGGGCCGGCGTCGATGGCGTCGTTGCCCGGACCGCCCTTTGGCACGTCGTCACCCGCGAGGTCGGTGATGATGTCGTTGCCTTCACCACCCAACGCGATGTCGGCTCCGTCACCGCCCTCGATGATGTCGTTGCCGGCACCGCCCCAGAACGTGTCGTTGTCGTTGCCGCCGTAGACGCGGTCGACGCCGGCCGTGCCGTTGTAGACGCTCTGGCCGTTGATACCGGCCGGGTCGACGGTGTTCCGGGCGCGGTACTTGATCGTGCCGTCAGGCATGCGGATCAGCAGGTCCGTCTCGCTGCAGTCCGAGCTCGGGTCGTCCGCCACGGTTCCACCGGAGGCTGCGAAGCCGGCGGCGGTGCCCGCGAGGTTCTTGAGCTCGAACTTGCAGTCCGCAGTGGCGAACGCGTCGGCCTTCAGGCTGTGCGCGTTGGTGTTGCGCATGATCAGCTCGGCGAAGGAGTTCCCTTCGAGCTGCGCCCGGAGGTTCATACCCGGCGTGCGTGCCAGGTAGTAGAGGCGGTCACCGTTCTGCAGGTCGGTCAGCTGCTTCTCGAACACGTAGTTGAACGTGCTGCCCAGCAGTCCACCGAAGAGGTTGGTCCGCTCGGCCAGGCCGCCGACCCAGAGGTCGACGTTGTCCAGGCCGGTGATCGAGCTCGTGCCGGCGTTGGCCCAGGCGCCCGTGCTCGTCATGAACGCGGCGGCGTCAGCCGGTGGGACCTCCCCCGTGTTGGGGCTGACGATGAGGCGTGCAGCCTCCCGCTTGGCCACGACGGTCGTGGCGGCCGTGATCGTCGGGTGCAGGCCGTAGGCCGCCACGAAGTTCACGAGCGACTCCGGGTGCTTCAGGTTCTCGCCGAAGTCGACCCAGTTCACGTAGGGCTGCAGCTGGCCGTCGTTCGTCGAGTTGAAGATCTCTCGGCGCAGGACATTCAGCCGCGGGATCCCCTCGGAACGCGCCCGGGCCATGTTGATGGTGGCCAGGTCGAGAGGAAGTCCCAACAGGTTGTTGCGGAGCGTCTCCGTGACGAACTCGTCGAGCTCGTTGCCCACCTGGTCCGACATCCCCATGATGATGCTGCCGGCGGCCTCTTCCGAGGTCAGCGGGCCCGCGGGACCGCCGTTCGTGTACTCCGGCGGGTTGAGGAAGCCGTCGAGCAGCGAGATGTCGTTCTGGCTGCCCTTGGTGTCGTCGGAGGTGCCGAAGACGCCATCGGGGCCGACGCCGTCCTCGTTCCGGCGAGAGATCGTGTCGGTCAGCATGGAGTGGCCGAAGCGGTACACCGCGTGGGCGAACTCGGCCTTGACGGCCGGGTTCAGCTCGGTCTGGGTGAAGGCGAACGGCTGGAAGGGGTTGATCGCGGGCTGGACCTTGCGCGCGAACTCCTCGAACACGAGGTGCTGGTACTCCATCTCGGTGATGAACCGCGCGGCCTGGAAGAGGCGCTCACCGTTCCAGCCGTTGGCGCCTGCGGCCAGTCTCCACTCGGCCAGAGCAGCCACACCGCTGGGCGTGGTGTCGTTCAGGAGGACGTTCTTGATGCTCCCGACTGCGGGGTTGGTGTCGTCGCCGACGAGCCGGTCGTGCTCCGAGTGGAAGATCTGGTGGATCGCGGTCAGACCGATGTTCTCGTTGACGCGGCCGTCACCGGCGATGAAGTGCGCGTTGAGCATCTCGTCGTCGTAGGTTCCGGGTGCCTGGCTCGCGAAGTCAGCCGAAGCAGTCGTGTCGGGGTCCGGTGTCGGCGCCACCGGCGGCGTCGCCGGGTTGCGGTCGGTGTCCTGCGGGGACGGGTCGGCGTTGTGCGCGATGTCCGTCAGGAACGGGGTGTCGAAGTACCGCACGTTCGCCGGGACCAGCGTGCCGGTGCCGCCGTTGTCGGCGCGGTTCGCCTCCACCAGGCCGGTGGACGTCACGAACTGCGGGAGTCCACGCGCCGGGCCGGGGATGAACTTGCCGTAGGGGTCCGCAGCCAGCATGGGGACGTTCAGGACGTCCTTGTCCAGCAGCTTGATTCCCAGCAGCGCCGAGGCCTGGGCCTTGGTCGTGGCCCAGGTCGCCATGCCACCTGCGGTGGGTCCGGCGGGGCCGCCGAGCAGCTTGCCCGTCGAGACCGGCCTGCCGTTGGCGTTGTTGGCGTACTCACGCAGGAACACCTGGTGCGAGGCGTGCGAGGTGTAGGTCTGGCTCTGGTCGACCCAGGGCGAGTCCGTGTTGTTCGCGTCCTGGACGTCGTCGAGGCTCTCGTCGACAGGCGTGGCGGGGTTGTCTCCCAGGACGCCGTCTTGTCCGGGCTGGTTCTGGGCGCGGGTCATCACCATGAAGGCCTGGCTGGCGGGCACCTCGTCACCGCTCGTGGGCTTGCCGTCCGGGCCGAGGGTCCGCAGCGGGTCGTCCGCGCGGAGCGGGACGAAGACCGTGCCACCGCCCTTGACCGTCTGGTCGACGCCGTGGTCGAAGAACTGACCGAACAGCGTGAACATCGAGTTGTAGGGCGGGGACAGCCCGACGTCCGTCGTGACGTTCGGGATGAACAAGGTGGTGTGCGACGGCACGCAGTCCGCGGGCACGCCGATCACGGGAGGCGTGGCCAGCGGATCCGGGTCGGTCGTGCACGGGACGACACCCGTGGAACCCTGCGTCCGAACCGGGTTGCCGGCCGCGGCGATGGCTGCCGGGTTGGTCGAGGTCTGGTCCACGATCAGGTTGCTGACCACACGGGGCTCGGAGTCGAAGACGTTCCCCTTCTTCTGCGCATACGTCGACGGAGTCGTCGGGCCGAAGCCGGCAGGTGAGTTCTCCGCTGCCTTGAACACCGGCGTGGCGAGGCGCGGGAACTTCTGGTCCGCGGCCCCGAACGTCTCCTGGCCCGGCTGCAGGTTGTTGCACGAGCCGTCGACAGTGCGCAGACCGAACGAAACCAGCGGACTGGCAATCTGATCGGGCCCTGTGCCGATGAGGGTGTCGCACGGGTGCGCGGGTGACAGCGTTGCCGCATGCCTCTCGGCGATCTTGATCTGCTTGAGGATGTACGCCAGGTCGGACGGCGACACCGTGAAGCCCTCGCCGACGGGTGCTACAGCGGCCTGCGCCATCAGCGCGGCCGACGGGAAGAGCATCGCGACGGGAATGGCGATCGCCGTTCCTGCGGCCACGCGCCGGAAGCGCTTGGCCTTCGTCGGATGCCACGCTGTGCCCCCATGTCGACGCACACCCCAGAGGGACCGCGTCTTCGGCGCTCCGGGCGACCTGCCAGTGATCCAGTTCATGGCATCCCTATCTCGTGAGAACTGCTGGGTGAAGTTGTGAGTTGGTGACAGAAGGCGCCGGTCGGCGTCCACGGGTGAGGTGCCGGACGCGCGCAGCGCTTCGCGTCGTCACGGCGTCGGAGCAGGACAGCCCCCGCAGCAGGGCGTCGATGGTGCGCCGGGCGTCCTCGACGGACGGCCCGCCACCGGCGGGCACCGGCACACCGGCGACGGCGGAGGCGGGTTCACCGGTGATGGTGACGTAGAGGCAGATGACCGACTCGATGAGCAGGGCCAGGTCAGGGGCCGACTCGGACGGTCCGCCCAGCAGCCGCGTGTAGATCTCCTGCAGCCGCGGGCCGGGCTGGCAGCCGAGCTCGGCGGCGAGGTGGCGGCGACACTGCTCGTAGGAGCGCAGGCCGTCGGCGTGACGTCCCTGCACCTCTGAGCTGCGCAGCAGCACCCACCACGCGCTCTCGTCGAGCGGGTCGAGGTCGATCGCGGCGCGCGCCCACGTGGCTGCATCACCGGGCGCGACGTCGACGACCTTCTCGGCCGCGGCGACCAGCCACGCTCGCACCTGGCTACCGTGTCGCCACCGCGCGTCCTCGAGCCACGCAGCGTCACCCTCTCCCGGGAGGAACGGGCGGACGAGCTGCGCGAGGGACGGCCGGAGCTGGACGAGCGCCGCCTCGGTGTCCACCTGGGACAGGGCGCGCTCGACCACCCGACGGTGACGGTGCAGGTCGAGGTCGACGATGTCGGCGTCCAGGCGGTAGCACCCCGACCCGGTCTCGATGGGACTCCACCTCGGGGCGCCAGTAGGACGCAGGCGCTTCCGCAGCTGGCAGATGTAGGTCTCCAGCGTTGCGCCACAGGCAGATCCGCGCTCGCCGGGCCACAGCATCGAGATGAGCTCGTCCTTCGCGACAGGCATGCCGTCCGCGAAGAGCAGCGCGAGGAGCAGGTGTCGGACCTTCGTGCCGCCGATGTCCCGGGGGCCCATCTCGCGGTCGTCGACGCGCACGCTCACGCCACCCAAGAGCTGCACTGCGATCAATTCCTGCATGTCGATCGCATCGCTCGCCACTGCGCTCATCGGCCCTCCCCGCCCATGTCGCCCGGACGGCGTCGTCCGGTCACCCCTGGGGCGTGGCCGACCTGGGTCGGCGACTCCCCCGGTCCGCGTGGCGCATGGTGCGCCACCGAGGACCCTCGACGGGAGGCATGCAGGGCACAGCGTCACGTGTGGCGATCGACAGTGCCAGGCACTGTCGGACCGTCGACGCATGACGCCCCGGGCTGTTCCTGGAGGTACGGCATGGCATGACCCATCGTCCGCGCGCACGTGTCTCCCCCACGGCTGCTCACGGTCTGGGCGTCGCCCCCGCGACTCGTTCCCCCAGGGAGCCCAAGGCCCCTCTGTCCCCCGGTTCCTCCCTTGTTGTTGTCTGCTCTGCAGTGTGCTCCCAGTCACATCACAGACGATGCAAAACAAGAAAATTGCTTCGCCTGATCAGCGCCGGATCGGTTGTGCGAGTGAACAATTCGGACATTCGGTGCGCGGACGCGCACGCTGGCCCACGGTTGCGGGCCGGATTCAGGCGTGACGCAGCGAGGACAGCAGCTCCGGCGCCCGCCGGTCGTAGATCCGGGCCCCCGTACTGGCGCCCAGGACGGCGGCCGCAGCCCCGACGCCGGCGCCGACCAGGGCCGCACCCCAGGCGACTCCGGCCACGCCTGACCATGCGGCCCACGCGAGGGCCAGCGCTGGGGACGACATGACCAGCGTGGCGACGCTGGCGACGGACTGGGCCGCGACCGCGATGCCGGCAGCGCCCGGCGGGGTGCCGAACGGGCTCGCCCCGGGCTCGGGCACCGGATAGGGCAGCACGACGCTCATCACGCTGGAGACCCCGAGACCGGCACCCAGCAGAGCCGCCGAGACCCCGAACGCGGCCGGCGCAAGCCCCCAGTAGCCGCTCACACCGACCCCGACGACGGTGTAGGGCGGCACGAGGGCCAGGGCGAGCAGCAGGTCGGGGAGGGCCCGCCCGCGACGGTCGTCGGTGCCGGTCGTGCCGGCCACCACGTGCAGCCACAGCGCGTCGGAGTCGTAGGACACGGCGTTGTGGCCGCTCCACCCGATGAGGAAGGCGAGGAGCGGGCCCATGAGCAGCGGCGGCCACGTCAGGTCGCTCGTGAAGACGGGGATGAGCAGCGCCAGTGGCAGCACGGGCGTCATCGCCATGCTGGTCTGGTAGCGCGGGTCGCGTCTCCAGTAGGTGAGGACCCTCGCGGCGACGGCGCCCGATGGGGTGCCGGGCAGGCGGGCGAGCAGCCCGATGTCGTCTCCGGCGGCGGCGACGGAGTCGGATCGCGACACGGCTCGGGGGTTCTCCACCTGCACCCGCAGCACGCGCGACCAGAGGACGAAGACGAGGGCGAGCAGCCCTGTGGCCAGGGCAAGTCGGACGCCGCCCAGGAGAGGCCTACCTGCCGCGACGTCACCCGGCGCGGCCCACGCCCACCCGAGCGGTGACCAGGCGACGACGCTCGCTGCTGAACGGGCAGCCGGCCCGACGCCGCCGCCGAGGTTGGCCAGGATCGCGGTCGCGGGCGCGACGAGTGCGAAGAGGACGAGACCGAGCACGGCCACGACGTCGCGGCCCCGACGGCTCGACAGGGCGTTGGTGAGCGACGCGCAGACCCATCGGCTCGTCGTGATCGCAGTGAGGAGCCCGACTGCCGTCGACGCCACGGCCACGAGCGTGGACGCCGCCGTCTGCGACCAGGCGACGACGACTCCCACCGACAGCACCATCGAGGCGATCGACGGCAGGCTCACCAGGGCCGCGAGGACCAGCCCCACGGCGAGGTCGCTCTGGGGAACGGCGAAGGTGGCGAACCGGCCGGGGTCGAGGGTTGGGTCGGAGCCGAAGGAGAACAGCGGCAGGACCGTCCAGAGGACGGTGCCGGCCGCCCCGGCGAGCGGGACCACCACCTGCGCCGCGTCGAGCGAGCTGCGGAACGAGGCGAGGATCAGCGCGAGACCCGCGACGAGGACGGAGAAGTAGACGATGCCCACGACGGCACCGATGGCCTGCGTGCGGCTGCGACGGAAGATGTTGCGCAGCAGGGTCAGCTTCAGTCGGACGAGGTGCGCAACCACGACAGCCCCACCACCTCGGTCGAGCCGCCGACGAGGTCGACGAACCTCTCCTCCAGCGACTGGGCCCCGCGGACGTCGTCGAGCCCACCTGCTGCGAGCACGACGCCCTCGGAGATGACCGCGACGTGCGTGCAGGTGCGCTCGACGAGGTCCATGACGTGGCTGGAGAGCACGACCGTGCCGCCGGACTCGACGTAGCCGGAGAGGATGTGGCGGATCGTGGCCGCCGAGATCGGGTCGACGGCCTCGAACGGCTCGTCGAGGACCAGCACGCGCGGGCCGTGGACGAGCGCCGAGGCGAGCGTGACCTTCTTGGTCATGCCGGCCGAGTAGTCGACGACGAGCTTGCCCTGCGCGTCGGCCAGCCCCAGGGCCACGACGAGCTCGGCCGCCCGCTCCGACGCGAGCTCACGCGACAGGCCGCGGAGCAGGCCGGCATACGTGATGAGCTGGAGCCCGGTGAGGCGGTCGAAGAGCCTCAGCCCGTCGGGCAGCACGCCGAGCAGGCGCTTGGCGGCGACGGGGTCGGCCCACACGTCGTACCCCAGCACGAACGCCTCTCCCGCGTCGGGCCGCAGGAGCCCGGTCACCATGGACAGCGTCGTCGTCTTGCCCGCACCGTTGGGTCCGACCAGCCCGAAGAACGACCCACGGGGAACGTCGAGGTCGATGCCCTTGACCGCGACGACGTCACCGAACCGCTTGCCGAGGCCGCGCATGGCGATGGCTGGGCCTTCGCTCCGGCTGCCTTGCGGCGCAGGCAGATCCGACGTGTCATCCATGGGCTGGCGGGAGCGTGCCGTCAGAACGTCGCCGACTCGGCGTCGCGCAGCGGGGTGTAGGTGAGACCGTCGACCCCGGCGAACTGCTCGATGTGGCCGGAGTACATCCGGTGCCCGACGTCGCTGAGCAGCGCATCGTGGATGGGAATGAACACCTTCGGCGCGATGCGACCGACAAAGGCGATCGAGTCGCGGCTCGCCGCCCACGGGGCGTTGAGCGGGTGGGCGAGCACGTCGACGTCGCCGGGCTCGCCGTCGTAGGCGTCACCCGGGTGGAACAAGGACGGCTCGCCGTCGGCGCGCAGCACCACACCGACGTTGGGGATGCGGGGCATGTCGGGGTGGTTGAACGCGTGCAGCTCCCCCACCGGCGTCACCCGCACGTCACCGACGGCGAAGTCCTCGCCCTGCCTCGAGGGGACGACCGCGAGACCCTCGACGCGGAGCTTCTCGGCCGTCAGCGGGTCGGTGTGGACGGTGGCCGACGGGTTGGCTCGGACGAGGGCCGCCGCCCGTTCGGGGTCGAAGTGGTCGGCGTGGTTGTGCGTCACGAGGATCGCGTCGAGGTCGGTGAGCTGCTCGAACCCCGTGGAGAAGCTGCCCGGGTCGATCAGGAGGCGCCGGTCTGCGATCTCGACGAGGAGACAGGCATGTCCGAGATGAGTCACGCGCATGGCTCCACCTAACCACGCACCGCTGTCATCTCGGCGGCACAGTGCTCGCGGCGGAGGTCGAAGAAGAGCAGGCCGATCCCGATGGTCGGCACCGGCACGAGGAGGGCGGTGCAGGCGGCGGCCACGACGTTGCACAGCGCGACCGGCCAACCCGTGGCGAGGAGCAGCAGCCCCCCGACGACCGGCCCGCAGAGCGTCGCCGAGTAGAGCAGCACGAGCGCCAGCATCGTCGACTTGAGCCGCCGCGTCCGGGTCAGGGCGGCACTGCGGGCGAACGCCGCTCGCGGACCGAGTCCTTCGATGCTGCTGGCGGCGAACGACACGCACCACAGCGACAGCAGCACGAGGCCGACGGGAGCCAGCCAGAAGCTGCTGAACAGGACGGTGACGGCGCCCGCGCCGAGCAGGTAGGTGACCGCGGGGGCGGGACGTTCCACGAGCCGACGGAGGGCGGCCGTCACGGACGGCTGGACGGCCCGCGCCCGCTGCGCCAGCAGGTCGAGCACGACCGTCACCACCACTGCCTGGACGACGAAGAGGACGAGCCACGCCCCGGTCGATGCCGGCACGGTGACCCACGCGTTGCGACTGCCGTTGACCTCGGTGATGCCGGCATCGGCGCCGGGCCTGACGGACCACTGCCGCGCGTACGAGGCGGCCACTCCCGTGACGAGCAGCGCCAGGCTCGCCGGCAGCAGCTGGCCCCGGAGGCCGACGGCGACGGCCGCACCGTCGACGAGGATCTGCCCGGTGCGCCGCTCCCGGTCCGGTTGCCGTGCGTCGCCGCCACGCCATCGGGTCGACCTCGCGAGCGCGACCAGAGCGACCACGAGCGCGAGCAGGGCCATGGCTACGAAGACCGGCCGCTCGAGGACCTCGAGCAGCACCACGGAGCCACCGGCGACGAGTGCGCAGAACCCTTCGGCGGCCAGCCCCGGCACCGGCGGCAGGGCGACGGCAGCCTCCCGCCCCTCCTGCTCGACCCACGTGACGGGAGCGGCCCACTGCTGCTTGGCCGCCGGGCCGGTCGGCCCGTTGTTGAAGCCTGGCGCCCGCTGTCCCCAGCGACCCTTGTACGCCAACCACGCGTACGGGTCGGAGCCCGAGCGCGGCACGTCGGTCGGCAGCAGCTCGACCGTCGGCGAGACGGCGGTCCCGGGCGCGGTCGTGTCGTCGCAGCCGAACCCGGTGGCTGCGCTGCGCCCGAACCAGACCGCCTGGGTGAAGTACGCGGCGTGCGACCCCTGCCCCGGATAGACGACGGGGTGCCCGTCGAGCAGCGCAAGGCGGTCGCGGTCGGTCCAGTCGGCCACCTCGGCACCCTCGTGCTGGGCGTATGCCGCCTGCCTGGGTGGGACAGTCAGCGCAGCGCGGGCGTCGGGCGCGTCGAAGACGAGCTGCACCATCTCCCAGTCGCCCTCGTGGCGGTCGTTCCAGTCGTTGTAGACCCACCAGAACCAGTACTGCAGGACGAGCCCGCCGGCCTGCGTCACCACGCGGGCGTAGACGACGGGTCGCTCCTGGAGGGTGCCGGCCCAGCGCTCGTAGTCGCAGCCCGGGGAGAGCACGCGACCGGGCAGGTCGAGGTTGGAGCCCGGCGGGGCGGCATACAGGTCGGCCGCCCGCGGCGCGCGCACGTCACCCCGCGGGGTGCGCAGCACGACGTCCGGTCGGCCGAGCACGGCGTCGACACGGGTGGGGAGGAAGGGCTCACCGTCGCCGCACGGTCGCGCCTGGGTGCGCACGACGACGACCGGTGCGTAGCGCTCGGCGAGCTGCTGCTCGGCGGCCTCGTCGTCGACGACCGGCGCGAGGTGGCGTGCTGGCACCGGCGCACGGGGAGGCGCCGTCGCAGCCGCGGGCACGGTCGAGAGCAAGGCACCGAGGCACAGCAGCACGACGATGGCCGCCCTTGCGGCACGGCGCGGCCCGGCATCGCCCATGGCGACAGCAGACCACACGTTGCTGACCCTGTCGCTGCACGAGCACGGCCACACGTGGTCGGGGTCAGACCCCCGGAGCAGGGCCCCAACGGTGGGCCCCGCCGAGCGGCGGCCCGAGCCGAGCACCACCCGTGCGCCGCCGCGCCCGTCCGATGCGCGAGGTCCCCGCCGACCTCCGCTGCAGCTCCGCGGCGGGCCAGGTCCAGCAGGGGGCGGGGGCACCAGGTCGCCTCGGCCCGCATCCCTGATCCGGCACAGTCAGCTCCTCCCGTCGACCCCCGCTCGGCACAACGAGGCACGCGGGCCCACGGTCACGCCCCGACGGTCACGCCCCGACGCGCACGCCACGAGGCGCCGACAGGCGCGTCAGTGCGGTCGACGCTCGGCCGCCTCCTCCACCGCGGCCCTGTCGAAGTCCGACATCGCTCGGGTGTCGCGAGGCTCAGCGAACGGCTCGAGGTCCTCGGGCACCCCTGCGGCGATGGCACGCCCGCGGTCGAGCTCGGCGTTGACCTCGGCGCCGAGCAGGATCGCGATGTTGGTCAGCCACAGCCAGACGAGGAAGACGACGACACCCGCGAGAGAGCCGTACGTCTTGTTGTACGAGGAGAAGTAGGCCACGTACACCGCGAAGAGTCCCGAGACGACGAGCCACATCAGCACCGCGAGGATGCCCCCCGGGCTCACCCACTTGACGCCACCCTGCCGCGCGTTCGGGCTGGCCCAGAAGAGCACCGCGAACAGCACCGACACGAGCAGCAGCAGGACCGGCCACTTGAGCACGTTCCAGAGCATCAGGCCGGTGTCACCGGCGCCGACGAGCTGCCCGATCTGCCGGGCCACGGGGCCGCTCACGACGACGATGACGGCGCTGACCACCATGACGACGACGGCGAAGACGGTCACTCCCACGCGGATGGGGATGGTCTTCCAGATCGGCCGGCCCTCGGGGATGTCGTAGATGACGTTGGAGGCCCGCATGAACGCCGACACGTAGCCCGAGGCGGACCAGAGGGCCACGAGCAGGCCGAGAACGGCGCCGAGGCCTGCACCCGTGCGGTTCGCCTGCGCCTGCGCGATGAGGGTGCGCACGAACTCCGCGCTCGAGCCCGGCGCCACGGCCTGCACCTGGTCGACCACCTGTGCGGTGGCGTCCTTGCCGAGCAGCCCGAGCGCCGCCACGAGGACGACGAGCGCAGGAGCGATCGACAGGAGCCCGTAGTAGGTCAGGGACGCAGCGAGATCGGTGAGGTTGTCGCGCTTGAACTCGCGGCGAGCCCGTTTGACGACCGCCACCAGCGACGGCTTCGACAGGTCGGTCGGCGACTCGGGTTCGGGGTGAGGCTCCGACTCGTGCCGTCGGTCGGACTCGGATCCTGGTTCGGACTCGTGTCGCGGGTCGGCATCATGTCGCGGGTCGGCCTCGTCCCGGTGGTCCGGGGCAGGCTCGTTTGCGGTCGGGGGTCGGCGGCTGTCGCCGCTGGGGGTCGGTGACATACCGGAGGCGTACCCCCTGGGACGGCCCTCTCACTCGCCGGTGTCACCGGAGGGTGCAGGACGGACCTGACCGGTGGCGCGTGACCTCACCTGCGCGAGGTCGGCGCCGGTGGGTCACTGGCAGCGCCACATGCCCGACGAGCGACCCGTGTGGCTGGCCCGGTGACGCCGGCTGCGCACAGGGGCGACGACGCTCGTCGCGCAGGCCCGCGTCAGGCGCTCGAGGATCGCTGCACGCTCACTACCGGTCAGCGCCGTCACGGTGGCGTCGTCGTCGACCAGCGTCGGTGCGCTCATGCGATTCTCCTGCTCGGGTCTGCCGGCGGCCGAGGTTTCGCCGGTGCTGGTGCAAGGTGTACCAGTCGCAATCGCGAGCTAGGTCGCGAATGCCCGAATTAATGCAAGAAAGTCCCAAGAAAGGTGCAAGTGACCGTAACGGGGGTTTGCGCGTTTGCCGCGCCGACACCGCGGCCGCGTGGCACCGTTGACTCTGCCTCCGCGCGCAACGGGTGTGAGGCCACCGGGCGAGGAGCGCTGCGGGCAGCGAGTGCGCCCCGCCGGTGGAGGTGGGCGCTGCCGACTCCAGGGGCAGGGAGTCGGCAGCGCTGCCCACGGCACTCGTTCAGTGCTCCGGTGGTCAGGGAGCCACGACGACGTCCCCGCCGGCGACGACCGCCCTCTCGCTCCGGTCCTCGACGGTCAGGGTGGCCCTCCACGTGCCGCTGAGCGGGAAGGTGTAGCGGGCCTCCCAGAACCCGCCCCTCGCAGCCAACGCAACCGGGATCGCCCCGACCCCGCGGCTCGGGTTGGCCAGCTTCAGCGCGACCCGCCGGACGTCGGCGGGCGCGCCCGTGCCTGTCGTCACCAGCACACGCAGCGTGCTGCCCCGGGTCGTGGCGGGCAGGACGGCGAGCAGGGCGCGGCGGCCGTCGCCGAGCGGGATCGTCACCTGCCGGTTGGCGTCGGCGGTGGCCGTCACCCCCGGGCGGGGACTCCCCGTCGCGGCCGCGACAGTCGGCGGCGGCGTCGTCGTGCCGAGGACCGCGGTGACGGCCAGCACCCACACGGTCAGCAGGGCCTCGCTCCGCACCGAGAGCAGCGGGGACTCCCCGCGGCCGAGGCGCCCGCGCGACACCGCAGCGGCTACCAGGGCGGCGGCGACGAGCGCGAGCTTCGCCGACAGCAGTGCACCGTAGCGGGTGAGGAAGAGCTGCTCGACGGCTTGTACGTGCTGGAGCGAGTTGAGCAGGCCGGTCGCGACCAGGGCGAGCACCGAGACCATGGCGAGCCTCGAGAAGTCGAGCAGCGCCCGCCGCTCGACGGAGCGTCCCACGAGGACGAGGACGACGAGGCCGCCGACCCACACCGCCGCGGTCAGGGCGTGCACCGCCACGACGGCGAGATCGACAGGAGAACCCGATGCGGCCCCGTGGCCCGACGCCGCGACCGTCACCGCCACCCCACCGACGACCCAGGGCACGACCCGACGACGCACGCGGCCGACGACCGCAGGGAGCTGCCAGGCCAGCGCCCCGAGCACGCCGTAGAGCGCCATCCTCCACACCGTCGCCAGCCCGAACGACGTGCCCAGTGTGTCCCGCACCAGCTGCGGGTCGAACAGGTCGAGGACGGGTCGGCCGGCGGCATACGGGCCCTGGGCGAGCAGGCTGACGAACGCGAAGGACGCGCCGCCCACGATGCCCGCGCGGGCCATCCGCTGCAGCGTGGGGTCGTTCCGCGCTCCCCCGGCGCACCACAGCACGAAGGCCGCGACACCCGCGAACGCGGCGAGGGAGAGGTAACCGCCCAGCCGGGCCACGACCACGTATGCCGGTGCGGTCGAGGAGCGCCCGGACGATGCGGCCCCGACGGCGTCGGGGACCGCTCCCGGGGCGGCGCCGACGCCGAAGGTGAAGGCCCCGTCGACCGGGTGCCCGTCGGAGGAGACGACGCGCCACGTCACCACGTAGGCGCCCTTTCCGAGGGTCGAGGGCATCGGCCACGTGACGGTGCGTCCGGCGGCGACGGGCTCGGGGGTGGCGACCCTTCCGCCGGCGCCGTCGAGCAGCCGCAGACCGCCGTCGACGAGGTCGACCGACTCGGTGAATGTCAGCTGGACCGATCGCGGCGGCGCCTCGAGGCGGGTCCCGTTCGCAGGCGTGCTGCTGACGAGCTCGGCGTGGGCCCAGGCAGGGGCGGCCAGGGCGATTCCGGAGAAGGCCAGCGCCAGGGTGGCGATGACCAGGCGCACCAGTCGTCGTGAGCGTCTCATGGACGTGTCCGCGCCGGTCAGGGCCGCGCGTCGTCCGGCGCCCGCTCCGTGGCACCGTGGGTCGGGGCTTGGGGAACCGGGGCGGCGGCCACGGGACGGCCCCGGCGCCACGCCAGGACGGCGGCGAAGACCGCGACGGCGAGCGCTGCTCCCGAGAGTGCGAGCGAGGCGGTCCCGGCCCCGTCTGCGGCGGTGGGTGCGGCAGCCGTGGCAGCCGTTGCGACGTTGGTCGCCTCGGGCGAGGCGTCCTTGCCGCTGCCGGCGCCGGCCGCGCCCGCAGCTCCGGCGGCTCCGGCGGCGCCTGCGGCGCCGGTTGCGGGCGTGATCTGCAGGACGGGCGCCGGGTGCTCCGGCTCGGTGGTCTTGTCGGCGCTGACCTCGTTCCAGCTCACCGTCTCACCACCGGAGTAGGTCTGCACGGCCGAGAAGACGAGCTCGCCCGACTGGGGCAGCGGGCCCAGGCTCAGGTTGAAGTCCTTGTACTGCCCGGGACGGATGCCCACGCCGTCAATGGACGTCCAGGTGACCTGGGAGACGACGGTGTCGACCTTGCGGCCGAAGACGTCGATGGGCTGCGCGAGCTTGCGCGTGGCCGTGGTCGCCCGCCATCCGGGCATCTCGGTGGTCCGCACCGACCCGATCGGTGTCTCTACCGGAAGCACCAGCTTCAGCGCGGTGGTGCTGGCGTCGTCCCGCTCGTTGGGCACGCGTACGGCGATGACCGCTCCCTCGCCGCCCTCGACGGTGCCGGGCTGGATGCTGACATGGGCCGAGGCGATGCTCGGCAGCGCGAGGGCCGTCGCGATGGCGAGACCCACGCCCGCGCCGCCGCGGATGACGTTGCGGCGCAGAGTGCGTCGTGACTTCTGGAACATGGCAAGGCTCGATTCTGACGATGGGTCCACGGGGCGTGCGGCTGGATCACGTTGCGCCGCAGCCCCGTTCGACCCGCCAGAGGCGACCTGTCCAGAGGAGGTGGGCGCGGCCGTCTGTCGGTGGACCCCGGCGCGTCGCGCCGGAGCCGGCGCACCGGCTCTTCGACGGCACGGCCGCGGCGACCCGCGGTGCGGGCCGGCGCCGCGCCAGGGCGAACGTCGGGGTGAGTGGGGTCAGCAGGACGTGCAGCAGGCGCAGCCAGGCCTTCCTCGTCGAGCCGGCGGCCAGGGCCAGCACCGACCGGATGGCGCGTTCACCGGCCGCCAGCCACGCGCCGACCAGCACGGCGGCGCCGACATGGGCTCCGACCATGCGCGCGTCGCCACTCCACTCGGTCAGCGCCCTGAGGGTCGTCCCGCCGGGATCGACCCCGAGGTGCGATGGGACAGCTCGTGCCGCATGTCCGGCCATCCCGGCCGTCCCGCCGCTCGTCCCCGTCGCCGTCGCCGTCGCCGGCAGCAGCTGGAGCGCACCGTGCAGCGCGGTCTGTCCGGCGAGCAGCACGGTCGCGGACCACCACCACGACAGGGGGCGTCGGAGCACGGCCGCCGAGGCAAGGGTCGCCAGCGCGCAGACGGGGAGCAGCATCGTCGGGCCGGGCAGCACTCCCCCGCCGGTGACGTGCGCGGCAAGAGTGCTGGCGACGACGAGCAGCGTCAGCACCGCTGCGCGCACCCAGCGCACATACGTCGGGTTCCCCACCGGCTCCACCCCCTCGAAGCGGCCCTCGACGGAGTCGACGCTACGGGTGCGACCTTGAGCCTTTCTTGAGGACACCTGCTCGAGGACATCGGTCCGTCGGGCGGACCGATTATCACTTCACATTTGGTGTCCTATAACGTGACGTTCGCTAAAGGAACCGCGCTGGAGCCCCCGGCACCGCGCATGTGCCGCGCCCCGACGCACCCCGCGCCCTCGTCGGCACCGCTGCTGACGGGCAAGCCCGAGCCGTGGCACCCGGCTGCTTCGCCCTGCCCGTGCTGCCCTGCCGGTGCTGCACTCACTGACCCACCCCAGAAGGAACTCGCATGAACCTGTCCCGCCGGACGCTCACCGCCTCCGTCGTCGCCGTCGCCGCCCTGTCCCTCGCCGCGTGCGGCGGCGGATCCTCGACCGGCGCGGACGCCGCCGACAACCCGTACGGCCTCCAGCAGGCCGGCGTGCTGCGCGCCGGCACGCTGACCGACGCCCCGCCCAACGTCTTCCTCAAGGACGGCAAGTTCACCGGCTTCGACAACGACCTGCTGACCGCCGTGGCCGGCAAGCTCGGCCTCAAGGTCGAGTTCGTGGGCACCGAGTTCAGCTCGCTCCTCGCGCAGGTCAAGACGCGCAAGTTCGACGTCGGCTCCTCCTCGATCAGCATCACCGAGGCCCGCAAGAAGACCGTCGACTTCACCAACAAGTACGACTTCGGCTTCCTCGGCCTCGACGTGCCGAAGGGTTCGAGCATCACGTCGTTCGACCAGCTCGCGGGCAAGCGCGTCACCGTCGTCCAGGGCACGGTCCAGGACGACTACGCCACGCGTTCGAACCTCAACCCGGTGCGTGTCCCCGACTACAACGCCGCCCTCAACCAGCTCAAGACCGGCACGGCCGACGCCTGGATCACGCCCGCCGAGATCGGCGAGAAGACCGCTGCCGACTCCGGCGGCAAGGTCCTCTCGGTCGCCAAGCAGCTCGACCCGGGTGGCATGGCCTACGCGGTGGCACCGGGCAACGACAAGCTGCGCGCTGCGCTCGACAAGGCGATCGACGAGGTCGTCGCCGATGGCACCTGGGCCAAGCTCCAGCAGCAGTACTACCCGGGCCGCGAGATCCCGGCCGACTTCAAGCCGGGCAGCGGCACCTCCGCCCAGTAACCCAACCGCACCAGACACCCCGAGAGGAGGGCTGGATGGACGCCCTGAACACCGTGTGGGACACCTTCTTCGACCTCGACGCCATGAGGGCGGCGCTGCCGGACATGCTGCGCGTCGGGCTGCCCAACACGCTCGTCCTGGCCCTCTTCTCGGCCGTCATCGGCACCGTGCTCGGCATGGTGCTCGCGGTCTGCGGGCTCTCGCAGCACCGGTGGCTGCGCTGGCCGGCACGGGTCTGGACCGACGTGTTCCGCGGGCTGCCCGCCGCCGTGACGATCCTGCTCATCGGCGTGGGGCTCGCGCCGCTCGGCCTCGAGATCTGGGGGCCCAACCCCTACCCTCTCGGCATCCTGGCCCTGTCGCTCATCGCCAGCGCCTACATCGGCGAGATCTTCCGCTCGGGTATCCAGAGCGTCGACCCCGGACAGCTGGAGGCCGCGCGAGCCCTGGGCTTCAGCCGCCCGTGGGGAATGCGGCTCGTCGTCATCCCGCAGGGCGTGCGGAGGGTGCTGCCCGCCCTCGTCAACCAGTTCATCGCCCTCATCAAGGAGTCGTCACTCGTCTACTTCCTGGGGCTGCTCGCCAGTCAGCGCGACCTCTTCCGCATCGGGCAGGACGCCGCGGCCAACACCGGCAACCAGTCGGCCCTCGTGCTGGCCGGGCTCTGCTACCTGCTCATCACCGTGCCGCTGACCCACGTCGTCAACGCGATCGACCGGCGTCTGCGGGAGGGGCGCCGGGCTGACGGCGGGCCCTCCGAGACCCCCGAGGGCACAACGGATCCCGCTTCCCGCCCCGAGCTCGCCATCAGCCAGGAGCCCCGATGACTCAGCAGACCCGTTCCTCGCACACCGGTGCGCTGACCGGCGGCGTCGGCGTCGCCACCCGCGACGTCCAGCTCTCGCTCGGCTCCAACCACGTGCTGCGCGGTGTCGACCTCGAGGTCCCAGCGGCGTCCACGGCGTGCGTCATCGGCCCTTCCGGTTCCGGCAAGTCCACGCTCCTGCGCGTCGTCAACCGACTGCTGGAGCCCGACAGCGGCGACGTGCTGCTCGACGGCCGGAGCGTGCTCGGGGACGACCCCGACGTGCTGCGGCAGCGGGTCGGCATGGTCTTCCAGCACTTCAACCTCTTCCCGCACAAGACGGTTCGGGCCAACATCACCCTCGGACTGACCCGCCTCAAGGGACTGTCGAAGGACGAGGCCGCGGAGCGCGCCCTCGTCCACCTCGACCGGGTCGGCCTGGCGCACAAGGCCGACGTGCGTCCCGGCAACCTCTCCGGCGGCCAGCAGCAGCGGGTCGCCATCGCGCGAGCCCTGGCGATGGAGCCCGAGGTCATGCTCTTCGACGAGGCCACGTCGGCGCTCGACCCCGAGCTCGTCAAGGGCGTGCTGGCGACGATGGCCGACCTCGCCGCCGAGGGGATGACGATGCTCGTCGTCACCCACGAGATGGGGTTCGCGCGGTCCGTCGCCCAGCAGGTGCTGTTCATGGACCACGGCCGGGTCGTCGAGGCCGGCGAGCCCGGGCAGGTCTTCGAGGCACCCCGCACCGAGCGCCTCCAGCGCTTCCTCTCGCAGGTGCTCTGACGCCGCCGTCGCACGCCCATCGCGTATGCCGTCGGGTGCGGTCCCGTCGAAAAGTCCTTGGTGCGTCGGGCGCCTCCGGGTGAGCATGAGCGCGTGGACCTGCACGCGCGCCTGCCCCTCCAGGGCGGGCTTCCGCCGCTCGAGACTCCCGGTAGGCCAGTCCTGCCCCTCATCGAGGTGGCCTGCGACGAGTCCGGGTTCTCCGGCACCAACCTGCTCGATGCCGCCACCCCGGTGTTCACCCACGCGAGCGTCGACCTGCGCCTCGACGAGGCGGCTGACCTCGTCGACGGGCTCAAGTCCCGATCCTCCTGGCCTCCGGGCGAGTTCAAGTCGGGGCAGCTCCTGCGCGGGCCGCGTGCGCGGGAGTCGTTGGAGCCCCTGCTCGCCGCGTTGACCGACCGTGCCCACGTGCAGGTCGTCGACAAGGAGCTCTTCCTGGCCACACGAGTCGTAGACCTCCTCCTGGCCGAGCCGTCGTATGCCGCGGGGACCAGTCTCAGCGTCGACCAGCGCCCCGCTGCCCTGGCTCTCTACCGGGCGGGACGGTCGCGCGGGAGCGAGTGGCACGCCTTCCTGTCGTGCTTCGTCGAGCTGGTGCGCACGAAGAAGCGGCACCCGACGGAGCGACGTCTCGTCGGCGCGTTCTTCCGCTCGCGGGACGCGCTCGCCGAGGGCCTCGCCAGCGAAGGCCCCGACGCCGACGCAGCGACCGTCCTCGCCGCCCTGACGCGGACCCGCACCCGTGCCGTCCTGGCGCGGCTCGCCGGAGACGACCCGGCCGTGCCCCCACCGCTGGAGCCGATGCTGCCCGCGCTGGCCGAGACGGTGCTCTTCTGGAGCGGTGCTCGTCGGCAGGTGCTCGTCGTGCACGACGAGCAGAGCGCTCTCACGGCCACGCGCCTCCGGCGCCTCCAGCAGGTGCTCGCCGAGGCTCCGGAGTGGGTGGGGAGGTGGTCCTCCCGCGCTCGAACTGCGCCGGCGCCTGACGGCTCGGCGACCGAGCAGGTGTCACCGCTCGCGGGCCTGGTCACGGTCGACTCGCGGGACGACGCGCGTGTGCAGGTGGCGGACCTGCTCGCAGGCGTCGCGCGCCGGTCACCCGACATCGACCGGGACCCGTTGCTGAGGCCCTTCCTCACCTCCACCTCGCTGCGCGACCCCGCCTGTCGTGACGCCCTCGACCCCGCCGCCCCTCACACTCGGCCGTGATCCCGGCTCCCCGGGGGGCGGACCTCCCTCCCGAGCAGCCACTCC
This sequence comes from Terrabacter sp. 28, assembly GCA_000955875.1. GTDB lineage: Bacteria > Actinomycetota > Actinomycetes > Actinomycetales > Dermatophilaceae > Terrabacter. The sequence goes on from JYOE01000026.1 coordinate 185,385, forward strand.
TCGACCTTCTGCAGGCTGACCATCAGCACCAGGCCGACCACCGGTGTCGCAAGCGTGAGCATCGACATCTCGCTCCTTCCGTCCCGGGCGCTGCCTCGCCTCGCGAGCACGCGCCAGGGTTCCTCACCCCTGACGACGCGCCGGACGGCGGTGCATGACGTGAACCGGTGACGTGAACCGGTGACGTGGACCGGTGGCTTGAGCCGGTGTCGTGAGAGCGCGTCGCCCCATGTCGCACGTGTGCCCAGCGGTCAACGACTCGTCGACGCCGGCAGGACGAGGGTGAAGGTGGCTCCGCCACCGTCGGTGGGTGCGACCTCGAGGGAGCCCCCGTGGTGCCGGACGACCTGGGTGACCAGGGCGAGGCCGAGCCCGAACCGGCGTTCGGCGGTGTCGCGTCGGGCACGGGCGAACCGGCGGGTCAGCGCCTCCACCTCCTCCGCCGCCACCCCCGGCCCGTGGTCGACGACCTCGACACGCACCTCGCCACCGGCGCAGCGCGCGGCGACCTCGACGGACGCGCCCGGGTCGGAGTGGGCGATGGCGTTGTCCACGAGGGCCAGCACTGCGCGTCGCAGGCTCGTCGACACCCCGTCCACGACGGGGTCTCCCGGGTCCGCGTCCTCCTCCCCGCCCAGAGCCCGTGAGCCCGGCAGCACGCCACGCCACTCGACGGCGACACCCGACCGGGCGGCATACGGCCGCAGCGACACCACGACGTCGCGGGCCACGGCGGACACGTCGACGACCTCACGCGGGGCCTCGCCGGCATCGAGCTGCGCAGACAGGAGCAGGTCGGACAGCACCTCGCCCATCGCCCTGGTGTCGTCGACGAGCTGGTCGGCCTCGCGCACGACGTCGCCGCCCCCGCCCAGGTCTCCGGGCTCCCGGCCCGGGCTGCGTTGGCCCGCACGGATGCTCCTGCGCAGCAGCTGGGCCCGCGTGCTGATGACCGCCAAAGGGGTGCGCAGCTCGTGGCTCGCGTCGGCGATGAACTGGCGCTGCAGCTCGAGCGCCTCGGCAAGTGGCCGCACGGCGCGCCGCCCCGCCAGCAGACCGGTGAGCGCCGAGAGCACCACGCCCACGAGCCCGGCGAGGCCCATGGCGACGAGCAGGCTGCGTTCCTGGGTCGCGTGCAGACGCACGTCGTAGACGGCTGCGAAGAGGCGGTCCTCCCGCCTGACCCCGGCCGCGGGCCACTCCCTTCCCTCGGCCACGACGGTCAGCGGGATCGTCGTGCCCTGCCCCGCTGCGGCCCCCGGAGTCCCGGCGACCCCCGAGCGAAGGGCTTCCCCGGCCGCCGTGGCCACCGACGCGGGCGTGCCCGTCGTCGTCTGCACGCCGGTCGGGCCGACCTCCACGAGCCAGACGCCCGCGGGGGCGTCCACGACGTCGTCCGCCGTGGCGACCGACGCCTCGACCTGTCGTCGGACGTCCGCCGCCTGCTGCCGGTCGAAGAGCAGGCCTGCGCCCACGATGGCCACGAGCACGACGACGGCGGTCGTCGCGCCCACGCGTGCGGCTATCGAACGGGAGGCTCGCGCAAACGGGTCGCGTCGCGCCGCCGCCGGCCTCGTCACGAGGAACCCAGACGGTAGCCGACCCCGTGGACCGTCTCGACGACGGCGCGGCCCAGCTTGCGTCGCAGGTAGTAGACGTACGTGTCGACGGCGCCGAGCGTGTCGGCCCGAGTGAAGGCGGTGTCGAGCAGCTCGTCGCGCGTGAAGACGCGCGTGGGCCGCCGCGCGAGGACCTCGAGCAGGGCGGCCTCCCTCGTCGACAGCAGCACGTCCTCCCCCGGCCCGACGACGCGGTGCTCCCCCACGACGAACCGCCGGGCGCCCACCGGCAGCTCCTCGGCCAGGGAGGCGGGCGGGCGGAGCATCGCGCGCAGCCGGGCGAGCAGCTCGTCGACGTCGAACGGCTTGACGAGGTAGTCCTGGGCGCCGGCGTCGAGGCCTTCCACCCGGTCAGCCACCGTGCCTCGTGCCGTGAGGAGGAGCACCGGCGCCGCGACCCCCTTCCTGCGAAGGCGCGTGACGAGGTCGACCCCCTCGACGCCTGGAAGGCCACGGTCGACGACGAGGACGTCCCAGTCACCGACGAGGCCCTGGTGCAGCCCCTCCTGCCCGTCGCGAGCGGCGGTGACGGCATACCCCTCCTCGGTGAGCAGCCGCGCGAGCATCGTCGACAGCTCCCGGTCGTCCTCGACGAGCAGGAGCCGCGGGGACGACGCACGCCCAGGAGACGGCCCCGCGCCGGCAGACGCATCCTCGGTCATGCCGCCACTCTCGTCCCTGCGTCTCATAAGTTTCTGAGATCCGGTGCAGATGATCAGCTGCGTGAGCAACACGATGACATCCCAGCGCCCGGCGCACCCGGGCACGAGCGAGCGCGTGCGGCGCGCCCTCGGCCGCGGCGTCGCGTTCCGACGTCGGCGACAGCGCCTCGCCGACCTGCTCGAGGCGCTCGCCCTCGCCACGCTGCTGGCCGTCGTGGCCCAGTTCCTCGTGAACGGTGGCAGCCACGACCTGCTGACCGGGGCCGCCGGCGACCGGCTCACCGCGGTCGGTCGCCTGACCGGGCTCGTCGCGATGGACCTGCTCCTCGTCCAGCTCGTCCTCGCGGCCAGGGTGCCGTGGGTCGACCGTGTCTACGGCCTGGACCGCGCGCTCAAGGCGCACCGGGTGCTCGGACGGGTCACCGTCCCGCTCGTCCTGGTGCACGTCGGGACCATCGTCGTCGGTGCCGCCGTCGGCGACGGCCGCACCGGGCCGGGCGGCGCCCTGCGCGAGCTGCTCGCCATGGTCACGGGCGGCGACGACCTGCTGATGGCCGCCATCGCCACGCTCCTGCTCGTCGTCATCGCCGTCACGTCGGTCCAGATCGCCCGTCGACGCCTGGGCTACGAGGCCTGGCACGTCGTCCACCTCACGGCGTACGCCGCGGTCGTCCTCTCCGTCCCGCACGAGCTGTCGCTGGGCTCGGACTTCACGGCGTCGCCGTGGACGCGCGCCTACTGGTGGTCGCTGTGGCTTCTCGTCGCGGGCAGTGTCCTGCTGTGGCGGGTCGCCCTCCCGGTCGTGCGCAGCGCGCGCCACGGTCTGCGCGTCGACCGCGTGGTGGAGGAGTCCGACGGCGTGTGGTCGGTCGTCATGAGGGGTCGGCACCTGGACCGGCTCGACGTCCGCGCCGGGCAGTTCTTCAACTGGCGCTTCGTGACACCGGGACTGCTGCTCTCGGCCCACCCGTGGTCGCTGTCGGCAGCCCCCGACGGGCGGTCCCTGCGCATCACCGTGCGCGGACTCGGCGACCACTCGGCGGCCGTTCGCCACCTGAAGCCGGGCACGTTCGTGCTCGCGGAAGGCCCCTACGGCGCCTTCACGACCCGAGCCCGCGTGCGTCGTCACGTGCTGCTCATCGCTGCCGGCATCGGCGTGACCCCGGTGCGAGCCCTGCTCGAGGAGCTCGTCCGCGAGGGCCACGCCCTTCCCGGTGACGTCCACGTGCTCTACCGCGCGGACGCGCCGGACCAGCTGCCGCTGCACGGCGAGCTCGAGAGGCTCGCCGACCTCGCCGGCCACCGGCTCCAGACCCTCGTCGGTCCGCCCGAGGTCGGGTCGCTCCTGCCGGCCGGTGCCGGCGGGGACGGGTCCGACGCGTCGCGCCTTGCCCGTCTCGTCCCGGGGCTCGCCGGGCACGAGGTCTACCTGTGCGGGCCTCCTGCCTGGATGTCGCTGGTGCACAGGGCAGTTCAGCGCGCAGGTGTCCCGAGGACCCACATCCACGACGAGAGGTTCGGCTGGTGAGGAAGGCGACATCGGTCATCATGGGCGTCGCGGGCGCCTCCGCCATCGGGGCGTCGTGGGCCGCCGGTCTCACGCCGAAGCACGACACCGTCAGCGGGGTCACGCTGTCGGCGCCACCGGCGGCAGGTCGCTCCACCGACGCATCCACAGGCCGCCGGCCGGCACGTGGGCCTGCGAGCTCACCGCAGGCGCACGAGCGTCCTGGCGCGAAGGCTTCGTCTGCCGTGCCGCGGTCGCGCACCGTCGACGGGGGCGTCGCGCACACGCAGTACGGCGACGTGCAGGTGAGCATCACCGTGGTCGGCTCGCGCATCACCGACGTCACGCCACTGCACCTGACCGACAGCTCACGCCACTCCGTGCGCATCAGCGCCCAGGCAGCGCCGGTGCTGCGCTCCGAGGCCCTACACCGGCAGTCGGCCCAGATCGACATGGTCAGTGGCGCCACCTACACGAGCGACGCCTACCGCCAGAGCCTCCAGTCGGCCATCGACGCCGCCCACCTGCCCTGACGCCAACGCTTCCCGGACCAAGGGCCCCGGCCGGTGCGTCGGGACCGCCCGGATGCTGCCGGGGGTCGAGCCGGCTCCTCACCCCGAGCGCGTAGGAACCCACTGCGCCGCGAAGGTCTGCCAGCACCGGATCCGCGGGCGCGGACGACGTCAGAGGCGCGCGTGCGTGGGTAGGAGTACGGCGTGATCGCTCGCCTCTCGCCCAGCGGCTTCGCTGCGCCGCGGCCCGGCTCGGGACGCCGGCCCTCCGACACCGACGCGGTCGATGCGGTCGACGTCGCTCCCCGCACGCTCGGGATCGTCCTCGCCGGAGCGCTGGGCACCGTCGCGGCACTCACCCGCCGCAAGCCGCTCCACGCCGTCGGCACCACGTGGGACGCGCAGCTGCGCATCGACGAGCCGCAGCCCGACCTGCGGGTCCCCGTCCTGGAGGACCGCGGTGCGCACGCGTGCACGGTCCGCGTCTCCCGAGCGCTCGGGACGCCCAGCGGCTGGTGGGACATCGGTGGCCTGGCTCTCCGGCTCCCCGGCGCCGGACCCGACTCGGGACCTGCGGACCTCCTCTTCGCGACGACAGGGACCGGCCGCGCGACCAGACACGTGCTGCGGCCAGTGCGACGCGCGACCGAGCAGGCCCTGACGACGCTGCTTCCCACGCAGGCGGGCGGACGGTCGCTCGTGCTCCTCCTGCGCCCGACGACGCGCGACGAGAGGCCTCGGCAGTACGAGCTCTCCGTGGCTGCCGACGGTGGGACGTGGCGACCGGTAGGGCTGATCGACCTGCAGCAAGAGCGCCCGGACGACGAGGTGCGCTACGACCCGCTCGTCAACGAGCTGTCCGGCACGACGCCACCCCCGTGGGTCGTCGCGCTGCGCGAGCCGGCATACCGCTGGGCTCGACGCCTGGGGACGCGGGCTCCCGCGCGCCACCACTAGCCCTCGCGACTACCCCTCCACTACCCCTCCCCCGGCGCCGGGTACCGGTGCTCGGCGAGCAGTGCGGCGAGGTGGGCGGCGTTCGCGGCCAAGGTCCTCGTCGTGCTCGTGACGGTGTCGGGGGTCTCGGGCAGGTCCTTGTAGTCGGTCCCGTGCATGGCCTCGCCGTTCCAGTAGGTGACGCCACCGGCCGGGATCGTGAAACCCACGTCGTTGAGGGCCTGGAAGCAGACCGCGCTGATGTGGTGGGCGCCGTCCTCGTTGCCGACGACCACGGCCACCGCCACCTTGCCGTACGTCTGCAGCCGGCCCTGCTCGTCCTTCTCCGACAGCTCGGCGTCGAGGCGCTCGAGGACACGCTGGCAGACGCTGCTGTGCTGTCCCAGCCACGTCGGGGTGGCGAGCACGAGGATGTCGCTCGCGATGACCTGCTCACGGATCCCGGGCCAGGCGTCCCCCTCCCCCATGTCGAGCTCGACGCCCGGGCGCACGTCGTGGTCGACGACGCGCACCATCGAACCGGTGACGTGGTGCTCGGCCAAGGCATCGAGCACCTGCTGGGCCAGCAGCTCGGTGCTCGACTCGGCCGGCGACGGGCTGAGGGTGCAGTTGAGGGCGACGGCGGTCAGGGGCATCGGAAACCTCTCGATCGGTGCTGCGTGGTCAGTGGTTGCGCAGCGCGGAGACGAGCTCCTTCTTGCTCATCTTCGACCGGCCCTTGATGCCGACGTCGCGCGCCCGCTGCATGAGCTGCTCCTTGGTCATGTCGTCGTAGTCGCCGGCACGACCGCCCTTCCGCCCCACCTTCGAGCGGGAGCTGGCGGCGGCGGCGTTCGAGATGCGGGCGGCCTTCTCCTTGCTCGCGCCGTCGTCGCGGAGCGCCTCGTACATCTTCTTGTCCTTGACCGACGGGCCGGTGTCCTTGCGTGGCATGGCGCCTCCTCGGGTTCTGACGAGCTGATCGGCTCTTACCCGACCCAAGGGCAACGCATGCAGTCCCCTGCGTCTCGAGAGCCCAGCGTCATTCGTGGTTGCGACGCGCCGCTTCGTCACCGAGGCGGGTCAGGGCGTGGACGACGCGAGAGGTGACGCGAGAGCGGGCCTGCTCGCCCTCGACCGTGCGGGCTCCGGCTCGCGGCGGTGGACCAGGGAGCAGGCGTCCCGCCAGCCCCATCACGCGCGTGGTCGTGCCCGGCGCCAGCCCACGCACCCGGATTCCCAGCCAGGCGAGGGGCGTGAGCACCACCATCGGCCGGCCGGCGAGGACTGCGTCGACGATGCGCCGCGCGGCCCGGTCCGCGTCGACCGACACGAGCGGCAACGACGCCGCGGGCGCGAACCATGAGTACTCCGCGACCGCGTCACCACCGAACCTGGCGTGCTCGTGGCCCCCCGTGCGCATCAGACCCGGGACGATGGTCGTCGCGGTGACGCCCGTTCCGCTCAGGGCGGCGGCGAGGCCGTCCGAGAAGCCGACGGCGGCGAACTTGGCCGTGGCATAGGGAAGCAGGTGGGGCGGGGACACCATGCCGCCGATGGACGTGACCGTCCCGATGCGACCCCGACCTCGCCGGCGCATGTGGGGCAGCACCGTCATCGCTGCGTTGATCGGGCCCCAGGCCATGGTGTCCATGGCGTCCTCGAACTCGTGCAGGACCAGGGACTCCGCCGGCGCGGCCTGGATGATGCCCGCGACGGTCACGAGCACCTCGATCGGGCCGAGGGTGTGCTCGACCCGCCCCACGAGCTCGCCGACGTCGTGACGGTCGCGGACGTCGCACGTCTCGCCGGTGACCTCACCTCGGTGCGCGAGGTCTGCGACGGCCTCGTCGACCTCCATGCCGTCGCGGGCGGCGACGACGACGTGGTGACCACGGTCCACCAGCTCGCGGGCCACGAGGAAACCGAGACCGCGCGACGCCCCGAGGACGACGGCCACCGGCCGGGAGGCGTGGGTGCTCGACTGCGCGTCGGTGTCGTTCGGCTGCTCGGTCATGCCTGCCTCCTCGGCGTCGGTGGGTCTCGGGAGTCGCTCGCGCGTCGCGTCGTTTCCGCGCCCGCGGCCGTGGGTAGGAGGCCCGACGTGAGAGCACTGACCTGGCACGGCATCGAAGACGTCCGCGTGACCGACGTACCCGACCCACGGATCATCGACACCACCGACGCCATCGTGCGCGTCACCTCCACGGCGATCTGCGGCTCCGACCTGCACCTGTACAAGGTGCTGGCGCCCTACCTGCAGCCCGGCGATGTGCTGGGGCACGAGTTCATGGGCGTGGTGGAGGAGGTCGGGCCCGACGTCGCGACCTTGGCACCGGGTGACCGCGTCGTGGTCCCGTTCAACATCTCGTGCGGTCGGTGCTGGATGTGCCAGCGCGGCCTCTTCGCCCAGTGCGAGGTCACCCAGAACACCGAGCAGGGCAAGGGGGCGAGCCTCTTCGGCTACACGAGCCTCTACGGCGCCGTGCCGGGAGGACAGGCGCAGTACGTCCGGGTGCCGCACGCGGACTTCGGGCCGATCGAGCTGCCGGCCGAGCATCCCGACGAGCGCTTCCTCTACCTGTCGGACATCCTGCCCACGGCCTGGCAGGCGGTGGAGTACGCCGAGGTGAACGGCAATGACACGCTGGCGGTTCTGGGTCTGGGCCCTGTCGGCCAGCTGGCGGTGAGGAGCGCCCTGCATCGCGGGGTCGGGCGGGTCATCGGCGTCGACCTGGTGCAGGACCGGCTCGAGCTCGCCCGGAAAACCGGCGCCGAGGTGGTCGACGCCTCCGACACCGACGTGGCGCAGGCTCTCAAGGACCTGACGGACGGCCGTGGCCCGGACGCCGTGATCGACGCCGTGGGGATGGAGTCCCATGGCAACCCCTGGTCGGAGAAGGCGATCGGGGCGACGAGCCGCATGCCCAAACCGATCGCCCGGGGTGCGATCGAGCACTTCGGCATCGACAGGCTGTCCGCGCTGCACACGGCCATCGCCTCGGTGCGCCGCGGTGGCACGCTCTCGATCAGCGGCGTCTACGGCGGCATGGCCGACCCGATGCCGATGATGTACCTCTTCGACAAGGGGCTCACCATCCGCATGGGTCAGTGCCACGTGCGCCGCTGGAGCGACGAGCTGCTCGACATCGTGCGGGGTGAGGAGGACGTCCTCGGAATGGAGTCGTTCGCGACCCACCACGCCTCGCTGGAGGATGCCCCGGAGCTGTACAAGCTCTTCCAGGAGAAGCAGGACGGCTGCCTCAAGGTCGTCCTGTCCCCCTGACCGGGAAGACCCCTCGACGGAAGGAGAACTGATGAGCGTCACGAGCTTCCAGGACCTGCCGCTGGCCGACCGCGACCGCGAGTGGGACGGCGACGCCGCCGAGAAGCGGGTCCGCAGCTGGGCGGGCGCGGAGGACGGGCCGAACGAGAAGTACCGCGATGCACACGTCTGGTACGACGCCGAGAAGAAGGAGAACTTCACGGCGTACAAGCTCCTCATCGCCGACGTCGTCGACGGCCGGCTGCGCGCCGTCCCCCGCGGCGTCATGGCTGCAGCGGCGGTGATGCAGGGATCGCGCGGTGGCGTCGACCTTCCGGACAAGGACCGTGACCGAGTGCGCAGCCACCTGGCGAAGTACTACGCCAAGATGGACGAGGACCCCCCGTGGGAGCGGGACGACGGCTGAGCCGTTGCAGGGCAGGGGCGCCGACCACGCAGTCGGCGCCCCTGCTCGTCCTGCTGCCTCCCGCGCCGCCGCGGATCAGAACACGGCGCCACCGCCGGTGACGCCGAGCACCGTGCCCGAGACGTAGCTCGCGTCGGACGGTGAAGCCAGGAAGACGTAGGCAGGTGCGACCTCCGCGGGTTGCCCGGCGCGACCGAGCGGCGTGTCGGCACCGAACGTCTCGATCTTCCTCGCCTCCCTGGTCGCCGGCTGCAGCGGCGTCCAGATCGGACCCGGAGCCACCGCGTTGACTCGGATCCCCTTGGGACCCAGTGCCGCCGCGAGATTGACGGTGAGGTTGTTGAGAGCCGCCTTGGTCGCCGCGTAGTCGAGCAGCGCAGGCGACGGGTCGTAGGCCTGGATGGACGTCGTGTTGATGATCGACGATCCCGGCCCCAGGTGCGGCAGGGCCGCCTGACAGAGCCAGATGACGGCGTGCAGGTTCGTGCGGAGCACGCGTTCGACGTGCTCCGGCTGGAGCCCCTCGAGCCCGCTGGGCCCGCGGTCCCAGTGGTAGCCGGCGTTGTTGACCAGCACGTCGAGCCCTCCGAGACCGCGCACGGCATCGGCGACCACCTGGAGACACGCCTGCCGGTCGACCAGGTCAGCAGGCAGCAGCACGCACGACCGCCCCGCCTCCTCCACGAGGCGTGCAGTGTCCTCGGCATCGGACTGCTCGGGCGGCAGGTAGCTGATCGCGACGTCCGCGCCCTCACGGGCGTACGCGATGGAGATCGCGCGCCCGATGCCGGAGTCGCCGCCCGTCACGAGGGCACGCAGGCCCTCGAGCCTCCCGTGGCCCACGTACGTCTTCTCGCCGTGGTCGGGCACCGGGTGCATCTCGCTCGTGAGCCCGGGCGGCTCCTGCTGCTGGGCGGGAAAACCGCCCTTCTCGTCGTGGCGCACGAGCTGCTCCGCGCGGTCGGCGATCTCTGACACGGCGCGTCCTTCGTCCTGAGGTTGGGGCTCCATGCACGGTCCCGTACCCACCGCTCCGCCGGGGCAAGCGGACACCCGGACCGGCCCTCATGAGGCCACCTCCCATTGCATACGAGACGAATCCGTGCAATGGTCGAAGTGGCCGAGCGGTCCAACGACAGCGCCGACTCCGTCGCCCATTCCTTGGGAGATGTGTCATGTCGTTCTCCGAGTCAACCGACCCCGCCCAGCTTCGTCCGTCGTTCGCCGAACGTGACGCCGAGACCACCGAGCTCTTCCGACGACTCTCCGTCGCCTCGGAGCACGAGGCAGAGCACCTCGTCGAAGAGATCACCTTGCTCTACCTCGACCTGTGCACCCGCATGGCCGCCCGCTACGACGGCCGGGGCATCGAGCACGACGACCTCGTCCAGGTGGCCCGTCTGGCGCTCGTCAAGGCGATCCGCCGGTACGAGCCCGGCCACGCACCGTCGTTCGCCGCCTACGCGGTGCCGACGATCAGCGGTGAGCTGAAGCGGTGGTTCCGTGACCGCGGCTGGGTCGTGCGACCACCGCGTCGCCTCCAGGAGCTGAGGGCGAACGTCAACACGACGCGGGCCGCGCTGGAGCAGCAGTCGGGCCGGACCCCGAGCGACGCGCAGGTCGCCGACGCGCTCGGGGCGACCCTCGACGACGTGCGAGAGGTCGACGTCGCCGCCACGGGCTTCAGCCCCCTGTCGCTCGACTGCAGCCCGGCCGACGACGACCGGCCCGGGCTGGAGACCTACCTGGCCTGTGACGACCACGCCCTCGAGAGCGCAGACGACCGCGTCTGCCTCACCGAGGCACTCACCGAGCTCGACGACGAGGAGCGCGAGCTGCTCCTCATGCGCTACGTGGAGGGCATGACCCAGCGCGAGATCGGTGACGCCCGGGGCATCAGCCAGATGCAGGTCTCGCGCACCCTTCGACGCATCACCGTGCGCCTGCACGACCACCTCGTCGACGAGGATCGGGCCGTCGAGGGCCACGCCGAGGAACCCCCGCTGACGACTGCCTCCTAGCGTGGCGGCCCACGCGCCCGGTGGCAGGTGTCGTGACCTCACCTGCCTCCGACGAGCAGGAGCCTCCAGCGCCCACCAGCAAGATCCGTGGGTCAGCCGGGCTCGGCCGGGTACGAGGCCGTGGTGAGGACGACACCGATCCCGCAAGACGCACTCTCGTGCAGCGACCGTGACGAGGTCGCCCGCGCGGCGCGGCTGCTCGCCGCGGAGCGCGAGCTCACTGCCGAGCACGTGCGCGACCGGATCCGCGCGGCGGCCTCGCGTGCCGGCATACCGGCCGTCCGCTTGGCGCGCCTGGTCATCGAGGACCGCGCCGCCGCGTCTGGTCGGCTCAACGCTCGACCGGTCCACGAGCCGCCACGAGATGCGCCACGAAGGCAGCCCGTGCAGCAGCCCGGGCGCGAGAGCGCAGGCCCGCAGCCGCGTGGGTCGTCGCGGGCGCGGCGGCAGGCCTGAACGCGCCCGCGGCCGCCTCGGGCCAGTGGAGCCGCCTGCCACGCGAGACGCCCACCCGGAACCCGTGACCGAAGACGGCCTTCCCCGCCGTCTCGCACTCGCGGCAGCCCGGCAGGGCCATGCGCAAAGGGGCGACGTCCGGACACGCCGGCACCCACGAAGCGGGGCCCGTCGTCCGCTGTCGGCCGCTCATTCGTCCGCCGTCGTGACGTCGTGCGGCATCCCGACCGGCTTGGACTCGGGTGATCCCCGCTCTCGCAGGTAGATCGCGAAGACGGCCATCGAGCCGATCGCGAGCATCTCGGACTGCCAGTTCTGCAGGGTGCGTGACCAGAAGTCGGGACCGGTGACGTAGTCGCCCAGAGACACCGGGTCGAGGAGATCACGCATTCGCTGCTCGCTCTCGGCAACATGCCCCGTGACGGCCTGCGCGAGCCACGACAACACGAACACCACGGTCATGGTGATCACGAGGGAGTGCGAGTAGACGGCACGGCGCCAGCCACCGATTTGCGCCCAGCGGGGGGAGTTGGGCCTGGCGAACCGCCCGACGAGCTGCTGCTCGTCGGTCTCCCGCCCGGTGTCCCCCGGCTTCCTCGACTCGGAGGACCCCCGCTGGACGAGCCAGATCGTCAGCAGGATGTACAGCGTGAACTGGAGGTACTCCGACTGCCAGTTCTCGACGAGGTCCACCATGAACGACGAGGACCCGACGTAGCGGACGAACGAGATCTCCTGCACGCCGTCGGTCCTCGCTGTCTCGTTGTACTCGGCCGTGCCTGCGACAGCCTGCCCGAAGACGAAGAGGAGAAGCAGCACTCCGAACACGATCGTCAGGCTGTTGTGCCGCCAGGCGGCCCGTGGTCCGAGCTCGTGACGCCTGCTCATCGGCTCGCCAGCCCGACCGCGAAGGCAGCGGCCAGGCCCGCTGCGATCACCAGCACGTAGGTCCAGAACATGACTTTCACGTCACGACCCCTTCACGCTGCACTGGTAGGGCACGGCGTCGTCGGCGGCGTCGCGGGTGCAGCCGGCCGCCGTGACCCTCCAGCCGGTGTCGAAGTGGGCCAGGAAGAGCACCTGGTTGTCCATGACCACCTGTGCACCGTTGATGGCCACCGAGACCGACGTGATTGTGGAGGCGGGACGGGGGGACTCCGACTGCAGTCCCTCGGCGCAGTCTCCGTCACCATCCTGGATCACCTGTTCCAGGGTGCGCGGCGCCAGCAGTGCGCAGGCGGCAGTCGGGTCGGTGCCTGCGAGTCGGGCGAACTCCGTGGCGACCCGCCGGGCCTCCGGCTCGTCGACGGACGAGCACGCCGTCAGCGCCGGTGTCACGATGAGAGCGGCAGCGACAGCCGCAGCCCTGCGGAGGGTCGTCATCACGCAGGATCGATACCCCCTCCGGACCGACCAAAACTCCGACGTGGAAGTCGCGGGATCGGCGCCCTTCCGAGGGGTCCGACCGGGGCGCGGCACGCGGCGACCAGCACACGCCCCGGCTCGTCCGTCACGTCACGTCGGCTCCCGCGCGCTCGACGAGGATCGCCAGGCGCGCCAGCGCCTCCCGGTTGCGCTGGTCGAGGGCGACGTCGCGCAGGATGCGTGGGACGAGTAGCGCCGGGCCCTTCTTGGCGTCCTCCTCCACCGTGACCTCGGTGTCATCACCCTGCTGACGGCAGGTGACCCGGACGACCCCCTCACCCGACGGCCAGGCGCGCACCGTCAGCTCGAGCAGGGTGGGCCGCTCCGAGCGGACGACCGTGGTGAGGTCGTTGATGAGGAGGGGCCACGCACCCACCGAGTGGTGGATCTCGGCGCCCTCCTCGGGCCAGTCCGGCGTGACGTCACGCACGCGCGAGGCCCCGACCACCCACTGGCTGTAGCTCCACCCGTTGGCCAGGACGTCGAAGACCCGGTCGGGTGAGGCGTGGATGATGCGCTTGGTCGTGCTCACGATCGCCTCCATGGTGTGCGGATTCGGTGGTGCCACAAGGCTGCTCTCGCGGCGTTGGCGCCGCAGGCGCCGTGCACCCCGCCGCCGGGGTGTGCCGAGGCCGAGGCCAGGTAGAGGTTGCGGACGGGCGTCTCAGCCCGCCCGGAGCCGGCGACAGGACGGAAGACGAGCTGCTGGTGAAGCCCTGCCGTGCCGCCGTTGATGGCGCCCCCGACCAGGTTGCCGTCCATCGCCTCGAGCTGTCTGGGGCCCAGCACCCGTCGCGCCGTGATGCGGTCGCGGAAGCCGGGGGCCCGGCTCTCGATCCGCGCCTCGACGCGCTCGGCCATGGCCTCGAGGTCGGCGTCGTCCCAGGTGCCGCGCACGGTTGGGAGCCCGTCGCCGGCCGTGGCGGCGTCACCCCGGACGCGTTGCGGCACATGGGTGTACGCCCAGAGCGCCTCGCCCCCGTGCGGCACGCGCGTGGGGTCGGCAACGCCCATCTGTCCCACGAGCAGAAAGGGCCTCTCGGGCACCAGTCCGGATGCGACCTTGGCGCCGGTCAGTGACAGCTGGTCCAGGGAGTCGGCGATGTGCACGGTGCCCGGCACGGCGTCGGGCGCATTCTCCCAAGGGACGGGGCCGTCCAGCGCCCAGTCGACCTTCACCGTGGACGGGTCCCACTCGAACCTGTCCATGCGGTGGCGCAGCCGGGCTGGCAGGTGGTCCCACGACACGAGACCGCCGTAGAGCGCCGGAGCAGACACATCGGCGAGGACGGCGCGTCGCGCGGTGATCTCCCGCGACGGCGTGCGCACGGCGACCGCTCGTCCGCCGTCGACGCGTACGCCCGTGGCGGGCTCACGCAGGCACAGCTCGCCGCCCTTCTGCTCGAGTCGGCGCACCATCGCGCCCGAGAAGCTCGCGGCACCGCCACGGGGCACGGGGAAGCCGACGCTCTGGCCGAGCAGGACGAGGAGCAGGCCCATGGCGCCCGACCCGGGAGCCTCCAAGCCGATGTCCGCGTGCGCCGCGTTCCCGGCGACGAGCAGCCGGGCTGCCTCCCCGCCGAAGAGCGTCTCGACGAGGGTGCGTGCGGGCATGAGCATCTCGCGCACGAGCTCGAACCCTCCCGGGCGCAGGACCTGCCGGGCGAGTCCCGCACCTCCTCGAACCGGGGGGAAGGGGGTCAGGAGGCACTGGATGAGGTCGTCGCCGACGCGGTCCCAGGTGTCGCAGAGCTGCAGCCACGCCTCGCCGTCGCCCGGGAAGTCCGTGTCGAGGGATGTCGCGGTGTCGTGCCGGTCGCGGTGCAGGACCACCCACCGACCGTCCGGGAAGGAGTGCCCGACGACCGACGGGGCCTGCACCCACTCCAGGCCGTGCTGCTCGAGCTCCAGTCCCGCGATCGTCGGCGAGCCGGCCGCGAGCGGGTAGAAGGAGCTGAAGGTGTCGTGCACGTGACCGGGTGCGACGCTGTCGTCGCTCCAGACAGCCCCGCCGGGACGATCCTGCTCCTCGAGCACGACGACCGACCAGCCCGCGTCGACGAGCAGGTTGGCGGCCACGAGTCCGTTGGGGCCGCTGCCGATCACCACGGCGTCCGTCGTCGTCACGTCGTCCTCTCACTGGCGGGGCGCTGCCGCTGGTGTCCTACCCCGGCCACCCGGCCACCAAACGCGTTAGAAGCGGGCACGCGACGGGCACGGGACAAAGGTGCAGACATCATCGGGAGCGGCTCGCGGCCCCCTCGTCCTCGTGACGGGTGCCTCGAGCGGGGTGGGGCTGGCCACGGCTCTCCGTCTCGCGCGGCAGGGCCGGCGTCTTGCCCTGCTGGCGCGGGGCGAGGGACCGCTCGAGCGCGCGGCCGAGCAGTGTCGGGCCGTCGGAGCCCCATGGGTCGGCACCCTCGCGGTCGACGTGCGCGACGACGCCGCTGTCGGCAACGCGGTACGCGAGCTCACGGCGTCGCAGGGTCCGCTCGACGCCGTCGTGTCCAGCGCGGGCGTCGTCGCCTACGGCCGGCTCGACGAGCTGCCGGCCGCCACGTTCGACGGCGTCGTCGCCACCAACCTGCTCGGCTCGGCGAACGTCCTGCGGCACACGCTGCCCGGGATGCGTGACGCGGGCGCCGGCGCCGTGGTGCTGATCGGCTCGATGATCGGCCACATCGCCGTGCCCACCATGAGCGCCTACACCGTGAGCAAGTGGGGCGTGCGAGCCCTGGCCCGCCAGGCCGCGCTCGAGAACCGCGACGTCCCCGGGCTCCACGTGTCCTACGTGTCGCTGCCGGGGGTCGACACCCCGATCTACCGGCAGGCAGCGTACGTGGGCGGCCCGGCGGGGCGCCCACCGCCCGTGGTGTGGTCGGCCGACAAGGCGGCCCGCGTCGTCGTGCATGCGCTCGACCGCTCGCGACCGGTCGTGCACGGCGGTGCGTTCGACGGCGTCACGCGTCTCGGTTTCACGCTGCTCCCCCGCGTCTACGACGCGTGGGTCGGCCCCCTCTTCGACCGCTTCGCCTCCGATCCCTCGACCCACCTGCCGCCGCAGGAGGGCAACGTCGAGCGCAGTGTCCCGGGGGGCAACCGCCTCGGCGGCGGACACGGTTCCGGGCTGCGGGCGGCCTTCTCGACGGTGGCGGGCCTGCTGCGCCGACGCGGCTGAGCCCGACCGCCGGCGGGGTGCGCGGGCGACTGGCTCGCTCAGACGACGAGCGCCTGCGTCGAGACCTCCTTGATCTTCGCGTTGGCCCACGTCATCTGCCGCTTCGTCTCGGCCTGGCACCGTGTCGCCAGCTCGACGAGCTCGTCGTGCACGATCGCCTGGGCCGCCTGGCCGACCATCTCCCAGTCGGTGAGCACGCCCGAGGCCCGTAGGTAGACGTCCTTGAGGTCTCGCACCATGACGAGCTCGGCGTCCTTGGAACGACCCGTGCGCTCCGAGGCCCAGCGCCGGGCCCGGTCGACCAGCGGCGGCGTCCCGTCGGGAGCCGGCTCGAGGTTCTCACCGAACTGCTCTGCCACGCGGGCGATCTCGCGCACGTGACGCAACGACCAGTCGGCGAGGTCATAGCCGAGGTGCTGGATCTCATGATCGACATGGTGCTCGTCGGCCAGTTGCATGAGGGTCCTCGCCAGCTCCGTCTCGTCGTGGTGCAGGTCCCGCAGGACGATCCCGATCTTCATCACTGCTCTCCTCCGGCGGAGTGGTCCACCACGGCCGCCCGCGGCGTCACGGGTGTCGACGAGAGCCCGACCGGTGCAGGGGACGGGGAACCGTCCCCGTCGGCGACCTTGCTCACCGAGCAGGCCGCCGTCTTGAAGATCGGCTGCTTGGATGCGGCATCCCAGTCCGTGAGCGTGAGCTCGTTGGCCGCCCTGCCGTGCTCTCCTGGACGCCACCCCTCGGGAGTGTCCCAGTAGCCGTAGTGGAACGGCAGGAAGACCACTCCCGGGCGTATGCCGCTGACGCGCACCTTCGCGCGGACCGCGCCTCGTGCCGTGCGCACCTCCGCGAGGTCGCCTTCCGCGATCCCGAAGGTGGTGGCGTCGTGTGCTGACAGCTCGACCCAGACCTCCGGCGCCGCGGCCTGCAGCTCGGGTGCACGGGCGGTCCGGGTCCTGGTGTGGAAGTGGTAGACGGTGCGGCCGGTGATCAGCTGGAGCGGATGGTCGTCGTCGGGCATCTCGTGCGGTGGGCGGTAGTCGGCCACCTTGATGACGGCGCGACCGAAGGGGTTGAGGGCCCGGTAGTCCTTGGCCTCCAACGGCGCCCCGGTCACGAGGTCGCGGCCGTAGCTCTCGCACTCCTCGGGTGACGCCCAGAAGACGCCACCGGCATACAACCTCTCGGTGCCGTCGGGGGCGGCCTCGGTGCAGGGCCACTGCACCCCGCCGTCCCGCAACCTGTCGTAGCTGAGGGCGCTGTAGTCGCACGGCCTGCCCCGGCTGCACTCGCGCCAGGCGTCGAAGGCCTCCTGGGGCGTGCTCCACTTGACCAGGGGGCCACCGTCCTTGTCCCGCAGGTCCATCCGGCGGGCGAAGTCGACGAAGATGTCGAGGTCCGAACGCGCCTCACCCGGAGGGTCGACCGCCTGCTCCGAGAGGTGGACGGTCCGGTCGACGTTGGTGAACGTGCCCGTCTTCTCGCCCCACGCGGCTGCCGGGAGCACCACGTCGGCCAGCTGCGCGGTCTCGGTGAGGAAGATGTCCTGGACGACGAGGAAGAGCCGGTCCTGCGAGAGGATCTCGCGCATCCGGGCCAGCTCGGGCATCGAGACCGCCGGGTTGGTGCCCGACACCCAGAGCAGGCGGATCGAGCCGTCCTCGACGTAGCGCATGATCTGCATCGCGTGGGTCGGAGGGGTGGCGTGCGGGATCTGCTTCGGCTCGATGTTCCACACCTTCGCCAGATCGGCGACGTGGTCCGGGTTGCTCCAGTTGCGGAACCCCGCCATGTCGCCGTCCGCACCGCACTCACGGGTGTTCTGCGCCGTCGGCTGCCCGTTCATCTGGAGGATGCCGCATCCCGGGCGACCGATCATGCCGCGCACGAGGTGCACGTTGTTGACCTGCACCGCGGCGGCGGTGGCCTGGTGCGACTGGTAGAAGCCCTGCAGGACCGTGGACACGAGTGCCTCGGCTTCGGCCAGCAGACGCGCCGCCGCTCGGATCTGGTCTGCCGGCACGTCGCAGATCGCGCTCACGACCTCGGGCGTGTAGCGCTCGACGACCTTGCGGAGGCCGTCGTAGCCCACGGTGTGGCTGCTCACCCAGTCATCGTCGACCGCGCCGGTGGCGACGAGCTCGTGGAGCAGGGCGTTCATCAGCGCGACGTTGGTGCCGGGCCGCGGCGCCAGGTGGACCGTCGCGACCTGCGCCACCGGTGTCGGCCGCGGGTCGACGCACAGCAGCTTCGGGGGGTCGTCGCCCGCGAGCCGGTCGAGGATGCGCATCCAGAGCACCGTCTGCGTCTCGGCCACGTTGTGCCCGAAGAGCGCGATGACGTCGGCGTGGTCGATGTCGGTGTACGAGCCGGGCTGGCCGTCGCTGCCGAACGACTCCTTGAGTGCCTCGGCCGCCGTCGCCGTGCACAGTCGGGTGTTGCCGTCGACGTGGTTGGTGCGGATGCCGCCGTGCGCGACGAGCGCCAGCGTGTAGTACTCCTCGAGGAAGAGCTGACCGGTCGTGTAGAAGCCGACGGCGCTCGGTCCCTGTTCGTCGAGGAGCGCTCGCGTCCGCTCGACGAGGGCGCCCATGGCCTCGTCCCAGGTGGCCTCGACGAGCACGCCGTCCCGGCGCAGCAGTGGTCGAGTGAGCCGGTCGGGAGACTGGATCGCCTGCCACCCGAAGAGATCCTTCGGTCCGAGGCGGCCGTGGTTGACGCGGTCGTCGGGCCGTCCGCGGACGCCGACCATGCGGCCGTCACGGACGGCCACGTCGAAGGCGTCCCCGTTGGAGTGCAACGAGGAGGCGGTCTGCACCCACCGCTCGACGTCCTCATCGCGTATGCCGTCGGCCAGGTGCGTGTCGACGCGGACGGGCCATCGCCCGCCCCTCGCGTACGGTGTGCGCTCGCCCCAGACATCGACGATGCGGTCCTCGGTGGGCACGGGCGGTCCTCCTTGTCGGCGTCGACCCTGTGCCGTCGGCGAGCGGCCGGTCAGGTGAGGACCGCGGTCGGCCCGTCAACGCCCGCTTACCCCTCGACAGGCTCTTCGGTCGCGGGGAAGGAGGCCAGGGGACGACCGGCGAGAGGTCAGCCCTCGAGGTCCCGGGCCGTCCGAGGGAGCGCGCCCGTGCGCGCGACGTCGTCGGCGACCAGACGCAGCTTGACGTTGAGGTTCTGGCTGGCGGCCCGCAGGAGCGCGAAGGCTTCGTCCTCGGTGACCTTGTGGACGTTCATGAGGATGCCGATCGCCATCCCGATGCGTCGGTTGCTGGCGAGGGCCTCCTTGAGGTGGGCCGCCTGTTCAGCGTGGCCCGCGTGCATGAGGAGCACCCGCGCGTGGTCGGCGAAGAGGGCACCGGCGATCAGCCCCTCCCCCTCGAACGCCCAGGGAGTCCCTCCGTACAGGTTGAGCGCGCTGCGTTCCGGGTCGTCGCCGAGGTGGAAGGAGAGGATCGAGCGCACTGGCGTCCGTTGGATGGTGAGGCGGCTGAAACCGGGCCACCTCTCGTCCGAGGCGAGGTCGGGGATCCGGACCGGGTCGTCCTCCTTGGCCGCGACGAGGCAGGGGCCGTCGCCGAGGGCGTACTGCAGCTCGTCGACCGTCATGGCGATGCGGTCGGTCGCGGCGAGGCTGCGCGGGTTGCGCTGCACCGGCCAGACCGTGACCCCGGCCCAGTCGCAACCGGGCACCCAGGCGACGGCGAGCTTCACGAGGCGCTCGAGGGCGTCGGCACCGTCACTGCCGTCACCGAGGTACTCGTTCAGCGCCACGAACTCCGACGCGAGATCGGCCGGCTCCGCGCGAGGGTCCATCGCCGCCCTTTCCTGGACACGAGGGCGCACTCGAGGCACCGCTGGTCTGTGGCTCCCGGTTCGAACCACCTCAACCCTAACGTGTGCCGGATGTCCTTCCCAGCCTGGCCGGGCGAGCCGGGGCGTCGGGCGGTAAGTGCGGGTCAGAGCGGGTCAGGTGCGGGTCAGTGCGGGTCGCCGTGCAGCTGGCCTCGGCGAAGGGCCTCGTCGTGCCCCGCCACCCGGCGACGGCGTCGGGGCCAGAACACACCGAGGGCGATCATCCCCAAGCCGAGCACGAGGTGCAGCCAGTCGTCCGCGGCGTTGACCGGGACGACGTTGGCGCTGGACTCCTTGTCGACGAGGAGGCCGTAGAGCCAGAGGACGAGGTAGACGGCCCCGCCGCCGACGAGATAGCGGCGCGCACCGGTCCACGACCTCGAGGCGGCCACGCCGACGACGCCGAACAGCAGGTGCACGACGTTGTGCAGCACGGAGACCTGGAAGAGTCCGATCAGCTTCGCATCCGATTGGTGGCCGGCGAGGCTCAGGTCGTTGTAGTTCGTGGTGATGCCCGGGATGAAGCCGGCGACGCCGACGAGCAGGAAGACGATGCCGACCGCGAGAGCCACGCCCTGCAGGGTGGTCCGTCCCGTACCGGTAGCCCGGGCGTGTGACGTTCGGTCCATCTGATTTCCTTTCCGGCCGTGACACGGGGGCCGCGCGACGACGGTCGCGCGGCCCCGTGCGCTTCGGTGATGCGCAGGTTGCTCCGCTCTTGGCGCCGCGCGCTCAGCCCTGGGTCTGGTCCCTGACCGAGGAGGCCGAGTCGGCGGCGCTGTCGCGCACGTCACTCGCGGCCTGCTGGCCCTGCTGCTTCACGTCGTCAGCGGCCGAGACCGCGGTCTCCTTGACCGACTGGACCGCTTCCTGCGCGGGCTGCTTCAGGTGGTCCGCCGACTCGCTGGCGACGTCTTTGACGGTGGACTGAGCCTGCTCGAGGACCGGCTGCGCCTTCTCCTTGGCCGACTCCGCGAGCCTGCGCTCCTTCTCCGACGCGGGGAGCAGTGAGCCGACCAGCCAACCCGCCGCCAGAGCAACGAGGCCGGCGCCGATCGGGTTGCCCCTCGTCTTGCTCTGGACGCTGTGTCCCGCCTGCTGTGCCGTGTCGGCGACGCCGTGGGCGACGCCGGAGGCTTGGTCGCCCACGCCGTGGGCGACGTCGGACGCCTTGTCGCCGGCACCCGACGCACTGCCCATGACGTGATCACGCAGGCGGCTCGCCCGTCCCTTGACCTTCTCGGCCTGGCGGTGGGCGATGTGTCCCGGTGACACCGACTCGCCGAGCGCGTTGACGTCGCGGCTCAGGCCGGCGCGGGTGCGCTCGATGTCGGCCCGGATGGCGTCCGGGTCCTTCGTGGACGGTGCGTTCAAGACCGGCTCGCTCACGATCGGTGCGTTCGTCACGGGGTCGTTCGTCGTCGGGTAGTCGGTGCTCATGAGGTCTCCTCGTTTCCCTTCAGCGCGTCCGGGACCCTCTTGGCGGTCTCGGTGGTGCGCGGCAGTCCCTGGATCTGCTTGCTGTTCCTTCGACCGGCGGCAGCCAGCACGGCGGCGACGATGCCCCAGACGGCCATGACGATCACTGCTGACCAGCCTCGGCTGTCGAGGGCGCTGGACAGGAACTCCCATACGGCGATGGACAGGAAGAGCAGCGTCATCCAGCCGGCGAGGGCCGCGGCGCCGAACTGTCCGGCCGCCTTGCCGGCGCGTCTGGCGGAGTCGCGCACCTCGGCCTTCGCCAGCTCGACCTCCTGGCGCATCAGCGTGCTGAGGCCTTGGGAGATGTCGCCGACGAGCTCGCCGATGGAGGCGTGCTCGGCCTTCTCGTGGGAGCTCTCACGAGCGCCCTCGTAGGGTCCGGCGTAGGAGGTGCCCTGCGTGCCGAGGCCGCCGCCGAGCTCGTCTCGGGGAACGGTGCTCATCGGCGAGCCTCGCTCTCCCCTTCGGCGTACAGGACATCGGTCTGGTCGGTGCTGTGCTCCTCCGTCACGCCGTCGGTCGCGGTGGTCATCGCGTGGGTGTCCGTGTCGCGCACCCCGACGGTGTACGGCTCGCTACGCACCGGGGACACGTCGGGCGGCAGACCCACTGTGGTCGTGGAAGGCGCTCCCGCGCCACTCGAGTAGCCGCCGGCCGGGGAGGGAGCCGCGCCACCTTGCGTGCCCGAGCCGTAGCCGGCCGGACCGGAGGTCTGCTGGTCGGGACCGCCGGCGGTGAGACCACGGGTCATGCGGCCACCGAGCAGGCCGAGGGCCGCCGCACCGAGAAGGAAGGCGCCCGGACGGCGTCGTGCCATCGAGCGCACCTCGTCGAGGACGTCACCGGGCTGTTTGCCGTCCAGCCAGTCGGCGAAGGACGACGCGCGGTCGGCCGCCTGGTGAGCCGCCTCCCCCGCGATGCCCTGCTGCTGTGAGCCGGAGGCCATCTGCCGCAGCTCGTCCGCCAGGGAGCGCAGCCCACCCACGGCGCGCTGGCCCTGGGAGGATGCCTGGCCGTCGAACTCGGATCGCAGCTGGTCGAAGAGCTGGCGGAGCTGGGTCGTGGCTTCGGAGACGACGTCCTTGGCGCCCGCAGCAGCGGTCTCGGCGACCTGCCGCCCGCTGTCGGCCGCGTCGGACGCCACCGACTTCGCCTCCTCGGCGGCAGCTGCCGCCGTTGACGACGATCCTTGGCCGCCCGTCGAAGCGGAGCCGAGCGAGGTGGTCCCGTTTCCTCCGGTCGCAAGGCCCGACGTCGTGGGGGTCCCGGAGGTCAGGTCGTCTGGAACGGTTGTCTCATACGGTCGTTCGGTCATGGATCCTTGTCCCTTCATCGGTCGCCCTTCGCGGGCCCCGTTCTCGAGCTCGGCGTGGCGGGCGTGCTGTCACGGGGTTGGGGTACCCACCGGCATCGGGCTCAAGCCCACTTCGAACACCTGATCTGGATTCGGCGACATCGGGTACGACCCACCAGTTGTGGTGTGCCCCTCCGACCCAACGGACCGGGTGGCGCCAAGCATGCGCCAGTTCGCGACTTCGCCCATTTCGCAAACCGATTCACCGCCGCAGTGACGGTCTGGCCGAGGGCAATGCGCAGCCGAGCCGCCGACCACGGCCGGCCCGTTGCCGCTGCCGGTGAGACCACCGGTCAGCGCAGGACGCCAGAGCTCGTCACAGCCTCGATGGAGAGGGTGCGGTAGCCGACGGCGTCGAAAAGGACCGTGATGCGGTCCTCCTCGACGGCCATGACGATGCCGTCGCCCCAGTCGTCGTGCGTGACGGGCGCGTCCAGCTCGAAGGGCCCGTTGCTCTCGCGCCGGGCCAGTGCCGTGCCGGCCTCGCAGCGGTCGCACCTGCCACACGGCTCGCCCAGGTGCTCGCCGAAGTAGCCGAGCAGGAACTGGCGCCGGCAGCCGCTCGTCTCCGCGTAGCCGCGCATCATCTCGATGCGCGAGCGGATCAGCGCCTGGTGCGCCTCGGCTCGCTCCACCGCGGCGGTCACGGCCTCCGCGGTGGACACGTCGCAGGCGTGGGCAACCTTGCCGCGCCGCACCGTTCGCAGGGCACCGACCTGTTCGAGCAAGTTGACAGCTCTCGTTCGCACGGTCCGCGAGAGCTCCGTGGCGCGATCGAGCTCGCGCGTCCCCACGGGTCCGTCAGCGTCGCGCAGCGCCTTCGAGACGCGCCTGAGGGCGTCCTCCGGTGCCCTCGCTGCCGTGAAGAAGGCGTGCAGGTGCAGGTCCTCGGGGCGGTAGAACAGCTCTGCCGCCGCCGGCTCACCGTCGCGGCCCGCCCTGCCGATCTGCTGGTAGTAGGCATCGAGCGAGTCGGGCGCCGCCGCGTGCAGCACGAAGCGCAGGTCCGGCTTGTCGATGCCCATCCCGAAGGCCGACGTCGCCACGACGACCGCCGCCTCGTCGGAGAGGAAGGCATCGTGCACCGACTCACGGCGGGCTGCCGTCATGCCGGCGTGGTAGGCGGCAGCGCGTGCACCGCGGCTCGCCAGCTCCTCCGCCAGTCGGTCGGCGTCCACCCGTCGGCTGACGTAGACGATGCCCGCGTGGCCGTCGGCGGTGAGTTCGACGGCGCGCTCGACCACCGCCTGGCGCTGCTCGTCGGCCTCCGTCAGCAAGGCGACCCGGAGCCGGAGGTTCGGGCGGTCGAAGCTCGTCACGGTCTCGGCCACCTCGCGCATCCCGAGGCGCTCGACGATGTCGTCGCGGACCGGCCGTGCTGCGGTGGCCGTCAGCGCGACGACGGGAGGGTGCCCGAGCCTCTCGACGACCGGCCGCATCCTCAGGTAGTCGGGCCGGAAGTCGTGTCCCCAGGACGAGACGCAGTGTGCCTCGTCGACGACGAAGAGCCCCGGGCGGGCGCCCGCCAGACGCTCCACGGCGTCGTCGCCGGCCAGCTGCTCGGGTGAGAGGAAGACGTAGCGGGCATCGCCCTGCGCGAGGGCGTCCCACGCTGCCCGACGCTCGCCGGCCGACTGGAGCGAGTTGACCAGGAACGCCCCGCCCACACCGGCCCGGTCCAGGGCCTCGACCTGGTCGCGTTGGAGCGCGAGGAGCGGTGAGACGACGACGGCTGGGCCGTCGACGAGCAGGGCCGGGAGCTGGTAGATGGCCGACTTCCCTGCCCCAGTGGGCAGCACGGCGAGCAGGTCCCGTCCAGCGAGCACCTGTTCCATCGCGTCGAGCTGGTAGTCGTGCAGCCGTTCCCAGCCGAACGACTCGGTCGCGACGCGCTGCATGTCTTCACGGGTTACGTGGGGCACGGGCCACTCCTACCCTCCGCGACGCTGCCGCGAGCGGCCGAGCAGCTCCACGACGGGCCAGCGTGGTGCGGGTGGGTATGGGGGCAGTGGACCCGGCAGCCGGGACCAGCACCGACAGACCACCGACAGACCACCGACAGACCACCGACCCACCACTGACCGAGCACCCAGAGGAGAGCGCCATGTCCAACGACGCCATCGTCCTGTTGAAGAACGACCACCAAGAGGTGCGCAAGCAGTTCCGGGCCTTCCGCAAGGCCGACCTCACCCCGGTGCAGAAGCAGACCATCGTCGACACGATCCTCGAGCTGCTCACCGTGCACACCTACGTCGAGAACGAGGTGATGTACCCCCGGGTGCGACAGCTGCTGCCCGACCTCGAGGACGACGTGCTCGAGTCGTACGAGGAGCACCACGTGGCCGACGTGCTGTGCATGGAGCTCGCCGCCATGGACGCCACCGACGAGCGCTTCGACGCCAAGACGACCGTCCTCATCGAGAACGTCGAGCACCACATGGAGGAGGAAGAGCAGGAGTGGTTCCCCAAGGTGCGTGAGGGGCTGGGCCGCAAGCAGCTCCAGGAGCTCGGTGAGGAGCTTCTCGCGGCGCGGAAGAAGGCCCCTCGCCGGCCCGAGCAGCCGAGTGCCATGAAGAAGGCGGTCGACGCCGTCATCTCCTGACGTCGCACCGTTCGAGGACCAGCCGAGGGGGTAGGGACTCGGCATGAACCCATCCCCTGGAACGACCTCGTCGAGCCCCGCGGTCGGTCTCGTCGAGCGACTGGTGGAAGGCCGCGCGTCGCTGGACGCACCGGCCGACGCCCTCGCCCCCATCGCCGCTCACCTCCGTGGCACGGGCGCGTGGCGGCGCCTCGTGACGGGTGAGGCCATCGGGCACGCCGCGCACCCCTTCCTCACCGACCTGCCCATCGGCTTCTGGACCTCCGCGGCGTTGCTCGACCTCGTCGGCGGGCCGGGGGCGGCCAGCGCCTCCCGGCGCCTGGTCGCTGCCGGACTGGCCTCGGCGCCTGCCGCGGCGCTCACCGGCGTGGCCGAGTACGCCGGCATCGGCCCGAGACCCCGGCGTGTGGCCCTCGTGCACGGGGGCCTGAACATCCTGTCGCTCGGGCTGTATGCCGCGTCATGGGCAGCCCGGCCGCG
Organism: Terrabacter sp. 28; assembly: GCA_000955875.1. Taxonomy (GTDB): domain Bacteria; phylum Actinomycetota; class Actinomycetes; order Actinomycetales; family Dermatophilaceae; genus Terrabacter. Next base: position 211,169 of record JYOE01000026.1, read on the forward strand.
CCACCGGAGCCGAGGAGTCGCGCTGGGACTGGCCGGTCTCACGGTGGCTGGGCTGTCGGCGTACCTCGGTGGGCATCTCGCCATCGGCGAGAAGATCGGCACGACCACGGCGGTGGCGCCCAGCCCCGACGACGTCGGCGTGCTCTGACCCGGCCGGACTCGCGGCTCACTCTCCGGGGCCGACGACGTCCTGCCCGCCGTCGTCCTACTGGCCCTCGTACGTCGCCACCACGGCGCGGGCGAGCACCGCGAGTGGGACGCCGGCCCGCGCGGCGGCCTCGCGCAGTCGCGTCTCGGCCTCGGCGGGGTCCACGGCGCCCTGGGCGATCAGCACCCCGATGGCGACATCGATCACGCGTGCATCCCTGAGGTTGCCCACGCTCTGGGTCGCCTGGACCCTCGTCTGGAACTCCAGGTCGGCGTTGTGGACCGCACCCTGTGGCCACGCGCCGAAGAGCGAGGCGAGCTGCTGCACGTGCCCGTCGAACGTGCGGGCACCGGAGCCGTAGAAGTTGGCGCCGCCCGTGACGACGCCGTTGCGCATGAAGGGGAGGGAGAGGGTGCTGCGCACCCCGTAGGCCGCCGTCGCCTGCGCGAACGACCGCCAGCTCTCCTCGTCGAACAAGCCATCCGCGCTCGTCTGCACAACGGTTCCGGTCTCGGTGGCCACGGTGCACGGCCCCGCCTCGAGGTACTGCATGCCGTCGAGCACCGCCACGTCGAGGTCACTGGCGACGTAGGTGAGCACCAGACCCTCCACCAGCAGGCCCAGGCTGACGCCGACCAGCTCCGGAACGCTCCGCTTGGCCTCGTCGACGAGCTGGCGCAGGTCCTCCCGAAGGTCCATGTCGCCGTAGCTCTCGAGCTCCGCGAGTGCTTCGCCGGTCTCTCGAGTGGGCTCCATGACAGTGAACTACCCAGTGGAGCAGCGATCATGCCCGCTCGCGTCTGAGCGGGCATCGCAACGGGTACCACCTCCTGTGGAGGCTCCAGCCACGCGGCCCCCGAATGCGCCGGCGCCCCCTCACGCGGTGCGCCGTGTGCCTGCTTCGAAAGGCACCCGGTTTGAGCCCTGTCATCGCCTCCGTCCCCTCGAGCCACGTCTACGTGCGTCACCTCAGCTCGCCCGACGACATCGGCTCTGTCATCCGCCTTCCCGACCCGAAGCCCCGGGCGGATGTTCCCGATGCGCAGTGGTGGCCACCGCGGATGCTGGAGCCGGGATGGGTAGCGAGTCATGCCGACGAGTTCGACCTCATGCACGTGCACTTCGGGTTCGATGCCGTCTCCCCCGCCGAGCTGGCCGAGCTGGTTGTCGAGCTGCGTCGGCACGGCAAGCCGCTCGTCGTCACGGTCCACGACCTGCGCAACCCGCACCACGTCGAGCCCGAGCTCCACGCGGCCCAGCTGGGCGTGCTGGTCGAGTCGGCGGACCGGGTGCTGACCCTCACGCCCGGCGCTGCCGCGGAGATCCGCGCGCGCTGGGGCCGGGAAGCCCTCGTCGTGCCACACCCCCACGTCGTGGAGCCGGAGCGTGCCGCCGTGGCGCGCGAGCCGCATGAGGGCTTCGTCATCGGCGTGCACGTCAAGAGCCTTCGAGCCGGAATGGACCCGTTGCCCGTCATCGACGAGATCGTCGCGGTCCTCGGTGAGCTGCCGGGGGCGAGACTGCGGGTCGACGCGCACACGGATGTCATGACTCCGGGCTACGACCGTCACGCTCCCGACCTCGCCGCGCACCTGCACCGGCTCGAGGCGGCGGGCCTCGTGGACCTGCACGTGCACGACTTCTTCACCGACGACGAGCTGTGGGACTACCTCCAGTCGCTCGACGTCTCCGTGCTCCCCTACCGGTTCGGCACGCACTCCGGGTGGCTCGAGGCCTGTTACGACCTCGGCACCGTCGTGGCCGCCCCCGACTGCGGCTACTACGCCGACCAGCGGCCGTGCCTGACGTATGCCGCCCAGGGCAGCGGGCGCGTCGAGTCAGGCGCGCCTGCGCTGGGGGACGTCCTGCGCCGGGCCTTCGTGGAACGCCCCCAGTGGCGTGCGGACCTTGGCGACCGCCGTCGCGAGCGGGCGGAGATCGCCAGGGTGCACGAGGAGGTCTACTCGGACGTCCTTGCGGTGGTGAGGGACAGGGGTGCTGCATGCACGTCGTGATCATCGCCTCGTCGACCTATCCGATCGCGGAGCCCTTCGCGGGCGGCCTGGAGTCGCTGACGTGGCACCTGGCCCGGGGTCTGCGCGAGCGCGACGTCGACGTCACGGTCTTCGCCGCCCCCGGTAGCGACCCCGTCCTGGACGTCACGCACCTGGACGTCCCGCCTCTCAGTCTCAGCGACGCGGCCCGTGCCGACGTCGCGATGGTGCCCGAGTCGTGGCTGCGCACCCACCACGCCTACCTGCAGGTGATGCTCTCGTTGAGGCAGCGACACGACGTCGACATCGTGCACAACAACAGCCTCCACCACCTGCCCGTGGCCATGGCCGACTCGCTGCCCATGCCGACCCTCACGACGCTCCACACGCCACCGACACCGTGGCTGGAGCCGGCAGTCGACATCGCCATGTCGAGGTCCGGGCACCCCCGGAACCACTTCACGGCGGTGAGCTCGCACACGGCCAGGTCCTGGTCGCACGTCACACCGGCGCGAGTCGTCCACAACGGCATCGACGTCCGCAGGTGGACGGCCGGCGTCGGCGGCAGCGACCTGGCCTGGGCCGGACGCATCGTCCCCGAGAAGGCCCCGCACCGCGCCATCGCGATGGCGCGGGCCTCCGGCCGTCGCCTGCGGCTCGCGGGTCCGGTCGGAGACCGCGACTACTTCGAGCTGAGGGTGGCTCCCCTCCTGGGCGGCGGTGTCGAGTACGTCGGCCACCTCGGCACCGACGAGCTCGTCACCCTCTTCGGCTCGAGCGCGGCGACGCTGGTCACCCCGGAGTGGGACGAGCCCTACGGTCTCGTCGCCGCCGAGTCCCTCTCCTGTGGCACCCCGGTGGTCGCCCTGGACCGCGGCGGCCTGCGCGAGTTCGTGCACCCGAGTGTGGGCGTGCTCCTGCCACCGGCCGTGTCGGACGAGACCGCCGCGCACGCGGTCGAGCGTGCCGTACGCCTCGACCGTGCCGCCTGCCGTCTGCATGCGGAGACCACCTGCTCGGTGAGCCGCATGGTCGACGACTACGTGAGCGTCTACCACGCGCTCGTGTCGCAGGTGGGTGCGGCATGATCGGCTACTACGTGCACCACCACGGCAACGGGCACCTCATGCGCTTCCTGTCCGTCGCCCGCGAGCTGCGCTCCCCGGTGACGGGGCTCGGCTCGATGCCTCGGCCGGCCTCTTGGAGTGGGCCGTGGGTCCGGCTGGAGCGCGACGACAGCGCGGGTCCCGCCGAGGTCCGGGCCCTCGACGTGACGGCCCGCGGCACGTTGCACTGGGTGCCGCGCCATGACCCGGGCCTCGCCGACCGGACGGCGCGGCTCACGTCGTGGATCGCGGACGCCCGGCCGGCTCTCATGGTCGTGGACGTCTCGGTCGAGGTGTCCGTGCTTGCCCGGCTCGCCGGCGTGCCCGTGGTGGTCGTGGCCATGCCGGGCGCCCGGTGGGACCGCCCGCACCGGCTCGCGTACGACCTCGCTGACGCACTGCTCGCTCCGTGGCCCGAAGGCGCGCACACCGCCGGCTGGCCCGACGCGTGGCGCCGCAAGCTGTGGGCCGTCGGCGGCGTCTCCCGCTTCGACGCGCGCACCGTCCCGAGCGTCGGTCCCGGCGCCCCGGTGACCGGCCGCGACACGCCCCGCCGGGTGCTGCTCGTGTGGGGCGCCGGCGGCACCGACGTGACCGAAGCCGACGTGGCGGCGGCTCGGGCAGCCACTCCCGGCTGGCAGTGGGTCGAGCGCAGTCCGCGGTCGCCCTCCCCCGACCTCTGGTCCGAGCTCCGGGCCGCCGACGTCGTCGTCACCCACGCGGGGCAGGGTGCGGTCGCCGACGTGGCGGCCGCACGCCGCCCGGCGGTCGTCGTGCCGCAGCGCCGGCCGTTCGACGAGCAGGGGGCCACCGCTGCCGCAGTGGAACGACTCCGGGCGGGTGTGGGGCTGCGGCGCTGGCCACGCGATGCCGCGGACTGGCCCGGGCTGCTAGACCACGCCCTCGCGATCGGGGGCGACGGCTGGGCCAGGTGGTCGTCGGGACACGGGGCTGCCGACGCGGCGGCCCGGCTCGATGCGATGGCCGGCACGGCCCCCTCGGACGGGGCACGGACCCCGGGGCGAGCCGTGCATGAGACCGTGGAAGCGCGGCCTGCCCCGGCACGAGCCGCGTCGTGACGGCGCACCGGGCGGCGGTGGTGACCATCGTGCATCGCCGGCACGACCACCTCGCCAGGCTCCTGTCGGGGCTGGCGGTGCAGACGCGGCAGCCCGACGTCCTCGTCGTCGTCGCCATGGACGACGACGACGTCGAACCGGTGGTGCGCCGCAGCCCGCTCGCAGAGCACGTGCCCACCGTCGTGGTCCCCTCGATCGGGCGGGTCCGCGGGCGTCTGCCCCTGGCGGCTGCACGCAACCTCGGTGCGGCCAGCGCGGTGCAGCTGGGAGCCACCCGGCTCGTCGTGCTCGACGTCGACTGCATCCCGTCTCCGCGACTGGTCGAGCGGTACTGCGCCGTGATGGAGGCGGACGACGCCCGTCGACCTCTCGTCTGGGCCGGCGAGGTGGCGTACCTGCCGCCTGCCCCTGCCGGCCGCGACTACCTCGAGCTCGACCTGGACGCGCTGGCCGCCCCACACGGCGCCCGGCCTGTGCTCGCCCCGGACGAGGTGCGCGTGGCCGATGACCTGCGTCTGTTCTGGTCCCTGTCCTTCGCGACCACGGCGCGGACCTGGGCCGCGGCCGGTGGCTTCGACGAGGCGTACGTCGGCTACGGCGGCGAGGACACCGATTTCGGCCAGCGACTGGCGCACCTCGGCGGGGCGATGGTCTGGGTCGGTGGGGCCCGCGCCTACCACCAGCACCATCCGACGAATGACCCGCCCACGCAGCACCTCGACGACATCGTGGCCAACGCGAACCGTTTCGCACGGCGCTGGGGCTGGTGGCCCATGGAGGGCTGGCTCGAGGCGTTCGCAACGCTCGGCCTCGCGCGTCGCGAACCCGGCGGTCGGTGGCGCACGACCACGGGCGACACCGCCTGACGCAGCCCGCGACCAGGGCACTGACAGTGGTCTTGCCCGGGCGGGCGGCGTGGGGCGATGATGTGGCGCGCCACCGCCTGTGCCACGTGGTTGGAGCCAGGCGGTGGCGCTCCTGACGCCCTACCCAGAGCGGCTCGAGTCTGACGGGCGCACCCCGCCGTGGACGTCGAGCAGGATCCCGGTCGCTGCGTCCGGCCGCCGTATCCGGTCTTACGTCCGGGGCCTCACGTCCCGGGCCTCACGTCCGGTCGTCGTCCCCCGCAGGGTCGTCGGCCGGGTCACCGCCCTCGGCGGCGGGCGGTGCTGCCGAGGAGCTGCCACGGCCCCATGACCGCTCGACCCGGAGCGGCCCGGTGTCGGTCGGCAACGAGGCGACGTCGTGCGAGAGCTGGAGCTCCCGGACCGCCCGCAGCGAGTCGCTGATGAGCGAGCCGTAGACGGGCCACGCGTCCGGATCGGGAAGGGGCGTCGTGCGCACCTCCTCGCGCAGGACCTCGAGCACGCCGAGCGCGCGCTCCGTCGCGTCCGCAAACGCTGCGTCGGCCACGTCGTCGTGCCGGCCCAGCTGCTCGACGGCCGTCGCCAGCGCGTCGAGGGCGTCGGCGTACCGGTGCAGGAAGGTCGGTGACGGCGCTGGTTGCTGGCGGTCGGCGTCGCCGGCATCGACCAGGGTGCGGGCGATGCCGGTGACCTGCCAGAGCATCCGCCGGAGGGCGTTGACGGTGTGCTCGTACCCCTCCCAGTCGACGTCGACGGGCCGCAGGTTGTCGCGCGGGTTGAGACGAGTGCTCTCGCGGCCGGTGTGGATGTCCTCGATCACCAGCGGCGCACGGTCGGCGATCGCGCTGCCGCGGCGGTACCACGCCTGCGCGCTGTCATGGCTCCACTCGCCGCGCACGCCGGCGGCCATCTCCTCGAGCAGGTCGTGGACCTGACGGCCGAGCGCCGCGACTCGCTGACGGGGCTTGGTCAGGTGCAGGGGCGCGAACACGACGGCGTTGACCGCAACGCCGATCAGCCCGCCGATCACCGTCTCGACGATGGTGAGGTAGGTGAACTGCTCATCGGTGCCCTTCACCGTGATGAAGGAGAGCAGCACCATGGTGGGCACCTGGATGCCGTGGTCGCCGAGCCTCCCCCAGCGACCGATGACCAGCGCGAAGAGAAGGACTCCGAGCATCGACCACCAGGTGATGCCGACGAGGATGGCCACCACCCACGCCACGGCGAGACCGAGGACCACCGCCGCGATGCGTTGCACACTGGCCGCGAGCGAGCGGACCATCGTGCGGTCGACGACGAGCAGGGCCGCCATCGGGGCGTAGAACGGCGCGGAGCTGTGCAGCACGTGCAGCGCGAACTGCCAGGCCACGACCGCTGCCACGGCCGACTTGACCAGCAGCAGCAGCGCGTCGCGCTCGGGCCCGGGCTGCCTCAGCGCACGCCCGAGCGCGCGGAGGCGGGTCGTGGTGTCGTCTCGCCACGTGCTCACCATCACTCCTTGGCGAGTGGGGTGAGGGGGTGCCCCACTCCGGGGCGACGTACCCACGTCGCCACGAGCTCGGACGCCGACGGGCGTCACACGTCCCACGGCGACGTCGCGGCCGCGCGAGCACCGGCTCTTGGCCCGAGGCGGACCAGCACTCCCGCAGCGGATGACCACACTTGCGGCGCCCCTGGTGCGATGATGCAGTCATGACCGACCTGAGACAGTCGTCGGCCTACGATTTCGCCTCTCTCGCGCGCAGCCTGGTCGAGACGGATGGGTTCGATTCGACGCTGGAGACGATCGTGGGCAGTGCCGTCGAGCTCATCCCCTGCCGGTGGGCAGCCGTCGCCGTGAGCCCGCACCTGACCGACCACCCCGCCAAGCACTCGGCGAGCTCCCACGAGGCCTTCGGGGCCACCGTCGCGCGCATCGCCAGCCGCGCGGGCACGAGTCCCGGCATCGTCGCCTTCGACGAGGGGGGCACCGTCCACTCCCCCGACCTGGCCTGCGACGACCGGTTCCCGGACTACCGCGACGGGATCCTGCAGGAGACTGCCGTGCGCTCGGTCCTCTCGGTGGCCATCCGCGTGCACGACACGACGGTCGGGGTGCTCACCATGTATGCCGCCGAGCCGGGTGCGTTCGACGCCGAGGCCGTCGAGCGGGCCCACCTGCTGACCGAGCACGCGGCTCTCGCCATCGCTGCCGAGATCAGTGGCGACCGCGCCGACAACCTCGAGGTGGCCCTGCGCAACAGCCGCACGATCGGCGCAGCCATCGGCATCCTGACGGAACGCCTGCGCATCCCCTCCGGTCAGGCCTTCGAACGCCTGCGGCGGGCCAGCCAGCAGAGCAACCGCAAGCTCAGCGACCTCGCGGCCGAGCTCGTCGAGACCGGAACCCTCGCCGGACCGCTGGAAGACGTGCTCACAGGGCGCTGAGTCCCCCGCATCGCCCGCACTCGACCCGCAGCATGGCTGCGGCGGCCGAGGCGGCGTCGCTCGACTGGACGGCCTCGGACACGTCGCCGTGGGCGCGCACCACCGCGGCGCCGGGTATCGCGGAGGGCAGCTCGCCGACGACGTCGCCGAGCGCGGCGAGCATCTCGTTGCCCGATGCCGCGAGCAACGTCGCGTGGA
>JYOE01000027.1 GCA_000955875.1 Terrabacter sp. 28
TTCACCCAAGCAGATATGCAGATCATATGTTCGACCGCCGGCAGCTCTCCGGCCGTTGTCCACAGGGCCCGGAGTCATCCCAGGGTCAGCTCGACGGCCTCGGCCAGACCACCGTCGTGGACGTGACCGGCCGCACGGTGGAGCTCTTCTCGACGCCCTCCACGACGACCGTGTGCGTGCCGGGAGGCAGGTCGGCGAACGAAGCGACCCCGTGGCCCGTGCGCACCGTCGGCTCGACCCGCGCCAGCACCGTCCCGCGGGAGCTGCGCACCGTCACCGCCATCGCCTTGCGCGGCGGCTCGTCGCCACCGAGCTCGGACTCGAGGTCGAAGGTGACCTTCAGCGCTCGCCCGCCGGTGACGAGGTCGGGCACCGTGGCGCGCACGCGCGTGTCCTTGAGCTCGTCGCGTCGTCGCACCGGCTTCGCCGTGAGGATCTCCTGGATCTGGTCGAGGACGACCTGGTTGCACTGGAGGTTCGTGTGCTGCTCCGGGACCCGTACCGCGAGGTTGGTGTCGAGTGCCTCCCCGAGCCCGACCGCCCCGGTGAGCGACACGGTGCCGTCCCCGTAGTCGTTGTCGCTTCCGAAGGTCTGCGACGTGTACGCCTTGCCGTCGCGCAGCGTCACCGTCGTCTGACTGGGCTGCCGCACGCCCACGACCATGTGCGTCGTCGTGCGGCTCGCGGCCCGAGCCGTCTCGGCCGCCTGCAGGTCGGTGTGGAAGAACATCGCGTCGGTGACCATCGCCGTGCTGACGTTCGGCACCGGCACCTCGGTCGTCTTCACCCAGCCGTCGCCGGCGGCGATGCACGCGTACTCCGGCAGCAGCTGGAACAGCGACGGCATGCTCCTCGAGAACGCCGTCAGGTCGAGGGAGAGCGGGCCGATGCCCTTCTTCACGCCGTTGACGAGCTGCTCGAGAGCGTCGGTGGCGCCACGCCACGGCGTGCCCAGGGTGATGAGCTTGCGCGTCACCTCGGCCCCGCCGCACTTCTCGATGTACCAGCGGGCGACGAGACCACCCATGGAGTGGCAGATGAAGACGACCTTCGCGTCGGCGTACGCGCCGCCCTGCCCGCGGAACCGCTCGAGGGCGGGCTCGACGACCGACTTCAGCCGCTGCCCGTTGTAGCGGTTGGACAGGCGCCAGTCGTACGCGTACGTGATGAGGGAGGGGGCCCTGCCGGCTCCCTCGCGCGAGTAGCCCTGCGTCTCAAGGGACTTGACGAGCACGTCATAGCCGCGGATCGGGGTCCAGATGCCGGGGAGCACGTGGACGTCGGGCATGAGCGCGACCGGCTCGACGCCGTCACCCGGGTGCTCGTCGCCGATCCCCTCGGGCAGCACCTTGTCGAGGATCGAGGGCCCGCCGGTCAGCAGCTTCCACACCGCCCCCGCGCTCGGTGCCCAGATGAGGTTGTCGCTCGCGGGCGAGCCGTCGTCGCCCTTCACGCCGAGAGTGCTGCCCGTGATGCCCGGCAGCACGACCACCAGGTCGTTGCTCGTCATGCGTTCCACCATCCGTCCGTCCCGGTGCGGCGTCCTCTTCCGACCAACGGTGGCACCGACGGGCGCCGGTGATACACGAAACGGGCAGGTCGGGCGCAGCCAGCGGGTATGGACCGAGTGCACCTGCAGCAGAGTGGATCCGGCACGCCCCGGACGACAGAGAGGCCAACCGTGGACATCACCGACGTCATCCTCCGACAGCACGACGAGCAGCGCCGCATGTTCTCGATGCTGGAGGAGTGGCCGCGCGACGACCACGAGGGTCTCGCCGCGGTGTGGAAGCGGCTCGAGATCCTGCTCGAGGTGCACGCGGAGGCCGAGGAGAAGTACTTCTACCCCGAGCTGCTGCGGCTCGGCACGGGCGGCGCCGACGCCGAGTCCGTCGACGAGGAGGTCGAGGACGCCGTCAAGGACCACAACGAGATCCGCAAGGCGGTGCGCAAGGTCGGCCGCTGCCGCACCGGCTCGGAAGCCTGGTGGAAGGCGGTCGTCGACGCGAACGTGCACAACAGCGACCACATGGGCGAGGAGGAGCGACAGGACCTCGCCGACTTCCGGCAGCAGGCGACGCTCGAGCTGCGGCACGAGATCGCGGTGCAGTTCCTCCGCCACGAGGCGCTGCGCTGGGCCGACGGCATCACACCGAAGGACAAGGACCCCAAGGCGTACGTCAGTGGCGCGAAGTCGTCGAAGGCGTCGGCCACCGCGAAGAAGGCTGCCCGCGCCGCGAAGAAGGCGGCGACGACCGGTCGCGCCCGAGCCGCCCGTTCGAAGAAGTCGTCGGCCGAGGCCGCCGAGGAGTGACTCCCCGCTGACAGACCACGTATGCCGCCCGGTCAGGCCGCGTGCCGAGCCGCGCCCGCGTCCCCTGCATCGAGTGCCCACGAACTCACGTCGGGAACTGAGCACTCGACGGGGGTGGGCGGCGTCAGGTGCGGGAGTGCTGGCGCCGGCGTTCGACGCGGAGCGCGGCGAGGACGACGAGGCCGGCGACCAAGCCCCAGAACGCGGCGCCGACCCCCGCGACCGTGACCCCGGAGGCCGCGACGACGAGCGTCACCGCGCCGGCCTCGCGTGAGCCGGCGTCGGTGAGGGCGGAGGCTGCCGAGGACGCGAACGTGCCGAGCAGCGCCAGCCCCGCGATGGTCTCGATGAGGCCCTCGGGGGCGGATCGCGCTGCGGCCGTGACGAGTCCGGCGAGAGGGCCGAAGGCGATGTAGGTGAACCCGCACGCGACGCCGGCGATCCAGCGCCGGCTCTTGTCGGGGTGCGCCTCGGGGCCTGCCGCCAGTGCCGCGGAGATCGCGGCGAGGTTGATCGCGTGCGCCCCGCCGACGGCGCCGACCGCCGTGGCACCACCGGTGTAGAGCAGTGGCGCTCGCATGCCGGGGCGGTAGCCGAACGACGCGAGCACGGCCATGCCCGGGATGTTCTGGCTCGTCATCGTCACGACGAAGAGCGGCAGCGCGATGGCGACGAGCGCCGTCGCATCGAGAGCGGGGGTGACGGGCACGACCGCCGGCACCGCCGTCGAGAGGTCGAGTCGACCGAACACCCCTTGGACCGCCATGACGACCACCGCGGCGACGAGGGCCCCGATGACCGCCCACCGCCGGGCGAGAGCCACGAGCACCACCCACGTGACGATGACCGGCGCGATCGCCACGGGCGAGGCGACCACCGCCCGGAACGGCGCGACGCACAGCGTCAGCAGCACGCCGGCGAGCATCGCGCTGGCCAGGCCGGTCGGGATCGCCTCGACGAGCCGCTCGAGCGGACGCACCAGGCCGCACAGCGCGATGAGCAGGCCGCAGACGAGGAAAGCGCCCACGGCACTGGCGAAACCGCCGGCCGGCGCCGTCGCCGCAGCGAGCAGCGCCGCCCCCGGCGTCGACCAAGCCATCGTGATCGGCATCCGCAGCCGCCACGAGAAGAGCACGCAGCCGAGACCCATCGTGACGCAGAGGACGAGCAGCCCCGAGGCCGCCTGCTCCGGACTCGCGCCCACGGCCCGCAGGCCGGTCAGCACGACGGCGAACGAGCTCGTGAAGCCGACGAGTCCGCAGACGATTCCGGCCAGCACCGCGTGCGCGGTCGAGCCGTCGTGTGCCGACGCTCCCCGGCCCGGCCCCGACCCCGGCCCCACTGACCTCACCGACCCGACTGCCTCTGGGTGCCCCGTCACCGCCGGCTCAGTGGAGGTGGTCGCTCGACGCGAGCGCACGCCACACCGCGTCGAAGGCGGTGGGGCTGCCGGCCGCCACGAGCCCCGGCGGGGTGAGGTCACGGGGCGAGTACGCCTGTCCTGCAGTGGTGCCCAGCATGCCGCCGGCCTCGGAGAGCAGCAGCGAGCCGGGCACGTGGTCCCACGGCGACGCCTTCGCGTAGACGATGTAGTCGGCCTCGCCCTCGACGAGCTTGGGGTAGTCGATGCCGCACGAGACCCACGTCAGCGTCATCGGCTCGAGGCCCTCAGGCGCCTTGCCGATCCACTTGCGGCGCGACGTGCGTCCGCGCAGCGCACCGTCGGGACGCGAGGGCACCGTGAGCCGTCGGGAGCCCTCGGCGTCGTGGCGCCACGTGCCGGCGCCGCGTTCGGCGACGAAGGCGAGCTCGTGTTGCGGCTGCCAGATCCAGGCCCGCACGGCCTCGCCGCCCACCGTCTCGCTCACCATGACCGCGTGGTCCTTGGACCCGTGGACGAAGTTCTTCGTGCCGTCGACGGGGTCGACGGTGAAGGCGTGTTCCGCAGCGGCATACCTGTGGAGCAGGTCCGGGTCGCCGGCGTAGGTCTCCTCGCCGAGGATCGTCGCGTCGGGGTAGGCCGCCATGAGCGCCCCGTTGATGAGCACCTCGGCCTCGCGGTCGGCGTCGGTGACGAGGTCTCCGGGGTTCTTCTCGTGGACCTCGCCGTCGGCGAGCGCCCGGAACCGGGGGTTGATGACCTGCTCGGCCACGTCCTTCAGGAGGCTCAGCACCTCGTCCGTCTGCACTCCCCCAACCTAGCGACCCGTGGCCGGGTCACCGACGAGCGTCCCATCGGCGTCGAGCGGACGCAGGTGCTCCGGCACGGCGAGCCACCAGCCGAGGATGCCGCGGGCGATCTCGGGCATCGCGAGCGGGTCGTCGCCCGGCACCGGCAGCGCATCCTGCAGGGCGGTGAGCAGATCGCGGCGGCCACGCATGCCGAGCACGTAGACGAGGCCGCGCAGCAGCTCGGTGTCCTCGGCGCCGAGCGCGGCGCTGCCGGAGGCGACCACCTGGGCGGCCCGGCGGGCGAACGACGTCTCACGCTCGTCGCGTCGCCGGGTGGCCGGCTCCACGGTGTTGCCGACGACGTATGCCGCCTGCGCCGCGACCGAGCGCGGCGTCGTCTTCGAGAGGGCCACCTTCTCGAACATGTCGAGGTCCTCGGGTTGCCCCACCCACAGCAGCACGCTCACCGCCTCGTGGGCCACGACGAGGTCGCCGCGGTCGACGGCCGCGCTGAACGCCGCCGCGTGCACCCGCCCGATGATGCGGCTCTGCGGCGACAGCATGAGGATGCCGAGGGCGTTGTCGCGGTCCTCCTCGTTCGTCTGGCCGAGCGCGGTCTGGAGCAGCGTCGCGAGAACGGGCTCGCCCGCCGCGGCGCGCCCCTCCCCCGCCTCGAGCACCGCCTTGATCCGCTTCTGCGCCTCGTGCACCGCCTGCGCCGACACGGCCCGCCCGTCACGGATGATCGACGCGGCGGCCCGCCGGTCCTCGGCCGTCAGCACGTTGGCGAGGCGCTGGCTGGCCGGGCCGAGCGCGCGCACGAGGTTCGCGGCCCCCCGGTGCACGAGGTAGGAGTGGTCCGGGTCGCGCAGGTGCTGCACGGCCAGGCGCACCGCCTCGCGGCGGATGTCCACGTCGAGACGGGTGCCCCGCACCAGCGTCGTCAGCACGATGAGGCAACCCCGCAGCGCGCTCGAGCTCGTCGGGTCACGCAGCTGGTCGAGCATGACCGAGAGCGCCTGCGGGTCGCGCGTGTACTGCAGCAGGCTGAGGGTGTCGTTGTAGAACTGCGCGTCGGGCCGGGCGACCGCTTCGGCAGCGAGACGGGCCACGACCCCACCGCTGCGGGGATGCCCGGCAAGACGTGCCAGCGCCTCGGTGCGCTGCGCGTACTCGAGGTTCAGGCACAGGCCCACCTCTTGCAGGAGTCGGCGGAAGAGCGCCTCCCAGTCGGACGAGCGGATCATGGCGTGCGGCATACGGCCGAGGTGGTCGGAGAGCCGGTCCCAGTCCAGGCCGGTCATCCGGTCGTCGCCGAGGGCGCGCTCCAGCAGCTCGAGCGTCTCGCCGACGTCGGGCTCGCCGCGGGGCGGCAGGGCTGCGGCCGACCGGATCGGCTCGTGCGACCGGGCGAAGAGGTCGATCACGGAGAGCAGCTGCCCCTCGGGCAGCTCGAGCACGGACTCGTACCGCCGCACGAGCGCTCGTGTCAGGTCGACACCGCCGCCCTCCCAGCGACCGACCTGGGCGCGGTGCACCGGGGCGGCCCGACCCGCTCCCTGCGCGAAGCCGGCCGCGCTGCGCAGGGCGGGGTCAGCCGCGTGCATCCGGGCGTTGCGCAGCACCCACCGGATCTCGTCGCTCAGCACGGGCGTCCCCCGACTGGCGTCCCGGCAGGCGTCCCGGCAGGCGTCCCGGCAGGCGTCCCGGCAGGCGTCCCGGCCGCAGTCGGCCGCCCGGTTGCGTCGGGAAGGTTTCCCCGCAACGACGCCCACACCGGGCCCGAGCCCTTCGTAGGGTGACGATCGAGCCGGATGCTCCGGGACGGGAGTCGCGATCTGGGGGGGACTCCCGTCCCACCGGCTGCCCTGTCGAGGCGTGTGTCATCGCCCCCGGTGGCCGCCCCCCGCGCCCGTGCCGTCGCCGGCGTCACCCCTGCGTGCCGTTCCACGGCAACCCCCTCGTGCGTCCCGGAGCCCCCGCTCCGCCCCCTCGAAACCTGCAACCGACCCCCGCGACGTTGCGCTGGTACGGACGTCCCGCAACGGGTGAGGGATATCTCGTTCCATTGGGTACGGTAAGCCTCGGTACGCAGCCTGTGGAGGGGAAGCGCGCCTTTTGGGCCGGGAGCCAGCACGCTGGCTCCCGGCCTTTCACGTACCCGCTGGGCCCACCCCGTGCCCGACGAGCCCGACGAGCCCGCTGAGGGGCAGGACGAGGTCAATGCCGATGACGAGTGCGTATGCCGGCTGGCAGGCTGACGCCGTGACCGCCGAGCCCCAGCCCTCCTCGTCCAGCCCGTCCGTTTCGTCCGCCCCTGCCGGCGCCGCGCTCGTGGCCGTCCTCAGCGACGGCGTCGTGACCCTCCGGCCGCATTCCCTCGACGACGCCGACGCGATCGTCGAGCAGAGCAGCGACCCCGAGAGCCTGCGCTGGACCACCGTCCCGAGGCCCTACTCGCGCAAGCACGCCCTCTCGTTCATCGAGGGCAACCTCCGGGCGTGGGCCACGACGGACGGGACCCGCTCCTGGGCGATCGAGTGGACCGACGGCCTCGGCAGGCCCCGGTTCGGCGGCACCATCGACCTGCGACCGGGTGCCGCCCCATCGGTGGGCGAGCTCGGCTTCGGTCTGCACCCGGCCGCGCGTGGCCACGGCATCATGTCGCGCGCGGTGCGCCTCGTCGTCGAGCACGCCTTCTCGACCCCCGTCTGGGGCACGCCGGTGAGCCGGCTGCACTGGCGCGCGGTCGTCGGCAACTGGGGCTCGCGCCGGGTCGCCTGGGCCGCAGGCTTCACCTTCCACGGCACCATCCCCGAGAGCCATCCCGACCCGATGGGCGGCCCGACGGCGCTCGACACGTGGACGGCGAGCATCACGCCCGGCGACTCGCGAGCCCCGGTCAAACCGTGGCTCGCGGCGACCCCGATCGAGGGCGAACGCGTACGCCTGCGTCCGTGGCGACTCGACGACGCCGACGCGATCGAGCCGCGCGACGACCCGGAGCACTGGATGCCGGCCGGGTCCATCCTGCGGCGCGAGACGTTCCCCACGTGGCTGCACGTGCGGCAGGAGCGGATGGCCGACGGCATCGGGATCGACTGGTGCGTCGCCGACCTCGAGACCGACCGGGCACTGGGCAGCGTCCTCGTCTTCAGCCGCGGCGGGGAGATCGGCGAGACCGCCGAGCTCGGCTACCAGTTCTTCCCCAGCGCCCGAGGCCGCGGCGCGGCGAAGGAGGCCGCGCGCCTGGCCGTCCGCCACGCGCTCACCCCGGCCGCCGAGGGTGGCCTCGGCGTGCGGCGCCTCGTTGCCGAGACCGCGGCCGACAACGAGGCGAGCAACGCCGTCCTCCGGTCGGTGGGCTTCACCGAGTTCGGGCGCGAGCACGCCGTCGACCGGCTCGCCGACGGCAGCTGGAGCGACGCGCTGCACTGGGAGCTGCTCCCGTGAGGCTGCACCACGACCAGGAGCTCGAGGCCCCCGTCGACGCCGTGTGGTCGCACTTCATGGACCTCAAGCGCATCGGTCGCTGCTTCCCCGGGGCGGCCGTGACGAAGGTCGACGGCGACGACTTCGTCGGCGAGATCCGCGCCAAGCTCGGCCCGCTGTCGATGTACTTCGACGGCACCGGGGCGATGACCGAGCGCGACGAGCAGGCGGGGCACGCGCGCCTCGCCGCCACCGGGCACGAGCGCCACGGCCTGGGCAAGGCGCGGATCGACATCACCCTCGCCCTCGAACCGCTCGGCGACGACCGCACCCGCGCGCGGCTCGCCACCGACCTCGTCTTCCTCGGATTCCCGATGGACTTCGGCACCGGCCTCGTCCAGCGCGCCTCGGACCCGCTCATCGAACGCTTCCTCACCTGCATGGCGGTCACCGACCGGCTGCCCGCCGAGGAGTCCGAGGACGACGCCGGGGCCCTCGACCTCGTCCGCTCGGCCGGCGACCTGCTCGGCTCGTTCCGACGGGGCCGCAAGCGGTCATGAGGGTCGCCGTCGTCGGCGCGAGCGGCTACGTCGGCTCCCGGCTCGTGCCCGAGCTGCTCCGGCGCGGCCACGACGTCGTGGCCACGCACCACCGGTCACCCGCGACGGCATACCCGTGGGCCGACGACGTGCAGTGGCGACGCGTCGACGTGCAGGACGAGGACGCGGTCATCGCGGCCCTCGAGGGCGTCGATGCCGTCTGCTACCTCGTGCACGGGCTCGACGGCGAGGACTTCATGGAGCGCGACCGCCGGGCTGCCGACAACGTCGCGTATGCCGTCGGCGTCGTCGGCGCGACCCGTCTCGTCTACTTCTCGGGGATCGTCCCCGACCTGCCCGACGACGAGCTGTCGGACCACCTCCTCTCGCGTCTCGAGGTCGAGGAGGTGCTCGCGACCGCCGACTGTCCCGTGCTGACGCTGCGCGCGTCGATGGTGGTCGGGGCCGGGTCGACGAGCTTCGAGGTGATGCGCCAGATGTCGCACCGTCTCGGCGTCGTGCAGACGGTGCCGGCGTGGATGGGCGGCTCCGTGATCCAGCCGGTGGCGGTGACCGACGCGGTCTGGTTCCTCGCGGAGGCGCTCGAGCGACCCGACGTCACCGGGCACCTCGACGTCGTCGGGCCCGACCGGCTCAGCTACGTCTCCCTCCTGCGCACGTATGCCGCCGAGGCGCGCCTGCTGCGCGTGCAGCTGCCGGTGTGGCTGGCACCCGTCGAGACGGTCGCGCGCGTGGCCGGCGCCCTCGTCGACATCCCGACCGGGACCGTGGAGTCGCTCATCCCGAGCCTCGGCCACGACATGGTGGGCGAGCGCGACGCGGCCGACGTGCTCGGCGAACCGGGCGGTGGACGGCTCGGCGTGGCCGAGGCCATCCGGCGGTCGCTCGCGACCGAGAGGGCGGGCGATGGCGCCACGGACGGCGCGGCCGCGGACGGCGATCCGCAGGCGCCGTCGATCGGCGACCCGGCGTGGTCGCGGCACCGGTCGGTGCTCGACTGGGTCTGGTCGGCCGCCCGCGGCCGCTGACCCCCGGCTCACACTCGAGTGCTCACTTCCTGACGTCGGGAACTGAGCACTCGACGGGGTCCCCCACCACTCGAGTGCTCACTTCCGGACGGGTCAGCGGGCGATGTAGCCGCCGTCGATGTAGAGCTCGAGCCCCGTGACGAAGGCCGCGTCGTCGCTCACGAGGTAGGCCACGCCGGCCGCGATCTCGGAGGGCTTGCCGAGACGACCCATCGGCGTCAGGTCGATCATGACCTGCTCGTAAGGGGTGCCCCTGGTCGGGTCGAGGATGGGCGTGTCGATGAAGCCGGGGTGTATCGAGTTGACCCGCACCCCTTCGGCCGCCCAGTGCAGGGCCACGTTCTTCGTCAGCGTGCGCACCGCGCCCTTCGCCGCGTGGTAGGCGGGCGACGTGCCGAACCCGCCGCTCGTGCCGAAGATCGAGCTGATGTTGACGACGGCGCCGTGCCCCGACGCCTTGAGGTGAGGGGCTGCCGTCTTCATGCCGAGGAAGACCCCGGTCTGGTCGATGGCGACGGTGCGCTCCCAGTCGGCGAGGCTTGTCTCCTCGATCGTGGCGAGGTCGCCCATTCCGGCGTTGTTGACGAGGATGTCCAGCGAGCCGAACTCGTCTACGGCCTTGGCGACGGCAGCCGCCCAGTCCTCCTCGCTCGTCACGTCGTGCCGCAGGAAGTCGACCCTGGCGCCGGTCGCCCGCAGCTCCTCGACCGTCGTCGCACCGAGGGCCTCGTTGACGTCGGTCAGCAGCACCGCCGCGCCCTCCTCGGCCAGCCGCTGCGCCGTCGCCTTGCCGATGCCGCTCGCGGCGCCGGTCACGAGCGCCACCCGTCCGTCGAGCCGGTTCATCTTGATCACTCCAGTTCAGTTGTGAGACAGGCAGACTGCCTGCCTTTCCAGTCTCCGCCGATCGTGGGTCCGGCACTGGCGTTCCAGCCGGCCGGGGGGCCGACGTGACGAAGCAGACAGTCAGGGTGCACTCGGGGTCGGAATGGGGGTCGACCCCGGTTGCGACGAGAGCCCCCGGGGTATGACTGTGGATGCAGTGAGCCCGGCGCACCGCCGGGCCGGTGCGAGACGAGGAGACACCGGTGTCGTTCGGTGAGCAGCTGAAGCACAAGGCGGACGAGGTCCACCTGCAGGAGAAGGCGAAGGACTTCGGTGACGCCGTGGTCCAGATGGCCAAGGCCGCAGTGGCGGCTGCGGCCGGCTATGCCCAGGAGAACCGCGACAAGGTCGACGGAGCGCTCGACAAGGCCTCCATGAAGATCGACGAGAAGACCGGCGGCAAGCACGCCGACACCGTGACCAAGGTCCGAGCCTCGGTCGACAAGGGCATCGACAAGCTCGTCGAGCAGCACCACGGGACGACGCCCACCTCTCCCACACCGGCCCCGTCCGTGCCCGACGACAAGCACAGTGCCTTCGACGACCCGGACGACGGGTCCTTCCCCGCCGGCAACCCCACCTGAGCCGGCACCTCCCAGGAGCCGCGTGTCACCGCCCCCCTCGGTGACACGCGGCTTCCGCGTCCAGACATCAGACCGTGCAGACCGTGCAGACGGTGCAGACCGTGCAGACCGTGCAGACCGTGCGGACCGCGCGGACGACGGCCGGACGCACGGCGACGACGTCAGCGGTGGCCGACGACGACGTGCCCCGAGCCGGTGTTGACCTGGAGCGACGACGGACTCCCCGGGTCCGACGCGACCCCGACCTCCGCCCCGCCCGAGCCGGAGTCGATGCTCAGCGCGTAGCGCGCCCCACCAGGGACCTGCACCGACACGTCCCCCGTCCCGGCTCGCACGTCCACGGCCGGGACCACGGCCCCGAGCTCGAGCGCGATGTCGCCGCTGTCGGCATACGCGGTCAGTTCCCTCGAGCGCAGGCCGGCGGTGGCGATGTCGCCCGACCCGGTCTTGAGGACGGCACTGCCGAACGAGCCGTCGACCGACACGTCGCCCGAGTCGTTGTCCACGGTGATGTCGGACCCGTCGGGCACCGTGACGACGAAGTCGACCCCGCACCATCCGACGAGGGCACCGCACTCGGCCCCGAGCTCGAGCGTCGAACCGTTGAGCAGCTCCGAGGCGCGCGGCGCCGACGACCACGGACCCCACGCGAGGTGTCGCGTGACCTGGACCGTCCCGGCCGCCCCACCGCTCACGACGCGCACGTCGTTGCCGCCGCCGATGACCGTGAGGTCGCCTGCCGGCATCGCGTACGCCGCCTGCTGGGTGGCATCGCGTCGCAGCCCGTCCGCGACCGCGTCCCACGACGTCGCCCACGCGACGCTCGCGGCGACCAGGGCAGCGCCGACACCGGCGACCACCCACGACCTCTTCCCCCGCCCCACCCGATGCAAGGTACCGCCCGTCGGCCTCCTGACGGATCCGAAAGCGTGAATCTCATTGGCTGTCAACCGAATTGATGGACGACTCAATGGTGTCCCATTTGCACCCGAAGGCGCCGGTTTCGTCTAGGTAGTTGCACTCAACCTCGGCACGAGCGGTATCGCCGGCGGCCCCTCCGCCTTCTGAAGTCCCGACCAACGACTTCCAAGGGAGAAACCACCATGTCGCAGCTCGTCGTCGACGGCCCCGGACGTTCCGGAGCCCGCACGCCCCTCAGCACCCGCCTCGCCGGCGGCCGCACCACCATCACGGCCCGGGCCACGGCCGCCGTCGACCGCCTCCAGGCGTTCCTCGTGGCCTACAGCCTCCACGCCCTGCGGATCAGCCTCGGCCTGATCTTCCTCGGCTTCGGGGTGCTCAAGTTCTTCCCGGGGCTGAGCCCCGCGGAGGCGATCGCCTCGGCCACCATCGACCGGCTCACGTTCGGACTCGTGACGGGCCACAACGCGGTCCTGCTCACGGCGGTCACCGAGACGGTCATCGGCCTGACGCTCGTCACCGGCAAGTTCCTGCGGGTCGGCGTCGTCATCCTCGGCAGTGCGCTGATCGGCATCATGTCGCCGCTCGCGCTCTTCACCGCCGAGCTCTTCCCGCACGGCCCGACGCTCATGGGCCAGTACGTCCTCAAGGACATCGTCCTGGCTGCCTCGGCCCTCGTGGTCGCGGCCTACGCCCTCGGCGCCCGTCTGGGCTCCGGCTCGGACGACTGACCACACCTCACCGCCTTTCAGAAACCCGAGCAGGAGACCTCGTCATGACCGCACTTCCCGTGGGCCCGGCCCGGCCGATCTGGCCGGCAGCCGGCACCGCCCACCTGACCCGCCTCGTCGACGCCCCGACCGACCATCGCCGCCGCTTCGGCCTCGGCGAGGGGCGCCGCGTCCACCGCTTCCCCGCCGCGACGTTCCTCGACCGGCCGGTCGCGCGTGAGGAGCTCGCGGTCGCCCGTGACGCCCTCGAGGCGTCCGACCGGGCCGCCTCACGTCGCCTGGCCGCCCTCGGCACCTTCGCCGCCCTGCTCCTCGCCGGGCTCGTCGGACTGCTCGCGACCGGGCACGGCACGGGTCCCGGCCTCACCGGGGTCGTGAGCCTCTGGGGCTGCGGCGCAGGACTCGGGGTCGTCGTCCTCGGCCTCGTCGCCGTGCTGCGCCAGCACCAGCGGGAGCACGACGTCCTCAGCGAGCGGGTGCGCGCGTACGAGGCGCGCCTGGAGCAGCTCCGCGCGCTCAGCTGAGACGGCGCCCGCGGCATACATACTGGGCCGCATGGACGATGCCGTGACCATCCCGACCGAGGCCGGCGAGATGCCCGCCCACCTGTTCCTGCCGCCGTCGGGTCGAGGTCCCGGCATCGTCGTGCTGCAGGAGATCTTCGGGGTGAGCGGCTACGTGCAGCGGCGGGCGGCACAGCTGGCCGAGCTCGGCTACGTCGTCGTGGCGCCAGAGATCTTCTGGCGCCTCGGCGTGACGTCGCCGATCGAGGGCGAGAACGCCCTGCAGGAGGGCGTGGCTCTCGTCGGGAGGCTCGACTGGCAGGCCGCCGTTACCGACGCCACCGCGACGGTCGAGTGGCTGCGGGCCAGCGATGAGGTCGCCGGTGGCGTCGGTGTCGTCGGCTTCTGCTTCGGCGGCGGGCTCGGCTTCAACGTCGCGGCCCACCTCGAGGCCGAGGGCTCGGCGCCGCTGGACGCGCTCGTCAGCTACTACGGCTCCGCGCTGCCGGGCCTGCACGACACCATGACGGTCACCGCACCGAGCCTGCACCACTTTGGCCTCGCCGACTCGTACATCGACGCCGACACCGTGCGCCGCATCGAGGCGTCGGTGACCCAGCAGCCCGACACGGTGGTGGAGACGTATCCCGGCGCCGACCACGCGTTCGACAACGACGACATGCCTTGGCACGACGCCGGCGCCTCGGCCCTGGCGTGGGCACGCACCGAGGACTTCGTGCGCCAGCACCTGCCCGTCGCCTGAGCCGACGCTCACCGTCCCCACCGCGCCCCGAACGGGTATGGCTCACAAGGCGTCCTGAACGGGCGTCCTGCATGCGCTTGGTCGCGCGCGAGGAGGAACGGTGAGCGCACTAGACGAGGGGTCCTTGGCCCGCGCGCTCGAGGGACGCATCGCCGAGGCCACCCCCGGTGGAGCGCGCCGCTACGCGTTCGGCGTCGCGCGTCTCGCCTGCTCCACCTCCGGGCTGAAGGACGCCCGCACGCTCGAGGTCGCCCTGGGCGGGCTCGAGCGATACCCCGAGATCGACGATCTCGCGCACCTGTGGGACCTCGAGCGCCGTCTCAACGCCGCGTGCGCCGTGCAGCTCGGGGGCGACCCGAGCCACTTCAGCCAGGACGAGCTGTTGCTCCACCCGGCGTGCCAGGAGGCACGTGCGGTGTCGGTCGTCATCGCGGCGCTGCTGCCCGACGCCTTCGTCGCCGCGCGCCGCGCCACCCGCGAGGCGCGGGCCGCTGGCTGCCGCCAGGCCGACCTCGACTCCACCGCCGCAGACCTGCTCTGACCCGTCGGGAACTGAGCACTCGACGTAAACCCAGCCCGTTGGGAACTGAGCACTCGACGTAAACCCAGCCCGTTGGGAACTGAGCACTCGACGTAGGGCAATTCCCGTCGAGTGCCCACTTTCGAACGCCTCGGGCTGGCCTCAGCGGGGCAGGGCCGCGGGGAGGTCTGCGGGGTCGGCCTCCGGCCACTGCTGCGGGTGGGCACCGAGTTCGTGGAGCTCGGCCACCTGCTCGCGACACCACGTCGACACCGTGCGGCGGCCCGCCAGCACGTCGGCGGCGAACTCGCGCCACGGGAGCCACTGCGCCACCGCGACCTCGGCGGCGTCGGGCTGCGGCGCCGGCGCCGTGCCGGCGACCCGTCCGACGAGCACCGGGCACAGCTCGAGCTCGACGACCCCGTCCTGCTCGGCACGGTAGGAGAAGCGTGGCAGCACGAGGCGGAGCGCACCGACGGTGAGGCCGAGCTCGTCGGCCACGCGACGGCACACGGCGTCGTGCAGGTGCTCGCCGGGCGCGGGGTGGCCGCAGGCGGAGTTGGTCCACACGCCCGGGAAGGTGGTCTTGTCGAGCGCGCGCTGCGTGAGCAGGAACGACCCTTCGTCGTCGAAGAGGTAGACCGAGAAGGCGAGGTGCAGCGGGGTGTCGGCGTGGTGGACGCTCGACTTGGGCGCCGTGCCGACGGCCTCACCCTCGGGCGACACGAGCACGACGAGCTCCTCGCCCGGGTCCTCGTGCGTGTCGTCGTGCGTGTCGTCGTGCGTGTCGTCGTACGCGTCGTCGTGCGGGGCATCGCGGTGCTCTCGGGCGGTCACCGGTTCGGCCTCGCCAGCTCGTTGACGGCTCCCCGGAAGACCGGCGGCAGCGCGGCAGCGGCGGGCACGAGCAGGCGCCGTCCCCACGTCGGACGGGTCACCTGCACGAGGGTGTGCGTGAGCAGCGCGTAGCGCCGGGTCGCGGCCCGCCAGGCCCGTTCGTACGCGTCGGGCTCGCCGGCCCTGATCGCCGAGACGGCTGCGCGCGCGTGGGCCAGGCCGAGCGAGATCCCCTCACCGGTCAGCGCGTCGACGTAGCCGCTCGCGTCGCCAGCCAGCAGGACGCGCCCGGCGACCCGTCGGCTCGTGCGCTGCCGGAGGGGTCCCGCGCCACGGACCGACGTCACCACGGGTGCGTCGCCGAGGCGCTCACGCAGGTGCGGGAAGTCGGCAAGGCTGTCGGTGAGGGGGCCGCGCTGCCGGCTGAGCACGGCCACGCCGACGAGGTCGTCGGCGACGGGGGTCACGTACGCCTCGGCGTGCCGGCTCCAGTGCACCTCGACGTGGTCGCCCCACGGGCGCATGCCGTAGTGCTGGCGCAGGCCGTAGCGGCCGGGCCGGCGCCGGCCGGGCTCGGGGTCGCTGGTGCGCCGCTGGTCGCGGTCGAGGCCCAGGGCGCGACGCGTGGGCGAGTGCAGCCCGTCGGCGGCGATGACCCAGGTGGCCGACAGGGTGGGGCCGGTGCCGCTGGAGTCCTCCGTGGGCACGCGGACGCAGCGCTCGTCCTGGGTCACGCCGGTGGCCGAGAGCGGCAGCACCTCGACGCCGGCCTCGTCGACGGCACGGCGGACGGCGTCGTGCAGCACGGTGCGCCGCACGCCTCGGCCGAGGCCGCCGCTGAAGTCGGCCTCGGCGACCCTGCCCCGGGCGAGGTAGCGGATGCCGCGGAGGTCGTGCCCCGGCGGGTCGACGCCGAGGTCGGCGAGCGCCTGCAGCCCGCCCGGCATGAGGCCCTCTCCGCAGGCCTTGTCGATGGTGCCGACGCGAGGCTCGAGCACGACGGGGGTCAGGCCGGCCCGCGCGGCATACGCTGCGGCGGCGAGACCGACGGGACCGCCGCCGATGACGACGACGTCGACGTGGCGGTCTGCCCGGGTGTTCGGGGACTGCTCGCTGGTCATGCGAGCGCCTCTGCGGGAGTGGCGATCTCGCGCAGAGCCGCGTTCTCGACGCGGACCCGGACCGTCAGCAGCACGGCGTTGGCGACGGTGAAGACGACCGCGGTGACCCAGGCGGTGTGCACGAGCGGCAACGCGAGGCCCTCGACCACGACGGCCACGTAGTTCGGGTGCGGGAACAGGCGGTAGGGACCGCTGCGCACGAGGGACAGGCCGGGTACCACGATGACCCGGGTGTTCCACTGGTTGCCGAGGGTGCGGATGCACCACCAGCGCAGCGCCTGGCTGGCGACGGCGAGGGCGAGCATCGCCCACCCGAGGGCCGGCACGAACGGCCGACCGGCCGCCCACACCTCGGCGACGGCGCCGACGAGCAGACCGGTGTGCAGCACCACCATGACGGGATAGTGCGACTGGCCGCGTTCGACACCGCCGCGCGAGAAGGCCCATGCCGCATGGCGTTTCGACACGACGAGCTCGGCGACGCGCTCGAGACCCACGAGGAGCACGAGGCCGGTGAAGAGCCACGGTGAGGTCATCGACGCGCCTCAGTCGGCTGCCCGCAGGAGCACGAGCTCGAGGCAGAACCCGGGGCCCATCGCCATGAGCACTCCCCACGACCCCGGCTCGGGCGTGTGGTCGGCGAGGGTGTCGGCGAGCACGTGCAGCACGGAGGCGGAGCTGAGGTTGCCGATGCGGTCGAGGGAGCGCCACGTGACACCGAGGGCCTCACGGTCGACCTCGAGGGCCTCCTGCATGGCGTCGAGCACCTTGGGACCGCCCGGGTGCGCGACCCACCAGCCGATGTCGGCCCGGGTCAGCCCCTGGTCGGCGAGGAAGCGGTCGACGTCGTCGCGCACGTTCGCGCGCACGAGGTCGGGCACCTCGGCGCCGAGGACGATGCGCAGGCCGGTCGCGCCGACGTCCCAGCCCATCGCGCGCTCGGTGTCGGGGTAGAGCCGGCTGCGGGTGGCGACGACGCGGGGCTGGTCGGCGGCCAGGGCTGGGGCCCGGTTCGCGCCGACCATGACGACGGCAGCGGCGCCGTCGCCGAAGAGGCCGCTCGCCACGAGGTTGGCCGTCGAGGTGTCCTCGCGCTGCACGGTGAGGCTGCACAGCTCGACCGAGAGGAGCACTGCGACGTCGTCCGGGTGCCCGACGAGATGGTCGTGGACGCGCGCGACGCCGGCGGCACCGGCCACGCAGCCGAGGCCGACGAGCGGGATCCGCTTCACGTCGTCGCGCAGGCCGATCTCGGCGGCGACCCGCGCCTCGATGGACGGCACGGCGAGGCCGGTGATCGTCGTCGAGACGATGAGGTCGACGTCGCGCGGCGTGAGCCCGGCGGCCGCCAGCGCCTTGGTGACGGCGTGGGACCCGAGGTCGGTGGCGACGCGGATGAACTCGTCGTTGGCCTCGCCGAAGTCGGCCAGCCGCCAGTAGCGCTCGAGCGGCAGCGCCAGGTGCCGCTGGCTGACGCCGGCGTTGGCGTGGAACCGTTCGAGGACGAGGCGGTCGGTGCCGGTCGAGCCGAGCACGTCGGCGAAGGCCGCGGTGATCTCGGCCTGGGCGTAGGTGTGGTCGGGCAGGACGCCTCGGACAGCCGCAAGGTGGCTCACGTCGCAAGCCTAGGCTGCGGCGCGCCCACCCGTGGCGCCGACTACACCTAGGCTCACGTCGTGGCCGGATCCCGGGTGGTGCGAGGGCTGGTGCTCGCCTGCCACCCGGGCCCCACGCTCGCGGTGACGGTGCTGACGGCCCTGCTCGCGTGGTCGGCCGGCCAGGCGCCCGGACGGGCGCTGCTCGTGACGAGTGCCGTGCTCACCGGGCAGCTGTCCATCGGCTGGTCGAACGACCTCGTCGACGCCGCCCGCGACCGCGCCGTCGGCCGCGCCGACAAGCCGCTGGCCACCGGCGCCGTGTCCGAGCGGGTCACGCGCATCGCGTGCGGGGCCGCGCTCGTCGCCTGCGTCGGGCTGTCGCTCGCGTGCGGGCTCGCGTCGGGGCTCGTGCACCTCGTGCTCGGGGTGGCGTCGGGCTGGGCCTACAACTTCTGGTTCAAGCGCACCGTGCTCTCCCCGCTGCCGTATGCCGTCGCGTTCGGCGCGCTCCCCGCGGTCGTGACGCTCGCCCTGCCCGATCCCGCGCTGCCGCCCGCCTGGGTGGTCGGCACGGGCGCGCTGCTCGGTGTCGGTGCGCACCTGCTCAACGCCCTGCCCGACCTCGCGGACGACGAGGCGACCGGGGTGCGGGCGCTGCCCCACGTGCTCGGCGCGGTGGTCGTGCGCCGGGTGGCACCCGCGGTGCTGCTGCTCGGGACGGTCGTGGCGGCATACGGCCCGGGCATCGATCCGGCGGGCTGGCTGCTGCTGGGCGTGTGCGTCGCGCTGGCCGGCGTCGCGGTGCTCGCCCGCGGGGGGGTGCCGTTCGTCGCGGCGGTGCTCATCGCCCTCGCGAACGTCGTCGCGCTCGTCGCGCGCAGCTGACGCCCCGGCGGAAAAGTCGGGTGGGACGGGTGAGGGTGCCGCGTCAGGACGTCGGCAGGATGCGCAGGACGACGCGGTTGCTGTTGCCCCGCCGCAGCACCCACTCGATGGCCATGAAGATGCGGAACTCGGTGCCGTACTTGCGCAGCAGCCGCCGGTTCACGGCCTCGGACGCCGCGCTGTCGCGGATGATCTCGGTCGTGCCCTCGACGACCGGCGAGCCCGGCTCGACGTTGCCGCGGCGGTCACACGGCTGCAGCGTGACACGCGGGTTGTTCCGGATCCGCTTGAGCTTGCCGGCGCCTTCGGGCGTGCTGACGATGGCAGCCCCCGCGTCTGGCAGCACCCAGACCGGGGTGGCGACCGGCTCGCCGGAGCGGCGATAGGTCGTCAGCAGCACGAAGCGTTCGCCGCCGAGGTTGTGGAGCGTGGGGGCCTGCGTCATGGGAGGGTCGTACCCGATCGGCCGACCGCACCGCACATGCGCTCCCGACGCTGGGGTCCCGCTCCGCCCAGAGGAGCAGCATCCGACCGCTCCGCTCGAGCGTGTGCTCGGCCGGGGTGTCTGCGCGCGTGGCTACGATCGGCGAGTGAGCGCCAAGCCCGCCGTCGTCGAAGCGCCGAGTCCGGTCGACCCCTCCGGGGTGCGGGAGGTGCGCGTCTCGAGCCCCGACCGCGTGCTGTGGCCCGCCGAGGGCATGGCCGACGGCAAGCCCGTCACCAAGCTCGACATGGCGCACTACCTCGTCTCCGTCGCCGAGCCCATGCTGCGCGCTCTCGGTGACCGGCCGGTGACGCTGCAGCGCTTCCCCGAGGGCATCGAGGGCGAGGAGTTCTTCTCCAAGAACCCACCGAAGGGCGTGCCGGAGTGGGTGCGCACGGTGATGTGCACCTATCCGTCGGGGCGCAAGCACCCGCAGCTGGTCATCGACGAGATCGCCAGCGCCGTGTGGGCGGCGCAGATGAACACCATCACCTTCCACCCGTGGCCGGTCCGCACCGCGAACGTCGACAACCCCGACGAGCTGCGCATCGACCTCGACCCACAGCCCGGCCGCGGGTTCGCGGACGCGGTCGAGGCGGCATACGCCCTCAAGGAGGTCATGGCCGAGATCGGCCTCACCGCGTGGGCGAAGACGTCGGGCAACCGCGGCGTCCACGTCTACGCGCGCGTCGCGCCGACGCACGAGTTCCTCGACGTGCGCCACGGTGTCATCGGCATCGCGCGCGAGCTCGAGCGACGGCTGCCCGACCTCGTGACGACGTCGTGGTGGAAGGAGGAGCGCGGCGAGCGCGTCTTCGTCGACTTCAACCAGGCCTGCCGCGACCGCACCATCGCGTCGGCCTACTCGCCCCGCCCGCTGCCGGGCGCGCCGGTGTCGACCCCGGTCACGTGGGACGAGCTGCGCGACCTCGACCCGAAGTCGCTCACGGTGCGCACCGTGCCCGAGCTGGTCGCCGGACGTGGCGACGCGTGGGCAGGCATCGGCGATGCCGTCGGCGACGTGGCCGCCGCGATCGCGCTGTGGGACAAGGACGTCGAGGAGCGCGGGCTCGGTGAGCTGAACTTCCCGCCCGACTACCCGAAGATGCCGGGCGAGCCCCCACGCGTGCAGCCGAGCAAGCGCCGGCAGGACAAGTCGGACGCCGAGTACATGGCCCCCAAGGCCGAGCGCGACGCAGAGCTGCGTGACGTGTGGGGCCCGGTGGTGCCACCCGTGCCGCCGATGCTCGCCAAGCCGGTGAAGGACTTCTCGGCAGTCAAGGCCGAGGTGCTCTACGAGCCGAAGTGGGACGGGTTCCGCTCGATCATCTTCCGCTCCGGCGACCTCGTCGAGATCGGCTCGCGCAACGAGAAGCCGATGACCCGCTACTTCCCCGACGTCGTCGAGGCCGTGCTCGCGAACTTCCCCGAGAAGGCGGTCATCGACGGCGAGATCATCCTCGTGTCACCCGAGTCCGGCGACCGGCTCGACT
Organism: Terrabacter sp. 28; assembly: GCA_000955875.1. Classification (GTDB taxonomy): domain Bacteria; phylum Actinomycetota; class Actinomycetes; order Actinomycetales; family Dermatophilaceae; genus Terrabacter. Next base: position 20,832 of record JYOE01000027.1, read on the forward strand.
TCGACCTGCTCCAGCAGCGCATCCACCCGGCCGCCTCACGGGTCAAGAAGCTGGCCGCCGAGACGCCGGCGTCGTTCGTCGCCTTCGACCTCCTCTCGCTCGACGGCGTCTCCTACATGGACAAGCCCTTCTCCGAGCGCCGCGCCGCCCTGGAGAAGGCTCTCGCCACGACGCAGGCCCCGATCCACCTCACCGCAGCCACGGCCGACCAGGACGAGGCGAAGGGCTGGTTCACCCGGTTCGAGGGCGCCGGGCTCGACGGCGTCATCGCCAAGCCCGTCGACGTGCACTACGAGCCCGACAAACGGCTCATGTTCAAGATCAAGCACGAGCGCACCGCCGACTGCGTCGTCGCCGGCTACCGCGTGCACAAGAGCGGGCCCGACGCCATCGGCTCGCTGCTGCTCGGCCTCTACGACGCCGACGGCCAGCTCGCGTCGGTGGGCGTCATCGGCGCCTTCCCGATGGCGCGCCGCAAGGAGCTCTTCGAGGAGCTCCAGCCCCTCGTCGCCGAGTGGGACGAGCACCCGTGGAACTGGGCGCAGCCGCAGGACGGCGTGCGCAACCCGCGCTCGTCCGAGTACTCCCGCTGGAACAACCAGAAGGACCTCTCCTTCACCCCGCTGCGGCCCGAGCGCGTCGTCGAGGTGCGCTACGACCACATGGAGGGCACGCGCTTCCGCCACACCGCCCAGTTCGTGCGGTGGCGCGACGACCGCACGCCCGAGTCGTGCACCTTCGGCCAGCTCGACGAGCCGGTCGGCTACGACCTCGCCGACGTCCTCTCCGCCGGGGACTGACAGCCGGCGCGAGGGTCCGAGGCTGGGAGCGGGGATGTGCCGCCGGAGCTCGCGATCCGACGGCACATCCCCCTGAGTCCGGCGCCGAATGGCGGCTTGGACGTTCCCGTCCCGACCGATGGGAGCGGACGGCTCCGGACGCAACGAGTGTGCGGCGGCTCCGGGTGCCGACCCCGTGGCATCCGCGAAACCTTGGCGAGGTCTTTAACTCGGTGCCGGACAGATCCGACATGTCGGGCAGCGAAGGCGTTCCCGTGTCAGGGTGGAGGCATGACCGAGGACGTCGCGACGGCCGGTTCGGTGGAGCGACAGCTGGCCCAGGTCAACGTCTCGGTCGCGAAGGCACGGCTCGACGACCCGACGATGCGCGGCTTCGTGTACGCGTTCGACCGGGTCGCGCGCCTCGCTGCGGTCGCGCCGGGGTTCGTGTGGCACTGGCGTCCCGAGAGCGACGAGCTGCTGCGTGACGGCGACGACCTGCTCGTCGTCAACCTGTCCGTCTGGACCGACTACGCGAGCCTGCACGACTTCGTCTACCGCAGCGAGCACGGCCCGCTCGTCATGCGCGGCGGCAAGTGGTTCCGTGCGTCACCGCAGCCGTCGACCGCGCTCTGGTGGGTCGCCCCCAGCACCCGGCCCGGCGTCGAGGACGGCCTTGCCAGGCTGCGCCACCTGCGGGCGCACGGGCCCACGGCGCAGGCGTTCTCGCTGCTGCACCAGTTCGACGCGGCGGGGCGGCCGGTGCGCTCCCGTGGCTGAGCCTCAATGCATGACCTCAGTGCATGAGCTCAGTGCAGACCTCAGTGCATGACCTCGGCGACGTGTCTCAGTGCCGAGGCCCCCGGGGGTGCCGGTCGTGGTGGCGGTCGGCGGCCTCGCGCAGCTGGGAGACGACCTTCGCCTCGGCGTCCTGCAGGGCCGCCTTCGTGTCGGTGAGGTCGGAGGCGCCGATCACGGTCGGCAGCCCGCTGACGTGGACCTCGATCGAGGTGCGCATGCCGGGCTGGCCACGATCCTTGACCCGCAGGCCGATGTGCACCATCGACGGGTCGAACCGGCTCAGCTGGTGGAACAGCTGGGTCAGGGTGCGCTCGATGAAGGGGAGGTCGTCCTCGTGGTAGCCGTCCTCGAGGCGGACCCGGTTCATAAAGAGGCTGGGCGTGCTCATGTCGAGCTCCTTTGCCGTGCGGACGCCGGGACCGGCGCCCGTCTCCAGTCTAGTGAAGGGCCTTGCGGCGCAAGGCATCGGGCACCGTGGCCGGCGTCACGTTGGCCGCCTCAGAGCAGGTCGGTGAGCTCGCTCCTGGCGCCTTCGCGCACGACGTGCAGGGCGTCGACCGCCGTACGCGCGTCGCGGGCCGCCGTCGCGAGCGCCTGGCACTCCGCCACCGAGTGCAGCGACAGGGCCAGCCGCACGACCGGGACCTTGCTCGGCGCCATCGACAGCGAGGTGACGCCGAGGCCGACGAGCACGAGCGCGAGCAGCGGGTCGCCCGCCGACTCGCCGCAGACTCCGATGGGACGGTCGACCTTCGCCGCGCCCTCACAGGCCGCACCGACGACGTCGAGCACCGCCGGCTGCCACGGGTCGAGCAGGTCGGACAGCGCACCCTGCATGCGGTCGGCCGCCATCGTGTACTGCGCCAGGTCGTTTGTGCCCAGCGAGCCGAAGTCGACCTCGCCGAGCACGTCCTTGGCGCGCAGCGCGGCGCCCGGCACCTCGATCATGACGCCCGCCTTGGGCAGGCCGTTCTCACGGACGCGACGGGCGAACCACGCCGCCTCCTCGGCGGTCGCGACCATCGGCGCCATGACGCGCACGTCGGCGCCGGTCTCGCGAGCGGCGACGGCGAGGGCCTCGAGCTGGGCGTCGAGCAGGTCGGGGCGCTCGGCGGAGAGGCGAAGGCCACGGCGTCCGAGGGCGGGGTTCTCCTCGGGCCCGAGGTCGGCGAACTTCAGCGGCTTGTCGGCCCCGGCGTCGAGCGTGCGCACGACGACGCGGCGGCCCTCGAACGGCGCGAAGACTCCGCGGTAGATCTCCGCCTGCTCCTCGACCGTCGGCGCCTTTGTGGCCGACAGGTAGACGAACTCGGTGCGGAAGAGGCCCACGCCCTCGAGGTCCTGGGCGCCGGCCGCGACGGCATCCTCGACGCCTCCGATGTTGGCGAGCAGCGCGACCGGCGCGCCGTCGGACGTGCGTCCGGCGCCGGAGAGCTGCGACAGCGCCTCCTTGCGACGGGCAGCCCGCTCGCGCTGGGCGGTGACGAGCGACATGTCCGGGTCGATCGTCACCTCGCCCGAGTCGCCGTCGAGAGCGACCGGCGTGCCGGCCGGGATGGCGGTCGCGTGGGGCACCTGCACGACGGCCGGGATGCCCATCTGGGCGGCGAGGATCGCGGTGTGGCTGGTGCGGCCACCCGCTTCGGTGATGATGCCGACGACGAGCGACCGGTCGAGCGTCGCCGTCTCGGCGGGGGCGAGGTCCTCGGCGATGATGACGCTCGGCTCGGAGAAGGCCGGCACGCCCGGCGCGGGAACGCCGAGCACCGCAGCGACAGCACGGGATCCGACGTCGCGCAGGTCGGCCACCCGCTCGGCGAAGTACCCGCCGAGCGCCTCGAACTGGGCGGCATACGTCTCGACGGCGTTGGCGATCGAGGTGGCGCGGCCGTGACCGGCGGCCAGCTCCTTCGACGCCGCCTTGACGAGGCCCTTGTCGCGGGCGATGAGGGCCGTCGCCTTGAGGATCTGCTGGGCCGTGTCCTCGACCCGGGTGGCTCGCTCCTCGAGCGAGACCGCGACCGACTCGAAGGCCGCCTTCACGTCGGCGAGCGCTGCGTCCTGGTCGTCGACGGCCGGCTCGTGCGCGGGCGGGCGGACCGGTGGCGCCACCTGCACCACCGGCCCGTATGCCGTGCCCGGGCTGACGCCGATGCCCTGCCTGGTCTCGCCGGGCTGGCTGTCCTGGCCAGTCTGGCTGGTCCGGGTGGTCTGGCTGGTCTCCGAGTCGGCCATGAGGACTGCTCCGTCCTACTCCGCGTCGAGGTCGCGCGAGAGCAGCTCGACGAGGGAGTCGAGCGTCTCGTCCGCGCCGTCGCCCTCTGCCGTCAGGACGACCTCCTCGCCGTGCTTGGCGCCGAGGGCCATGACGCCGAGGATGCTCGTCGCGTCGACGGGGTCCTCGCCCGGCTTGGCGATCTCGACGTCGAGGCCCGAGCTGCTCGCAGCCTCGACGAAGAGCGCGGCCGGCCGGGCGTGCAGGCCCACCGAGGAGGCGATGGTGACGGTACGGGTTGGCATGAGGCGTGCTCCTTCTGGGATGACAGGCTTGGTGTCAGGCGTGGTGTCAGGCTGGAGGTCAGGCTGGAGGTCAGTCGTCGTGCAGTCGGTCGAGCGGACGTGACCCAGGTCCACGATGAAGCACGTGGTGACCTGGGTCACGTCCACCGCTATCTCAGACCGTAGCGGTCGCGTCGATCTCGGCGAGGTTCGTCTCTCGCGACTTCAGGGTGATGACGATGCCGGCCATGACGGCGACACCGACTGCGAGCGCCACGACGAAGAGCAGGAAGTTGCCGATGAGCGGCAGCACCCAGATGCCTCCGTGCGGGGCGCGCAGCGTCGTGCCGAACAGCATCGCGAGGGCACCGGTGACCGCGGAGCCGATGACCGAGCTGGCGATGATGCGCACCGGGTCGGCGGCGGCGAACGGGATGGCTCCCTCGGAGATGAACGAGAAGCCGAGCAGCCAGGCCGCCTTGCCGTTCTCACGCTCCGGCTCGGAGAACAGGTGCGGACGGATGGTCGTGCTGAGCGCCATCGCGAGCGGGGCGACCATGCCGGCGGCCATGACGGCAGCCATGATCTTCAGCTGCGGGGCGTTGGTGGACGCACCCGCGGCCGCGAGACCGGTGGTGGCGAACGCGTACGCGACCTTGTTGACCGGGCCGCCGAGGTCGAAGCCCATCATCGCGCCGAGGATGATGCCGAGGACGATCGCGCTGGCACCGGTCATGCCGGTGAGCCAGCTGTTGAGGCCGTCGGTGAGGCCCTTGATCGGGCGGCCGAGCACGGTGATGAACAGGCCGATCGTGATGAGCGAGCTGAGGAGCGGGATCACGACCACGGGCATGACACCCCGGACGCCCTTGGCGACGTTCCAGCCGGAGACCCAGCGGGCGACGAAGCCGCCGATGAGGCCGGTGACGAGGCCGCCGAGGAAGCCGGCACCCATCGTGGAGGCCACGGCGCCACCGACGATGCCGGGCACGAGCCCCGGGCGGTCGGCGATCGCGAAGGCGATGAAGCCGGAGAGGATCGGCACGAGGAAGCCGAACGACGCGCCGCCGATGACGAAGAGGAGCGCGGCCCACGAGGTCAGGCTGACCGGGTTGAAGTTCTGGGCGATGTTGAACTGGTCGGTCGAGGTCAGGTTGTACTTGACGATCTGGATCGCGCCGTCCTGGCCGAGCGCGACCTGGGCGAGCATGAACGACAGGGCGATGAGGATTCCGCCCGCGGCGACGAACGGGATCATGTACGAGACACCCGTCATCAGCCACTGGCGCACCTTCGTCGCGGTGCTCGCGCCCTCCTCGACCTTCGAGGTGAGGCCGCCCGACGCGCCCGCGGCGGCGGCGGCGTGGGCCGCGGCCTCACGCTTGCGCGGGTCGGCGTCCCACTCGGCGACGAGCCGCTCGGCCTGGAGCACGAGCGCCGGGCCGTCGGAGATGCCCTTCTTCACGCCCACGTCGACGAGGGGCTTGCCGGCGAAGCGGCCGGCGTCCTTGACGGGCAGGTCGTGGGCGAAGATCACGGCGTCGGCGGCGGCGATCTGGGCCGCGGTGAGCGGCTTGGAGCCGGCGGAGCCCTGGGTCTCGACGAGCATCGTGTGGCCGGCGGCCTTCGCGGCGTTCTCGAGGCCCTCGGCGGCCATGTAGGTGTGGGCGATCCCGGTCGGGCACGAGGTGACGCCGACGAGGTTGAGGGTGCGCGCGGCGGGCGCCTCGGCCGTGGCGACGGAGCCGGCTGCGGCACCGGTGCGGTCTGCGGCACCGGCGGATGCGGCGGCAGCAGCCGGGGCGGCGGCGGGTGCGGCGGCACCGGCGGGCTGGTCGAGCTCGACCTCGGCGCTGACGATGCGCACGACCTCGGCCTCGGTGGTGGCCGCGGCGAGCGCCGCCTTGAAGTCCTTCTTCATGAGGGCGCGAGCGAGCTTGGGGAGCATCTGCATGTGCGCGTCGCCGCCGCCCTCGGGGGCTGCGATGAGGAAGACGAGCGTGGCCGGGCCGTCCTTGGCGCCCCAGTCGATGCCGCCCCCGTCACCCGTCGCACGGCCGAAGACGAGCGACGGCTCGGTGATCGCGGCGCTGCGGGCGTGCGGGATGCCGATGCCGCCGGGCAGACCGGTGGCCATCGTCTCCTCGCGCTTGCGCACGTCGTCGAGGAAGGTGTCGAGGTCGGTGCACCTGCCGGTCGCGACGAGGCGCTCGCCGAGCCTCCGCGTCGCCTCGTGGCGGTCGGCACCTGTGAGGTCGAGGACGACCTGCTCTTCGGTGATGAGGGACATGGGTTTTCCTTTCGGAGGATCGGGTCGATCGATGTTTCGGTGTCGTGGGGCCGGCTTCGGGGCCGGCGCGGTGGCCTGCTTCGAGGCCGGTCGTCGTCGGTCAGGTGAGTGCGAGGGCGAGGTCGGGCTCGTGGGTGAGCTCGGCGCGTATGCCGTCGAGGTCGTCGGGGGTCGGCACGCGGCTTCCGGGGAGGGTGACCGCCGCGGCGCCCCACCTCACCCCGGTCATCAGGGCGTCCGCCGGGTCGAGCCCGGTGGACAGGCCGTGGAGCAGGCCGGCGAGCATGCAGTCGCCGGCGCCCACGGTGGACAGGGGGGCGGTGATCGTGGCTCGGGCGTGCGCGAAGGCCCCGGCGGTCACCAACAGGGCGCCGTCGCCGCCGAGGCTGACGGCGACGACCTCGATGCCGCCGGCCACGAGCTCGCGTGCGGCGTCGCGCACGTGGCCCAGGGTGGGCAGGTCGTGGCCGACGAGCTCGGCGAGCTCCTCGTGGTTCGGCTTGATGAGGTGCGGCTTCGCGGCGACGGCGGCGGCGAACGGGGCGCCGGAGGAGTCGATGGCGACACGGCCACCACGCCCGCGCACCCGGGCGACGAGGACGGCATACAGGTCGGTGGGGGCGCCGGGCGGGAGGCTGCCGCAGCCGACGACCCAGTCGGCGCCCACGCTGCGCTCGAGGGTGGTCTCGAGGAGGGCCTCGACCTCGTCCTGCGACAGGTCGGGGCCGGGCTCGTTGAGCTTCGTCGTGGTGCCGTCGGGCTCGAGGACGCTGATGTTCATGCGCACGGTGCCGCGCACGGGCACGGAGGCGTGGGCGACGCCGGCGGTGTCGAGGAGGTCCTCGAGCAGGTGACCCTCGGGCCCACCGATGGGCAGCACGGCGGTCGTGGCCGCGCCCTGGGCGGCGAGCGCGCGGGAGACGTTGACACCCTTGCCGCCCGGGTCGAGCTGGCTGCCGGTGCCGCGGTGCACCTCGCCGCGGTGGAGCGCGTCGATGAAGACGGCGCGGTCGATGCTGGGGTTGGGCGTGAGCGTGACGATCATGCGGTCACCACTTCCGGTCCGGCCGCACGGATCTCGGCGGCGACGTCGTCGTCGAGGTCGGTGTCGGTGATGACGAGGTCGATGTCGGACAGCTGGGCGAAACGGTGGAGGTGGTCGTCGCCGGCCTTGCTCGAGTCGGTGAGCACGACGCACCGGCGGGCGGCGTGGACCATGGCGCGCTTGACGAGCGACTCCGACTGGTCGGGGGTGGTGAGGCCGCGGGCGCCGGAGATGCCGTTCGTGCCGATGATCGCGAGGTCGACGGTGATGTCGGCGAGGGGGCTGACCGCCCAGTCGCCGACGGAGGCGCCGGTGGTGCCGCGCACCCGGCCGCCGAGCAGGTAGAGGTTGATGCCCGGGTGGGTTGACAGGACGCTGGCCGCGGCGAGGCTGTTGGTGATGACCGTGAGGTCGATGTCGGGCGGGAGCATCTCGGCGACGGCGAGCGATGTCGAGCCGGCGTCGAGGATGATGCTGCCGCCGCTCGGCAGCTCGTCGAGGGCGCGGGCGGCGATGCGCCGCTTGACGTCGGCGAGGCGCCCGGACCGGGTGGCGAGCGTCGGCTCGACCTCGAGACGCTCGACGGGGATCGCGCCGCCGTGGACCCGGCGCAGCGACCCGCGGCGCTCGAGGGCGGTGAGGTCGCGGCGGACGGTCTCGGCGGCGACGCCCAGGGAGTCGGCGAGGGCGGCGACCTCGACACGGCCGGCCCGACGGGCCTCGGCGATGATGCGCTGCTGCCGCTCCGCTGCGTACACCCGGACTCCTTCGTCCTGTCGTTCGGTGGGCCCCGTCGTGGGGTCGTGCCTCTAGGAAACCACCGGATCGGTTCGATGTAAATAGATTCGGGCGCCCGTTTTTGTGGTTTTGGCGAGGGAACCGGGCAGAACGTCATGAAACGGGCAGCCTCCAGCAGCGCGTGGTCGGGGGCGGCGCGTGGTCACGGGCGCAGCGCTGCCCGGCGGCATACAGTTCGGCTCATGCAGAGCAGCACCTTCACGCTGACCACGCCCGACGGCACCGAGGTCTTCGTCAACCGGTGGCTCCCCGACGGTCCCGCCAAGGCGGTCGTGCAGCTCGCGCACGGGCTCGCCGAGCACTCGAGCCGCTACGCACGCTTCGCGCAGCGCCTCACCGACCACGGGTACGCCGTCTACGGCTCGGACCACCGCGGCCACGGCCAGACGTCCGGCGAGTCGTCCGGCAAGCGTGGCTTCTTCAGCGAGAAGGACGGCTGGCAGACCGTCGTCGACGACCTGCACGCGGTCACCGACAAGGCGCGCGAGGAGCAGCCGGGACTGCCCGTCTTCCTCCTCGGCCACAGCATGGGCTCGTTCATCTCCCGCGGGTATGCCGCGCAGTACGGCTCCGAGCTCGCCGGCCTCGTGCTGTCGGGCACCGCCGGCGGGGCAGGCGCCCTCGGCAAGGTGGGCATCTTCCTCGCGTCCACCCAGGCACGGCTGCGCGGCCACGCCCACACGAGCGGGCTGATGAACACGCTGACGTTCGGGCAGTACAACTCGGCCTTCAAGCCGACCCGCACCGACTTCGACTGGCTGTCAAGGGATCCCGACGAGGTCGACAAGTACGTCAACGACCCCGACTGCGGGTTCGTCTTCAGCGCAGGCGGTTTCGCCGACCTGCTGAGGGGTCTCGAGTCGGTCAACACCGACCGCCTCGCCTCGCGCATCCCCAAGGGTCTGCCCGTCCACCTCGTCTCCGGCGACAAGGACCCTGTCGGCGGCAAGGACGCCAAGGGCGTCCGAGCGGTGGCCGACCAGCTGCGCCGCGTCGGCGTGCAGGACGTGACGCTGAGGCTGTGGCCCGACGCGCGCCACGAGATCCTCAACGAGACCAACCGCGACGAGGTGGAGACCGAGATCGTCGAGTGGCTCGACGCGCACCTCGTCACGGCACCGTCGTGAACCGGCCGTTCCGCATCGTCGTCGGGGCGGTCCTGCTGGCGATGGGCGTGCTCTGGACCCTGCAGGGCCTCGGCTACGTGGGCGGGAGCGCGATGTCCGGCCAGGTCGTCTGGGCCGTCATCGGCCCCGTCGTCGCGCTCGCCGGGCTGGGTCTGGCCCTCTCCCGCCCCCGCAAGCCGTAGGAAACTGAGCACTCGACTGGGTGGGGATCCCCGATCAACCCACCGTCGAGTGCTCAGTTTCCGACGCGCACCCACCGTCGAGTGCTCAGTTTCCGACGCGCGCCCACCCGTCGAGTTCTCAGATGGAGTACTGCGGTGGCCCTTCGGCACGTTCCGTCCCGACGGCCGGCGGTGGCGGTGGAGGCGGCGGGATCGGTGTCTCGGGGCCGCCCTCGTCGAGCTGGAAGGGCGGGTACACGTCGGTCATCAGCGCGGCGTACGCAGCCACCCGGTAGACCCACCGGTTGAGCCCGATGACGAGGTCGAACAGCGCCCGCGGGTAGCGGTCGGCGAAGAGCAGCGACAGCCCGGCGACGAGCACGAGGAGGCCGAGCAGTCCCCACCCGAAGGACTCGAGGTGCGCGCCGCCGTCACGGGCCCGGTTCCACGCCCAGCCGCCGCCGACGATGAGCCCCACGATGATGTAGTGCGGGATCGCGAGCAGCCACCACTTGACGAGCACGAGCCCGCGCGAGAGGCGTTCGGGGTAGGCGATGTCGAGCGTCGCGGGGTAGTCGGGCTCGACGCCCAGGCTGAACGGCGGGTAGCGGTCGGTGCCGAAGGCGCCGTTCGCGTAGTACGACACGCGCCACGACCAGCGCAGCACGCCGAGGTTGAAGTCGAAGAGGCCGCGCGGGTACTGCCCCGTCACGAGGATCGCGAAGAACGCGATCACCGTCACGACCCAGAACGCGAGCCAGAGGAACGCCAGCACGACGAGGTGCGGGATGACGAGCAGCCACTTGAGCAGCCACAGCCACCGTGAGAGCGGCTCGTCGAGCCGTGCGTCCAGCCGCACCGGGCTCACCGCACGGGTGGCGGCACCCCACGTGGGTGGTGCGGCCGCTGCCGCCCCACTGACGACGTATGCCGTCGCGCCCGGTTGCGGGGGTAGAGGCTCGCTACCGGGGGCGGCGGGTGCCGCGTAGTCGGCCTGCGCTGGGTAGCCGCTCTGCGCGGGGTAGCCCGTCGTGGCCGGGTAGGCCGGGGTGGCTGGGTAACCGGGGCCGCTCGGGTGGTCGCCAGAGCGGGAGCCTGTCGTCCCCCGGATGATGAGGGCCACGGCGAGACCGGTCAGCACGAGACCGACACCGAGCATGATCAGGGCGAGCGGGATGAGGAAGTTCGCGCGCACCCCCATGGTGACGGCGAGGTCGACGCCGGGGCTGCCGTCGGCGTTCATCAGCACGACGGCCCAACGACCGTCGGTGACGTGCCAGGTGAGCACCTGCTGTCCGGTGCCGTCGGCGGAGGCGGCCCAGAAGGTCTGGGTCGAGGGCGGGGTCACGGTCGAACCACCCGGCACGGTGCGCAGCACCGCGGCCCGCTGCCCGCGGGAGAACGGGTCGGTGATGTCGACGACCTCGTCGTGCGTGACGCCGCCGAGGTAGGAGTCGACGCGCTGCGCGTCACCGATGCCGATGAAGACGGGCCGGCCGCTGTCCGTGGACCTGGCGGTGAGCCGGACGTCGACGCCCAGTCGGTCGAACGCCCAGGTCGGCACGTCCTGCCCGGCCTGCACCGCGACGTCCTCGGCCGTGATCGCGGGGGTGGCGCTGCGCAGGCTCGGCAGCGAGCCGGTGAAGTAGCCGGCGCTGTCACGCCCGACGGCATACGTGATGGCGAGGCCTGCGCCCCCGAGGAGCAGGCCGAGGCCGGGAAGGATGAGGAGGCAGCCGATGACGAGGGCTACCAGATGGGGGCGGGTGGGGTGCGAGGCACGCACGGGTCGAGGGCTGCTGGTTCCGGACACGCTGCAGCGACCTGTCTCGGCGAAGAGGCCGTGTCTTCCTGAGCCGGGGCGACGCGGACGGCTTGGTCAGCGTCCTAGGGTTCCCCGGTTCCTTCACGCTACGCCGATCTGACGAATCCGCTTGGGAACAGGGACATTCGTGGCCCACCTCACGAGCTGTCGCGCCCACCGCGGACGAGCCGGACCGCCGCGGACAGGATCGCGATCCCGCTGCCGACGAGCGCGACCACCCCCAGCACCCGGATCACGGTCTCCCATGGTGTGCCCAGCACGTCGAACGGGAAGACCTGCCAGATGCGCACGATGGCGGCGATGCCGACACCGGTGATGGCGAGGTCGGTGAGGGCCTTGAAGCGCGGCGGATCGGCGGCGGCGAGCAGGAGGTTCGCGACCGCTGCGACGACGAGCGAGGCGTTGACGATGCCGAGGACCTGCGGAGTGCGGTCGGTGAGGAACGGCACGGCCTCCCATCCGGGCCAGGCATTGACGAGCACGAGCATGACGACGTTGACGAGGACGCCACCGCCGTAGCCCCCGCTACGGGCCGCCCTGCCCGGTCTCTGCTGCGGCTCGTCGAGGTGGCCGGACCGGTGGTCGCGCGAGTCGGACGGCTGGTGCTCGGTCGCGGCGCTCATGGCGCGCTCCCGGCGGGAACCGAGGACGCGCCCTCACGGGCGAACGACTCCCCCGAGGCCGTATGCCGTTCCAGCAGCTCGGCGGGCAGCGCCGCGCGCACCGCAGTGGCCAGCCCACCCGGCACGACCTCGCGCAGCTCGTAGCGGGCGCGTACCACCGGGACCGGCGCCGACAGGACGCGGGTCAGGTCGATGGGGGTGCCGGCGACGACGGCGTCACAGGCGCCGGCTGCGACGGCGGCGCGGATCGTCGCCTCGAGGTCGCCGACCTGCGCTGCGCCGTAGCCCATGGCCGGGAGCACGCCCCGGGCGTTCGGGTACTTCGCGTAGGTCGCGGCGATCGACCCGACGGCATACGGCGTCGGGTCGACGATCTCGGTGGCACCGGCGGACCGGGCGCCGACGACGCCGGCCCCGTAGGTCATCGACCCGTGGGTCAGGGTGGGGCCGTCCTCGACGGCGATGACGCGGCGACCGCGCACCGCGTCCGGGTCGTCGAGGGTGACGGGGCTGTCGGCGCGCAGCACGGTTGCCGCAGGGTTGAGCGAGCGCACCGAAGCCTCGACGGCCTCGATGTCGCTGGGACGGGCCGAGTCGCACTTGGCGACGACGACGACGTCGGCCAGGCGCACGTTCGCCTCGCCGGGGTGGTACGTGGCCTCGTCGCCGGGGCGCAGCGGGTCGGCGAGGACGAGGTGCAGGTCGGGGACGTAGAACGGCAGGTCGTTGTTGCCGCCGTCCCAGAGGATGACGTCGGCCTCCTGCTCGGCCTCGCGCAGGATCTGCTCGTAGTCGACGCCGGCGTAGACGACGACGCCGCTGTCGATGTGCGGCTCGTACTCCTCGCGCTCCTCGATGGTGCAGTCGTGCAGGTCGAGGTCGGTATGGGTGGCGAAGCGCTGCACGGCCTGGGCGGCCAGATCGCCGTACGGCATCGGGTGGCGCACCGCGACCACGCGCAGGCCGAGGTCGCGGAGCAGCCGCGAGAGGTAGCGGGTGGTCTGGCTCTTGCCGACCCCCGTGCGCACTGCAGTGACGGCCACGACCGGCTTCGTGCTGCGCAGCATCGTGTGGCGTGCGCCGTGGAGCCGGAAGTCGGCGCCGGCTGCGATGGCCTGTGACGCGAGGTGCATGACCTGCTCGTGCCGCACGTCGGAGTAGGCGAAGACGACGACGTCGACGTGCTCGCGCCCAATGAGGTCGGACAGCTCGGACTCGGAGACGATCGGGATGCCCTCCGGGTAGAGGTCGCCCGCGAGCTCCGGCGGGTAGCGCCGACCCTCGATGTCGGGGATCTGCGTGGCCGTGAACGCGACGACCTCGTGGCTCGGGTCGTCGCGGAAGACGACGTTGAAGTCGTGGAAGTCGCGACCGGCGGCGCCGAGGATGACGACGCGGGTGCGGTGCGAGCCAGTGCTCGTGTGATCGCTGCTCGTGTGATCGGTGCTGCTGTGCATGGCCATCTCCGCGGCTGGGCCACCGACGTGACCGACACACCCCAGCGCGGGTAGTCCTGGCTGCGAGGCCCGCCATCGCCAGTGTCCCACCGGGCCCGTGCCGCGGCGGGCGGCAGAGAGCGGGGTCACGTCCGAACCGGGTGCCCCACGACCAGCACGGTGCGACGATCGAAGGGTGAGCGACACGGCCGCACGACCCGAGGCCAGCGAGCTGATCAGCCCGGCCCGGATTCCCACCCCTGGCACCCCGACCCACGAGCACGTCTCTCTCGCCGAGGACTGGGTGGCGAGCAACTACAGCCCGCTGCCCGTCGTCATCGAGAGCGCCGAGGGGGCGTGGGTCACCGACGTGGAGGGGCGCCGCTACCTCGACGCGCTCGCCGGCTACTCGGCGCTCAACTTCGGGCACCTGCATCCCCTGCTCGTCGACGCGGCGCGGTCACAGCTCGACCGACTGACCCTGACGAGCCGCGCCTTCCACAGCGACCGGCTCGGACCGTTCTGCCGCGACCTCGCAACGCTGGCCGGCAAGGAGCTCGTGCTGCCGATGAACACCGGCGCCGAAGCCGTCGAGACGGCGATCAAGACGTCGCGCCGGTGGGGCTACGAGGTCAAGGGAGTGCCGGACGGCCAGGCGCGGATCGTCGTCATGGCCGGCAACTTCCACGGCCGTACGACGACCATCATCAGCTTCTCCGACGACCCGCTCGCGCACGACCACTACGGGCCCTACACACCCGGGTTCGACACGGTGCCCTTCGGCGACCTCGAGGCGCTCGAAGCGGCGATCACCGACGACACCGTGGCGGTGCTGCTCGAACCGGTGCAGGGCGAGGCGGGCGTCATCATCCCGCCCGACGGCTGGCTGCGTGGCGTGCGCGAGCTGACCCGAAGCCGCAACGTGCTCATGGTGGCCGACGAGATCCAGTCGGGCCTCGGCCGCACGGGCACGACCTTCGCCTGCGGGTTCGAGGGCGTCGTGCCGGACGTCTACGTGCTCGGCAAGGCGCTCGGTGGCGGCATCGTGCCGGTGTCGGCCGTGGTCGCCGACCGCGACGTGCTGGGCGTCTTCACCCCCGGGAGCCACGGGTCGACCTTCGGCGGCAACCCGCTCGCGGCCGCGGTCGGTCAAGCAGTGGTCGGGCTGCTCGCGACGGGTGAGTACCAGCAGCAGGCGCACCGGCTGGGCCTTGCCCTCGAGAGCGGGTTGCGCACCCTCGTGGGGCACGGCGTCGACGCGGTGCGCTGCCGTGGTCTGTGGGCGGGGGTCGATCTCGATCCCGACCTCATGACGGGACGCGAGGCCTCGCACCGCCTGCTCGAGCGCGGCGTGCTCGTCAAGGACACCCACGGCTCGACGGTGCGCATCGCTCCCCCGCTCGTCGTCACCGACGCCGACATCGAGATCCTGCTCGTGGCCTTCGCGGCGATCCTGCGCTGAGCTCGCACCCGCGCCGATGACGGCAGGCCACTGACCCCGCCGGGGTCGGGGCGGGGTGCGGGGCGGGGTCATCTGGTGTGCCAGGTGACCCCGGTCGCGGTGACGGTCGCGGTGAGGTCGTGCTGGTGGACGTGGGTGTGGTGGTGGGGGCAGAGCAGGGCCCCGTTGGTCAGGTCGGTCCGGCCGCCGCGGTGCCACGGGACGACGTGGTGGGCCTCGCACCAGGTCGCGGGCACGGTGCAGCCGGTGAAGCTGCAGCCCCGGTCTCGGGCGGTCAGCGCGAGGCGCTGGCTGTAGGTGAAGAGCCGTTCGCGGTAGCCGACGTCCAACGGTGCCCCGTCGCGGCCCAGGACCATCGGGATGATCCCGGCGTCGCACGCCATCCGCCGCACCACCGACGGTGAGAGCACGTCCCCGGTCAACGTCATCCCGGCCCCCTTGCCGGCGCCCGTGCCGGCGCCCAAGGTGTTCTCGAGGTCGGCGGTGAGGGTGTCGTAGTCGATGAGGACGACGACCTTCGCCTTCTCGGTGACCGGGACCCCGCGGGCGGCCGCGACACCGCGGCCCACGATCGTGAGCAGCGCGTCCATCCGGCGCCGGGCCGGGGTGCGCTCGTCAGGGGCGGTCGTGTCGCCGTGCTCGTCCTTGACCGGCCGCGGCGCCGCGAGCGGGTCGATCGCGGCCTGGAGGATCGCGGCGCCCTCGGGGTCGAGCATCCCGCGCAGCCCCACCATCCCGGTCTTCGTGGGCGGGGTGAACCACAGGCCGCGGGCCTGGCGTCGGCCCTGGTCGAGCGTGTCCTCGTCCCGCGGCGGGCGGACCTGCTCGGTGTGGTGCCGGGCCAGCCGGGCCAGCTCCTCCGGCCGCAGCACCCCCGCCTGCGCCGTCAGGTCACCGATCGCGGTGGCCAGGTCGTCGGGGTCGGCGACCGGAGCGACCCGCTCCTCGAAGTCG
Organism: Terrabacter sp. 28; assembly: GCA_000955875.1. Classification (GTDB taxonomy): domain Bacteria; phylum Actinomycetota; class Actinomycetes; order Actinomycetales; family Dermatophilaceae; genus Terrabacter. Next base: position 36,632 of record JYOE01000027.1, read on the forward strand.
ACGACCTGCGCCGCGTTGCCCACCGTGACCTGCTGCGTCGCCACGAGCATCCGCAGCCGCGCCCACCGCGCGTCGGCCAGTGCCGTCCCGACCGTCACGAACGCCTTCGCCTGCCCGGCCGTCAGGGACGCATCGAGACCGCGGAGCCAGTCGACCCGCGACAACCCACCCGGCGCGTCCACCCCCCGCGCGACCAGCTCGGACACCAACGTCACCAACGTGACCTCCAGGCCCCGCCGCTGCGCCGCGACCCGCTCCATCGCCGCCACCAGGGCCTCCTCCGCGTGCGCGCCGAGACCGATCCCCAGACTTGCCTCGAGCTCGAGCATCGGGTCGTAGCCCTCACCGAACCGGTCCGGCCAGCCGCGCCACTGTTCGCCGTACCGGTCGCCGCCCCCAGGTCTGTGGCTGGATCCCCGCCGACCGTCAGCGTCGGGCGCGGCGCCGAACCGCGCCTCGATCCGCGCTTCTACGGACTCGATCCAGGCTGGGTCGTTCACCATCTGCTCGAAGTCGACCGGGTCGGTCCAGCGCACCTCGCGCAGGTCGATCGAGTCCAGCTCCTCTGCCGTCAGGCCGGCCCAGGCCCCTCGAGGCTGCGCCGCCGGCCGCGCGGCCGGCGCCTCACGCCGCGTCCTGACCCGACCCTGCGCGGAAGGTGCGCGCGACCCAGACGACGCAGACGGCATACGCCCCGAGAACAGCTGCCAGAACCCCACCTCGGCCGCGCCACCCGCCGCGCGCTGACGCTCCTCGAGGTCAGCCAGCCGGCTCCTCAGGAGCTCGAGCGTCGACGGTTCCGATGCCATGAGTCGAACATATGTTCTGCATATCTGCTTGAGT
>JYOE01000028.1 GCA_000955875.1 Terrabacter sp. 28
GAGAGTAGGACGCAGCCGGACAACCATTCACGACAACCCCGCCACGCATGTGGCGGGGTTGTCGCATTTCCCGGCCTTTTCGCGTCCACTAGGGTTGGCTCGTGCCTGAACTCATCCCCTCCCCGACGCGTATCCCCGTTCCCGGCGGCAAGGTCATCGACGAGCACGTCGGTGCCGTCAACACCCCCGACGCCGGCCTTCAGAGCTCGGTCTCCGTGGCGCGCATGGTGGCCCCGGCCGGCTGGTCCGAGCCGTTCCAGAGGCCCGAGTTCGACGAGATCACGCTCGTCCTGGCCGGCACCGTGCTCGTCGACCACGACGGCGGCACCATCGAAGTGGGTGCCGGCCAGTCGGTGCTCACCCGAGGTGGCGAGCGCATCCGCTACTCGTGCGGGCCTGAGGGCGCCGAGTACGTCGCGGTGTGCCTGCCCGCGTTCAGCCCCGACACCGTGCACCGCGACGCGGAGGACGAGGAGAACGCGGGGGAGGCCCGGTGACCACGGTCGAGCAGGGCGCGCCCGACGAGCTGGTGCGCGCCCCCAAGGTGCTGCTGCACGACCACCTCGACGGTGGCCTGCGGCCCCAGACGATCCTCGAGCTGGCCCGGGAGTGTGGCTATGACGGCCTGCCCGAGAGCACGGCCGCTGACCTGGGACGTTGGTTCCGCGAGAGCGCGGACTCCGGGTCGCTCCCGCGCTACCTCGAGACGTTCGACCACACGCTAGCGGTGATGCAGACCCGCGAGGGCCTGTTCCGGGTGGCGAGCGAGTGCGCCCAGGACCTCGCTGCCGACGGCGTCGTCTACGCCGAGAGCCGCTACGCGCCCGAGCAGCACCTCACCCAGGGCCTGACCCTCGAAGGCGTCGTGGAGGCCGTGAACGCGGGTCTGCGCGACGGCGAGGCCAAGGCTGCTGCGGCGGGTCACCCGATCCGCGTCACGTCGCTGCTCACCGCCATGCGCCACGCAGCCAAGTCCACCGAGATCGCCGAGCTCGCCATCCGCTACCGCGACGAGGGGGTCTCGGGCTTCGACATCGCGGGTGCCGAGGCCGGCTACCCGCCCACCCGTCACCTCGACGCCTTCGAGTACCTCCAGCGCGAGAACTTCCACTTCACCATCCACGCCGGTGAGGCCTTCGGCCTGCCCTCGATCTGGCAAGCCATCCAGTGGTGCGGGGCCGACCGGCTCGGCCACGGCGTTCGCATCGTCGACGACATCACGGTCGACGGCTCGCCGTTCGACGAGTGGCTCGAAGGCAACAAGGGTGACGCGAGCGCCCTGACGACGCTCGAGCTCGACCGGGTGCGTCTGGGCCGTCTGGCGGCCTACGTGCGCGACAAGCGGATCCCGCTCGAGATGTGCCCGAGCAGCAACCTGCAGACCTCGGCGGCGCCGTCCATCGCGCTGCACCCGATCACGCTGCTGCGGCGGCTGCGTTTCCGGGTCACGCTCAACACCGACAACCGGCTCATGAGCGGCACGTCGATGAGCCGCGAGGCCGCGTTGCTGCGTGACGAGGCGGGCTGGACGCTCGGGGACCTGCGGTGGGTGACCATCAATGCGATGAAGTCGGCGTTCATCCCGTTCGACGAGCGCCTGGCACTCATCGACGGGGTCATCAAGCCCGGCTACGCCGACCTGGGCTACGAGGCGCCGCCGATCGGCTGACGTCTGCCGGTGACGGGGCGGTCAGCCGGTCGCGAGGGCGGCCGAGACCGCGGCCTCGACGTGCAGGCGCGTCGTGGGGAAGACCGGCACCGGCGAGTCCGTCTGGTCGACGAGGAGCTCGATCTCGGTGCAGCCGAGGACGATGCCCTCGGCGCCGGCCGCCACGAGCCGGCCGATGATCTCGCGGTAGGCCCGCCGTGACTCGTCGCTGACGACCCCGACGCACAGCTCGTCGTAGATGATGCGGTGCACCACGGCCCGGTCGTGGGCCTCGGGCACGAGGACGGTGAGCCCGTGCCCGGCCAGCCGCTCGCGCAGGAAGGGCTGCTCCATGGTGTACGCGGTGGCGAGCAGCCCGACGCGCGAGAGTCCGTGGAGACGCACGGCCGCGGCCGTGACGTCGCCGATGTGGAGAAGCGGGATCGACACGGCCCGCTCGACGGTGTCGGCGACCTTGTGCATCGTGTTGGTGCAGAGGACCAGCAGTTCCGCGCCGCCTGCCTCGAGCCCGGCAGCGGCGGTCGCGAGCAGGTCTCCCGCCTCGTCCCAGCGCCCCTGTGCCTGAAGGCGCTCCACCTCGGCGAAGTCGACCGAGTGCAGCAGCAGGCGGGCCGAGGCGAGGCCTCCGACCCGCTCGCGCACGAGCTCGTTCGCCAGGCGGTAGTACTCGGCGCTCGACTCCCAGCTCATGCCGCCGAGCATCCCGACGAGCTTCATCGCCCCGCCGCCGTCCCGAGCAGCGCGCCGAGCTCGGCCTCCGCCTCGCGCGGGTGCACGCAGCGGGCCCCGTCGGACCGGGCCCGGGCGACCACCGCGGGCTCGTCACGCCACAGCGTGAGGCCGCGTCGCACGAGGATGTGGGGTGGCTTGCGCCGCTCCGACAGGTCGCGGACGAAGCGGTGCAGGGCCGTCAGCGTGCGGTTCTGGCGCACGCACAGCGCGTCGGCGAGCAGCCCTTCGGCCGACAGGGGCTCCACGAGGCGTCCGGCGAAGAGTCCCTCGGCCACCACGTAGTCGTGCGGGCGGGCCGTCACGGTGTGGCGGCCGGTGACGGCCGAGGCGCCGATGTCGTAGACGGGAACCTCGACGGAGCCGTGGTCGACGAGGGAGCGCAGCGCCGCGACGGCTGCGCCGGCGTCCCAGGAGTCGGGGTGGTCCCAGTCGGCGATGCCGAGCGGGGAGCGCGGCAGAGCAGGGTCGCTCGCCTCGCGGTAGAAGTCGTCGAGACGCACGACGGGCCACCCGTGGGTCGCGTTGAGCCGCGCCGAGAGCCGGCTCTTGCCCGACCCGCTCGGGCCGGTCAGCAGGATGACCCGGCGGCGGCCCGCTGCCGCGTCGTCGACGGAGCCCACCTGTCGTCCTCCTCGTGCGCTCCGCACCGGCTGCTCAGAGACCCTTGGGGTGCCAGACGGTCTTGGTCTCGACGAAGGCGCGGATGCGGCCGAGCCCCGGGTCGGCGTTCCAGTCGGGCTCGACGGGCCGGCCGTCGACCACCATCGGACGGTAGACCCGCTTGAGGTTGCCGGCGGCCTCGGCCTCGAGCGCGGCCCAGTGGACGCCGTCGGCACCCGCCACGCCGGTGAGGTCGATGGCGTTGACGTCACGGTGTGCGGCAAGCCACGAGGCGACCTCGGCCGTGCGGGCGGTGATGATGTTGACGACACCGCCGGGGACGTCGGACGTCGCGAGCACCTCACCGAGCGTGACGGCAGGCAGCGGGCGGTCGGCCGAGGTCACGACGACCGCCGTGTTGCCCGACGCGATGACCGGGGCGATCACCGACACGAGACCGAGCAGCGAGGAGCCCTGCGGCGCAAGGACGCCCACGACACCGGTCGGCTCGGGAGCGGACACGTTGAAGAACGGACCGGCCACGGGGTTGACGTTGCCGAGAACCTGCGCGATCTTGTCGGTCCAGCCGGCGTACCAGACGACGCGGTCGATCGCGGCGTCGACGGCGGCACCGGCCGCGCGGGTCGAGAGGCCCTCGCCGGCCGCGACCTCCTCGATGAACTGGGCACGACGTCCCTCGAGCACCTCGGCCACGCGGTAGAGCACCTGGCCCCGGTTGAAGGGAGTCGCGCCGGACCAGCCCGACAGCGCCGAACGCGCTGCGACCACGGCGTCGCGGACGTCCTTGCGCGAGCCCATCGAGGCGTTGGCGAGGAACTCGCCCTTGGCAGAGACGATCTCGTAGGAGCGGCCCGACTCGCTGCGCGGGAACTTGCCGCCGATGTAGAGCTTGTAGGTCTTGCGCACGTCGAGGCGGCTCATCGGGTGGCTCCCGTCAGCTGTGTGGAGGATGTCGCAGGGGCAGTGGTCACATAGGCCTCGAGGCCGTGGCGGCCGCCCTCGCGGCCGTAGCCCGACTCCTTGTAGCCGCCGAACGGCGACGTCGGGTCGAAGCGGTTGAAGGTGTTGGCCCAGACCACACCGGCCTTGAGCTGGTCGGCCATCCAGAGGATGCGCGAGCCCTTCTCGGTCCACACGCCGGCGGAGAGGCCGTATGCCGTGTTGTTCGCCTTCGCCACCGCCTCCTGGGGCGTGCGGAACGTCAGCACCGACAGCACCGGGCCGAAGATCTCCTCGGTGGCGACACGGTGCGTCTGCGAGACGCCGGTGAGCACCGTAGGCGGGAACCAGAATCCCTTTGCGGGCAAGGAGCATTCGGGGCTCCAACGCTCGGCGCCCTCGGCGACGCCGGCCTCGACGAGCGCCGTGATGCGGTCGAGCTGTGCCTTGCTGTTGATGGCGCCGAGGTCGCTGTTCTTGTCCATCGGGTCGCCGACGCGGAGCGTGCCGAGGCGGCGCTTCAGCTTGGCGATGACCTGGTCGTGCACGTTCTCCTGCACGAGCAGGCGCGAGCCGGCGCAGCAGACCTGGCCCTGGTTGAAGAAGATGCCGCTGACGATCCCCTCGACGGCCTGGTCGATGGGGGCGTCGTCGAAGACGATGTTGGCGGCCTTGCCGCCGAGCTCGAGGGTCGCCTTCTTCGACGTGCCGGCGATCGAGCGCGCGATCATCTTGCCGACCTCGGTCGAGCCGGTGAAGGCGACCTTGTCGACGTCGGGGTGCTCGACGAGCGCCTGGCCGGTGCGGCCGTCACCCGTGATGATGTTGACGACACCCGCGGGCAGGTCGGCCTGCTGGCACACCTCGGCGAAGAGCAGCGCCGACAGCGGCGTCGTCTCGGCGGGCTTGAGCACCACGGTGTTGCCGGTCGCGAGGGCCGGCGCGATCTTCCACGCGAGCATGAGCAGCGGGAAGTTCCACGGGATGACCTGGCCGACGACACCGTGCGGCCGAGGCGCCTCGGCCCCGCCGGCGGACAGGCCGGCATACTCCAGCTTGTCGGCCCAGCCGGCGTGGTAGAAGAAGTGCGCGGCCGCCGTCGGCACGTCGACGTCGCGGGTCTCCTTGATCGGCTTGCCGTTGTCGAGGGTCTCGAGGACGGCGAACTCGCGGGCACGCTCCTGCAGGATGCGGGCGATGCGGAAGAGGTACTTGCCGCGCTCGGCGCCGGACATCGTGCCCCAGACGCCCTCGTAGGCGCGGCGGGCGGCGGCGACGGCCTTGTCGACGTCCTTCGGGCCGGCCTGGCTGACCTCGGCCAGAACCGTCTCGTCGGCCGGGTTGATCGTGGCGAAGGTCGCCTTGGGGCGGGTGAACGCTCCGTCGATGAAGAGGCCGTAGGACTTCTCGATCGTGACGATCGCGCGTGACTCAGGCGCGGGGGCGTACTCGAACGTGGGCATCAGGGTGTCTTTCGTGAGCGCTGTCGGTGCAGTCAAGGGCGTCGTGACGTGGCGGACCGTCAGTCGATGGTCACGTAGTCGGCGCCCGAGTAGGCACCGGTCGCGAGCTTCTGACGCTGGAGGAGGAGGTCGTTGAGCAGGCTCGAGGCGCCGAACCGGAACCACTGCGGGGTCATCCAGTCGTCACCCGCGATCTCGCTGACCATGACGAGGTACTTGATGGCGTCCTTGGTGGTCTTGATGCCACCGGCCGGCTTGACGCCGACCTGCACGCCGGTGAGCTCGCGCCAGTCGCGCACCGCCTCGAGCATGATGAGCGTGACGGGCAGGGTCGCCGCCGGCTGCACCTTGCCCGTGGACGTCTTGATGAAGTCGCCGCCGGCAAGCATCGAGAGGTACGAGGCGCGGCGCACGTTGTCGTAGGTGACGAGCTCGCCGGTCTCCATGATCACCTTGAGGTGCGTGTCGCCGCAGGCCTGCTTCACCTCCGCGATCTGGTTGAAGACCGTCAGGTAGTCGCCGGAGAGGAAGGCGCCACGGTCGATCACCATGTCGATCTCGTCGGCGCCTGCCTCGACGGCGTCACGGGTGTCGGCGAGCTTGACCGGCATGCTGGCGCGGCCCGACGGGAACGCCGTGGCGACGGCCGCGACGTGGATGCCGCTGTCGCCGAGGGCCGCCTTCGCCGTCGCGACCATGTCGCCGTAGACGCAGATGGCGGCCGGGCGAGGGGTCGTCGGGTCGAGCGCGTCGGGCACGAGCGCCTTCGCGCACAGCGAGCGGACCTTGCCGACGGTGTCGGCGCCCTCGAGCGTGGTGAGGTCGATCATCCCGATGGCCGTGTCGATGGCCCAGGCCTTGCTCGTGGTCTTGATCGAGCGGGTGCCGAGCGCCGCGGCGCGGCCCTCGCAGCCGACCTGGTCGACGCCGGGGAGGCCGTGGAGCCACGAGGTGAGGGCGGAGTTCGTCAGGCGCGACACCCCGAGGACGTCACGCGCCTGAGCGGTGAGTTCCTGCGCGGAGCGCGTCGTGGTGCTAACAGTCACCACGGGAGTCTATCCACCATTCGAGACGGCCCGTGACGCGTGAGAGAGTGCCACCGTGAGTCCTGAACCCCAGCACCCCGAGCCCACCCGGGCCACCCCGGGCGCAGGCGGCCACGACGCGCAGACGCTGCGGCCCGGGTCGGCCATCGCGGTCGGTGTGATCGCCGGCCTGTGCGGCTTCGCCCTGCTCGTGCCGGCCCTGCTGACGCCACCGCGCAGCTGGTCGCTCGTCTCCGGGGTGCTGCTCGTCCTCGTGCTCGTCTGGCTCTTCGTCGTGCACCCCTGCGTCGTCGTCCACTCGGAGGGCCTGCGCCTCGTGAACCCCCTGCGCACGGTCGAGCTGACCTGGCCGGCCATCACCGAGGTGCGCTCGCGCTGGTCGCTCGAGCTCTTCGCCGACGGCGCGCGCTACACGGCCTGGGGCGTGCCGGCGGACCCGGGCCGCCCGAGGTACGGCCGCGGCATGCTGAGCCTCGGCGCGAACCAGGTGCGCGGGCGCGGCACCACCGAGCTGCCGACGAAGTCGAAGGTGCAGGCGCAGCTGGTCGCAGCGGAGGTCGAGCGGCTCATCGCGGCCGACCGCAAGCGCAAGGACGGCCGCACCCCGCGCATCGCGACCCAGGCGTGGGACCCCGTCTCGGTGGGGGTCCTGCTCGCCGCGATCGCCTTCTTCGTCATCGCGACCTTCGTCGCCTGACAACCGGCCTCGAGGGCCCATCACAGGCCCACGACCGTCCCCCACTGCGGGCCCCATCGGGGGTCCGCAGCGGGCTCAGAGCGACGTGAGGCGCTCCATGTCGGCGCGGACCGCGGCCAGCCGCGTCTCGGCGACCGCCTTGGCCTCTGCGAGTCCGGCAGCGTCGGCCACCGGCTCGATGACCTCGAGGTAGACCTTCACCTTCGGCTCGGTGCCGCTGGGGCGCACGATGATGCGCGACCGGTCGGCCAGGTGGTAGCGCAGGCCCTCGGTCGGCGGGAGACCGCCGTCGCCGCGCGCGAGGTCGTCGGCGCGGGTGACCTCGGTGCCGGCCACCGTCGTGGGCGGCTCCTCGCGCAGCCGGCCCATCAGGGCCTCGGTCTGGGCGAGGTCCGAGACGCGCACCGAGAACGAGTCGGTGGCGTGCACGCCGTGCTCGACGGCGAGGTCGTCGAGCAGGTCGGTGAGGGTGCGCCCCTCGGCCTTGAGGGTCGCGGCCAGCTCGGCGAGCAACAGCGCCGCGCTGACGCCGTCCTTGTCGCGCACGAGGCGCGGCGCGACGCAGTAGCCGAGGGCTTCCTCGTAGCCGAACCTCAGCCGGCGCACGCGCGAGATCCACTTGAAGCCGGTGAGCGTCTCCTCGTGGGCGAGCTTGGCGGCCCTGGCGATCGAGGCGAGCAGGCGCGACGACACGATGGAGTTCGCGAAGACGTCGCGACGGGAGACCCCACGCCGCACGACGTGCGCGCCGAGCAGCGCCCCCACCTCGTCGCCCCGCAGCATGCGCCAGTCACCGAGGGCCGGGTCGAGGACGGCTGCCGCGCACCGGTCGGCGTCGGGGTCGCTCGCGATGACGAGGTCGCACCCGACCGCCCGGGCCCGTGCCAGGGCCAGGTCGATGGCGCCCTTCTCCTCGGGGTTGGGGAACGCCACCGTCGGGAAGTCCGGGTCGGGCACCGCCTGCTCGTCGACCGGGATCGGCGCCGCGAACCCGGCCCGCACGAACGCGGCGTGCACCGTGCCGTGGCCGACCCCGTGCAGGCTGGTGTGGACGACGCGCAGGTCGCGGGGCGAGTCGGGCGCGACGACCGTGGCGACGGCGTCGATGTAGCTCTCGAGGAGGTTGTCGCCGAGCGTCTCCCAGCCCTCGGAGGCGCGAGGCACGTCGGCGACCCGCTCGACGCGACCGATGTGGGCCGCGATCTCGCCGTCGGCCGGGGGCACGATCTGGCTCCCGTCGCCGAGGTAGACCTTGTAGCCGTTGTCCTGTGGCGGGTTGTGGCTGGCCGTCACCATGACCCCGGCGTGGGCGCCGAGGTGGCGGATCGCGAAGGCGAGCACCGGGGTGGGCAGCGGCTGGGGCAGCAGCATCGCCCGACCGCCGGCCGCGACGACGACGGCGGCCGTGTCGCGGGCGAAGACGTCGGAGTTGTAGCGGGCGTCGTAGCCGATCACCACGGTCGGGTGCTCGCCCGCACGCCCTTCGTCCTTGAGGTATGCCGTCAGGCCGGCGGCCGCACGGATGACCACGCTGCGGTTCATGCGGTTGGGGCCCGCCCCGAGCGCCCCGCGCAGCCCCGCGGTGCCGAACTCGAGCAGGCCCGACATGCGGTCGGCGAGGTCGGCCTCGGCGTCGCCGTCCCCGTCGGTCGCCCGGGTGAGCAGCGCGTCGAGCTCGGCCCGCGTCGTCGGGTCGGGGTCGTCGTCGCGCCAGGCCCGCGCGGCGGCATACATGGTCTCGGTGGCGTCCACGGCGGTCATCACAGGCGCCCCACGACGGCGGCGAGCAGGCGCCCGCACCGCTCGGCGGCGAGCTGTCCGGCCTCGAGCACCTCGTCGTGGCTCAGCGGGGTCTCGGAGATGCCTGCGGCGAGGTTCGTCACGAGCGAGATGCCGAGCACGTCGAGACCGCTCTGACGCGCGGCGATCGCCTCGAGCGTCGTCGACATGCCGACGAGGTCGCCACCGATGACCTTGGCCATCTGCACCTCGGCAGGCGTCTCGTAGTGCGGCCCGCGGAACTGGACGTAGACGCCCTCGTCGAGGTCCGGGTCGACCTCGCGGGCGAGGTCGCGCAGCCGCGGCGTGTAGACGTCGGTGAGGTCGACGAAGTTCGCGCCCTCGATGGGGGAGTGGGCCGTGAGGTTGATGTGGTCGCGGATGAGCACGGGCGTGCCGGGCGCCCAGGCCGGGTTGAGCCCGCCGCAGCCGTTGGTCAGCACGATCGTCGAGCAGCCGGCGGCCTTCGCCGTGCGCACGCCGTGGACGACCGAGCGCACGCCACGCCCCTCGTAGAAGTGGGTGCGGGTGCCGAAGACGAGGGCACGGCGGCCGGTGTCGCCGATCGCCACCGAGCGCATGCTGCCCGAGTGGCCGACCACGGCGGCCTTGTGGAAGCCGGGCACGTCGGCGTTGTCGACGGTGGCGAGCGTCTCGCCGATGAGGTCGGCCGTCTGGCCCCAGCCCGACCCGAGCACGAGCGCGACGTCGTGGCGCTCGACGCCCGTGCGCTCGGCGATCACGGCGGCCGCGTCGGCGGCGACGTCGAACGGGTCGGTGGAGGGGTCGTTGAGGTCGCGGGAGGTGCTGTTCACGATGTGGACTCTAGCGAGGTCGTCCTGACCGGCGCACCGGTCCCGCCCGGGTGCGGAGCCCGACCTCGGGGTCGTCCGGGGGATGGTTGGATGGAGCACGTGATCACGCGCGAGACGTCCGTTGTCATCATCGGAGGTGGCCCCGGCGGCTACGAGGCGGCCCTCGTCGCCGCCCAGCTCGGCGCACGCGTCACCATCGTCGAGCGCGACGGACTCGGTGGCGCGGCCGTGCTCACCGACTGCGTGCCGAGCAAGGCGCTCATCGCGACCGCCGACTACATGTCCGACTTCGAGACAGCCTCGCAGCTCGGCGTGCGGCTCCAGGACGACGACGGTGACGAGGTGTCCGACGCGGTCGCCCAGGCGCACACGGTCAACGGTCGCATCCTCGAGCTCGCCGCCGCCCAGAGCGCCGACATCCAGGGCAGCCTCGAGCAGGTCGGCGTGACCGTGCTCCGCGGCACCGCTCGGGTCGCCGGGCGCGAAACGGTCGTCGCCGAGCTCTCCGACGGCACCACGCAGGAGCTGGCCGCGGACGTCGTGCTGCTCGCCACCGGCGCAGCACCCCGGGTCATGGACACGATGCGCCCCGACGGCGAGCGGATCCTGACCTGGCAGCAGATCTACTCCCTCGAGGAGCTGCCCGAAAGGATCATCGTCATCGGCTCCGGCGTCACCGGCGCCGAGCTCGCCCAGGCCTACCTCGGCCTCGGCTCCCAGGTCGTGCTCGTCTCCTCGCGCGAGCGGGTGCTGCCGGGCGAGGACGCCGACGCCGCCACCGTCATCGAGGACGTCTTCCGCAAGCGCGGCATGGAGGTCCTGGGCACGTCGCGGGCCGCCTCGGTCGAGCGCACCGCCGACGGCGTCGTCGTCACGCTCGTCGACGGCCGCACCGTCGAGGGCAGCCACGCCCTGCTCGCCGTCGGCTCGGTGCCCAACACCGCCGACCTCGGGCTCGAGGAGCTCGGCGTCGAGCTCAGCCCCTCGGGCCACATCCAGGTCGACCGCGTCTCGCGCACCAGCGTGGGCGGGATCTACGCCGCCGGTGACTGCACCGGCGTGCTGCCGCTCGCCTCCGTGGCCGCCATGCAGGGCCGCATCGCCATGTGGCACGCGCTCGGCGACGCCGTCGCACCGCTCAACGTTCGTGGCGTCGCGGCGAACATCTTCACGGAGCCCGAGATCGCGACCGTCGGCATCAGCCAGGGCGCCGCCGACGAGTCACCCGACGTCGAGTCGGTCATGCTGCCGCTCGCGCGCAACCCCCGGGCCAAGATGCAGGGCATCACCGACGGGTTCGTCAAGCTCTTCTGCCGCAAGGGCTACGGCACGGTGCTCGGCGGGGTCGTCGTCGCGCCCAAGGCCTCCGAGCTGATCTTCCCGGTCGCTCTCGCCGTGCAGAACCGGCTCAGCGTCGACCAGGTCTCGAGCACGATCACCGTCTACCCGTCGCTCTCCGGCTCGATCGCCGAGGCGGCGCGCCAGCTGCACCAGTCCGACTGACGCGTCAGGGGATCGGGTCAGACGCCCTGGTCGGGGTGCTGCGGACGGTCCTGGCGGTCGCTCTCGAGCTCGGCCAGGCGGTCCTGCTCGGCCCACCGCTCCTTGCGCCGGCGCGACACGGTCTGGCGCAGCTTCTTCTGCAGCGGGTAGACGAGGGCCGCGACGACGATGAGGATGACGAGGTTCGTCACCGAGAAGGACGGCTGGTTCGAGGTCGCAGTGGCGAGGGTCGCAAGCACCTGACCAGTGTGTCAGAGGCGTAACGTCGGGCCCGTGGCGGCGTCGCCGTCGCGCCAGGGGAGCGACCGTGCCCGCGGGCCGGCCCCTGACCGGTTCGGACCGTGGAGGCACGCAGTGAGCGACTGGATCGACAAGGCCAAGGACTTCATCAAGGGCCACCCGGACCAGGCCGAGCAGGGGCTCGACAAGGCCGAGGAGATCATCAACGAGCGCACCGGCGGCAAGTACGCCGACCAGATCGACAAGGGAGCCGACGCCGTACGCGAGCAGCTGGGTCTGCCGGACGACGAGGCCACCGCTCCGCCGACGCCGCCGACGCCTCCCGCCCCTCCCACGCCCGACCCGGCGCCGACCCCCGGCCCGGCACCAACCCCCGGCCCGGCACCGACCCCCGGCCCGGCACCGACCCCCACGCCGACCCCCACGCCCGGGCCTCCCGTCGACCCCAACGACCCCTCGCCCGTGGACCCCGGTCTGCCGGGCAGCCCCGGACCGTCCGAGATCCCGCCGGCCACCGACCCGGCGGGCGAGCAGGACCTGCCGGGCGTGCCCGACCCGAGCAGCGCCGGGAACCAGGGCGGCGCGGGGAACCAGGGCGGCGCCGGGACCCAGGGCGGCGACATCACCCTGGGCGACCCGCCCAGGAGCTGACCCGTCGCAGCACGGCGAGGGCCGCCCCACCGCGACGGTGGGGCGGCCCTGTCGTCGGCTCGACGCGTCCGGACCCGGGTGGTCGCCCGGTCAGCCCTCGGCGTCCTTGATCTCGGCGAGCACCGCGCCGGACGTGACGGTCTCGCCGACCTTCGCGGTGAGACCGGTGAGGACGCCGCCCTTGTGGGCGGTGATGGGCTGCTCCATCTTCATCGCCTCGAGGACGATGACGAGGTCGCCGGCAGCGACCGTGGTGCCCTCCTCGACGGCGATCTTGACGATGGTGCCCTGCATGGGGGCGGTGAGGGAGTCGCCGGAGGCGGCGCCGCCGGACTTGCCGCCGCCGGAGCGCTTCGGCGCCTTCTTCTTCGCGGCGGAGCCGCCACCGCCGCCCAGCGACAGGCCACCGGGCAGCGAGACCTCGAGCCGCTTGCCGCCGACCTCGACGACGACGGTCTGGCGCTCCTCGGGCTCGGCGCCGTCGGCGCCACTACCGGGCCCACCGGCATACGGCTCGACGGTGTTGTCCCACTCGGTCTCGATCCAGCGGGTGTGGATCGAGAACGGCGTGCCGTCGGCGGGCGCGAAGGCCGGGTCGGCGACGACCGCGCGGTGGAACGGCACGACGGTGGGCATGCCGTCGATGGTCAGCTCGGCGAGGGCGCGGCGGGAGCGCTCGACGGCCTGCTGGCGGGTGCTGCCGGTGACGATGAGCTTGGCGATCATCGAGTCGAAGGCTCCGGCAACGGTGTCGCCCTCGACGATGCCGGCGTCCCAGCGCACGCCCGGGCCGTGCGGCACGACCATCCTGGTCACGGTGCCGGGGGCTGGGAGGAAGCCGCGGCCGGCGTCCTCGCCGTTGATGCGGAACTCGATGGAGTGCGCGTGCGGCTCGGGGTCGCCGTAGTCGAGGCTCTCGCCGTTCGCGATGCGGAACTGCTCGCGCACGAGGTCGATGCCGGTGACCTCTTCGGTGACCGGGTGCTCGACCTGGAGGCGAGTGTTGACCTCGAGGAAGCTGATGTCGCCCTGCGGCCCGACGAGGAACTCGCACGTGCCGGCACCGACGTAGCCGGCCTCCTTGAGGATCGCCTTGGACGCGCGCAGCAGCTCGGCGTGCTGCTCGTCGGTGAGGAACGGGGCGGGGGCCTCCTCGACGAGCTTCTGGTTACGGCGCTGCAGCGAGCAGTCGCGGGTCGAGACCACGACGACGTTGCCGTGCTGGTCGGCCAGGCACTGGGTCTCGACGTGACGCGGGCGGTCGAGGAAGCGCTCGACGAAGCACTCGCCGCGGCCGAACGCCGTCACGGCCTCGCGCACGGCCGACTCGTAGAGGTCGGGGATCTCCTCCATCGTGCGGGCGACCTTGAGGCCGCGTCCGCCGCCGCCGTATGCCGCCTTGATCGCCACCGGGAGCCCGTGCTCCTGCGCGAACGCCACCACCTCGTCGGCGCCGCCGACCGGGTCCTTGGTGCCGGGCACGAGGGGCGCACCGGCCTTGGTCGCGATGTGGCGGGCCTTGACCTTGTCGCCGAGGGAGTCGATGGCCTCGGGGCCGGGGCCGATCCAGATGAGCCCGGCGTCGATGACGGCCTGGGCGAAGCCGGCGTTCTCGGCGAGGAAGCCGTAGCCGGGGTGGACCGCGTCGGCGCCGGACTGCTTCGCGACGTCGAGGAGCTTGTCGACGAGCAGGTAGCTCTCGCCGGGCGTCGAGCCACCGAGCGCGTACGCCTCGTCGGCGACCTTCACGTGCAGGGCATCCCGGTCGGGGTCCGCGTAGACCGCCACCGAGGCGATGCCGCTGTCCGCGCACGCCCGCGCGATGCGGACCGCGATCTCACCACGATTTGCGATCAGGACCTTGCTGATGGATGCCATGGCTCGGACTCTATCGGGCTGACGTCACGTCAATTCCGCCTCCAGAGGCGTATTCCCGGCCGTCTCGGAGTGAGGTCGGGCACATCAACCACCGGTGTGCTCGACCTAGCGTGGAGGCCATGACCACACACGCGTCAGTCCCCACGCTCGCCCTCGGCCACGCCTCCACCCCCGGCCTGGCCATCCCGCAGGTCGGTTTCGGTGTCTGGGAGGTGCCTGACGCGGACGTCGACGCCGCCTTCGGTCGCGCCCTCGAGGTCGGCTACCGCCACATCGACACCGCCCGCATCTACGGCAACGAGGAGGGCGTCGGCCGGGTCCTGGCCCGCGGCGACGTCGACCGCGACGACGTCTTCGTCACCACGAAGGTCTGGAACGACGACCACCACGACGTGCCGGCGGCGTTCGACGCGTCCATGGGGCGCCTGGGCATCGACGTGCTCGACCTCTACCTCATCCACTGGCCGGCTCCCGCCCAGGACGCGTACGTCGACGCGTGGAAGGCCATGCTCGAGCTGCAGTCCGAGGGCCGGGTGCGCTCGGTCGGTGTGTGCAACTTCCAGCTGTCGCACCTGCAGCGCCTGCTCGACGAGACCGGCGTGCTGCCGTCGGTCAACCAGATCGAGCTCTCGCCGTACCTCCAGCAGGAGCAGCTGCGCGCCTTCCACGCCGAGCACGGCATCGTGACCGAGGCGTGGAGCCCGCTCGCGGCCCGCGCCGGGCTCCTCGACGACCCGGTCGTCACGGGGATCGCCGCGAAGCACGGCGTGACGCCGGGGCAGGTGGCGCTGCGCTGGCACGTGGAGATCGGCAACGTCGTGCTGACCCGGTCCGTCACCCCCGAGCGCATCGACGCGAACCTCGACCTCTTCGGCTTCGCGCTGGACGAGGACGACCTCACGGCCGTCCGCGGCCTGGACCGGGGGACGAGGACCGGCCCCGATCCCGACACCTTCGGCTGAGCAGGCCGGGTCCGAGGCCGTCGCCAGACACTAGATTGACCCGCATGGGACTGTTCTCGAAGAAGAACAAGGGCGACGACGAGCCGGCCTCGGACCCGACCCCCGCCGACGACGCCGGTGAGCCCGGCGACGACGCGCTCGCGTCCGACTTCACCGGTCGACCCGTGACGGCGCCGCTGGGGGAGGCCGAGCGCGGACGCCTCGACGCGGCGCTGGCCCACGCCGCGCAGGCGGGCGTCGACATCGACGACCTCAGCTCGATCAGCGCCCACTACGACGACGCGTACCGCCGGTGGTCGGCGACCCAGGGGGCCGACGGCGACGGCTCCGACGTCATCGTCGACACGTTCGCCACGGCGATCGGCGAGCACCTCGCCCGGCACAGCGCCCGCGAGTGGGCCGTCGTGACCGACGTCTTCGGCACCGACATCGGCCTCGTCGCGGCCCGGGCCGACACGGTCGTGGTGCCGCACAACCTCGTCGGCGCGCGGTGGATGCGTGGTGAGACCGGATGGATCCCGGGTGTCGTCTCGCACCTCGTGAGGATCCGCCCGCGGCCCAGCTGAGGCGCCTCCTAGGATCGCGACATGGCCACGGACGACCGGCGCGTCAAGCGCGAGCTCGAGGAGGGCATCGAGCGCGACTTCACGCGCAAGATGTCGTACGGCGACTACCTGCGGCTCGACACGCTGCTCAGCGCGCAGCAGCCGCTCAGCGACCCGCCGCAGCACGACGAGCTCCTCTTCATCATCCAGCACCAGACGTCGGAGCTGTGGCTCAAGCTCATGATCCACGAGCTGCGTTCTGCCCGAAGGCTTCTCGCTGAGGACGAGTTGGCGCCCGCTCTCAAGCGGCTGGCCCGCGTCAAGCACATCCAGCACACCCTCACCGACCAGTGGTCGGTCCTCGCGACGCTGACGCCTAGCGAGTACGCGGAGATCCGCCCGTTCCTCGCCACGAGCTCGGGCTTCCAGTCGGCCCAGTACCGCGAGGTCGAGTTCCTTCTCGGCAACAAGAACGCAGACATGGTCGCCGTGTTCTCGCACGACGAGGGCGCCCGCGCCGAGCTCGACACCCTCCTGCACGAACGCAGCCTCTACGACGAGTTCCTCGCCTACCTGTCCCGGCGTGGGTATGCCGTCCCGGCCCACCTGCTCGACCGTGACTGGACGCAGCCCTACCGCCTCGACCAGGGGCTCGTCGACGTCTTCGCCGGCGTGTACGCCGAGCCGCACGAGCACTGGGGCGTCTACGAGACGTGCGAGGAGCTCGTCGACCTCGAGGACAACTTCCAGCAGTGGCGCTTCCGGCACCTGCAGGTGGTGCAGCGCACCATCGGCCAGAAGACCGGCACCGGCGGGTCGACAGGCGTCGACTTCCTGCGTCGCGCGCTCGACCTGACCTTCTTCCCGGAGCTGTACGAGGTGCGCACGAGGATCGGGGGCTGACGATGGCGCGCGACTGGGACGAGCGAGCGGATGAGCTCGCGGCGCAAGCCATCTCGGACGGCGCGCCGACCTCCTGGTTCGACCGGCTGTACGCGGAGGGTTGCTCGGGCGTCGTCGGAATGCCGTGGGACAGGTCCCAGCCGGCACCGCAGCTGCGGGAGTGGGCGGAGTCGCAGGCGGTCGACGGCAGCGGGCGTCGCGCCGTCGTCGTGGGGTGTGGTCTCGGTGCCGACGCGGAGTACCTCGCGTCGCTGGGCTTCGACACGGCGGCCTTCGACGTCGCCCCGACCGCTGTCCGGGTGGCGCAGGACCGGCACCCGGGCAGCGCCGTCGACTACCGCGTGGCGGACCTGCTGGACCTGCCGGGGGAGTGGCTCGGCGCGTTCGACCTGGTCGTCGAGATCTACACGGTGCAGGCGCTGCCCGACCCGCCCCGGTCGGAGGCGGTCCGCGGCGTGCGCAGCCTGGTTGCCCGGGGAGGCACGCTGTTCGTGGTGGAGTTCCGCACGGACGGCGAGTCCGACGCGACGACGGGTCCGCCGTTCGCGCTGAGCCGTGGACGCCTGCTGTCGTTCGCGGACGACGGGCTCGAGCAGGTCGAGCTGAGCGCCGTCGAAGGTCAGCACTGGCGGGCCGTGTTCCGCCGTCCGTCGGGCTAGTCCCCGGCGCGTCTCCCGTTGCCGCACCGTGGTGCGTGGGCCAAGGTGGTCAGGCAGGCAACCCACCGTGGCGCTTGGCCACGACCAGACGCATGGGAGGCGACATGGCTCAGGTTGCACAACAGGAGACCCACCAGGGCGGCGAGCTGAAAAGGGTCATGGGACCCGGGCTGCTGCTGCTCTTCATCGTCGGCGACATCCTCGGGACGGGCGTCTACGCGCTCACGGGAGACGTCGCCGCAGAGGTCGGAGGTGCGGCCTGGGCGCCGTTCATCGTCGCCTTCGCCATCGCCATGGTCACCGCCTTCTCGTACCTCGAGCTCGTGACGAAGTACCCGCAGGCAGCCGGCGCGGCGCTCTACACCCACAAGGCGTTCGGCATCCACTTCCTGACCTTCATCGTCTGCTTCACGGTCATGTGCTCCGGCATCACGTCGGCCTCGACGGCCTCGCGGGCCTTCGCGTCGAACCTCGCCAAGGGGTTCAGGCTCGACGACGAGAACACGACGCTGATCATGCTCATCGCGCTGGGGTTCATGGCGGTCGTCGCGCTGGTCAACCTGCGGGGCGTCGGCGAGAGCGTCAAGGCCAACATCGTGCTGACGCTGGTCGAGCTGTCGGGCCTGCTCCTCGTCATCTTCGTCGGCTTCTTCGCGATCTTCGGCGGCAAGGGCGACTTCTCGCGCACGATGATCTTCGAGTCGCCGAGCGACAAGTCGACGTTCTTCGCCGTCACCGCGGCGACGTCGCTCGCGTTCTTCGCGATGGTCGGCTTCGAGGACTCGGTCAACATGGCCGAGGAGACCAAGGACCCCGTGCGGATCTTCCCCAAGATGATGATCACGGGCATCGGCGTGACGGGACTCATCTACGTGCTCGTGTCGCTCTGCGCCGTCGCCATCGTGCCGGTGGGCGACCTCGCCTCGAGCGACACCCCGCTGGTGACGGTCGTCGAGAGGGCCGCGCCGAACGTCCCGATCAAGGACCTGCTGCCGTTCATCTCGATGTTCGCCGTCGCGAACTCGGCCCTGATCAACATGCTCATGGCCTCGCGCCTGCTCTACGGGATGAGCAAGCAGGACGTGCTGCCCCACTTCCTCGGCCGGGTGCACCCGCGTCGCCGGACGCCGTGGGCGGCCATCGTCTTCACGACCCTGCTCGCCTTCGGCCTGATCATCTACGTGTCGGGTGCGAGCGAGGACGCGGTCTCGGCCCTCGGCGGCACGACGTCACTGCTGCTGCTCGGCGTGTTCACGATCGTCAACATCGTCGTGCTCGTGCTCCGGCGCGACCCGAAGGACAGCGACCACTTCGTCACCCCGTCGTTCCTCCCGGTCGTCGGAGCGGTCGCCTGCTTCTTCCTCGTGCTGCCCCTGTCGGGCCGGCCGTCGGAGCACTACACGATCGGCGGCGGCCTGCTGGTGCTCGGCGTCGTCCTGTGGGCCCTCACCTGGATGGCCAACCGGGGCCTGCGGGCCAAGAAGACCTACTTCCGCGACCCCGACGACCTCGGCGGCGACGGCCCGGTCAACTAGCCGCCGGTCGCCTCGGCCCCGCGCGGCCGGCCGAACCGGTCTCGGCCGGGCTCGCACTGGCACGGGCAGTCAGCGGCGCAGTAGGCCTCGAAGCACGTGTCCGGGCAGGTGCAGTCGTCGCTCGGGGGAGGGGCATCGACCACCGGCTGCCGCCCGCGCCTGAGCCTGGCCCGCATGCGCAGCTCTGCCCGGGTCGGGTGGTCGACCTGTCGCTGCCTGTGCGGAGCCGCTTGCGCTTCCCGGTCGCGTGCCGCCCGGTGCCTGAACCACGCTCGGGCTTGCGGCCGGTCGTAGCGCGGGCGTGCCTCTCGCTCGTAGGGCACCTCGTCCGGCGGTGCCAGGTCGAGGTGGGCGGGGAAGCGGCGGCCCTGGTTGTCGCGAACCAGGTCCTCCGGCACCGGCATCACCTCGCAACCGTCCGCATCGACGACCGCAAGTTTCAGGCCGGCGACCGCGAGGATCTGCTCGAAGAGCCCCAGCGTCGGCACCGATGCCCCGGACTCGATGCGGCAGACGGTGCTGGCGGTAGTCCCCACCACCTCGGCCAGGCCCCGCTGGCTCAGGTCGGCAAGGCGCCGCACCCGCACGACGTAGCGTCCGACCCTGTCGTCCGCACCGTCCCCCGCTCCCGTCCGCGCCACGACCTCAGGCTGCAACTTCGAACATGCTGCGCGCAGCGGTCGTCCACAGGGGCTCTCGTACGGGGGTGTTCGGCGCGCACACCACGTCACTGTTCCACGGGGCGCAACAGTGACGTACGCGGCTGGTGTAGTCACCTGGCGGGCGACGCTTTCGCGCGGCTGCGTCACTGTTCCACGGGGCGCAACAGTGACGTACGCGGCTGGTGTAGTCATCTGGCGAGCGACGCTTCCGCGCGGCTACGTCACTGTTCCACGGGGCGCAACAGTGACGTACGCGGCTGGTGTAGTCACCTGGCGGGCGACGCTTCCGCGCGGCTGCGTCACTGTTCCACGGGGCGCAACAGTGACGCGGGGTGCTCCGGGTCAGCTGGTCACGCGGCGGTCTTGGCGCGGACCTGGCGCTTGATGCGGCCGAGCATGGCGACCATGCCGCGCATCCGGAGCGGGGAGACCGCCTCGGCCAGCCCGAACCGCATCGGGGCGTCGTCGGGCACGGCGAGCACCTCCGCAGCGCTGAGCCCATCGAGCCCCTCGTGGAGGATGCCGGCGAAGCCACGGGTCGTCGGCGCCTCGGCGGGGGCGTCGAAGAAGAGGCTGACCGTGCGGTCGTCGAGCGAGACGCCGTCCGCGACCTCGACCGTGAGGAAGAGGGGCGACTGGCACTCGTCGACGCGCTCGAGCTGGTCGAGGTGACCGGCATACCGCTCGGGCAGGTCGGGCAGCTCGTCGCTGAACTCGAGCAGCAGCTGCAGCTTCAGTTCGTTGCTCGCGGAGCGGAAGTCGTCGGCGATCTCGGCGAGCGAGGTGGGCAGCGACATGGCGTGTGGGGACTCACTCATGCGCTCACCTCTCGATCGGGACGCGCACCGAGTTGCCCCACTCGGTCCACGAGCCGTCGTAGTTGCGCACCGTCTCGAACCCGAGCAGGTGGGTGAGCACGAACCACGTGTGCGAGGAGCGCTCGCCGATGCGGCAGTACGCGACGACGTCGTCGTGGGGGGCCAGGCCCTGCTCGGTGAGGTAGATCGCCTCGAGCTCCTCTCGGGACTTGAACGAGCCGTCCTCGTTGGCCGCACGCGCCCACGGCACCGACTTCGCACCGGGGATGTGGCCGCCGCGCATCGCGCCCTCCTGGGGGTAGTCGGGCATGTGCAGCAGCTCGCCGGAGAACTCGCCGGGGGAGCGGACGTCGACGAGCGGCTTGCCGAGGTGGGCGAGGACGTCGTCCTTGAACGCGCGGATCGGGGCGTCGTCGCGCTCGGCCACCGGGTACTCCACGGGCGTCGGCGTCGGGACCTCGCGGGTGATCTCGCGTCCCTCGGCGATCCACTTCGCGCGGCCACCGTCCAGGAGGCGGACGTCCTCGTGGCCGAAGAGGCTGAA
This sequence comes from Terrabacter sp. 28, assembly GCA_000955875.1. GTDB lineage: Bacteria > Actinomycetota > Actinomycetes > Actinomycetales > Dermatophilaceae > Terrabacter. The sequence continues at coordinate 20,662 of JYOE01000028.1, forward strand.
GACCCACAGGGCGTATGCCGCCCACCAGTTGCTCTTGTCGCCGTAGAGCACGATCGTCGTCTCGCGCGAGATGCCGCGCTTGCCCATCACCTCGGCGAAGCGCGCGCCGTCGACGTAGTCGCGGGTGACCGGGTCGTTGAGGTCGACGTGCCAGTCGATCTTGATCGCACCGGGGATGTGGCCGGTGTCGTAGAGCAGGACGTCCTCGTCGGACTCGAGCACCACGATGCCGTCGGGTCCGCCGACAGCCCCGGCCGCGACCTGCTCGGCGAGCCAGTCGGTGGTGACGAGGCGCTCGGGGTGGGCGTACGCGGAGATCTTCGTGTCGTCAGCGCTCATGGGCCCATCGTGTCACGCGAGCTTGTCGAGGTCCTCACGGCACCGGCGCTCGAACTCGCCGAGCTCGGCGATGGCGTCCTGGATGTCGCGCAGCCGCTGGTCGAGGTCGGCGCGGCGCTCGTCGATCTGGCCGAGGACGTACTCGAGCTGCGTGCGCCGGCCGCGGGGGGCGTCGAAGAGGTCGATGATCGTGCGGATCTCCTCGAGGGGGAACCCCAACCGCTTGCCGCGCAGGATGAGGCCGAGGCGAGTGCGGTCGCGGCGGTGGTAGATGCGCTGCGTGCCGCGCCGCTCGGGGGAGATGAGGCCGAGGTCCTCGTAGTGCCGCACCGTGCGGTGGGTCACGCCGAACTCCTCCGCCACCTGGGCGATGGTCCACGTCGGCGCACTTGTCATGGCGTCGATCCTGCTTTACGTTTACGTCAACGTCAAGCACGCGTCACGAGCGCGTGACGGCGGCGACCCCCCAGGAGAACAGCGATGTTCGAGCTCAGCCAGGACCACGAGGACTTCCGCCAGGTCGTCCGCGACTTCGCCGAGAAGGAGGTCGCCCCCCACATCGCCAAGTGGGACGCCGCCTCCCACTTCCCGGCCGACCTCGTGCCCAAGATGGGTGACCTCGGGCTGTTCGGCCTCGTCGTGCCGGAGGAGTACGGCGGCGCGGGTGACGCCGGCGACTTCACCAGCCTCTGCGTCGCGATCGAGGAGCTCGGCCGCGTCGACCAGTCCATCGGCATCACGCTCTCGGCCGGCGTCGGGCTCGGCATCAACCCGATCCTGACCTACGGCAACGAGGAGCAGAAGCAGCGCTTCCTGCCCGACCTCGTCTCGGGACGCGCGCTCGCCGGCTTCGGCCTCACCGAGCCCGAGGCCGGCTCCGACGCCGCAGCGACGAGGACCCGGGCCGTCCGCGAGGGCGACGAGTGGGTCATCAACGGCGCCAAGGCGTTCATCACGAACTCCGGCACCGACATCACCTCGGTCGTCACCGTCACCGCGCGCACCGGCACCAACGCGGACGGCTCGCCGCAGATCTCGGCGATCATGGTCCCGGCCGGCACGCCCGGCTTCGTCGTCGAGCCGGCCTACCACAAGCTCGGCTGGCACGTCTCCGACACCCATGGCCTCACCTTCGAGGGCTGCCGGGTGCCGGCAGAGAACCTGCTCGGCGCCGAGGGGGAGGGCTTCAAGCAGTTCCTCAAGACCCTCGACGACGGCCGCATCGCGATCTCGGCCCTCGCCGTCGGCTGCGCCCAGGCGTGCCTCGAGCTCGCGACCGGCTACGCGAAGACGCGGACGGCGTTCGGCAGGCCGATCGGCGTCAACCAGGGCGTCTCGTTCCAGCTCGCCGACCTGGCCGTCATGGTCGAGGGCGCTCGTCTGCTCACCTACAAGGCGGCCTGGCTCAAGGACGAGCTCCACGCCGGCAAGCGCTCCGTCAAGGAGGTCAAGCAGGCCGCGGCCATCGCCAAGCTCTACTCGACCGAGGCTGCCGTCACCGCGACCCGCACCGCCACGCAGGTCTTCGGTGGCAACGGCTTCATGGAGGAGTTCCCCGTGGCGCGCTTCTACCGCGACGCGAAGATCCTCGAGATCGGCGAGGGCACCTCCGAGGTACAGCGGATGCTCATCGCCCGCGGCCTGGGGCTGCCCGCATGAGCGACTCGGACCCGAGGGTCGCCGACGTCCGGGCCCGGCTCGCCAAGGCTCACGCCGCCTCGGCGAGCGCGCCGGAGAAGGCCCAGGCGAAGCTCGACGCCCAGGGCAAGATCTACGTCCGCGACCGCATCGCGCTGCTCTTCGACGAGGGCTCCTTCGTCGAGGACGGCCGCTACGCCAACGCGCTCCAGCCCGGGCTACCCGCCGACGGCGTCGTCACCGGCCGCGGCACCGTCGACGGCCGGCCCGCGATCGTCATCGCCAACGACCCCACCGTCAAGGCCGGGTCATGGGGCTCGCGCACCGTCGAGAAGATCGTGCGCGCCACCGAGATGGCGCTGCGCGAGGAGCTGCCCGTCTTCTGGTTCGTCGACTCGGCCGGCGCCCGCATCACCGACCAGGTCGAGATGTTCCCGGGCCGACGCGGCGCGGGGCGCATCTTCCACAACCAGGTCGCGCTGTCGGGCAAGGTGCCGCAGATCTGCTGCCTCTTCGGCCCCAGCGCCGCCGGCGGCGCCTACATCCCCAGCTTCTGCGACCTCATCATCATGGTCGAGGGCAACGCCTCCATGTACCTCGGCAGCCCCCGCATGGCCGAGATGGTCGTCGGCGAGAAGGTCTCCCTCGAGGAGATGGGCGGTGCCCGCATGCACTGCACCGTCTCGGGTGTCGGCGACCTGCTCGCCCACGACGACGCCGAGGCCATCGAGCTCGCCAAGCTCTACTTCTCCTACGTGCCCGGGACGTGGCGCGACCACCCGCCGACGTATGCCGCCGAGGAGCCCGCGACGCCGCTGACCCGCGACACGGTGCCCGAGCGCGAGTCGGTACCCTTCGACATCCACGACGTCATCGACGGCCTCGTCGACGACGACTCGTTCTTCGAGCTCAAGCCGCTCTGGGCCGGTGAGCTCGTCATCGGTTTCGGCCGCCTCGACGGACAGAGCGTCGGCATCGTCGCCAACAACTCGATGGTCAAGGGTGGCGTGCTCTTCACCGACAGCGCCGACAAGGCCGCCCGGTTCATCTGGCTCTGCGACGCCTTCAACATCCCGCTGATCTACCTCGCCGACGTGCCCGGCTTCATGATCGGTTCGGAGGTCGAGCGCGGCGGCATCATCCGCCACGGCGCCAAGATGGTCAGCGCCGTCTCCTCGGCCACGGTCCCGCAGTTCTGCGTCGTCGTGCGCAAGGCGTACGGCGCCGGGCTCTACGCGATGGGCGGCCCCGGCTTCGGCCCCGACGCCACGATCGCCCTGCCGACCGCGCGCATCGCGGTGATGGGGCCCGAGGCCGCCGTCAACGCCGTCTACGCCAACAAGATCGCCGAGATCGCCGACGCCGACGAGCAGGCCCGGTTCGTCGCGGACCGCCGCCGCGAGTACGAGGAGGACGTCGACATCGAACGGCTCGCAGCCGACCTCGTGCTCGACTCCATCATCGAGGCGGATGAACTGCGCTCGGACCTCGTGCGCCGACTGGCCTATGCTTCCCGGCGTGACCGTCACTTCAGCGAGCGCAGACGCGCCGTCCCGCCGGTCTGAGCCGCGCCTCGGTCACCGGCTCGAGCACCCCGACCGCGAGGCGGAGCTGAAGCAGCCGTTCTGGCGACGGTTCCCCGTCTGGTTCCCCTTCGCGGTCTTCGGTGTCTCCCGCATCTTCGTGTGGGTCGCGGCCACGTACCTCTCGAGGTACCAGATCCCGCTGCCCATCGGCACCGCCAACATCCGCATCTTCTACCCGACCCCGGCCGACCCCGGCTACAACGCCGTGATGACCGGCTGGGACGGCCAGTGGTACCGCGTCATCGCCGAGCAGGGCTACCCCGCGGTGCTGCCCCGCGTCGGCTGGGGCGGCATCGACATGAACCCCTGGGCCTTCTTCCCGGTGTTCCCGATGACCGTCGGGCTCATCATGAAGGTCACCGGCCTGCCGTTCGCCCTCGTCGCGCCCGTGCTCTCGACCCTCATCGGGTTCGTCGCGATGTACATGCTCTTCAAGCTCGTCGACCAGGTCGTGGGCCGCTGGGAGGCGATCGTCGCGGTCGTCGCCACGAGCTTCTTCATCGCCTCACCCGCCTTCTCGGCGTCCTACACCGAGTCGACCGCCCTGCTCGGCGTCGTAACGGTGCTCTGGCTGCTGCGGCGCCGGCAGTACTGGTGGGTCGCCGTGACGCTGCTCGTGCTCTCGCTGAGCCGCAACGTCGTCATCGCCATGGTGCCGGTTATCATCGCGCACGCCGTGGTGCGCTGGCGGCAGGGTGACGAAGGCCCCCACCCGGGGAGATTCCGGGTCGCGATGGGTGTGCTGGCGGCATACGCAGGCGCACTGACCTGGCTCTGGCCCACGATCGTGACGATCGCGACGGACACCCCGAACGCGTACAACGACACGATGCTCGCCTGGAACATCGAGACGAAGATCAAGCTCTACCTCTGGTGGGACCTGCTCTACGACTACTGGGGCGTGCTCGGGCAGGTCGGCGGCGTGCTCGGCGTCGCGGCGTTCGCGTGGCTCATGCTGTCGAGGCACTCGTGGCGCTGGGGCCCGGAGATCTGGGGCTGGGCAGGTGCCTACCCGGCATACATCATCCTCGTCACCAGCACGACGCCGAGCCGCGTGCGGTACGCGCTGCTCGCGTTCCCCATGACTCTCGTCATCGCCTGGTTCCTCAAGCTGCCCTGGTGGCGGCGCTACCGCTACTGGGTGCTGGCGCTCATCGTCGTCGCGGGCGCGGCGCAGATGTGGTGGTGGACCGAGCACTACCTCGTCATCGAGAACCTCACCGACGACCTCTACCCCTGACCGGCTACTGCTGCCCGGCACCACCGACGACGTCGAACCAGCCGATTCCGGCGTCGCCGAGCAGCTCGCGCAGCAGCGGCAGGGACAGGCCGACGACGTTGTGGTGGTCGCCCTCGACAGCGGTGACGAAGGCGCCACCGAGCCCGTCGATCGTGAACGCGCCGGCGACGGTGAGCGGCTCGCCCGTCGCGACGTAGGCGTCGATCTCGTCGTCGGAGAGCTTCGCGAAGTGGACGGTCGTCGACGCGGTCGCGCCGAGGGTGGCGCCGCCCGGACCGCGGTCGTCGACGAGCCAGTGCCCCGTGTGCAGCACCCCCGAGCGGCCGCGCATCCGGTGCCAGCGGCTGACCGCCTCGGCGGCGTCGGCCGGCTTGCCGTGCACCTCCCCGTCGAGCTCGAGCACGGAGTCGCACCCGACGACGACGGCTTCGTCGTCGAGGCCCGACGCGACGTCCTCGGCCTTCGCCCGCGCCAGGAGCAGGGCGATGTCGGCGGGCTCGAGCGGGCCGTAGCGCTCGGTGGCCTCGGCCACGGCGAGGTCCTCGTCGACGTCGCTCACGACGACGGTCGGATCGATGCCGGCAGCACGCAGGGTCGAGAGGCGCGCGGGCGAGGCCGAGGCGAGGACGAGGTGGACCGCGGCAGCGTCGGGGAGGGGGGTCGACATGCCGTCATCGTAGGGGCCGGCCGAGAGCCGGGGACGACGGACGGCGCCGCCCCGGTCCGGGGCGGCGCCGTCGTCGTCGTGGCAGCTGCGTGGCGCGTCAGGCGATCGCTGCCGTCTGGGCCGAGTAGACGGCCTTGGTGAGGTAGCCGGACCTGACGCCCGTGACCCTGACCTTGACGTACTTGCCCTTGTCGAGGCTCGTCAGCTTGTACGACCTCGCGGTCGCCCCCGAGATGGCGACGCCGGAGCGGTACCACTGGTAGGTGAACGTCGTCGGCGCAGGGGTCCACGTGCCGGGCACGGCCGTCAGCGTGTAGGCGACCTTGCGGGTGCCGGAGATGGTCGGGGTCGGTGCGGTGAACGCGCCGAGCACCGCGGCCGTCGCCGCCGAGGTCCGTGCCGTCGTGAGGTAGCCGGACTTGGCCCCGGTGACCTTGACCGTCATCGTCTTGGCCTGGTCGGTGGTCGTCAGCCTGTAGGTGCTCGCCGTCGCGCCCGAGATGGCGACGCCGGAGCGGTACCACTGGTAGGTCAGGGTGACCGGCGCCGGGCCCCACGCGCCGGGAACCGCCGTCAGGGTGTAGCCGACGGCCTTGGTGCCGCTGATGGTCGGTGTCGGGGCCGTGAGGGCACCGAGCACCGCGCTGGTCGCGGACGACGTCCTCGCCGCGGTGGCGTATCCCGATTTCGTGCCCGTGACCTTGACGGTCATCGTCTTGGCCTGGTCCGTGGTCGTCAGCGTGTAGGTGCTGGCGGTCGCGCCCGAGATGGCGACGCCGGAGCGGTACCACTGGTAGGTCAGGGTGACCGGCGCCGGGCCCCACGTGCCGGGGACGGCCGTGAGCGTGTAGCCGACGGCCTTGGTGCCGCTGATCGTCGGCGTCGGGGCCGAGAGCGCGCCCAGCACGACCGGGCCGGTCGCCGCCTGCTGGAGAGTGCCGGCGCCGTTCTGGCCGTAGGCGCTCATGCGCAGCGTGATCCGCTTGCCCATCATCGCGCTCGTCAGCGCCAGCGGCGGCGGTTGGTCGTAGCCGTAGCTCGTATCCTGCGGCACGCCGCCGACGACCCAGGTGTACGAGGGGTTCCAGTCGCCGGCCGGGGCGATGGCGCCGTGGGCGGCCGTCAGCGAGCTGCCGACGACCCCGCTGCCGGAGATGGTCAGCGGGCTCGACAGCGACGGGGCACCGGAGCCCATGACCTCGGCGCCGTTGGCGTGCATCACGGCGCTGCGGTACCCGGCGAGTGCACCGGTCACCTTCGCGGTGACGTAGGAGCCGGCGAGGTCGCTGGTCGTCGTGAACGTCGACCCGGTGGCTCCGGCGATGGGCACCAGCCCGTCCGTGCCCTGACGCATCCACTGGTAGGTCAGGGCCACGCCCGACGGGCCCCACGCGCCGGGGTCGACGGTGAGCGTGCTGCCCACCGCCGACGAGCCGCTCACGAACGGATCGCCGGCGGTGAGGCCGTTGCCGGCCACGGGGAGGACCATCGTGAGCTCGCGCTTGCGGTTGTCGCTGGTCACGGTGAAGGATGTCGCGGCGTCGAGTGTCGCCACGTTGTCGTAGCAGCGGTCCTGGTAGCGCGTGGCGGGTGCCCAGCCGTTGTCGTACCACGTGTCGTAGACGCAGACCTTGTACGTCTTGCCGAGCTCGGTCTCCTCCGCGAAGGTGCCGTCGGCGCCGGTGAGGAGCGGGCCGTACTGGCGCCCCCACCAGTCGCCCTCGGCCGGGCGGTACTCGAAGAGGTTCCAGTTGACGTTCTCGAGAGGCTTGCCGGCGGCGTCGGTCACCGTGACGACGACGCCGGTCCACGGGTCGAGGACGAAGTTGACGCCGGTGATCGTCGTGCCGGCCGGGATGTTCCAGGCGACGTAGTCACTCGTGCTCTTCGTGCCGTCCCAGCTCGCCGAGGCGTACTGGTGCCGGTCGTTCGGGTCGTAGGCCCAGACGTTGCTGGGTCCCGACTCGACGCCGGTCAGGGTGAAGGTCCCGTCGGCGGCCGACGTGGTGTCGTTCGACATGCCGCCCGTGGTCTTGGTGGCGTCGACGGCGAAGCCGCTGACGGGCTGGCCGGCCGTGTTCTTCACGGTGCCCTTGATGGTGGAGCGGCGGTCGAGCTGGATGTTTGCGACGGTGGCCGTCGCGCCGGCGGTGACGGGCGTCGCGTCGTCGAAGCTGCCCTTGTTCGCGTACCACTCGGTGCCCCACTGCGTGGCGCACGTCATCTGGCCCCAGCAGCCCGCCTCCATCTTGTAGGGGCCGGGCGAGGTGAAGGTGGCGGTGTAGGTGCCGTCGGACCGGAACGTGACCGATCCGGCGTCGTTGTAGGCGGCGTCGTAGAACCAGAGCCCTGCGTCGCCGACGCCGACGACGGCGCCGGCCGCGTCGAGTCCGGTGACGCGGCCCGAGATGGTGTAGGTGGCGGCGTTGGCCGAGGGCGCGGCCAACGGCAGCAGCCCGAGTGCGACGGTGGTCGCGGTGAGCACGGTCAGGAGACGGCGCGCAGCGCGGCGCGTGGTCGTCCCCTCGGCCCGGCGCACCGCTGTGCGGTGGCGGAACACGGTCTTCTCCCCTGTGAGCTGTGAGGCGCCTGCGTGGAGTCGGCGGCGCGAGCACAGCATAGGTGCGCCGCAGAGCTCCCGGCGATGGGGAGGAGTACCCATTCGTCGCACCGCGCACGACGGCCCCCGACCCTGCTGGTCGGGGGCCGTCCGCGGCTCGTGATGACGCGCTTTGCCAGGGCTGGTCAGATCTCCTGGAGCACCGCTGCCCGCAGCGTGTCGAGGCCGACGCCGCCGATGTCGAGGGCGCGGCGGTGGAACGCCTTGAGGTCGAAGGCGTCGCCCTCGCGCTCGCGCACCTCGTCACGCAGCTGCAGCCACAGTCGCTCGCCGATCTTGTAGCTCGGCGCCTGACCGGGCCAGCCGAGGTAGCGGTTGAGCTCGAACTTCAGGATCTTCTCGTCCATGAAGCCGTAGCGGGTCAGGTAGGTCCACGCCTTGTCGTAGTCCCACGCCCCGCCACCGACCTCTTCGGGCGCGTCGAAGCCGCAGTGCACGCCGATGTCGATGACGACGCGGGCGGCCCGAAGTGACTGTCCTGCAAGCCAACCCATGCGGTTGCCGGGGTCGTCCATGTAGCCGAGCTCGGCCATGAGGCGCTCGGCGTAGAGCGCCCAGCCCTCGCCGTGCCCGGACGTCCACGCCTCGATGCGCCGCCACTTGTTGAGCAGCGACGACCGGTAGACGGTCTGGGCGACCTGGAGGTGGTGGCCCGGGACGCCCTCGTGGTAGACGGTCGTCAGCTCGTTCCAGGTGCGGAACTCGGTGTTGCCCTTGGGCACCGACCACCACATCCGCCCCGGTCGGGTGAAGTCGTCGCTGGGACCGGTGTAGTAGATGCCGCCGGTCTGCGTGGGCGCGATCATGCACTCGATGGTCTGGACGGGTCCGGGGATGTCGAAGTGGACGTCCTTGAGCTGCGCGATGACCTCGTCGGCGCGCTCCTGCATCCACGCCTTGAGGGCGTCGGTGCCGTGGAGGTGGTACTTCTCGTCGGCGTCGAGGATCTCGACCCCGCGCTGCACGCTGGCGCCGGGCTCGAGCCCCTCGGCGATCTCGGTCATCTGCGCGTCGAGGCTCGCGACCTCCTGCTGGCCCCAGCGATAGGTCTCCTCGAGGTCGACGGCCGCACCGAGGAAGTAGCGCGACTCGAGCCGGTAGCGGTCGATGCCGCAGGCGTCCGCCTCCGGCGCGTGGGGCAGCAGCTCCCGCTCCAGCCAGTCGGCCATCTCGCCGTATGCCGCCGCTGCCGCCGCCGCCGCGTCGGCCAGCCGTGCCTTCACGTCACCCTCGAGGGGGGCATCGCCGACGGAGGCGTCGGCGACGATCTTCGCGAAGTAGCCGTCGTCGGTGACGAGGTCGCGCGACTGCTCGGCGCACGCCTCGACCTGGCGGAGAGGGGAGACCTGGCCGCGCTCGCGAGCCACGAGCAGGGACTCCTTGTAGCCCTCGAGGGCGGCCGGGACCTTGGCCATGCGGGCGGCGAAGGTGCTCCAGTGCTCCTCGGTGTCCTGGGGCATGAGGTCGAACACGTCGCGCACGGACTGGAGCGGCGACGCGAGGACGTTCAGCGACATCTCGTCGAGCCCGGCGGCATACCGGTCCTCGGAGAGCTGGAGGCGCTCGGTCATCGCGTCGATGGTGACGCGGTCGACGTCGTCGGCGGCGGTCGCGTCGGCGAGCTCGGCGAGGGTGGCGCGACGCAGCGTCGACGCGGCGGCGTTGCCGGCCGGGGAGAGGTCGTCGAGGTCCTCCTCGGCGCCGGGGACACCGAGGAAGGTCGCGTTGATGGGGCTGAGGGCGACGGCGGCGTCGAAGTAGGTCTCCGCGATGCGGTCCACGTCGGTCCGGGGTCGCGCTGTCTGGGTGTTGGCAGTCACCCGGCGAACGTATGCGAGCGCGGCGGCGCGTGCCAGTGCATTGACGGCGGGGCGCGCCGCCGCCGAGTCGACGCCGAGTCGACGCCGGATCGGCGCCGGGTCGACGCCGGCGGTCAGTCGCTCTGGTTGCCGTTGCCCTTGTCGTTGGGCTTGCCCTTGTCGCTGCCGCCGTCACCGCCACCGGAGACGACGAGCACGACGACACCGTCTGCCGTGGTCTGGCCTGCGCTGGGCCACGTGCCGACGACCTGGTCCTTGCCGTCGCCGGGCACGGTCACCCGCGTCACCCGGACGTCCTCCTTCTCGAGGCGCGACATCGCCTGCTTGGCCTCGGTGCCGACGAGGCCGTCGGGCACGACGAAGGAGGTGTTGCTGTCGGAGGGCGCGTGGCCGCGGCTGACCACGAGGGCAACGGTCTGCCCCTTGCTCATCGCCTGTCCCTCGCCGGGGAACGTGCCGAGGACGGTGTCCTCGGGCTTCTCCGAGCGCACGAGCACCCAGCGCACGTTGACGCCGGACTTGATGAGCGCGTCGACGGCGGCGCCACGCTGCGCGCCGACCAGGCCGTTCGGCACGGAGGTGCCGTCGCTCGGCTGGGGGTCCGTTGAGGTGGGCGACGGAGCCGCGGTGGTGCTGCTCGCCTTGGGGGTGGGGCGCGAGACCGGGGCGGCGGTGTCGGCCTCGCTGCCGGAGCCCGACAGCAGGACGAAGCCGAGGACGCCCACGAGGGCGAGGATCACGGCGCCGAGCACCCAGACGGCGACGCTCGGACCACCGCGGCGGCCGTCCGCGGTGCGGGCGCGACGGGGAGCAGCCACGGCGGGGGCGTCAGCCGTGTGCAGCCGCCCGGTGGGCGCGGGGTCGCCGGCCGCCGCCACGGCCTGGGTGGCGGTGCCGGTGTCGGAGGAGACGCCCAGCGCCGGCATCCGGGCCGTGTTGGCGCCGGCGGCGAGCACCGAGGTCGCCGCGCCGGCGGGCAGCGCGCGGGTGGCGGCGTCGGCGCCGGACTCGCGGCGGGCCAGGGCCATCGCCATGGCGTCGGCGTCGGCGTAGCGCTCGGAAGGTACCTTCGCGGTGGCGCGGAGGACGACGTCGTCGAGGTCCGCGGGCAGGTCGTGCACGCGCGAGCTGGGCAGCGGCACCGGTTCGTCGAGGTGGCGCATGGCGATCGCGACCGGGGTGTCGCCGTCGAAGGGCACCGACCCGGTGAGCATCTGGAACAGCAGGATGCCGAGCGAGTAGATGTCGGTGGCCGGGGTCGTGGCCTGGCCGCGCGCCTGCTCGGGGGAGACATAGGCGGCGGTGCCCATGACGGTGCCGGTGTCGGTGAGCGAGGCCTGGCCGAGGGCCTGGGCGATGCCGAAGTCGGTGACCTTGACCGTGCCGTCCGGACGGACGATGACGTTGCCCGGCTTGATGTCGCGGTGGACGACGCCGGCTCGGTGTGCGGCGCCGAGCGCGGAGCAGACCTGCTCGGCGATGCGCACGGCGTCGCTCGGGGTCAGGCGGCCGACCTGGCGCAGCAGGCGGGAGAGGTCGGAGCCGTCGACGTGCTCCATGACGATGAAGTGGGAGGAGCCGTCGACGCCGTAGTCGTAGACCTGGGCGATGTTCGGGTGCGAGAGCGCGGCGGCCGTCGTGGCCTCGCGGCGGAACCGCTCGACGGACTCCGGGTAGTGCGCCACGGCGGGCGCGAGCACCTTCACCGCCACGACCCGGCCGAGACGGTCGTCGGTCGCGAGGTGGACCTCACCCATGCCGCCGACGGCGATGCGCTCGCGCAGCGTGTAGCGCTCGGCGAGGCGGACGGCTGCTGAGGAGTCGACGGACATGGGCAAACAGCCTAAGGGTGCACGCCCCGGAACGCCCAACCGAAGTGGGCGTTCCGGGGTCAGCGCGGCAGGCCGCTGGCGCGCCAGCCGCCATGTGCGCGGGACGGCCCCACGAGGCGCCACGACGGGTCGGACCAGGCCGACCTGCCGTGCTCCGGGGGTGCCTCCTCGCCGTCGCCGAGCGCGGAGAGCACGGCGACGAGAGCCGCGACCTCCTCGGGGGTCGCGTTGCCCTGCACCCGGATGGCGGCGGTGGCTGTCGACGTGTCGTTTCCCACACTCGTGCCGTCGCTCACAGCGGGATGTTCCCGTGCTTCTTGGGCGGCAGCGTCTCGCGCTTGTTCTGCAGGGCGCGCAGGGCCCGGGTCACGTTCATCCGCGTGTTGGAAGGGCTGATCACGGTGTCGATGTAGCCGCGCTCGGCCGCGATGTAGGGGTTGGCGAGCGTCTCCTCGTAGTGCGCGACGAGCTCGGCGCGGTGCGCCTCGACGTCGCCGCCCTCGGCGGCCGTGGCCGCGAGCTCCTTGCGGTAGAGGATGTTGACGGCTCCCTGCGCGCCCATGACGGCGATCTGGCCGGTGGGCCAGGCGAGGTTGATGTCGGCGCCGAGGTGCTTGGATCCCATGACGTCGTAGGCGCCGCCGTAGGCCTTGCGGGTGATCACGGTGATCTTCGGGACGGTGGCCTCGGCGTACGCGTAGATCAGCTTCGCGCCGCGACGGATGATGCCGTCCCATTCCTGGCTGGTGCCGGGCAGGAAGCCGGGCACGTCGACGAAGGTGAGCACGGGCACGTTGAAGCAGTCGCACGTGCGCACGAACCGGGCCGCCTTCTCGGAGGCGTCGATGTCGAGGCAGCCGGCGAACTGCAGCGGCTGGTTGGCCACGATGCCGACCGACATGCCGTCGACGCGGGCGAAACCGGTGATGATGTTGGGCGCGAAGAGCGGCTGCACCTCGAGGAACTCGCCGTCGTCGACGATGTGCTCGATGACCTGCTTCATGTCGTAGGGGACGTTCGGCGAGTCGGGGATGCACGTGTCGAGCCAGCGGTCGTCGTCGGTGACGGCGAGGTCGGCCTCGCCCTCGCCGAACGAGGGAGGCGTCTCCATGTTGTTGCTCGGCAGGTAGGACAGCAGCGCCTTGACGTAGTCGATGGCGTCCTGCTCGTCGGTGCCCATGTAGTGCGCGACACCCGACTTGCTGTTGTGGGTCAGGGCGCCGCCGAGGTCCTCGAAGCCGACGTCCTCACCGGTGACCGTCTTGATGACGTCGGGGCCGGTGATGAACATGTGCGACGTCTGGTCGACCATGACGGTGAAGTCGGTGATGGCGGGGGAGTAGACGGCGCCACCCGCGCACGGGCCCATGACGAGGCTGATCTGCGGGACGACGCCGGAGGCGCGCACGTTGCGGTGGAAGATCTCGCCGTAGAGGCCGAGGGAGACCACGCCCTCCTGGATACGGGCGCCACCGGAGTCGTTGAGGCCGATGACGGGGCAGCCGATCTTCATGGCGAAGTCCATGACCTTGACGATCTTCTCGCCGAAGACCTCGCCGAGGGAGCCGCCGAAGACGGTGAAGTCCTGCGCGAAGACCGCGACCTGGCGGCCGTCGACGAGGCCGTAGCCGGTGACGACGCCGTCGCCGTACGGGCGGTTCTTCTCCTGCCCGAAGTTGTTGCTGCGGTGCCGGGCGTACTTGTCCATCTCGATGAAGGTGCCCTCGTCGAGCAGCATCGCGATGCGCTCACGGGCGGTCTTCTTGCCGCGGGCGTGCTGCTTCTCGACCGCGCGGTCCGACCCCGCGTGGGCGACCTCTGCGACCCGCCTCTTGAGGTCGGCGAGCTTGCCGGCGGTCGTGGTCAGGTCGGGACCGTCTGAGGTGCTGGTGGGCTGCTCCGCCACGGCGTGTTCGCTTGCCATGCTGGGCAGCCTAGCCTTGGAAGCGTGCGCGATTCGCTCGACTCGGACTCCGTCGGTGCGGCCTTGGTCACGTCCGGCCGCCCATGGCGCGGCCTGGAGTTCCACCCCGCCCTCGGCTCGACCAACACCAGGCTGCGAGAGCTGCTGACCGGACGCCCGGACCAGCCGCCTGCGGCGACCCCGGGGCCGTATGCCGGCTCGCCGGCTCCCGGCGAGGGCGCGCTCTGGTGGGTGGTGGCCACCGACCACCAGACCGGCGGTCGCGGACGCCTGGGCCGGGCCTGGACGGTGCCGGACCGCGCCTCGCTCGCGGTCAGCGCCGCCGTGCCGGTCGCGGACCCGGCCCAGGCCGGGTGGCTGCCGCTGCTGGCCGGCCTCGCCCTCGCCCGGGCGGTGCGGGACGTCTCGCGGGCGGCCGGGCACGAGATCGCGCCGCGGCTGAAGTGGCCCAACGACGTGCTCGTGCCCGAGGACGGCGACCGCAAGCTGAGCGGCATCCTCTGCGAGCTGGTGGCGGTGGGCGAGGGGCAGGCCGTCGTCGTCGGCACGGGCGTCAACGTCGACCAGGGGCGTGAGGAGCTGCCGGTGGACACCGCGACCTCGCTGGCCCTGGCCGGCGTCGAGGTGCGCCGCGAGGAGCTCCTCGTCGCCTACCTCGACCACCTCGCTGGCGTGCTCGTCGATGCCGGCATCGTCCCGGTGCCGGCGGCGACCCCCGGCGACGCGTCGGTGCGAGCCGGCGCCGGCGCCGACGCGGTGCGCGCGGCCTACCGCGAGGCGTGCGCGACCATCGGGAGGCAGGTGCGGGTGCTCCTTCCGGCGGGCGACTCGGTCCTCGGCGAGGCCCTGGGCGTCGACGACGACGGGGCCCTCGTCGTGCGCACCGACCGAGGCACGCGGGCGTTCGCGGCCGGCGACGTCGTCCACGTCCGACCCGCGGGTGACGGGCTGGCATGATCGGGCCATGACCGAGCCGGGCACCGAGCCGAGCACCGGGCCCGGCGCCGCTGCCGACGCCCCGCTCAGCGGCGAGGCAGCGGGCAGCGCGGACTACACCGAGCGGCTGCTCGGTCGGCCCCTCGAGCTGCGCCGACGCGACGTCAGCCGCGGCGCCGAGGTCTCGTTGCTGTCGGCCCGCAAGTTCTGGCACGCACTCGGCTTCCCCGTCGTCGACACCGACGACGAGCTGTTCACGGCGGCCGACCAGCGGGCGCTCGCGGCGGTCGCCGGCATCGTGCGTGACGGGCTGCTCGACGAGCAGGTGGCGCTCGCGATGACCCGGGCCTTCGCCCGGTCGGCCGACCGCCTCGCCGGCTGGCAGTCGCAGCTCATCGCCGAGGCGGTCGAGGAGCACATGACCGCCGCGCTCGCCGACGAGGCCGACGACGACGAGCACGAGACGCGGTCGGTGCCGAGCGTCGAGACCGCCACCGAGACGGCCCGTCGCCTCGCCGAGCTCACCGACCGGCTCGAGCCCCTCCTCGTCTACGCGTGGCGACGGCACCTCTCCGCCACCGTGGCGCGCATGCTCGCCGACGCCGACCCCGAGTCCTACGGCATGACGAAGATGCGGTCGGTGGGCTTCGCCGACCTCGTCAGCTTCACCGCGCTGGTGCGGCGGCTCTCCGAGCGTGACCTCGCCCGCCTCGTCTCGCGGTTCGAGGCGCTGTCGGCCGACGTCATCACCGCCCACGGTGGACGCCTCATCAAGACGGTGGGCGACGAGGTGCTGTTCACGACCGTCGGTGCGGCCCCGGCGGCGGCCATCGCCCTCGACCTCGTCGACACGATGACACAGGACGACGTGCTCCCAGCGGTGCGCTGCGGCATGGCGCGGGGCCCGATCATCTCCCGGCTCGGCGACGTCTTCGGCACGACGGTCAACCGCGCCTCGCGCCTCACCGCCGTCGCGCAGGCGGGCACCGTGCTCGTCGACGCCACGATGGCCCGCGAGCTCGCGGCCCTCTCGGGCTTCGAGCTGACCGGCCAGCGGCGGCGCATCCTCCGGGGCGTCGGGCCCGTGACGCCGTCACTGCTGCGCCGCGCGGCCGCCACCGGACGACGGCAGGCCCCGAACGGGTCAGTTCCCGACCTCATCCAGCCCACCGACCCCGGCCAGCGAGCCGGGTCACGCAGCGACGCGTGACCTTCGAAGGAGACCGACGTATGCCGTCAACGCCGACCGCAGCCGAGCCCCCCGCCGAGCCCCCCGCCGAGACCGCCGACGGTGCGGGCGACTCGGGCCTCGTGCGCGTCGAGCGCTTCGACGAGCCGGACCTGGCCCACGTCGCGGAGATCGTGCTCGACCGGCCCGAGGCCATGAACGCCGTCTCGACCGCGATGGCGAGGTCGATCGCGGCCGCCACCGCTCAGGTCGCCGCCGACGAGTCGGTGCGCTGCGTCGTGCTCACGTCAAGCCACGACAAGGCGTTCTGCGTCGGCGCCGACCTCAAGGAGCGCAACTCCTTCACCGACGCCGACCTCATGGAGCAGCGGCCGGTGGCACGGGCGGCGTACGGCGGGGTGCTCGCCCTGCCGGTGCCCGTCATCGCCGCCGTCGACGGGTTCGCCCTCGGGGGCGGCTTCGAGCTCGCCCTCTCGTGCGACCTCGTCGTGGCGGGGGAGAACGCCCTCGTCGGGCTGCCCGAGGTGAGCGTCGGCGTCATCCCGGGCGGCGGCGGCACACAGCTGCTCGTGCGCCGCGTCGGGTGGTCACGTGCCGCCCGCGCCATCTTCACCGCCGCGCGCCTGCCGGCCCGCGAGGCGCTCGAGCTCGGCGCCGTCGACGAGGTCGTGGCCGCCGGGACCGCGCGCGAGCGCGCACTCGAGATCGCCCGCACCATCGCCCGCAACTCGCCCGTCGGCCTCCGCAACGCCAAGCGAGCCATGCGTCTCGGCGCCGACGTCGACCTCGCGTCGGGCCTCGAGATCGAGGACGGCTGCTGGCGCGCGACCGCCTTCTCCGGCGACCGGCGCGAGGGTGTCGCCGCCTTCGCCGAGAAGCGCAGGCCGGTCTGGCCGGGACGCTGAGCCTCCGAACTCCCGTGTCCGTGTCGCGGGCGCCTCAGGGTGCGAACCGGGCCTTTCTCGATAGGCTCACGTCGGTCGGTGCGCCCCCACGCCGGCAGATCCTTGAGGACGGTGACATGACCCGAGTGCTCCTGGCGGAGGACGACCCAGCCATCTCCGAGCCGCTGGCGCGCGCGCTGCGGCGCGAGGGCTACGACGTCGACGTGCGCGAGGACGGAGCGGCCGCCCTCGACGGAGCCAAGGAGAACCCCGACCTCGTGCTGCTCGACCTCGGCCTGCCGCGCATCGACGGCCTCGAGGTCTGCCGCCGAATCCGTGCCGAGGGCCGGACCATCCCCGTGCTGATCCTCACCGCCCGGGCCGACGAGGTCGACACCGTCGTGGGTCTCGACGCCGGCGCCGACGACTACGTGACGAAGCCCTTCCGGCTCGCCGAGCTGCTCGCCCGCGTGCGGGCGCTGCTGCGGCGCACGCCGACCGAGGTCGTGGCCTCGGGAGAGCTGGTGCGCATCGACTCCGACGGCCGGCGCGCCTGGTTCAAGGGCGAGGAGCTGCAGCTGACCGCGAAGGAGTTCGACCTCCTCCGGGTGCTCGTGCGCGAGCAGGGCAAGGTCGTCTCGCGCGAGCAGCTGATGCGTGAGATCTGGGACACCGCGTGGTTCGGGTCCACCAAGACCCTCGACATGCACATCTCGGTGCTGCGCCGGAAGCTCGGCGACGACGCCACCTCACCGCAGTACATCGCCACGGTGCGTGGCGTCGGTTTCCGTTTCGAGCGACCGCAGGCCGACTGACCGTGAGGCGCATGCTCGATCGGATGGCGTTCGTCGTGGCGGCGGTGTGTGCTGGTGTCTGCGTGCTGCTGGCCACTGCCGTCATCGCCTTCGTCATCTCGAGCCGGCGCGACTTCGTCACCGACTGGCTGGGCTCCGACCCGTCCATCGGCGTCGCCCGCTTCGGGGCGGTGATGCTGGCCGTCGGCGCGGTCGGTGGCGTGACGGCATACCTCGTGACCCTCGGCACCCGCGCCCGCGTCGAGCGCTCGTCAAAGGAGCTCGTCGACCTCGCCACGCGCTTCGCCGCGGGCGAGGCCCGGCTCACCCCCGTGCACTCCGAGATCGACGAGATCGAGCACGTGTCGGGCGTCATGACCCGCCGCGCCCACGACATGACGAAGTCCCTCGCGGCCGAGCGCGACTTCGCGGCCGACGCCTCCCACCAGCTGCGCACGCCGCTGACGGCGCTGCTCATGCGTCTCGAGGAGATCTCCGAGACCGACGACGCCGAGGTCGTCAAGGAGGAGGCCAACATCGCCATCGCGCAGGTCGAGCGCCTCACCCGCGTCGTCGACGACCTGCTCGGGCGCACCCGTGGCGCCGGTGGGCCCTCGCCCGCGGTGTCGCTCGACTCGGTCATCGCCGCCCTGCAGCGCGAGTGGCAGCCGGCCTTCGAGCAGGCCCGCCGCTCGGTGCGCGTCCGTGGCGAGCGCGGCCTCTTCGTCCGCTCCACGCCGGTCGCGCTCTCGCAGGTGCTCTCGACGCTGCTCGAGAACTCCCTCGTGCACGGGCGCGGCACCGTCGACGTGCACGCCCGCCGCTCCGGGCCGTCGGTGATCGTCGAGGTCAGCGACCAGGGCGACGGCGTTCCCGCCGCGATGGCGCCACACATCTTCGAGCGCTCCGTCAGCAGCGGCGCCGGGGGCAGCACCGGGCTGGGCCTCGCCCTCGCCCGCGACCTCGCCGAGTCCAACGGCGGCCGCCTCGACCTCGTCCAGGCGCAGCCGGCGCGTTTCGCGCTCTTCCTCTCCGAGGCCGAGACCGACTGACGATCCTCCACGTCGGGTCCGGCGAACGCGCCGGGAACGCCGGGTTCGTCGGGGTAGGGTGCCCGCGTGAGGCGCCTGCATGAGTTCCTGTTCGTGCGCCACCGCCACAACTGGGTGCTGCTGCTCCGGTTCGGGGTCGTGGGGGCCTCCGGCGTGCTCGTCAACCTGCTGACCCTCATCGCCGTCAAGAAGCTGGGGCCGGGCTTCAACGAGGCGATCGTGGGCCTGCCGGCGAGCGACTTCAACGTGCGCTGGTACCACGTCTACTCGACCGTCGCGTTCGTCGTCGCCAACCTCTGGAACTTCCAGCTGAACCGGACGTGGACCTTCCGCACCTCGGCGCACGCCCGCTGGTGGCACGAGTACTGGCCGTTCCTGGCCGTCGGGCTGCTCGGCCAGGTCGTGGGCCTGCTGCTGCTGACGATGCTGATGCACCTCGACTCGCCGCTGCACCTGCCGACGTCGGTCTTCGACGACTCGACCGGCTTCCGCACCCGCCTCTACTGGGCGCAGCTGATCGTCATCGCCGTCGTCACGCCGATCTCCTTCGTGCTCAACAAGATCTGGACCTTCGCCGCGGTGCGCAGCCACCACCCCGACCTCGCCGACCCGAGCCACGCCGAGGCGGTGCTCCACGACGAGACCGCGGACGCCGCTCTCGCCGCCGGTCAGGCGGCCGGCACCGCGACCGGTCCGGGGACGGGCCGCTCCGACCGCCCCGCCTGAGGCCCACTACGCTTGGGCGACGTGAGCAAGCCGAAACGCGCCCCCGGAGGATTCCCCGTCGTCGGCGTGGTCGGTGGTGGCCAGCTCGCCCGCATGATGCAGGGGCCTGCCGTCGAGCTCGGCCTCCAGCTGTCGGTGCTCGCCGAGAGCGACATGGCGGCCGCCGCGCTCGTCGTGCCGAGCTCGCCCGTGGGCGAGCACACCGACCTCGACACGGTGCGAGCCTTCGCCGAGCACTGCGACGTCGTCACCTTCGACCACGAGCACGTGCCGCCGGAGGTCCTCGAGGCGCTCGAGGCAGACGGCATCGCCATCCACCCCACCCGCGCCGCCCTTCGCTTCGCCCAGGACAAGCTGGCCATGCGCGAGCGCCTCACCGACCTGGGCATCGCGTGCCCCCGCTGGGCCCGCGCCACCACGGCCGACGAGGTGACGGCCTTCGGTGACGAGGTCGGCTGGCCGATCATCGCGAAGACCCCGCGCGGCGGCTACGACGGCAAGGGGGTGGCCGTGGCGCCGTCGGCCGACGACGTCGCCGACTGGCTGTCGAAGGTCGGAGAGCCCGGTCCGCTCGCGGACGGCCTGCTCCTCGAGGAGAAGGTCGACTTCGTCCGCGAGCTCGCCGTCCTCATCGCGCGCAGCCCGTCCGGGCAGGCGGCCGCGTGGCCCGTCGTCGAGACCGTCCAGACCGACGGCATCTGCACCGAGGTGCTCGCACCCGCGCCGGCGCTCGACGACGACCTCGCCTCCGTGGTCACCGAGGCGGGGCTGCGGATCGCCGGGGAGCTCGGCGTCACCGGGGTGCTCGCCGTCGAGATGTTCGAGGTGCGTCCCGGTAGGGGTGGCCAGGCGGCATACGTCGTCAACGAGCTCGCGATGCGCCCGCACAACAGCGGGCACTGGACCATGGACGGCGCGGTCACCGGTCAGTTCGAGCAGCACCTGCGGGCCGTGCTCGACCTGCCGCTCGGCGACCCGCGGCCCCGCGCCCCGTGGACCGTCATGGCCAACGTGCTGGGCGGCGACCGGCCAGAGCACGGGGAGCTCTACTCCGCCTACCGCCACATCATGGCGCGCGACCCCGGGGCCAAGGTGCACGTCTACGGCAAGGGCGTGCGGCCCGGTCGCAAGATCGGGCACGTCAACGTCAGCTCGGGCGACCTCGACGAAGCGCGAGAGCGCGCCGGGCACGCGGCCGACTACCTCCGAGGAGTGATCACCGAATGAGCGCCACCGCAGCCACGCCTCCCTCCAACGAGGGGGCCGCGCCCGTCGTCGGCATCGTCATGGGCAGCGACAGCGACTGGCCCGTCATGCGCGAGGCCGCGCGGGCGCTCGAGGAGTTCGGCATCCCCTACGAGGCCGACGTCGTCTCGGCGCACCGGATGCCCGACGAGATGATCGCCTACGGCCAGGGCGCTGCCGACCGAGGCCTCCGCGTGGTCATCGCCGGCGCCGGCGGCGCTGCGCACCTGCCGGGCATGCTCGCCTCGGTGACGCCGCTGCCCGTCGTGGGCGTGCCGGTCCCACTCAAGTACCTCGACGGGATGGACTCGCTGCTGTCGATCGTCCAGATGCCGGCCGGTGTCCCGGTCGCGACGGTCTCGATCGGCGGGGCCCGCAACGCGGGGCTGCTCGCGGCGCGGATCGTCGGGACCGGCAGCGACGAGCTCGCCGCCGACGTGCGTGAGCGCATGGTGGCCTTCCAGGCCGACCTGCGCGACCAGGCGCACACCAAGGGAGCCTCGCTGCGCGAGCACGTGACCCGGGGGCTCGGCGACTGACGGCCCCCCGGGCGCCCGTCAGGACGCGGTCCGCTCAGTCGGTGACGGCGTCGGCCCCGTCACCGGGCCGGACGCGTGGGTACTCGATCTTCGGGCAGGTGTCCATGACGACCGAGAGCCCGGCCGCCTCGGCGCGGGCGGCCGCGTCGTCGTCGATGACGCCGAGCTGGAGCCACAGCGCCTCGATGCCGAGCCGGGCGCTCTCGGCGATGGCCTCGTCGACGACCGCGCCCACGCGCCCGCTGTTGACGAAGCAGTCGACGACCTTGACCACCGTGCCGTCGGGGATGTCGGCGAGGGTCTTGTAGCCCTGCGCGCCGTGCACGGTCGCGGCGGTGGGGTGGACGGGCACGAGTCGGATGCCGAGCTCGCGCTGGAGCCACAGCGAGACCCGGTATGCCGTGCGGTCGGGGTTGTCACCGAGGCCCACGACGGCCCACGTCGCCGGGGTGTAGAGCAGGTCGCGGATGACGTCGGGGTCGTTGCGGTGCAGGCTCATGGCCCCATCCTCACACGCGGGCCGGTGGTGGTCGCGCGTCGATGATGCCCGGAGCGTCCCCAGCCGACCGTGGTTGGATGGACGGATGCGATTTGGAATGTTCGTCCCCCAGGGTTGGCGCATGGATCTCGTCGGCATCGAGCCGGCGCAGCAGTGGGAAGCCATGGTCAACCTCGCCAAGCACGCCGACGACGGCGACGTCTTCGAGTCCATCTGGGTCTACGACCACTTCCACACCGTGCCGGAGCCCTCGGACGAGGCGACGCACGAGGCGTGGACGCTCATGGCGGCCTTCGCGGCCGCGACGAGCCGGGTGCGCCTCGGCCAGATGTGCACCTGCATGGCCTACCGCAACCCCGCCTACCTCGCGAAGGTCGCGGCGACGGTCGACGTCATCTCGGGCGGCCGCACCGAGATGGGCATCGGCGCCGGCTGGTACGAGCACGAGTGGCGCGCCTACGGCTACGGCTTCCCCAAGGCGGGCGACCGCCTGGGCAGGCTGCGCGAGGGCGTCCAGGTCTTCCGCGACATGTGGACCAAGGGCTCGGCCACGCTCGACGGCACGTACTACCAGGTCGACGGCGCCCTCTGCGCCCCGCGGCCGCTGCAGGGCACGAGCCACCCGGGCAGCGCCGCCAACGGCATCCCCATGTGGATCGCCGGCGGCGGCGAGAAGGTCACGCTCAAGATCGTCGCCCAGTACGCCGACTACGCGAACGTCGACGGCACGCCCGACGGCTTCACGCGCAAGAGCGAGATCCTCGAGGGCCACTGCAAGGACGTCGGCCGCGACTTCGGCTCGATCGTGCGCTCGGCCAACTACAACGTCGTCATCGGCGAGACCGAGGCCGACGTCGAGGACCGCCTCGCCTTCAACGGCGAGCTGCTGCGCCGCGGCGGCGTGCCCGAGAAGAAGGTCGAGGAGCACGTCGCGAACCTGCGCACGCAGCCCGCGGTCGGCACGCCGGAGAAGATCGTCGAGATGTTCAAGGACATGGAGGCGCGCGGCATGACGTACGCGATCACCTACTTCGGCGAAGCGGCGTACGACCGCTCGGGCATCGAGCTCTTCGAGGACAAGGTCGCCCCCGAGCTCAAGGGCTGAGTGCCGGTCGGCTGGGCGGCCTACCAGGCCGTCCAGCCGCCGTCGACGGCGACGACCTGCCCGGTGACGTACGCCGACGCGTCCGACGCGAGCCACGAGACGACACCCCTGAAGTCGTCCTCGGTGCCCATCCGCCCCAACGGGGTGAGCCGTTCGTAGCGTCCCACGAAGGCCTCGTCCTGCCCGCGCGCGATGCCGCCGGGGGCGAAGGCGTTGACGCGCACCTCCGGTGCGAGAACCGTGGACAGGTAGCGGGTCAGCTGCGCGAGCCCTCCCTTGCTGGCTGCGTAGGCCGCCGGGTTGCCCATGCGCGTGCCCTCGTAGAGCCCCATGTTGGGTCCGACGAGCCCGTAGATGCTCGAGACGTTGACGACGCTGCCGTGACCGCTGGCGCGCAGCAGGGGCGCGAGGCGGCGGGTCAGCGAGAAGGGCGCCGTCAGGTTGAGGGCCAGCGCCATCGTGAAGGCCTCGTCGGTCTGCTCGTCGAACGGGACGGCATACCCGGGAACGCCGGAGGTGCCGGTGAACGCGGCGTTGTTGACGAGCACGTCGCAGGCGCCGAGGTCGGTGACGGTGCCGACGACGTGCGACAGGCCGTGCGGGTCGAGGAGGTTAGCGCCGAGCGCCACGTGGCCCGAGCCCGGCAGCTCGTCGGCCGCCGTGGAGCACGCCGTCTCGTCGAGGTCGACGACGACGACGCGGGCGCCTGCGGTCGCGAGCGCGTCGGCGAGCACCCGTCCGAGGGGGCCGGCGCCGCCGGTGACGACGGCGGTGCGTCCGTTCAGGTCGGTCGTCATCGGACGGTCTCCTCGGTGGCCGCGACGGTGTCGAGCCAGGGCAGTCTGATGAGCCCGGCTCCGATGAGGGCCTCGATGAGGCGGAACTCGTACTCGTCGTCGATCGAGAACGCCTGGGCCTCCGGGATCTCCAGCCCCGCGTGGGTGCCCTCGTCGAACCACGAGGCCTCGAGACGGCGCACGAAGTCGGCCCGCCAGAGGTAGAAGTTGCCGTTGATGCGCAGGAACCGGTCGACGTCCTGGCGGCGGGTGACGCCGGTGCCGGCGTCGAAGTAGCGGCCCAGGGCGCCGTCACGACCGGCGTCGGGGCGCACGCCCACCCAGACGGGGTTGAAGGTCGGCTCGGACACGCTGATGACGCCGTCGAGCGCAGGGGTGTCGGTGAGGCGGCGGGCGGCCTCGGCGAGCTGGTCGGGCACCCGCGCGGGGCTGGTCGGGTCGAGGAGGAGCACGGCGTCGTAGGCGCTGCCCTCGTCGTGCTCGGCCCACTCGAGGGCGTGCCGCACGACGGGCGCCATCGGGGTGTCGTCGGCGGCGAGCTCCGCGGGCCGCAGGAAGGGCGCCTCCCCACCGTGCTCGCGCACGACGCCGGCGATCTCGTCGGAGTCCGTCGTCACGATGCAGCGTGTGACCTCGGGCGTCAGCGCGGCGGCGCGCACGCTGTGCACGATGAGCGGCAGACCCCACATCGGACGGATGTTCTTGCCGGGCAGGCCCTTCGAGCCCCCTCGCGCCGGGATGACGGCGAGGATGCGTGGCGTGGCGTGCGGGGCGTGCGGGGGCTGCGGGGCGTCGGTCACGACGGCTCCTCCGGAGGGCTGGGTGCGAGGCCGGTGCCGGGTGCGCCGGCCCGTGCGGCGTCACACAGGGCCACAGCGGCGACCCCGTCTGCGAGGGTGGCGGGGGCGCCCCGGGCGATGCGCTCGTCGGCCGGCGCGGTGGGCAGCAGGTCGAGGGCGGCGCGGGCCTGGGTGCCCATGACGATGTCGCGGTCGCGGTCGAGGTCGAAGACCTGCTCGGTGGTGTCGCCCTCGGGTGTCGTGTGGCGCACCACGGCGTTCACCACGTCCCACTCGAGGCGGCCGCCGGGGGAGTGGACGACGACCCCGCGGCTCGTCGGGCGTGTGGTGTAGTCGAGGCGGGCCGTGACGGTGAAGGACCGGTCGGTGGACCACAGGAGCGTCGCCGCCTGGTCGGCCTCGATGTCGAGCGGACCGCTGGTCTCGACGGCCGCGCCGAGCAGGGTCGGTGCTCCGAAGAGGACGCCGGCGTAGTCGATCTCGTGCACGAGGTCGCGCAGGACCCCGCCTTCGTCGGCCCGCGCCGAGTAGGAGTCGCGGTAGTCGCGGTCGGGCCGCCAGTCGGGGAGCCAGGACTGCGACCACACGTGCGCGGACGCCGGCAGGTCGAGGTGGCTCACGAGTCGGCGCAGGTGGCGGAAGGCCTCGTGGGCGCGCAGCGGCGCGGCCACCCAGACGAGCGTGTGCCGCAGGTGCTCCACCAGCGCCGACGTGTCGGCGGCTGTCGGCGCGACGGGCTTCTCGAGCAGCACCTTCTCTGCGCCCCCGTCGAGGGCCTCGAGCGCGTCGGCGACGTGGCGCGACGTGTCGGTGGCGACGACGACGAGGGCGGCTCCGCGCACGGCGCCGGGCCCGGTCGTGTCGTCGAGCAGGCGCGCACCGGTGGCCTCGTCCACGGCGCCGGCACCTGCCGGGCCCCGGTCACGGACCGGCCAGAGAGCGACGTCGGCCCCGACCTGGCGGAAGACGCGCGCGTGCCGCTGCCCGATCGAGCCGGACCCGCGCACGACGACGCTCGCGCTCACGACGCGCTCACCCGGCCCTCCTTCGCCCTAGTAGGTTTCCCATCGTGGCAGATCACCCCGACGCACCCGCGCCCGACACCGGGCGCGTGGAGCCTTCTGGTCGCCAGGGCGACGTCAACCCTCCACCCGGTGCTGCTTCTCTCGGTGCGCACTCGGTGATCTACCTGCTCGGCACCGCCCTGCAGGGCCTGGGCGTGCTGCT
Source organism: Terrabacter sp. 28 (assembly GCA_000955875.1). Taxonomy (GTDB): domain Bacteria; phylum Actinomycetota; class Actinomycetes; order Actinomycetales; family Dermatophilaceae; genus Terrabacter. The sequence goes on from JYOE01000028.1 coordinate 46,121, forward strand.
CGTGCTGCCCTTCGCCACCCGGCTGCTCGGTGAGGTGGAGTACGGCAAGGTCGCGACGGCGCTCGTGGTGGTCCAGATGGTCGGCACCGTGGCGGCCGCGGGGCTGCCCCAGGTGATCCTGCGCGAGTACCACCGGGGCGAGGACGGCCCGACCGCCGGACGCGCGCTGGCAGGCACCATGGTCGGCCTCGCCGTCGCGCTCGCCGTGCTCGGGGTCGCACTCGGGGGCGTCCTCTCCGCCACGGGGCGTGTCGACTTCCGCCAGTGGTGCCTCGTCGTCGTCGCGAGCGCCGCCCTCACGACCGTGGTCGCGGGGCAGTCGCTGTCGCGGGCACGGCTGCGCCCCTTCCACTTCCTCGCGCTCGCGATCGTCTCGACGGTGGTGGCACACCTCTCGGGTCTGCTTGCAGCGCAAGGGGACCGGTCCTCGCGGACGTACCTGACGGCATACGCGGCAGCGCTCGTCGTCGCAGCGGTGCTTGCCTTGGTCGTCGGGCGACCACTGCCACCCACCGCCGCGCGCCAGAGGGTGCGCGCGGGTGTGCGGCTGGCCGCGCCGCTGCTGCCGCAGGCGGTGGCGATGCTCGGCCTGCTCATGGGCGACGTGCTGCTCGCGAACCGGCTGCTCGGCGACGCCGCTGCCGGCAGCTACCAGGTGGCGCTCCAGATCGGGAACATCCCGTTCGTGCTCGCCGTCGCGCTCTTCAACGGCTGGAGCCCGCTCGTCCTCTCCCGGCCTCTCGCTGACCGGTGGGCCTGGGCCCGCCGCAGTGGCACGGCCCTGCTCACGGTCGTCGTCGTCGGCGCGGGCCTCGTGGCCGGGGTCTCGTACTGGGTCTCGTTCGTGCTGGCCGGCGAGGGTTTCGACGTCGGGGCCATCGGCGGCACCGCAGCGCTGCTGACGTTCGTCGCCGTGCTCTACATGCTCTACCAGGGCTCCTCGCTCGCCGTGCTCGACAGCGAGCGCACCGGGTGGCTCGCGGCCGGTGCGCTTGCGGGCCTGGCGGTCATGGCCGCGCTTGCCGTGCTGCTGGCCTCGGACCTCTCCCTCGACGGAGTGGCGCTCGCGAAGGTGGCCGGCTACCTCACGTTGACGGCGGTGACCGTCGCGGTCGGCCGGCGCGAGCTGCGCTGGCCGGTGGAGGCCTGGCTCGCCGTGGCCGTGGCCGTGGTCGCAACGGTCCTGTCGTTCCACTACCTCTCGGGGGTGCTCGCCGTGGTGCTGCTGCTGGTGGGTGGGGCGATCATCGCGCCGAGAGTGCTGCGGACGCTGCGCGGATAGGATGGACCGCTCGCGCGCCGCAGACCCGACCGAACGACACGCAGGAGACACGCTTACGTGGTGACACCACTCGTCCACATGGGGTTGGGCTACGACGACCTGCTGGTGCCGGCCCTCGTGCACGCCGGCTTCGAGACGAAGGACCTCGTCCTCGTCGTGCGCACCGATGCCAACCTCGCGTGGGTGCGCCGGCACGCGCCACGTGCCACGACCGTGCGCCTGCCGTATGCCGCCGCGCGCAAGGCGAACGTCGTCAGCGGGCTCGCGCCCCACGCGGCTCTCAAGCGGGCCTGTGCGGGGGTCGGTCTCGACGTGCTCGACCTGCTCGTCTCCGAGCGGGCCCTGCGCCGCAACCGCGTCGACACCGCGATGAACTTCCTCAACCTCGCGGCCGAGGAGCTCGAGTCGGCGCTCGAGGGCCGCGGGCCGGTGCTCGCCCTCGTCGAGTTCACCGTCACGTCCGAGCTGCTGACGGCCGGCCTCGTCACCCACCACGGCGGTCTCGCGACCTGGCCCCGCGGCATACGGCTGCCGTCCGACCGCTTCGGCCTCATCGGCGCCCCCCGCGGCACGACCCTCTGGAAGCGCGAGGTCGAGGACCCGTCGGCGCTCGCCGCGGGCCGCGCCTTCATCGACACGTGGCGGGCCGAGCACGGCCGGCCGATGGGCTTCGCGCGCAACCTCAAGGTCGAGACGGGGCAGGAGATCTGGCGCCTCGCGACCGACCGCATCAAGGAGTTCGCCGTCGACCGCGGCGCGAACCTCCAGCTGCCGCGCCCGAGCGACTACGCCCGGCTGCCGTGGCTCAACCCCGTCAAGGCCCGGCTCAACCTGCGCGAGTACCAGTCGCGCCGGTGGGACCCGGTGCCCGAGAAGTTCGTCTTCCTGCCGCTGCAGGTGCAGCCCGAGTCGAGCGCCGACGTCATGGGCCAGGAGTGGCGCGACCAGGCCTACACCGCGCGCGTCCTCGCCGACGCGCTCGCGCCGCTCGGCATCGGTGTCGCCGTCAAGGAGCACGCGCACTTCATGTGGCGGCGCGACCCCGACTACTGGCCCCAGTTCGACGTCCACCCCGGCATCGCGACGATCGACCCCTTCGCCGACTCGCGCGAGCTGATGAAGCAGGCGGTCTTCACCGTGACCGCGACCGGGACGGTCGGCCTCGAGGCCGGCCTGCTCGGGCTGCCCGTCGTGACGGGAGCCGACATGCCCTGGAGCGGCCTCGGCAACATCGCGCGCCTCGACTCTCCCGACGACCTCACGCAGTTCGTCGCCGACCGGGGCTGGGAGTCGCTGCACGCCGATCAGGCCGACATCGACGACTGGTTCGTGCAGGACTACGTGCGCAACTCGTGGGAGGGCCTCGTGCTCGACCCGCCCCGGGTGCCGGCCGTCCTCGAGCCCGACAACATCCGCAAGGTCGGCGGCGCGCTCGGCGAGGCAGCCGCCTCCCTGGGCCACCGCGCCGGCGTCACTGCGACCGGAAAGGCCTGAGATGACAGGCGACTCGTCCGGCTGGGTGGTGCTCGGCGCGGGGGGCCACGCGCGCTCCGTCGTCGACGTGCTCGAGCGCGCCGGACACACCGTCGTCGCGGTGAGCGGCGCCGAGACCGGCGGTGAGCCCTGGCACGTCGACGTGCTGGGCGACGACCGCGAGGCCTTCGAGCTGATCGGCACGCGCCGCCTGCGCGCCGTCGTCGCGATCGGCGCCGGCCACGCCCGCAGCGCCCTCGTGCGCGAGCTGCTCGACCGCGAGCTCGAGGTGCCACCTGTCGTGGCGTCGACCGCGACCGTGTCGCCGCGCAGCGTGCTCGGAGCCGGCACCGTCGTGCTCGAGCACGCCCACGTCGGGCCCGCCTCGCGCGTCGGCGAGGCCGTGATCGTCAACACCGGAGCCATCGTCGAGCACGACTGCCGCGTCGGGGCCGGCAGCCACGTCGCGCCCGGTGCGGTCCTGCTCGGTGGGGCGTCCGTCGGTGGCGGCGTCCTCGTCGGCAGCGGGGCGCGCGTGCTGCCCCGCGTCACGGTCGGTGCCGGTGCGACCATCGGCGCCGGAGCCGTCGTCACCGGACACGTGGCCGACGGTCAGACCGTCATCGGCGTCCCCGCCGTCACCCGAGGCGTCGGCCGTGCCTCCCGAACCGGAGGCACCTCGTGATCGACCCCCTGAACGCCGTCCACCCCGTCAGCATCGGTGCCGCCTCGGTGCCCGCTCCCGACGACGTATACGTCATCGCCGAGGCGGGCGTCAACCACAACGGTGACATCGAGCTGGCCCACCGGCTCGTCGACATCGCGGCCGCCTCGGGGGCCGATGCCGTGAAGTTCCAGACGTTCTCGCCCGACAAGCTCGTCTCGTCGGCGGCGGCGACGACGCCCTACCAGCGCGACCGGGGCGGCAGCTCCGACCAGCGCAGCCTCCTCGAGGCGCTGACGCTGCCCAAGGAGGCGTGGGTCGAGCTGCGCGACCACGCGACCGAGGCGGGCACGACGTTCCTGTCGACCCCGTTCGACCTCGACAGCGCCGAGATGCTCGTCGACCTCGGCCTGCCGGCGCTCAAGGTGAGCTCTGGCGAGCTGACGAACCTTCCCTACCTGCGCGAGATGGCGCGCCTCGGCGTCGTGCTGCTCGTCTCGACCGGCATGGGCACCGAGGAGGAGGTCGAGGCCGCCGTCGAGGCGTGCGCCGAGGCCCCCGGGCTCGTGCTCTTCCACTGCGTCTCGGCCTACCCGGCGCCCGTGGAGGAGTGCAACCTGCGGGTCATCCCACGGCTCACCCAGCTGCACGGCATACCGGTCGGGTGGTCGGACCACACGCCCGGCCTCACGACGGCGCTGGGAGCCGTGGCGCTCGGGGCGCCCATCCTCGAGAAGCACTTCACGAGCGACCGCACCCTCCCCGGCCCCGACCACCTGGCCAGCCTCGAGCCCGACGCCCTGAGCGAGTACGTCTCCGCCACGAAGCAGCTCGCCCGCGCCCTCGGCGACGGGGTCAAGGTGCGTATGCCGTCCGAGGAGGAGAACGCGGTCCTCGTCCGTCGCTCGTGGCACGCCGCACGCGCGCTCGCGGCCGGCACCGAGCTCACCGGCGACGACCTCCAGCTGCTGCGCCCCGAGGGCGGGGTCAGCCCGGCCGTCGACATCCGGGGGCGGGTGCTCGCCCGCGCGGTCGACGCCGGTGCCCCCGTGACCGACGCCGACCTGGCCTGAGCCGATGGCCCTGACCGTCGCCGTCTTCGTCGGCACCCGCGCCGACCTCGGCCCGCTCTCGCCGGTGCTCGAGATGCTGCAGGCAGCCGACGACGTGACCCTGCGCGTGCTGACGGGGGTCATGTACGCCGTGGACGACCTCGTCGCGGCCCTGCCGGCGACCGGCTCCGCCGACGAGTGGCGGGGGGCCGTCGTCCCGCTCGCCGCACCGATGGGGGAGGTCACGGTCGCCGCCCAGCTCGAGCAGGGGGCGCAGATCGCCCGTGCCACCGGACAGGCGCTGCGCGAGCACCACGTCGACGTGCTCGTCGTGCTCGGCGACCGGTGGGAGCTGCTCTACGTCGTGCCGCCGGCCTTCCTGCTCGGTGTGCCGATCGTGCACCTGCACGGCGGTGAGGTCACCGAGGGCGCTGTCGACGAGCGGGTGCGCCACGCGGTGACGAAGCTCGCCGACCAGCACTGCGTCGCGTCCGAGGATGCTGCCGCGCGGGTGCGTCAGCTCGGCGAACCGTCCGAACGCGTCCACGTGACCGGCGCACCCGGGCTCGACCGTCTGGCGGGAGCCGCCCCGGTGTCCGACGACGAGCTGGCGGCGATGCTCGGCGTGGCGTCGGTCGAGCGGCCGCTCGGACTGTTCACCTACCATCCACCCACCGCCCAGGCCGACGCCCCGGTCGGCGAGTGGGCGCGTGAGGCCGCCGAGGCGGCCCTCGCCGTGTGCGGCACCGTGGTCGCGACCCACCCCGGCATGGACGAGGGGCGCGACGAGGTGCTGGCGGTCCTGACCACGCTGGCCGCGGACGAGCCCCGGTTGCACCTCGTCCCGGCACTCGGGCGTGACTACCCCCGCGTGCTCGCGGCCAGCGACGTGGTCGTCGGCAACTCGAGCTCGGGGGTCATCGAGGCAGCCACCGTGCACGTGCCGGCCGTCGACATCGGCGAACGCCAGCGCGGGCGGCTGCGCGGCGACAACGTCGTGCACGCCGACGAGGGGCGCGCGGCGGTCGAGGCCGCTCTCCGCACGGCCCTCGGGCCCGAGGGACGTCGACGTGCGGCCGCCGTCGCCAACCCCTACGGCACGGGTGGGGCGAGCGCCCGCATCCTCGATATCGTTCGGGCAGCGGCACGGACGAGCCGCGTCAAGCGCTTCGTCGACGTGGCAGACGTGGCAGACGTTGCAGACGTGCCGGACCTGCCGGACCGTGCGAGCGACGCAGAGGAGGGGGCGGGGTGACGGCGCGAGACCTGCGCGCGGCGTGCGCGCCGACGACGGCGACGGTGCGTGACGCGTTGGAGGTGGTCGACCGCAGTGCGACCTTGGTGTGCCTGCTCGTCGACGACGACATGCGCCTGGCAGGGCTGCTGACCGACGGCGACCTGCGGCGCGCTGTGCTCAAGGGCGAGGGGCTGGATGCGCCGGCGCTGGACCATGCCACGCGTTCGCCGCACGTGGTGGCGGCGGGTTCGCCACGGGCGTTGGTGCTGGACCTGATGCAGGCGCTGCGGATCTCGGCGGTGCCGGAGGTCGACGAGAACGGCACGCTGGTCAACCTGCACACGCTGTCGGACGTGGTGGGTTCGGCGCCGCTGCCGAACGTCGCCGTGGTCATGGCGGGTGGGCGTGGCACGCGGTTGGGCGAGCTGACGAGGGACACGCCGAAGCCGTTGATGACGGTCGCCGGGCGCTCGATCCTCGAGTGGATCGTGCTGGGACTGGTGGGTGACGGCATCCGTGAGGTGTACGTCAGCGTGAACTACCTGGCGGAGCAGATCGAGGAGCACCTCGGTGACGGTTCCCGGCTGGGGGTGGCGGTGCGCTACCTGCGTGAGGACCCGGAGCGGCCGTTGGGCACGGCGGGCTCGCTGACGCTGCTGCGGGAGCAGCGGCCCGATCTGGACGACCCGGTGCTGGTGATGAACGGTGACCTGATGGTCGAGTTCGACGCGGCGGCGCTGCTGGATGCGCACCGGCGGTCGGGGGCGACGGTGACGATGGCGACGCGCACCTACCAGCACGAGGTGCCGTTCGGGGTCGTGGAGAGCAGCGGTGGCCGGGTCACGGGGGTCTCGGAGAAGCCGACGCTGAGCTTCGACATCAACGCGGCCGTGTATGCCGTCGAGCCGCGGGCGCTCGCATGGCTGCCTGTCGGCCGGCCGAGCACGATGCCGGGCCTGGTCGAGACGTGCCTCGAGCGCGACGAGCGGGTCACGGCGTGGCCGATCCAGTCCGAGTGGATCGATGTGGGGACCCCGAAGGACCTCGCCCGCGCCAAGGGCGAGGCATGAGAGACGACGAGAAGGCAGCTGTGACAACACTTTCCGGCAACGAGTCCCGACCCGAGCACGCGGGCGACGTCCCCGAGATCGAGCTGACGGCGCGCCCGGTGGAGGGGTCGTTGGCGGGCCGCACCGTCCTGGTGACGGGCTCGGACGGGTTCATCGGGTCGCACGTCGTCGAGCGGCTGGTGGCCGACGGGGCGCGGGTCAAGGCGTTCTGCCTCTACAACTCGAACGGCTCGACGGGCTGGCTCGAGGAGTCCGACACGTTCAAGCGGGCCGTGCGCGACGGGCAGGCCGAGGTCGTGCTGGGCGACATCCGTGACCCCGAGCACGTGATGGCGAGCACCGAGGGTGTCGACGTCGTGCTGCATCTCGCCGCGCTCATCGCGATCCCGTTCTCCTACGTGGCTCCCCGCTCGTACGTCGAGACGAACGTCATCGGCACCCTCAACGTGCTCGAGGCGGTGCGCCGTCACGGCACGCCGCGGATGGTCAACACCTCGACGTCGGAGGTGTACGGCACGCCCGAGGAGGTGCCGATCACCGAGGCGCACCCGCTGCGGGGGCAGTCACCCTACTCGGCGACGAAGATCTCGGCCGACAAGATGTGCGAGTCGTACGCCCTGTCGTTCGAGACGCCGGTGACGACGCTGCGGCCGTTCAACACGTTCGGGCCGCGGCAGTCGACGCGCGCCGTCATCCCGACGGTGCTCGCGCAGCTGCTCGCCGGGGCGTCCGAGCTGCGCCTGGGCGACGTGAGCCCGAAGCGCGACTTCACCTTCGTCACCGACACCGCCGACGGGTTCGTGCGCGCCGCGCTGGCCGAGGTCGCGCCCGGCACGACGATCCAGCTCGGCACCGGCCGCACGGTCTCGGTCGGCGAGGTGGTCGAGCTGTGCCGCAAGGTGACCGGCAGCGACGCCGAGATCGTCACCGAGAGCGCCCGCATCCGGCCCGAGGGCTCGGAGGTGCAGATCCTGCTCTCCGACCCCTCCCGCGCCAACGAGGTGCTCGGGTGGGCGCCGACCGTGTCGCTGGAGGAGGGCCTCGCCGCGACCGCCGAGTGGCTGCGTCCGCGCGTCGACCCCGAGACGGCCGGGCGGTACCACCGGTGAGCGGCACGGGCAGCGCTTCCGCAGGCGAGGCGCACGCCCCCGGCGCTCGAGGGCCCGAGGGGACCATCCCGCTCGCGGTGCCCAACATCGGCGACCTCGAGCGGCGCTACGTCCTCGAGGCCGTCGAGTCCGGCTTCGTCTCGTCGGTCGGGCCGTTCGTCTCGGAGTTCGAGCGGCGCTTCGCCGCTCGGGTCGGGTCGAAGCACGCCATCGCGTGCTCGACCGGCACCGCGGCGATCCACGTCGGGCTCCTGCTCCTCGGGGTCGAGCAGGGCGACGACGTCGTCTGCTCCGACTTCACCTTCGTCGGCTCGGTCAACCCCATCGCGTACTGCGGCGCCCGGCCCGTCCTCGTCGACTCCGAGACCACGACGTGGAACCTCGACCCGGCGCTGCTCGCCGCCGAGCTCGACCGACGCGCCGCTGCGGGCGACGCCCAGCCAAAGGTCGTCGAGATCGTCCACGTGCTCGGCCAGCCCGCCGACATGGAACCGCTCATGGACGCCTGCGACCGGCACGGCATACCCGTGCTCGAGGACGCCGCCGAGTCGCTCGGGGCCACCTGGTCGGGCGGGCGCTACGCCGGCAGGCACACCGGAACGGTCGGGCGCATCGGCTGCTTCTCCTTCAACGGAAACAAGATCGCGACCACCGGCGGGGGCGGCATGATCGTCACCGACGACGACGACCTCGCCGCCCGGGCCCGGCACCTGACGACGCAGGCGAAGGTGCCCGACGTCGGCTACCTCCACGACGAGGTCGGCTACAACTACCGCCTCACCAACCTCGCCGCCGGCCTCGGCCTCGCGCAGCTCGAGCGGCTCGACGAGTTCGTCGCGGCCAAGCACCGCATCGCGGCCCGCTACGACGCGGCGTTCGCCGACCTGCCGCTCGTGCTGCCGCCGCGCGTCGAGGGCCTGGACGCCACCTACTGGCTGTACTCGGTGCTCGTGCCCGAGGGCGACGGCCGCGGCCGTGACGACTTCCTCGAGCACCTCCACGCCCGCGGCGTCGGCGCGCGCGCCCTGTGGCGGCCGCTGCACGCCCAGCCGCCGTTCCTCACCGCGCCGGTGCTCGGCGGGGCCGTCGGCGACGGGCTCTTCGGGCGCGGCCTGTCGCTGCCGTGCGCGACCGAGCTGACCGAGACCGACCAGGACCGCGTCATCGAGGCCGTGCGCTCCTTCTTCGCCTGACGCGAAAGGGAGCGACAGCACGAGAGCCGCGTACGGCAGGATGTCGTCGTGGAGATCGCCATCGGGCTGCTCGCCATCGCGGCCACCGTCCTCGGCGGCGCGTGGCTCGCCGACCGCTTCGAGCTGCCGGCGCCGCTCGTGCTCATCGTCCTCGGCATCGCCGGGTCCTACCTGCCGTTCGTGCCCGAGGTCGCGCTCAGCCCCGATGTCGTGCTGCTCGGCATCCTGCCCCCGCTGCTGTATGCCGCCGCGATCCAGACCTCGCTCGTCGACTTCCGCAACAACCGGGCCGTCATCCTCGGGCTCTCCGTGGGGCTCGTGCTCTTCACGGCCCTCGGGGTCGCGGTCTTCCTCAGCGTGGTGCTCGACGTGCAGTTCGGCGTCGCCTTCGCGATCGGCGCGGTCGTCGCTCCGCCCGACGCCGTGGCGGCAACGGCGGTCGGTCGCCGGATCGGGCTGCCGCGCCGCCTCGTGTCGATCCTCGAGGGCGAGTCGCTCGTCAACGACGCCACCGCGCTCGTGTCGTTGCGCACCGCTCTCGCCGCGGCCGGTCTGGCGTCAGGCACGGTCGCCTCCGACGTGACCTTCGGCCGAGTCGTGCTCGACTTCCTCTGGGCCTCGCTCGGCGGTGCAGCCATCGGCTTCGTCGTCTCGCTGGTGATCGTGGTGCTGCGCAAGCGGTTCTCGACCGAACCGGCCTTCGACACCGTGCTGTCGTTCATGGCGCCCTTCGCCGCCTACGTGCCCGCCGAGGAGGTGCACGCCTCGGGCGTCATCGCCGTCGTCACGGCGGGGCTGATCCTCGGCCACAAGTCGCCGACGACCCAGTCGGGCGCCTCGCGCCTCAGCGAGCGGATCAACTGGGGGTCGATCCAGTTCCTGCTCGAGAACGCGGTCTTCCTGCTCATCGGGTTGCAGGTGTTCTACGTGCTCCAGGACGTCCGCAGCTCCGACCTCTCCGCCGGCCGGATCGCCTTCGCGGCGGTCGGCACCCTGGTGGCGGTGCTCCTGCTCCGGCCACTGTGGGTCTTCCCGTTCCGCTACGTGCGCACCCACGTCCTGCGCGCCGAGGCCGAGGCGCCTTGGTCGCACTCGGGGGTGCTGTCGTGGGCGGGCATGAGGGGCGTCGTGACGCTCGCCGCCGCGCTGCTGCTGCCCCTCGAGACCCAGCACCGTGACGTGCTCGTGCTGATCGCCGTCGTCGTCACCATCGGCACGCTCCTCATCCAGGGCACCACGTTGCCGTGGGTCGCCCGGCGCCTCGGGGTGCGCGGGCCCGACCCGCGTGAGGACGCGCTGCAGGCCGCGACGGTGCTGCAGGCGGCCACCCGGTCGGGGCTCGAGCTGCTCGACGGGATGTCCGACGTCGACGAGTCGACGAAGGAGATGCTGCGCGACCGTGCGTCCGTGCGGGTCAACCAGCTGTGGGAGCGGCTCGGGCCGCGCGGCCTCGACGGGGTCGAGCCGCCGAGCACGCAGTACCGCAGGGCGCGGCTGAAGATGCTCGACGCGGAGCGCAGCGAGGTGCTGCGACTGCGTGACGAGGGGCGTGCCGACGACGTCGTGCTGCGCACGGTGCTCGGCGCCCTCGACCTCGAGGAGACGATGCTCGACCGCCTCGAGGACCAGGAGAACCGACTGGCAGAAAGTGAGATGTTGCCCGTGGACACCATCGAGGCTCCGTGTGAGCATCTCCAGGAGAGCGACGCCTGCTCCGAGCCCCGCACCCCGGAAGGGTGTGAGGAGTGCCTCCGCGACGGCACGACGTGGGTGCACCTGCGCCTGTGCCTGGCGTGTGGGCACGTCGGCTGCTGCGACTCCTCGGAGTTCAAGCACGCGTCCGCCCACTTCCACGAGAGCTCTCACCCGGTCATGCGCTCGCTCGAGCCGGGGGAGTCGTGGCGGTGGTGCTTCGTCGACGAGGTGGTCGGCTGAGGGTCGTGTCAGTCGCGACCCGGCGTCAGTCGAGGCGCTGGGTGATGGTGTGCGTGCCCGCGACGGGGTCGTGCACGACGGTCGTCGAGGCGCCCTGGACCAGCGCGAGGTATGGCGCGACGTGCCCGCACTCCACGTCGGCCAGGATCGGCACGCCGAGCAGGCCCAGGGCGTCGCGGACGGCGTCGTGCTGGGTGAAGCCGTCGCGACCCGGAGCGTTCGTGCGCGACACCAGCACGCCGCTGGCCGCGTCGAAGAAGCCGTGCAGGCGCATCGCGTGCAGCGTGCGGCAGATGTCGTACGAGCCCCACTCGCAGATGTCGAGCACGACGACGAGACCCTCCGGGGCGTGCCGTGCCGCAAAGGAGTTCGCGTCGCCGTAGCGGCCGCCTGCGAGGAACCCGATCGTCTCGACGCAGCCGCCGACGACACGGCCGGCCAGCATCGCGGCCTCGCCCTCGTGGCCCGGGTCGATGCGGGTCCACGTGCCGCGTCCCTCGAGGGTCATCTCCGAGACGCTGGGGTCGGCCGCGTAGTCGTCCCAGCCGGTCGAGCGGAAGCGGCCGGGGGAGTGCTGCTCGAGCTCCGTGCCGGGGATGGCTGAGGCGACGTCGACCCAGTGGAGGATGCCGTCGGGCAGTCGGTACGGGGTGTCCATGAGGTTCTGGCCGTGGATCGTCGCGATGCCCGTGGCCAGGGTGAGTGGTGTGAGCCAGGTCGACGTGTCGGAGAAGCCGACGCACCACGTCGGTTCGGCGGCCGCGACCGCGTCGAGGTCGAGCAGGTCGAGCAGGTCCATGCCCGTCTCCCCGCCCCAGGGGGGCACGACGGCCCTGATCGTCGGGTCGAGCAGCATCGACATGAGCTCGGCCGCGCGCGCCTCGCGGGGCCCGCTCACGTGGGAGGGCGCGTGGTTGAGCTCGCCCACGACGACGTCGAAGCCGCGGTCGCGAAGGCACCCGACGGCATACGTGAACCGCCCCCAGAGGGCGTCGCCGACACCGGAGCTCGGCGACGTGACGCCGATGCGGTCGCCGGGACGGAGCGGGGCGGGGTAGCGGATCGGCATGGCCGACATGGTGCCAGCCGTGCCGATCCGCCACACCCCGGTGTTCCGGGTGTCAGGCCTTCGCGGCGGTGAAGCCCTGCTCGAGGTCGGCGACGATGTCGTCGATGTTCTCGATGCCGACCGAGAGGCGCACGAGGCCGGGAGTCACGCCCGCAGCCAGACGGTCCTCCTCCGGGCCCTGCGAGTGGGTCGTCGACGCCGGGTGGATGACGAGGGAGCGCACGTCGCCGATGTTCGCGACGTGGCTGTGCAGCGTCAGCGCCTCCACGAACTTCTTGCCCGCCTCGAGTCCGCCGGCGATCTCGAAGGAGAGCACGGCACCTGCCCCGCGGGGCGCGTACTTCTGCGCGTTCGCGTGAGAAGGGTTGTCGGGCAAGGACGCCCACACGACGCGCTCGACCTGGTCGTGGCCCTGGAGGTAGGCCGCGACCTTGGCCGCGTTCTCCAGGTGACGCTCGATGCGCAACGACAGCGTCTCGAGTCCCTGCGCGATGAGGAACGCGTTGAAGGGCGCCGCTGACGGGCCGAGGTCGCGCAGCAGCTGCACGCGGGCCTTGAGGATGTAGGCGAGGTTGGCGCCGAGCGGGCTGCCGACGCCGAGGTCACGCGCGAAGACGAGGCCGTGGTAGCTCTCCTCGGGCGTGTTGTAGTTGGGGAACTTCTCGGCGTCCTTGGCGTAGTCGAACCGGCCCGCGTCGACGATGACGCCCGCGATGGACGTGCCGTGACCGCCGAGGTACTTCGTCGCGGAGTGCACGACGACGTCGGCGCCCCACTCGATCGGGCGGATGACGTACGGGGTCGCGATGGTGTTGTCGACGACGAGCGGCACTCCGACCTCGTGGGCGAGACCGGCCACGGCCTCGATGTCGAGCACCTCGGCCTTGGGGTTGGCGATCGTCTCGCCGAAGAACGCCTTGGTGTTGGGCCGCACGGCCGCGCGCCAGGAGTCGATCGACGTCGGGTCCTCGACGAAGCTCACCTGGACGCCGAGCTTGGGCAGGGTGAACTTCAGCAGGTTCACCGTGCCGCCGTAGAGGCTCGGCGACGCGACGATGTGGTCACCGGCCTCGGCGAGGTTGAGCAGGGCCAAGGTGGTGGCCGACTGGCCCGACGCGACGAGGAGCGCGCCCACGCCGCCCTCGAGAGCGGCGATGCGCTGCTCCACGACGTCGGTCGTCGGGTTCATGATGCGCGTGTAGATGTTGCCGAACTCCCTGAGCCCGAACAGGTTCGCCGCGTGGTCCGTGTCGTTGAAGACGTAGCTCGTGGTCTGGTAGATCGGCAGGGCGCGCGCCCCGGTGGCACTGTCGGCGCTCTGGCCGGCGTGGATCTGCTTGGTCTCGAAGGACCAGTTGGGCTCGGTCATCTCTCGTGTGCTCTTCCTCAGTCGTGTCGATGACCGGGCCCGTGACGGGTGATGGGGCCGGCGCACCGACGGGTCGGTGCGGGAGAGGAGCTCTCCGCGCTTGCCCGAGCGCCGGATGGCGTCGACGGGCCAGGTCCTCACCCGGGGCACCCCGCCGCGGTGGGAGGGTTGCCGGCCAGCGAGCCGGGGCTTGGCGCTGGCACTCATGACCTACTCGCGAGTCTACGTACGCGCGTCCGGCAGGTGGGAGCGCGTGTCCTCATCGTGGACGCACCGACCCGCTCACCCGGGGGCGCACTCCCGGTCGCGTTGGGCCTATCGGGCTGTCGTGCAGTCGGATTCGTGATCCACAGGCTCGCTGACCTTCTTCCCAAACAGTCGAACTGGTGTTCTGCATATCTGCTTGAGT
>JYOE01000003.1 GCA_000955875.1 Terrabacter sp. 28
GACTGAAGTCGAACAACCAGCTCAAAAAGCTAGAAGTTCAATTCAACCAAAGGATAATTCGTCCAAGACACCACACACCCACCCGCTATCGAGTGGCCGTGCCGCGCCTCGGGACGAGGTAATTGGCATCGATTTTTGACACGCTGTTGAGTTCTCAAGAATCGGACACACACCATCAACCACCTCCACGAGGAGGCCTCCGGGGCAACCCTTCAAACTTACCCGCCTCAAGCTTGGGAGTCAAACCCGCGAACCAGCCTTCAGACCGTCCGGATCGACCCGCTTGGAATCAGCGGTTCTGCCCATCGAAACCGTCCCGATCACTCGGGTCTCGGCTCCAGGGCCGTCCGAAACCTTACCGGATCAACCGGAGTGCTTCGGACCGTTCTCGTTCAGCCCCGGGACCGGCCAGCTTCGCTCGGTGATCTCTCACCGCCGCGGTGGCGTCCGTTCCTCCCTGTCGGGCTGACGAAGAGAACATTAACCGAGCCCTCGCGGATGACACAAATCCGCCTGCTCACATCCTCCGCTCACCGGCCCCGAAGGCCACTGACCTGCGGAAACGTCGACTCAGGACACGCGGTCGATGACGATCGGCGGCAGGTCGGGCCGCGACCCCTCAGGTGCGATGGTGAAGCCACCCTCGAGCGCCTCGAGCGCACGGGCGAACCGCTCCGGCTCGTCGGTGTGGAGCGTCATCAGCGGCTCGCCCCCACGCACCGTCGCGCCGGGCTTGTGGTGCAGCTCGACGCCGGCGCCGGCCTGGACCGGGTCCTCCTTGCGCGCCCGGCCGGCGCCGAGCCTCCAGGCGGCGACACCCACAGCGAGCGCGTCCAGCTGGACGAGCACCCCGTCGGCCGGAGCGAGCACCTGGTGCGTCTCCTTCGCCGTGGGCAGCTCTGCGTCCGGGTCGCCCCCCTGCGCGCGGATCATGCGTCGCCAGACGTCCATGGCGCGCCCGTCAGCGAGCACGTCGGCAGGGTCGACGTCGTCCTTGCCGGCGCCGGCCACCATCTCGCGGGCCAGAGCCAGCGTCAGCTCGATGACGTCGCCGGGCCCGCCACCGGCGAGCACCTCGACGGACTCGCGCACCTCGAGGGCGTTGCCGGCCGTGAGCCCGAGCGGGGTCTCCATGTTGGTGAGCAGCGCCACCGTGTGCACGCCGGCGTCCTTGCCCAGCCGCACCATGGTCTCGGCGAGCTCGCGCGCCTGCTCCAGCTCCTTCATGAACGCGCCCGAGCCGACCTTGACGTCGAGCACGAGCGAGCCCGTGCCCTCGGCGATCTTCTTGCTCATGATCGAGGTGGCGATGAGGGGCACGCAGGACACGGTGCCCGTGACGTCGCGCAAGGCGTACAGCTTCTTGTCGGCGGGGGCGAGCCCCGTGCCCGCGGCGCAGATCACGGCGCCGACGTCCTCGAGCTGGCGCATCATCTGCTCGTTCGTGACGTCGGCGCGCCACCCGGGGATGGACTCGAGCTTGTCGAGGGTGCCACCGGTGTGGCCGAGGCCGCGACCGGAGAGCTGCGGCACCGCGACCCCGCACGCGGCCACGATCGGGGCCAGCGGGAGGGTGATCTTGTCGCCCACTCCCCCGGTCGAGTGCTTGTCGCTCGTCGGGCGCGAGAGGCCCGAGAAGTCGAGCCGCTCGCCGGAGCGGATCATCGCGTCGGCCCACCGCGCGATCTCACGGGGGTTCATGCCGTTGAGGTAGATCGCCATCGCGAGCGCAGACATCTGCTCCTCGGCGACGACGCCTCGGGTGTAGGCGTCGATGACCCAATCGATCTGGGCGTCGGACAGCTCGGCCCGGTCGCGCTTGGCGGAAATGACGTCTACGGCATCGAAGGCTTCGCTCACCGGACCATCATGTCCCAGCGCGACCGCGCCCGGACCACCGACGGGTGCGTTCAGCCCTCGGCGCGACGCAGGTTGTCGGGACCGAACGCTTGGGGCAGCACCGCCGACATCGGCAGCACCCCCTCGGGCGTCATGAGCAGGCAGTCCGGGCCACCGTTCTCCCACAGCAGCTGTCGGCACCGGCCGCACGGCATGAGGGCCTGACCGTCGCCGCCGACGCAGTAGACGGCCGTGAGGAGACCACCGCCCGTGGCGTGCAGCTCGGACACCATGCCGCACTCGGCGCAGAGCGTCACGCCGTAGGCGGCGTTCTCGACGTTGCAGCCGGCGACGACCCGGCCGTCGCCCACGAGCCCGGCCACACCGACCCGGAAGTGCGAGTAGGGCGCGTACGCACGCTCCATGAGCTCGACCGCGCGCACGCGCAGCGACTCCCAGTCGACGTGCGCCCCGGCGGCCACGGGGGCGTCGTCGGACCCCGCCGGCCCGACCCCGGCCGTATGCCGCCCTGCTGGCTGGGCGGCATACGGCTGGGTGGTCGGTGACCCGGCGGGTGCGGTGGCTTCGGGAACGGCTCCCTCGGACACGGGTGGCACCTAGTGGTCACCCGCCATGAGCCGGCCGATCTCGGTGCGGTCGGCGTCGCTGCCGGGCATCTCGGCGACGACCTTGCCGCCGTGGATGACGGCGATGCGGTCGGCGAGCGAGAGCACCTCGTCGAGCTCGGCGGACACGAGCAGCACCGCGGCGCCCTCGTCGCGGGCGGCGACGATGCGGCGGTGGATGAACTCGATGGAGCCGACATCGACTCCGCGGGTCGGCTGGGCCGCCATGAGCAGCTTGGGCCCGAAGCTCATCTCTCGCGCGACGACGACCTTCTGCTTGTTGCCGCCCGAGAGCGAGCCCGCCATGGCGGTCACGCCGGCGGCCCGGATGTCGAACTCCTGGAAGAGCGACTCGGCGTTCTTGCGCACCTCGTCGAAGTCGCGCACGAACCCGTTCGCGAACGGCTTCTCCGAGAACCGGTTGAGCACGAGGTTGTCAGCGAGCGAGTACGAGGCGACGAGGCCGTGTCGCTCGCGGTCCTCGGGGATGTGGCCGACACCCGCGACGTGCGTGTCGTGGGGGTTCGCCTTGGTGATGTCCTTGCCGAGCAGGTCGATGCGGCCGGACTGCGGCGGCCGCATGCCGGCGATGGCTTCCACGAGCTCGCGCTGGCCGTTGCCCTCGACACCGGCCACGCCGACGATCTCGCCGGCTCGGACGTCGAGCGAGAAGCCGTCGACGGCCCGCAGGTTGCGGTCGTCGAGGACGACGAGGTCCTTGATCGACAGCACCTCGTCGCCGGGCGTCGCCTCGTCCTTGTCGACGCGCAGCACGACGTCGCGACCGACCATCATCGTGGCCAGGCCACGCGCGTCGGTGTCGGCCGTGGCCACCTCACCGACGACGGCGCCCTGGCGCAGCACGTAGACACGGTCGGCGGCGGCGAGCACCTCGCGCAGCTTGTGGGTGATGAAGACGATCGACGTGCCGCCCGCCGCCAGCTCCTTCATGACCGAGAGCAGCTCGTCGGTCTCCTGGGGAGTGAGCACCGCCGTGGGCTCGTCGAGGATGAGCAGGTCGACGCGGCGCGAGAGCGCCTTGAGGATCTCCACGCGCTGCTGCGTGCCGACGGGGAGGTCCTCGACCTCGGCGTCGGGATCGACCTTCAGGCCGTGCTTGGCCGAGAGCTCGCGCACGAGCTTGCGAGCGCCCTCGATGTCGAGGACGCCCCGGCTCGTCGTCTCGTGGCCGAGGACCATGTTCTCGGCCACCGTCATGACCGGCACCAGCTGGAAGTGCTGGTGCACCATGCCGATGCCGCGGCGGATGGCGTCGCGGGGGTCCTTGACCGGCGAGGCGTCGCCCTTGATCGTGATCGTGCCCCCGTCGGGCTTGACCAGGCCGAAGATCTGCTTGACCAGCGTCGACTTGCCGGCACCGTTCTCACCGAGCAGGGCGACGATCTCGCCCCGTCGGACGTGCAGGCTGATGTCGCGGTTGGCCCGGACGGTGCCGAAGGACTTGGACAGCCCGGCGATGTCGAGCAGCCGCTCGGCCTCCTGCTGCGCCTCGTGCTGGACCGTTGCGGTGGGCTGGCTCACGAGCCCTCTCCCTTCACGAACGGCTGCCCGACGGCTCCCGGCGCCCGCACGCGGCCGGCGGCGACCGCCAGCACGACGAGGGTCAGCAGGTAGGGCAGGAGGGTGATGAACTGCTGCGGGATGTTGATGACGCCCTGCAGCTGCGAGGCGAGCGCGTTGGTGAAGCCGAAGAACAGCGCTGCCGCGAAGACGCGGAGCGGTCGCCACCCGCCGAAGATGAGGATGGCGAGCGCGAGGAAGCCTCGCCCGGCCGTCATGCCGCGCTCGAAGCCGGCCGTCGCCTCCATGGAGAGGAAGGCGCCGGCCGCACCGGCGAAGATGCCGCCGATGGTGACGTTGACCAGGCGCATCCGGATCACGTCGATGCCGGCGGTGTCAGCGGCCGATGGGTACTCGCCGATGGACCGGGTGCGCAGGCCCCACCGGGTGCGGAACAGCGCGAAGTGCACGACCGGGACGGACAGGAGCGCGAACAGCGCGATCGGGCCGGTCTGGAAGAACACGTCGCCGATGAGCGGGATCTGCGACAGCAGCGGGATGTCCCACTGCGGCATGTTCGACGACAGGACCTTGCCGGGCCGGTAGAAGAACGACGTGAGGCCGGTCGCGACGATGTTGATGACGACACCGGCGATGATCTGGTCCATCAGGCCCTTGACCGTGGTCAGGGCCAGGAAGGCACCCATGACGATGCCCGCGGCCATGCCGACCAGGATGCCGACGACGAGCGAGCCGCTCGCCGCCGCGGAGAAGAAGGCGGCGAAGGCGGCGACGAGCATCTGGCCCTCGATGCCGATGTTGACCACGCCGGACCGTTCGCCGACGACGCCCGTGAGGGCGCCGAGCACGAGGGGCACGGCGAAGAACCACGCGCCCTTGAACATCGACGTCGCGACGTTCTCGTTGACGGCGTGGAAGATGAAGGCGGCGACGAGCAGGACGACGATCGAGCCGGCCGCGACCTGGTTGCGCTTGAGCCACTCCATGTCAGGACCCCCAGCTCGTCGCGAGCGCGGAGGACTTGGCGGTGTGCCGGCGGAAGATCAGCTTGGCGATGATCGGCAGCGACACGAGCAGCAGCGTGATCGCGAGGAGCATGTCGACGATCTCGGGCTGGATGCCGGTGTTGAACATGAGGTTCGACGATCCGGCACGCAGGGCGCCGACGAGCAGCGCCGCGGGGATGGTGCCGAGCGGACTGGAACGCGCCAGCAGGGCGATGGTGATGCCGTCGAAGCCGAGCGACCCGGCGATGCCGTCCTGGTAGCGGTACGGGTCGATCCCCAGGTACTCGACCGAGCCGGCGAGCCCGGCGAGGCCACCGGCGATCGCCATCGCGAGGACGATCATCCCGCTCAGCTTGATGCCGGCGTACGAGGCGGCGTGACGGTTGCGACCGATCGTCTCGAACTGGAACCCGAGGGTCGTGCGGCGCAGCATCCACGCGACGGCGAGCGCGAGCACGAGCGCGATCGGCAGGCCGATCGGCACGACGCCCAGCGGCACGAAGCGGGAGGCCTCGGGCGCCGGGAAGGACGCCGGGTAGGCCGACGAGGGGTCCTTGAGGGGGCCGTTGACGAGGTAGTCGATGAGGCCCGCGGCGATCGAGTTGAGCATGATCGTCGAGATGACCTCGTGGACGCCGCGGGTCGCCTTGAGAGCGCCGGCGATCGAGGCCCACATCGCACCGGCGAGGATGCCGGCGACCATCGCGACGATCGCGACGACGACGCCCGGCGCCTCGCGCACGGCGTGCGCGGTGGCGGCGGCGGCGATGGCGCCGGCCATGAGCTGGCCCTGCGCGCCGATATTGAAGAGGCCGACGCGGAGCGGGATGACGACCGCGAGACCGCAGAGGATCAGCGGCACCATCTTCTCGAAGGTGCCCTGCAGGCCGTCCGCCGTCAGGAAGGAGTACTTGAAGAGCGTCTCGTACGCGAACGTGGGGTTGACGCCCTGGGCGCGGATCAGGACCGCGCCGATGGCGAGCGCCGCCACCACGGCCACGAGGGGCACGATGATCGACTGCTCGCGGACGAGGAGTCCCAGAACTCCGGTGGGTGGCGGCGGTGCGCCGCGCTCGGGCACGACCGGCGGCGGTGTCGCCTCCGTGGTCGGCTGCGTGGTCACGGCGCCGTGGTCGGCGCCTGACGGCTCATCTCTCGGATCGGCCATCTCGGACCTCTCGACTCCTTGTCTGGACCTGTGTCTGTGGTGCACGCCGTCTCACCGGCGCAGAACGACGTCGAGCGGGTGCCCCTGTGGAGCACCCGCTCGACTTTCGTCATGACGGGACTCTAGTGCCCACCCCGTCGGGGGTCATTCGGTTGCGGGTCAGCCCGCCTTGTAGCCCGTCGCCTGCGAGCCGTCCTCGAGCTTCTTGACGATGTCGGCGACCTTGGTCTTCACGTCGGCCGGGACTTTGCTGTCGAAGTCGTGGAAGGCGGAGATGCCGGCGGTGCCGAAGAAGTTGCCCGGCTTGATCGTGTTGCTCTTGATCTGCTTGAGCAGCTCGCCGATGCCGTCCTTCTCGTGCTTCTCGGCCGAGGTGATCAGGCACGGGTGCGCGGCCGGCAGGGTGTCCCACTGGTCGAGGTCGACACCGATGCAGAAGATCTTGTCGCCGGCGCCGGCCGTCTTCGCGGCCTCCTGGAGCGCGCCGTTGCCCGTGTTGCCACCGGCACCGAAGATGAAGTCCGCGCCCTGCGCGAGCATCTTCTTGGCCTCACCGGCACCCCACACGGGGTCGTTGAAGGCGGTGTTGCCGGCCGGGTGGTAGACCTTCGAGACCGTGACGGACGGGTTGGCGGCCTTGGCGCCGTTCTCGTAGCCGGCGGCGTACGCCTGGGTCGGCGGGATCTCCTGGCCGAGGACGACGCCGATCTTGTTCGACTTCGTCATGAGACCGGCGAGGTAGCCGGCGGCGTAGCCCGCCTGGTCCTCGTGGAAGATCAGGCCCGTGACGTTCGGGACGACCGGGTCGGCCTGGAACTGGTCGAAGCCGATGAACTTGGTGTTGGGGTACTGCTTGCCCGCGGCGCGGGTCGCGTCACCCATGAGGAAGCCGACGGTGACGATGACGTCGTACTTCGCGTCGGTGAACTGCTTGATGTTCTTCGCGTAGTCCTTGGGGTCGGTCGTCTCGACGAACTTCGTCTGCGCGCCCAGCTCGCCCTTGACCTGCTCGACGCCCTCCCAGGCGGCCTGGTTGAAGCCCTTGTCGTCGACCTTGCCGACGTCGGTCACGAGGCCGACGCAGAACACCTCAGCGCTCGAGCAGTCGCCCGAGGCGGCGGTGTTCGTGCCCCCGCCGCCGCCGGAGCCGGTGGACGGGCCGGTGGACCCACCACAGCCAGCGAGTGCGGCGACCAGTCCGGCCGCGACGACCGCACTCAACTTCACATGTGAACGCAAGGCGCTCTCCTTCAGTCCGACGGGCCGACGACGACATCGGCCCAGATAGCACGGAACTGTAGACCCCGCCACGACAAGATCTGAGCGCCTCAACGCAAGTCGCAGGAAGTGTTATCGATCCGCGACCGCGCTCAGCGGAGAGACGCCGCCGAGGGCCGGCGTGCCGGCCAGCTGGGCCGCCGCGGAGAACACGACACCGGCCAGAGTGCGGGCTCCGACGACGATCGCGCCCTCGTCGATGACGAGGTCGCCGCGGTGCAGGTCGTAGGTCGGGCCTCCCGGCGAGCGGGTGCCCAGGCGGGCCATCGCGCCCGGGATGTGGGTGAGGTACCACGCGAAGTCCTCGCCGCCGAGGGACTGCGGGGTCGGCGCCACGAAGGCGCCCGTGCCGGTCACCGCCGCGGTCAGCGCGTCGATGCAGCCGGCGTCGTTGACGACGGGCGGCACGCCCTTGGTGATCGACACCTCGGCCTGGACGGCATACGGCCTGACGACCTCGTGCACCACGGCCTCGAGGAGGCGCTCGACGCCCTCCCAGATGCCGGCGTCGAGCATGCGCAGCGTGCCGCCGACCTTGCCCGAGGCCGGGATGACGTTGTGCGCGCCGCCGGAGTGGATGGAGCCCCAGACGAGCGCGGCGCCCGCGCGGGGGTCGAGACGGCGCGACAGCACGGCCGGCACGTCGGTGACGACCTTCGCGAGGGCGTACGTGAGGTCCTGCGTCAGGTGCGGCCGTGACGTGTGGCCGCCGCGGCCCGAGAGGGTCACCTCGACCTGGTCGGCGGCCGCGGTGATGGCGCCTACGCGCAGGCCGACCTGGCCCGCGTCGAGATTGGGGTCGCAGTGCAGCGCGAAGATGCGGTCGACGCCGACGAGCCCGTCCTGCGCGACGACGTCCTCGGCGCCGCCGGGCATCAGCTCCTCGGCGGGCTGGAAGACGAGGCGCGCACCGATGCCGGCGTCGACGAGGCGGCTCTCGGTCGCCTTGAGCGCGAGGGCCGCGCCGAGCAGGGCGCTCGTGTGCACGTCGTGCCCGCACGAGTGGCTGACACCGTCGGTCTGCGAGGCGAAGTCGAGCCCGGTCTGCTCGCGGATCGGCAGCGCGTCGAGGTCGGCGCGCAGCGCGATGCGGTGCTCGGGCTCGGGGGCGCCGAGGTCGGCGACGAGACCCGTGCCGCGCAGCCGGCGCACGGCGATGCCCGCGCGCTCGAGGCGCTCGGCGACCACTGCGGTGGTGCGCACCTCGCCGCGGCCGAGCTCGGGGTGGGTGTGCAGGTCGCGGCGGATCGTGACGAGCTCCTGGGCGTGCTGCTGGACGGTTCGGGCGACGGCCTCGAAGGGCAGCGAGAGGGAGCGGTCGGTCACGAGCACGGGATTCTAGCGAGAGGATGGTCGCGGTCCCCGCCGAACCGGTGGCGACGGCGAGGCGGGAGGGGACCGCGTGGAGGTCGAGCGACAGCACGATCGGGTCGACGCCACCCTCGACGCATCCCTCGGTGCGGACGCCGTGCGGCACGTCGTCGGCCGGGTCGACCGCGCCCTCCCCTTCACCACCGCCACCTGCGCCGGCTCGCCCGCCACGGTGTGGTTCGGCGACGTGCTCGCCCACGTGCGCGCCGGCTCGGACCCGCTGCGGCCGTGGCGCGACGCGCTCGGCGGACAGATGTCGCAGCGCCACGGGGTCCCGGTGCGGCCGCACGTGCCGGCGGCCTTCGTGCTGCAGTGGTGGTGCGAGGTCGCCGCCACTCCCCTTGCGTATGCCGCCGCGCTCGGTCCCTGGGTCCTTGCGCCGTCGCCTGCCGGGCTGGGTTTCGAGCTCGCGGTCGGTCTCAACCCCCACCGGGTCGTCGTCGTGCCGGACCGCACGTCCCTCACGGCCGAGGCCGACCCGGCCCGGCGTCTGGAGCTCTGCCGGACGGCATACCTCGGGCTCGTGTCGGAGGTCGTGACGGCATACGCCCCCGACGTCAAGATGAGCTCGCGGCAGCGGTGGGGCGTCGTGTCGGACATGTGGGACACCGCCGTGCGGCTCGCGCACGGCGCCGCCGGCGAGGGCGTCGGGCCGGAGCCGACGCGGGTGTCGTGCTGCTTCATCTACGCGCTGCCGGGGATGCGGGAGTGCGCGGCCTGCCCCCGCAGCGGCCGGGGCGCCTTGCGTCACTAGGGTGGCCGCCATGTCTGCGCACCTGCCGCACCTGCCGCACCTGCCGTCGTCAGATCTCGTCGTCGTGCACGAGGACGTGCGTGACGCCCTGGACGCCGGCGTCGGTGTCGTCGCCCTCGAGTCGACCATCCTCGCGCACGGGCTCCCCCACCCCGACAACATCGAGATCGCGGCACAGATCGAGGACGCCGTGCGCGCAGGCGGCTCGGTGCCCGCGACGATCGCGGTGCTCGACGGCGTGGTGCACATCGGCCTCGGCGCGACCGAGGTCGAGCGCGTGTGCACCGATCCCGACATCGCGAAGCTGTCGGTGCGCGACGTGGGCGTCGCAACGGCGCTGGGGCGGTCGGGTGCCACGACGGTGGCGTCGACCTCGGCCCTGGCCAACCTCGCCGGCATCCGCGTCTTCGCGACCGGCGGCCTCGGCGGCGTGCACCGGGGCGCCTCCGAGACGTTCGACGTGTCGGCCGACCTCGGCGTCATCGCCTCGACCCCCGTCCTCGTCGTGTGCGCCGGGGTGAAGTCGATCCTCGACGTGGCCGGCACCCTCGAGACCCTCGAGACACTGTCGGTGCCGGTGCTCGGCTACCGCACCGACGCCTTTCCGGGCTTCTACCTCTCGGACTCGGGCCAGCCCGTGCCGTGGCGGGTGGAGTCGGCAGAGGAGGCCGCGCGGGTCGTCGTCGCGCGCGACCGGCTCGGCACCGACGCCGCCGGCGTCGTCCTTGCGAACCCGCTGCCCGCCGACCGGCAGGTCGACCGCGAGCTGCACGACCGCCTCGTCGCCGAGGGCCTGGCGCTGCTCGAGCGCGAGGGCGTGCACGGCAAGGACGTGACACCCCGCCTGCTCGAGTTCTTCCACGACAACTCCGGTGGCGAGTCGCTCCGCGCGAACGTCGAGCTCGTGCTCGCCAACGCCCGGCTGGCCGGCGAGGTCGCCGCCGAGGTCGCACGGCTCTCGGGTCCGGGTGGCGACCGGGACCTGCAGGCATGACCGCTCGTCCGGTCGTCGTGGTCGGGGACGTCGGGCTCGACGTCATCACGAGGCCCACCGGCGAGATCCAGTGGCACTCCGACACGCCCTCGGCCGTCACGCTCGTGCCCGGTGGCGCCGGCGGCAACTCGGCGTCGTGGCTCGCCGGGCTCGGGGCATCGGTGACACTCGTGGCCCGCGTCGGTGCGGACGCCGCGGGGTCGACGTGCCGACGAGAGCTCGAGGGCTCGGGTGTGACGTGCGCCTTCGCCGTCGACCCGACGCTGCCCACGTGCATGGTCGTGATCCTGCTCGACGCCCACGGCGACCGCACGATGTTCCCCGACCGCGGCGCCAACAAGGCGTTCTCGGTGGACGACGTCGACCTCGCGTCGCTGGGGCTCCCGGCCGACGGGCCACGACCGCACCTGCACCTCAGTGGCTACGTGCTCTTCGACGCGGGGTCGCGAGCGGCCGGGCTGGAGTCGCTGCGCCAGGCCCGTGAGCTCGGGTGGTCGACGTCGGTCGACCCGCAGTCGCCGGCGCTCATCGAGCGCGAGGGCGCCGGCACGTTCCTGTCGTGGGTGTCCGGCGTGGACCTGCTGCTGCCCAACGAGAGCGAGGTCGCGGCGCTCGGCGGGATGGGCAAGATCCTCGAGCACGCGAGCGAGGTCGTCGCCACCTACGGCGCGGCGGGCGCGCGGTGGGTCGGCCACAGCGTCGACGTCTCCACCGAGGCGCCCCACGTCGAGAACGTCGACGCCACCGGGTGCGGCGACGCCTTCAACGCCGGCCTGCTGTCGGCCTGGCTGCGCGGCGAGGACCGCGCTTCGGCGCTGCGTTCCGGGGTCGCCGCCGGGAGCGCCGCAGCCGCCCGGGTGGGCGCCCGACCCAGCTAGGGACGGCGATCCCGGCCGGACGGCATACGCCTCGGTCGCGGCGCGGTCCCTCGTTCCGGCTGGAGAACCGACGGACCGCCACGAGCCGAGGTATGCCGCGTGCTTCGTGCGCGACCATCCGGGAGGTCCGTCGTGGTGGCGGTCCGTCGGTCCTGTGGAAGACCCCGACCCGGCCACGGCTCGCTCGGGCAGCCTGACGCCATGGACGTCGCCACGGTTCTGGCGCAGTGCGGTGGCACCGCGCGCTGGTCGCAGCTGCGGCCGGTCGTGCGCCGACGGCAGCTGCGATGCGCACTCGCTGACGGAAGCGTCATCCGTCTGGGGCGGGGCCGCTACGGACTGTCCAGCCTGCTGGCCGCACGCGTCACGGCCGAAGGGCTCAGTGCGACGGCGTCCCACCTCACGGCCGCCCTCCACTGGGGATGGGCGGTCAAGCACGAGCCTGACCTCGCCCACGTCACGCTGCCGCGAGGCCGCAAGCTGCGCGCGCCGGCGCGGACCGGGGTGGTGCGCCACTGGAGAGACCTGGCCGCGGAGGAGATCGTCGACGGGTGGGTGACCAGCCCCGCGCGAACCGTCATCGACTGCTGCCTCGACCTGCCGTTCGACGAGGCGCTCGCCGTGGCCGACTCCTCGTGGCGTGCCGGCCTGTCGCCGCTCACCGTCCGAGACCTGGCGCTGCGATTAACTCAGCGGCTGCGGCGGAAGGTCGCGAGGGTGCTGCAGCACGTGGACCGCGGAGCCGCCAACCCGTTCGAGTCGGTGCTGCGCGCCCTGTGCCTGCAGGTCGAGGGACTCGGCGTCGTGACCCAGCACGTCGTCAAGGGGCGCGGCTTCTTCGCCCGGGTGGACCTTGCCGACCCGGCGTTGCGCATCGTGATCGAGGCCGAGGGTTTCGAAAACCATGGCACCCGGGACGCGTTGAAGCGCGACTGCCGGCGCTACACGGGGCTGGGAGCACGTGGCTGGGTGGTGCTCCGATTCACGTGGGACGAGGTGATGTTCGAACCCGACTACGTGCTCGATGCACTGCGCGAGACCGTCGCCGTGCGCCGACCGACCGCCACGAACCTGTCGACCGCCTCCTAGCCATGCTCAGGACCCGGCCGGCGCGGAAGTCGTGGCGGTCCGTCGGGTCAGGCACACGGCATACGCGGGCGTATGCCGTGTGGGTCAGAAGGTCTCGCGGGGCTGGTAGGTGCCCCAGACCTCGCGCAGCGCGTGGGCCACCTCGCCGCCGGTGGCCCGGGCCGCGAGCGCCTCCTTCATCGGGTAGAGCACGTTCTCCGTGCCACGGGCTGCCTCCTGCAGCCGGGTGAGAGCGGCGTCGACGGCCGCCTGGTCGCGGTCGGCGCGCAGGGCCTCGAGGCGGGCCCGCTGGTCGGCCTCGATCGTGGGGTCGACCCGCAGCGGCTCGTAGTGGTCCTCCTGGTCGAGGGTGAAGCGGTTGACGCCGACGACGGTGCGCTCGCCGCCGTCGATCTCGAGCTGCACGCGGTAGGCGGAACGCTCGATCTCGGACTTCTGGAAGCCCTGCTCGATCGCCGCGACGGCCCCGCCCTTGTCCTCGACCTGCTGGATGAGGTCGAGCACGGCGGCCTCGATCTCGTCGGTCATCGACTCGACGACGTACGAACCGGCAAACGGGTCAACGGTTTTCGTCACGTCGGTCTCGTAGGCGATGACCTGCTGGGTGCGCAGCGCGAGGCGCGCGGCCTTCTCGGTGGGGAGCGCGATCGCCTCGTCGAAGCTGTTCGTGTGCAGCGACTGCGTGCCGCCGAGCACCGCGCCGAGGCCCTGGAGGGCGACGCGGACGAGGTTGACCTCGGGCTGCTGGGCGGTGAGCTGCACGCCGGCCGTCTGGGTGTGGAAGCGCAGCATCATCGACTTCGGGTTCTGGGCGCCGAAGTCCTCCTTCATGATCCGCGCCCAGATGCGTCGGGCCGCACGGAACTTCGCGACCTCCTCGAGCAGCGTCGTGCGGGCGACGAAGAAGAAGGAGAGCCGGGGCGCGAAGTCGTCGACGTGCAGCCCGGCGGCCTGGGCGGCGCGGACGTACTCGATGGCGTTGGCGAGGGTGAACGCGATCTCCTGCACGGGCGTCGCGCCGGCCTCGGCCATGTGGTAGCCGCTGATGGAGATGGTGTTCCAGCGCGGCATCTCCTTGTGGCAGTAGGCGAAGACGTCCGCGATGAGGCGCAGCGACTCGCGCGGCGGGTAGATGTAGGTGCCGCGGGCGATGTACTCCTTGAGCACGTCGTTCTGGATCGTGCCCGTGAGCTGGTCGCCCGCCACGCCCTGCCCCTCTGCGACGAGCTGGTAGAGCAGGAGCAACGTCGAGCCGGGCGCGTTGATCGTCATCGACGTGGAGATCTTGTCGAGCGGCAGCCCGTCGAAGAGCGTGCGCATGTCGTCGAGGCTGTCGATCGCGACGCCGACCTTGCCGACCTCGCCGTGCGCGATCGCCTCGTCGGAGTCGTAGCCCATCTGGGTCGGCAGGTCGAAGGCGACCGACAGGCCGCCGGTGCCCGCCTTGACGAGCTGGTGGTAGCGCTCGTTGCTCTCCTTGGCCGTGCCGAATCCGGCGTACTGGCGCATCGTCCACGGCCGGCCGGTGTACATCGACGGGTAGACGCCGCGGGTGAAGGGGTAGCTGCCAGGGGCGCCGAGCTTGGCCTCGGGGTCGAAGCCGGCGAGCGCCGAGGCGTCGTAGACAGGCTCGATGGGCAGGTCGGACTCGGAGCGCGCGCCAGTGCTGTCAGCCATGGTGCCGAGCGTATCGGCGCCCGGGTCGGCGCCCGCCCCCCGCGTGACGAACGTCGCCGATCTCACGTCACCGAGGGCGTATGCCGCCGGGCGGGCTCCTGGACCAGGGTGGCGTCGGGGCCCGGTGAGGCGGCATACGTCGGCCTTTCGACGGGTCAGGGGTCGACGGGTCAGGGGTCGACGGGCCAGTCGGCGGTGATCTGGGCGCGGCGGCGCTCCCAGCTCGCGTGCATGGTGGCCATCTCGCGGGCGATGTGGTCGAGGAACTCCACCGACACGGCGAGCCGGCGCCCGGCAGCGCTGCCGACGCCCCCGACGGCGTCGAGCCCGGACCGGACCGAGGACTCCATCTGGCTGAGCAGGCGGTCGCGGCTCAGCATCGCGTCGTGCCAGGCGTCGAGGTGCACGACGTAGACGTCGCGCCGCGAGCCGCGCTCGCGCTCCTTGCCGATGAGGTGGGTCTGCGTCAGGTACTGGACCGCGCCGGACACGGCGGCAGGGCTGACGTCCAGCGCCTCGGTGAGCTCGAGGGCGGTCATGCGGCCGTCGTCGTCGGCGAGCAGCTGCGCGAAGACCCGCGACGCGAGCCGAGGCATGCCGGCCTCGGTCAGCACGTTGCCGAAGCGCTCGACGTAGGCGGCCACGGCTCGCTCGTCGCGATCACCCATCGTCACTCCTTCGTCGGTCGGCTGCGTCTTGCGCTCATAGTATTCAGGAAAACGTGAATCCTGTGTACCGTCGAACTCATGACCTCCGCGATCCAGGTCCACGACCTGCGCAAGACGTTCGGCCGCACGGTCGCCCTCGACGGACTCGACCTCGAGGTGTCGGCCGGAGAGATCCACGGCTTCCTCGGGCCGAACGGCGCCGGCAAGTCGACGACGATCCGCATCCTGCTCGGCCTGCTCCGCTCCGACGGCGGCACCGCCACGCTGCTCGGCGGCGACCCGCGGCGCGAGGTCGAGACCCTTCACCGTCGCCTCGCCTACGTGCCCGGCGACGTCGCGCTCTGGCCCAACCTCACCGGGGGCGAGGTGATCGACCTGCTCGGCAAGCTCCGCGGCGGGCTCGACGAGAAGCGCCGTGCCGACATGCTCGAACGCTTCGACCTCGACCCGACGAAGAAGGGCCGCTCCTACTCCAAGGGCAACCGGCAGAAGGTCGCGCTCGTCGCGGCCCTGTCGTCGGACGTCGAGCTGCTCATCCTCGACGAGCCCACCTCGGGCCTCGACCCGCTCATGGAGGCCGTGTTCCAGGAGGCCGCGCGCGAGCGCCGCCGGCAGGGCACGACGATCCTGCTGTCGAGCCACATCCTCAGCGAGGTGGAGTCGCTGTGCGACCGCGTGAGCATCATCCGCGAGGGGCGCAACGTCGAGTCCGGCACGCTGGAGCAGCTGCGCCACCTGTCGCGCACCACCGTGGAGGGGACGCTCGAGCGGCCCATCAGCGCCGACCAGCTGCACGCGGTGCCCGGGCTCGCCGACGTCTCGGTCGCCGACCACCACGTCGTGTGCGCCGTCGAGACCCAGCACCTCGGCCAGCTGCTCGCCCTTCTGGGTCAGCACGGCATCAAGACCCTCACGAGCGCTCCCCCGACGCTCGAAGAGCTCTTCATGGACCAGTACCGCGCCAGACCCGCTGCAGCACAAGGCAGTTCGGCTGGACCCAGCTCGGCGGCCGAGGCGGCGACGACGCGATGAGCACCTTCGCCGGCACCGGGTCGCTCCTGCGCCTCGCCTCGCGCCGCGACCGCCTGCTCATCCCCGTCAGCGTGCTCGCGCTCGTGGCCTTCGCCGCGGGGTCGGCCCAGGCCACGATCGACCTCTACCCCAGCCTGTCGAGCGCGCTGGAGATCATCCGCCCGCTCGTGGCCAACCCGGCCAGCGTCGCGCTCTACGGCCCGATGACCAGCCTGACGCTCGACTCCTTCGCCGTCTTCAAGTCGGTGCTGCTCGGTGGCGTCTTCGTGTGCCTGCTCGCGTACATCGTCGTGCGGCGGCACACCCGCACCGAGGAGGAGGCCGGCCGGCTCGAGCTGCTCGGCGCCGGCGCCATCGAACGCCGGTCACCGCTGACCGCCGCGCTCCTCCTCGGCACCGCGACGGTGGTGGCGACGTCCGCGCTCACCGCCGCGTCCCTCGCCGCCGTCGGACTCGATGCCCGCGGCTCCTTCGCCTTCGGGGTCTGCTGGCTGGTCATGGGGTTGTCGTGGGTCGGGATCACCGCGGTCGCGGCCCAGCTCACCGAGACCACCCGCGGCACGGCCGCCCTCTCCCTCGGCGCCCTCGGGGCCGCCTTCCTGCTGCGCGCCCTGGGCGACACCGCCGGCGACGACAACCCGGTGCGGTTCCTCACGTGGCTCTCGCCGCTCGGCTGGGGCCAGAAGGTCTCGCCCTACGGCGACAACCGGCTGTGGCCCTTCTGGCTCGGCCTCGCCGCCTTCGTGCTGCTCGTCGCGCTCGCCTACCGCCTGCAGGAGCGCCGAGACCTCGGCGCCGGCCTGCTGCCGAGCCGCCCGGGCCGACCCCGCGGCTCGATGCGCAGCGTCGGCGCGCTGACGACGCGGCTCGCGCGCGGCACCCTGATCGGCTGGGGCGTCAGCGCCGTCGTCATCGGGTCGGTCGTCGGCTCGATCGCCGCGAACCTCGAGTCGCTCAACGGATCCGACACCACCCTCGACCTGCTGCGCAAGCTGTCGGGGGCAGCAGGCGCACAGGTGGAGCTCATCGACGTCTTCTTCACGACCGAGCTGCACATCATCGCGCTCGCCGTCGCCGCCATGGGCATCTCGATCGTGACGCGGCTGCGGACCGAGGAGACCTCGTTGCGCGCGGAGATGCTGCTCACGACGACATCCCGCCTCGCCTGGGCCGTCTCGCACCTGCTGGTCGCCCTCACCTCGACGGCCGTCGTCATGGCCCTCGTCGGCCTGGTCGCAGGAGCCGCCGACTCCCAGCGGACCGGCGACGTCGCGGCGTCCGTCGGCCGGCTCGTGCCGGCAGCTCTCGTCACGGTGCCCGCCATCTGGGTCTGCGTGGCCGTGGCGCTGCTGCTCGTCGGCTGGGTGCCGCGCCTCACCGGGCTGTCCTGGGCTGCCCTCATCACCTTCCTGCTGCTCAGCGAGCTCGTCCCGGTGCTCGGTCTGCCCGACTGGATGATGAACCTCTCCCCCTTCGGCCACGTGCCGTCGATGCCGGCCCAGGAGGGGCGCGTGCTGCCGCTCGTCATGCTCGTCGCGGTCGCGGCCGCCGTGGCGGCGGCAGGGCTGGCAGGCCTGCGCCGTCGCGACATCCACGCCTGACGGCATACGCCCGAGGACGTATGCCGTCCCCCGCCCACCCACGTCACCCGCCGGTCGCGCGCGTTCCACCGGAGCGCGCGCCACCCATCGGTACGGTGTGCGCATGACCGACATCCCCGGGCTCTGGGCCGTCATCCCCGCTGGGGGGTCCGGCACCCGGCTGTGGCCGATCTCGCGCCGCCACTCCCCCAAGTTCCTCCACGACCTCACCGGGTCGGGCCAGTCGCTCCTGCGCGAGACGTGGGACCGCCTCTCCCCGCTCGTCGGCGACCGCATCCTCGTCGTGACGGGCGCCGCCCACGAGGACGCAGTCCGCCGCCAGCTGCCGATGCTCGGCTACGACGCGGTCGTCGCCGAGCCCTCGCCGCGCGACTCGATGCCGGCGATCGGGCTCGCCGCCGCGATCCTCGAGCGCCGCGACCCCGAGGCGGTGATCGGCTCGTTCGCCGCCGACCACGTCATCCGCGACACCGAGGCATTCCACCGCGCCGTCACCGAGGCCGCGGCGCTGGCGCGACGTGGCGAGCTCGTGACCATCGGCGTCGAGCCGACCGATCCCTCGACGGCCTTCGGCTACATCAAGGTCGGAGACTCGCTCGGGGTGGACGAGGCGCCCAGCGCCCGCCGCGTGGAGGAGTTCGTCGAGAAGCCCGACCGTGACACCGCGACCCGCTACCTCGCGACCGGCGAATACCGTTGGAACGCCGGCATGTTCGTCGTCGGCGCCACAACACTGCTCGAGCTGCTGGCGGTCAACCACGCCGACATGGTCGACAGCCTGCGCATCATCGCCGCCGACCCGCGGCGGATGCGTGACCTGTGGCCGTCGCTGCACAAGATCGCGATCGACCATGCCGTCGCGGAGCCCGCTGCGGCTGCCGGCCGGGTCGCGGTCGTGCCGGCATCGTTCGGCTGGGACGACGTCGGCGACTTCGCCTCGCTGACCCGACTCGTCAGCGAGTCGGCGCTACCGGGCATCACGGCGATCGGGCCCGTCGACGACATCGTCGCCATCGACTCGACCGCGACCGTCGCCACGGGCGGACGTCTCGTGGCCCTCATCGGTGTCGACGACCTCGTCGTCGTCGACACCCAGGACGCACTGCTCATCACTCGCCCCGACCGGGCCCAGGACGTCAAGAAGGTCGTCGAGATGCTGACTGCGCAGAACCGCACCGAGCTCACCTGACGTAACGCCGCCCGTCACGGCGTTCTCGGCATTCTCGTCCCGCGTCAGGTCTGCCGGGACGACAGTGGATCCATGACCTCCATGCTGCCCGAGGAGGGCGAGTACCTGACGACCGGTTGGGAGGACGACCTCCCGGCCTCCGACTCCCTGGTGCGGCAGGGAGTGCTCGCGCACGTCTCGTGGGCGCGGGCCCTGACGTGGGCGGCTCGGGGCCAGTTCTCCGAGGGCCACGGTTGGTGCGCGGGCCGGGGTGGCGGCGCGAGCGCCCTGCTCAACTGGGCCATCGTCACCAGCCCGCCCCGCAGCTGGACGGTGACCATGTCAGCCCTCTCAGCGGCATACCCCGAGGACGTCTCGGCGATCGTGATCAGCCCCTTCCCTGCGCCGGACCTCTCCTCGCACGGTTTCGAGCTCGTGGGCCATCCGCCGCTGATGTTCCGACCGACGTCGGCGGGCACACGGACCCCGACCACCTCGGTGGAGGTCCGGCAGGCGACGTCGCCTCAGGAGCTCCAGGACGCGGAACGCGTTCTCGTGGAGGGCTATCCGATGCCGGACATGGCCGAGCTTCCCCCAGGCGACTTCTACCGTCCGGAGGTCGTCGACGCGTCGACGCGGGTCTTCGTCGGCTATCTGGACGGCCAGCCGGTCGCCACGTCGGCCGCCCACTCGGCGGCGGGGGTGACCGTGGTCGAGAACGTCGCAGTGCTCGGGAGCGCGCGCGGCCGGGGTGCCGGCGCGGCACTCACGTGGGCGGCGACCACGACATGGCCCGACCAAGGGGCCGTGCTCATCGCCAGCGACGACGGCCAGCCCGTCTACGAGCGGCTCGGCTTCCTGCGCATCGAGCGGTGGACCTGCTGGCTGCGTTCCTGACGTGAGGGCCGCTGCGAGCCCTTCGCCGGCGGATGCCGTCCGGCGGAGGTGGGCTGCCGCGCCTGGTCACGCTTGTGCGAGCGCCTGGCGGGTCGCGTCGTCCACGAACGTCCGGAACTGCTCGACCTGCTCGTGCGTCTCGACCCCTACGGGCGCGTAGTGCGTGGGTCGTCGTCGGCGGTCGTGCCAGAACCCGCCGGTGCCGGTGGCGTCTGTTGTGGCCACGAGCCACACCGCCGTGTCGGCCCCCTGGTCGGCGTCGCGCAGCAGCGGTCCGGTGAGCGCCGCGAAGCGCGGCAGCGACTCCGTGACGCCGGGCGTGGCCGCCCAGCCAGGGTGCATCGAGTTGACCCGGATCCCTTCCGCAGCAAGGTCGCCTGCCCAGAGCTCGGTGAGCACCAGCTGCATCCGCTTGGTGCGGGCGTAGGCCGTCACTCCGGAGTAGTCACCGCTGGTGTACTCGGGGTCGGCGGCGTCGAGCCGCTGCCCGTAGGCGCCACCCGAGGTGACGACGACGACGCGGCCGTCGGCGAGCGCCGGTCGCAGGGTCTGGGTCAGCACGTGCGGCCCGAGCACGTGCGTCGCGAGGGTGAGCTCGTGCCCCTCCGGGGTCGTGCTGCGCTGCGGCGGCATGACCCCGGCGTTGTGGACGACGGCGTGGAGGCG
The DNA here is from genome assembly GCA_000955875.1 of Terrabacter sp. 28. Classification (GTDB taxonomy): domain Bacteria; phylum Actinomycetota; class Actinomycetes; order Actinomycetales; family Dermatophilaceae; genus Terrabacter. Next base: position 20,256 of record JYOE01000003.1, read on the forward strand.
CGGCACGTCGGCCATGAAGTCACGTGCGAACCGGGCCGTGGCGGCGAGGTCGCTGACGTCGGCGACGTGGACGACCACCTCCGCGAGCGGCTCCCGGTCGAGCAGCGACGCTCGAGCCGTGTCGAGCCGCCCGGCGTCACGGCCGGTGAGGTGGACCGTCGCGCCCAGTCGCGCGAGACCCCGCGCGGTGGCGAGTCCCAGCCCCCCGCTCGCGCCGGTGACGAGGACGTGGCGTCCGACGAGCGCACCGGGGGCCGGGTCAGCCGGCCACCAGGCTCGCCGCACTGCGGGACCGATCTTCGTGTAGCCGAGCACGAGGGACTTGTCCATCAGCCAGTCGACGGCCGCCGCTGCCTCACCGAGAACCATGCGCCCACCCTAGGCGTGCCCAGCGGAGAACGCGGCAGTGCACGAGGCTGTCACCGGCACGTCACCGGACACACCCCGAGCCGTCGCCCGGTCACCGCCCTGGATCGACAGCGTGGAGACGTGCGAGTCGCCATCGTCACCGAGTCGTTCCTGCCGAGCGTCAACGGCGTCACCACGAGCGTGTGCCGGGTCGTCGAGCAGCTGCGGGCACGAGGTGACGACGTCGTCGTCGTCGCGCCCCGGTCCCGGGCGGCGCGCCTGGGCGGCTACGGAGGGGCAGACGTGCACCGGGTCGCCTCCCTGCCCGTGCGCCAGTTCGACGTCGGCCTGCCGACACCCGAGATCGAGAGGGTGCTGGAGGACTTCCGTCCCGACGTCGTCCACGTCGCGAGCCCCTTCGTGCTGGGGGCGCGCGGCCTCGCGGCGGCGCGCGCTCTCGACCTGCCGACGGTGGCGGTGTTCCAGACGGACATGGCGGCCTACGTGCGCCAGCACACGCCCGGCGCGGCAGGCACCGCGGCCGCCGCGACGACGTGGCGCTGGATCCGTCGGATCCATTCGTGGGCCGACCTAACGCTCGCGCCGTCGTCAGCCGCGCTCGCCGACCTCCGGGCGCACGCGGTGCCGCGGACCGCGCTCTGGGGCCGGGGAGTCGACGCCGCCCTCTTCAACCCCGCCTGGCGGCAGGACGCGCTCTCCCGCGCGCTGCGCCGCGAGCTGGCCCCGGAGGGTGAGCGCCTCCTCGGCTACGTCGGCAGGCTCGCCCCCGAGAAGGAGGTCGAGCGTCTCGCCGCCCTCGCCGACCTCCCCGAAACCCGGCTCGTCGTCGTCGGCGACGGCCCGTCGCGCGACGCCGTCGGCGCCGCGCTGTCCGAGGCGGTCGCCGCCTCCCCCTGCCGCCCGAACCGCCCACCCGCCTTCCTCGGGTCGCGCCACGGCGACGACCTCGCGAGGGCGTACGCGTGCCTCGACGTCTTCGTGCACACCGGCACGGCCGAGACGTTCGGCCAGACGATCCAGGAGGCCGGCGCGAGCGGCCTACCCGTCGTCGCGCCCCGGGCCGGCGGCCCCGTCGACCTCGTCACAGACGGCCTCAACGGCTACCTCTTCGAGCCCGACGACCCGGACGACCTCAGGCGGCAGGTGAGCCGGGTGCTCGAGTCCCCCTCTCACGCAGGGGAGCTCGGCCGCCGCGGGCACGAGCGCGTACGCCACCGGTCGTGGTCACACGTCGTCGAGGGCCTCGTCGGGCACTACGAGGACGCGATCGCGTCTCGGGCCCACCGGCGGAGCAGGGTCCAGGCGCCAGCGGCCTGACCGGCCGCCGCCCCCGCAAGACGGCCTTGGGGCGAGTCCACCCATCTGTGACGCACGTGACACTAGAGTGGCCGAACGCGCCCAACCAACGACGGTGGAGGTTCGCACGATGAGTGGTACGACGCTCGACCCCGGGTCCCGATCAGGTGGATCCATGGCCGGAGGCGTCGGATCACCGGGTCGGGCGCAGATCCCGTGGCGCACCCTGAGGGGCGACCGCTGGTGGTTCCCGCCGGCGGTGACGTTCACGCTCATCGTCCTGTGGCTGCTGTACGCGCTCGTGCGCACGTCGATGCAGCGTGACTACTTCGTCGCGACGTACCACTACCTCACGCCGTTCTACTCACCCTGCGTGACGGCCTCGTGCCACCCCGACGCGCGCCACGTCGGCACGTGGCTCGGTGAGATGCCACCGCTCGTGCCGTATGCGTTCTTCCTCCTGCCGATCCTGCTCGGCTTCCGCCTCACCTGCTACTACTACCGCAAGGCCTACTACCGAGCCTTCTGGCTGTCGCCGCCCGCCTGCGCCGTGGCCGAGCCGCACGCGAAGTACACCGGCGAGACGCGCTTCCCGCTGATCCTCCAGAACGCGCACCGTTACTTCTTCTACGCCGCGGTCGTCGTGTCGGGGATGAACACGCTCGACGCCTTCGACGGCTTCCACGGCAAGGACGGCGGGGTCGGGGTCGGCCTCGGCACGATCGTCATGCTCACCAACGCCGCATTCCTCTGGCTCTACACGCTGTCGTGCCACTCGTGCCGACACCTCATCGGCGGGCGCCTCAAGCACTTCTCCAAGCACCCGCTGCGCTACCGCGCCTGGACCATCGTGTCCCGGCTCAACACCCGGCACATGCAGCTGGCCTGGACCACACTCGGCACCCTGCTGGTCACCGATCTCTACATCGCCCTGGTCGCGTCCGGGGCCCTGACCGATCTGAGGTTCTACAACTGATGGCAGCGGAGCTCGAGACCCACGACTACGACGTCCTCATCGTCGGCGCCGGCGGGGCCGGCCTCCGGGCCGCCATCGCCGCCCGCGAGGCCGGACTGCGCACCGCCATCATCTGCAAGTCCCTCTTCGGCAAGGCGCACACCGTCATGGCCGAGGGCGGCATCGCCGCGAGCATGGGCAACGTCAACAGCCACGACAGCTGGCAGGTGCACTTCCGCGACACGATGCGCGGCGGCAAGTTCCTCAACTCGTGGCGCATGGCCGAGCTGCATGCCAAGGAGGCGCCTGACCGCGTCTGGGAGCTCGAGACCTACGGCGCCCTCTTCGACCGCACGCCCGACGGCCGCATCAGCCAGCGCAACTTCGGTGGGCACGAGTACCCCCGCCTCGCCCACGTCGGCGACCGCACCGGCCTCGAGCTCATCCGCACGATGCAGCAGAAGATCGTCTCGCTGCAGCAGGACGACCAGCGCGAGTCGGGCGACCCGGAGGCGCGGCTCAAGGTCTTCGCCGAGGTGACGATCACCGACCTGCTGCAGGACGAGACCGGCACGATCGCCGGGGCCTTCGGCTACTTCCGCGAGTCGGGCCGCTTCGTCCGGTTCAACGCTCCCGCAGTGGTGCTCGCGACCGGCGGCATCGGCAAGTCGTTCAAGGTGACCTCCAACTCGTGGGAGTACACCGGCGACGGCCACGCCCTGGCCCTGCGGGCCGGATCCACCCTCGTCAACATGGAGTTCATCCAGTTCCACCCGACCGGCATGGTCTGGCCGCCGTCGGTCAAGGGCATCCTCGTCACCGAGTCGGTGCGCGGCGACGGGGGCGTGCTCAAGAACTCCGAGGGCAAGCGCTTCATGTTCGACTACGTGCCCGACGTCTTCCGGGGGCAGTACGCCCAGACCGAGGAGGAAGGTGACCGCTGGTACACCGACCCCGACAACAACAAGCGCCCGCCCGAGCTGCTCCCCCGGGACGAGGTGGCGCGCGCCATCAACTCCGAGGTCAAGGCCGGTCGCGGGTCACCACACGGCGGGGTCTTCCTCGACATCGCGTCGCGGCGCAGCCCCGAGGAGATCCTCAAGAAGCTGCCGTCGATGCACCACCAGTTCAAGGAGCTCGCCGACGTCGACATCACCCAGGAGGCGATGGAGGTCGGGCCCACGTGCCACTACGTCATGGGTGGCGTCGAGGTCGACCCCGACACCGCAGCAGCCGCGAGGGTGCCCGGCCTCTTCGCCGCAGGTGAGGTGTCGGGAGGCATGCACGGGTCCAACCGGCTCGGCGGCAACTCGCTGTCCGACCTGCTCGTCTTCGGCGCCCGCGCGGGAGCCGGCGCGGCGGCATACGTCCGGGGGCTCGGCGACGCCCGCCCGATCGTGCCGCAGTCGGCCCTCGACGAGGCGGCCACGACGGCGCTCGCGCCGTTCGAGGAGGAGGGTGGCGAGAACCCGTACACCCTCCACCAGGAGATGCAGCAGACGATGAACGACCTCGTCGGCATCATCCGCAAGGCGGAGGAGATCGAGGCCGCCCTCACCAAGCTCGAGGAGCTCAAGGAGCGGGCGAAGCACCTGACCGTCGAGGGCCACCGGCAGTTCAACCCCGGCTGGCACCTCGCGCTCGACCTGCGCAACATGCTCGCCGTCAGCGAGTGCGTGGCGCGAGCAGCTTTGCTGCGACAGGAGTCCCGCGGCGGGCACACACGCGACGACTACCCGAAGATGGATGCCAGCTGGCGCGGACGCAACCTCATCTGCTCGACCGAGGGCGACGGCATACGCGTGGAGGAGCAGCCCATGCCGCCGATGCGCGGGGACCTGCTCGACCTCTTCCAGCGCGACGAGCTGGCGAAGTACCTCACGCCCGAGGAGCTCGCCGCGGTCGGGGCCACCGGAGGCGCGACAGAGGCGACGGACGGGAGCGGGTCATGAGCTACGACGCGAAGTTCCGGGTGTGGCGCGGCGACGCGAGCGGCGGTGAGCTCGTCGACTACACGGTCGAGGTCAACGACGGCGAGGTCGTGCTCGACATCATCCACCGGCTCCAGGCAACCCAGTCCGGCGACCTCGCCGTGCGGTGGAACTGCAAGGCCGGCAAGTGCGGTTCGTGCAGCGCGGAGGTCAACGGCATCCCGCGGCTCATGTGCATGACCCGGATGTCGACGTTCACCGAGACCGAGACGGTGACCGTCACACCGATGCGCGCCTTCCCCGTCATCCGCGACCTCGTCACCGACGTGTCGTTCAACTACGAGAAGGCGCGGCAGATCCCGGCGTTCGCGCCGCCCGAAGGCGTGGCACGGGGCGAGTACCGGATGCAGCAGGTCGACGTCGAGCGCTCGCAGGAGTTCCGCAAGTGCATCGAGTGCTTCCTCTGCCAGAACACCTGCCACGTCGTGCGCGACCACGAGGAGAACAAGGAGGCGTTCGCCGGGCCTCGCTTCCTCATCCGTGCCGCCGAGCTCGACATGCACCCGCTCGACGCCCGCGACGACCGGGCCGACTTCGCCCGGGACGAGCAGGGCATCGGGATGTGCAACATCACCAAGTGCTGCACCGAGGTCTGCCCCGAGCACATCCGGATCACCGACAACGGCATCATCCCGATGAAGGAGCGCGTCGTCGGCAAGCGCTACGACCCGCTCGTCTGGCTCGGCAACAAGATCGGCCGCCGCAAGCCCTGAGGGCGGTGACGGAGCGTTCTCTCGATTGGGGGTGAGCCGCAGGTCACAGTGGAAATGGTCACACTCACCCCGTACCGGAGGGTAGGCGGGCGATCCGGCTCGAGCGCGGGGATAAGGTTCCTGCGTGGCGACAAACACTCTCCCGGTCAAGGGATCGAACAGACCTGCTTCGGTTCGCCGGACCACCGTCTTCATGAAGCTCCTCATGGCGGTCTCGGGCGCGCTCTTCGTGTTCTACGTGCTGGCGCACATGTACGGGAACCTCAAGATCTTCGCCGGGGTCGAGGCGTTCGACGAGTACGCGCACCACCTGCGCACGATGTTCACGCCGATCCTGCCGTTCGGCGGCTTCCTGTGGCTCTTCCGCATCGTCCTCGTGGTCGCGCTCGTCGCCCACGCGTACTCCGCGTTCTACCTGTGGAGCCGCGCCCGCGGGGCCCGCACGACGCGCTACGTCGCCAAGGAGGCGGCCAGGGCGACGGTCAAGAGCACCGCGATGCGCTGGGGTGGCGTCGCGATCCTGCTCTTCCTCGTCTGGCACCTGCTGCAGTTCACCATCGTGAAGTTCAACGTCGGCGACGACGTGGTGGGAACCAGCCCCGGCAAGCTCGTCATCAGCTCGTTCCAGGTGTGGTGGGTCGTCCTCATCTACATCCTCGCCCTCGTCGCCCTGGGCATGCACCTGTGGCACGGCGTCTGGAGCGCCACGCAGACCCTCGGCTGGGCCGGCAGCGCCCGGGCCCGCAAGCGCGCGAAGCTGGCCGCCCTGGTCATCGCGTTCGTCACCTCCGTCGGCTTCGCCCTGCCGCCGCTCGCCATCCTGTTCGGAATCGTCAAGGGGAACTGACCGATGACTGACACCAACGCCACCACCTCCGGCGGCGCGGCCACGCAGGCTGCCCCCAACGCCGGCATCGTCCACGGCCTCTACACCGAGGGCGAGCCCCTCCACGACACCAAGGCCCCGGCCGGCCCGATCCAGGACAAGTGGAGCACCCGCAAGTTCGAGTCGGGCCTCGTCAACCCGGCCAACCGCCGCAAGCTCTCGGTCATCATCGTCGGCACCGGCCTGGCCGGTGGCGCCGCCGCGGCCACGCTCGGTGAGGCCGGCTACCAGGTGAAGTCCTTCTGCTACCAGGACTCCCCGCGCCGCGCGCACTCGATCGCCGCGCAGGGTGGCATCAACGCCGCCAAGAACTACAAGGAGGACGGCGACTCGACGTTCCGTCTCTTCTACGACACCGTCAAGGGCGGCGACTACCGCTCGCGCGAGACGAACGTCTACCGCCTCGCCGAGGTCAGCACGAACATCATCGACCAGTGCGTCGCCCAGGGTGTCCCGTTCGCCCGCGAGTACGGCGGCCTGCTCGACAACCGCAGCTTCGGCGGCGTCCAGGTCTCGCGCACCTTCTACGCCCGCGGCCAGACGGGCCAGCAGCTGCTCATCGGCGCCTACCAGGCCCTCGAGCGCCAGGTTGCCGCCGGCACGGTCGAGATGTTCAGCCGTCACGAGATGCTCGAGGTGATCGTCGCCGACGGCAAGGCGCGCGGAATCATCGCCCGCGACCTCGTCACCGGTGAGGTCGAGACGCACCTCGCCGACGCCGTCGTGCTTGCGAGCGGTGGCTACGGCAACGTCTTCTACCTGTCGACCAACGCGATGGGCTCCAACGTCACGGCGACCTGGCGCGCCCACCGCAAGGGCGCGTACTTCGCGAACCCCTGCTACACGCAGATCCACCCGACCTGCATCCCGGTCTCCGGTGACCACCAGAGCAAGCTGACCCTGATGTCGGAGTCGCTGCGCAACGACGGTCGCATCTGGGTGCCGAAGAAGGCCGAGGACTGCGAGAAGGACCCGCGCGAGATCCCCGAGGAGGACCGCGACTACTACCTGGAGCGGATCTACCCGAGCTTCGGCAACCTCGTCCCCCGCGACATCGCCAGCCGCCAGGCCAAGAACGTCTGCGACGAGGGTCGCGGCGTCGGCCCGAAGGTCGGCGACTTCCGCAGGGGCGTCTACCTCGACTTCACCGACGCCCTCAAGCGCATGAGCGCCGAGGCCGTCGCCGAGAAGTACGGCAACCTCCTCGACATGTACCAGCGGATCACGGGCGAGAACCCGTACGAGGTGCCGATGCGCATCTACCCCGCGGTGCACTACACGATGGGTGGCCTGTGGGTCGACTACGACCTGCAGAGCACGATCCCCGGCCTCTTCGTGGCGGGCGAGGCGAACTTCAGTGACCACGGCGCCAACCGCCTCGGGGCCTCGGCCCTCATGCAGGGGCTCGCCGACGGCTACTTCGTGCTGCCGCACACGATCCGCGACTACCTCGCGAAGGGCCCGTTCGAGAAGCTGCCCGACTCGCACCCCGACGTCGTCGAGGCGAAGGCCTCCGTCGACGCCCGCGTGCAGAAGCTGCTGTCGATCAACGGTGACCGTTCGGTCGACTCCTTCCACAAGGAGCTCGGCAACATCATGTGGGAGTACTGCGGCATGGAGCGCTCCGAGGAGGGGCTGCTCAAGGCGATCGACCTCATCCGCGGCCTGCGGGACGAGTTCTGGCGCAACGTCAAGGTGCTCGGCGCCGCCGACACCCTCAACCAGAGCCTCGAGAAGGCCGGCCGCGTCGCCGACTTCCTCGAGCTGGGCGAGCTCATGTGCATCGACGCGCTGCACCGCCGCGAGTCCTGTGGTGGTCACTTCCGCGCCGAGAGCCAGACCGAGGACGGCGAGGCGCTGCGCCACGACGACGAGTTCGCCTACGTCGCCGCGTGGGAGTTCGGCGGCGACGGCAGCCCCGCCGTGCTGCACAAGGAAGACCTGGTCTACGAAGCCATCGAGATGAAGCAGCGGAGCTACAAGTGAGCGACACCAGCATGAACCTCACCCTCAAGATCTGGCGCCAGGCCAGCGCGAACGCCCGCGGCGAGATGGTGACGTACAAGGTCAGCGACATCTCCCCGGACATGTCGTTCCTCGAGATGCTCGACGTGCTCAACGAGCAGCTCAACGCCCGCGGCGAGGAGCCGATCGCGTTCGACTCCGACTGCCGCGAGGGTATCTGCGGCATGTGCGGCCTGATGATCTCGGGCAAGGCGCACGGCCCCGAGGTGACGACGACCTGCCAGCTGCACATGCGCAGCTTCTCCGACGGCGACGAGATCACCGTCGAGCCGTGGCGCGCCGACGCGTTCCCGGTGATCAAGGACCTCGTCGTCGACCGCGGCGCGTTCGACCGCATCATCGCCGCCGGTGGCTTCATCAGCGCCAACACGGGCGCCGCCCCCGAGGCGCACTCGGTGCCGGTGCCGAAGCCGAAGGCCGACCGCGCGTTCATGGCAGCCGCCTGCATCGGCTGTGGTGCCTGCGTCGCGGCCTGCCCGAACGCGTCCGGCATGCTCTTCATGGGTGCGAAGATCACGCACCTCGGTGAGCTGCCGCAGGGCCAGCCCGAGCGTGACGCCCGCGTGGTGAGCATGGTCGAGCAGCACGACGCCGAGGGCTTCGGCGGCTGCACCAACATCGGTGAGTGCTCCGCGGCGTGCCCGAAGGAGATCCCGATGGACGTCATCAACCAGCTCAACCGCGACCTGCGCCACGCGCTGACGCGCCACGGCGACTGACGTCGATCTCGACGGCTCGTCGACGCACCCGTCGACACCCCGCATCGCCTGACCAGCCCGCCCCGGACCACCGGGGCGGGTTAGTCTTTCTCGGCGATGACGCCCCAAGACCGTGCCCGACGTCGCCCGTGGACGCCCCCCGTCGCGGGCGCAGCGCTGGCTGCCGTCGGCCTGACGCTCGCCGTGACCACGCCGTATGCCGTCTCGTCCGCATCGGCGTCACCGCTCCCCCGCGCTGCTGCCGGGTCCCAGCCGATGGTGCTGCCGCAGGCCGCCCCCACGTGCGCACCTTGGCAGACGACGACGACCGTGCCGCCGGGAGTCGTGCTCAAACCCCGTGTCTTCCCCGGTGACGAGCTCGGCACGCCGGCGCCGGCACCCAAGCCCGCGGCAACCTCAGGCTCCGGCGCCAAGGCGGCCACGAAGACGGCCAAGCCCGCCAAGCCACGCGTGGTCTGCCGCAACGCCGCGCCCACGCCGTTCCCCCATGCGGCGTGGGAGCCGGAGACCGTGGTAGGCGGATCACGGCTCGGCGACACCGGTGTCGTCGTCGACCGACCCGCGTCCGTCGTCGCGCCCCCCGAGGTCTACGACGTCTCGTACGTGCTGGCCGACCTCGACTCGGGCGAGATCCTCGCCGCCAAGTCGCCGCACGCCTGGCTGCGGCCCGCGAGCACCCTCAAGACACTCACAGCCCTCACCCTCCTGCCCGTGCTGAACCCGCGCGGCGTCGTCGTCGCGAGCGAGGACGCCCAGTCGGCTGCCGGCACCCGCGTGGGCATCCTCGCCGGAAACCGCTACCCCGTCACGAGCCTCGTCGACGCGATGCTCATGTTCTCGGCCAACGACGCCGTCTATGCGCTCGCCGACGCCGCCGGCGGCTATGAGCGCACGGTCGAGCTGATGAACGCCAAGGCGGCCGAGATCGGCGCCCACGACACGCTCACCGTCGACCCGAGCGGGCTCGACGACGGTGGGCAGCGCTCGAGCGCCTACGACCTCGCGCTCATCGGACGTGACGCGATGCGCCTGCCTGCCTTCCGGACCGCCATCACCAAGCGCGACACCGTCTTCCCCGGCGGCAAGGACAAGCACGGCAAGGTGTGGCCGGCCTTCCACGTCTACAACATCAACGACCTGCTGACGCACTACCCGGGCGCCATCGGCATCAAACCGGGTCGCACCGACCGGGCCCAGCACACGTTCATCGGCGCCGCGACCCGTGGTGGCCGCACCCTGGTCGTCTCGCAGATGGGCAGCGTCACCGGCTCGTGGAAGCCGACCGCGGCACTGCTCGACTGGGGCTTCGCGAACGCCGACCGCGTGACACCGGTCGGGCGGTTGGTCGAGCCCGGCGAGGCATCAGCACCGACGCCCGCCCCAACGGTGCCGCCCCTGCCCACCGACGGGGCCGACGGCTCTGCCGGCGCCACGGACGGGGCCTCCACGACGGGAGGCGCCGCGACCTCCGGCACCCCGGCGCCGGTCGCGGCCGCGCCGACGCAGGAGACGGCATACGACCGCACGCTGTCGCTCGTCGTCGTCAGTGCCGCGGGACTTGTCGTCACGACGGCGGCGGTGCTGCTCGGCGTCGTGCTGCGCCGACGTCGGGAGGCGCGGCACGGCTGAGGAGCGGTCAGCGGCGCCGGAGCCGGCGTGCCCCTGAGACAGCGGCGACCGCAGCCGCACCGACGACGGCGCCGGCCGCGACGCTGACCCGATCGGTGGTGCGTGAACCGCGGGCCGCCCGGGTGCCGCCTCCAGCCACCTGTCCGCCGGGCGAGGCTGAGGTCGCCGGTGGCGCCGAGTGCTGCGGAGTGGGCTCGCCCTGCGAGCCCTCGTCGTCGAGGCGCGACAGGTCGACGTCATCGGCCGACCACGAGGCCGACAGCAGCACGACCTTCGACATGAGGTTGAGCCAGAAGAGCAGTCCGACGGCCACCGCGACGGCGCCCAGCAGGGGGTTGGCGCTCGCGCGACCGATGAGGAACCCGCCGAAGAGCTTGAGCACGGTGAGGATCACCGCTCCGAGCAGCGCGCCCTGGCGGACGTTGTGCATCGGCAGCGGCACGCCCGAGAGCATCCGCAGCAGGACCACGAGGATGACGAAGTCGAAGGCGACCCCCAGCAGCAGGCCCACCGCGCCGATGAGCAGGCCGTTGCCGTCGAGGCCGACCCAACCTGCCACGCGCTCGGCGAGGCCGCCGATGACGCTCGTGAGGATCGCGGAGACGGCGATCGCCAGCCCGAGGGTCACGAGCACGAAGAGGTCGTGCGCCTTCGTGCGCACCGCGTTGCCGGTGGAGGCCTCGAGGCCGAAGACGCCGCGTATGCCGGTGCGCAGCGCCCCGACCCAGCCGAGCCCCGCTAGCAGCAACGTCACGAACGAGACGAGGCCGGTGACCGTCAGTGTGAGGCTCGCCGGCGCTGCGACGCTGATGACGCCGTCGGGGTGGCTGGGCGTCTTCACCATGCCGGGCAGCAGACCGTTGAGCGACTCGGCGATCGTGTCGACGAGGTCGGGGCGTCCCTGCAGCACGAAGCCGAAGATCGCGAACGCGAGAGCCAGGGCGGGGAAGACCGAGAAGAAGGCGAAGTAGCCGACACCCGCGGCGAGCAGGTCACCGTTGGCGTCGCCGTAGCGCTGCCAGGCGGAGTACGCGCGGGTGGACTTGAGCCGGTCGATGATGCGCGTCAGCCTGGCCGGCACGGGTCAGCCTCCTGTGAGCTCGAAGGTGTGGACGGGGCGCCACACCTCGTCCGTATCCTGCTCGTAGAGATGAAAGGCGTCGACCGTGAAAGCGATCGCGTAGTCGGCCAGCTCTTCGAAGGCGCGGTCCATGGCCTGAGGCGTCACGTTGTGGGCCACCGTGACGTGGGGGTGGTAGTAGAAGTCGAGGTCGCGGCTCACGGGTCCGGACCGGAGCGACACCTCGAGCGACTCGCAGTTGGACACGCCGCGCGCGACCTGGATGAACACGACGTCCGACAGCGGGCGGAACGTCCCAGTGCCACGCAGCACGACGTCGAAGGGCTCGTGCGAGGCGGCCACCTCGTCGCAATGACGGCGGAAGGCGGCATACGCCTCCTCGTCGACCTCGGTCGGCGGCAGCAGGGTGATGTGGGCCGGGATCTTGCGCGCCTGCGGGTCGCCGAAGTCGGCCCGGCGTTCCTGCAGGTAGTCACCGTGCGGAGCCGGGATCGGGATGGAGACACCGATCGTCGTGGGGCGCGCAACACTCACGACCCCGACCGTACCGAACTCTCCCGTGGCCGGGTGGCGTGGGTCGGCTTCATCGCGTCCGACCGGTCGGGGGCCCTTGCCAGTCTCGCCTCGAGGCTGTCAGCGTGCTGACGACGGAAGCAGACCCACCTTGTCGTACACACGACGCACCGTCGCCTCGGCGACCTCGCGGGCCTTCTCGGCGCCGTCGGCGAGGATGCGGTCGAGCTCAGCCCGGTCCGACATCAGCGCGAGCGTGCGCTCACGGAAAGGCGTCACCGCCTCCACGACGACCTCGGCGACGTCCTTCTTGAGGTCGCCGTAGCCCTTGCCGTCGTACTGCTCCTCGAGGATCGCCACCGGGGTGCCCGAGAGCGCGGAGTGGATGGAGAGCAGGTTGGAGATGCCGGGCTTGTTCTCCTCGTCGAAGCGGATCTCGCGCTCGGCGTCGGTGACGGCGGAGCGGATCTTCTTCGCGATGCGCGACGGCTCGTCGAGCAGGCTGACGAGTCCGGCGTCGGACGCCGCGGACTTGCTCATCTTCGCCGTCGGCTCCTGCAGGTCCTGGATCTTGGCCGTGGCCTTCATGATGTGCGGCTCGGGCACGACGAGCGTCTCGCCGAAACGCTGGTTGAAGCGGCCTGCCAGGTCGCGCGACAGCTCGAGGTGCTGGCGCTGGTCCTCGCCGACGGGCACGACGTTGGCGTCGTAGATGAGGATGTCGGCGGCCTGCAGCACGGGGTAGGCGAAGAGCCCGACGTTGGTGTTGGTGCCCTTGGCGGACTTGTCCTTGAACTGCGTCATGCGGCTCGCCTCGCCGAAGCCGGTGAGCGTGCCGAGCACCCAGTAGAGCTCGGTGTGCTGGGCGATGTGGCTCTGGACGAAGAGCGTCGAGCGGGCCGGGTCGACACCGCCGGCGATGAACTGCGCGGCCGTGATGCGGGTGCGCTCGCGCAGCACCTGGGGGTCGGGCGCGACGGTCAGGGCGTGCAGGTCGGCGACGAAGTAGAACGCGTCGTGGGTCTCCTGCAGCTTGACCCACTCGACCAGCGCGCCGATGTAGTTGCCGAGGTGGAGCGAGTCGCTCGTCGGCTGCATGCCCGAGAGGCTGCGAGGCGTGGCGGTCGGGAGGGAGGGCGTCGAGGACATGGCTGCATTCTGGCCCATTCGGCGACCGGGCCCCCAACCGACCTCGTCCCCGTCGGGCGATCAGGCGGTCGCGTGGCTCTCGAGCGCGGTGAGGTCGTAGTCGACGACGACCGGCGCATGGTCGCTCCACCGCTCGGCATACGTGGGGGCGCGGTCGACGTACGCGTGCCGCGCCGTCGCGGCGAGCCGCCGGCTCGCGATCTGGTAGTCGATGCGCCAGCCGGCGTCGTTGTCGAACGCCTTGCCCCGCCACGACCACCACGAGTACGGGCCGGCGACGTCGCCCGCGTGGCGCCGCTGCACGTCGACCCACGCGTCGGCCTCGAACCAGCGGTCGAGGTAGGCACGCTCGTCGGGCAGGAAGCCGCTTTTCCTGAGGTTGCCCTTCCAGTTCTTGAGGTCGGCCTCGCGGTGCGCGATGTTGAGGTCGCCGGTGACGACCATGGCCGCACCGTCCGCGGCGGCCCGGTCGAGGCGGCGCGTCATGGCGTCGAGGAAGGCGTACTTCACGACCTGCCGGTCGGTGTCGGCCTCGCCGGTGTGGACATACGCCGACACCACCGTGAGCGGCCCGGCATCGGTCGCGAGGTCGGCCTCCACCCACCGGCCGTCGTCGGCGAACTCGCCGTCGATGCCGACCCGGACGGCTGTGTGCGGGTCGCGGGAGACCACGGCGACCCCGGCCCTGCCCTTGGCAGCGCCCTCGGTGTGCGCCACCGACCAGTGGGCGAGGCCTGCGTCAGCCAGCACCTTGCCGAGCTCGACGTCGTCGGCTCGCACCTCCTGCAGCGTCAGCACGTCGGGCCGGGCCTGCGCGAGCCACTGCACCATGCCCCGCCTGGCGGCGGCCCGGATGCCGTTGACGTTGACCGTGATGAGACGCATGCGCCGATTGTGCAGGAGCGCACGGACGGCCTTCGATGTGGCCCACGGGTTGCGCTGAACCACGGCTTTGGTGGGCCGTCTGCTGCCTAGAATGCGACGTGCCCACCGACGCCCTGGTCCTCGCACCGGTCATCCTCGCCTGCGTGCTCGTGCTGAGCGCGGTGGGCAAGCTGCGGTCGCCCAGTGCGTCGGCCGAGGCGTTCCGGGACCTGCGGGTGCCCGCACCGCTGTCCGGCCGGCTCGTCATCGAGGCGTTGCCCTACGTCGAACTGGTGCTCGCAGCCGGGCTGGTCGCCGTCGGGGGCCGGGTCGGATCGCTCGTGGCCGTGGCGGCGCTGCTCCTCTTTGCGGCCTACCTGCTCCTCGTCACGAGAGCGCTCGGCTTCGCTGACGACGTCCACTGCGCCTGCTTCGGCGCCTTCGCACCCGGGCGCATCACGGCTCGGACCGTCCTGCGCAACGCCTGGCTGGTCGTGGTGGCAGTGGCGGCGATTGCCGCTTCGCTCAATGGAGACTCCGTGGCGACACGGCTCGCTGACGCTCAGACACCCTGGTGGTGGCTGGTCGGCTCGCTCGCGGCAGCCGCGACCGTGCTGCTCGTCGTCCGCCCGAGCGGCGCCGAAGAGACCTCGGCCCGGCAGCCGTATGCGAGTTCGACGGAGGAGGGCGAATACGTGCGCGCACGCACCCCTGCCCTGCCAGTTGTCCTCGGCGACGGGTCAACGGCCACCCTGCGCACCCTCAGCGCCGAACGCCCACAGCTGCTGGTCCACGTCTCGGAGACGTGCGGCAGCTGTGTTGACGTCATCGGGGCCGTGCCCGGCTGGCGCGAGGACCTCCCCGTCGTGGACGTGCGCCTGGTGGTGCAGACGACGCCGGGGTCGTCTGCCCTCTCGTCATCGACGGAGCCGCTCAGCATCCACGATCCCGAGGGTCTGCTCGGCGAGACCTTTGACATGCAGGCCACGCCAAGCGCGGTGCTGCTCGGTGCCGACGGGATGCTCGCCGGAGGACCGGTGGTTGGCAGCTACGCGGTCCCGGACTTCGTCGAGCAGGTCAAGCGGGAGCTCGCGGAGCTGCAGAGCCTCTGACGGTCGCCGGGGCCGCCGAGACCCGGCGACCCCGATGACCGTCAGGAGCGGCGCGACAAGGTCAGCACGGAGCCAAGGGCGGGACCTGACAGTTGCCAGGAAGTGGCTTGCAGGAACCACCGGCATCGCCCTGCGGGTTCACGGTCCAAGAGTTACCGCCGTTGACCGGGCCAGGCACAGAGGCGGGCGTGGCCGTTCCGGAACAACCGCTTCCGCTGTAGAAGGTGTAGGCCACGGTCACCGTGACGTTGCTGGCGCTGCTCGTCGAGGCATTGCCGAACACGGCGACCTGCGTCTGCCCGTTGGCCGGAATGTTGATGCAGTTGCTCGGCGTGCTGCAGGCGCTGGTCAGCGTCGTCGCGACGAGCTTCATGTCAGGCACGCCCGACACGGCCAGCCCCGTTACCTTGACGGAAACCGGTGTGTTGAAGGTGTTGACGAAGTTCACGAACAGCACGTAGCCCTTGTCCCAGCACCCGTAAGTGTCCGGGATGTTCTCACCCGGCAGCTTGCACGCGTTGGCCAAAGGAAGGTCCGGGAAGACCGGAGGAACGGATGCGGCCACTGTCGGCGCGGCTCCGGCGACGACGACGGCTGGCACGGCCCACGCCGCGCCCTTGACGACCGAGCGACGGCTCGGTGGCGCCCCGTCGGCGCCATGACTGTTGGACATAGTTGAACCCCCCACTAGATGACTGGAACCCCCCAAGTCACTCGCCAAGATACCCGAGCGAAGCACCGTAGATACGGGGAAATCACGCGGCTTGCGACCGGTTGGGTCGCATGTGGCCACATCACGCCCGATATGTCGATTTCATCCGGGGTCGACGGCGAGCACCGCGGTCTCGAGCAGCGCCATGACGGCGGCGCGGACGAGTGACGACGCATCGCCGGCCTCGGGTTCGCCGATTCGCGAACGCACCTCGGACTCGAGCTCCACGAGCGTCAGACCCGGCCGCACGGCGGCCAGGACTACTTGCCCGAGCGGTGACAGACGCACGACCATGCTGACCTCACCCCTGCCGACGAGGACGACGGTGCCCTCCTCGGTGGAGAGCTCGTCCAGAAGTTCTCCGGGACGCAACCGCGCGAGCGGCGTGAGCTCGACGTCGAAGGTCATCGCGGCCTCCCCAGGACGTCGCGCACGACCGGCTCCACGTCGGCCGCGTCGTGGTAGCGGACTCGGCGCAGACCACCGACCGACTCCACGAGGTCGGCGAGCCGGTGCAGAGGCCGATCGAGAGCCGCCAACGAAGAGGTCTCCGGCGCCAGCAGGACGAGGGCGTCGAGGAGCGCGATGTCTTCGACGACGATCTCGCCACCGTCCGGCAGGTCGCGGCGGAGCAGCACCATGCCGGCCAGCCAGGGCTGCACCTGCGGCGGGGTGAGACCGAGCGACTGTGGTGCGATCTCGTCCTTCGGCTGGTTCGTCCCTGCGCGTCGGAGTGAGAGCGGTTTGCAGTAGGGCGCGATCGAGCGGTCCGGGGCGATGGCCACCGTCTCATCGGTGACGTAGCCCCTCCCCCGACCCAGTGTGCGCGCCAGGGTGGTCTTGCCCGTGCCGCCGGGAGCGACCAGGGCGATGGTGGCGCCAGACCGTTGGTCGCACAGGGCGGCAGCATGGAGCATCGTCATCGAGCCGGCACGCGCCAGGATCGCCTGGCGGGTCACGACCTGCGTCAACAACTGGAGCGCGCGAGCGACGTCATCGTCGTCTGCGTCTTCTCCGAGCCGTGGTGCGACCGCGACCGGGCAACCGTCGGCGGGGCTGGTGCGGCAGGCGACCCATACCCGGTCGACGGCACGCAGGATCCGCGGGTCTTGGACCTCGATGGCGACGGTGGCGCCGAGTGCGTCGACGAACACTCGGGTGCCGGTGCCGTCGGGGGTGCTGGCGGGGACGCTCATGCCGTCGCCCCGC
Organism: Terrabacter sp. 28; assembly: GCA_000955875.1. GTDB lineage: Bacteria > Actinomycetota > Actinomycetes > Actinomycetales > Dermatophilaceae > Terrabacter. Next base: position 37,479 of record JYOE01000003.1, read on the forward strand.
GGCTGCGCAGGTCCTGGAGCAGTGTGGCGAACCGGTCGACCCGAAGCGCCCAGTCGTGGACGGCCGCGCGGGCCGCTGCGGGGCCGGCCGAGGCTCGGGGGCGCCGGATCGCGCGTACCACCGCGGACGGAAAGGAAACTGCGTCGGTGACCACGACGAGGGTGTCATCGACGTCACGGAAGCCAGCCACCGGTGTCGAGACGACCGCCCGCCCCGACGCCAAGTACTCGTAGAGCTTGATCGGGTCGAGGCTGTCGGTGAACGGCGTGACCACATGGGGCACGATGAGCACGTCAGCATGCTGGACGTAGGCCGGCACGTCGCTGCTGGGACGAGCGCCGAGCGCCACGACACCGGAGGCAGCGAGACACGAGCGCTGTTGTGCCTCAAGGGCGTCGGGACCCACGAGCACGAGCGTGCCGAACCCCACGAGCGCTCGCGACGTGGCTTCACAGAGTTCCACGTCAAGGCGGTCGCCGTGCAGGGTGCCCACGTAGAGGGCCACCGCACCCGTCGGCAGGTCGGCAGGCCTCGCGTGTTGCGCGAGATAGGCCTCGGCGTCGACTCCGTTCGGCACGAGGGTCACCGGCCGTGCGGCGCCCTTGCTAGCCGCCAGCGCGGGCGAGCAGACGACGACCTCGTCGCATCGGTCGAGCAGCACCTGCTCCTGTGCGACGACGCGATCCCTCTCAGCAGGGGTGCGCGGGGCCAAGGTCCAGTCGTCGGTGACGTCGTAGAGCGACCGCCAGTGCGTCGCCTCGACCAGAAGCGAACCTGTCGGGTCGTTCACCCAGAGGACGGGATCGGTCATCTCGATCGAGCGAGCGGCGCGCAGCACCTGTCGTGCCCACCGCTCGTCGACATGCGGGTCGACACGCCTCGGGAGCCATTTCGTCGGCTCGAGCAGCCACAGGGCCCCATCTGCGACACCTGGCACCGCTGGACCGCGCCGCAGGCCTCTACCCCGCCGGGGTTGACCGGATCCCATGGCGGCGTGGAGTGGGTCGGTGGGTGGTTCGACGAAGAGCACGCGCAGCCGCTGATCCAGGCGCATGAGACCCGCGACGAGGTGCTGGTTGCGGCGCCAGACGCCGTCCCAGGCCTCGAGCGAGACCACGACGAGATCCATATCAGAGCACGCTCCTGTAGACCGCGTCGGTCGCCTCGGCTTGGTGGGCGGGGGTGAACAGCTCCCGCTGCAGGCTCTGCAGGCGCTCGCCATAGGCGTCTCGCTCGTGGGCATCAGCGGCGAGTCGGGCCAGCAGCGCGCCGGCTCGCACGGCGTCCCCCGGAGGGTGGAGGGTGGCACCCTCCGCCCTGCCCACCGTCTCGAGGTGCCCGCCTGCGGCAACGGCCACGACCGGCAGGGCGGCCGCCATGGCCTCGAGCACCGACAGTCCCAGGCCCTCGACGCGGCATGGTGCCAGGAGGATCCCGGCCCTGCTCATCAGCTCGGGGACGTCGCTGCGCTGCCCCAGGAAGCGGACCGAGGCGACGACGTCGAGCTCGGCTGCGAGCCGGGCCAGGCGCACGTGCTCGGACCCGATGCCGGCAATGTCAAGGCGCCACCCCTCGTGTGCGATCCCGGAGGCGGCGAAGGCCCGGATCGCCAGGTCGCCCTCCTTCTCCGGTTCGAGCCGCTGCGCGAGCAGAAGCACGCGGTCGCGCTCCGAGGCCGGCCGAGAGCCGGAGGTCGAGTCGACTCCCGGGTGGATCACGACGCTCGGACCTGCGACCCTGTCGGCGACGAAGCGGCTGATGGCGATCTGCCTGTCGATGCGTCGTGCCGCGTAACGCACCGCCGCGGACGACACTGGGTTGCTTCCTCGTTCGCGAGCGAAGTGGCAGGTCGCCACGAGGGGGGTCCTCTGACCGAAAAGCACTGCAGCGCAGGCGACCTCGGCTGCTGTCATGTGCGAGTGGATGATGTCGGCGCCAGCCGCCCAGGGCCGCGCAGCGTCGAAGACCTCGACAACGGTGGAGGCGGGGACGGTGCGCACTCCCCCGCCGGCGACGAGCGGCATGCGCAACGGATCGCCGCCGATGACGACCACGTCGTGGCCCAGCTGGTGCTGCGCCCGCGCCAGCCGCGCGACGTGGCTCTCCACGCCCGCGAAACCGTCGGAGCGCACCGCGTGCAGGATTCTCATGCCGGCTCGCGGGTGCGACCTCGGGCCGCCTCGATGCGGTCGAAGAGGTCCAGGTAGCGCTCGGCCACCCGGCCCCAGCTGTGCTCGAGCGCGGTCGCTCGGGCCGCAGCGCGCATGGCCGCCGAGTCCGCGGCCGCAAGGTCAGCAAGCGCTGCGGCGACGGCGTCGACGGTCCGGTCGACCACGTAGCCGTCGATGCCGTCGTGCACGACGTCCCCGATCGAGCCGGTGCTGGTGCCGATGACGGGAACTCCCATGGCGAGTGCCTCCAGCACGACCAGCGGCGACGCCTCGTACGCGCTCGGGAGGCAGAGCACGTCGGCACCTTTCAGCCACTCCCGGGGGTCGGCTGACGCGCCCACGAAGGTGATGCGGGACTCGTGCCTGCGGGCTGCAGGACGCGCACTCATGGACTGGATCATGCCCGCGCTGCCGCCCACGACGACGAGCTTCACGCTTGCCGGACAGCGGTCGAGAGCGTCGATGACGAGGTCGAGACCCTTGCGGGCGTACTCGTGACCGACGAAGATCGCCAGCGTCTCGTCTGTGGCGACCCCCAGCGACCGGCGCACCGCCGCGCGGTCTGCGGAACGTGGCGGGGCGTACACGTCAGTGTCCACTCCGTTGTTGATGACGGCGGTGGGCGGGACCAGGCCGGGATTCATCCGTCGCAGCAGCCGGTCGTCCTCGTCCGAGAGGTTGACGATCGTCCGGTGCACGGCCGATGCATACCGTCGACGGTCGCGCACCGTGGTGAACAGGTGCACCGGGTTCCGGGCCATGCGCCAGGTGTAGCTGCCGCGCGACCGCATCGCCGCCTGGATGAGCCCGTGGTTGACGTAGATGTCGCCGACGAGGGCGTCGTTGTGGCAGACCGAAACCGCGTCCGGATGCCGACGCAGGAAACGGCGCGCCTGAGCGCTACCGACGAACGAGAACCAGACCACCCTCGCGAGCAGCGCGAGACGACCCGCCAGCCGGCCGTCCGGCCGAGGGATGAACGAGCCCCCTGAGTCCTCGAGCGTGAACCGCAGGACTCGATGACCTCGGCGAACCCACTCCTGCTCGAGGTGGAAGGCCACCGATCCCACCCCGGTGCCCGGGCCGATCTCGGGGGCGACCTGCACGATGGTCCTCACGTCGGGTGGCCTGTCGGTGCGTCCGCGCCGACGGTCGAGGGAAGCCGGTCAGCAGCAAGGCCCGCAGGTTGGTGCTCGGAGAAGCGCTGGACCCCGAGGCACAGCCCGAGGATCACGAACGGCAGGGAGGCCTGCACGGCGGTCCAGTACAGGTCGAGCTGGCTCTGGACGAGGCGCGACACGAGCACCGCCACGGCGAGAGAGCCATACGCGGGGTCCAGCCGCCACGCGACGCGGAGCGCCACCGCCATGAGCACGAGGAAAGCGACGAGACCGACCACACCCGCCGAGGTGAGCACCTCGATCTCGGCGTTCGGGGGCTGGAACGTCACGGGGAACCGGTCGGTGTACCACCAACGCAGGCCCACGCCGAACCACGGGTCCTGCGCCCAGATGGTCATCGAGTCCTGGAACCAGGTGAGGCGCTGGAACACCGAGTTGAACTGGTTGTCCGACTGCACCTGGTCCTGCACGAGGCCAGAGACGAAGAGGACGAGTGGCGCCGCGACCAGCAGCGTGAGCTTGGAGCGCCTGCGATCGCTCCGGGACCGGAGGACCAGCACGAAGACGGCGGCCGTGAGTCCCAGGATGGCCTGACGGGACTGGGTGAAGAGGACACCGGCGAGCATCAGGGCCATGAGGGCCAAGGACGAGCGGCGAGCCAGCCCTGCCCACGACGGGCGCGCGTAGAGCATGACGACACCCATCGCGAGCACGGTGCCGGCGAAGTTCTTGTGCATCGCGTACGGGAAGCTCGGATAGACGGGCGAGAGGTCACCGCGCGCCACGCGCATCACGCCTTCCACGACGGTCGCGGCGGCGAGCAGCGTCATCGAGGCGGTGAGCAGCCGTACGCCGGCGCGACCGTAGCCGTTGGTCCCCACTGCCCACCCGACGACGAGGGAGCCGGCCACCAGTAGCCACGCATGCGCCCACTCCACCACGTTCGCGGCATACGGGTTGTTCACCACGGTGATGAGCGTTGCGAACTGGTACGCCGCTGAGGCCCAGAGGACGGCGCGGAGTCCCGGCGAGAACGGACGCTTGGCCAGCAGCACTGCAGGCACTGCCGCAGCCGCGAGGGCGAAGTCCGACAGGGAGAGGTCGACGCCCCCGCTGCCCAACCTCAGGACGACGAGAAGCAGCGGGAGAACGGCCAGCGGGATGAGCCCGGGCTGCAGCGCTGTGAGACCCGCGGCGAGAACAGCAAGTGCGATGCCTGCCGCCGCGACTGGTTGGACGACCGAGAGATGCCCGACGGCCCCCACCAGTGCGATGGAGATGAGCACGAGTCCACCGCGTTTGATGATGTCTGACCTGCGCCCGCTTGCAGCAGGGGCCAGCGCGGTCACGGGGGCGCCTCGCCGGCGCTGACCCACTGGGAGGCGAGCGGCTGGCCGAGGGGCAGCGAGTCGGCCGGGCGCCTCTCGACTCGGCGTGGTCCGGCGCCGTAGAGCCGAACTCGCGAGCGAGCGGCTCGGCCTCGGTCGCCCGTGAGCACGGCCGACCGCGCGAGGGAGCCGACCAGCTGAGCCGCTCTGGCCACCTGCCAGCCCACAGGACCGAAGTGCTTCCTGAGGTAGATCTCCTGAGCTGCGTGGAAGTGGCCCTCGCGGCGTGTGGGATCCGTGCTGGTTGCAGCACCCACGTGAAGGGCTCGGCTCGCGGGCACCGACTCGTGCCGCCAGCCCAGACGGGTCGCGCGGTAGGCCCAGTCGGTCTCCTCGGCGTAGAGGAAGAAACGTTCCTCGTCGAACAGCCCCACGTGGTCGATGGCCTCGCGGCGTAGGAGCAGGACGGAACCGATGACGTACTCGCTCCTTCGCAGTCTCCCCAGCCCGACAGCCTCCACCCACGCTGCCGCAGGTGACGGGAACGGCCACTCGACCCGGGACGAGGCGCCGGTCGAGTCGACCTGCGCCGCCCCGACGCTGGCGAGGTCGGGTTTGGCGAGGAGGGCATCCCGCAGGGCCCACACATCCTTGGGGCGGATGACGGCGTCAGGGTTGAGCAGAAGGACGTCGGCCCTCGGGTCGACCCAGCGGAGCCCTTCGTTGACGCCCGCTGCGAACCCACCGTTGCGACGGGGGTCGACGTAGCGGGCTCCTGCGGCGTCGACGACCTCGCGCACGGCCGGCGAGGACGAGTTGTCGACGACGGTGATCGAGAAGGAACCCAGTGGCGCGAGCGCCTCGGAGAGCAGCGCGGGCTGGCCGTAGGCGACGACGACGATCTCGAGCGGGCGGTTGTCGGGTGGCGCGTCCGGTGCGGTGGTCTCCCAGGACTTGGTCGCCGCGCGGTACATCGCCTCGTGCTCGAGGGCGATTCGGTCCCAGGATGCCGCCTGGGCACGCGCCAGGCCGGCCTCGCGCAGTCGCGCGCTCAGGTCGGGGTCACGCACCACCTCGGCCAGCGCCTTGGCGAGCTCGGCGGCGTTGCCTTCGGCGACCACGATGCCCGCGTCGCCCACCACCTCGGGCAGGGCACCGCTGTCGCTGACGACGACCGGGACGCCGCACGCCATCGCCTCGAGAGCGACCCGGCCGAACTGCTCCATCCAGGCCGCAGTGGTCAGGGAAGGGACGGCGAGCACGGCGAGCGAGCGGTAGAAGTCCGGCAGCTGGTCGGACGACAGGGCGCCGAGGAAGTCGACGCGGTCTGCGATCTCGAGTGTCCGGGCCAGCTCGTGCAGCTCGTCACGCTGCGGTCCGTCGCCGGCGACGACCACGTGGAGCTCGGGTTCTAGGGCGGCCGCGCGCAGCAGCACGTCGGCGCCCTTGGCGGCGTCGAGACGGCCGATGAAACCGACGGTGCGCGCGTGCTGAGGATCGGGCTCGGACGTGTGCCTCGGCTCACCCGGTGTGAAGTGCGACAGGTCGACCCCGAGGTCGACGGTGCGGGCACGGCCCGGGAAACCCTTGCGCTCGACGATGCGCGCCGCTGCGGCGTTGCAGACGTTAACGCCCGCGGCGCGTCGAAGCACCGCGCGCTCGAGCCAGCGGAACGGCACCGGATAGCGCTTGTCGAGGTTCTGCGCCGAGTACAGCAGGTAAGGAGCCCCCTGGCGACGCAGCCAGCGCAGAGCGAGCACCTCCGCCGTGGCCAGCGCGAACGGCTCCTCGTGGATGTCGATGACGTCCACGGGCTGCCCTAGCGTCCGCCAGAGCGGTCGGGGGTCATAGAGGAAGAGCGCCGGGTGTGTGCCGAAAGTCTTTGCCACGACGACTGATTCGTCAGGTCGCGGCTCGGCTGCAACCACGTGACCACCCTCCGGCCACGCCGCCGCTGACAGCAGGTCGACACGGTGACCTGCGCGACGGAGCTCCCGCTCGCGCTCGCGCCACACGTCGACCACCGCGCTGTGGGAAACGCGCAGTACCCACATGAGACCCCACCCCGCTCTCACTCCCCCAGGCCGATGTCTCGTACTCGGCACAACCCTTCGGATGATATGGGAAGATGCGCCTACGTATCGTCGAGTTGGCCGGGGGGGTCAGTGACGTTTCGAGAGTTCCTCAGCGTGCTGGGCACTCGGTGGCGGATCATCGCACTGAGTCTGCTGGCGGTGGTCGCCGCGGCAGCGGTCCAGACGATGCTCACCCCTGCCGTCTACTCGTCGACGGCCAAGATCTTCCTGTCGGCCACCCAGCCGCCGGGCGCCGGCACGACCAACCAGGTCACGACATATGCCGTGGGCACCGACGACCTCGCCCGCTACCTCGACGTCCTCAACGCGCCGTCGGTCATCGAGCCACTGCGGCAGCGTCTGGGCCTCGCCCCCGAGACGCCGCTGTCAGTGACCGGCGAGGTCTCGCAGACCTCGAACATCATGACAATCACCGCCACCGGAGGCGACCCGGTGCTGCTCGCCCGGATCGCCAACGAGGCGGGGCCGGTGCTCGCCGAGGTGGCCACGAAGAAGTTCTCGCCGCTGCTCGCGGCGAACGGCCAGTCGGTCGAGGCGACGCCCATCGCACCTGCCACGGTGCCCGGCGAACCGCTGTCGCCGAACGCCCGGCGAAACCTGCTGCTGGGGGGCCTGCTGGGTCTCGCACTCGGCGTGGGCCTCGCGCTGCTGCGCCACACGCTCGACACCAAGGTGCGCACCGAGGACGACATCAAGGCGCTGTCGCAGCGCCCGATCCTCGGCGACATCCCGATGGTGAAGTCCTCGAAGGGTGGGCTGCTGTCGGTGGACAGCGACCCACACGGGCGGCACGCGGAGTCGATCAGGCGTTTGCGCACCAACATCCTCTTCGTCGACGTGACCACCGGAGGCCACTCGTTCGTCATCACCTCCTCGGTGCCTGGCGAGGGCAAGACCACCACCACGATCAACCTCGCTCTCGCGATGGCGGACGCCGGCTCGAGGGTCCTGCTCATCGACGGCGACCTGCGCAACCCGTCGGTCGCCGGCACGATGGGCCTCGACGGCTCGTTCGGCCTCACGACCCTGCTGCTCGGGCAGGCCGACCCGGAGGACGTCATCCAGCGGTGGCGACAGTCGACGCTGTCGGTGCTGCCCGCTGGCCCCGTGCCGCCGAACCCGAGCGAGCTGCTGGGCTCCGAGCCGATGGAAGCCCTCTTCGGCAAGCTGTCGCACGACTACGACTTCATCCTCGTCGACAGCCCACCGGTTGTGCCTGTCATCGACGCCGTGCTCATCGACAAGCTGACGCACGGGCTCATCATGGTGGTCGCGGCTGACCGCACGAAGAAGCGCGACCTGGCCAGCGCGGTCCAGTCCCTCGAGACCGTGGACGCACCGGTGGCCGGCTTCGCGCTCAACATGGTGGCTGCAGGTTCGTCGACAACGCACCGATACGGCTACTACGGGGTCAATGCCGATGCCGAGCCGGCCAAGCAGAGGAAGCGGTCACGACGCAGGCACCGAGCCTGAGTCGTCCTGTGCTGCTGGCGGACTCAGCCGTCGAGATCCTCGCCTCCAGTTTCTTCGAGCAGGCGGCGGGCCCTCAGGTCCCTCACGAACGTGTCGACGTCCGCGGCGATGTCTCCCGCTGACCTACTGACCGTCGCCGCCACGCGCTCGAGCCACCCGGCTGCCGGGGCCGTCGTCGCCTCGACCCAGACGAGGGCCGCGACGCCGTCGAGAACCAGCAGGGGCCCCTCCGGCAAATGGGCCAGGTAGACGGTGGAGCCATCGGGGCTGACGGTCACGCCCACGTCCGGGCCCGGCACGTAGGCCGCGCTCATCGTCGCTCCGAGGGCACGGAGTGGCGTCGTCCCGCGACCTGCTCGCGCAGGCCGCGTGCCGGGCGGGCGAAGAACTCTGCCGCCACCTCGCGCCTGGTCACGGGCCTGCCGCGAACGAGGGTGAGGTGTTCGACGTTGACGAGGACTGCCCTTCCGGCGACGGCGAGCTTGGCGCGCAGCCCCTGCGCGGCGCGCACACGGGCGCGCCACTCCTCGAGCCGGGTGCCACCGCGTGCCGCGACCCGCCAAAGGTCGTATGCCGGGTGGTCGCGGTGGTCGTCGAGCGTGCCCGTGATGACGGAGAAGGCCAGATCGGCGTCGAGGCGGTCGACCCAGTCGAGGGCCTGTGCGCGCTGCTCGTCGTCCGCCGACGTCCAGACCGACTGCACGTCGTGGGCGGCCTTGGGGTCGCTTCCTCCCCGCGCGGCATGGAGGAGCAGCAGCGCGACCTGCGCGTGGCGTGACGGCACGGCACAGTCGACGCCGCCCAGCACCGTGGTCGTGTGCTCGGCCCACAGGGTCTCGAAGGCGGTGGCAGCCGTGGGACCGGCGCCGGGAAAGACGCGATGTAGGTCCAGAAGCCCGAAGTCCTTGTGCCGCAACGTTGCCGAGTGCTCGAAGGAGGAGCCGAAGGCGAAGGTGTTGATGAGCTCCCAGCCACAGGTCTGCAGCTCGTCCATGAGGACCTGGAGGTGACGGGGGCGCACGAGCACGTCGGCGTCCGAGTAGCTGCGCCCCGGCACGAGGTCCGGGTCGAGGGCCGCGCCCTTGACGTGAAGCACGTCTGCGCCGCAGCGGTCGGCGACCCGCTGCGCGGATGCGTGCGCGAACCCGATGCGGACCTCGAGAGGGACTGACGCCGCCGCGTCGGTGGCCTCTGACGTCTCGTGGGTTGCCATCGCGAGAGCCCCTTAGACTGCAGGCGGACTGGTCGATCGCACCCTAACAGCCGGTTGGAGGCGCACGTGCCGCATCGCCACCGTCTCGGCTGGACGCTTCTGGCCTTCGCGTCGGCTGCAGGGCTCGTCGCCACTGCCGTCGTGGCCGGGCACACGGGGTTCGGGATCGCAGCTGACGGTGCCGTCCGCGGCTGGCTGCTCAACACGCTTCCGGAGGTGCTGCGCCGGGGGCTCGACCGGATCGCCCGCCCGATCGTCATCGTGGCGCTGGCCCCCGCGGTCTGCGTCCTCGCCGTGCTCTCGCTCGTGCGTCGCGAGTGGCGCCGGGCGGTCGCGGGCGTCTGCGTCCCGGCGGTCGCGACCCTGCTCTCGCTGGAGCTGAGACGCCGTGACCCCTTCGGCATCGGCGACGCCTTCCCTTCCAACCACGCGGCCGCGGGACTCGGGCTCCTCGTCGGTCTCGCGGTGCTGTGGCCGCGCCCGGTCTCGAGGCGCCGGCTCGTGGCCCTGGCGCTCGCCGCCGTCGTCGTCGGCCTGGGCAACATCACGTGGTACGCCCACCAGCCGAGCGAAGTGCTCGGCAGCGCGCTCATCGTGGTGGCGGTGGCCGCCTCGACATTCGCCCTCCTCGGTGGCGACAGCCGGAACCTCCCGCGCCGGGTCGACGTGCCGACGCACACGGAGGGCGACGAGACGCGTGCGGTCTGACGTCAGGCCGATGCCGAGCGCCACACCCTCGCGTGTCCCTCGGCACTGGCCTCCCACGTGAACTCCCGTGCCCGCTCGAGCCCCCGGCGGGCCATGGCCAGAGCGTCCGATCCCCCGGCCAGCACGTCGAGGATGCCCTCAGCGAGAGCCGGCCCAGTGGGTTCGACGAGCAGCCCGCCGTCGCCGACGACCTCGGGCAGCGACGAGCGGTCAGACGCGACGACCGGCACGCCGGCGGCCATGCCCTCGAGCGCCGGCAGCCCGAACCCTTCGACGAGCGAGGGGACGACGACGACCGAGGCGGCGGCATACAGCCCCGGCAGGATGTCGTCGGCGACGCGGCCGGCCAGCCGGACCCCGGGCAATGAGCCGAAGAGCCCGGTGCGCCGAGGGTGCGGAGGCCCGGCCAGCACGAGGGTGACGTCCGGGCGGGCGGCGTGGACCCGCGACCATGCCTCGGCCAGGCCCTGGAGGTTCTTGCGCTCGGACGCGCCGCCCGCGGTGAGGACATAGGGCCGGGCCACTCCGAGTTCGGCCAGCGCCGCGGCGCCAAGGGTTTCCGCGCCGAAGTAGCGGTCCTCGACGCCGTTCGGCACGACGACGGGGTCGGCGAGACCGAGCAGATCCACAGCCTCTGCAGCCGTGTAGGCCGACACGCAGACCACGGCCGCCGCGCGCCGAAGCTCCTCAGCGGCGGCCCGCACCGGCGGCGACTCGTCGGCGTAGCGCCACGCGACGACGTCGTGGAGCGTGACCACCTCTCGGGGTGCGGGTGGCAACTCCAGCGACATGCGGTGCACGAGCCCGCCCCCGGCGTACGCCAGCCGTCCCGCCGCCGCGCGCGTCCGCGGCGAGCCTCCCGCGAGCCAGCCCATCGGCAGGCGACGGCTGCCCGGCAGCGGCGATCTCAGCGACCGCATCACGACGTGCCGCACGTCCCACGGCCCGTCGGGGCCGGACAGGGCGGCAAGGGCCGCGGGCGCGCGCGAGATGATGTGCCGCTCGTACGCCTGGGCGCCCATGGGCACAGCGGTGGCCGTCGTCACGATCGAGAGCCGGGGCACGCGTCATCCTGCCTGTCGGAGTCCGGACGGGGCTGCCCTCGCATCGTAGATTGAGAGCGCACGCGTGCCGTCGGACCACGCGGACACGTCGGGGAGGAGTCGCTTTGGGTCGTCGCGTCGCTCTCGTCACGTCGTCCTACCACCCCCATCTCGGCGGGGTGGAGTCCCACGTGCGCAACGTCGCGCGCGAGTTGCGCGCCCGAGGCACGGACGTCGAGGTCTGGACGGTCGACCGCAGTGAGCGCGCCGCTGAGCGGGTCGGCGTCACCGGACTCGACGGGATCGTGGTCCGTCACCTGCCGACGCCGATGCCGGCCCGATCGGCGGCGGCGTTGACGCGCTTCGCGGTCGCCGCCCCGCGCGCGTGGCGCGCTTGGCGGGAGGCCTTCCGCACCTTCCAGCCCGACGTCCTCCACATCCAGTGCTTCGGTCCGAACGGGCCGTATGCCGCCGCCCTGGCGAGGCACACCGGCACCCCCCTCGTGCTCTCTGCGCACGGCGAGACCTTCATGGACGACCACGACGTGTTCGGCAGCTCAGCCCTCATGCGGGAGGGCCTCCGCCGCGCCATCGCCTCGGCCGCGGTGACGACGGGCTGCTCGGAGCAGGTGCTCGCCGATCTGCGTGGCCGCTTCGGCCTCGAGGGCGGTGTGGTGGTGCCGAACGGCGTCGGTCCGGCACCCGTTGTCCCCGCGCAGGGCACGACCCCGGAGGACGTCGACCTGCCGGACGTTCCTGTGGTCTTCGGGGTCGGCCGTCTCGAGTCGTCGAAGGGCTTCGACCTGCTCGTCGAGGCGGTGGCAACCATGAGCGGCGACCCGTCGCCGCATCTGGTCATCGGCGGTGTGGGCTCCCAGCGTGACGCCCTGATCTCCCTCGGCGAGCGGCTGGGGCTGGGCGAGCGGTTGCGGCTCCTCGGGCCGCTGGACGAGGCGGGGGTCCACGCGTGGATGCGTCGTGCGGACGTCGTCGTCATGCCGAGCAGGAAGGAGGCGTTCGGCATCGTCGCGCTGGAGGCATGGCGCGCTGGAACGCCTTTGGTGGCAACGACTCTGGGTGGTCCCGCGTCGTTCGTCACGGACGGCGTGGACGGCTTCCTCGTCGACCCGGTGAACACCGCCGCCCTCGCACAGACCGTGGAGTCGGTGCTGCGCGATCCCGCACTAGGAACTTCGATCGGAGCGGCGGGTCAAGCCGCGGCGCTCCGATACAGCTGGCGGGCAGTCGCCGCCTCCTACGGCGCGATCTACGCGAATCTCACTCCGGATCAGCGCCGGGCCGGGTGGCGTCCTCGAGGTCGAGGACGGCGATGAGCTTCTCCGCTGCCGCCGGCCACGTGAAGCTCGACGCACGTTCGCGGCTCAGCCGCTGACGCAGCCGGAGGAGCTCGGGATCGGCAGCGAGCGAGCGGAGCGCGGCGCCGACGGACTGCTCGTGGGGCTCCACCAGCAACGCTGCTCCGTCGACCATCTCCGCCACGCCACCCAGGGGGATGGCAACTACGGCCAGGCCGCTCGCCATCGCCTCCAGCCCGGCGAGGGGAAACGGGTCCGGTGCTGTCGGGAGGACCAAGGCGACGTCGAACTCGCCCAGCCGCGTGGGGATCTCGTGGCTCGGCACCCACCCCGTGACGTGGGCTCCGGCGGCTCGGGTCGCTTCGCTGATGCGCCGCTCGAAGTCGGCCTGCTCGGTCTGCGACAGCCCGAAGGTGACGACCGAGCCGAGCAGGGTCAGCTCGATCTGCAGACCCTCGGCGCGCAGGCCTGCCACCGTGCGGGCCGCCAGCTCCTGCCCCTTGTTCGGATCGATGCGGCCGTGGAGCACCACGCGCAACGGTCGGTCACCGGGTCCCCCGGCAACGGCGTTCGTCGCGGGCTTGAACCTCTGCGGGTCGACGCCGTTGTGGATCACCGTCATCCGGTCCACGGGCACGGCGAGCTCGCGGGACGTCCATTCGCGCACCGCCTCACTGACGCAGACGATCCGGACGGGCTGGGGCAACGCCGCGAGCGCCCGTGCGTCGGCGCCGGCCATGAGGTTGTGCAGCCAGAGCACGACGGTCGCGCTCACACTCTGGGAGAGAAGGGCTGCGAGTGCCGGCTCGTTGTGGACGATGACGACGTCGGCGCGCGACTCCGACACGGCGGCCACCACCTGCAACCGGTAGCCGTCCAGGGCTCCGACCGAGTGGTTCGGACGCAGCCGCGAGGCCAGACGACGCGCGACCCGCTGCACCAGGGAGGTCACCCGGAACCGCGGCGTGCCGTACCTCAGCACCCGTGTGTTGACGCCGTCGAGGGGCTCGCCGGGGCCTCTGGGGGTCACCACCCTGACGTCGTGCCCCATCGCTTCCAGGCACCTGGAGAGCTCGAGGGAGACCGTGGCGACAGCCCCCGCAACCTGACGGGTGAACCGCTCGCCATGGGGCAGGGCGATCTCGAACCTCATCGCACCTCGCACGCGTCAGCGATCAGTCCGGCATACGTGCGATCCCACGTCAGCGTCTGCGCCCGTGACCGGGCCGCCGCGCCGCGCTCGGCCCGGCCCGTGGGGTCGGTCAGGAGACGTAGGAGGACGCCGGACAGGTCGTCCGGGTCCTCACGGGTGAACAGCTCCCCGGTGCGACCGGCCACCTCGGGCAGCCCGCCCGACGCGGCGACGACCACGGGCAGCCCGCACGACATCCCCTCGAGGAGGGTGAGGCCGAAGGGTTCGTCCCACCGGGACGGGACCACGTGGACGTCCGTGCGGCCCAGCACCTCCGGGACCTGCTCGCGCTCGACGTGCCCTGTCGTGAGCACCTCGACATCACGCGAGCGCAGCTGCGCCACAAGGTCTTGCACCTCATCGCGGTAGGCGCTGGGCGACGAGAAGCCCCAGTTCGTGTCGCCCGCGAGCTGGATGCGGAACCGAGGGACCTCGGCGCCGAGCTCCGTCAGTCGGAGCGCGGCTCGCAGCAGGGTGTCCGGTCCCTTCTCGACGCACACCCGCCCCAGGAAGCCGATGGTGAGCGGGTCTCCCGGGGCGCGCCGGGGCGCCGGGACGAACCGCGCGGCGTCGACGCCGTTGTAGACCGTCCTGACCGAGCGGGGTCGCAGCTGGAGCACCTGTTCGACGCTTCGTGCCAGGTAGTCGCTCACGGCCACGCTCTCGATCCGCCGGGACCGGGCGTACTGCCGTCGGAAGCGGTCGGACGGCACGAGGAGGTTGTGGAACCAGTGGACGACCCGAGCCGTGGGAAAGGCGCGACTGAGCATGACGGCCACCTCGGGATCGTTGTTGCACACGAGGATCTCTGGCGAGATCCGGCGCGCCACGGCAAGGACCGCTCGGTAGTAGCCGGACTGATCGTCGTGGGCCCAACCGGCGACGCGGCGCCGTGCACGCCGCACCGTGCCGGACCGGTGAGAGCGACGGTCAACCAGGTGGACCCGCGCGTGAGGGTACGGGGCGGCCTCGTGGTCCCTGGTCACGAGGTGGAGCGACTGGCTCGGTTGCTGCGTCGCGGCCACGGTCATGACCTCGTGGAGACACGTCGCGATGGCGCCGCTGTGGGTGGGGGTGAACGTCTCGAGGCTGTTGTTCACCAGCAGCACCCGCGCCGGTGCCGAAGCCGCAACCGTCGCCGCCCGGCGGTCGACCGGGAGAGAGCCAGTCACGCGTCCCACGCCCTCGAGCTCAGCACGTCGAGCTGCGCGGTGATTCCTGCGTGCTCACCGGCTCCGACCTTGCGCGCGAAGGGAGCCTCGGAGGCCTCGATCTCACGCAGGTCCTCCTGCTGGAGCACGAGGTGCGGGGTCCGGCCGAAGTGCGACCAGGGCGCGTACGAGGTCAGCCCTCGCCGTACGCGTAGGTGAGGGGTGTTGCTCAGGACGGTCGGCACGAAGCCCTCGTCGGGGATCAGCGTCTGCCTGAAGTGCCTTGTCACCGAGTCCGGTGCTGACAACAGGGCGTCGACGGCGCGGGCGTTCACGGTCACCCACTGGTGTCCCTTGAACGGCTTCCACCCGGGGGGCAGTCCGTCCGCGGACCGCCAGCTGACGGCGACACCTCGTGCATAGAAGTCCATCACCGCGGGGCCGCGACGGGAGGTGCTCCGACGCTCGAGCCGTCGGACCAAGCCTTGACGAAGCCGGTCTCGGCGGCGTGAGTCGCTGACGGGAAGGACGGACCAGCGCCGCCCGTACCGCCTGACCTCGTCCTCCGACACCGGGACCGAGCGCTCCCCCGCCGCCCAACGGTCGTGCAGCGGCCGGGCCTCCAGGATGGCGTCGAACGGCTGCTGCTGGAGCTGGGCCTCCCACCGTGCGAGGTCGACCACTGGCCAGTCCTCACCCGAGATGAGCACCGACCACGCGGCGCCACCCGCACGCGCTTCGGCCAGCAGCGCGAGGCTCGCCTCGACCAGCGACCAGGTGCCCCACCGACACTCGACTCTGGTCGGGAGCACCGATGCCCGCGCCGGCAGGCCGTCCGGCGGGAGGACGCCGTCGCTGTCGCCGTCCCAGTGGATGAGCACGGTCGCACGTGGGCTCAGCTCGAGGATGCGGCGGGCGAGGCAGGCGACCTGCTGCGGGCGGTGGTGCGCGAGGACGAGGTAGGCCACGCCCCCCTCGGTCGACGGGTCAGATGACATCCGCGAACTCGCGCTCGAGGCGCTGGAAGACGACGAGGCCGCCTGCCAACACGACCAGTGCCGCCACCGGCAGGCTGACCAGCTGCCACACGGGAGGCGCAGGGGTCCCGAGAAGCGACCAGCGGAAGGCCTCGAGCAGCCACGTCACCGGGTTGACGTCGAAGAAGGGACGAACGCTCGCCGGCACGGCCGACAGCGGGTAGCCGACAGGGCTGGCGTAGAGCAGGACCTGGAAGAGCCACGGCAGGAGGTACGCGATGTCCCGGTACTTCACCATGAGCGCCGACGCCGCGATCCCGAAGCCGCCACCGAGCACCAGTGCGAGCACGGTCCAGACCGGCAGCAGCAGCAGGGGCAGCCCGACCCCGATGCCGACGACTACGAGGAGCACGAGCGCGGTCACCAACCCGACGGCGAAGTCGACCGTCACGGACACCAACGTCGACAGAGGCACCACCAGACGCGGGAAGAACACCTTCGAGACCAGCGCCTGGTTGGCGACGAGGGAGCCGCTGGCCCGCGTCGCCGCACCGCTGAAGAGCCCCCAGACGAGCATCCCGGCCAAGCTGAAGATGAAGTAGGGCACCGTTCCGCTGGAGATGTTGGCCACCCGACCGAAGACGATCGCGAAGATCCCGGCTGCGACCAGCGGCTGGATGACCACCCAGGCGACTCCGACCGCCGTCTGGCGGTAGCGCAGGATGAGGTCGCGCTGGGCGAAGCGCAGGAGCACTTCGCGGGCGCGCCACAGGTCGGCCCAGTTGGGCATGTTGAGCCGGCCCGGTGGGCGGATGACGGCGTGGGGTTCGGTCACGCGCCGGCCCGCTCGTACTCGAAGTCGGTGTAGATCACGCCCTGGCTCGTGCCGTCGGCGTCCGCCAGACCGGGGTAGGGCAGATGTGGCAGCACCTCGAAGCGGCCGGCTGCCTCGTAGGAGTCGAGGACCCCCGACTGACACACGAACATGTCGACCGCGTACCGGCCGGGCTTGAGCCAGAGTCCACGGATGGTGAGCTGGCCCTCCTGCCGCGCGCGTGGGTCGAACCAGTCCTGGGTCAGGCGCGAGTCGCACTGCGCGATGACCATGCCGTTGTCGTCGGTGACGTGGCACGAGACGTAGTAGCGGCCGGGCACGTCGGGGTTGTCGCCGACCACGAACGAGACGACCTTGTCGTCCGCAGGCTCCACGGTCTCGGACTCCACGGTCACGCTCTCGAACCTGAGCTGGCCGGAACCACCGCGCCGCGACGGGTCCGTCTGGGCCGCAGAGAAGCTGTCGAAGGTGCCGCGGTACGCGCTCAGCGCGGACTCCACGTCACCCTGGAACTGGAGCTTGCCGCGGTCGAGGAAGATGGCCGACGTGCAGAGGTGCCGCACCGTCTGCACCTGGTGGCTGACGAACAGCACCGCCCTGCCCTCTCGCGCCACCTGCTGCATCTTGTCGAGCGACTTGCGCTGGAACTCGGCATCGCCGACGGCGAGCACCTCGTCGATGGCGAGGATCTCGGTCTCGAGGTGGGCGGCGACCGCGAACGCCAGTCGGACGTACATGCCGGAGGAGTAGCGCTTCACCGGCGTCTCCAGGAACCTCTCGACGCCAGAGAACGCGACGATGTCGTCGAAGCGTCTGGCGATCTCCTTCCGCGTCATGCCCAGCAAGGTGCCGTTGAGGTGAATGTTCTCCCGACCGGTGAGCTCCGGGTGGAAGCCGGTCCCCACCTCGAGCAGGCTGCCCATGCGTCCACCCAGCCGGATCTCCCCGCGTGTGGGCGGTGAGATGCGGGTGAGGAGCTTCAGCAGCGTCGACTTGCCGGCACCGTTGCGGCCCACGATGCCGACCGCCTCACCCCACGGGATGTCGAAGCTCACGTCGTCGAGGGCCGTGAAGGTGGACGTGTTGGCGGCGGTGAGCGGGTGGCGCAGCCGCTGGGCGAGCACCTCGGTGATGCGCGTGGGGCCATCTCGTCGTCCGCCGATCACGAAGTCCTTGCCCACACCGCGTGCGCTGATGGCCAGGTCGGCGGTCATGGTCTCGGTTCTGTCATGGAGCCGGTGCCCGTGTCGTTGCCGCTGTCGTTGCCGCTGCCGGAGGCGAGCCCCAGTCTCAGCGCCGCCGTGGTCCCCACCGCGAGACCACCCAGGGCGGCCGTGGCGTGCAGGGCTCTCCCACCTGCACGGCGCGCCCGCTGCCGTGGGGTGCGGGTCGGGTCGACGACCGCCTTCGCGCCGTCGACGACGCTGACACCGACATCGCGAAGCGCCGTGCCGTAGAAGCGGCGCAGGATCGGGTCTCGCATCCCGAAGGTGTGCGACAGGAGCACCACGTGGTTGCGGTGGCCGTAGAACGTGTAGCGCACGTCGAACCGACGCCCGCGCGCGTAGGTGGCGGCCACGTGCTCGACGACGGCCCCGGGGGTGTAGACGACGCGGTGCCCTGCGTGTCGGAGCCGTAGGACGAAGTCGCTCTCCTCGCGCAGGCACGTGCCGGGATAGAGGTCGACGATGCCGCCGATCTCCTCGAGGGCCGACCGGCGCACCGACATGTTGGCCCCGAGCACGTGGTCCACGTCGAGGTCGCGACCCGTGTCTGCAGCGAAGTTGCCGGTGAGGGTCCCGTCAGGCAGCAGTCTGCCGACGGCATCCAGCCCCTCGTTCGCCTCGCCCGGCTGGCCGTTGCTCGCGCGCCCCCCGACGACCGCGACGGACGGGTCGGCGTAGCGCGCCACGATGTTCTCGAGCCAGTCGGGCTCGGCGTAGGCGTCGTCGTCGACGAACGCGACGATGTCGGAGTCGGTCTCGGCGACGCCGATGGCCCGGGAGGTGGCGGTGGTCCCGCATCCGGCCTCGTTGCGCAGGTAGCGCACGCCGGGGAAGTCCGCGACGACATCGGCTGTCCGCCGGTGTGGCGAGGAGTCGACCACGACGATCGCCTGGGGCGTGCGGGTCTGCCGGTGCAGGTGCTCGAGGCAGACTCGGACGTTGTCGGGGCGGTTGTACGTCGCGACGACCACGTCGACAGAAGGCGCGGAGGTCGACATGTGGGGAAGTATTACAGCAAAGCTTTCCTGATCCGCCCGGTTCGGGGCAGACCCACGGTTAGCCTCGGGGCGTGCAGCCACCGAGGGGTTCCGGCAGCCATTCCACCAGGGGTTCCGGTCCTAACCGGCCCCTGCGTGTGGCCGTGCTCGACCACACGGCCGAGCTCGGTGGGGCCGAGCTGGCCCTGCTCCGGCTGCTCGAGGCTCTGGACGGCGCTCGCATCGAGCCCGTCGTGGTCCTCTTCGCGGATGGCCCCCTTGCCCGTCGTCTCCGCTCGGCCGGCCACGCGGTGGAGGTGGTGGCGCTGCGGGAACGGCTCCGGGTCGCCAACCGCCGGCTGGGGCCGGCGAGCGCCCTGACGGCCGCGCTGTCCAGCGTCGGTTTCCTGAGCCGCCTGGTGGCACGCGTTCGGCGCCTCGACGTCGACGTGATCCACACGACGTCGCTCAAGGCCGACCTCGTGGGTGTCCCCGTGGCGCGGCTGCTCGGTCTCCCACTGGTCTGGCACGTGCATGACCGCATCGCCCCCGACTACTTGCCGGGCTGGACGACGCGCCTGGTGAGGGCCCTGGCCCGCCGCGCACCCACAGCTGTCGTGGCCAACTCGGCAGCGACGGCGGCCACACTCCCCGGAGCACGCGGCCTCACCGTGGTCCACCCGGGTCTGGCGCCGGACCAGGTCGCCCCGGCTCCCCGACGGCGTCAGCCCGAGGGGTCACCCCTCGTCGGGATGGTGGGTCGGCTCAGCCCGACGAAGGGTCAGCTGGTGCTTGTGCGAGCGATGCGACAGGTCGTCGACCGGCGACCCGACGCGCGCCTGCGGCTCGTGGGAGCGGCGGCCTTCGGCGCGGCGAGCTACGACCGGGAGGTTCGTGAAGAGATCGGGCGCCTCGGGCTCGTCGAGCACGTACAGCTCGCCGGCTTCGTCGACGATCCCCGAGTCGAGCTGGGCCGCTTCACCGTCAGCGTTCACGCCTCACCCGTGCCCGAGCCCTTCGGCCAGGTGGTCACCGAGGCGATGGCGTGGGGCGTGCCCGTCGTCGCGACGTCGGGGGGCGGCGTCGACGAGATCGTGCGCTCCGGGCCGCCCGGCTGCGGGACCGGACTGCTCGTGCCCGCCGACGACGCCGCCGCCCTCGCAGCGGCGATCCTCGACGTCCTCGACCACCCCGCCCCGGCCCTGGCCCGAGCGGCTCGCGCCCACGCGGACGTGCGGGACCGGTTCGAGGCGGCGGCCGGTGCCGGCGCCATGGCGGCGATCTGGCAGGCAGCGGCCGAGTCGTCGCCACTCCGGGGGCGCGGCAGCGTCCCAAGACCGCGCGTCGCCATCGCGCACGACTACCTGACCCAGCGCGGCGGCGCCGAGCGGGTCGTCCTCGCCCTGCACCGCGCCTTCCCCGACGCCACGATCCACACCACCCTCTACGACCCGGACGGCACCTATCCGGAGTTCCGTGACGCACGCGTGGTCGTCTCCCCGCTCGACCGAGTCGGGCCGCTGCGCAGGAGACACCGCTTCGCGTTGCCCCTGCTGCCGTATGCCGTCTCGCGCCTTCCCGTCCTGGCTGACGTCGTCGTCGCGTCGAGCTCGGGATGGGCGCACGGGGTGCCCACGACGGGCCGGAAGCTCGTCTACTGCCATGCGCCGGCTCGCTGGCTCTACCAGCCGGAGGCCTACCTCGGTGGCCCCGCGAACCGGTCGCTGCAGGGGCGCGGTCTTGCACTGCTCAGTGGCTGGCTCCGCAGGTGGGACCGGAGGGCGGCTGCGTCGGCGGACCGCTACCTCGCGAACTCGACGGTGGTGCGCGAACGGATCACGGCGGCATACGGGATCGATGCGGCGGTGGTTCCCCCGCCGTACGGCGTCGACGCCGACCAGCCGCAGGTGCTCGTCGACCGGCTGGTCGACTGGGCAGAGGACGGCTACCTGCTCGTCGTGTCCCGTCTGCTCCCCTACAAGAACGTCGACGTCGCCGTCGAGGCGGTGCGCGGCTTGCCGGAGCGGCTCGTCGTGGTCGGCTCAGGACCGCTCGCGAGCCAGCTGCGAACGAGCGCCCCCGACAACGTGCGGATCCTCAGCGACCTGTCGGACGCAGAGCTGCGTTGGACGTATGCCCACGCCCGAGTGCTGCTCGCGCCGAGCCTGGAGGACTTCGGCCTGACCCCGCTGGAGGCGGCCGCCTTCGGCGTGCCCACCCTGGCTCTCCACGGCGGTGGCTACCTCGACACGATCGCCGAGGACGTGAATGGAGCGTTCTTCGAGGAGCCGACCGTGGCGTCGGTGCGGGCGGCGATCGTCGACGCTCGCGGCCGCCGTTGGGACGAAGACGCCATTCGCGCGCACGCCGAACTGTTCTCCGAGGACCGCTTCTGCGCCCGTATCCGGGCGGAGGTCGAGGGTCTGCTCTCGCCGCCTAGCGGATCGAGTTGACGACCAGCACCCAGGCGACGACCGGCGCCCCGACCGCGAGGATGATCGCGAGCACCCGCAGCGCCGCCGCGTGGGAGTAGACCTTCGCGATGACGGCCGCGGCGATGCCGACGGCGAAGACGGCGAGGGAGTAGTTCGCGAAGCGGGCGCTCAGCTCGACGATCTCGGGCGACTTGGTGATGTTGGCGATCGTGGCGGCCTTGCCGACGGGCCCCCAGGGCGCCGGCAGCGGCACCTGGGCGAGCAGGAAGGCCGCGACGCCGAGCACGTCGGTGCGCACGAAGGACGTTCGCCGCGACGACACCTGGCTGCGGCTGCGGGCCGAGGGCACGACCGTGGGGGCGGGCGGGGTGAGGGCTCGCGGCAGGGTGAGCAGCAGCCCGGGGAGGCCGGCGAGCGCGGCGATGAAGCCGGCATACAGCTTCGGGCGGCCGTCGGAGGCGAAGGCGAAGACGGTGACGAGGGGCTCGGTGGCCCGCATGAGCAGCCACACCCAGACGACGAAGAGGACGGCGCCGCCGACGGCGACGGGCACGTCCGAGCCGAGACGTGAGCCGATACGTCGTCTTCGTCCTGCAACCACGGGTCCACAGTGTAAGCGGCAGTGCGAGCCGATCCTGACACCTAGACTGGCCGCAATGGACGGCACCCGCGCACGAGACACCGACCTGTTCGAACGTGACGAACGTGACGAACGCGACCAGGTCGATCCCGGCGACGGCTCCGGCGGCGGGGGCGGTGGAGGCGACGGCGGCGGCTGGGACGGCGGCTCCGGATCTGACGGTCTCCCGAACCGCCGCGAGAAGCGGCGCAACCGCAAGGTGCTGGTGGCCGCGCTCGTGCTGCTGCTCGTGCCGGTGCTCGCCGTCGGCGGCTACCTGGCGTGGCTCAACCACATCGTCACGAACAACGTGAAGCAGGAGCTGCTGCTGCCCGACTCGGCCGGCAGCGGCGCCCAGCCCACCGACAAGAACGGCGACGTGGTGGCGCAGCCGGCCGGCAACGGCACCAACTACCTCATCATCGGCAACGACGCCGGTCCCGACCGCGTCGGCGCCCGCTCCGACGTCATGGTGCTCGTCCACGTGCCCGACGACCACTCGAAGGTCACGCTCATCCACTTCCCGCGAGACCTCTACGTCTCCATCCCCGGCAAGGGCAAGAACAAGCTCAACGCCGCGTACGCGTTCGGCGGGGCGCCGCTGCTGGTGACGACGATGCAGAACCTGCTCGGCGCCCGCATCGACCACGTGGCGATGCTCGGCTTCGAGGGGTTCAAGTCGATGACGGACGCGGTGGGCGGTGTCGACGTCAACGTCGAGGAGGCCTCGACGGGCGACGGCAAGGTCTTCCGCAAGGGCATGATGCACATGGACGGCGAGACCGCCCTCGTCTTCGTGCGCCAGCGCAAGCAGCTGAGCGAGGGCGACATCTCCCGCGGCCAGCGCCAGCTCGCGTTCATCAAGGGCCTCATGCTCAAGACGCTGAGCCGTGATGTGCTTACCAACCCGATCAAGCTCAAGGACTTCACCGAGGCCGCGACGAGCAACCTCACGGTCGACCAGAAGCTCGACGTCGGCACGATGCGCTCCGAGGCGTTCGCGATGCGCAACCTGCGCGGCAGCGACATCCGGTTCATCACCGCGCCGTTCACCGGCTTCGGCACGAGCCCCCAGGGCGCGTCGATCGACATCGTCGACGAGGTGAAGATGGACGAGCTGGGCAAGGCCATCCGCGAGAACGCGCTCGACACCTACAAGTAGGTGTGCCGCCGGGCGTCCTGCCGCCTCGTCGCACCTGCGCTCCCGAGCAGGTATGCCGTCGGGCGGGGTCCGTCTGTCAGGCGGGCTCCCACGAGGTCAGGTCGTGTGACGACACCCAGGTCTGGTCGCCGGCCACGATCCACGCGGCCGTTCCCGTGACCGAGAGGCCGACCTGACCACGCGCAACGCTCTCGCCGCGCACGCACGCGACCGGCTCGGCGCCCGAGTCGGCGGCGACCCGCACGACCTGGTAGCCCGGGCACGCCGGGACGACGCGGACGGCATACGTGCTCAGCGTGCCGCTGCCGGTGAGTCGGGTGCCGAGCGCGACGGCGCCGGGCGCGCTGCCCGCGTCAGCCCAGGTCTGGCCGCCGTCGTCCGTGGCGACCACCGATCCGCTCGCGCACAGCGCCTCGGCCCGGGTGGCCGACGAGCGCGCGAGGTCGACGACCGCCGCGACCCCGCACGGGGTCGCCCGCGCCGCCCTCGGCGCGAGCACCTGTGTCGGCTCGTCGAGCCGTCGGGCCCACCCACCGCTGACGGTCGTGGGCGGTTCCCAGCTCTGGCCGGCGTCCTTGGTCGCGAACTGCCTCGGGGTGCACTCGGCGCCGGCGCCGATGACGAAGGCGCCGGACCTGCTGAGCGGCTGCACGCGGGCGACGGCGCGCGCGGGTGAGCGCAACCGCGTCCAGGTGGCCCCACCGTCGGTGGTGACCTCTACCCGGGCTCCCCCGGCGACGCACGACCCGGCGGAGGCGCGCCACGCCGTCGTCGCGTCGAGCGCCGAGACGAGCCGGGCCACCGGCACCGCCGCGGGCGCGGCCGACGGCCCGCTGGGCGCCGACGTGGTCGAGGTCGTCGATGCGCCTGTCGGCGCGGGCGTCGTCGGGGTCGGCAGGATGGTCGTCGTGGCCACGGGCGTGGTGAGGGTCGTGGTCACGGTCGTGGCGACCTGCGGCGAGGCGGTCGGCGCGTCACGACCCGACCGCAGCGCCATGAAGACGAGGCCGATGTCGATGGCGAGAAACGCCACGAGCCCGGCCGCGGCCACCCGTCTGTGCATAGCTCGAACTCCCCCTCCACCGCACGAGGCGGCACGACGTCCCCTTCCCCCGGGGACATGCTAGGGGCGAATCGCCTTGCGACAAGGGCCTGTCCGGCATCGAGTCAGGCTTCGAGTCAGATGGACGGCGGTCGCAGCGCGTCGGCGACGACGCTGATCTGCGACTCGATTTCGTGCGACATCCGGTCATATGCCTCAGGCCCGCGCCCGTATGGGTCGTAGATGTCCGCTTCGTCCGCCGAGCGGGCCGGGTTGAGGCCGCGACGGCCCCGGGCGACGGCGGCGACGACCGCGGCCCACGGCATACCTTCTGGGGCCGACCGGGCCTCGGCTGCGAGGTCGGCGCCGCGCACGAGGTCGGCGAGCTCGCCGAGCGTGAAGGTCTTGCGCAGGGCCCGCGGGTGCAGCGCGACGGCGTCCCCGCGGTGCTGCTGGGTGGCGGTGATGACGATGTCGGCCTCGTCGAGCATCGCGGGCACGAGCTGGCGCGAGGCGAAGCCGGCCGAGTCGGCGCCGACGGCCGTGAGGACCGCCGACGAGCCGGGCTCGAGGTCGGAGCCGACGAGGGCCCGCGTGCCGGCGCTCTCGACGACGGCGTCGGTGCCGGCGAGGAGCTGGCGCAGGCGGCGCTCGATGTAGGGCGAGCGGCAGACGTTGCCGGTGCAGATGACGAGGATGCGTCCGACCGAGGTCATCGCGCCATCTCGGCCAGGCGGCCGGTGAAGGAGAGGCACGCCTCGTAGGACGGCAGCAGACCCGACTCCTTCGCCTCGGCCAAGGTGGGCGCGGCTTCGTCCTTCGGTGACAGCAGGGGGTCGATCCCTGGTGGGATGGCGAGCCCGATCTCCGGGTCGAGCGGGTGCACACCGTGCTCGGCACTCGGGTTGTAGGTGCTCGAGCAGAGGTAGAACGAGGTCGTGTCGTCCTCGAGCGCGCAGAAGGCGTGGCCCAGTCCCTCGGCGAGGTAGACGGCCCGACGCTCGACGGCGTCCAGCACGACCGAGTCCCACTGGCCAAACGTGGGCGAGCCGACGCGCAGGTCGACGACGAAGTCAACGAGGCTGCCGGCGACGCAGGTGATGTACTTCGCCTGGCCGACCGGCACGTCGGCGAAGTGGATCCCACGGATCGTGCCGCGCGACGACACGGACACGTTCGTCTGGAGCACCTCCAGCTGGTGGCCGATCATCTCGGCGAGATGGTCTGCCCGGAACGACTCGAGGAACACGCCCCGGTCGTCGCGGAACTGCCTCGGGGTGATCTCGAAAGCGCCCTCGATGCCGAGCGGTCGGATGTCCATCAGATCCGCTCCCGGGCCTCGGCGAGCAGGGTGTGCAGGTAGAGGCCGTAGCCGCTCTTGGCCTGCTCGTCCGCGTGCTTGGCCAGCCCCGCGTCGTCGAGCCAGCCGTTGCGCCAGGCCACCTCCTCGACGCAGCCGATCTTGAGGCCCTGCCGCTCCTCGACGACGTGGACGTACTGGCTGGCCTCCATCAGGCCCGAGAACGTGCCAGTGTCGAACCATGCCGTGCCGCGTGGCAAGGGCGTGACAGTGAGGTCGCCGCGGCGGAGGTACGCGTCGTTGACGGCCGTGATCTCGAGCTCACCGCGCGCGCTGGGCTTGAGGTTGCGGGCGATGTCGACGACGTCGTTGTCGTAGAAGTAGAGGCCCGGCACGGCGTAGTTCGACTTGGGCTTGGCCGGCTTCTCCTCGATGGAGAGCACGTTGCCGTCGCGGTCGAACTCCACCACGCCGTACGCCCGTGCGTCGGCCACGCGGTAGGCGAAGACGTGGCCGCCCACGACGTCGGTGTTGTTCTTCAGAGCTAGGCCGAGACCGGGCCCGAAGAAGATGTTGTCGCCGAGCACAAGCGCGACGCTGTCGCCGCCGATGAAGTCGGCGCCGAGGATGAAGGCCTGGGCGAGGCCGTCGGGACTCGGCTGCACGGCATACGTGATCGACATGCCCCACTGGGAGCCGTCACCGAGCAGCCGGCGGAAGGCGTCGGCGTCGTCGGGGGTGGTGATCACCAGCACCTCACGGATGCCGGCCATCATCAGGGTCGCCAGGGGGTAGTAGACCATCGGCTTGTCGTAGACGGGCATGAGCTGCTTGCTGATGCCCCGCGTGATCGGATGGAGCCGCGTGCCGCTTCCCCCGGCCAGGATGATCCCCTTCATGATGGGTCAGCCTAAGTGCTTATTGGGGCGGCGAATGACAAGAGTCCAGATCAGGCCGTTTTGGCCCAGGATGTCAGGTTCGCATCGGCGCGCCAGGTCGTTCCGGCCACGGTGAGCCAGCCGGCCGACTCTACGACGCTCACCGAGACGCGCCCGCCCGTGGTGTCGGCATCGGTCTCGATGCAGGCCACCTTCGCGGCCGACCGGCCCGAGAGGCGGGCGACCTCGACGCCGGAGCACTCGGCCGTGACGCGGGCGACGTAGGCCGTCGCGCCGGCCTTCTCGGAGCGAACGCTGAGCGCAAGAGCGCCGTCGACGGCAGCTGCCTGGCTCCAGCCGGCGCCGCCGTTGGTCGAACGCATCAGCCGGCCGTCGGAGCAGAGGGCGTAGGCGCTCGAGGCGCTCACGCGGGCGACGTCGACGACTGGCGCGGTGCCGCAGGGCCTGGCGTCGGTGCGTTCGGGCGTGATGACAGTCTGGGGCGAGGCGCCGCCGGGGGTGCGCGACCAGCCGCCGTCGACCGCCCTCGGCCCGCGCCACGTCTTGCCCTCGTCGTCAGTGGGGTACTCCCCCACAGCACAGCCGGCGCGGGCGGCGATCACGAAGCCCCGGCCCTCCTCCCCCACGGGCTGGACACGCCCCAAAGCACCGGTCGGGGCGGCGCGCTTGGTCCACGTCTTGCCGCCGTCGTCGGTCATCTGCATCGAGGCACCGCCGCCGGCGCAGGTGCCGAGCACGGCGCGCCACGCCCGGGTCGCGCTGGCCGCGACGATGACCCCCGTGAGGGGCTGCGCGGCCGACTTCTTCGTCGGCTCGGTCGTGGGCGTGAACGTGCCGACCGACGTGGTCGCCGCAGCGGTCGGTGCGGCGGCTCCTGCCTTGTCGGGCCGGAAGGCCAGCGCGACCAGCACGGCGTCTACGACGAGCAAGGCCAGCAGGCCCGCCAGGGCCAGCCGGCCCACGGATTTGTCCGACAGCCACCGAATCACGGTTGCCACTCTACGGACAGGCTAGACGTATGCGGCGCAACTGGGTGGGTCGGCATAGGATGCCGAGGAGGGGCCGTGTCGAAATGTCCGATGTCCATGCTACCGGCGGCCCTACAGACAACGGAAAGACGGGGCCCGTGGAACTGCAGGACTACCTCAACGTGATCAGGAAGCGATGGATGATCATCGCGGCCGTCACGCTCGTGACCCTCGGTCTCGCAGCCGCCTACACGGCGCTGACGCCCCGCACCTACGCGGCCAATACCCAGTTCTTTGTGGCGACGTCGAGCAATGACAACGCAGCGGCCCTTCAGGCTGGAAACAGCTTCACGCAGGCGCGTGTCAAGTCGTACTCGCAACTGCTGGTGTCACCCAAAGTGCTGGACCCTGTCATCAAAGAACTGGGACTCGGCACAAACGCGACAGACCTAGCGGAGCAGGTCAAGTCCACCATCCCCCTCGACACCGTCATCATTGATGTCACAGTGACTAGCAGTTCACCCGCGGATGCTCAGCGCATAGCCGCGGCAGTCGCCAGTGCCTTCCCACAGGTCGTTGCCGACATCGAGCGGGTCAACCAGTCCCAGGACAGCCCGGTCAAGGTCACCGTGGTTAAGCAGGCCGAGGCAGAGGCCACGCCTGTGGGTCCACGGCCCGCGCGCAACCTTGCTCTGGGACTGCTGGCCGGCCTGGTGGCGGGCTTCGGTATCGCCCTTCTCCGCGACCTACTGGATAAGTCAGTGAAGTCGCAGCGTGACCTCGAGGCGGTAACCGACCGAACAATCCTTGGCGGTATCGCCTTCGACAGCGAGGCGTCAACGCACCCGCTCATCGTCCAGGTCGACCCGCGCTCGCAGCGCGCGGAGGCCTTCCGCTCGCTTCGCACCAACCTCCAATTCATCGACGTGGCCAACCCCCCGAAGTCGATCGTCGTCACCTCGTCCCTGCCGGGCGAGGGCAAGTCGACGACGACGGCCAACTTGGCGCTCAGCCTCGCGGAGACTGGCCTCAAGGTCGTCGTCATCGAGGGAGACCTCCGCCGGCCGCGCCTGCTCGACTACCTCGGCTTCGAAGGCTCGGTGGGCCTCACCGACGTGCTCGTCGGACGTGTCGACGTCGAGGACGTGCTCCAGCCCTTCGGACGCACCGGCCTGCGCCTGCTCGGGGCCGGCCCCATCCCGCCGAACCCGAGCGAGCTGCTCGGCTCGGCCAACATGGAGCAGGTCGTCGCTGACCTCTCCGAGCGCTATGACTACGTGCTCATCGACGCCCCTCCGCTGCTGCCGGTCACCGATGCCGCCGTGCTCAGCACCATCGTCGACGGCGCCCTGGTCGTCGTCGGTGCCGGTGTGGCCCAGCGTGAGCACGTGCGCCGCGCTCTCGAGTCGCTTGAGGCCGTCAACGGCTCGGTCCTCGGCCTCATCCTGAACCGCGTCAAGGTCAAGGACCTCGGCAGCGGCTACGGCACCTACGAGTACGACTACCGCCCTGAGAGCGAGCGCCAGCGCGCCAAGGACAAGGGGCCACGACGACAGCGTCGCCCGGTCGCGACGGACGACGAGGTGGCGTTGGTCATGCCGCGCCCGTCTGGGCCTGGTGGCCGCTCGACCGAACCTCCCGCGCCCACGACTGATGAGACAGCCCCGATCGCACGGGTCGGCGACTACGGCGGTTCCCGCACGACGGGGCCATCAGCCGCAGACGGGCGGACGAACGGCACCCCATACACCGACCCGGCGGATATCGCAAACTACCGCTGAGGTCCGTGGTTGGCTGACGGCAAACAGAACGAGGACGCTCGCGGTGCGAGCGTCCTCGTTCTGTCTGTGGCGGTGCGCCCTATCGGCGGCTGTGGCTCGCGTTCGCCGACCCGGCGACGGCACCGAGCGCCAGCACGATCGTGCCGAGGAAGCTCTCGATGCGGTCGAAGGCCTCGGCGTGTGTTCGCGTCGAGGCGCCGTAGGGGTCGACGACGTCGATGGCGTCCAGGTCGCGCGGGGCGACCGTGCCACGTGCCGCGGCAGCTTCGGCCGCCACTTGCGGCAGCCAGGGCTGGGCGGGGTTGATCGGTCGCCACGTGCCTGAAGCCCGGCACAGGTCGGCGAAGTCCCCGAGTGCAAAGGTCCGGCGCATGGTGGCCGGGCTCAGCCGTGAGACCTGACCTCGCTGGGCCCGGCTCATGGTCAGCACGAGCTCGGCCGAGCTCAGCAGCTCGGGGGTGACGCTGCGGGCCCGGAAGCCGGTGACATCGGCTCCGCGCTGGCGCAGGAAGTCGCGCGTCTCCGACTCGATGTCGGCGCCGACCACGCCACCCGTGCCAGCGCTGGAGATCTCGACGCCAGCAGCCGGCAGCAACTGCCTCAGCCGGCGCTCGGCGTAGGGCGACCGGCAGATGTTGCCGGTGCAGACGAACAAAATGCCTCGGTTGCGAGGGGTGTCCCCGAGCATCCTTCTCCCCTGACCATCGGTGCTGAGACGTACCTTCTGATCCTAGGTGGCCACCTTGTGACGTTCTTGCAAATCCACGCTGTGGTCAAAGAAATCTTCAAGCAAACGTAAAGTTCATCGCCGCAACTGAGCTCGCGGAGACCCGGGCGCGTGGCTCAGACACGGCCTGCCGACCGTCGCCCCATGCCCCGGTAATTCCAGCCGGCGTCAGTCCATCGCTCGGGGTCAAGCACGTTGCGACCGTCTATGACGCGCGGCGTGGCGACGAGCGATTTCGCGTGGGCCGGATCGATGGCGACGTACTCCTTCCAGGCCGTCAGCAGCATGACGAGGTCCGCGTCGTCGAGGGCCTCGTCGGCGGTGTCGACGATCTGCAGGTCAGGGCGCAGCGCCCGCACGGCGTCCGCCCCGGCGGGGTCGGTGGCGACGACGTTGGCACCCCTTCCCCACAGACGACCGGCGATGTCGAGGGCGGGTGAGTCCCGCACATCGTCGCTGTCCGGCTTGAACGTGAGGCCCAGCACCGCCACCTTGACGCCGACCAGCCGTCCGCCAGCCATGGTGCTGGCGAGCTCGACGGCATGGTCGCGGCGCCGCATGTTGATGGAGTCGACCTCGCGCAGGAAGGTGAGGGACTGGTCGACGCCCAGCTCTCCGGCGCGGGCCATGAAGGCGCGGATGTCCTTGGGCAGGCAGCCGCCGCCGAAGCCGATGCCGGCCTGGAGGAACTTGGAGCCGATGCGGTCGTCGTGCCCGATGGCCTCGGCGAGCCGCGACACGTCCGCGCCCGACGCATCGCACAGCTCGGCCATGGAGTTGATGAACGAGATCTTCGTCGCGAGAAATGAGTTGGCTGCGACCTTGACGAGCTCGGCCGTCGGGTAGTTCACGAGCAGGCGCGGGATGCCGGCCTCGATGATCGGGGCATAGACCTCGTCGAGGGCGGTGCGAGCGACGTCGCTCGCCGCCGGGTCGTCGGGCAGGCCGTAAACCACCCGATCCGGCGTCAAAGTGTCCTGCACGGCGAAGCCCTCCCGGAGGAACTCAGGGTTCCAGATCACCACGGCGTCGAGTCCGGCCTCGGCGACGCGATCGGCGATGGCTTGCGCAGTGCCGACCGGCACCGTCGACTTGCCGACGATGACGAGCGGCCCGTCAGGCTGCGGTCGAGCGTGGGTGAGGATGTCCTCGACGGCGGTCCACACGTAGCTGAGGTCGGCCGCGTAGCTTCCCCCGCGTTGCGGCGTCCCGACGGCGATGAAGTGCACGCGCGCCCCGGCCAGCTCAGCCTTGTCGGTGGTGAACGTGAGGTCGCCACCGTCGACACCCTTGCGGAGCAGCGGCTCTAGGCCTGGCTCGTGGAACGACGGGATGCCGGCCGCGAGCTTCTCGATCTTGCCGGGGTCGACGTCGACGCCGACGACGTCATGACCGAAGTCAGCCATGCAGGCGGCGTGCACCGCTCCGAGATACCCGCACCCGATGACTGAGATCTTCACGCGCGGCAGCATATCGACCCGCTACGTGCAGGCGCTGGCGGCGAGACCAGTCACGGTTCGTTACGCTCGGGCACATGCGTGTCCTTGTTACCGGCGGAGCCGGCTTCATCGGTTCTAACTTCGTCCTGCGCACCCGCGAGACTCGGCCCGACTGGACGTTGACCGCGCTCGATTCCATGACGTATGCCGCCAACCGCGATTCCCTCTCGCCAGTGCTCGCCGACCTGGGCGGCGACGGCTCGGTGCGGCTCGTCGAGGGTTCCGTCGCCGATGCCGAACTCGTCGACAGGCTTGTCGCCGACCACGATGTCGTCGTCCACTTCGCAGCGGAGTCGCACAACGACAACAGCCTCGACAGCCCCTGGCCGTTCGTGGAGAGCAACGTCCTTGGCACCTTCACGCTGCTGGAGGCAGTCCGCCGCCACGGCAAGCGGCTGCACCACATCTCCACCGACGAGGTCTACGGCGACCTCGAGCTCGACGACCCCGGGCGTTTCACCGAGGCGACGCCGGTCAACCCGTCGAGTCCCTACTCCGCCACGAAGGCGGGCGCCGACCTGCTCGTGCGCGCGTGGATCCGCTCGTTCGGCATCCAAGCGACGGTGAGCAACTGCTCGAACAACTACGGCCCACGCCAGCACGTGGAGAAGTTCATCCCCCGCCAGATCACCAACATCCTCCAGGACATCCGACCAAAGCTCTACGGCTCCGGGCTCAACGTGCGCGACTGGATCCACGTCGACGACCACAACGACGCGGTCGTCGCCATCCTCGAACAGGGGCGACTTGGTGAGACCTACCTCATCGGCGCCGACGGTGAGCGCAACAATCTCGACATCGTGCGCCTGCTGCTCGAGATCATGGGCAAACCTTCGAACTGGTTCGACCATGTAAACGACCGCCCCGGCCACGACCTCCGTTACGCCATCGACTCCTCGAAACTGCGCGCAGAGACCGACTGGAAGCCGCGATACAGCGACCTACGCGCCGGGCTCGAGGCGACCGTGGACTGGTACCAGGTCAACGAGGACTGGTGGTCATCCGCGAAGGTCGAGGCCGAGCGCACCTACGCGCGCCTGGGCCGATGAGCGACGCCGGCGCCGGGCGCGCGCTTGTGACCGGGGCCGGCGGCATGCTTGCTCATGACCTCGTGCCCGTGCTACGGGCGGCCGGTTGGGTCGTTACTGCCTTGGGTCGGTCCGATCTCGACATTACGGACGCCGTGCAGTGCATGGCCGCGGTCGAGGGCCACGACCTCGTCGTCAACGCCGCCGCCTACACGGCGGTGGACGCCGCAGAGTCAGACGAAGCCGCAGCCTTCGCCGTCAACGCTGTTGGGGCCGCAAACGTGGCGCGAGCGTGTTCACGGAGCAGCGCGCGCCTCGTGCACATCTCGACCGACTACGTCTTCAACGGCATCGCCACCGAGCCGTATGCCGTCGACCACCCGATCGCCCCGCGCTCGGCCTACGGGCGCACCAAGGCGGCTGGCGAGTGGGCCGTAACTGCCTTGTGTCCCGAATCATGGGTGCTTCGAACGGGCTGGCTCTACGGCGCGGGCGGACCGAACTTCGTCTCGACCATGCTGCGAATGGCCGGCGAACGAGAGACGGTCTCGGTGGTCGACGACCAAACGGGACAGCCGACATGGACCGTAGACCTCGCTGACCTCATCGTGCGATTGGTCGAGGCCAAGGCGCCCTACGGCACCCACCACGGCACCTCTGCGGGCCAGATGACTTGGTTCCGCTTCGCGCAAGCCGTCTTCGAGCTGAACGGCCTCGACCGGCACAGAGTAAAACCGACAACCACGGACTGCTTTCCTCGCCCCGCCCCACGCCCCGCATGGAGCGTCTTGTCGCACGCGTCGCTCAAGCAGGCCGAGGTCAAACCAATTGGCTCCGTCGAGGAGCGGCTCCACGCCGCCCTCAAAACGCTAGCCGTCGAGAGACCCTGAACACCCCGTCAAGCGGCAGAGAACTTTCTGGCCAGAGAAGCTCCAAGGCCGGACCATGAAGACACGCGGCTGCTTCATGGGATGGCGTGAGGGGAGCGTGTGGGGGTGTCCGGTTCACCGGTCACGCCCAAGGGCTCTCATCGTGGACTTGCACCCGTTCGATTCGTTTCGCGCTCGCGGCCTCAGTTATCCTCGAACATCGCGCCATCAGGCAGATGGTTTAGGACTATGTGAGGATCCAAGTTGTCCCTGAAAGTCGGCATTATTGGGCAGGGCTACGTCGGCCTACCTCTGGCGGTTCGTGCCGCGGAAGTCGGACTGTCGGTGATCGGGTTCGACGTCCATTCGGGCCTGGTTGAACAACTCAACCAAGGCCGCTCCCACGTCGATGACATCAGTGACGAGACGCTCAATCTGGCAATTTCGCAGGGCTATGAGGCCACGGACGACCCCCAAGCCCTGAGCAACGCAGACGTCATCGTTGTTTGCGTGCCCACTCCACTATCGAGTGACGGCGGCCCCGACCTGACTTACATCGAGTCGGCGGCTAGAACAATCGCTCGGGTAGCCTCACCCGGAACAACCGTCATCTTGGAGTCGACTACATATCCGGGCACCACGGAGGAAATCTTCGCCCCCCTCGTCACCGCTGGCGGACTCATGTTGGACGTTGACGTTTTCATCGCCTTCTCCCCAGAAAGAGTCGATCCCGGGAATCCCACTTACGGCATCCGAAACACGCCCAAGGTTGTGGGTGGCCTCACCACCCAGAGCACCCAACGGGCGGCTGCCTTCTACGAGCGATTTATCGATGAAGTGGTCATCGCCCGTGGCGCCGCAGAGGCCGAGATGGCCAAGATTCTCGAGAATACCTTCAGGCACGTAAACATCGCGCTCATGAACGAGATGGTGCGCTTCTGCGACGATTTAGGCATTGACCTGTGGAACGCGATCGACTGCGCTGCAACAAAGCCATTTGGATATATGCCATTCCGCCCCGGCCCCGGCGTCGGTGGTCACTGCATACCCGTTGACCCGTCCTACTTGAGCCACCGGGTGAAAGCCCAGCTTGGATACGCCTTCCGCATGGTGGAACTCGCGGAGGAAATAAACGAAGCAGCACCTACTTATGTGGCAAGGCGCGCATGGCGCATCCTCAACAATCAAGAACGCGCGGTGAATGGCAGTACCGTATTGCTCCTAGGTGTCACCTACAAACCCGACATCGCCGACTGTCGTGAGAGTCCGGCAGACCAAGTCGCCCGCACTCTCGCCGACTGGGGCGCCAACGTACGCTACTGCGACCCATTCGTCCCCAACTGGTTACCTCAGGGCTGGAAAGGCCAGACGCTGAAGTCTGAAACTTCTATCACCGAAGGTGCGCGAGGCGCAGACATCGTCGTCCTGCTGCAGAACCACAGTGCGTTTGACTTGCAGGAACTGGCTTCCACCAACGTCGCAGTTTTGGACACCCGAAACGTTCTGTCGGGCTTCGATAACGTCGAGATGCTTTGAAGCTAAACCCGGTCAAAAGAGATTCAAATTGAGCACTAATAGGGCCGCCAGCAACGGCGAGCGAGTACACGTTCTCCTGGCCGCGTACCGGGGGGCGCGCTATCTGCCCGAGCAAGTGGCATCCATCCTCGACCAGCACGACGTAACACTCAAGCTGCACATCAGCGTAGACCGCTGCGATGACGGCACCCTCGAGTGGTGCGAGGCACTAATTGAGGAAAACCCCCGTATCGACCTCCTTCCGTACGGAAGGCGTCATGGATCCGCCGCGTTGAACTTCTACCACCTCCTACGAGAGGTCGACCTGTCCGACGCTTCTTACGTAGCCTTCGCGGATCAAGATGACTTTTGGCTCCCGGAGAAACTCTCGCGAGCCCAGCAAAAGTTGGCAGAGACAGGCTGCGATGGATACTCAAGCAATGTGTACGCGTGGCGTGGCGAGAACTCTCGCAAACTCCTTCGCAAAGTTGGCCAACAGCGCAGGTGGGATCATCTCTTCTCTTCCCCGGGCCCTGGGTGTACACATGTCCTCAGCGGAAAGTCTGCGAGGCGACTCCAAGAACTGGTTACTTCCCAAGCTGAGGTAGTTCGACAGGTCGAATACCACGACTGGCTGGATTACGCGCTGGTTCGCTCCGAGGGGGGTCGTTGGTTCATGGATTCCATGCCGACGATGCTCTACCGGCAGCATGATTCCAACCAACTTGGTGCCAACCTGGGTTGGCGAGCGGCAGCAAGTAGGTGGGGAAAGCTCAACGACGGTTGGTATTGGGATCAAGTCAGACAGATTTCAAAGCTGGTCGGCGCCGAATCAGAACTTCCCGTTCGCCTTCTATCCGACAACACCCTGCGTTCGCGCATCTTGATTGCCACCATGGCACCACGT
This sequence comes from Terrabacter sp. 28, assembly GCA_000955875.1. Taxonomy (GTDB): domain Bacteria; phylum Actinomycetota; class Actinomycetes; order Actinomycetales; family Dermatophilaceae; genus Terrabacter. Next base: position 73,057 of record JYOE01000003.1, read on the forward strand.
CTTCGCCGCGACTTTAAGGGCATTTTCGGGCTAGCGGCCTCCGCGCTCGCAAGAGGCTTCGCATGAGGCACCTCCGCCGGTAGTAGTCTAAAACCGACGGTAGCCGCACTGGTCCCTCTGCTACGGTACAGACTCCAGCAACCACACAAACCCGCTGGCGATCACGCCTGCTCTGGCTTCAACACCGGTCTGCCAGGAGATGAAGTCGGCTTCCTGAGGGCACGCGCCGGCGAGCCGGCAACTGTTGTACCCCGCGCGACATCGCGCGTAACAACGCTCCCGGCACCCACCGTAGCTTTATCGTCGACCTTGACCCCCTTTAGCACAATGCAGCGCGCTGCAAGCCAGCAATCCTGCCCGATGTAAACGTCCGCAGAAACGTGGCTTGTCGGATGTATCGAACCATCACCATTTCGGACATGGTCAGAATCGCGAATGACGCACATCTCCGCCACCAGGGTGCCAGATTCTATGATTACTGATTGCCGCCCAACGATAACGGTGTGCGGACCGACGTAATCACATCTCAACTGCACGTGTCCTTGCGGACCAACCTCAATGTGGGCGCCTTTGGCGATCATGGTCGCCCCAATGGTGAGTCGACCGCCAGGATAGACATCGACTGAAGCCCCGCGAGCGAGACGAGCCCTTCGATGAACGACAACGCCATCGAACCGCGCGCGGAGGACCTGAGCTCGCACCCTCTCCTCAACAACTCGCATGCGGAGCAGAGCGCGCCTGGACGAAGACTTGAAGCTCATTGAAATCCCTTCCAGTTGGCATTGATGTATGGCGTCACGGGGATTGCCTGATTCGAAGGATGTCACCCTTAAACAAAAGAGGTCACTCACCCGCCAGACGGTCGCAGCACAGCGCGGCCGCGACGCCATCACTCGAGACCAGGACACCCTTTGACTCACTGCCGTGCGATCTACTTGACCTAGACCCCATCCGTCATTACTTGGGAGCCTTGACGACAGCCGGCACGCCAACAGCCAAGCAACCGGCAGGCACATCTGTCAGCACTACTGCATTAGCCCCAATAGACGCGCCGTCTCCTATGCACACAGGGCCTAACACCACTGCACCAGCCCCCACGAGCACGTTGCGCCCAAGCGTCGGGGTGCCGTGAATGCCCGACCTGCCGCCCAGGGTGACGTTCTGCAGAACGACCGAGCCTTGACCTATCACGACATCATCGCCGATGACTACGCCCAGCGCCCTGTGTGGGAATCGAACCGATTCATGGATCGATGCCAAATACGAAATCTCACAACTGAACAGGATGCGCATGCATCGACCCACGACGGAAGGAAGGAGCGGCACACGATGCCCGTGCAACCATGAAGCTAAACGGACCATACCTACCACCATGGCAGCTATTCCCTTCCCGCCCGGCGCCGCACCAGCGCAACTGGCGCGACAACTGACCCTGCAAACATTGCCTTCAGGCCGAGCCCCAAGTCTTGAGCGGCACGTCTGGGCCAAGCCCAATCGTTATACGCAAGTGACATCACAACGCTGGGCACCAAGATGCCCCAGATCCCCCAGCCCAGAACCGTAACGCACACAACCATTCCAGCGATGGTCGCCACTGCCGTAAGAGCGTAGGCCTTTGCCATGGGCACGCGATTCGCGGTTGCCAAGAGTCCGCTGCAAAGTGCGTACTGATTTACCGCCCACTCATTCACCAGAAACACGCCCGCCGGAACAATCGGGAGGAGACGCAGGTCAGAGCCGAGCCACCCGAAGGCGGCATTCCCTAGCATCAGAGCCGCAACACCCAAAAACGCCATAGTGTAGGCGGCCATTCCCAGCGCGAAGACGAAGCGCTTGCGCAACCGGTCCACCTGACCACGGATGCGCAGGCTAGTGAACTCAGAAAGGAATGCATTGAACGGGGAGTTCGCTACGACCTTCACGAGTCCTACCAGCTGCACAGTGGCTCCCAGCGCCGCAACGGTTGACAACGGCAAAGCTAAGGACCCGACTAGAACCGGCGCGGACGTCATGGCGTACTGAGAGACGCTGACGATTCCCTGACGATAGGAATTGGGCCACAATGTCGAAAGTATTTCAATCCTTGATTTCATAGAAGTCCGAGGGAGCGGGACTTGCACAGCGCCCTGAACCGCGCGGAAGAAATACCGACGCGAGAAGAGGCGAAAGATGACTCCAGATATCAGGTAGGCGGCAGCAACTCCCAAGAGGCCACCGCCTCGAATCAAGACTAGCGCCGTCAGAATTAGTTGCGCCACTTTACTCGCTACATTTGCTTTGGCACTTTCAGCGACGCATCCTAGCCCCCGAAGAAGGGGGTTCCAAAACGACAGTGCCATATTCATTGCAACAGCAACTGAGTAGACCGCCCAAGCGAGCAGGGCAGTCTGGGCCGAAATTTCACCTCGGGCGGCCCGCAACACCTGCGCTGTCCCAAGACCTAGGCATAGCGCTAAGACAGCGATTCCCAAACCGAGATACGCCGATCTACATGCGGCCAGCACCCCAGCGAGTAGAGTGACATTCGGCCCCTTGGCCTCGTCAACCGCGAACCCCTGACCGCTGAGCCGATCTGCTCCCATCCAGGCGACGGTCACATTCCGTGAGACTGTAGTCACCAGGCCAAAGTCTAAAACCGTCGTGATTGTCCCTACCGCCGCAAATATGTACCAGAGGCCCAGTTCCTCGGTGGACAAGAACTTGACCAAGAGCGGCAAGAGAAGCAGATTGACTCCCGTCCCGAGAGCCAAACCAGCGTACGTCCAAACTATATCGTTGCGCGAGATTCGGATATCTTTGATCATGATCGCGCAACCTTATGAGCGGAACGCGCCCACCGATTCGAAGTCGAATCCAAATGCGCCAAGATCATTCCAGGTATGAGTGGAAATGAGATCAACGCAATAAGAGTGGAAATCGAGTTCGCATGGAACAGCGTCCCGGACACTAGGGCGAACGAACCAAGGTATACAGCTGCCGGTGAGCGCTCTGGGTCAATGACGGCGCGTTGCCCGATGGCCGCGAGCAGGATTCCCACGACTAATCCCACGGGTGCCAACAGAATGCCTGCATAAAAAGCCGTCTGAATCGAAGCTGGAATGATGAATCCACCACCCACGATCGAGCTGCGATCCAGGTAACTCCAATTATAGAACTGGCTAGTTCTATCAGTTAGGTCTGCGTATGCCGAGATGCCGGGGACATTTCCAATCAGGTCGTTGATCAACGTACTGGGAGACGCATAGGATCCGTATACACCGATGGACCTAAGGCCCACCGCATACTCCTGTGGGCCCATCAAGTATGTCGACAGGTAATTGGCACCCCAACCGGCACTTGCCGATATCCCACCCTGGCCGGACTTTTGGATAGTTACCGTTACTGTCGCCAGTACGATTCCGCCGCCGAGCATGAGCAGGGTGATCTTACGTGAGCGTGGCATGAGAATCCACAAAGCCACCGCGCTAGCGGCCAATGGGATGAAGAACGAGGCACGGCTTGTTGCGACGTAGACGAGATTCAGCGCGACGATCACAGACATAGCGACCATCGGATAGTGCCGCGCAGGCATTCGCCGATAAGCTTGCACCGCCCAAGAAATGACCACCGCTGGAGCCAGCATGCGTGCCAAATTGGAAAGACTGGCGAGCGAGTCGTATCCAGACGTGTATGACGCAATCAGGTTTCGTGCAGTTGTAGTGATCTCTGCGGTGAAGAATGAGTATCGCTCGCGCACTGCAGACAAAAGGAACAGCGGAGACGAAGCAACTACGAACGCGCCCAAGAAGAACGTCGTTTGCCGCGACTTGCGTTCAACCGGCGCATCAGGTGATTCATCTCTCGCACCGTTTGGGGCAAGCCAGCAGGTAACTGCGAGGACCAGAAAGCCCGAGGCGCAGCCTTCGAAACTCATAAACAAAACCGCATCGCCGTACTCTTCTGGCTGCACGGGCGCGTGGGTGGAGTAGAAAAAGTCGACGCCCGCCAATTGCATCAATACCGGAGTGACGACGAACCGGAGGAGCAGCAGTGTAAGGAACATCGCGTGCAGGTGACGAAACGACGGCCTCATCGAGCTTGCCCTCAGCACCAGCAAACTAGCGATTCCGTACGTAAGGGGCAGCATCCAGAGGGGGCCGAAGTCCGCATTTGAGGAGGTCGAACCCATCCAGATGGCCGCAATAGCGGCCACACCCACGTGCCCGAATGCCTTTGTGAGCAAATCAAGTCCCAGCTAGTTCAAGGAATAGCGGGTTCGGATCTATACCGTGACCTCGCCCGCCCCGATCGCGATCTGGGCTTGCCTGCGTGACCCTCACAACCTCCTGAATCGCATCCGCTAGCGCCGCCGGATCCATTTCGCAAACGAGACCAACATCGCGGCCGGGCACTTGGCTTCTGGCCGTACGATAATTCGTTACCACCACGCGCACGCCGCACGCAATCGCCTCGTCAACCGCAGCCGATCTCCCCTCCGACCTAGAGGGCAGCACAAAGACGTCTGCCCCGGCAAGGTAGTCGGTGACATTAGTCCTGAAGCCTTCCAATCTCATGGAGTCCTGCAGGTTGCGCGCGAGGATATCACGCTGGAGCGAACTGTGTTGCTCTCCATCTCCCAGAACAATCCACTCGACCGACACGCCACGGTCTATGAGAAGCTGACAGGCAGCCACTGCCAGGTCGACGCCCTTGTCTCTGTCCAGCCGCGTCACCGTGAGCAATTTGAGGTGGCGAGGGTACATATATGGATTTGCATTCACGGCGGCACGGCCATAAAACTTCCATGGAATGAGTTGCTGAAAGACTTGGAGTCGACTATTCAACGTCGGAAATAGGTCATTAAAGATTTGCGAGCACTCCGACGAGACACTCAAGGCGCCGTCCGTTTTCGAAAAGTACAACTCATCTAGCGAACGGTCGAACGTCGTCCTACTGTAGTCGCCGATCACCCAGTGGTATTTGCGCTTCGCCCGGAGGCAATCAACCGCGAAATAGGTAGACAGTCCAGATGAAACCGCGAACACGGCATCGTACACGGTGTCGGTGGAGTGAAGCGGAACTTTGGCCGCATGCCAAACCCTCTGTCTCCAGGGGTTTACAGGCCTTCCCATTGCCTTGGCGATGCCCCCCCTGAGATACAGGGACGCGGCACGGACTCGCCGGTGACGAAGGAGTTCTAATAGATCACGGATTTCGGAGCCACGATTCATCTGGGCTGCGAGCGCCAGTGTGGATACGTCGCTTACGACTGCAGACTCACGTAGATAGCCTTCAAGTGACCCATTCGGCTGCAGGGAAAATATAGCGACGTTGAATTTTTTTATGTCTAGTTCATCAACGAGAGCGACTAATCCTTTTTGCGGCCCGCCGATGTCTAAGTTGTTGGCTACAAAAGCGATGTTACGCCTCACTGGCAACAGCCTCTCCGGCATATCGCCACATCTTTATCCGATCCAATTGCGCCCTGGCCATCAACAGCAGATGCGCCCCGAAATAGTAGCGCTTGCGTAGCAGCCAGCACATCGCGCGCTTCCCCAACGGAATTGACCGCCAGTCAAGTTGCTTGAACGCACCCTCCCTGTCCACCGCGAGCAGGAGCTCCCTCATGGTACGCCCGGTTGCACGCGATCCCCGAATCCGATGGTTCCGGTACAAATAGGTGAGGACCGACAGATCACCGTGCAACGCGGCAACCTCCAATTGTGGACGATACGACGGCTCGGTACTCAGAATTGCCGAAAGTTCGGCGTCCAGGGCTCGATAGTTTGCCCAAGCGTTTGCTAAAGCCGTATTGGTCCGCGATGCAGGATTCCACCTGTAGTGGTAGGGGGCCCAGTCTTTCATATAATAGAAATCCTTCGAGCGCCACATCGCCTGTACAGAAAATGTGAAATCCTGAGCGGCCCTAAGGGCCTCATTGAAAATGATCTGCTGGTCCAGCAAATGCTGTCGGCGGTAAATCTTGGTTACTAAGCGGTATGGCCAGTCGCGAGTCAGAGTTCTTGACGCTGCCAACGTAGGAAAAATCTCGTTCTCAATGTCGCGGCGCGAGTATTTGCCAGCTCTGGCTTTGTTCGTTTCGATCCCGGAACCTGAAGGGGTGTGAAACATGAGATCACAAGAGACGGCGTCGTAGCTGTTCAGTTCCGTGATCTTCATCATGCGCGAATACATCTCACTGTCGATCCAGTCGTCAGCGTCGACGAACGCTACATACTCGCCTTTTGCCGCGCCAAGTCCCAAATTCCTGGCTCGCGCGGAGCCGCCGTTGGCTTGCGTGAATATGCGAAGTCGCGAATCGTGGCTCGCGAGATCTCGAGCCACCCTCAATGTTTCGTCAGTCGATCCATCATCGACGAGCAGAATCTCCAGATGAGGATACGTTTGCCGCTGGATGCTGTTGATGCATTCCGCCAGATGCTTGTCAGCGTTGTACGCGGGGATGATGATACTCAATAGGCTTGGTTCGGACGTTCTCAAGTCATTCACGGGCCTGCTCCTCCAGTTGCGCAGCAAGTAGCCGCCAATCGTCAGCGCTATATGGGATTCCCCAACCCGCAGCGCTTAGCCAGTTTGCCGCGTCCTGTTCTTGTCCGAACCACAGCATTTCCAGACGCTTCCTATTGGCCGCGACCGCTGGCGTCTTGGGTGCGACAGTCAATACGCCGAGCACGGCTCGGGCCGCATCTACGGGAATGTGCATGGGCTCGCGGCCTCCAAGATCCCGCAGAATGCCGGCAGTGGTGACGCCCTCGTACGGATGTAAGACCACGTCTGGAGGGGCCTCGGCCAACGCTATAAAGGTCGCGGCAGACGCGACACTTGAAACGAGTGTCTGCGGCGTCGGTAGGTCTCCAGCCCCCGCCACTGAGCTAAGTCGGGAGCGGGCGATCCGCCACACTTGGCGCGTCACCTGGCGATCGCTCCCGTGAACCGAGGTTGGTCGGTAGATGACAGTATTGCCGCTGCCACCAAGCATTCTCTCCCCCAATTCCTTGCTTTTGGTGTACGGCGAGATTGGGGCGTAGTTGCGGGACGCGTCAAGCCGAGCGAGGCCCGCCTGCACACCTGCAGACGAGATATGAAGGAAGCGATGCGTCTGAACACGCCGAGCGGCGCGACCAATGATCGCAGGCATTAGTGCGTTGGCCCCGAAGAGTTCATCGCCAGATGCACCCGCCCGGGCGACGCCCGCTGCATTAACGACGATGTCACATCCAGAGATGGATTGCGTCAAAGCAGCAAGCTCCGACCCAGCGCCATTCGCCGCTTTCTCCAAATCAAGGATGTTCCTGGCGCTAGTACGCAGACGAGGGGCTGGGATTCTTACGATCCTCGAGACATGCGGCATCAGAGCGGAACATACTGCCGATCCGATGAAACCAGAGGCTCCGACGACCCCGACGATCACAGGCGTGTCTCCTGGCGAGGGCGCCCTTGTGTGGAAGTTCTCATGGCGAGGTCGCACATGCCGCTGTTCGCGGTCAGAGCTTCCGGGCGGAAATTGGCACGAGGCACCAATCGATTCATGACCGACTTTCGGCAAAGTGGGGCAGGCCCAAAAAGACGCCGGTCACCACCACCGTCACGACCAGCCCCAACGTAATTGGCAATAGAACCCAGGCCGAGAGAATCAGCGCAGAGGCCACGAAGACCACCGAGGCGACTTTTGGGTGCGAAATTCCAGCTACCGAGACCAAACGCTGGTAGGCGTGGTCTTTGTGGGCCTCGAGGAGTGGCTGGCCGCGGTGCCGCCGGCGGGCAAGGGTCAGCGCAACATCGCCGACGTACAGAGCCAAGGGCGAGAGTAGGATACCCAGGGGGACATCTTGGGGGACAGAAATCGTTGCACCCGCTGCGATGATGCCGCCCATCAAGTAGCTGCCCGAGTCCCCCAGGAACAGGCGCGCGTCTGGCACATTCCACGGCAGAAAGCCCAGGGCCGCGCCGAGCGACATCGCTCCGAGCGTCGTGAGGGCACCCAAGCCAACACTGGTTCCTAGGATCACGGCGGCAACGCCCCACACCACTAGCACCGCTCCGCTGATGCCGTTAATCCCATCCATGAAGTTGACGACATTGACAATCACGGGAAACAACAGCGCTGCGAGGACTGCCACCCATAAACCGCCAGACGCTGAACCGAGCAGGGCGCCTACTAGTACTTGCATAGCCAGACGGGGCGCGGGCGAAAGGGAGACCAGATCGTCAACAAAGCCAACGGCACACAACGCGCTCGCCGCGCCCAGTGCCAGCCAGTTCACTTCTTCCCCGAGCCATCGAGCGGTGGCTGCGGCGGCCAAGATCCCGATGAGGCACGCGAGACCACCGGCCCGAGGCACGGGCAAAACGTGCGAAGAGCGATGATTCGGCACGTCGAGAATCTGCTTGCGGATTAGTAGCGAGCGAATGAAAGGTGCGCTTGCTGCGGTCGATAAAGCTCCGATAGCGGCAATGATAAAGACTGTCACGACGCTCGGCTCCCAACCACTGCGCGAGACAGCGCGCCTGCCTCCGCAGCCATCCATTCCCTAGCCGCTGCCTGGGACTCCGGCGACAGACGCCGCACCAGATCTGCGTCCATGGGCGGAACATCGACACTATCGACTAGTGGGTGCCCAGTGGTACGGCGCTCCTCGGTCGGGGAGAACAGCTCCTCGCCGAGTTTCTCGCCCGGCCTTAACCCCGTGAAGACAACCTCGACGTCGCGACGCCCGCTCATCCGGATCATCGTCTCGGCCACTTCGAGGATCTTCACCTGCTCGCCCATCTCGAGCACCATGACCTCGCCGTCCGTGCCGATCGAGGCAGCCTCGAGCACAAGTTGACAAGCCTCCGGGATAAGCATGAAGTAGCGCTCGACCTCGGGGTGCGTCACTGTGACAGGGCCTCCCCTCTCGATCTGTGCCGTGAAGGCGTGCACGACGGAGCCGCGCGAGCCGAGCACGTTCCCAAATCGCACTGACACATATCGGCCATTCGCGCGTCGCGCGAAGTCGGCTGTGAGCCTCTCAGCGACTCGCTTGCTGTAGCCGAGTACACAGGTGGGGTTGGCCGCCTTGTCCGTAGAGATGTTGATGAAGGTCGAGACCCCCACCCGCTCGGCGGCGTCGAGCACGTTGAGGGTGCCCAAGACATTGCTCTTCCACGCCTCCTGAGGGTGAGCCTCGAGGAGGGGAAGGTGCTTGAGCGCCGCGGCGTGGAACACGACCTCGGGCTTTGCGCGGTCGAACGCCTCCGTCAGTGCCGCGGCGTCGCGGATGTCGGCGAGCACGAGATCATCGGACTCAAGAAGGCCGTTCCCTGTGAGACTCATCTGTGTCGCCTGTAAACCCGACTCGTCACGGTCGAGCATGAAGAGTCGCGCGGGGCCAAATTTTGCAATCTGTCGGCAGAGTTCGGACCCGATCGATCCGCCCGCGCCGGTGACGAGCACGCGACGCCCCGAAATCTGCTCGGCAATTACCGTTGTGTCGAGCTTGACCGGGCGCCGCCCCAGCAGGTCCGCGACGTCGAGGTCGCGCAGGTCGGCTGTGGTTGGCCGGCCGCCGATGATCTCCTTCAGCGGCGGCAGGCTGAGCACGTCGATGCCGGCGTCGGCGGCTTTCGCTGCCAGTTCGCGCAGTAGACCTGCCTCGGCGTTCGGCACAGCCAGCACCAACGTGTCCGCTTGAAACTTCTCGGCCACAGCGGCGATGTCATTGCGCGTGCCCCGGACCTTGATGCCCTCCATGCGCAGGCGAGCCTTTGCCCGGTCGTCGTCCAGCAGGGCGACGGGCTGAAATCCACTGTCCTTGTCCCGAAGCATCGCGCGGAGCAGCCGGTGGCCGGCCTCGCCCGCTCCGAAGATGACGACGCGCCGGGTCTCCTCACTGGCCTGACCCTTGTGAGCCCTCGCAGTGCGGACCACGAAGCGGACAGCGTACATCAGGATGAGGCTGATCGCGGCGGAGGTCAGCGGCACACCTCTGGGCACGATTGTGGGGCTGCTGACCAAGGCCCAGATGAAGAGCCCGGCCGTGACAATCGAGACGGTGATGCCGAGGTCGATAACCTCTTCGAAGGAGCCGCGGAGGTGCCCGACCGCGTACGGGCCGAGGATGTGGCCAATGACGATCTGCCCGAGGACGGCAGCCAACGCCACCTGAGCAGTGCCGCTCGCGAACTCGGGCCGCAGAGTGAAGTCGAGTCGGAGCCAGACGGCCAGATACAAGGCAGCAACCCAGATGACAGCATCTACGGCGCACCACAACGTGCGGATCATGAAGGCTCTGCGCTGCACCGACGGCGACAAGGTGGGCTCCTGAGGGGCAAGAGTTACGTATGTGATTGGTGTTGCCGGTGGAGGGAGTAACGCCTCAAAGGGTACAACCGATGTAACCCGCTCAATGCCAACCTTCCGGGCCTTGGACGTGATTCCACCCAAAGTGGAGGAACAGGCGCTCACCCCCCTGCGCTGCGGTTCACCATTACGCTGCGAGCACCGGGAGACTCCCGGGCGGAAGACGTCGACGTCCTGGTGGAGGAGCCCGATGTACACCCCCAAGCTGAGCTCACGACTCGCGGTCGAGGCCCTCGGGACGTTCTGGCTGGTCTTCATCGGCTGCGGCTCGGCGATCTTCAACGCGAAGTTCGCAGTCCAAGGCCTCAGCGGGCAGCCGGTCCAGCTCGGCATCGGGCACCTGGGCGTCGCGATCGCCTTCGGACTCGCGGTCACGACCATGGCGTATGCCGTCGGGCACGTCTCCGGCGCGCACTTCAACCCCGCAGTGACCATCGGCATCGCCATCGCGAAGCGCTTCGAGTGGCGTGAGGTGCCCGCGTATGTCGGCGCCCAGCTCGTAGGCGGCCTCCTCGCCGGTGGCGCGCTCGCCGGCCTCGTGTCCTCGAAAGGCTTGCCGACGACCGGCAACCTGGCCGCCAACGGCTACGGCAGCCACTCCCCTGGCGGCTTCGGCCTCGGCGGCGTGCTCGTCGTCGAGGCGCTCGTGACCGCCTTCTTCGTCTACATCATCCTGGGCGCGACCAAGGACGACGCACCGAAGGGCTTCGCGCCGCTCGCCATCGGCTTCGGACTGCTGCTGGCCCACCTGGTCGCCATCCCGATCAGCAACGCCTCGATCAACCCGGCCCGCTCCACCGCCGTCGCCTTCTTCAACGGGAACGGCGCCGTCGGCCAGCTGTGGGTGTTCTGGGTGGCTCCGATCGTCGGCGGCCTCATCGCCGGCACGACCTACGCGTGGATCACGGGCGAGCAGCGAGAGCACCTCGACATCAGCGGTTCCACCGACACTGTCTCCAACGCCGCCGTCGACGACCAGGGACGCCCGATCCTCGACGACTGAATCGACGCTCAGACCTTTGCCGCGAACATCCCGAGCCGGCCGGTCGCGAGCCCCGGGAACACAGTGGTGGACGAGAGCTTTGCGCGCTGCTCGAGGGCTTCCGCGAGGACGGTGCGGTAGTCGGTCGTGCCGGCGAGGTCACCGTCGACGAGGTTGGCCGTCGCCAGCCCCGGCCAGCGACCGTATACCCTGCCGCCGCGCACGCCCCTACCCATGACGAGGGACACGTTGCCGTGCCCATGGTCCAGGCCGCCTGAGGCGTTCTCCGCGACACGGCGCCCGAACTCGCTCAGCGTCACGAGCGTGACGTCAGCCATCTTGGGCCCGAGATCCTGGTTGAAGGCGCCGAGGGCCTGGCCGAGCTCGGTCAGCTGCCGGAACATCCAGCCGGAATCGCTCGCGCCGAGGCCCGTGTGCATGTCCCAGTTGCCGACGTCGATCGTGGCCGCACGCAGCCCGATGCCGGCCTTGATGAGCCTCGCCAGATCACGCAGCGCGTCGCCGACCGCTCCCTTGGGGTAGACGGCGCCATTGGCCGGCACATAGCCCGCCGCCTTCAGGCCGGACATCGTGGAGACAGCCGCCATGGCAGCCTTCGCGGGAGCCGCAAGGGCGGGTGCCGCACCGGCATACAGGGCGTTCATGGCCGTGGCCCATCGAGCCTCCTCGGTGGCAGTGCCGGCACCCGAGAGCACGAAGCTGTCGACGGACCGCACTGCCAGTTCCGGGCTGGGCCCGATCATCGACGGCGGGGTCGTCGCGGCGCCGACGGCTGTCGAGCCGAAGGTGGAGACGGGGCCGGTGAGGCCGATCATCCGGTCGAGCCAGCCGGTGCGGATGGTGGAGCCGGGTGCAGCGTTCTCCATCGTGGCCATCGCCTCGAAGTGCGAACGCGTGGGGTTCACCTGACCGACGGCGTGCACGGCGGCGAGGCCGCCTGAGTCCCAGATCGGCTTGAGCGGAGCGAGCGCCGGGTGGAGCCCGAACATCGCATCGAGCTTGATGGCACGTGACGCCGGGATCGCGATCGAGGGCCTGGCGGCGAAGTACGCCGGGTCACCGACCGGCGCCACGGCAGACAGGCCGTCGAAGCCACCTCGCAGGCTCAGGACCACGATGGTGTCGCCCGTGTACGAGTCGGCGGCGAAGGCGAGCTGCGTCGCCGCGCTCGGGCCGGCGACGCCGACCACGGCTCCGAGCGCTCCGAGAGCCCCGGCGCCCGCGAGCAGAGTGCGCCGCGACACCATCGACGCTGCGGCCTGCCCCTGCGGGCAGCTGCATTCCGGCACGCCGGTGCCGGCGGCTGGGATGAACGAAGTGGTCATGGTGGTCCTCAACGGGTCGCGAAGTTCGGGGAGTCGAGCATGAGCGCCACGAGGTAGGGCAGACGCCAGGTCACCGCGGCCGCCCCTGCCTTGAGCGCGTCGGTGGGCGCATGGTCGACGAAACGGCAGATGGCGTCGCGCTGGGTCGTGCTCAGCGTGATGAGCAGCTTCGCGGCGAGCGCGTCGACGAGCGCGGCATACGTCGTCGGGAGAGGCGACGGGACCCACGTCGTGAGGTCGGGGCGCGCCATCGTTTTCAAGGACCAGTTGCCGGTCAGCCCGAGGTGGAAGTTCCAGCGGTTGACCATCCCGGAAGCACCACCCCAGGCGGCGGCCACGTCGGGGTAGCCGTTCGGCGCCGGCCATCCCATCGGAGCCTGGCCGAAGGTCCCGGTCAGCCACAGGAGACTCCGCAGCTCGCTCTGCCCGGGAGCCGGAACAGGCTCTGGCGTGAGCCCCATGATCCGGACGCTGGCGAGCGCATCCTCGTAGGGCGTCCTGACCTTCTGACCGATCGAGGCAGCGAACTCCGGCGACAGGAAGAGGACGCGCAGGACCGGCGCGATCGCGGTCCCGTTGGCCAGATAGGCCTGCGCCAATTTGCTGACGAGGGTCGCGGGCGGTGCGTCCGACACGTAGCGGATGGCCAGCTTGGTTGCGATCCGGTTGGCCGTGGCCGGATGGGTGGCGAGGTAGTTGAGGTAGGACGTCGCGACGGCGTCACCGCCCTCGGGAGAGGTGTTGGCGTGGGTCCAGCCCATCACCTTCACGGCCCCGACGAACCGTCGCTGCGGCTTGTAGGAGTACAGGCCCGACTCGGAGTCGACGCTCAAGCCGGTGAGGGCGAGCGCCGACTGCTTGACGTCGGCCTCCGTGTAGTTGCCGACGCCGACCGTGTGCAGCTCGAGCAGCTCGCGACCGTAGTTCTCGTTCGGAGCTTTCTTGTGGCTGTCGGAGTTGTCGAGCACCTTGAGCATCGACGGGTGCCGGGCGGCCGCGTTGAGCATGTCGGAGTACTTGCCGAGAGCGTGCTTGCGGATCACGTCCCGCTGGAACAGGTGCGCGCTGTCCCACACCTCGCTGCTCGGCACAGGGACGACGAGGTGGTTGGTCCAGAAGTCCACCGTGGTCTCGAAGACCTGCCGTCGCGAGAAGAGCGCTCGCGCGAGGTGGGCCTCGAGGAGGTCGTACATGACGTCCCACGAGCCGAACTGCGTGAGACGCTCGCGCACCTCCCAGGTCTTCCAGCCGAGTCTGGGCCAGCGCGACATCATCGCGTCCATCGCCGTGTCCGGCACCTTGGTGAGTGGCGCGAGCTGGGCGTCGAGCCAGGCCGTGGTGCCGGCAGCGCGCACCTCGGCAAGCAGAGCGGGTGTCGGGCCGAAGGTCGCCCGCCGGAGGAGGTGCAGCACGGGATCGGACGTCGTCATCGCGACGGCCAGTGTCGGGGTCGTCGCCAAGGTGGCCGCGGACGCGGAGCTCGCTGCGGCGGACATCGCCAGGACGGTTCCGCCGCCGAGGCCCGTGAGCACGCGACGGCGCCCTGGCGCGGAGGCGGGGTGTGCGGTCATGCCGAAGACGGTATGTAGTCGTTCGTGCTGTGACTCCGTTTTCGGACATTTAGGTCATTCAGCGCGCACCGCTGCGGACGCGTCGCCACAGGGCTTCATTCGTCCGATCTGAAGCAATCACGTCAAGAAACCAATATTGAAGATATCCTCTTCATATGGCCGAGAAGAAGATGTCTCGTGGAGCGGTGGCGCTCATCGGGGACATCGTCGAGTCCCGGACCCACCGTGACCGGCAAGCACTGCACGACGCCGTCGAAGCCGCGCTGCAGCGTGCCAACACCGACGTGCCCGTCGACGACGCTGCCGTCATCACGCTGGGCGACGAGTTCCAGGGCGTCTACCCAACGCTGGGCGACGCGCTGCGGGCCAGCTTCCTCATCCGCGCCGAGCTGCACGGCACCGCCGACGTCCGCTTCGGCGTCGGTCGGGGTGCGGTCTCGACGCTCGATCCGGTCCGCGGCATCCACGACGGCCCCGCCTACTGGGCCGCCCGTGACGCCATCGTGCTCGCCGAGGAGAAGGCGGGGCGCGCGCAAACTCGAACGTCGCGGACGGCGTACCTCGCCCCCGACGAACCCCCCGAGCAGGTGGCGGCGGTGCAGGCCGCGCTCGACTGTCTGGACTTCATGGTTGGCTCGCTCTCGACCACCTCACGCCGGATCCTCGGAGGACTCATGCAGGGCCGCGCTCAGCACGACCTCGCCGCCGCCGTCGGCATCAGCCCGTCGGCGGTGTCGCAGCGCGTGCGCCGCGACGGCATCGGGGTCGCGCTCGAGGCCATGACGACGCTCGGCGGCCTGCCGTGACGTGGCTGTCGATCGCCCTCGTCGGCATCGGGGTCGGCGACGTCATCCGGTCGACGTCGTGGCGGCCGGGTCGGGTCGTCGCGCACGTGATCGCGCCCGTCGCCATCGTGGCCCTCGGGCTGCTCGCCGGCATGAGCTCGTTGGCGGACTGGCTCGCACTGGCCTTCGCGGCGGCGGCGGGCGCCAGTTGGGCGGAGCTCTCGCGCCATACCCAGATGACCGGCCGGCGGGCCTTGGCCGGCCTCGCCTGCTTCGCTGTGATCGTCGTCGGGTTGCTCGCCTTCTCGGGTGCCGCCAGCCCGGCTGCCGGACCGCTCTCGACCTGGCTGCACTGGGCCGACCTGCCGGGCAACGGCTCCCTCGCCCCCGGGCGCGTGCTGCTGCTCGCGGGTCTCGCCTTCTTCAACGTCGCGACAGCCAACACCATCGTGCGGCTCGTGCTGCTCGCCATCGGCGCCCTGCGGCCCTCCGACGTCACCGATGCCAACACGGCCGCCGCGGCCGCCGCGTCGCGCGCAGGACAGCCCGCTCCCCCGACCACCGGCCAGCCCGCCGACCGCCTCAAGGGCGGCCGCCTGCTCGGGCCGATGGAGCGCCTCGTCATCCTCGGCCTCGGTCTAGCCGGCGAGTTCGGCGCAGCGGGGCTCGTCATCGCCGCCAAGGGTCTGCTCCGCTTCCCCGAGATCCAGGCCGCAGCCCGCGGCGCCAACGGCAACCCGGCCAACCCGACCGACCCGAGCGGTGCGGCATACCAAGGCGGCCCCGCCGGCATCGACGACGTCACCGAGTACTTCCTCGTCGGCAGCTTCGTCAGCTGGCTCATCGCGCTCGGCTCCCTCGCGCTGACCGCCTGAGCAGTTCGCCCCGGGAGAGCCGCGCGATTCCCCTGACGGAGAGATGACGGCTTCATGACGAGCTGCTGACGCCGATCCGTGCTCAGCGACCGACATTTACCGAGAATTCGCTGTTCACCCGCGCTCGGCACGGCTGCTGGCTACCTTCGAGGCAGGGGATCAACGTCACGCCTGGGGGGGATTCCAGTGACCATGTCGCTGCGCGCGCTGCCGTCCGACCGTTCACCGGTCTGGCACCGCCTACTGCTTCTGCTGACCGTCGTCGCGCTGTTCGTCGGGCAGGGCGTCGCGGGCTCCGCTCCGGCGCGCGCCGCCCTCGCCGCCGGCGCGCCCACGGTCGCGAGCGCCCAGCCCGCCACCGGACAGCCCGCCGCCGCGCAGCCCGCGACCGCCTCGGGGCAGGTCAGCGCGGCCGACGGCCCCGTCGTTGGCGTCGTCGTCAAGGCGCTCGTCCACGGCTCCGCCGACTTCACGCCCGTCGCGACGGCGACGACCGGCTCCACCGGCTCGTGGTCGATGACCGGCCTGCCGCCCGGCGACTACGACCTGCAGTTCGACGCCTCCGACACGGCCTACCTCTCGCAGTGGTGGTCTGGCGCGGCCAGCCGCGACACCGCCGGCATCCTCAGCGCGAGCGCCGGTGGCACGCTCCCCGGCCTCAACGCGACGCTGACCCGAGGCGCCACGGTTTCCGGTCGCGTCACCGACGGGGCCGGCTCACCGCTCGCCGACGTGCTTGTCACCCCGCGCGAGAAGGCCGCCGGCGCCGTCACGAGCAGCGCCGTGACCACCGCCACCGACGGCACCTTCACGGTGCGCGGCCTCAGCGCCGGCACCTACACGCTCGCCTTCAGCGCCGCCGGCCGCGTGTCGTGGTCCTACGGCATGAAGGCGGCCACCGACGCCCCGACCTACTTCGCCGTGGCCGAGGGCGTCGCCGTGACCGGCCGCTCGATGGCGCTCCCGGCCGGCAGCACCAGCACGCGCAGCCTCCTCGCCGCGGCGGTCGACACGACCGTCACGATGAGCGGCCACGTGTATGCCGGATCGACCGCGACCCCGCTGGAGGGCGCCCTCGTCGTGGCCGTGGCCGCCGACTCCGACGTCTTCTCGAGTGGGGTGCTCAACACGACGACCGACGCCGCCGGCGCCTGGACGATCGCTGGCCTGCCCGCCGACGTCTACACCGTGCACGTCCTCCCGCCGAGCGCGAGCCCCTACACCGAGCAGTGGTGGAACGGCGCGCAGACGCGGTCACGGGCCGCGTACGCCGTGCTACCCGGCGGCACCTCCCGCACCGCGATGGACGCCACCCTCGATCTCGCCGGTGCGATCTCCGGCCGCGTCACGACCTCGGACGGGTCGGCTGGTATCGCCGACGTCGTCGTCCAGGCCGCACCGGTCGGCACCGACACGTGGAGCTCGACCACGACCGACGTCGACGGCAACTACACGCTGGGCGGCCTCGCCCCGGCGGCCTACGTGCTGCAGTTCGACGGACAGTTCCTCGGCTTCCAGACGCCCTGGTGGTCGAGCACCTCGCCGTCCGGCGTCGCCACCCGCGACGCCGCCACACCCATCACTGTCGGCGCCGGGGCCACGGTCAGCGGCCGCGACATCACGATGGCGCAAGCCGGGTCGATCACCGGCACCGTCGTCGACCAGAGCGGCGCGCCCGTGGCCGACGCCCACGTCGACATCTGGTCGGCGGACCCCGCCGTCACCGACACCGCCTTCGCCGTCACCGACATCGGCGGCAACTTCGACTCCATGGGCCTGCCCGCCGGGCACTACATCGTGCGCGTGACCCCGCCCGCCGGGTCCGGCCTCGCCACCCAGTACTACGACACCGCCTTCTCCCCCACGACGGCCACGCCGTTCGAGGTCCTCGACGGCGTCACGGGTCGTGCCGACTTCACGCTCGTGCCCGGCGGCACGCTCTCCGGGAAGGTGCTGCGGCCGGACGGCACCCCGGTGCCGGGGACCGGCAACCTCATGGTGGCGCCGGCGTCCGACCCCACCTTCAAGGACTTCCACCCCATCGCCAACGACGGCACGTTCACCGTCAGCGAGCTCGGGCCGGGCGGCTACGTCGTGTCGGCCGTCGCCGACGGCACCGTGGTCACCTACTACGGCTCTGCCGGCTCGACGACCGACGTCGGCGCAGCTACCGCCGTGTCGCTCGCGGCCGGAGGCACCGTCCCGAACCTGTCCATCAGGCTCGCTGCCGGCGCCACGATGTCGGGCCGCGTCACCGAGGGAGGAGCCGCCGCCTCCGCCGGGCAGCTCTCCGTCATCGACGTCAGCACCGGTGCGCAGCTCGGCAGCGCCGACCTCGGCGGGGGCGCCAGCTACACGGTGAGCGGCCTGCCGGCAGGCACGTACGCCGTCCTGGCCACCGGCTCCACCGGCGCCACCCGCTGGTTCGGCGACACGACGACGTGGGCCGACTCCACCCTCGTGACGCTCTCGGGCGGAGCGACCCGCACCGGCATCGACATCGCGCTCCCCGCCGCCGGGGCCGGCTCCACGCCGACGAGCACCGTGTCGGGACGCATCGTCCTGCCGCCAGGCGCCGCGACGACCGACTACAGCAACCTCAGCGTGAGCCTGGAGGACGCGGCCGGCCAGTCCTACACGACGTTCAGCATCAACGCCGACGGCACCTTCGACATCCTCGACGTGCCGGACGGGACGCTGAAGGTGCACCTGGCCGACTTCACCTCGGAGCTCGTCCTCCAGGCGCCGCTGACCGTCACGACACCGACCACCAGCCTCGAGGTGACGTCGGACGTGGGTGGCTCCGTCGTCGGCTCGCTCGTCAACGAGGCAGGCAAGCCGCTGCCCAACGTCGACGTCACCGCCTTCTACTCCCCCGGCGTCACGAGCTCGACCCTGTCGGGCGCCGACGGCACCTTCCGCATCGGCGGCCTGCTCGCCGGGGAGGTGCGCCTGCACCTCGGACCGGCCAGCCCGTATGCCGGCACGTGGGTCGGCGGCAGCCAGGCCCCGAGCAGCGGCACCGTCTACGACGTCGTGCTCGGCACGCCCACGAACGCCGGGCAGCTGACCGTGCCGCTCGGCGGGACCGTCGCGGGCACCGTCACGGCACCCGCCAACGCCCAGGGCACCGAGGTCACCATCGAGGCCCTCGACGCGAGCGACAACATCGTCGGCGCCACCACCGTCGTCGGCACCCACGCGTACGAGCTCGCCGGCCTGCTGCCCGGCACGGTCCGGGTGCGCTTCTCCGGCCACGGGCTCGCCACCCAGCTGTGGTCGGCAACCGCCGGCGGGTCACCCTCGAACGTCGCGGTCGTCGCCGGCCAGACGCGCGCCGACGTCGACGCCACCCTTGCTCCCCCGCCCAGCGGGACGGCATCCGTGGCCGGCATCGTTACAGCGCAAGGGAACCCGGTCTCGCGTGCGATCGTCACGGTCGTCCGCACCAGCGACGGCCAGCCCGCAGGGTCGGCGACGACCAACGCCTCCGGCGGCTACCTCGTCTCGGGCCTCCCGGCCGGCGCCTACCGCATCGAGGTGGACGCGTGCCTCACCAACGGCGGCGGTGGCGCCCGCGTCGCCGGCCCGCTCTGCGTGGCCTCGACGCCGCTGCCGGTCTCGCTGACCGACGGCCAGAACCTGACGGCGCAGAACGTGGAGCTCTCGAGCGTCAACTTCTTCACGGCCGCGCCGCAGCCCACCATCACGGGCACCGCTCGTGTCGGGGCTGCCCTGACCGTCACGGACGGCACCTGGGCTCCGGTCCCGGCTGCGCTCGACCACCGCTGGCTCGTCGGCGGGCTCGTCGTCTCGACGAGCGGCACGTACACGCCCGGCGTCCTCGACCAGGGCAAGACCGTGACGGTGGAGACGACCGCCACCCTCACCGGCTACGCCCCGCGGACGACGTCGCGGACCACCGCACCGGTCGGGCCGGGTCTCCTGACGCCGGCGCCGACGCCCACCGTCAGCGGCACCCCCCAGGTGGGCCAGCGCCTCACCGCGAACCCCGGCACCTGGGGGCCGCTGCCCGTCACGCTCAAGTACCAGTGGCTGCGCAACGGCGTCGCGGTCACCGGCGCCACGGCCTCGAGCTACGTTCCCACGCCGAGCGACCGCACCGCCAGGATGTCGGTCACCGTGACGGGCCTGAAGACCGGGTACAGCGCGGTCGCCCGCACCTCCGCCCAGACCCTCGCCGTCGCCACCGGAGTGCTCACACCCACACCGGTCCCGAAGATCACCGGCACCGTCAAGGTCGGCTACCGCCTCACCGCGACGGCCGGCACGTGGGGCCCGCTCCCGGTGACACTGAAGTACCAGTGGCGCCGCAACGGGGTCGCCGTCACCGGAGCCACGGCGTCCACCTACCTGCTCGGCGCCGCCGACCGCACCGCGAAGATGACGGTCACCGTGACCGGCATGAAGACCGGCTACACGACGGTCGCGAAGACCTCGCTCGCGACACTCGCCGTCGCAACCGGAACCCTCACGGCCACACCGGTGCCCAGGATCACCGGCACGACCCGGGTGGGCTCCCGTCTCACCGCGACCGCCGGCACGTGGTCGCCGGCGCCGGTCACGCTGAAGTACCAGTGGCGCCGCAACGGGGTCGCCATCACCGGAGCCACGGCCTCCACCTACGTGATCGCCAGCTCGATGCGAGGCGCGCGGATCACGGTGACGGTGACCGGCGCCAAGACCGGCTACACGAGTGTGGCCCGCACGTCGACGGCGACCGCCGTCATCAGCTGAGGCGGCCCGAGCACTCGTAAGGACTGCGGAGCGGCGGTGCTGGGGGCGGCACCGTCGCTCCGTGCCGTGCCGTGCCGTGCTGCGCGAAAGTGAGCACTCGACCGGTCTGTCTCGTCGAGTGCGCACTTCCCGACGCCCCCTCCTCGTCGAGTGCCCACTTCCTGACGGCCCGCCGACGGGTGACCAAGCCCGCACCCGGGCGGGCACGGGACGGCATACGCGCGCTGGTAGCGTCGGAGCGTCCAGCGCCACACCGATGTGAAGGGTCCATCCCGTGAGCACTACCCCCGTCAAGGTCGCCGTCACCGGCGCAGCCGGCCAGATCGGCTACTCCCTGCTGTTCCGCATCGCGAGCGGTGCCCTGCTCGGGCCCGACACCCCCGTGGAGCTGCGCCTCCTCGAGATCACCCCGGCGCTCAAGGCGCTCGAGGGCGTCGTCATGGAGCTCGACGACTGCGCCTTCCCGACCCTCGCCAAGGTCGAGATCGGCGACGACGCCAACAAGGTCTTCGACGGCGTCAACCACGCCCTGCTCGTCGGCGCCCGCCCCCGTGGCCCCGGCATGGAGCGCGGCGACCTGCTCGAGGCCAACGGCGGCATCTTCGCCCCGCAGGGCAAGGCCCTCAACGAGGTCGCGGCCGACGACATCCGCATCACCGTCACCGGCAACCCGGCCAACACCAACGCCCTCATCGCGATGAGCAACGCGCCCGACATCCCGACCGAGCGCTTCTCGGCCCTCACGCGCCTCGACCACAACCGCGCGATCAGCCAGCTCGCCGCCAAGCTCGGCGTGCCGGTCACCGAGATCAAGAAGATGACGATCTGGGGCAACCACTCCGCGACGCAGTACCCCGACCTCTTCCACGCCGAGGTCTCCGGCAAGAACGCCGCCGAGACCGTCGGCGACCAGGACTGGCTCGCCGGCACCTTCATCCCGACCGTGGCCAAGCGCGGCGCGGCCATCATCGAGGCCCGTGGCGCGTCCTCGGCCGCCTCCGCCGCGTCGGCCACGATCGACCACGCCCGCACGTGGGTCGAGGGCACCGCCGACGGCGACTGGGTCTCGATGGCCGTGCGCTCCGACGGCTCCTACGGCGTCGAGGAGGGGCTCATCTCCTCCTTCCCCGTCACCGTCAAGGACGGCCGGTGGAGCATCGTCCAGGGCCTCGACATCGACGAGTTCTCCCGCGGCAAGATCGACGCCTCGGTCGCCGAGCTCGCCGAGGAGCGCGACGCCGTCAAGGGTCTGGGTCTGATCTGAGGCGCCTGATCTGAGCCCACCCCGCACACGTCGAAGGGCGTCGGTCACCACGGTGACCGGCGCCCTTCCGTCTTCCCAGGCCACCGGCATACGCAGTCGACAACAGCAAGCACAGGTCGCCTTGAGCGAAACGCGATCCAGCCGAAGATCCGCTGGCACGATGGGCGGCATGCAGGGAGGCCGCGTAGCGGGGCTCGATGCGATCAGGGGGCTGGCCATCCTGCTCGTGATGATTCGCCACGCCTGGCCCGGCCAGTTCGGGGGCGCTGGAGTCGTGGGTGTCACCGTCTTCTTCACGCTCTCCGGCTATCTCATCACCGGCATCATCGTCCGGGATGTCGAGCTCCGCGGAGGTGTCGACTACCGGCGCTTCTACGTCAACCGCGCCTTGCGGCTGCTGCCAGCCCTCGGGCTCATGCTCGTCTTCTTCGTCGGAGTCGAGCTACTCATCGGACCCGACGGTGGGACCGTGCATCTGCTGGTCGGCACCCTGACGGGGCTGTTCTACATCCAGGACTTCGTGCCGTTTCTCAGCTACCCAGGCATCAACCATCTGTGGACGCTGGCGGTCGAGGAGCAGTTCTACCTCGTGTGGCCGTTACTGCTGACGTTCTTCCTGCGCCGCGGGCGCGTGAACCGCCTGTTCGCGGCGGCAGCCGGCGTGTGCCTCGCGAGTGTCGTGGCATCGATGCTGGTGCTGACACGCTGGTTCAACGTCGAGGCGGTCTACCCGCTGCCCAACAACTGGGCAGTCGCGCTGCTTGTCGGAGGCGCCTCCTACGTGCACCGGGACCTCCTCTTCGAGAGGGTCTTCACTCCCGCGCGACGGGGGCCGTGCGCCGCACTGGCGTTGCTCGTGCTGACCGGACTCAGCGTCTGGCCGGGTGCCAAGGCAAACCCTGCCACCTACCTCGTGTGGCCGTCGCTGATCGCCGCGTGCACCGTCGCCTTGGTCTTCCTCGCCCTGCGCGACAAACCGACGCCGAGGGTGCTGCGGCCGATCGTCGGACTGGGTGTCATCTCGTACGGCGCCTACCTGTGGAACGGGCCCATAAGCACCTGGACGCAGGAACGGCTGGGCTGGCCGCAGCAGTGGCACTGGATCGGCATCGTGCTGACGGTGACGGCAGCCATCATCAGCTGGGTCGCCGTCGAAGGGCCGGCGTTGCGGTGGAAGGCGCGGCTCAATGGTCGCCGGCGTGAGCTCGCCGAACGGGAGTCGTCGCCGCTCTCCCGGTGATCGAGGGTCAGTTGGCAGTGCGGGTGACGGCCGTGCGCGCGGGCACGTCGGCGTTCAGGTTGACCGTCGCCGACGCGATGAGGACGCCGAGTCCGAGCGCGACCAGGATCGCGACGTCGAGGGAGCGCGAGCGCACGTTGAGGCCGCCGGCCTTGCGGGCGGGGCGAGCGACGAGCCGGATCACCGCGCCGATGAAGAATGCTGCCGCGACGATACGGCCGCCCCACCGCACGTCGAGGAACGAGATGACGAGCACGCCCGCCGCGGCGAGACCCGCGACGAGATACCACCAGCTGAGGACGACGAAGCCGCTACCTCGCCACTGCACAGGCGGTCAGGCTCTCAGGCGCCGACGGCGCGCGAGGCCTCGGCGGCCTCGACGATGTTGGTGAGCAGCAGGGCTCGCGTCATCGGGCCGACCCCGCCCGGGTTGGGGCTGACCCAGCCGGCGACCTCGGCGACGTCGAGGGCCACGTCGCCCGCGATCTTGCCGTCGACGCGGCTCACACCCACGTCGAGCACCGCGGCACCGGGCTTGACCATCTCCTTGGTGACGATGCTCGGCACGCCGGCCGCCGCGATGACGATGTCGGCCTGGCGCACCTCGGCGGCGAGGTCCTTGGTGCCGGTGTGGCACAGCGTGACCGTGGCGTTCTCGCTCTTGCGGGTGAGGATGAGGCCGAGCGGGCGGCCCACGGTGAGACCACGACCGATGACGACGACCTTCGCGCCGGCGATCGGCACGTCGTGGCGGCGCAGCAGCTCGATGCAGCCCATCGGCGTGCACGGCAGCGGCGCCGGCTTGCCGAGGGCGAGCCAGCCGAGGTTCATCGGGTGCAGGCCGTCGACGTCCTTGCTCGGGTCGACGCGCGAGAGCAGCGCCATCTCGTCGAGCCCGGTCGGCTGCTGCACGAGGAAGCCGGTGCACTCGGGGTCGGCGTTGAGCTCGTCGATGACGGCCTCGACCTCGGCCTGCGTGGCCGTGGCGGGGAGGTCCCGGCGGATGCTCGTGATGCCGATCTCGGCGCAGTCCTTGTGCTTGGCGTTGACGTACCAGTGACTGCCCGGGTCGTCGCCGACGAGCACGGTGCCGAGGCCCGGGACGATGCCCTGCTCGCGCAGCCGAGCGACCCGCTGGGTCAGCTCGACCTTGATCGCCTTGAGGGTGGCCTTGCCGTCGAGGATCTGTGCCGTCACGGTGCACATCCTGCCACCCCGGACCGTGCCCGGTCCGCACGACCTCGGGAGGCGGCGCTCAGTCGCCGACGAGCCGCATGAGCTCCCGCACATGGCGCTCCCACGTCATCGACTCGGCGCGCCGGCGCAGGGCGCTGCCCCGCTGTGCGCGCTCCGCAGCGTCGGCGAGGAGGGAGTGCAAGGCATCGGCGAACGCCGCGGCATCGCGAGGCTCGACGTAGACCCCGTCGTCACCGAGGTACTCCGGTATGCCGCCACGCCGCGCCGACACCACCGGGAGAGCCGACGCCATGGCCTCAGTGACGACCTGGCCGGCGGGCTCTTCCCAGTCGACCGGCATCGCGAAGACGTCGGCATCTCCGAAGACGGCCGGCAGGTCATTCCGGTCGACGAAGGGCGTGAACTCGACCAAGTCGCCCAACGGCGCGGCGGACCGCCGTAGCTCCACCTCGTAGTCGGACAGTCCTGCGGCAGGTCGCAGTCCGGACGACCCGACGATGCGCACCCGGAAGTTGCGCGTGCGCTCGCTGAGCAGGTGAGCGGCGGCGATCAGATGATGAGCCCCCTTGTGGGGTAGGACGTTTCCGACGAAGAGGATGGTCGGCGGCATACGGTCAGGCCGGTCTTGCGGCCTGAAGCGCTCGGTGTCGACTCCGTTCCGCAGCACGTGGAGGTTGTCGGGTCGATAGCCGAGCCGATCGGCGACGGTGCCCGCCAGGTGGTCACTCACGGCGACCGTCACGTGCGTGCGTTCGATGACCTTGCGGATCTCCGGAGCGCGCCACGAACGGAACACGTCGTTGCCCAGGTGCAGCACGATCTTGCCGTCGAAGCGTCGGGCCAGCCCGCTGGTGACCGCTCCTGCCTGGTTGTAGACCACGAGCGCCTTGGCGTCGCGCGGCACGGCATCGAGCGCTTCCCGATGGAACCGGGCGGAGAAGGGCCGTTGCCGAAGGAGAAGACCGCAGGCGGCGTCCATCCTTCGCTCGCGGTCGGTGAACCACTCACGAGTCGTGGGTCTCGTCGAGGAGTAGCGGACGAGAGTGCCGTCGGGATAGTCGTGCTGTCGACGGTCGCTGACGACGACATAGCTGCGGCCACCCATCGCCTCGTGCGCCCGAGCCTGGGCATGGATCTTCGTCGACATGGCGCTACCGGTGCCGGAGGAGTACTCAGAGAAGACGTAGGCAAGGTGAGCCAGGGGGCTCACCAGCGGCACGCCCCTCGGCGCAGCCTCGCTCTGCATCGCAGGCTCCACCGTCCTCCTCCCCTGCCGTTCCCTACTGACCTGACGGGGCGCTCGAGTCCGCCGCCTCCGAGCGTAGGAGACCGACGAGACGAACGAGCATGGAACGAGCACCCCGGGTGTGGCGGATGCCGCTCAGGTCACTTCAGGTCACTGAGCGGCACGTCGGGATCGGTGAGGCGGGCGCGGTCGACGATCGTGCGGTCGCGCACGAGCCGCTGCACGTCGTCGATGGTGTCCCAGACGTTGACGTGCATGCCCGCGAGCACGCGCACGCCATCACCCTCGGGCAGCACCCAGAACGCCATGAACTCGTTGCCCTTCGGGTCGCCACGAAGCACGACCTCGGCGCCGCTGCCGCGCGGCACGTAGCCGGCGTACTCGAGGCCGATGTCGTACTGGTCGGAGTAGAAGAACGGGATGGGGTCGTAGGTGACGTCCTGGCCCGCCATCGACCGTCCGGCCGCGAGACCGCCGTCGTGGGCGTTGGCCCAGTGCTCGACGCGCACGTTGGTGTCGAGCGTCGTGCTGCGCCAGTTCGCGACGTCGCCGGCCGCCCACACCCCGTCGGCCGACGTGCGCAACCCCGGGTCGGTGACGATGCCGTTGTCGGTCGTGATGCCGGCGCCGTCGGCGAGCCCGGTGTTGGGCGTGATGCCGACGCCCACGACCACGGCGTCGGCCGGCACGGTGTCACCGGACTTCGTCACGACGCCGGTCGCAGAGCCGTCGCCCTCGATGCGCTCGACGCCCTCGCCGAAGCGGAACTCGACGCCGTGCCCGCGGTGCAGGTCGGCGAACCACCCGCCGATCTGCTCGCCCATCACGCCGAGCAGCGGGGCGGCCTGCGGCTCGATGACCGTGACGCTCGCGCCGGCCTCGGCCGCAGCGGCGGCCACCTCGAGCCCGATCCAGCCGGCGCCGACGATGACGATGCGAGCGTCCTTGGTGAGGTGCTTCTTCAGCTCCTGCGACTCCTGCAGCTCGCGCAGGTAGAGCACGCCGTCCAGATCGGCGCCCGGCACGTCGAGCGCGCGCGCCGACGAGCCGGTCGCGAGCAGCAGCTTCTCGTAGCCGAGCGTCTGGCCGTCGGCGAGGCTCAGCGTGTGGTTGGCGGCGTCGAGCGACGTCGCCGCGGTGCCGAGGTGCAGCTCGACACCGTTCTCGTCGTACCAGTCCTTGTCGTGGGTGAAGGCGCTGTCGGGCTCGTCGTCGCCCTTGAGCACACCCTTCGACAGCGGCGGCCGCTCGTAGGGCAGCCGGTCCTCCTCGGCGACGAGGGCGATGCTGCCCTGCGTGTCGCTCTCACGGATTCCCTCGATGGCCTTCGCCGCGGCCAGCCCACCGCCGACGAGGACGTATGCCGTGCGCTCCTGCTCTCCGGACGTGTCAGTCGTCATGTCCACACCTTCACACGCCGACCGCCCCGCGGGAAGCAAACGCCCCCACCAACTCGAGTGCTCAGTTCCCGACACCTGCCAACTCGAGTGCTCTCAGTGTGAGTCTGGTGGGGCCGCCCGGTTTGGGTGGAGGCTCGGTTCTGAGCGTCTGGTGACTCATTGAGTGTTTGCCGCCTGTGCGGGCTGGCCTGGAACTGAAGTGTCCAAGGCGTTCGGGACCGGGTCGGCCGGCGTGACTTGATAGGAGCGTGGTGAACGCCCTCGACTGAGGTGTGTCCGCCGGCCAACCCTTGTCCGATTCCGATCGAGTCGAATCAACGGAAAGGACACGATCATGGTCGTCCTCGGAGTGGATCCGCACAAGAAGACGCACACGGTGGTCGCGGTTGACGAGCAGGGGGTGCAGTTCGGTGCCCGGACGGTCCCGGCTACCGACGAGGGGCACCGGGCCGTGCTGCGGTGGGCGCGGACCCTGCCAGGGCAGCGGCGGTGGGCGGTCGAGGACTGCCGGCACGTCGCGGGCCGGTTGATGCGGGACCTGACGGGTGCCGGTGAGCAGGTGGTCCGGGTCCCGCCGCGGCTGACCGGGACGCTGCGGGCCAGTGCCCGCTCGCGGGGCAAGTCGGACCCGATCGACGCGTTGGCGGTGGCCCGGGCCTGCCTGCGCGAGCCGGGCCTGCCGACCGGCGGGCTGGACGAGGACGCGTTGGCGGTGCGGTTGCTGGTGGACCGGCGCGAGCAGCTCGTGGCGTGGCGCACCGCGGAGATCAACCGGGCGCGTTGGCACCTGGTCGAACTCGCCCCCGAGGTGGAGCAGGGCGCGGAGCTGACCTCGTTGCGCGGCATCGAGCGGGTCCGCGCCGCGGTGGCCGCACTGCCAGGCTCGGTACGTCGACAGATCGCCCTCGACCAGTTGGCCGGGATCACCGAGACGACCACGGCGATCCGCGCGCTCGAGCAGCAGATCACCGCCCGGGTCACCCCGCTCACGCCGGCGCTGCTGGCCATCGTCGGCGTCGGCCCGTTGACCGCGGCCAAGCTGCTCGGCGAGGTCGGCGGGATCGACCGGTTCACCCGCTCCGCGCAGCTGGCCGCCCACGCCGGGATCGCCTGCATCCCGGTATGGACCGGCAACCGCGAACGCCACCGCCTCAACCGCGGCGGCAACCGGCAGATCAACGCCGCCGTGCATCGCGTCGCGGTCACCCAGGCGCGGATGCACCCACCCGCGCAACAGCTCCTCGCGCGGCGCCGCGCCAGCAACGACACCCGCAAAGGCGCCCTCAGGGTCCTGAAACGTCACCTCATCGACGTCATCTTCCACGCCATGAAAGAGGACCACGCCCGCCACCAGGCCAACCCTGACCACTCCCTGAAACCAGCAGCCGCAGCCTGACCCATTGACATAGGAGATTCAGTTCCCGACGTCGCTCCCCGTCGGAAGATGAGCACTCGACGTGCGTTGTGCATCGAATGCTCAGTTTCCGGCGTCGCCCCGCGTCGGAAAGTGAGCACTCGACCAGGGCCTACCGTCGAGTGCTCACTTTCCGACGGCGGCCGGCACGAAGGAAACTGAGCACTCGACTCGGATCACGTCCGGGTCAGGAGGTCCAGGCACGCCAGAGGGCGGCGTACTCCCCGTCGCGCGCGACGAGCTCGTCGTGGCTGCCGAGCTCGGCGACCCGACCGTCGATGACGACCGCGATGCGGTCGGCGTCGTGGGCGGTGTGCAACCGGTGCGCGATCGCGACGACGGTGCGGCCGGTCAGCAGCGCGTTCATCGAGCCCTCGAGGTGGCGGGCCGTGCGCGGGTCGATGAGCGAGGTCGCCTCGTCGAGCACGATCGTGTGCGGGTCGGCGAGGATGAGCCGCGCCAGCGCGATCTGTTGGGCGCGCCCGGGCGTCAGCGAGTGGTGTCCCGAGCCGAGCTTGGTGTCGAGCCCCTCGGGGAGTCGCTCGACCCAGTCGAGCGCGTCGACGGCACGCAGCGCGTCGCGCACCTGGTCGTCGGTGGACCCCTCGCGGGCGAGCACGACGTTGTCGCGCACCGAACCGATGAAGACGTGGTGCTCCTGCGTGACGAGGGCGACCTCGGTGCGCAGCTGGTCGAGCGGCAGCGACGTCAGCTCGACGCCGCCCACGGTGACCGAGCCCGTGCGCGGACCGTGGATGCCGGACAGCAGCCGCCCCAACGTCGACTTGCCCGAGCCGCTCGGGCCGACGATGGCGAGACGCTCACCCGTCGAGAGCGACAGGTCGATGCCGTGCAGCACGTCGTGGTCGGCGCGGTAGGCGTAGCGAAGGTCGGAGCCGACGAGCTCTGGGCCGGAAGGCTGCTCGTCGCCGGACTCGCGGTCGGGCGGCACCGTGGCGATGCCGAGCAGGCGCGTGGTCGACGCGATGCCGACCTGCACCCGGTCGACGGTGTGCACGAGCATGTCGAACGGACCCCACAACGCCTCGGTGTAGAGGATCGCCGTCGTGATCTGCCCGAGCGTGGCCCAACCCTGCGCGTAGCCGACGGCGCCGAAGAGCAGCACGAGCACGCGCGGCAGGCTGAACGCGACATCCATGACGGCGAAGAGCAGGTTGCGGAGCGTCATCGTGTAGCGCTCGGCCTGCCCCGACACCTCGATGTCGTCGTCGCCGCGGCGCAGCCGGTGACCGGCGAGGCCCAGCGCCTCGACGGTGCGGGCGCCCTCGACGGTCTCGGTGAGCGTCGTGTTGATGCGCGAGTAGGTGCCGCTCTCGGTGAGGTAGCCCTTCGGGGCCCGCCCGAGGTAGCGGCGCACCTGGATGAGCGCCAAAGCCATGAGGACGATCGACGGCAGCGACAGCGCCACCGAGTTGCTCACCATCGCGACGAGGGTGAGCACGACGGTGATGGTGGCGACGATCGACTCGGGCAGCGCCCAGCGCACGCTCTCGCTCATCGTGCCGACGTCGCGGGTCACGCGCGTCACGAGGTCGCCCGAGCTCGCGCTCTCCACCCTCGACAGCGGCAGGCGCAGGATCGCGCGCACGACGTACTCGCGGGCCGCGGCGAGCACGCTCTGGCCCAGCACGGCCGACGACGTCTTGGCTGCGAGCGTGAACAGGCCCTGCACGAGGACGAGCCCGGCGACCACGAGCGCCGCGGTGTTCGCGCCGGCGAGCGCCGCGTCGACCCGGCCGGCCTGCACGTCGGTGACGGTCGAGTCGACGAGCTCGCCGAGCAGGCGCGGCACGAGCAGGCCGGCGGTGGCGGCGAGCGCGTTGGCGACGACGACCGCGACGACGAGCAACCGCTCCTGGCCGAGCAGCCGGCCGATGAAACGCACCACGCTGCGGTTGTCGGCGATGGGCAGGCCCTTGCGGGCGTTCATCGTGTCGGCGACGAACTCCTGCGCCCGGCGCTCGCGCAGCAGATGCCGACGCCGCAGCGCCGACAGGCGTTCGCCGACGCTCGCCGCCTCGGGCGGGCGCAGCTCGTCGGGCACCGCGGGCACGTGCAGCGCACCGTCCCAGGTGCGCGCCGACTCGGCGGCGAGCTCGGGCGGCAGGAGCGAGACGTGCGCGGGCGACGGGTCGGGCGAGACGGCATACGTGCTCGTCGCGGTGCCGTCGGGGCGGCTCATCGGGACTCCTCGGAGTGGTGGGCGAGGACCGACACGTCGCCTTCGCCGCGCACGACGACCGAGCGGTATGCCGGTGAGTCGGCGAGCAGGTCGGCGTGCCGACCGCGCGCGGTGGCGACGCCGCCCTCGAGCAGGACGATCTCGTCGGCGTGGTGGAGCAGCAGCGGCGAGGCGGTCATGACGACGGTGGTGCGGCCCTCGCGGTGGGCACCGAGTCGCTCGGCGATGCGGGCCTCGGTGTGGGCGTCGACGGCCGACGTGGGCTCGACGAGAACGAGCACCTCGGGGTCGGCCGCGAGCGCGCGCATGAGGACGAGCCGCTGACGCTGACCGCCGGACAGTCCGCGTCCGCGCTCCTCGAGCTCGCCCTGCCAGCCGCCGGGCAGCGCGTCGAAGACGTCGTCGGCAGCGGCGGTGTGCAGGGCGCGCTCGGCCTGCTCGAGCGTGAGCCGGCCGAGGGGGTCGACCGCCGAGCGCAGCGTGCCCGCGAAGACCTGGGGCGAGGTGTCGCTCACGAGGATGTGGCGGCGTACGTCGTCGAGCGGCACCCGTGACAGGTCGACCCCGTCGACGGTGACGCCCCACGGCTGGCGGGCGCGCTCGTCGTCGCGGCGCGCCTGCTCCTCACGGGCACGGGCACGCGCCGATCGCTCGCGGCGGGCCGCGCGCCCCTTGAGCTCCTCGGGGATCTCGTCACTGACGAGCGCGCCCTCGTCGCTCGGAAGGTAGCGGCCGAGCCGGTCGGCGAACGCCGCGGAGTCGTCGGGCACGGCCGACACGACCATCGTCATGATGCCGGGCCGGATCACCGCGCCGGACGCCTCGTCGACGATGTCGCCGCCGGTGCGCAGCGCTGCCGGCTCGTCGGGGTGCACCCACGGGGGGCGCTGGCCCAGCACGGCGATCGCCTTGCGCGCCGAGACCACCGAGCGCGTCCACTTCTGGGCGAACTCGACGAAGGTGCGCATCGGCTGGATGAGGAAGAGGCCGTAGCCGAGGAAGCTGACGAGCTCGCCGACGGTGAGCCGGCCCTGGGCGACCTCCCGGGTGCCGAGCCACATGAGCGCGACCACGAACCCACCCGAGAGCAGCACTCCGACGGACTCGACCGCGGCCAGCCAGCGGCCGGCGGAGACCCCCGACTGACGCACGCGCTGGGACTGGCCGGCGTAGTTGCCGCCGAAGGTGTCCTCGCCGCCGATGCCGCGCAGGATGCGCAGGCCGCCGACGATGTCGGTCGACATCGAGGTCAGCTCGGAGTTGCGCGAGCGCTCGACACCCTGCCAGCGCTGCATGGGTCGCAGCAGCGGCATGCCGAGGAGGACGAGCAGGGGCGCGGAGACGAGCACGAGGACGCCCATGCGTACGGAGGTGGTGAGCACGATGCCCGCGACGACGAGGTAGGCGACGAGCTGCGAGATGGCACGGGTCGTGATCTCCATGAGCGCGCCGAACTGGTCGCCGTCGCTGCCGCTCACCGACAGCACCTCACCCGTCGGGGTGCGTCGCGTCAGCACGTGGCCGAGCTGGAGCGCCTTGCGGGTGACGAGCTTCGTCGTGCCGTAGAGCGCGATGAGCCACTCGCGCACGATGACGGTGTGGAACGCGATGCCGCTGCACGCCCCGAAGAGCGTGACGGCCGCGAGCGCGAGCACCCAGCGGGTCGTCACCGCGGTGTCGCCCGCGACGATGCCGGTGTCGATGGCGCGACCCACCATCCACGGGCCGACCGTCTGCGGCACCATCCAGATGAGCGCGACGACGAGACCGGCGACGAAGAGCCCGCCGTTCTGCCGGACCATCCACCAGAGGAAGGCCCGCGGCGTGCGGGTGTCGGGCGCCTCGGCGCCGCGGTCGGTGTAGGCCCGGGTCTGGGGCGGGAAGTCTCGCATGGCCCGTCCACCCTAGGCCGGGCCACCGACACCGACCCACCGGTTTTTCGGGCGGCGGGTCGGCGTCGGTCGTGAGCACTCAGGCGTCGATCACGTATGCCGTGGCGTATGCCGTGGCGTATGCCGTGATGGATGCCGTGGCGTGCGCTGTCACGGGGTGGGGTCGGCCAGGGCCGCCGAGCGGATGTCGCTGTTGCCGAAGCGGGCCGACGTGCCGGTGCACTGCGTCGCGACGGCGGGCCGGGTGGCGGCCGGGTTCGTGTAGAGCGCTGCCCGGTACGCGTCGACCGCCGGGCAGTGGTCGGCGTCCCGGACGTCGTTCCAGACGGCCACGACACCGGTGCGGGAGGCGGCGGCATACACGTAGTCGCCGAGGAACTCGTCGGTCAGGGAGTTCGCCGACGAGCCCCGCGGGTCACCCACGGCGCCGCGGTGGAGCACCCCGAACGGACCGATCGCGCCGCCCGCCACGTCGGCGTGGAGCACCACACCCACGAGGCCGCGCGGTGACGTCGTGTCCTCCCGGTACGGCGTCGTGAAGGCGTTGTAGACGATGTAGGCGTCGGTCCCGGTCGGCGAGATCGCCGGCGCGGTGTAGACGGGTCGGTCGCCCGCCGCGACCGGCACGCTCGTCGGACCGGTCCAGGTGGCGCCGCCGTTGGTCGACGTGTCGAGCATGAGCTCCTCGTTGTTCAGCCCGTTCCGGGCGTCGGCCCACGTCATGACGATCCGGTTCGTCGCGCCGGCTCCGGTCGGGGCGCCGTTCGCGATGTCGACGCTGGGTGCGGCCGCGAGGTCGACCCGAGCGCCGCCGAGACCGTCCATGACGGGGCGACCCTGGACCGGGTCGAACACGCCGGGCCTGGTGACCGACGTGATGAGCGTCGGGCCGGTGAAGTGCGTGCCGGCGTCGGTCGAGCGGTACATCGCCTCGTAGCTGGTCCCGTTCCTCGTGGCGATGCCGAACACGTACACGTTGCCGCGGCTGTCGGTGCGGACGGTGCAGCCGTCGGGCTGGGAGTTGATGCCGTTGTTGGTCGCCGGGCTCACCTGCCGGCTCGTCCACGTGGCGCCGCCGTCGCGCGAAACCGACACGATGAGGGGCGTGGGGAGGGCGTTGCCCTTCTCCTGGCCGCGGAAAGACGCCCAGCACACGTAGGTCGTGCCGAAGAAGGGGCTGCTCGACGCGTTGTCCGACCAGATCTGCTCCTTGTCGGAGAAGGTCGTCGACGACTGCTTGGAGATGACCACGGGTGCCGACCACGTCGGGTTGTGCGTCGCCGACGCGCTGGCGGCGTCGTCGGTGTGCGACACGGCGATGGCCTCGAAGCCCTTGAAGGCTCCCGACCGGGGGAAGTTCGCCGCGAGGTTCGCGTAGTAGAGGCGCGAGCCGTTGTCCCAGGAGAAGTGTCCGGAGGCGTCGGGTCGCGGGCCGAAGGCCAGGGCCGGGTCGCCGTCGGAGGCGAGGCCGGCCTCGAAGTAGCCGGGGAGCGTGCCGATGGGGCCGACCACCGGCTGGCAGGCCGCAGGGCCGAGGCAGCCGCGCGCGCTCCAGCCGGTGTAGGTGGGCTGGACCCACGAAGCTCCACTGGTCGTGGAGAAGTAGATGCCGGAGACGCCGACGCCGTCGGTGAAGGGACAGGTCGTCGGATCACCGGCGGCGCATCCCTCCTCGTCGATCTCGTCGTTCGACCCGGCGGCCACGACCGTCGGCGCGTGCGCGTCGATCGCGACGGCGGGCTCGTTCTGCTTGTTCTGGGAGAAGGGCGTCACCGGGCTTCCGTTGCTGACAAGGGCGTCGGATGGCGCGGCGACTGCGACTGCGGCACCTGTGAGGGCGGTGGCCAGGGATGCCAGCGCAGCGGTGATGATTCGAGGTCGACGCATGGTGTGGTCCGATCATCGGGGGTGGTTGATGTCGGTCGTCGGCGTCGGCGCCCGCGGCGGCCACCTCCCAGAGTGCTCCCGCCCGGACGTCGACGACAAGACGTCCCCGCCCCTCCCGTCGAGTGCTCACTTCCCGACACACCCCCTCCGCTCGGGTGCCCACTTCCCGACATGCCCCTCTCGTCGAGTGCTCACTTCCTGAGAGCGGCCATCCCCACCCCCAGGGCACTAGGCGGAGTTCTCCACAGACCGCGTTGCCAGCGTGGCCGCCCGGCGGCGGAGCGGGTCAGCCTCGGTGCCATGACCGTTTACCTGCCGTCCACGCCGTTCTCAGTCGTCCACGGGCGGGCGCTCGGTTTCACCGATCGCGAGCTGGCCGCCGACCACCTGGACCGTCCATTCCGAGGAGTTCGCTCCGTTGATCCGCCGACGACCCTCATCGAGCGGGCCATGGCACTTCAATGCGTCCTGCCCGAGATGACGGCGTTCTCTCACGTGACGTCAGCGCAGCTTCACGGCCTTCCGTTGTCCTACGCCCTCGAGGCCGATGACCGGCTGCACGTGTGTCGCCCCATTGACACGGCACACGTGCGCCGCAGCGGAGTGGTCGGCCACCGGGCTCTCCACCCCCGATCCGTCACCCGGGCGCACGGGCTGCCGGTCATCGCGCTGGACGACACCTGGGTCGATCTCGGTGAGCTGGTCGGGCGGGGCAAGCCGATGGGGTTGGACGATGCCATCGTTGTCGGTGACGCGTGCGCCACGGCCCTGAAGAGCGTCAGCCCGCTGAGGAAGGCGTTGGCGAGACGGGTCAGGCCTCGGGGCAAGAAGCTGCTGACGGAGGCGCTGGAGCTCATCCGCGTGAACTCCTGGTCGCCGCGAGAGACACAGGCCCGGATCATGTTGGTGCGCGGGGGCCTTCCAGAGCCGACCCCCAACCAACCCGTCTACGCGTCCTGGAATCCGAAGGTGCTCCTCGGCTTCGGCGATCTGGTCTGGCAGTTCGACCTCCCAGACGGCCGCAAGGTTCGTGTCATCGGCGAGTACCAGGGCGCGGAGTTCCATTCCGCACCTGAACAACGGGCGCGCGACAAGACACGACGCCGTCGATTCACCCGCGACGGATGGACCGTCATCGAGATCTGGGCGGCCGACATGGCGGGAGCGAGCGCACGATGGGCGCTTGTTCGGCGGTTTGCCCACGAGCTGGGCGTGCCGGAGTCGGCCTTGACACTTCAGGACACCGATCCTCACTTCTTCTCGCGCCATGCCATCGACGCTGCCATCGCGCGGGACGACAGGCGGCGGGCGCGCTGGGCTTGAGCGCGGACGGCGGGAGTGAGCACTCGACGGCGCACGGGCGTCGGGAAGTGAGCACTCGAGGGGGCCGTCAGGCCCGGGCGGCCTTCGCGAGGGCCGCGAGGGCTTGGGTGAAGCACTGATCGGGCGGGGTGACGAGCCCGGCCCCGACCTGGCCCGTGCCCGCGACGCGCCCGGCCATGCCGGTGTTGATCTGCGGGAGGATGCCGGTGCGCACCACCGAGGTGACGTCGATGCCGGTCGGAGTGCCGCGGAACTCGAGGATCGGCACCTGGTAGGCCGTGTGCTCCCCCGTCGTGATCTCGTACATCGTCTGCGTGGCCCGCAGCGCGAACGGCACGTCGCCACCGACGAACTTCACGATGGCCGGGGCCGCCGCCATGGCGAACCCGCCGATGCCCGCCGTCTCGGTGATGGCTGAGTCACCGATGTCCGGGTTGGCGTCGTCGGGGCCGTAGGACCCGAGGAACAGCCCCTCCGGGGTGTTGGCCGGACCGGTGAACCACTCGTCGCCCGTGCCGGACACGCGGATGCCGAAGTCGGTGCCGTTGCGCGCCATGGTCGTCACCACCGACGAACCCGGGATGCCATGAGCGGCAAGGGTGCTCAGCTTGCAGGCGGGCATGCCGAGGTTGAGGAAGAAGTGCTCGTTGGCCCCGGAGAAGCGCACCGCCTCGGCGATGTCGCTCGACGGCGCGTCGGCGGTGATCATCGTCGGCAGCAGCTCGCGCAGCAGCATGAGCGAGCCGGCGCGGTTGCGGTTGTGGCCCTCGTCGCCCATCTGGAGCATCTGGGAGATGATCGCCTTGATGTCGATGGCGCCCTCGCGCCCGACTCGGGTGCGCACGGACTGCTGGAGGATCGGGCCGAGCACGGTGTTCATCCACCGCAGCCGGTCGATGACCTCGGGCCCGTAGGCGCCGTAGCGCAGCACCTTGCCGAGCCCCTCGTTGAGCGAGCACCACGACGTGTTGTCGTGCACCTCGTCGCGCAGCTCGTAGACCCACATCGACGGACTGATGACCCCCGCCATCGGCCCGACCGCGTCGCGGTGGTGGCACGGCTCGAGCGTGATGCCGTCGCCCTTCTCGAGCTTCGCCTCGGCCTCGTCAGCCGTGTCGGCGAGGCCCTCGAAGAGCATCGCGCCGATGAGCGCACCCTTGAGCGGCCCCGAGGCGCGGGCGAACTCGATGGGCGGACCCGCGTGCAGGAAGGTGCCGCGCTCCAGGCCGAGGGCCTGCGACGCCGGCCGCACGTCGACGAGGTCGGCTCCCGCAGCGACCATCCGGCGCAGGGCCTCGGCGTTGGCCTCGTCGCGCCTCGGGTCGGCAAGCACGCGGGCGAGGTCACCGGACGTGCCGGCGATCGGCGGCTGCCACGCCGCCTCGGTGACCGGGACCGCCTGTGCCCGAAGCGCATCCGCGAAGAGGGACACGCCGACGGTCGCGACGGAGACATCCTGAGTGAGCAGTCCGCCCACGGGTTCGGGGCCTGCCGCCGCCAGACTCCCGCTTGCATATGCCGCGTGGCCGGTCGTCGTGCCCACCGGCCACGTCTCCCGGCCGAGCAGGTGGATGGCGTGCCGGGTCGCGAGCGCGTTGGACAGCAGCACGGTCGCTCCCGCGGCGACCAGGGTCTCGGCGCACCGGTCCAGCCCCTGCGGGTCGCCCGTCGTGCCGGTGAGCGACACGACGACGGGCAGGTTCCGCGAGTCGGCGGCCGCGGTCTCACGGGCGGCGCGGATGGCCTCCGCCAGCTCCGGAGCCGGGTCGGGGTGTGCCCCGTGCCCGAGCACGAGGTCCAGCAGCAGCACACCGCAGGTGGGGTCGGCGGCCTCCGCGGCGATGCGCTCGAGGCGCAGCGACGGGTCGATCATCGGGTGCGCACGGCCCTGGGTCATCGAGTCGTCGCCGAAGTCGATGACGACGTGGCCCGTGTCGCGCAGATCAGCGCGGAGGGCGAGCTCTGGACGGAGCGGGGTGTTCGAGCGCACGTCACCGAGGTACTCCGCGGCGATGAGCATGGCCTCGTCGGCGAGGGTGCCGCCGCAGAAGAGGCCGCGCAACGAACCGGACCCCAGCTCGTCGCTCGAGGGCCCGCTCCACTCCGGCCACCCGCGTTCCGTGGTCTCGTCCGTGGCGCCAGTGCCGCCAGTGCCGCCCGCGTTGCCGAGGGCCGCCTCGACCGCGGCCGTGAGGTCGGGACGCCCGGCCCCGAGCGTCGCCCAGTGGACCGGCTTGCCCAGCCCGGCGGCATACGCCTCCAGGTCGGCGAGGACCTCGGGGGCCGGCGGCTTGGACACGATGAGGATCGACTCGGTGGCGGGGTCGGCGGCGAGCGCGGCGAGCGCCTGCTTCGTCGAGCGCGCAGCCACCGCGGACGAGAGGTCACGGCCGCCGACACCGAGGCAGTGGCTGATGCCGACTCCGGCCGCGTCGAGCAGGCACATCACCTGCTGCGCACCCGTGCCAGATGCCGCGACGATGCCGACGGACCCCTGCCGCACGACGTTGGCGAAGCCGAGTGCGACCCCGCCGACGACAGCGGTGCCGCAGTCGGGGCCCATGACGAGCACACCCGCGCGCGCTGCGGCGTCCTTGAGTGCCACCTCGTCCTCGACGGGCACGTTGTCGGAGAAGACGAGCACGGAGATGCCCGCGCGGACTGCATCGAGGGCTTCGGTGATCGCGTGCTCACCCGGCACCGAGACGAGCGCGAGGTCCGCACCGGACAGCCTGATCGCACCACCGAGCGTGCGCGGCTGCGGCGCCTCCCCCAAGCCCGAACCGCTTGCGGCAGAGCGTTTCTGGGTCAACGCGCCCTCGAGAGCCGACAGTCCGGCAGCCACACCGTCCTCGTCGCCGCGGATCGCCACGACGAGGTCGTTCGGTGCCGAGCCCGGCACGTCGAAGCCCATGCCGCGGATCACCTCGAGGTTGAGCTCGGTCGCCATGGCGACCTGCGCCGCCTCGACCCCGGGCGCCGAGGCGACCGTGCGGGAGACCTGCATCAGGGTCACCGAGTCGAAGTAGGCACCGCTTCTCAGCTCGACGTGGTCAGCCACGGCAGGCTCCTTCCTGGGGGGTGGTCTCGAGGGAGGCGTCGAGGGCACGCAGGGTGCCGGTGACGCCGGACAGCAGGTCACGGCCGGACGAGTGCCCGATCGCGAGCACCCGGTCGACGAGCTCGGGTGCGGCGACGCCGGACACGAGGCCGGTGACGAGGCGCACGACGTCGGGGACGGCATACCCGGCGCCGGCGGCCACGAGGAGGGCTGCGGACAGGCTCGTCGTCGCGGTGAGTCGGGCGCGCACCTCGGCGAGGACGGCCGCGTGCGCCCGGCGCGCGCGGGGAGCGTCGACAGCGCCCAGGGCGAGGAGCAGTCCGCAGATCGCGTCGTCACCGCTGGGGGTCAGCCCGCGACCGGCGCCGAGGAGGCCGCGCACCCCGGGGTCGACGGAGCGCCCGGCGAGCGCCGCGGTGGCGAGCTCGTGGGCCAGGTCGCCGAGCACGCCCGGCTCGCGCAGGCCGGTCGGGGGGCCGGGGCGGCGCTGCGCAGGCCGCACGCGCGGTGGGTGCTGCAACCGCGCGGCGACGACGTCAGCCCGCGGAAGGCGTACGCGGCCCTGCCCGACGACGACGTGCGCGCCGGCCTCGAGACCCCAGTCGACCTCGGCCGCCGGCAGCGCGAGGCGCAGCCCGATCGGCAGCGCCAGAGCGTCGGAGGCGAGCAGCGCGAGCACCCGCTCGTGGGCGCCGAGCTCGACGTAGAGGCAGGTCGGGAACGCGGCCACGACGCGGCGCCGGCGCGGGGCATCGGCGACCTCGGCCGCCAGGAGGGGCGACATCGAGGCCGGCAGCAACGTCACGTCGAGCCCGTCGTCCATGGGGCGTGCACCTCCCGCCGTTCCCGCGCGTAGGCCGCACGAGTGCCCACGTACGGCACGGTCCGCCCGGCGCGGTCCGCTGACGTGACGCTATCCACGCGGCGTAGGGTGCGCTCATGGTGAAAGTTGCCAACGATCGGGTCCGTGCAGATGGGGACTTGCCAGAGGCAGGTCCCGGCGACGACGTGGTCGGGGGCGACCAGGCGTTCGGCGACGGGGCGCCCGCCGCCGCGGGCCTCGACACACACGCGGTCGGCGGCGACGCGGAGGCCGAGGTGTCAGGCATCTCCCTGCGCCTGATCGCGGGGCTCGCGGCGACGGCCCACGGGTCGGTGCGCTCCGAGCCCGGCCGGCTCGACGTCACGGTCGACAGCACGGCGCCGCTGCGCACCGCCCTGCGCGACGCCTCGGCCGGAACCCGGCTGACCCACCGGCTGGTCCTGGCCGACGCCGCAGCCCTCGCCGAGCACGGCCGCGGCCTCCACGACGTCCTCACCGAGCTCGAGGGCGCCTCGGCCGCGGGGATCGTCGTCTCGGGGCTCACCGGCCGCACGGCGGCAGCCGTCGCCAGGGCCGCCGAGGCGACCGGCCTCCCGCTCATCGACGTGCCGCTCGACCACATGGCGACGTTCACCACCGAGGTGCTCACCGCGATCCTCGAGCACCAGACCGCCGTGCTGCGCCGTCTGGAGGACGCCGACCGGGCGCTCGTGCAGATCGTGCTCGCCGGCGGCTCGCTCGACGACCTCTGCGAGCAGGTCGTCGGCTTCCTCGACGGGGCCGTCATGGTGACCACCACCGACGGCCGGGTCATCGCCCGAGCCGGCTCGGCCCGCGAGCTCGAGCACGCCACGGGCCTCGAGTGCTTCGACCGGACCGGCCGCCTGCTCACCGAGAACGAGCCGATGGGGCCGCGACCCGACGGCCCGACCGCGAACCGGGCCGCCGTGCGCATCGTCGCCGGCCACCTCGACCACGGCGTGCTCATCGCCTTCTGCGCCCACCGGCGCCTGACCGTCGACGACGTGCGCCTCCTCGAGCGCGCCGCCACCGTGGCCGCGCTCGCCATCACCAAGGACCAGGCCGTCTCGGCGGTCGAGAGCAAGTACCGCGCCGAGTTCCTGCGCGACGCGCTCGCCGGCCGCGCGGGGTCTCCCGCCGAGGCCGTCGCGCACGCCAGCTCGCTCGGCTGGGACATCAACCGGCCGATGGTCGTCGTCGTCGCCGAGACCGACGAGGACGACGACCGCTCGACCCGCGACGCCGACGAGGTGCGCTTCCTCCAGCAGCGGTTCGCCCGCGCCTGGACGCACGCCGTCACGGTGCGCGACGCCCGCTCCCCCGTCATGGGCTTCAGCCGCGAGGTCGTCGCGCTCATCGGCGTGCCCCCGCGGGCCGACACCGACCAGGTCATGCGCGTCGTCGGCGAGTACGTCCGGGTCGTCCGCGGCGACGGTGGCGGCGGCCGGCGCAGCTTCTCGGCCGGCGTCTCGCGGCCGTTCGTGTCCGTCGCATCCCTGCCCCAGGCGTACGACGAGGCGCTCTCGGCCGTCACGGTCGGGCGCCAGATGCACGGCGACGGCGCCCTCACCCACGTCGACGGCCTCGGCATCTACCGGCTGCTCGCGCTCATCCCCGACGGCGCCGACCTACGGCGGTTCGTCGCCGAGTCGCTGCGAGAGCTGGCCACCGACGAGTCGCCGGAGTACGCCGGGCTGCGCGAGACCCTCGGCGTGCTGCTCGACACCAACCTCAACGTCGCCGAGACGGCGCGGCTGCTCTTCTTCCACTACAACACGCTGCGCTACCGCATCGGCAAGCTCGAGAAGATCCTCGGCCCCTTCACGACCGACCCCGACCTGCGCCTGACCCTCGCCCTCGCGCTCAAGATCCACCAGATGCGCGGCATCTGAGAATCGAAAGAGCGCGCCACACCCCCACATCGAAAAAGCAATCCGTCCCGGTTCACGCGGTGAGCCGCCTCCCAGCGCTGAGGGGCGGATTGCTTTTTCGATGTCAGCCGGGCGGCAGGACGCCTCCGTGCGACATCGGACCCCGGTGAGGGGGTGCGAACCTCCACGGACCGCACGCGACCCCGACAAGTCGGGCAGACGGCATACGTCAGGTAGTGCCAGAGGCACTCCGTCGGCGTGTATCAACGTTTGACGAACGCAATCCCCTGATGTGGGAGTAGTTTTCGCCCATCCCGGAGTGGGACGTGACCCGCATCACCCGATGCGGCAACCATAGGAGTCGGAATGGCTTTGGGCTGGAAACTTCACGGGGACGGCAGGACCATGGGTCCCGACGACGTCGTTGCCCCTGACGAGCGGCTGTCGTGGGGCAAGACCGTGGGCCTCGGCGCCCAGCACGTCGTAGCGATGTTCGGTGCGACGTTCGTCTTCCCCCTCGTCATGGGGCTCAACCCGCAGCTCGCGATCATGATGAGCGGCATCGCGACGATCTGCTTCCTGCTGATCGTCAACGGCAAGGTGCCGAGCTACCTCGGCACGTCGGCGAGCTTCGTCGGCGGCGTCGCGGCCATCCGCGCGCAGGGCGGCACCTCGCAGGAGGTCACCGGCGCGATCCTCGTGGCAGGCCTCGTGCTCGCGCTCGTGGGCATCGCGATCCACTTCCTCGGGTCCTCGATCCTGCACAAGGTGCTGCCGCCGGTCGTCACCGGCGCGGTCGTCATGCTGATCGGCTTCAACCTCGC
Source organism: Terrabacter sp. 28 (assembly GCA_000955875.1). Lineage (GTDB taxonomy): Bacteria > Actinomycetota > Actinomycetes > Actinomycetales > Dermatophilaceae > Terrabacter. Next base: position 115,382 of record JYOE01000003.1, read on the forward strand.
GCCCGTCGTGGCCAACATCTACTGGCCCCAGGACCAGTGGGTGGCGCTGCTCGTCATGGCGTTCACGATCATCTGCGCCGTCGCCTTCAAGGGCTTCATCTCGCGCATCGCGGTCTTCCTCGCCCTCATCTTCGGCTACATCATCTCGTGGATCTTCGACAAGGCCTTCGGCCAGATCACGAGCTTCGACGCCGGTGCCGGCAAGATCACGACGCACTTCCGCACCAACTTCGACAACCTCGCGAGCCAGCCGTGGTTCGGCCTGCCGCCGAGCACCGGCACGCTGGGCGCCGACGGAAAGCCGCTCGTCGGCATCCACGCCCCGTCGTTCTCGGTCGCGGCGATCCTCCTCGTGCTGCCGGCGGTCATCGCGCTCATCGCCGAGAACACGGGCCACGTCAAGGCCGTCGCCGAGATGACGAAGGCCGACCTCGACCCGTACATGGGTCGCGCCATCGCCGCCGACGGCGTCGGCACGGTGATCGCGTCGTCCGTGGGCGGCTCGCCGACGACGACGTACGCGGAGAACATCGGCGTCATGGCCGCGACCCGCGTCTACTCGACCGCGGCGTACTACGTCGCCGCGATCGTGGCCATCGTCTTCGGCCTCTCGCCGAAGTTCGGAGCGCTGGTGTCGTCGGTTCCCGGTGGTGTGCTCGGCGGCATCACCGTCGTGCTCTACGGCATGATCGGCCTGCTCGGCGCGAAGATCTGGAAGGAGAACGGGGTCGACTTCGGCAACCCGATCAACCTCGTCCCGGTCGCGGCCGGCATCGTCATCGGCATCGGTGACGTGAAGCTCGTCTTCACCGACAGCTTCACGCTGAGCGGCATCGCGCTCGGCACCATCATCGCCGTCGGGGCGTTCCACGTCGCCCGCGCCGTGGCACCGGCCGACCTGCGAGAACGCGCCGACGCGGCCGGAGGGACGATGATCTCGCTCGGCCAGCGCGAGGGTGACTACGGCGACGCCGACGGCATCGACGACCTCTACCAGGACGCGCCCGGCGGCCCGGACCGGCGCCGCTGACGCCGTCCGGACGCGACGCATCGCACGTCGCCGTGGGCCCTCGACGTCGAGTCGGGGGCCCACGGCCGTTCAGGGCAAGAGTTGCCAAAAGCGCACGGTCAGCGATGCACAACCATCACTAGTACGAAGCCGGATCGGAAGGCAGGATCAGTTCGGTGAAGCCCGCCCCCTTCGAGCACCACGCTCCCCTCAGCGTCGAGGAAGCCGTCGCCGTCCTCAACGAGGTCGGCCACGACGGCAAGGTCCTCGCGGGCGGGCAGAGCCTGATCCCGATCCTCAACATGCGCCTGGCCTCACCGGCCCACCTCGTCGACATCAACCGCGTCGCGGGTCTCGACGCCGTCGAGGTCACCCCCGGGGCCGTACGCGTCGGCGCCCTCGTGCGCCACGCCGGCCTCGAGCGGTCCGAGGAGGCGTATGCCGCCCTCCCGCTCCTGCGCCAGGCGCTCGTCAACGTCGCGCACCCGGCGATCCGCAACCGCGGCACCACGGTCGGCTCCATCGCGCACGCCGACGCCGCTGGCGAGATGCCGGCGATCCTCGCCCTCACCGAAGGCGTCGTCGAGGCCGCAGGGCCCTCCGGCCCGCGTGAGATCCCTTGGCGCGACTTCTTCCTCGGCGCGCTCGAGACCTCGCTCGAGGCCGAGGAGCTCGCAGTGGCGGTGCGCTTCCGCCGGTTCGCCACCGGCACCGGCACCGCGTTCGTCGAGGCCGCCCGCCGGCACGGCGACTACGCGATGGCCGGGGTGGGCGTGGCCGTGACGGTCACCGACGGCGTCGTGTCCGGGGCCCGGGCCTCGTTCGTGTCGGTCACCGACGTGCCCTCGGTGCTCGACCTCGGGCCGGCGCTCGTCGGCGTCGAGCCCGGAGGCGACGCGTGGGCGGCCGCCGTCGACGCAGCCGCCGAGGCCGTGCACGAGCACGTCGACCCCGAGGGCGACATCCACGCCACGGCCGAGTACCGCCGCATGCTCGTCACCGAGCTGACCCGCCGGGTCCTCCCCCGCGCCGTGCACGAAAGTGAGCACTCGACGGGAGAGAGCCCCACCCCCTCGTCGAGTGCGCAGTTCCCGACGCACGAAAGTGAGCACTCGACGGATTCAGGAGTCCAGTCATGACCGACACCACGCAGATGGCCGGCGAGACGATCCACGACGTGACGGTCAGGGTCAACGGCATACGCCGGTCGGCCCACGTGCCGGCGCGCCGCCTCCTGTCCGACTTCCTCCGCCACGACCTCGAGCTCACCGGCACGCACGTCGGGTGCGAGCACGGCGTCTGCGGCGCATGCACCGTGCTCGTCGACGGCGCCCCGATGCGCTCGTGCCTGATGTTCGCGGTCACGGCCCAGGACCACGCGATCACGACGGTGGAGGGCCTCTGCTCGGCGCCCGACGCGCGCGTCGCCCCGACCGGCGAGTCGATGAACCCCGTCCAGCAGGCGTTCGCCGAGTGCCACGGCCTGCAGTGCGGCTTCTGCACGCCGGGCTTCCTCACGACCGTCACCGCCTACCTCGACGAGAACCCGTCGCCGACGAGCGAGCAGGCGCGAGAGGCGATCTCGGGCAACCTGTGCCGCTGCACCGGCTACCAGAACATCGTCAAGAGCGTGCTGCGCGCCGCCGAGATCAAGGCGGAGCGGGCCGACGAGCGGGCCGATGAGCAGGCCGGTGAGGAGAGCTCATGACGACGCAGATGTTCGGCGCGCCGATCAGGCGCAAGGAGGACCCGCGGCTCGTCACCGGCGGCGGCCGCTACCTCGACGACCTCGGCCACGACGCCCTCGCCGCCGCCTTCGTGCGCAGCCCGCACGCCCACGCCCGCATCGTCGACATCGACGCGTCCGACGCGATCGACGTCGAGGGTGTCGTCGGCATCTACGTGCACGAGGACCTCCCCGGCCGTGTCGGCGAGCCCCTCCCGCTGCTCATCCCGCACCCGACCCTGACCCACGGCCGCACCGGCTACGCCCTCGCCCGTGACGAGGTCAACCACGTCGGCGAGCCCGTGGCGATGGTCGTGGCGACCGACCGCTACGTCGCCGAGGACGCCTGCCAGCGCATCCGCGTCACCTACGAGCAGCTGCCCGTCGTCGTCGGCATCGAGTCGGCGCGCGACGGCGAGCGCCTCGTCCACGACGACGTGCCCGGCAACGTCGCCGCGCACATGCTGCAGGAGGTCGGCGACGTCGACGCGGCCCTCGCGACGGCGCCGCACACCCTCGCGCTCGAGCTCGACATCGAGCGCAGCGCCTGCATGCCCATGGAGGGCAAGGGCGTCTACGCCCGCTGGGACCGCGAGCGCGGCGAGCTGCGGATGTACTCCTCCACCCAGACGTCGACGGGGGTGCGGGCCGCCGTCGCCGCGAAGCTCGACCTGCCGCTCGCCAAGGTCGAGTGCATCGCGCCCGACGTCGGCGGCGGATTCGGCGTCAAGATCATGCACCCGTGGCCCGAGGAGGTGCTCGTCCCCTGGGCCGCACGGCTGCTCGACCAGCCGGTCAAGTGGGCCGAGGACCGCCGCGAGCACTTCATCGGCTCGGCGCACGAGCGCGGCCAGCTGCAGCAGGTCACCGTCGGCTTCGACGACGAGGGCCGCGTGCTCGGCCTCGACGTGAAGTTCTGGCACGACAACGGCGCCTACACCCCCTACGGCATCATCGTCCCGATCATCACCTCGACCCAGCTGCTGGGGCCCTACAAGCCCGGCGCCTACCGCTGCGAGTTCTGGTCGCTCTACACGAACACCGTTCTCGTGACGCCCTACCGGGGCGCCGGCCGACCGCAGGGCTGCTTCGCGATGGAGCGCACGATGGACGCCATCGCCGACGCCCTCGGCCTCGACCGGGCGGAGGTGCGCTCGCGCAACTTCATCCTGCCGAGCGAGATGCCCTACGACCACGGCCTGCTCTTCCAGGACGGCCGCCCGCTCAGGTACGACTCGGGCGACTTCCCGGCCAGCCTGGCCAAGCTCAAGCAGCTCGTGGGCTGGGACGACTTCGCCGACTACCGGCGTTCGGCCGAGGCGGAGGGACGCAAGGTCGGGCTCGGGATCGGTTGCTATGTCGAGGGAACCGGTGTCGGGCCCTACGAGGGCGGCCACATCCAGGTCGAGACGAGCGGCCGCGTCAACGTGTCCACCGGCCTGACGTCGCAGGGCCAGGGCCACGAGACCGTCTTCGCCCAGATCGTCGCCGAGGAGCTCGGCGTACGCCTCGAGGACGTCCACGTGACCACCGGCGACACCCGCAAGATGCCGTATGCCGTCGGCACCTTCGCGTCGCGCGCCGCCGTCATGAGCGGCAGCGCCATCGCGATCGCGACCCGCAAGGTGCGCGAGAAGGCCCTGCGCATCGCCGCCGACGCCCTCGAGGTGTCTCCCGACGACCTCGAGATCGTCGAGGGAACCGTGCGCGTCAAGGGCGCCCCGGCGACGTCGATGAGCCTCGGCACCGTCTCGGTGCTGTCCAACCCGCTTAGGTACGCGTTCGACGAGGCCGCCCGCGCCGCAACGCAGTTCGCCGGAACCTTCGACCCCGACAAGCCGCCGGTCGCCGAGGGCGAGGAGCCCGGGCTCGAGGGCAAGGGCTTCTACTCCCCCACGCAGGCCACCTTCGCCAACGGCATGCACGCCGCGATCGTCGAGACCGACCCGGTCACGGCCGAGATCAAGATCCTGCGCTACTGCGTCATCCACGACTGCGGCACGATGATCAACCCGATGATCGTCGAGGGTCAGGTGCACGGCGGCGTCGCGCAGGGGGTCGGCGGCGCGCTCTACGAGCGGATGGCCTACGACGAGTCGGGGCAGCTGCTCAACGCGAGCTTCATGGACTTCCTCATGCCCTACGCCTCCGAGGTGCCGACGGTGGAGGCCGACCACCTCGAGACACCGTCACCGCTGAACCCGTTGGGCATCAAGGGTGCCGGCGAGGCCGGGTGCATCCCCGTGTCGGCCGTCATCGCCTCCGCCATCGAGGACGCCGAGGGCTTCCCCATCGCCCGCATGCCGATCTCGCCCAACGACCTGTGGGAGCTGCGCCGCCGGCACGCCGCCGGCGAGGTCCCCTCCCTGCACCGTCAGGCCAACACTGCACGCTCGTCCAGCTCGTCCAGCTCGTCCAGCTCGTCCAGCACGTCACCGAAGGAGCCGACGTCATGAAGATCTCCGGATCCGCGACCCTCGCGTCCGATCCCCAGCAGGTCTGGGACGCCTTCCACGACCCTGCCGTGCTCGCCCGCTGCCTCCCCGGCTGCGAGCGCCTCACCGAGCTCGGCCCCGACCACTACGCGATGACCGTCACGGCGGGCGTGGCCGCGATCAAGGGCACCTACGACGGCGAGGTCTCGCTGCGCGACCCGCAGCACCCCGACTCCTTCACGATGAAGGCCTCCGGCGCAGGCGCTCCCGGCACCGTCGACGCCGACGTCGTCGTGCGGCTCGCGCCCGGCGCGGCCGGCGGCACCGACCTCACCTACGACGCCGATGCAGCGGTCGGTGGCGTCATCGGCGGCGTCGGGCAGCGCATGCTCGCCGGCGTGACGAAGAAGATGGCCGGACAGTTCTTCTCGGCGGTCGACGCCGACATCGCCGGCGTCCGCCCGGGCGCAGCAGCCCCGAGCGGGACCGCGCCCGCGGCACCCGCGGCAGCAGGCGGCATACCTGCTGGGTCTGCCGTCACGCAGCCGAGCGGCACGGGCACCGTGTATGCCGGCCGGCCCGCCCCCGCTGAGGGGTCCAGAGTTCGCGACTACGCCCTCGGGGTCGTCACCGGGGGCGTGGTCGCGATCGTCGGCGTCGTCGTCGGCTGGGCGATCGGGAGGGGCTGACGATGCGCGCCTTCACCGCTGCCGCCGTGCAGGTGGCCCCCGTCCCCGAGAAGCTGTCGCCCGACACGATCCGCGCCAACATCGACGCGTGCATCGACATGACGCGCACGTGTGTCGAGGCCACCGGGGCCGAGCTCGTCGTGCTCCCCGAGACGGCGACGACCGGCTTCACACCCGGCTGCTCCAAGGAGGAGCTCTGGGACCTCGTCACGGAGCTGCCCGGCGCGATGACCGAGCCGTTCCAGGCGGCGGCGCGCGAGCTCGGCGTGCACCTCTGCGTCGGCACCTACGAGCGCGGCCCCGAGCGCGGCGTCGTCTACAACTCGTCGGTGCTCATCGACCCCGCCGGCGAGGTGCTCGGCGTCTACCGCAAGACGCACCCGTTCTGCTCCGAGATCGTCACCGGCGGCGGCTGGGTCACGCCCGGCGACACCGTGACCGTGTGCGACACCGACCTCGGCCGCATCGGCATGATCATCTGCTTCGACGGCGACTACCCCGAGCTCTCGCGCATCCAGGCCGTGCAGGGCGCCGAGGTCATCTGCCGACCCTCGGCGCTGCTGCGCTCGGCCGACATCTGGGACCTCACCTCTCGGGCCCGCGCCTACGACAACCACGTCTACGTCATCGGCGCGAACGCGGTCGGGCAGGACCCCGCCGGGGTGCTCTACTTCGGCAACTCGCACATCGTCACCCCGGTGGGGCACATCGTGGCCAAGGCTGCGACGCACCCGGGCTGGGTCACCGCCCGCCTCGACCCGGCGGAGGCGCTGGCCTCGCTGACGCCGGGCTCGAACGTCGGCCAGGCGTTCGACCACCTGCGCGACCGCAACCTCGACCTCATCCGCAACCACCGGGCCGAGCTCGAGGGCGCCGCCGAGACGCCGTTCCCGCACGCCCCCATCCACCGCGGCGAGGCCGGCTGACCCCCGCTTCGTCGCATGGGAAGGTGAGCACTCGACGGGTGGGGCGTGCGTCAGGGGGTGGGCGGTTCGCTGCTCTCGAACCGGCGGAGCAGCTCGCGGATCGCGGCCATCTCCTCGGAGAGGGCGTGCCGGCCGGCGCGGGTGATGGTGACCCACGTGCGGGGGCGCCTGCCGGCATACCCCTTCTCGACGTGCACGAGCCCGCTGCCGGCGAGCACCTCGATGTGCCGGCCGAGGTTGCCGTCGGTGAGGTCGAGCATCGACTTGAGGTAGGTGAAGTCGGCCCGCTCGGTCTCGGCGAGCACGGCGAGGATGCCGAGCCGCGCCTTCTGGTGCACGACGTCGTTGAGCCCGCTGGTCGGGTGCGGCGCCTCGTCCAGCGGGCCGTCGGCGGACGTCGCACCAGGCACGGTCTCCCGAGGAGTCACGGCTGCACCGGCCATGGGACTGGTTGCCGAGCACCTGTGGAACGCCGGCTGCGCATCGCGACCACCATCAGCACCAGCCCGAGTGCAGCCATGACCACGACGTCGGCCTGGACGATCGCGTGCACCGACACCGCATCGGACAGCCCGACCAGACCGAGCAGGTCGCCGAACCGGTTGGTGAAGAACCCGAGGTGCGCCAGCGTCACGACGACGCCGAAGACGACGACCCAGAGCGCGAGCCGGGGATCGTGTCGCCGTGCGGCGATGAGCAGCAGGGCGATGCCGATGAAGGCTGTGGGTGCCATGAACCCGACGATGCCGACCACGCTGACGAAGGCGAGAGGCGAGAACGGGAGCCCGAACGTCGCCAGGACGAAGAGGCCGAAACCTGCCGCGATCCACGCACCGGACCTGGCGCCGGCGCCGACGCGACGACGGCTCCAGGCGAAGAGGACACCGATGAGCACGAGCCCTGCTGCCCCGACGGTGCCCCAGTAGCGGTCGACGAGGTCGCCGAATGCCATCTCCTCGGGAGTCGCCGCGCGGGACTCTCCGGGGCCGAGGTCGGAGGCGATGACGTTCAGCTGGACGTACGAGAGGGCGGCGTAGCCGAGAGTCAGGACGCCGAGGACGAGGAGCGGGATCGCGAGGCCCCGAGCGTCCGCGCGGGCCGCCCGGCGCACGCCCTCGGTGCGCTCCAGGAGGCGGCGTGCCTCATCGGGGTCGAGTTCGGCGGACGAGGCTGGTGATGCGGCGTTGCCCGAGGTGTCCATGCGCGCCTCCTGAGGTGGGGCGTCCCTGTGCGCCCGGTGCGCTTACTCTGCATCGCAGAGTAGTCACCCGTCAAGAGCACTCTCCGACGACGATCAACGGACGGATTGCTTTCTCGATGGGGTGGGGCGGGCGTTCTCGCGCGAAAAGGCCGTTCGTCGGCGTGGGGACCCGGGCGCTGGGAGACTGGATGGTGCGCTCTCCGGAGCCCCGGGGAGCCGCCCGTGCACCGGGGGTTCACCATGCAAGGTCGGACACGTCGCGCTCTTCTGCTGGTCTGCGGTGTCGCCCTCGCGGCCGCCGCCCTGACCGCCTGCTCATCCGCGTCGGGCCAGCCACCGCCGACGACGGCGACCGCCTCCACGCCGACGGCCCTGCCGACGCTCGAGCCCGAGAAGCAGGTCGTCGTCAAGGGCAAGACCCTCGTCACGCGGTGTGCGGGCCGCGGCCCGTCGGTCATCCTCGTGAGCGGCTACGCCTCGCCCATGGAGTCGTGGGACCCGGTCCAGGCCCGCATCGCCGCAGGTGCACGGACCTGCACCTACGACCGACTCGGCATCGGACTCAGTGACCCGCCACCGGACATCCAGGACTTCGACGACCTGGCCGTCCAGCTCGACGGCGTCATCACGGGGCTGAAACTGCCCCGCCCCGTCGTCGTGGTCGCCCACTCCATGGGCGGACCCCTCGCCTACACGTGGGCGGCCGCCCACCCCCAGGACGCTCATGCCATGGTCCTGCTCGACCCGTCCACCCCCACGTACGACGCCTGGTTCGTCACCCACCTGCCCAAGCCCGATGTCGGCAACCCGGACATCAGCAACCTGCTCCGCGCCGTCGCCTTCGACCGGGACCCGAAGACGAACCGCGAGAGCCTCGACCCGAAGGCGCTGGATCGCGTCGCACGCCTGCCCGTCGTGAACGTGCCGATGCGCATCATCGAGGCCGGGCGCGACGACGGTGGACCCCTTCCGGGCATGGACTCCACGGCCCTGCGCGAGGCCTGGCGGGCGGGCCACCGATGGCTCGCAGGACGGTCGTCGGACGGCAGCGTCATCGTGTCGCAGCGATCAACGCACTACGTGCAGGGCGATGACCCCGACCTCGTCGTGAAGACGGTGAACGAGATGCTGCGGTGACGTCGACCGCGTCATCGGCCCGCGCAGGTCCGGGACGGTTCCTCATGGTCGCCATCGACGCCGGCGGCACCCTGCCACCCATGATGGGCGTGGCCGCAGAGCTCGTGAGGCGTGGGCACGAGGTGCTGGTCCTCGCGGACCCCACGGCGGCGGACGTGGCGCGGGCGGCCGGCTGCCGCTACCTGAGCTGGCAGACCGCACCACAGATCGGTTCCGTCGCCGAGCAGACCGCGATGATCACCGAGTTCGAGACCGGCAGCCCCCTCAGGAGGCTCCGTCGCGTCCGGGAACGGGTGCTCGTCGGACCAGCGGGCTTCTTCGCCCGCGACGTCATCGACGCCGCGACCCGTCATGCGGCGGACGCGGTGCTCGTCGAGGGCACGGTGCCCGGCATGGTCATCGGCGCGGAAGCGACAGGGCGTCCGTTCGCGGCCCTCATGGCCAACATCTACGCCCGCCCGACGCGCGGCCTCCCACCCTTCGGCACCGGCTGGCCGCAGGCGCGCGGGCCCGTGGGCCGTGCCCGAGACGCCGCCGCGCTCTTCGCCGTTCAGGGCGCATCGAGCGGAATGACCAAGCAGCTCAACGCTGTTCGCGCGGCATACGGCCTCGGCCCCGTGGGCGAACTGCTCGGCATGCTCGACCACGCGAACGCGGTGCTGGTGCTCACCAGCCCGTCCTTCGACTTCGCCACCCCGCACCTGCCCGGCAACGTCCGCTACGTCGGGCCGCAGCTCGACGACCCCGGCTGGGCCGGGCACTGGGAGGACGACCCCGACGACACCCGGCCTCTCGTGCTCGTGGGTCTGAGCTCGGTCCACCAGGCCCAGACCGAGACGCTCGACCGCATCTGTGCGGCGCTCGGCCGGCTCCCGGTGCGCGGCCTCGTCACCACCGGTCGCGCCGTCGATCCGGAGGCCGTGTCGGCGCCGGCCAACGTCGACGTGGTCAGGTCCGCGCCGCACAGTCAGGTGCTGCGTCGGGCGGCCGCCGTCGTGACCCACGCCGGGCACGGCACGGTGATGCGCTCGCTCGCCGCCGGAGTCCCTCTCGTCTGCCTGCCGATGGGCCGTGACCAGAGGGACGACACCGTACGCGTGCTGCGCCTGGGTGCCGGCGTGCGGGAACGCTCCTCCGCCCCGCCGGAGCAGATCGCGGCCGCAGTGAGTCGCGTGCTCGAGGACGAGCGGTATGCTGTCGCCGCGCGGACGTTTGCGGCCGTGCTCGCCGAGGAGGCCCGGACCCGCCCGTCCGCCGCCGACGAGGCCGAAGCCCTGCTCGGGGTCTGCACGACCCGGTGACGGAGCGTTCTCTCGATCGCAATGGCGCCCCTCCAGAAGGCGATGCCAACCATCGAGAAGGCGAAGCCAACCATCGAGACAGCGATCCGTCCGCTCAGGACCTCGTCGACCGGCGGAGGGCGGCCGCGCGGGTGGCGAGGTGGCGCCGCTCCGCCTCGTTCGTCGCCGTCGCGGCAGCCCGCTCGAGGTCCGCCGCCGCGTGAACCGGCTCGCCGGCCATCTCGAGCAGCTGGCCGCGCACGGCCAGCCAGCGGTGCGTGCCGCCGAGCCGGTCCTCGACCTCGTCGACGACTTCGAGACCAGCCCATGGACCGTCGGCCATGGCCACCGCCACGGCCCGGTTCAGCGTCACCACGGGGTTGCCGGTGACCTGCTCGAGCAGCCCGTAGAGCGTGCGGATCTCGCCCCAGTCGGTGTCGGCGGCGGTGGGCGCCCGGTCGTGGACCGCCGCGATGGCCGCCTGGAGCTGGTACTGCCCCACCGCCTCGAGCGTCATGGCCCGGCCGAGCAGCGCGAGCCCCTCGGCCACCAGCGCGCGGTCCCACCGCGACCGGTCCTGCTCGGGCAGCGGGACGATGGCCCCGGTCTCGTCCGTGCGGGCCGGACTGCGTGCCTCGAGGAGCAGCATGAGGGCGAGCAGGCCCATGGCTTCCGCGTGGTCGGGCAGGCCGTCGACCAGCAGGCGCGTCAAGCGGATCGCCTCGAGCGACAGGTCTGTCCGCTGCACCGTCGTGCCGTGCGTGCTGGCGTAACCCTCGTTGTAGACGAGGTAGAGGACGTGGAGCACCGACCGCACGCGATCCGCGCGGTCCTCGCCGGACGGCATACGGAAGCGGGCGCCGGAGGCGCGCACCGTCGCCTTGGCGCGACTGATGCGCTGCGCCATCGTCGGCTCGGGGACGAGGAAGGCCCTCGCGATCTCAGCCGTCGTCAGGCCACCGACCGCGCGGAGCGTCAGCGCGATCGCGGACGCGGGCGTCAGGGACGGGTGGCAGCAGAGCAGGAGCAGCGTCAGGCTGTCGTCGTGGTCGACCGGGTCGTATGCCGGCACCTCCCAGGCGATGACGCGCGCCTCGCGCTCGCGCCGGGCGGCGTCGCTGCGCCACACGTCGACGAGCCGCCGGGAGGCCGTCGTGACGAGCCAGGCACGCGGCTCGTCGGGCACCCCGTCGACCGGCCAGCGTCGAGCCGCGGCGAGGAGCGCCTCCTGCACCGCGTCCTCGGCCGAGTCGAAGTCGCCGAAGCGGCGGCTGACGATGCCGACGACCCGCGGCGCCAGGGTGCGCAGCAGGTCGTCGACGCCGGGTCCGGTGGTCAGCGCGTGCCGCCGGCCGTGCGCAGGAAGTCGTCCATCTCGTCGGTGTTCGACGGCGCCTGCTCCATGACCTGGCGCACGTGGATCGGCTGTCGCGTGGGCGCGCCACCACGGCCGGGCACCGCCGACATCAGCGACGCGATCTCGAGCGCCCGCTCCTCGGTGTCGACCTCGACGACCTGGAAGCCTGCGAGCCACTCCTTGAACTCCTGGAAGGGTCCGTCCGTCACGACGGGTGCCACGCCGTCGGACCGCACGATCTTGGCGAGGTCGGGACCGGTGAGGATCGTCGACGAGACGAGCTCGCCGTTCGCCTCCAGCTCGCCGACGAGACGCTCGTAGTAGTCGAGGTGGGCCTGGACCTCCTCCGGCGTCCAGTCGGACATCGGGGCCTCGTCGTCGCCGGCCTGGAAGTCCACGCCGATCAGGTACTGCGCCATGGTGCTCTCTCCTTCGTCACACGTCGTGCCAGCGTGGCACGCTCACCCCCTGGACGGAGCGGAGGGCGCGCGCTCGACATCACCCGCGCGCGCCACGCCAGGACTGTCGAGGATTGGGCCGAACGAGGGTCGGTGTTGGCACGATGTGCCAACGCCCCGACGGGCGCGCCACCGGTTGAATCCTGACCATGACAGCAGGCACCTCCGCAGCACGCCGGATCCGGATCGGCATCGACACCGGCGGCACGTTCACCGACGTCGTCGCGCTCGACGAGGACTCCGGCGAGCTCGTCACCACGAAGACGCCGTCGACGCCGAGCAACCCGGCCGACGGCTTCCTCGCCGGGGTGCGCAAGGTCCTCGACCTCATGGGCGCCACGGGCGACGACATCTCGGCCGTGTCGCACGGCACGACGGTCGCGACGAACAAGCTGCTCGAGGGCAAGGTCGAGGCGCTCGGCTTCATCACGACCGAGGGCTACGAGTTCATCCTCGAGATCGCGCGACAGGCCGTGCCCGACGGCTACGGCAACTCCTACTTCTGGGTCAAGCCGCCGCGCATCGTCCCTGCCGACTACGTCAAGACCGTCGGCGGCCGGATGGACTTCGAGGGCAACGAGATCCGACCGTTCGACGAGGAGGGTGCCGTCGCGGTCGCCCGGTGGTTCAAGGACCGTGGCATCACCACCATCGGCGTGTGCCTGCTCCACTCGTACGCCGACGACAGCCACGAGCTCGCCATGCGCGACGTGCTGCGGCGCGAGCACCCCGACGCGGTCGTGTCGATCAGCTCCGAGGTGCTCCGCGAGTACCGCGAGTACGAGCGCTCCATGACGACCCTCGTCGACGCCGCGGTCAAGCCCAACGTCAGCCGCTACGTCGCGAACATCCACCAGCGGCTCGACGACTTCGTCAGCAGCAGCGAGAAGCTGCCGTTCTACATCATGAAGTCCAACGGTGGCGTGCTCTCGGCCGACGAGGTCGTGCACCAGCCGATCACGACGGTCCTCTCGGGCCCCGCCGCCGGTGCGCTCGGCGCCGGTCTCATCGCCGGCCGCGCGGGCTTCGACAAGGTGCTCACCTGCGACGGCGGCGGCACCTCGACCGACGTCTCCGTGGTCCTCGCCGGCGAGCCGACCCTGACGACCGAGGGCAGCGTCGGCGCCTACCCGAGCAAGATCCCGATGATCGACGTCGTCACGGTCGGGGCCGGCGGCGGCTCCATCGCCTGGATCTCCCCGGAGGGCTCCCTCAAGGTCGGCCCGCAGTCCGCGGGCGCCGACCCCGGCCCGCTCTGCTACGGCAAGGGCGGCACCGAGCCGACGATCACCGACGCGCACGTGACGCTCGGCCGCATCCCCCCGCACCTGCTCGGCGGCGAGATCCCGCTCGACGTCGACGCCGCCCGTGCCGGCATCGAGGCCCTCGCCGACCGTCTCGGCCTCGACTTCGAGCGCTGCGCGACAGGCATCCTCGAGATCTCGGCGTGGAACCAGGCGAACGCGCTGCGCCAGGTCAGCGTCAAGCGTGGCCTCGACGTGCGTGACTTCATGCTCGCGACGTTCGGCGGCTCCGGTTCACTGCTCGCCTGCCGCCTCGTCGACATCCTCGGCCTCGCCGGGGTCGTCGTACCGCAGAACCCCGGGAACGTCTCTGCCTTCGGCCTGCTCACCGTCGACGTCAAGAACGACTACGTGCAGACGGCCGTCTCGCGCCACTCGTCGCTCGACCACGCCGCAGTCCAGAAGACCTTCGACGACCTCACGGCCAAGGCCGCCGCGGCCCTCGACGCGGAGGGCTTCCCGACCGAGCAGCACCGCTACTCGCGCACCGTCGACCTGCGCTACTTCGGCCAGGCCTACGAGGTGCGGGTCGCCGCACCCGAGGGCGAGGTCGACGAGGCGTATGCCGCCGACGTCGCCTCGCGCTTCCACGACGAGCACCGCGCGCTCTACGGCTACGACTTCCGCAGCGACCCGACCCAGCAGGTCGAGTGGGTCAACCTCCGGGTCACCGGTGTCGGCCCCATCACGCGCCCCGAGCTGCGCGACCTCGCGAGCGCCGAAACGGCAGGCGCCGGTGTGCGCGAGCGCGCCCACCGCAGCGTGCGGCCCGTGTGCTTCGACGCCGACTCCGGCTACGTCGACACCGACGTCTGGTGGCGCCCCGACCTGCTCGCCGGCGACACGGTCCACGGGCCCGCCATCGTCGAGGAGTTCGGCTCGACCGTCCCCGTCCACCCCGGCTTCGTCGTCCGCGTCGACACGCTCGGCAACCTCGTCATCACCAAGGAGGCCTGAGATGTGCTTCTCCTGCCAGACCGCAGCCACCCGGCTCGCGCCGGTCGACGCCGCCATCGGCTCGCACGCGTCGACCGCCCCGCACCACGACGGCACCCCGGTGAACCCGGCAGGGCTCCCCACGGCATACGAGCACGGCAACCGCCTGACGCCCGAGGGCACGACCGTCGACCCGATCCTCGTCGAGATCGTCGAGGGCACGCTCGCGAGCGTCGAGATGGAGGTCGAGACGGCCATCGCCCGCACCAGCCGCTCGCCCATGATCCGCGACGCCCACGACTTCCGCGCCGGCATCCACGACCGGCAGCTGCGCAAGCTCACCGGCCGCTCCTACAGCGCGCTCGTGCACCCCATCGCCCGCGACTTCCCGCTCGCCGAGATGAGCGAGGGCGACGTCTTCTTCCACAACGACGTCTACGAGTCCGAGGGCGGCATCGGCCACCTGCCCGACCTCTGCGTCACGGTGCCCGTCTTCTCCGGCGGCGAGGTCGTCGCGTTCGTCCAGGCGTTCGGTCACCACGACGACATCGGTGGAGCCGTGCCCGGCTCGATGCCGAGCAACGCGCAGACGGTCTTCGAGGAGGGACTGTCGGTCCCGCCGATCAAGCTGTGGGACAAGGGAGTTCCCAACCAGGCGGCGCTGCGCATCATGACGCGCAACAGCCGCATGCCCGACAGCCTCGCCGCCGACCTCGACGCCGAATGCTCGGCCTGCCTCATGGGCGCCCGCCGCCTCGGTGAGCTCTTCGAGCGCTACGGCCGCGACACCATCGAGGCCGCCTTCGACGCGATCCTCGACAAGACGACCGAGACCTACCGCCGAGAGATCCTCAGCAAGATCCCCGACGGCACGTACGTCTGGGAGGACTACGCCGAGCACGACGGCGTCGACGAGCCGAAGCTGCACACCCAGCGCATCACGCTGACGAAGCAGTCGACCGGCGGCCCCGGCCGCTCGGACCAGTACCCGGACGGCGGCCCCAAGCTCGTCATCGACTTCACCGGCACCGCGCCGCAGGCGAAGGGACCGATCAACCACTGCGGCGACTACGTCGGCGGCAACTTCCTCAAGAAGTGGCTCGCGCCGATCCTGCGCAACCTCGCCGACACCCCCGAGCGGATGGCCGAGCTCGACGTCAACGAGGGCATCGTGCCGCTCATCGAGATGAAGTTCCCCGAGAAGGGCACGCTGCTGACGCCGATCTACCCGGCGCCGACGAACGCGCGCACCTTCGTCATCCTGCGCCTGCTCGGCGTGCTCGCCGGCGTCGTCGCCAAGGCCGTCGACGGCAAGATGCCGGCCGACCAGGAGACGATCCGCTACACCGGCGTCTACGGCAAGGACCGCGACGGCAACGACTACCTCATGCGCGAGGTGCTCGGCGGCGGCTCGGGCGGGCGCTACTACGCGGACGGCGAGGACACCATCCACGTCGTGCCCGACAGCCGCAACCTGCCGACCGAGTTCACCGAGAGCCGCTTCCCCTTCATCGTCGAGCGGCTCGGCCTCGCCGTCGACTCCGGCGGTGCCGGCCGGCACCGCGGCGGTCTCGGCTACGAGAAGCACATCCGCATGCTCAAGGACGCGCACTTCATGTCGATCGCCGACCGGTCGATCCTCGCCTGCTGGGGCGTCAAGGGAGGCAAGGCCGGCCGTCCGTTCGAGGTGACGGTCGACGTGGGTGGTCCCGACGAGCGCAGCGTCGACGCCCTCGCCGACGCCGAGGTGGTCAAGGCCGGCCAGGTCATCCGCATCCGCACCACCGGCGGCGGCGGCTGGGGCGACCCGCTCGAGCGTCCCTACGACGAGGTCGAGCGCGACCTGCGCTGGGGCAAGGTGTCGTTCGAGGGGGCGCGCCGCGACTACGGCGTCGTCGCGTCCGGCACCCAGGACGAGCCCGTCGTCGACACCGCGTCGTCCGACGCGCTGCGCGACGAGCTGCGGGCCGAGCGCGCGGCCGAGCAGCCCTTCTTCGACCGCGGCCCGGGCTACGCCACGCTCGCCGCCGGTCAGCACGCGGCGGACGTCGACTGGGTGTGAGCGATGAGAGTCCTCGTGATCGGCGCGACCGGCAAGACCGGCCACGCCGTCACGCGTGCGCTGGCCTCGCGCGGCATCGCCGTCCGCGCTGCCGTGCGATCCGTCGACCGACAGAACATGGCGTATGCCGCTGGGGCCCGGTCGATCTCGGTCGTTGACCTCGTGAGCGGGGCTGGGTTGCCCGCGGCCGTCGCGGGGGTCGACGCCGTCTACCACCTCGCCCCCAACGTCCACCCGGACGAGGTCAGGATGGCCGAACGGGTCGCTGCCGCGGCGGCTGCGGAGGGCAGGGCCCGCTTCGTCTTCCACTCCGTGCTGCACCCCGACGACGCGTCGATGCCGCACCACCTGCGCAAGGCCGAGGCCGAGCACGTGGTGCGGGGCACGGTGCCCGGCGCGACGGTGCTGCGCCCCGCGGCCTACCACCAGAACCTCCTCGAGGCCGCCCGCTCGGGCCGTCTCGCCGTGCCCTACTCGCTCGACTCCCCCTTCAGCAACGTCGACCTCGACGACGTCGCCGAGGCTGCTGCGGTGGTGCTCACCCGGCACGGCCACGAGGGCCTCACCTACGAGCTCGCCGGCCCCGAGGTGCTCAGCGTGCGCGAGCAAGCCGCGGTGGCCTCCGAGGTGCTCGGACACCACGTGAGCGCCGAGCACGTCTCGCCCGACGCCTGGTCCGCGGGCCCGGGGACCGGCCTGCCCGAGCAGGCCCGCGCCGACCTGCTCGCGATGTTCACGGCATACGACCGGGAGGGGCTGGTCGGCGAGGCCGACACGCTGCGCCGGCTCCTCGGCCGCGAGCCACGCACCTGGGCCGACGTGCTGCGGGCCGCCGGGCCCGTCGACGGGGCGGCCACGAACCGGTGAGCGACGGCTGGACGTTCGTCGACCACGCCTGCGCACCCCGGGCGCTGCCCCGCGCTCGCGGCGTCAGTCGATGTCGCGTTCCTCGATGGTCTGGCGCACCGTGTTCGTCACGCCGTTGGGACCCTCCTCGCGCGTGATGATGCGCTTGCGGCGGTGGCCCTTGCTGCCGTGCCAGATGAGCAGGCCGCCGGCGATCATGAGGATGACCCCCGCGATGGGCAGGTTGATGACCGTGGTGTTGGCCCGGACCGCGAAGGTCAGGATCGCACCCACGACCGCGAGCAGCACTCCGACACCCAACGTCCCACCCCCTCCTGGCTGGACTTGCGACGCGACGACCTCGTCCTTCTTCATTATCGTCCCCTACCCGCACACGGCCCCCGAAGGACGCGACACTCGCCGACCGGACGGCATACATCTGCCAATCCGGCTGACGTGGTTGGGCAGGAGGTGACAACGCGCCCGCTCGCGCACGCTCCCTAGGCTCACGCCATGACGACCGCCTCGACGAGCAAGGACGCACCGTGAGGGTGCTCGTGGCGCTGGGTGGCAACGCCATGACCGGCCCCGACGGGAGCGCGACGCCCCAGGCCCAGCGCGCGGCCATCACCGTCGCCAGCGAGCACCTCGCCGACCTCGTCGCGGCCGGCCACGAGGTGGTCGTGACGCACGGCAACGGCCCGCAGGTGGGCAACCTCCTCGTCAAGAACGAGCTCGCCGCGCACGTCGTGCCGCCGGTCCCGCTCGACTGGTGCGGCGCGCAGACGCAGGGCACCATCGGCTTCACCCTGCTCGACACCCTCGAGGCGTCCCTCGCCGCGCGCGGTGCCGTGCGTCCCGTCGCAGCGCTCGTCACGCGTACGCTCGTGGCCGCCGACGACCCCGGCTTCGCCCGCCCCACCAAGCCGATCGGGCGCTACCTCCCGCGCGAGCAGGCCCAGGCGCTCATCGACCACGGCGAGCGGTGGGAGGACCGCGGCGAGAAGGGCTGGCGACGAGTGGTCGCCTCGCCCGAGCCCATCGAGGTCCTCGAGACGCGCGCGTTGCTCACCCTGCTCGGCGCCGGCTACGTCGTCGTCGCGGCCGGCGGAGGCGGCATCCCCGTCGTGCGCAGCGAGAGCGGTGCGGTGCACGGTGTCGAGGCCGTCATCGACAAGGACCTGACCGCAGCGCTGCTCGCCAGGGCGGTCGCCGCCGACGTGCTCGTCATCGCCACCGACGTCGCCCACGCCGTCGCCGGCTGGGGCACGCCCGACGCGCACGACATCGGCCGCGTCACCCTCGCCGAGATGGAGGCGTATGCCGCCGCCGGCCACTTCGCGTCGGGATCCATGGGCCCCAAGGTCGACGCCGCGATGCGCTTCGTCCGCGCCGGGGGCCGACGCTCCATCGTGACCGCGCTCGACCAGCTCGCCACCGCCATCGACGGCCACATCGGGACCGTCATCGAAAACCCTGAAAGAGAAAGGTGATTCACGTGCCCGAAGCCATTGAGGTGCGCAAGGTCCCCATCCACTCGGTCGCCGACGCGTCCGAGCTCGCGAAGCTCATCGACGACGGCGTGATGGAGGCCGGCCGGATCATCGCCATCATCGGGAAGACCGAGGGCAACGGCGGCGTCAACGACTACACGCGCATCATCGCCGACCGCGCCTTCCGTGAGGTGCTCGTCGAGAAGGGCGCACCGGCCGAGCAGGTCAAGCAGGTCCCGATCGTGTGGTCCGGCGGCACCGACGGCGTCATCAGCCCGCACGCCACGATCTTCGCGACGGTCCCGGCCGACAAGGCCGAGCCGTCCGACGACCTACGGCTGACGGTGGGCTTCGCGATGAGCGAGCCGATCAAGCCCGAGGAGATCGGCTACGTCGCCATGGTGCAGAAGGTCGCCGACGCCGTGAAGGTCGCCATGGAGCGGGCCGGCATCACCGACCCGGCCGACGTGCACTACGTCCAGACCAAGACGCCGCTGCTGACGATCCACACGATCCGCGACGCCAAGTCCCGCGGCCACGAGGTCTGGACCGAGCACACGCACGAGTCGATGGACCTCTCCAACGGCACCACGGGCCTCGGCATCGCCGTCGCGCTCGGCGAGATCGAGATGCCGACCGACGCCGACATCATGCACAACCGCTCGCTCTTCTCCTCGGTCGCCTCGTGCAGCTCGGGCGTCGAGCTCGACCAGGCGCAGGTCGTCGTCGTCGGCAACGCCCGCGGCGTCGGTGGTCGCTACCGCATCGGCCACTCGGTCATGAACGACGCCCTCGACGCCGACGGCATCTGGGAGGCGATCAAGGACGCCGGCCTCGACCTGCCCGAGCGCGCCCACCCGAGCGACATCGCCGGCCGCCTCGTCAACGTCTTCCTCAAGTGCGAGGTGAGCCAGGACGGCCAGGTGCACGGTCGCCGCAACGCGATGCTCGACGACTCCGACGTGCACTGGCACCGCCAGATCAAGTCGTGCGTCGGTGGCGTCACGGCGTCGGTGACGGGCGACCCGGCGGTGTTCGTGTCGGTGTCGGCCGCCCACCAGGGCCCCGACGGCGGTGGTCCGGTCGCGGCCATCGTCGACCTCGGCGAGGGTGAGCCCACCGGCTACCGCTGGACCCGCTGAACGGCATACCCCCACCCCTGCTGCGCAACACACCCGGTAACAGTCAGCTCCTCACGGTTGCAACCGTGAGGAGCTGACTGTTACCGGGTGTGTTGCTGGGACCTGACGGTCAGTGGGCGAAGTGGCGGGTCCCGGTGAAGTACATCGTGACGCCCGCCGCCTTGGCGGCCTCGATGACCTCGTCGTCACGGATCGAGCCGCCGGGTGCCACGACCGCGCGCACGCCGGCGTCGAGCAGGATCTGCAGCCCGTCGGCGAACGGGAAGAACGCGTCGGACGCCGCGACCGAGCCCCGCGCGCGCTCCTCGCCGGCGCGACGCACGGCCAGGTAGCAGGAGTCGACGCGGTTGACCTGGCCCATGCCGACACCGACCGCGGCCCCGTCGCGAGCCAGCAGGATCGCGTTGGACTTCACGGCGCGGATCGCGCGCCACGCGAACTGGAGGTCGGCGAGCGTCGCGTCGTCGGCGGCCTCACCGGCGACGAGCCGCCAGTTCGCGGCGTCGTCGCCACCGGTCACCGCGTCGCCGTCACCGTGCACGACGGCGTCGACGCGGTCGACGGACTGCACGAGCAGCCCACCGCTGATCGGGCGCGTCTCGATGGGGTCGGCCGCCTCGGCCATGCCGGCCGGCAGGCGCAGCACCCGGAGGTTCTTCTTCGCGGTGAGGATCTCGAGCGCCTCGGGCTCGTAGTCGGGCGCGATGATGACCTCGGTGAAGACCGGCTTCGCAGCCGTCGCCATCGCCGCCGTGACGGTGCGGTTGGCGGCGATGATGCCGCCATAGGCGCTCACCGGGTCGGTCGCGTGGGCGCGCTCGTACGCCTCTTCGATCGTCGCTCCGACGGCGATGCCGCACGGGTTGGCGTGCTTGATGATCGCTACGGTCGGCTGGTCGCCGTGGTCGTGTGCCGCGCGCACCGCGGCGTCGGTGTCGACGTAGTTGTTGTACGACATCTCCTTGCCGTGCAGCTGCTCGGCGGAGGCGACGCCCGGGCGCCAGTGGCGGTAGAGCGCCGCCTGCTGGTGCGGGTTCTCGCCGTAGCGCAGCGCGGCCGCGCGGTCGAAGGTCGCGCCGGTCCAGGCGGGGAAGCCCGTGCCGTCACGCTGGGTGTCCGGGTCGGCGTCCGGCTGCGCGAAGCGCTGCATCCAGCTCGCGACCGCGACGTCGTAGGAGGCGGTGTGCACGAACGCCTCCGCGGCCAGGCGCTGGCGCTGGGCCAGCGTGAAGCCGCCCTCACCCAGGGCCGTGACGACCTCGCCGTATGCCGCCGGGCTCGTCACGATGGCGACGCTCGGGTGGTTCTTGGCCGCGGCCCGCACCATCGAGGGGCCGCCGATGTCGATCTGCTCGATGCACTCGTCGGGCGTCGCGCCCGAGGCGACGGTCTCGCGGAACGGGTAGAGGTTGACCACGACGAGCTCGAACGGCTCGACCTCGAGGTCGGCCAGCTGCTGCACGTGGTCGGGCTTGCGGGTGTCGGCGAGGATGCCCCCGTGGACCTTCGGGTGGAGCGTCTTGACGCGGCCCTCGAGGCACTCGGGGAAGCCGGTCAGCTGCTCGACGGGCGTCACGTCGATGCCGAGCGCCGCGATCGTCTTCGCGGTCGAGCCGGTCGAGACGATGCCGACGCCCGCGGCGTCCAGCGCCCGGGCGAGGTCCTCGAGGCCGGTCTTGTCGTAGACGGAGATGAGGGCGCGCTTGATCGGACGGCGTCCGTCGGACATCAGAACTCCTGGCGTGGGTAGACGGTGTCGATGACTCCGGAACACCCAGGCGGGCGATGCTCCGACCGTTTCACTCCCTGGTGGTTCCCCACCTGCGCCAGTCGTGTGCGGCCAGACTACCGGTCACGGCCGTGCCTGACGAAACGCTCTCTCGATCGAGGAGCGTCGCGACGGAGCGTTCTCTCGATCGCGTGGGGTCAACCGAGGCGGACACGGCGCCCGTCCACCGAGAAGCCCTCGCGCGCCATGCGGCCGACGATCTCGACGAGCAGGTCGCGCTCCTGCACCTTGATCCGCTCGTGGAGGCTCTCCTCGGTGTCGTCCTCCTGGACGGCCACGACCCGCTGCTCGATGATCGGGCCGGTGTCGACGCCGGCGTCGACGAGGTGGCACGTCGTGCCGGTCACCTTGACCCCGTAGGCCAGCGCATCGCGTACGCCGTGGGCACCGGGGAAGCTCGGCAGCAGCGCCGGGTGCGTGTTGACGACCGGCTGCGCGCCGAGCGAGGCCGGCCCGAGGATCCGCATGAACCCGGCAGTGACGACGAAGCGCGGCGCCGCCGCGGCGACCCGCTCAGCGAGGGCGACGTCCCACGCCGCCCGGTCGGCGAAGTCGGCCACCGCGCACACGAACGTCGGGATGCCGGCCTGCTCGGCCCGCTCGAGACCGGTGCACGCGCGGTCGGCGCCGACCGCAGCGACGCGCACGCCGTATGCCGGGTCGGCAGCCGCGTCGATGAGCGACTGCAGGAGCGTGCCGGAGCCCGAGACGAGCACGACAACCGGGACGGGTCCCTCGGTCGCTCCGGCAGGGCTGGCGGCGTCGGTCGTCACGCGCCGGAGTGTAGCGCCGGGGCCCGGCGCGGCCCGCGTCGATCCACGTCCGCCGCATGGGTAAGGATGGGCGCATGACCGAGCCGCAGCTGGAGCAGGAGATCGCGTTCGCGCGCGAGAAGGCCAAGCGCACCCTGCCCCTCGCCCTGCTGGTGCTGCTCGGGCTCATCGCCATGTACCTGCCGCTGCCCAAGCGGTTCATCGCGTTCGCGCCGCTGCTCATCGCCGTGGTGCTGACGATCCGCCTGCTGCGCTTCCTCTCGACGCGCGGCGGGCGCGAGAAGATCTGGCCGGCCTTCACCCTCGTCATCGTCGGCATGCTGCTGTCGACCCTCGCCCTGCAGCTCGCCTTCTACGACTCGTGGAGCGCCTACGAGGACTGCATCGCCGGCGCCCAGACCCAGCAGGCCACCGCCGACTGCGTGCAGCTCAAGGACACCGGGATGCTGGGCCTCGTCGTGCGCTGACTGGCCGTGGTTCTCCCGTCGGGCCGTCGGGCCGGCGGACCTGGCCTCTCGTCAGACCGCGGTCGACGCCTCGGCGTCGTCATGGGCCCCGTCACCGGCCACGGACGCCGCACCACCACGCCCGCGGCGAGCCGCCAGGCGCTCACGCAGCAGCAGCACGCCGAGCCAGAGCAGTGCACCACCGACGACCTCGCCCAGCAGGGCCGCGGCGAAGGTCCACAGGTGCGGTCCCACGGCGGCGAGGCGGTCGACACCGACGGCGCCGTTGCCGAGCGCCGTCAGGGCGACGACCACCAGCACCGCGAGGACGGCAGCGGTCACCGTGGCCGCGAGCCGCGAGCGCGTGTTGCCGAAGAACTCGAGGGCCGAGTCGACCCGACCACCCAGCCAGGCGCCCAGCGCCACGGGAGCCAGCAGGACGGCATACATGGTCGGGGGGAAGTCGGTGGCGCCGGGCAGCGCGCCGAAGAGCGGCACGAGCGGCAGCAGCCCGGGCTGCGCAGCAGCCGGCGAGACCGTCGAGCCGAGCGCGATCTGGAAGCCCGGACCGGCGAGGAACGAGAGCGCCCACGTGGCCGCGTTGCCGAGCAGCGCGACCTGCGCGAGCACGATGACGGCGAGCGCGCCCACGTTCGCGGCGTACTGGTCCTGGATGTCCGCCACCTCGGACCACGACAGCACCACCCGCACCACGACGAGCGCGAGACCGAGCCCGAGCAGCAGGCCCGCGCCGCGCCAGCCGATGCGCCACACCGACGGCAGCCACGTCGGGCCGCGCCGGAACCACGCGCGCACGAACGCCGGCGACGAGTCCTCGTCGGGTCGCACCATGACGAAGCCGAGCGCCATGAGCGGCACGAGCAGCGATCCGAGCACCGCTGCCACGCCGGGTGTGGCCGGACCACCGAGCGTGAAGAGCGCGAAGACGGCCGCCACGACGCCGTAGCCGACGAGGAAGCCGGGGACGACGCCCCACCGGGCGACGCGGCTCCAGTCCTCGGCACCGACCCGCAGTCGCTCCGTCTCGGACAGGCGCCGCGCCCAGCGGAACGTGATGTAGACGAAGACGGCGAGCAGCAGCAGCGGCGTCATCGAGATCGCCACTCCCCCGGCACCGACCGACTGACCGTGGCCCACGAACCAGACGGCGCTGGCCAGCGACACCGCCGAGAACCAGCCCACCGTGCTCTCGGGCGCGGCGACCCAGCCGACCAGCGCGGGCAGCACCACGACCGTCCACGTGCCGACCGCCGCCAGTGCACCTGCGCGCAGGGCCGGCGGGAAGGCGCTCGAGGGGCTCGTGGCTGTTGTCTCGCGGGCCAGTGGTCTCACTCCTGCTGCTGTCGGTGCTCGTGCTGCCGGCCCCGGGACGTGTGCCGTGACCTCTTCGCCCATGGTCGCCCGGACCCGGCGCAGGGGCGAGCACCCACGCCGAGGCGGGCTGTTCTTCGCACCACAAACGGCGTCCGGCGCCACGCCGGCGACCGAGACTGGAAGTGGGAGAGGTCCCGGACCGTCCCGGGACCCCGGGGACCGAGGGGGTCCCGACATGAGGAAGATCCGCCACCAGGCACTGACCGCTCTGACCGTGCTGCTCACCATCGTGACGGCTGGACTCCTGGGGGTGGGACCGCCCGGCACGGACGGCCGTGCAGCCCCGCCGACGGCGACGCCGGCAGACCTCGCACTGACCCAACCGGTGGCCTACGCCGGCACCGTCTACCTCACGTTCGACGACGGGCCCAGCCTCACGTGGACGCCGAGGGTGCTGTCCGTGCTGCGCAAGTACGGGGTGAAGGCCGTGTTCTTCGAGGTCGGCCAGAACGTGTCGTGGTACCCGAGCATCACCCGCAGCCTGCGCACCTACGGCAACAAGATCGGCAACCACACGTGGAGCCACCCGAACCTGACGCTGCTCTCGACCGCGTCGGTGACGTGGCAGCTGAACCGCATGGAGTCGTCACTCGGCTACCGGCCACGCTGCGTCCGCCCGCCCGGCGGCGCGACGAACGCGCGCATCCAGGCCATCATCGCGGCCCGCGGACAGCGGCACATCCTCTGGACCGTGGACCCCCGTGACTGGTCACGCCCCGGGACGTGGACCATCGTCAACCGCGTGCTGGCCGGCGTCCGGGACGGCTCGCGGATCCTGCTGCACGACGGCGGCGGTGACCGGTCCCAGACCGTCGCCGCGCTCGACCTGCTGATCCCGCGGCTGCGCGCCCGCGGCTTCGTCATCGGCCTCATGGCCTGCTGATCGCGGGGCCGCCCAGACGACGTATGCCGCCGAGCCGGGCTGGGTGCCCGCGTGGGCACCCAGCCGACTCAGCGGCATACGAAATCGGTTGCGGCAGAGGCTACTTCGCGAGGCCCTGCATGATCTCGCGCATGAGCTCGGCAGTCTCGGAGGGCGTCTTGCCGACCTTGACACCGGCGGCCTCGAGGGCCTCCTTCTTGGCCTGCGCGGTGCCCGACGAGCCCGACACGATGGCGCCGGCGTGGCCCATCGTCTTGCCCTCGGGAGCCGTGAAGCCCGCGACGTAGCCGACGACCGGCTTCGTGACGTTCTCCTTGATGTACGCCGCGGCCCGCTCCTCGGCGTCGCCGCCGATCTCGCCGATCATGACGATCGCGTCGGTGTCGGGGTCGTTCTGGAACGCCTCGAGGCAGTCGATGTGCGTCGTGCCGATGATCGGGTCGCCACCGATGCCGACAGCCGAGCTGAAGCCGAAGTCACGCAGCTCGTACATCATCTGGTAGGTCAGCGTGCCCGACTTCGAGACCAGGCCGATGCGGCCGGAGCCGGAGATGTCGGCCGGGATGATGCCCGCGTTCGAGACGCCGGGCGTGATGAGGCCGGGGCAGTTCGGGCCGACGATGCGCGTCGTGCCCTTGTCCTTGGCGTAGTTGTAGAACTCCGCGGTGTCCTTGACCGCGACGCCCTCGGTGATGACGACGGCGAGCGGGATCTCGGCGTCGATCGCCTCGACGGCGGCGGCCTTGGTGAACTGGGCCGGCACGAAGATGACCGACACGTTGGCGCCGGTGGCGTCGATGGCCTCCTTGACCGAGCCGAAGACGGGCACGGAGACGCCACCCTCGAAGTCGACGGTCGTGCCGGCCTTGCGCGGGTTGACGCCGCCGACGATCTCGGTGCCGGACTTGAGCATGCGCTGGGTGTGCTTCATGCCCTCGGAGCCGGTCATGCCCTGGACGATGACCTTGGAGTCAGCGTTGAGGAAGATTGCCATGGTTGATCGTTCTCTCTCTCGGACTCTCGGGTTCAGGCCTGCGAAGCCAGCTCGGCGGCGCGGCGCGCGGCGCCGTCCATCGTCGGCTCGACCGTCACGAGGGGGTGGTTGCGCTCCTGCAGGATGCGGCGCCCCTCCTCGACGTTGTTGCCGTCGAGGCGCACGACCAGCGGGCGGTTCTCCTCGTCGCCGAGCGCGTCGAGCGCGCCGACGATGCCGTTGGCGACCGCGTCGCAGGCGGTGATGCCGCCGAAGACGTTGACGAAGACGCTCTTGACCTGCGGGTCGGACAGGATGATGTGCAGGCCGTTGGCCATCACCTCGGCGCTCGCGCCACCACCGATGTCGAGGAAGTTCGCCGGCTTCTGGCCGCCGAACTCCTCGCCGGCGTACGCGACGACGTCGAGGGTGCTCATGACGAGCCCGGCGCCGTTGCCGATGATGCCGACGGAGCCGTCGAGCTTGACGTAGTTGAGGTCCTTCTCCTTGGCTGCGGCCTCGAGCGGGTCGGCCTCGGCCTTGTCCTCGAGGGCGGCGTGGTCCTCGTGGCGGAAGTCGGCGTTGGCGTCGAGGGTGACCTTGCCGTCGAGCGCGACGACGTCGCCGTCCTCGGTCTTGACCAGCGGGTTCACCTCGACGAGGGTCGCGTCCTCGTCGCGGTAGACGGTCCACAGCTTCTGGATGACGTCGGCGATCGCGGCCTTGTCGGCCTCGTCGAAGCCGGCGGCGTCGACGATCTCCTTCGCCTTCGCCTCGTCGATGCCCGTGTTGGGGTCGACGGCGATGCGGGCGAGGGCGTCGGGGCGCTCGACGGCGAGCTGCTCGATCTCCATGCCGCCCTCCTTCGAGCACATGGCGAGGTACGTGCGGTTCGCACGGTCGAGCAGGATCGAGAAGTAGTACTCCTCGGCGATGCGGGCGCCCTGGGCGATCATCACGGTGCCCACGGTGTGGCCCTTGATGTCCATGCCGAGGATCGCCTCGGCGGCGGCCTGCGCCTCGTCGGGGCTCTTGGTGACCTTGACGCCGCCGGCCTTGCCGCGGCCGCCGGTCTTCACCTGCGCCTTGACGACGGTGACACCGCCCGACTTCGGCCCGATCTGCTCGGCGGCCGCGCGGGCCTCCTCAGGGGTGGTGGCGATGGCGCCGGCCAGCACGGGCACCCCGTGCTTCTCGAACATGTCGCGGGCTTGGTACTCGAAGAGATCCACGGGTGGGGTCCGTCCTCGTCGTCGATTCGTATCGTCGTCGACTGCGCCGCTGCGGCGTTCCCGGGCTCGCGATGCTCACGCTGACGCGCGGAGCGGGGCCCTGCGCCGAGGCGCAACCGAATCAGGCTGTCCCTCGGACTCTAGTGGCTCAGACGTGCAGCGCCGCCAGCGGGTGGTGGCGGACCGGACGAAGATCACACCGCCGTCTCACGTACCGCCCGGTAGCCAGCGCCGTGCGGGACGCCGGCTGCCGCGCGAGCTCGGACCAGACCAGTCGGACCACGACCCAGCCGGCGCGGCGTAGGGCGTCCTCGCGCCTCTTCTCCTCGAAGAGGGCTGCCCGGTCGGCGTACTTGACCTGCCCGTCGAACTCGACGAGAACCCGTGTGCCGCGGATGCGGAAGTCCGCGCGGTAGCGGCGCCCCTCGGCCGACACCTCGACCTGCGGGTCGAACTCGAGGCCGAGCGCATGCAGCAGGTATGCCGTCCGGCTCTCCCCCGGCGACTCGTGACGTCCGTCCGCCTGTGCGAGGGCGGCGCGGACGGGCCCGATGCCGCGACGACCCGACAGAGCGCTGACCGCGGCCGACAGCACCTCGCGGGTGACGAGGCCTCGCGCGAGCGCGGCGTCCGCGGGGACCAGTGCCGCCTCGGGTCCCGCGAGCAGACCGGCCTGGGCGATCGCGAGACCGAGCGGGACGGCATCGGGCGGTGCTGTCGCCGGTCCGGTCACCGACGAGCCAGGAGCCGTGAGCCCACGCACCGGACGGTGGATGACGAGTCCACCACGGCGAGACGCGATGCCGCCGTCGGCCTCGGATGCCGCACGCAGCGAGCGGCTGCCGCGGGTCGTCGCGGACGGCATACCAGCCGCGGGTGACCCGCTCGCAGCGTCCGTCGCGCACCAGCCGTTCCAGGGCGTGCGAGTCGAGCCCGTGACGCGCGGCGTCTGCGGCGCGGAAGACGCCGTCGGCTCCGAGGAGGTGAAGATCCATCGCCCGACCATGACGGTTGGTCGCGTGGGCAGGGAGGCATGCCCCCGCCCCTGTGGACGGCCGCGCAGCGACGCCGAGGGGTGTGGACGCAGCACCTGTGCGCGCTCACGGCGCGGCGGTGCCGGCATACGGGCGCTCACCGACTGCGAGCGCGCACAATCACTGTGAGGTCAGGCGGGGTGGACGTGCTCGCGCACCCAGCCGACGATCTCCATCGTCGTGGCACCCGGCGTGAAGACCTTCGCGACGCCCAGGCGCTCGAGCTCGGGGATGTCGTCGTCGGGGATGATGCCGCCGCCGAAGACGACGATGTCGCTCGCGTCGCGCTCGGCCAGCAGCTCGACGACGCGCGCGAAGAGGGTCAGGTGCGCTCCGGAGAGCACGGAGAGACCGACGACGTCGGCGTCCTCCTGGATCGCGGCCTCGACGATCTGCTCGGGAGTCTGGTGCAGACCGGTGTAGATGACCTCCATGCCGGCGTCGCGCAACGCCCTGGCCACCACCTTCGCGCCACGGTCGTGACCGTCGAGCCCCGGCTTGGCCACGACGACGCGGATGACGTCGCCGGACCCGTCGTCGGACTGTGCGTCGGTCACGGAAACGGCCTCGGCGCCGGGGGTCTCGCTCATGCCGGGCACTCTAGCCAGCCTCGCGAGACGCGGCGCGCAATAGTGATGCAACGCCCACCCAACGGGGTACGGTCGGCTCGTGGCAGTGGCAGCACGCGCGGCAACGACGCCCCGCCAGACCAGCATCCCGAAGCAGTGCACGAGCGGCCCCAAGGGGTTCCTCGCGGCCGTCGGGGAGGTGGTCGGTGCCCTCCTGACGCCCACCGGACTCGCCGGCGCGGCGCTGGAGGCGACCTGGATGGGGCTGCACCTCGGGCTCTACCCGCTCGGCCTGCTGGGGTCGCGGGCCAGCGACCGGCGCCAGGGCTACCGGCTCGGGCACCTGCCCCCGAGCCAGCGCGGCCTCGCCATCCAGAACGTCGAGGCGGCCGAGACGCCGATACTGCTCGTGCACGGCATGGTCGACAACCGCTCGATCTTCACCGTGCTGCGGCGCGGCCTCGTGCGGCGGGGCTTCGGTCGCATCGAGACCATCAACTACTCCGTCTTCACGGGCGACATCCGGGCAGCGGCGGCCGCGCTCGGGGCCGAGGTCGAGCGCATCGTCGAGGAGACCGGCTACGAGCGCATCCACGTCATCGGACACTCGATGGGCGGGCTCATCGCGCGCTACTACGTCACCCGCCTCGGTGGTGACGCGCACGTGCACACGCTCGTCACCCTCGGCACCCCCCACCAGGGCAGCTATCTCGCCTTCACCTGGAACAACGGGCTCACGCGGCAGCTGCGTCCCGGGAGCGCGCTCATGAAGGAGCTCGCCGGGCCGGTCAAGGAGTGCCAGACGCGCTTCCTCGTCTACTGGTCCGACCTCGACCAGGTCGTCGTCCCGCAGCGCAACGCGGCCCTGCACCACGACGACCTCAACGTCCACAACGTCGGCCTGCACGGCGTCGGCCACATGAGCCTGCCCATCACGAGCAGCGTGGTGCACGGCATCTCGACCGCCCTCGCGCACCTCGACACGACGGGTGCCACGGTCACCCCCGGCGTGAGCTCCCTGCAGAGCCGGCGCAGTAGCACGGGCGCCGCTGCCGGTGGCAGTCATTCGCCACGTGTCGCCAAGCCCCGGTGATTCTTTCGCCGTTCGCGCCGCCGCCGGGCAAATTGGGGCAGATCGGTCTGTGCAAAACCTTTTGACACCGAGACAAATGCCCTAGTGTCGAGCCCAGTCGCGACCCTCCACCGCGGCGCGAGACGTCCCCTGTGACGCGGCTCGATTTCGCATAACGAAACGGTCACGTTAGTCTGGCGGCTCGCAATCTGTGATCGATAGGTAAGTTTTTCGTGCCCAAAACCAGTTACGTAGGCCGCCATCGTCCGGCCGCCAAGCCATCACGGGGTCGACAGTTCGTCGTCCCCGTCGCTCTGCTCAGCTCCACCGTCACCGCGGGCTTCATCATCCGCGACGCCGGCGCCAGCCAGCTCAGCCCCGAGGCCGCGGCCATGAAGAACGTCTCCAACTCGGTTGCGGGACTCGGGCTGACCGCAGACCCCGATGCCCTCGCAGCGGCCACGGCCAACCGTGCCGGAGCTCGCTCGTCCCGCGACATGGCCCGCGACGCGAAGGACCTCATCGTCGACGCGACCGCCTCCGCCTCCAAGGCGGCGAGCAGCGCCCAGGCTGCGGCCGAGAAGACCGCCGCGGCAAAGGCTGCGGCTGCCAAGGCGAAGGCCGAGGCCGCCGCGAAGGCCAAGCGCGAGGCCGCCGAGCGCGCCCTCGCCCGCGCACACCGCTGGGTGTCCCCGCTCTCCGGCTACACGCTGACCTCCGGGTTCGGCTGGCGCTGGGGCAAGATGCACCCCGCCCAGGACCTCGCCTGCCCCGTCGGCACCCCCGTGCACGCTCTGTCGAGCGGAACGGTCATCTTCGCCGGCTGGTCCAACGAGGGCTACGGCAACTTCGTCAAGATCCGCTACTGGGACGGCACCGTGTCCTGGATGGCCCACAACAGCCGGCTGCTCGTCTCCGTCGGCGAAGAGGTGTCCCCCGGCCAGAAGGTCGCCTACAGCGGCAGCACCGGCAACTCGACCGGGCCGCACGTGCACCTCGAGATCCACCCCGACGACGGCGCCGCCGTCGCCCCCCGCACCTGGCTCGCCAACCACGGCGTCAACCTCTGACGCACGGCACCGAGCGCGACGAGGCCCGTCCCCTTCCCCGGGGGCGGGCCTCGTCGCATCTCGGCGGCGTCGAGCGCGTCGGGAAATGAGCACTCGACGATGACCACGGCTCGAGTGCTCAGTTTCCGACCGGCCCGAGCGCGTCGGGAAATGAGCACTCGACGGAGAGGTCGTCAGAGCTTGACGAGCGGGGCGTAACGCAGGAGCAGGCGCTTGGTGCCCGTGTCGGCGCCGAAGTCGACGTGCGCCATCGACTTGTCGCCGTCGCCCTCGACGCGCACGACCGTGCCGAGACCGAACGCGTCGTGACTGACGCGGTCGCCGGACTGCAGGGCGATGACCGGGCGCTTGCCCGCGCTGCGCACGCCCGGGCGTGCCGCGAGCGTGGCGACCGCCGGCTGCCCGGCGCCTCGCGCCCCGCTGAACGACGGCCCCAGCCGCTGCCAGTCGAGCAGGTCGCCGGGGATCTCGTCGAGGAAGCGCGACGGAGGGTTGTACTGCGGCGCGCCCCACGCCGAACGCACCGCGGCGCGAGAGAGGTAGAGCCGCTCGCGGGCGCGGGTGATGCCGACGTACGCGAGGCGGCGCTCCTCCTCGAGCTCCTTCGGGTCACCCAGCGCGCGCATGTGCGGGAACGTGCCGTCCTCCATGCCGGTGAGGAAGACCACCGGGAACTCGAGGCCCTTGGCCGTGTGAAGCGTCATGAGGGTGACGACGCCCTGTGCCTTGGCCTCGGGCTCGTCGGGGATCTCGTCGGCGTCGGCGACGAGCGAGACCTGCTCGAGGAACTCCTCGAGGTCGGTCGCGGGACCGACGTCCTCGGGCTCCTGGCTCGCGGGCACGACACCGGCCTCGATGTCGGACATCTCCTGGGCCTTGCGGTCGTCGAACTCCTGGGCGACCGCGACGAGCTCGGCGAGGTTCTCGACCCGCGTCTCGTCCTGTGGGTCGTGGCTCGCGCGCAGCTCGGCGAGGTAGCCGCTCTGCTCGAGCACCGCCTCGAGCAGGATGGCGATGCCGCCGCCGCCCTCACGGACGACGCGCAGCGCCTCGAGCATCTCGGTGAAGCCCTTGATAGCCGCCACCGACCGCGTCGCGATGCCGGGGGCGTCCTCGGCCCGGCCGAGCGCCGCGACGAACGGGATGCGCTCACGCTCCGCCAGGGCCGCCACGCACGCCTCGGCCCGGTCGCCGATGCCGCGCTTGGGCACGTTGAGGATGCGGCGCAGGTTGACGGTGTCGGTCGGGTTGGAGATGACGCGGAGGTACGCGAGGGCGTCCTTGATCTCGCGCCGCTCGTAGAAGCGCGTGCCGCCGACCACCTTGTAGGGCAGGCCGACCCGCACGAGCACCTCCTCGATCGCACGGCTCTGCGCGTTCGTGCGGTAGAAGACCGCGACATCGCCCGGCTTCACGTCGCCCTCGGCAGCGAGGTCGTCGATCTGCTTCGCGACGAACGCCGCCTCGTCGTGCTCGTTGTCGGCGACGTAGCCGACGATCATCGCGCCGTCGCCGGAGTCGGTCCAGAGGTTCTTGGCCCGGCGCCCCTCGTTGCGGGCGATGACGGAGTTGGCGGCGCGCAGGATGCGCTGCGTCGAGCGGTAGTTCTGCTCGAGCAGGATCGTGCGGGCGTCGGGGTAGTCCTGCTCGAACTCGAGGATGTTGCGGATCGTCGCGCCGCGGAAGGCGTAGATCGACTGGTCGGAGTCGCCGACGACGCACAGCTCGGCCGGCGGCACGGCATAGGCCCCCTCGGGCCCCTTGACCTCGCCGACGAGCTCCTTGATGAGCTGGTACTGCGCCTGGTTGGTGTCCTGGTACTCGTCGACGAGCACGTGGCGGAACCGGCGGCGGTAGTACTCGGCGACGTCGGGGAAGGCCTGCAGGATGTTGACGGTCATCATGATGATGTCGTCGAAGTCGAGGGCGTTGGCCTGACGCAGACGACGCTGGTACTGCGTGTAGGCGTCGGAGACGGTGCGCTCGTAGTGGTTGCCCTCGGTGACCTGGCTCGCGTAGGTCTCCTCGTCGATGAGCTCGTTCTTGAGGTTGCTGACCTGCGCCGAGAAGCCGCGCGGCGGGTAGCGCTTGGGGTCCAGGTCGAGGTCGCGCAGCACGAGGCTCATGAGCCGCTGGCTGTCGGCGGCGTCGTAGATGGAGAAGGTCGACTTCATGCCGACCTTGGCGGCCTCGCGGCGAAGGATGCGCACGCACGCCGAGTGGAACGTCATGACCCACATGGCGCGGGCGCGCGGCCCGACGAGCGCCTCGACGCGCTCGCGCATCTCGGCCGCGGCCTTGTTGGTGAAGGTGATCGCGAGGATCTGGCCCGGCTGGGCGTGCCGCTCGCCGAGCAGCCACGCGATGCGGTGGGTCAGCACGCGGGTCTTGCCCGAGCCGGCACCGGCGACGATGAGCAACGGCGTGCCCTCGTGGACGACGGCCTCGCGCTGCTGCGGGTTGAGACCCTCGAGCAGCACCGCCGGGTCGAGCTCGCCCGGTGCCTCGGGCGCCACCTCGACGCCACCGCGCGCCGCGGCCTCGGCCCAGGTGGGCACGCCCTGCTCGGTGACGTCACCACCGCGCCGGGACTGCGCGGAACCGCCGGTGGGCGCGCCCTGTCCGTGCTCGAATCCGGGGATGGGGAGGTCGTCGAAGAGCGTGCTCATGATGGTCCAAGCCTACGTCGGACCACCCACACCGCCCGACCACGGCACGATGGGTGCATGACGCCCGAGCCGACCCGCGAGACGACCGACCAGCCGATCCCGGAGCGCCCCGCCTTCCTCGTCCGCCCCGCGGACGTCCACGACGTGCCCGACCTGCTCCGCCTCGTGCGCGCGCTCGCGGAGTACGAGAAGGAACCCCAGGCGGCGACGGCGACCCCGGCCCAGTTCGAGGCCGCACTGTTCCCGGCGGTCGGCGACCCGACGGCATACGCCCTCGTCGCGCAGAACGACGACGGCATCGTCGGCATGGCGCTGTGGTTCCGCAGCTTCTCCACGTGGACCGGCGAGGCCGGCATCTGGCTCGAGGACCTCTTCGTGCAGCCCGACCAGCGCGGCAGCGGCATCGGGCAGGCGCTGCTCGGGACCCTCGCCGAGCTGTGCGTGGACAACGGCTGGACGCGTCTCGAGTGGGCGGTGCTCGACTGGAACACGCCGTCCATCGAGTTCTACCGCGCCCGCGGCGCCCGTCCCCTCGACGACTGGACGACGTTCCGGGTCGACGGCGAGGCGCTCGCCCAGCTGGCGGGCGCGTAGGTGCCCCGCGCGCCCCGCCGGATGGGCTCCGCCGACGTCCTCTGGCTGACCATGGACCGCCCGAACAACCTCATGGTGGTCGTGTCGGTGGTGCTGCTCGGCTCGGTGCCCGACTGGGACCGCGTGCGCCGGCTGCTGCTCACGCGCCTCGTCGACCCCTACCCCGTCTTCAGCCAGCGGCCGAAGCGGTCCGGGCGCGTGCTGGGCCGCTACCGGTGGGAGGACGACCCCGACTTCGACCTCGAGCGGCACGTCCGCCGGGCCACCCTCTCGGGCCGCGGCACCCCCGCGCAGGCGGACACCGAGCTGCAGGCGTACATCGAGGAGCAGCTCTCCCGCCCGTTCGACCGGACCCGTCCCCTCTGGGAGGCGCACCTCGTGGACGGGCACGGGTCGGGCGCCGCGCTCGTCTTCCGCAGCCACCACGCGCTCGCTGACGGCATCGCCCTGACGCGGGTGCTGCTCGGGCTGACCGAGGACGACGGTGGTGTGCCGGGAGACCTCGAGGGTCCTGCCGCGGATACCGACCTCTCGACGTTGCCGCTCGGTGTGCCTGCCACAACAGGGCCCGTCAGCTCCGCGCTGAGGCTGGCACGCGTGACCACCCGCGCAGCGTGGGCTCGTCTGCGCGACAAGGGATCTCGCGCGGTCGTCAGGGACGCGGCGAGCCTCGCGCTCCGCACGGGGCAGGTCGTTTCCGACCTGCTGCTCACCACGAGCCCGCCGAGCGCGGTCGGCGGAGTGCCGGGTCGGGCCAAGCGCGTGGTCTGGACCCAGCCCGTCCCCCTTGCCGGCCTGAAGGGGGTGGGCCGGCTGGTGGGTGCGACGCTCAACGACGTGCTCGTCGGCGCGGTCGCCGGCGCCCTGCACGACTACCAGCACGAGCACGGCCAGCCGCCCGCCGACCTCGTGACGATGGTGCCCGTCAACGTCCGCCCCCTCGACGAGCCGCTGCCGGCCGAGCTCGGCAACCGCTTCGCTCTCGTGTTCCTCCGGCTGCCGAGCGGCGACGCGACCCCGCTCGGGCGCCTCGCGCTGGCGAAGTCGCGGATGGACTGGCTCAAGGCCTCACCAGAGGCCGCGCTGACCTTCGCCCTCATCTCCGTCATCGGGCGCTTCCCGGCCACGATCCAGCGCCGGGTCGTCGACTTCTTCGCCGACAAGGCGATCGGTGTCACGACCAACGTCGCCGGCCCCCGCCGGGTCCGCCATCTCGCCGGCGTGCCGGTCACGGGCGTGCTCGGCTGGGTGCCCGGCTCCGGGCGTCACACGCTCGGTTTCTGCATCGTCACCTACGACGACGCCGTGCGCATCGGGATCATGGGCGACGAGTCGGTGGTGCCGGACCCCGAGGCCCTGCTGGCCGCCCTGGAGGACGGACTCTCCACGCTCGACCGCATCGGGACCGACTCCCGAACCGCCCCCAGGCGCCGGCGGCCACGGTCGTAGGGTGGCGAGCATGACCCAAGCGACCAGCGTCTTCGTCTCCGAGCCCGGCGACCGCAGCGTCCTGCAGGTGCGCACCCACGACGTCCCCGACCCCGGTCCCGGCGAGGTGCAGGTCGAGGTCGCCGCCGCAGGCGTCAACTTCATCGACGTCTACAAGCGGCAGGGCGTCTACCCCGTGCCGACCCCGTTCGTGCTCGGCGAGGAGGGGGCCGGCACCGTGACCGCCGTCGGCCCCGAGGTCGGCGATCTCGCCGTCGGCGACCGGGTCGCCTGGTGCCAGTCGCTCGGCAGCGAGTCGACGGTCGTCAACAAGCCCGCCCACCTGGTCGTCACGGTGCCCGAGGGCGTCGAGCTCGAGGTCGCCTGCGCGGCCATGCTCCAGGGCCTGACGGCCCACTACCTCGTCACGAGCACGTATGCCGTCAAGGAGGGCGACGTCGCCCTCGTGCACGCCGCGGCGGGCGGGGTCGGGCAGCTCCTCGTGCAGATGATCACGTCCCGTGGAGCCACCGTCGTCGCAACGGCCGGCTCTGAGGAGAAGCTCGAGATCGCAAGGTCGCTCGGCGCCCAGCACCTCATCGACTACTCGACGTTCGACTCACCGGACGCGCTGTCCGCCGCCGTCCGCGAGGCCGCCGGACGCGGTGTCGACGCCGCCTACGACGGCGTCGGCAAGGCGACGTTCGACGCCTCGCTGGCGTCACTGCGCCCGCGGGGCATGATGGTGCTCTTCGGTGGCGCGAGCGGACAGGTGCCGCCGTTCGACATCCAGCGGCTCAACGCGAGCGGGTCGCTGTTCCTCACCCGCCCCAAGCTGGGCGACTACGTGGCCGAGCGGTCCGAGTACGAGTGGCGCGCGGCCGAGGTGCTCGGTGCCGTGGCCGACGGCTCGCTGAAGGTCGACATCGGTGGTCGCTACCCGCTCGCCGAGGCTGCCGCCGCCTACGAGGCGCTCGAAGGCCGGCAGACGACCGGCAAGCTCGTCCTGGTGCCCGGGGCATGAGCCGCACGCTCTTCCGGCACGACCGCATCTGGACCGGGAGCCGCGAATCCCCTTGGACCGACGCGCTGCTCGTCGAGGACGGGCGCATCGTGGCGATCGGTGCCGACGCCCGTGACGCCGCGGGTGGCTCGGGTGGCTCGAGTGGCTCGGGTGGCTCGGGTGGCTCGACGACCGTCGACCTGCCCGGCGCGGTGGTGATGCCGGGACTGCACGACGCACACATCCACACGGAATGGCTCTCACGCGACCTGTCGTCCGTCGACCTGCGCGAGGCACGCTCGCTCGACGAGACCCTCGAGCTGATCCGGGCGCACGCGGCCGGCCTGCCCGACGGTGAGTGGCTGCACAGCGGGCGGTGGAACCACAACCGGTGGACGGCCCCGGTGCAGCCCGACCGTCACGCGCTCGACACCGTGACGGGCGGCCGGGTCGCGGCACTTGCGAGCGTCGACGGTCACACGATCTGGGCGAACTCCCTTGCGCTGCAACGCGCCGGCATCACCCGCGACACCCCCGACCCGGTCGGCGGCGAGATCGTACGGGACGCGTCGGGCGAGCCGACGGGCATCCTGCGCGAGAAGGCCCAGGAGCTGCTCGACGCGATCCCCCGCGAGGAGACGCCCCTGCGCCCGTGGCTCGAGCGCTGCCAGGAATGGCTGCTGTCGGTCGGCCTCACCAGCATCACCGACATCGACGGAGAGGACGCCCGGGCGGCCTACGCCGACCTCCACGCCGACGGTGCGCTGCGGCTGCGCGTCACCAAGTGCACGCGCGACCCCGACCTCGAGCTCGCGATCTCCGAGGGCCGGCGGTCCGGTCAGGGCGACGACGTCTTTCGCGTCGGGCCGGTCAAGTTCTTCAGCGACGGGGCCCTCGGCTCGCACACCGCGCACATGACCGAGCCCTTCATCGGGCACGAGGGATGCGGCATCGCGGCGATGCCCTACGAGGTGCTCCTGGAGCGCACGCTGCTCGCCGCCCGGTCGGGCCTCGACGTCATCACGCACGCCATCGGCGACGAGGCCAACCGGCTGGTGCTCGACTCCTTCGAGGCCGTCCGCGCCGAAGGGCTCGAGCGGCTGCTGCGCATCGAGCACGCCCAGCACGTGCTGCCGGTCGACATCCCGCGCTTCCGGGCCCTCGACGTCGTGGCGTCGATGCAGCCGAGCCACTGCACGGCCGACCTCGAGCTCGCCGACGAGATCATCGGCCCTCGCCGACTCGCGTCGTACGCCTGGCGCAGCTTCCTCGATGCCGGGGTGCGCCTGGCCTTCGGCTCCGACGCCCCTGTCGAGGACCCCAACCCGTTCTACGGGCTGCACGCCGCTGTCACTCGGCAGCGGGCCGACGGCCACCCGGCGGGAGGATGGCGCCCCGACGAGCGCATCACGCTGGCCGAGGCCGTCCACGCCCACACCGTCGTGGCGCACGAGTCGGTGGGGCGCTCCGACGTGGGTCGGCTCGTGCCGGGCCAGCTCGCCGACCTCATCGCCGTCGACCGCGACGTGTGGGCTCTCGAGGAGTCCGCTCCCGCCCGGATCCGCGACACCGAGGTGCTGCAGACCTGGGTCGGCGGCGCGCTCGCCCACGACCGCAGCTGAGACCTGCGCCCGGTCGAGGTATGCCGTCGCGCCGGGTCGCGACCACCCACCTCGACCCGCTGCGGAGCGGGTGCACCGCTCGAGGGCTGTCGCCGGCATCGCGATGCGTCCATCCTTGAAGCAGGAGGAGGGCGCATGCGCGAGATCGACGCCGACTTCGCCGCCTGGGCGCGGGCCCGGCAGCTGCGGCTGCTCCGCGCCGCCTGGCTCGTCGGCGGCGACGCCACTCGCGCTGAGCGGCAGGTCCTCTCCGTCCTGACCCGTCTCGCCGCGCACTGGCGCCACCTCCGCGAGCGCGAGCCCGACGCGTACGTGCGGGTCCGCCTGCACCAGTCCGCGCTGACCGCGGCCGAGGGCGACGCCCACGCCGGGACCGTCCCGCGCGAGCTGCCCCTGCAGCTGCGTGCGCTCGCCCCGCGCCGGCGTGCGGTGCTCGTGCTGCGCTGGTATGCCGGACGGTCGGTCAGCGACACGGCCGAGCTCGTCGGCATCTCGTCCGAAACGGCGCGCCGCGACGAGCGCCTGGCGCGGGCAAGCCTGTCGTCGGCGGCAGCCCGCCCGTTGACCGACGAGGAGGTCACGGCCTCCCTCGAGGCGACCGTCGCTCGCATCCGCGAGGTCGACCTCGCGGAACGCGCCTGGCACGACGCCCTGCTGCACCGGTCGGCGACGCGGCGCCGGGCCTCTGCGGCCGTCGCCGCGGCCGGGCTCGTCGTGGGCGGCGCGGCCCTTGCGGGACGCGAACCCGTCGTGGCGAGCGCCGCGGCACCGTCTCCCGTCCCGGCACCGGCACCGGTGCCGGTCAGCCTCACGCAGGTGCCACTGCTCGCTGAGGCGTCGTGGCACACGACGCGCGACGGGTTGAGGTACGTCGTCGCACCCCCCGCGGGCACCGAGGCCGACCAGCCGGTGCTCTCCGTCGGCCTGCCCCCGGTCATCGACCCCGGTCGCAGGGCCCGGCCGGCGAGCGTGCAGTCCACGGACGGTCCGGGCGCCTTCGGTGACGCCGTCTACCTCGAGCGGCGCGGGCCGGGACGTTGGGTCCCCGTGCTCCTCTACGGCGACGGCGAGGTGCTCGCGCTCGACACAGTCGAGCTGACCGACCTCCGCACCGCCTCGGGCGCCTCCCGCCCGCCCCTCGGCATCTGGGCCTTCTCCGGCGACAAGACGTCGCTCGCGTTCGCCCAGCCGGGCAGAGTGGTCGTCTTCGACATGGAGACCCTCCGGGTCAGCACCGTCGCGATCCCGTCGCACACCCTGGAGTGGGCAGCCTGGCGTGGCAACCACGTCCAGGCCGGCTCGGCGGACGGGCTGTGGTCCCCCGACCTGTCGTCCCGGTGGCCCGCGCCCGAGCCTCCGCGACGACCGGGCGCACGCGAGTTCCGGGTGGAGGCCGGACGCACGGTGCTCGACGAGCGGGCGCCTGACCCGGCCGCGCGCCCCGCCGCCGTCTCGTGGCCGCGGACGAGACCGGTGGGCGACACGGTGTCGAACGCTCGGCAGTTCGCCTCGGTCTTCCGGCTCGCCCCCGGCGAGGCCCGAGACCTCGAGGCGACGGCACCGCGTCACGTCATCGTCGCCACCAACAGCCTGGGCCGCGACCGCATGCTCGTCTTCGGCGAGGAGCAGCCGCGATCAGCCGACTGCTGCTCGGTGCTCGGGTGGACCGTCCGCGGCGAGCTCGTCTACCTCTCGGCCTCACCGAGAGGGACGTGGGTCATGGCGTGGGACCTCGACACCGGCGTCGTCCACCGGGTCTCGCAGTTCCTCACGTCGGGCACGGTCCCGCCCCTCATCGCCTTGGGCGCGCGCTTCACCGTGGGCTAGCAGGCGGGGACGCCGCCACCTCGGGCGGGTCCGCCCGTCAGGCTCCGCCCGGCACGACCGACAGCAGCAGGGTGGCGAACCACGTGAGGCCACCCACGGCGAGCAGGAACCAACCGATGACTGCGACGTTTCCCGCGCCCTCGGCCCGCGACGACCGTGACCGCCGGCGGCCGACGACGACCAGGGCCAGGCCGATGACCAGCCACACCAGACCGATGAGCAGCCCCGCGAGCACGCCTGCGTTCCAGCGCATCTCAGCCACCCTCGCCGCGTCGGGGGCGCGTCACCAGAGGGCGGCGACGAGCACGTTGGCGACCGCTGCACCGCCGGCGACGTCGAGCAGCGGACCGGTGTCGCGGCCCTTGCGCGCCCGGGCGGCACCGATCTCGGCCGCCGCGACCACGCCGAGGGCGATGACGAGCTTGACCGCGATCTTCGTGTTGTTGACCTCGTGACTGTCGTCCTTGATCGCCGACGCGATGCCGACGAGCACCAGACCGGTGACGATCTGGGCGCGGGCCCCCCACACGATCGGCGCCGTGACCGTGCGACCCGAGCGCACCGCGATCCAGCCACCGACGACGGCGGCCATGCCGAGCAGGTGCAGGGCGACCAGGAGGTTGTAGACGAAGTCCATGGCCGACATCCTACGGAGCGTCGTACTCGTCGGCCGCCCGGGTCCTGCGCAGGTCGGCGAGCGCAGCGAGACGGCGCCACGACGAGCTGAGCGGGTAGCCCTCCAGCTCGTCGACGGGCACCCAGCGGGCGTCGGACGTCGTGCCGCCGACGTCGTGTATGACGATGTCGGTGGGCTGGGGGCACGTCGCGGCGTAGACGATCCGGACGGCGTGGAAGTCCTCGAGACCTCCCCTGGGCGACCGCCCGACCCAGTGGTCGGACTGCACGGCGAGCAGGTCGCCGAGCTCGACCCGCTGGCCCGTCTCCTCCCACACCTCCCGGTGCACGCCGTCGACGGGCGGCTCTCCCTCGTCGAGGCCGCCGCCGGGCAGGCCCCAGCGCCCCGCGACGTGGGTCTGGGAGTTGAACTGGGTGAGCAGCACCCCTCGGGCGCTCGTCACGAGGGCGTAGGCGGCCACCCGCTGGTACGGCTCCCCCACCTCGTCGGCGCCCACGTCGGCGTCGCGCGGGGGTGCCGCAGAGCGCGGGCGTATGCCGTCGAGCGGGCTCACGCGGAAGGCGAGCTCGAGGGCCCCGTCCTCGCGAACGGCTGCCGACGCGGGGGCGCCGAGGGCCCAGCCGAGGGCTCCCAGGACGACTTCGGGGTGCTCGCCGTGACCGAGCCGCGCCTCGCCGAGCCTCGTGTCGTCGGCGTCGACCGCGACGACGCGGATGCCTCCCGGCTGGTTGGTCCTCATCGACGGACCAGGCCGACGGCCCGCTCGTACTCGGTCACCGCCAATGCGGCAACCTGCGACCAGTCCTGCGTCGGAGGGTTCGCGAGGTTCCACGATCGCATCCGTGCGACCTCGTGGGGGTCCTTGGCCAGACGGGCGATCGCCGATGCCATCAGCGAGTCACTCGACACCACAAGACCGTTGACACCGTCAGTGACGAACTCACCTACGCCGGAGCCGGATCGGCCGATCACCGGCAGGCCCACCGTGCGTGCCTCCAGCGCCGCGATCCCGAACGACTCGAGACGGGCAGGCGACAGGTAGACGTCGGAGGCGGCATACCTCTGGCGCAGCTCGTCGCGCGTGACCCGACCCGGCAGCGAGACCCAGTCGAGGCCGCGCCGGCGGACGAGGGCCTCGACCTTGCGACGGTCTGGCCCCTCCCCCAGGACGGTCAGCGACACCGAGCCGGAGCCGGCGAGGCGCTCGGCCTCGGCGACGAGCTCGACGAGGGCAGCCGGTCGCTTGCGCGCCGCGAGCCGCATCGCGGTGACGAGGCGCAGCGGCCCCGGCTCCCGCGGGCCTGGGGCACCTGCCCATCGCGCGACGTCGATGCCGTTGGGCAGGACGCCGACCGACCGACCGGGCCCGACGAGCCGCCGCAGCGGCTGCGCGGCAACGTCGGACACCGCCGACATGGCGACGCCGCGCGCAGCCCAGCGGCGCACGAAGCGCAGCGTCTCGAAGAGGGGCGCCACGCCGGCGAGCATGCAGTGCCACGTCATCGCCGTGGGCAGCCCGAGCCCGACGGTGACCCGGGTGCAGTCCCACGCGAAGGGCGAGACCACCCCGGTCTGGACGTGGGCCACGTCGAAGCCGCCGTCGACCAGGCGGCGGCGCAGCTCGGGCGGCGCCCACGGGTTGACCGGGAGCTCCCACGGGAGTCGGGCCGCGAGGCGGTGCACGGGCACGCCGTCCACGACGGTCACGGCTCCGTGCATCTCGCCGCCCGCGCCACGGGTCGCCGTGAAGACCTCGACCTCGTGCCCGGCGGCCTGCAGGTGCCGGGCGAGGTCCTGCGTCTGCACCTCGATCCCGCCCAGCCGGGGCAGGTAGCAGTCGGACAGGAGGGCCACCTTCACGGGGAACACTGTGTCATGCGTCAGGATGGGTGACTGTGCCCCACACCCTGCTCGCCTTCCACGCGCACCCCGACGACGAGGCGCTGCTGACGTCGGGCACGATGGCGCGCGCCTCGGCCGAGGGTCACCGGGTCGTCGTCGTGGTGGC
Source organism: Terrabacter sp. 28 (assembly GCA_000955875.1). Taxonomy (GTDB): domain Bacteria; phylum Actinomycetota; class Actinomycetes; order Actinomycetales; family Dermatophilaceae; genus Terrabacter. The sequence continues at coordinate 158,407 of JYOE01000003.1, forward strand.
CACCGACGGCGAGCTCGGCCTCGCCGCCAGCGAGTTCACCGGCGACGGCGCGCTCGCGGCGACCCGCATGGACGAGCTCCGCGCGAGCGCGCGTGCGCTGGGCGTCGCCCGCGTCGAGCACCTCGGCTACGCCGACAGCGGTCTCGGGCCAGAGGTCGCGCCCGACCCGCCCGGCGCCACGCGCTTCGTGCGGGCCGACGTCGAGGAGGCGGCCGAGCGCCTCGCCGCGATCCTGCGCGAGGAGCAGGTCGACGTGCTGCTCAGCTATGAGCCCAACGGCGGCTACGGCCATCCGGACCACCAGCAGGTGCACGTCGTCGGAGCCCGGGCCGCCGAGCTCGCGGGCACGCCGCGGGTGCTCGAGGCGACCGTGCCCCGCGACACGATCTGTCGGGCCATCGACCTCGCAGCCAAGGTCTACCGTTTCCCGCCCGAGTTCGACCGGGCGAGCTTCGACCGGGCGTTCTCGGCACGCAGCGAGATCACCCACCGCATCGGGGTGCGGCACCACATCGCCGCCAAGCGGGCCTCGATGCGGGCGCACACGTCGCAGGCCAGCGCCGACGGAGGCGCCGACCGCACCCTGGCCGCCTTCCTGCGCATCCCGCGCCCGCTCTACGACGTGGTCTTCGGCCGCGAGTGGTTCGTCGACCGGTCGCTGCCGCCGGGGTCGGCGATCCGTCGCGACGTCTTCGCCGACCTCGCCTGACGTCGGGAACTGACCACTCGACGCCCAGTTCGGGTCGAGTGCTCGGTTCCNNNGGTTCCTCACGTCGGGAACTGACCATTCGAGGGGTCGGTTGGCGCTTCGGGGGCGGGGCCGGGGGCGTATGCCGGGAGGCGGGGGCTGTGACGCCCGTCCCGAACAGCGTCCGCGCGGTCGCGAACGGCGGACGATGGACGTGTGACCTGGTGGCGTGGCCGCGCACCTGCGGTCTTCTTCGTCGCGTCGGCCGTCCTGCTGGCGGGCGGCGGGATCGTCGCCGTCACGGGTCCCGCCGACGTGTCGCGTGCGCTGTGGGTCGCCGCGACCGTTCTCGGGCTCGGGCTCTCGCTGCTGTGGACCGTCCGGTCCGTCGCCGAGCGTCGCGCCACGGTCGACGTCATCGCCGTGCTCGCCCTGGCGGGGGCGCTCTGGGTCGGTGAGGAGTTCGCCGGCGCCATGGTGACGCTGATGCTCGCGAGCGGTCGCCTGCTCGAGGCCCGTGCCGCAGCACGCGCCGACCGGGAGCTGCGTCTGCTCGTCGAGCGCACTCCCCGCACTGCCCGACGACGCACCGGGGACCAGGTCGAGGACATCCCCGTCGAGGGCGTCTCCCCCGGTGACGTGGTCGTCGTCGGCACGGGCGAGGTCGTCCCCGTCGACGGCCGGCTGCTCGCCACGGGCACCTTCGACGAGTCGGCGCTCACCGGCGAGCCGATGCCGGTGGAACGCCCGAACGGCGAGGACGTGCGCAGCGGGGTGGTCAACGCCGGCCCACCGGTCGACGTCGTCGCCACCTCGTCAGCGTCCGAGTCGACGTACGCCAACGTCGTCCGGCTCGTCGAGCAGGCCCAGGCGACGTCGGCGCCGTTCGTCCGGACGGCCGACCGCTTCGCCGTGCTCTTCGTGCCGCTGACCCTGTTGCTCGCCGGGCTCGCCTGGGCCGTCGCCGGCTCCGCTGTGCGTGCCGTCGCCGTGCTCGTCGTTGCCACCCCGTGCCCGCTGCTGCTGGCCGCTCCGGTGGCGATCATGTCCGGCCTGTCGCGGGCCTCGCGCATCGGAGTCGTGGTCAAGGGAGGGGCCGCCCTCGAGGCGCTCGCGGCCGGCGAGGTCGTGCTCTTCGACAAGACGGGGACGCTCACCCGTGGTCGCCCGGAGCTTGCCTCGGTGGTGACCGCCCCCGACGCGCCACCGGCTCTCGACGTCCTGCGCCTCGCGGCCTCCCTCGACCAGGTCTCGCCCCACCCGCTGGCCAGCGCACTCGTCGGGGCGGCCCGGGGCCGCGGGCTCGACCTCGCGCTCCCGGCGGACGTCCACGAGGTGCACGGCTACGGCCTCGAGGGTCTCGTCGGTGACGTCATGGTGCGGCTCGGCAAGGCTGGCTGGATCGTGGGTGACGACGACCCCGCCTGGCTGCGGCAGGTGCGGCGTCGGGCCGCCCTCGACGGGTGCCTCACGGTCTTCGTCGCCGTCGATGGTCGACCGGCAGGCGCCTTCCTCCTCGAGGACCCGGTCCGCCCGGACGCCCCGCGGATGCTCGCAGCCCTGCGCGAGGTCGGGATCAAGCGCACCGTCCTGCTCACCGGTGACCGGGCCGACATCGCCGAGACCGTGGGACGCATCGTCGGCGTCGACGCCGTCCTGGCCGACCGCGACCCGCGCGACAAGCTGGCCGCGATCCGGGACGAGTCGGCCGCCGCGCGCACCATCATGGTCGGCGACGGTGTCAACGACGCCCCGGCACTCGCGGCAGCGGGGGTGGGGGTCGCGCTCGCGGCTCGCGGTGCGACTGCCTCGTCCGAGGCCGCGGACGTCGTCCTCACCGTGGACCGGGTCGACGCCATCGCCGATGCCATCCTCATCGCGCGCCGGTCGCGCCGGATCGCGCTCGAGGCCGTGCTCGTCGGGATGGGCCTGTCCCTCGTCGCCATGGTCGCGGCGGCGGCGGGCCTGCTGCCACCGGCTGCAGGCGCAGTCCTCCAGGAGGCCATCGACGTCCTCGCCATCGGCATCGCCCTGCGCGCGCTGCTGCCGACGCGGTTGCACTCCGTCCCGATGTCGGCCGACGACATCGCCACCGCACGGCGCCTGCGCGAGGGGCACGAGGTGGCGATCGCGGCCGTCGAGCAGATCCGGACCGTCGCCGACGGGCTGCGCACGCACGGCTGCCGGCTCGAACCGGTACACGCGCTCCTCGACCAGCTCGAGCGCCAGCTCGTCCCGCACGAGCGCGCCGACGAGGAGGAGCTCATGCCCCTCGTCGCCCGAGCGCTCGGCGGTTCGGCCACGGCGACGATGCGCCGCACCCACGCCGAGATCGAGCACCAGGTCTCGCGGCTGCGGCGCCTGCTCACCGGCATCGTCCCGGGCCAGGTCACCCCCGAGGACGTCACCGAGCTGCGCCGGCTGCTCTACGGGCTCTACGCCGTGTGCCGCCTCCACAACAGCCAGGAGGAGGAGGGCGCCTTCGCTCTCGTCCCCTCCGGGCCCGCCCCGGCGCGACGGCCAGGTCGCCATCGTGCGCCGGGCTGAGACGCGGACTGCGTATGCCGGGTGGCCGCCGGGGCGCCGGCGACGCGGCGGCAACGTCGAGCGACGACGGGGCGGACGGCATACGCACGTGTGCGCGACCGCCATACTGAGCCTGCCGTACGGCGCGGCAGGAGACCGGCAACGGAGGCTGGCATGACGACCGCGGGACTCGAGCACACCTGGGTGGCCCACTACGCCGAGGGGGTGCCGGCCGGGATCGACGCTCCCACGGACTCACTTGTCGACCTGCTGACCGCGGCCGTTGCCGCGTACGGGCCGCGTCCGGCTCTCGAGTTCTTCGGCGCCGAGCTCACCTACACGGAGCTGGGACGGCGCGTCGACCTGGCGGCCGAGGGGCTGCGCCGGCTCGGTGTGCTGCAGGGCGACCGCGTCGCGCTCGTGCTGCCGAACTGTCCCGAGCACATCGTCGCGTTCTACGCGGTGCTCCGGCTCGGGGCGGTCGTCGTGGAGCACAACCCGCTCTACACACCGACGGAGACTGCCCACCAGTTCGCGGACCACGGGGCGACCGTCGCTGTCGTGTGGGACAAGGTCGCCGGTGCCGTCGCAGACCTCCCGGGGGTCGAGCACGTAGTCGCCGTCGACATCACGGCCTCGATGCCGTGGACGAAGCGGATGGCGCTGCGGCTGCCGGTTCGTCGGGCTCGGGAGCTGCGGGCCCAGCTCACGGGGCCGTCGACCGGCACGAGGCCGTGGTCCGACCTGCTGCGGCACGGCCCGCTCGCGCCGTCCGTGCGTCGACCGGGCGTGGACGACCTCGCGGCGATCCAGTACACGAGCGGCACGACCGGCGTGCCCAAGGGCGCCATGCTCAGCCACCGCAACCTCGTGGCCAACGCCGCACAGGGCCGCGCCTGGGTGCCTGGCCTGCGACCGGGACAGGAGGTCGTGTACGCCGTGCTGCCGATGTTCCACGCGTACGGCCTGACCCTCTGCCTCACCTTCGCGATGAGTGTGGGCGCACGGCTCGTCCTCTTCCCGAAGTTCGACGTCGACCTCGTGCTCGCCGCGGCCCAGAAGCATCCGCCGACCTTCCTGCCGGCAGTGCCGCCCATCTACCAGCGGCTCGCCACGGCGGCTCGCGAGCGCGGGATCGACCTGACCGCAGCGAGATTCGCGATCTCAGGCGCCATGGCGCTGCCGCGCGAGACCCTGGAGCTGTGGGAGGACGTGACCGGCGGCCTCCTCGTCGAGGGCTACGGGCTTACCGAGACCTCGCCCGTCGCGATCGGCAACCCCATCGGCCGTGAGCGGCGACCGGGAGCGGTGGGCGTGCCCTTCCCGAGCACCGACATCCGCGTCGTCGATCCGGACGACCCGACCCACGACCGTCCCGTCGGCGAGCGTGGCGAGCTGCTCATCCGTGGGCCGCAGGTCTTCGGCGGGTACTGGGGCAAGCCCGAGGAGACGGCAAAGGCGCTGCTCGCCGACGGCTGGTTCCGCACCGGCGACATCGTCGTCGTCGATGAGGACGGCTTCGTCTCGGTGGTGGACCGCATCAAGGAGCTCATCATCACAGGCGGCTTCAACGTGATGCCGTCGGAGGTCGAGGCCGTCGTGCGCAGCATCCCCGGCGTCACCGATGCCGCCGTCGTCGGCCTGCCCAAGACGGACGGCAGCGAAGAGGTCGTGGCGGTCGTGACCGTCGAGCCGGGGGTGGAGCTCGAGGTCGACGACGTGCGCGCGCTGTGTCGGTCCCGGCTCGCCGCGTACAAGGTGCCCCGCCGGGTCGTGGTCGTCGACGAGCTGCCGCGCTCCCAGATCGGGAAGGTCCTGCGCAAGCAGGTGCGAGACGGCCTCATCGAGTGCTGAAGGGCGGCCCGACGTGGACTCCCGACCAGCCAGGGGTCACCCGGTCGCGGCGGGCTGCTCGAAGACGATGGCCATGGGGGTCTGCTCCGAGCCCTGGCCGAGCGGGTTGTCGGCGAACATCAGCTCGTAGTGCTCCTTCGACCCGGGCGCGTCCTTGCCGAGCACGTTGCGGCCGATGTCGTTGGCGTCCATGACGACGGTGCCGCCGAACGAGTCCCGGTATGCCGCCGGCACCCGCTCGCGGATCGCCGCCGACAGGCGCGCAGCGACCTCGTCGGGGTCCTTCGGGCCGAGCTTGGCCGACACGTTGGCCGGGTAGACGGAGTACTCGGTGGGGCCGTCGATGGCGCGGATGTCGCCGCCCACCAGGTCGTAGAAGAGCCCTCGCTTGCCGAGCACCTTGCCGATGGCGCCGCCGGCCGACGCGAAGAGGACGCGCGGCAGGCCGGCCTCCTCGATGGCCAGCTGCATCGTGAACGGCGACCCGAGCCCGATGCCCGCCGGCGTGCGCGTGACGTAGCGGCTCAGCAGGCGCGCCGGGCGACCGACCTTGATGTCCCAGATGAAGAACGACCGGCCCTGCGTGATGGCGACGATCTTCTCGGAGATGAAGAAGTACCAACGGCCCGTCGTCGCCGCGACGTGCTCGTCGCCGGCCTCGAGCAGGCCCGAGAAGAACCGGTCGATGTAGGCCATCGTCTTGGCCTCGAGGTCGTCCTCGCGGGCGTAGAGGTCGGTGCGCAGCGGGTAGCGGCGAACCGTGGTGCCGTCGGCCGTCACGAGGTCGAGCTGCTTGCGGGCGTTGGGCTCGTAGTCGGTCTTGACCGGGGCGGCGGCGTCGTCGGTCTCGGCCTCGGGCGCGCGCTCGTCGAAGAACTCCTGCAGCCACAGCTCGACGTTGAGGATGCGCCAGATCGTCATCGAGTCGACGGAGTTGGTGCCCTTGATCCAGCCCTCGAAGGCGTGCAGCACCGCCGTCTGGTCGAAGTAGGGCCGGTTGGCGAACGACTCGGAGAGGAACTCGCCGTAGATGTGGTTCTTGAGGCGCATGAACCAGTCGGCCTGCGGCGTGCTCGCACCCACCTTGTCGCGGCGCTCCACGACCGGGTCGGGCAGCAGGCCGCGCATCGCGTCGCGGAGCACGCGCTTGCCGAGACCGTCCTTGATGAGGGCGGCGTCGTCGAGGCCGAAGACGAAGCGCGCCAGCTCGCGGTCGACGAACGGCAGCCGCACCGACACCCCGAACCGGCGGGCGTTCTTGTCGGTGGAGCGCAGCCGCGACGGCAGCGAGTCGACGAAGAGGTCGTCGACGAGGCGCTTGCGCAGGTCGGTGCGCTCGGTCTCGTGGGTCTCACCGGCGTGCGCGCGGGCGAAGTCGGCGCCCAGGAGCGAGGTGACGGCGACGGCCTTGCGGCCGCGCAGCCGGTCGCCGACGTGGGGACGCCCGCGGCGCACGAGCACGTCGAGGGAGCGGCCCAGCTCGGAGGCGGCGAGCGCCGCGCTGCGGCCCTTGAGCCCGCGCAGGTGGATCAGGTGGTGCGCCCCGAAGCCGCCGAGCAGCTCGTCGCCGCCGTGTCCGTCGAGCACGACGGCGTCGCGCTGCGCGGCCTCCTGCAGCACGCGGTACTGCGTGTAGGGACCCGTCGAACCGAGAGGCTCCTCCTGGGTGCGCACGAGGTCGCGCATGTCCTTCTTGAACTCCGACGGGGTCGGCTCGAAGCGGTGCGCGTCGACCCGGGACCCGAGCGACGCCGTGACGGCGTCGACCTGCGCCTGCTCGTCGATGCGCGAGCCCGGGTAGACCGCGGACCACGTGTCCTGCACGTCCGACCCGCCCGCCTCCCGCTCGACCGCGTCGACGAGCGCGGCGATGGCCGCGGAGTCGATGCCGCCGGACAGCGCGGTGCCCACGCGCCCCGGGGAGGCCGACCGACGGCGTACGGCCGCGGTGAGCAACGAGCGGAACTCGTCCGCCGCAGCCGGCGTGTAGGCACGCGGCGAGCGGGCGAGCTCGGCGAGCTCCTCACGCAGCCGGGTGTAGCGCCGGCGCTCGATGCCCTGGGGCCCGAGCGTCACGACCTCGCCGGCGCCGACGCGCTCGATGCCGGCGAAGAAGGTCGCCGGGCCGTCGTCGTGGACCCGGAAGCGCAGGTAGCGGTAGATGGTGCGGTCGTCGGGGCGGCGCTCGTGGTGGCCGCTGTCGAGGATGCCCCGGATCTCGCTCGCCACGAGCCATCCCGACCCGGCGGCGGCGACGTAGAGCGGACGCACCCCGAAGTGGTCGCGCGCCAGCGTCATGGTGCGGGTGTCGCGGTCCCACACGGCCAGGGCGAACGCGCCGTCGAGCCGGTCGAGGCCGTCGGTGCCCCACTCGGTGAACGCGGTGAGCACGACCTCGGCGTCGCTGCCCACACCGAAGTCGTGGCCGAGCGTCTCGAGGTCGGCACGCAGCTCGGACCGGTTGTAGAGCTCGCCGTCGAAGGCGAGCGTGAAACGACCGCCACGGCCGGTCGAGAGCCGGTCCAGCCCCGTCGCGTCGCGCGCCGGGCGAGCAGCCAGCCCGGCGTCGCCGTCGCGCGCCGTCGACGCAGGGCCCGCGCCCGGATGCGTCGCGAGCAGTCGGTCGAGCAGGGCCTCGTCGGCGTGGACACCCAGGTGTCCGGCGATTCCGCACATGGGGTCAACCCTAGACGGGCGGCGACCCGGGCCGCCCCACCCCCGCCGTGCCCCGCACCGGCGCCGCACAAAACTCGCGAGAACGTGAACCGGGCTGCCGCGGATGAGCGTCGTCCATTGGGGAGCACCCTCAACGGAGAAGGAGCACGTCATGCACCGACCGACCCGCAGTGCCGCACTCGTGGCAGGAGCCGTCCTCGGCCTCACCACCCTCGTGGCCCCCACCGCCTCCGCGAGCGACAGCTCGTCCGGCCACCACCGGTCCGGCCACACGATCCTCCGCGCCCACCTCGAGGGCAGCATGCCTGACGGCCCGGTCATCGCCATGGTGGGACCCGGCGGCAGGCCGTGGGTCATCGACGAGGGCATGGCTCGCGTCCGCTCGGACGGGCGGGTCCGCGTACGCGTCGAGGGCCTCGTCATCCCCGGTGTCGGCACCGGGCCGGTGAAGACGATCAGCGCGAGCGTGGTGTGCAACAACATGGTCGTCGGCACGACCAAGAGCGTCCCCCTCGACACCGACGGCGACGCCCGCCTCGACGGCAAGGTCTGGCTGCCGAAGTACTGCCACATGCCGCGGGTGCTGGTGAACCCGAACGGCAACCCGGGCGCCTACATCGCCGCCACGGGCCTCTGACCCGTCGACCCAGAGACTGCGTATGCCGCCTGGCCCCCCAGGCGGCATACGTTCGTCCGCGTCTGGTGCCGTGGGTCTCAGTTCTCGGCTTGCCACGGTGTCGTGTGCACGGTGGCGCTGCCACCGGAGCTGCTCCGGACGGTCACGGTGCCCGGATCGGTTGCCTGCCAGGCGAACACGGTGCCGCCGTAACGCTGGCCATGACCGTTCTGGACCTCGCCGATGAGCCGGCCGTCGGCCCGGTAGGCGAACAGGCGCGCTGCCCGGTCCGAGCTCCGCGCGCTGACGAGCAGCTGCCCGCCCGAGGTGGCGGTGGCGTTCGTCCAGCACTTGTCGACGTCGACGCGGTCGGCTCCCACCGGCTGCACCGGCTGCACCGGCGGCGCCACCGAGGCCGCCGACGACGGCGCCACCACCCGTGCCGGCACGGGTGGTGGCGGCTGCGCGGGCCCGGGAGCTGCCGAAGCAGGCACGAGCCTGGCCGGCGGCGCCGGCGCGGGAGCCGCAGCCCCGCAGGCAGACAGGAGGGCGCCGGCGAGCACGGCCACCGTCGAGGCGAGGAGTCCGCGCCGTGCCAGGTGGGGACGGGACATCGCAGGACCTCCTCGCGAGCCGGCTGGACCCGGCGCTTCTGGGCGGGCCGGGTGTGATGCACGTCGGGTACATGGACAGGGTTGCCGTCGGGGTCCGGGGGGAGGTGACCCCGACGGCAACGTCCTGGGTGCTCCCGAGGCGGCGGCAGCTCCCCCCGCGCCACGAGAGCGTGCGCTCCGGCGGCTGCCGGGGTCGAGCGACCCCGGCAGCCACCGTCGGTCAGGCCCTGGCTACTGCCTGATCCTGTCGAGCTTCGACGGCGGGCTCGTCCCGATCACCGTTCCGGCCGCGTTGAGCGCCTTGACCGTGATCGGCGACTGCGCACACGGCGTGGCGTAGGTGCCGCCGAGGTTGCAGGCGGGCGGCGGCGCACCGACCGCGGTCACCGTGAACGAACCGGGTGCCACGAGCGACACGGTGAGGTTCGCCGCTCCGAGCGTCGCCGGGTCGAACGTCGTGCCCGACTCCGTCAGGTACGGCATCAGCCGCATCGAGCTCACGGCCGCGTCGGTCGACGTCGCGGTGACGATCAGCCGCTGCTTGCTGGTGCGGTACTCCACCGGCGTCAGGGTGATGTTCGTCGGCACGGCCGCCGTCACGGTCACGGTGACGGTGGTCGCCGGCGACGAGCCCTGGCTGTTGGTCGCCACGACGTCGAACGTGTAGGTGCCTGCAACGGTCGGCGTGAACTTCAGCTGCGACGAGCCGGTCGCGGTGGCCGCAGACGGTGTCTGCGAGGTCGTGACCGCGGTGCTGCCGGTCTGGGTCCAGGCCCACGTCGGCGCGGGCAGCGAGCTGCTCGTGGCCGTGAGGGTCACCAGGTTGCCGGCCGTCACCGTCTGGTTCTGGATCGGCGCGATGGTGGGCTTGGGCGCGGCAGCGACCGTGATGGTCGTGTCGACGGAGGCCACACCGCAGGGGTTCGACGCGGTGAACCGCACGTTGTACGTGCCTGCGGCCAGCCCCGACGCGTTGAACGTCGGCGTCGTGGTGCTCGCCCCGGTGAGGGCGCCGTTGAGGTCGATGCCACCGACACTCGTGCCTGCGGTCCACTGGAGCGTGACCGGGGCCGACGAGCCGGCGGGCACGCTGCCCGAGAGCTGGACGGTGCCACCGTTGGCGACCGAGAACGGCGCGCCGTTGAAGCTCGGTGTGGCGCACACGACCGGTGGCGGTGCGACGTCACTCGGCCAGGGGCTCAGCACGCCGGCCTGCGTGCCGGTGAGCGACTGGTAGCCGCCGTACGCGAGGAACGGGATCGTGTTGAAGTTGTTCTCGGGCACCGCGGTCCCGGGCACGTTCTCCGGGAAGATGTACTCGCCGATGGGGGCGTGGTACTGCCCGTAGTAGATGCCGTTGGCGGCCGTCTGGGCGCCCGGCGTTCCTGGGACCTGGCTGTTCGGGTTGGCCTCCATCGTGCCCGGCTTGAACTGCGAGCCACCGTCGACGACGGCTCGCACCTCACGGGTGGGCGGGATGAACTGGCCTCCGGCAGGGGGCGTGCAGGCCTTCTGCGTCGCCACCGTCGCCGTGCACGGCGGGCGGAACCGCCAGCGTCCGCGCACCGCACCGCCGGGAGGGCCGGGGTCGGGCATGATCGTGCCCCACGCGCGGTCGCTCGTGGCGCCGGTGACCGGGTTGATGTCCACGCCGTAGAGGCGGACGAGACGCGTCTCGTCGGTGCTCATGCCCTCGAAGCGGGTGCGCACGGCTGCCTCACCCGCGCCGAAGACCGTCAGGCCACCGGTGCCGATGAGCGACACGTCCACGGACACGTAGGCCGGGTCGACACCGGGCTGGGTGTAGATGCCGAGGCTCGCGACGATCGTGTGGGCCGAGACGTACTTGACGCTGGCGGACTCCTCCACGAGGTTGCCGGCGAACGTGACGTAGTCACCGATCTCGAAGGGGGCCTGCTTGCGCGGGTCGGCGCAGGGGTTGCGAAGGCAGGTACCCGCGGTCACGTCGGCCGGCGAGTCCATGCGGAACATGGTGTAGGCCGCACCCAGCACGGGGAGCGCCGGCTGCGGGGTGATCCCCGACCTGTCCGTGCCGTCGTAGACCGGGCGGTTCGCCTGGGGGCACAGTGCGTCGTCGTCCGTCGTCGTCGGCGCCGAGCGCGGGATGCACATCGGGAAGCCGGTCTCGGCGAGGATCGTCGGGTTGTCCTGGTCGACCTGGAAGCGGTCGTCGGGCGACGCGGCGCGCCCGTAGCGCCCCGTGCCGGTCGTGCCGACCGCAGGATCGTTGATGCGGACGCGGGTGCCGGTGCCGGCCACGCCGGTCTTGCCGCCGACCTCGAGCTCGCCCGTGGTGTAGTCGATGAAGTTGACGTAGCCGGCCCCGTTGTTGAGGTCCTGCTGCGAGATGTCGACCATGCCCGCGATGTAGCGGTCACCGGACGCGTTGACGACGCGGTTGCCGACGACGTGCACCTCGTACGTCGTCAGCGGCTTGGGCGAGTCGGCCAGGGCCATGCCCGTCTGGGTCGGTCCCCACGGGGCCGGCGCGTGGGTGAAGAGCTCCTGCCAGGTGAGAGCGCTCGCCGGGAGGATGACGACGGTCTCCTTCGGGATGATGATCGTGTGCCCGTTGACGGTGAGCACGCCTCCGGAGTGCACGTCGGCAGGCGTGTCGACCGTTGCGGTCTGGATGAAACCGGTGATGTCGAACTGCGTGCTCGAGGCCACCACGGGGTTGATCGCGGGGGCGACGAGCGGTGCGACCGCACCGTTCGCGGCGTTGCTCGCCACCGGTGCCAGGCCTCCGGCGAGAGCGATGGCGGCTACGGCCGAGAGGAGTCGGCGTCGACGAGGCGAGCCACCCCCCTCACCCGATCCGCCGGCGGTGCGCCCGGTGAGCGCACCTTCCAGTTGACTGAACATTGCCGTCCTCCTCCTGCGTTCTTTCCTCGTGGTGGTGCTGGGTGTTTCGGCTCGGGTGGTGAGCCTCCGGGCGGTCATGCCGACACCGGTGTCACGGAGAGCTGCCTCGTCACGTCGTCGAGCAGCTGCTTGAGCCGGGACGAGTCGTCCTCGAACGCCCGCGTCAGCAGGCCGGCGTCGCCGACGGCGGGACCACGCGGCATACCGACGGCGTCCCTGGCGGGATCGGCGGCAAGGGCGAGGTGGAGCCGGAAGACGGCGTCGACCAGCTCGTCGAGCTCGTCGTCGTGGTGGTCCGCGTCGGCGCCGAGCAGCCGCGGGAAGACCTCCCGCACCCGCACGCCGGGTGGGCAGCCGAGCTCGGCCGCGAAGAGCGACCGGCAGGACGCGTACGCGCGCAGCCCGTCGGCGTGCTGGCCGCGCAGCTCGAACGACCGGAGCAGCACGAGCCACGCCGACTCGGAGAACTGGTCGCGCTGCAGTGCCTGGGCGGCCCAGCGTTCGGCCTGCCCGTGGGCTCCTGCGGAGAGTGCCAGCTCGGCTGCCTCGAGGGTGGCGCGCAGGACCTCGGCGTCGTGGGTCTCTCGCGCCTCGGTGACCCAGACCGCGTCCTCCTCGGGCAGCAGCGGCGCCTGGACGGCTGAGAGGGCCGAGGCGTAGCGGCTCAGCGCCGCGGCGGCGTCGGTGCCGGCCTCACGCGCGAGGACGAGGAGCCGCTCGAAGCGGTCGACGTCGAGCTCCATGCCGTCGACGTCGATCCGGTAGCCGCCGGCCATCGTGCGCACGGGGCTCTCGCCGGTGCCGAGCAGAGGCTCGAGACGGTGGCGCAGGAGGCTCACGTACGACTCGAGCGTCGCGGTCGCCCCGTGCGGAGCGGCCGAGCCCCACAGCAGCTCGATGAGCCGCGCCTTGGAGACACCGCTCCGGTGCAGGCAGAGCGCCAGCAGCACCTGCCGCGCCTTGGCGCCGCCGAGCTGGCGCGGGCCGAGCGTGGCACCTCCACCGCTCAGCGCCAGACCCCCACAGAGCCTGATGCTCAGACGTTCCCCGTGTCGCTTCATCACGATCCCCCCTCAAGGACGTGAGTCCATGATGGGAGCGGGTCCGCGGGGCGGCACGCGCCAGCATCGGTGGCCGGCCGCGCCGAAAATTGGGTGCCTTTTCGGCCTCGGACGGCACCGCCGACGTGTTACCCCCGTGACAAAAGAGGACGAAACCGAGGCGCGGTTCGGCTCAGGCGGTCACACCGTCACGTCGAGAAGTGAGCACTCGACGCAAGCTCAGCGTCGAGTGCTCAGTTCCGTACGGGGCCGCGGCGCCGGGACGAGGGCGCCGACGTCACTCCCACTCGATGGTGCCCGGCGGCTTGCTCGTGACGTCGAGCACGACCCGGTTGACCTCTTCGACCTCGTTGGTGATGCGCGTCGAGATGGTCGCCAGGACGTCGTAGGGCACGCGGGCCCAGTCGGCCGTCATCGCGTCCTCGGAGGCGACGGGCCGCAGCACGACCGGGTGGCCGTAGGTGCGGCCGTCGCCCTGGACGCCGACCGAACGGACGTCGGCGAGCAGCACGACGGGGCACTGCCAGATGTCGCGGTCGAGCCCGGCCTTCGTCAGCTCCTCGCGCGCGATCGCGTCGGCGCGACGCAGCACTGCGAGGCGCTCGGCGTCGACGGCGCCGATGATGCGGATGCCGAGGCCCGGGCCCGGGAACGGCTGGCGCCAGACGATGACCTCGGGCACGCCGAGCTCGAGGCCGACCTGGCGCACCTCGTCCTTGAAGAGCGTGCGCAGCGGCTCGATGAGCTTGAACTGCAGGTCGTCGGGCAGGCCGCCGACGTTGTGGTGGCTCTTGATGTTGGCCGCGCCCTCGCCGCCGCCCGACTCGACGACGTCAGGGTAGAGCGTGCCCTGGACGAGCCACTTGACGGGGTGCTCCTCGTCGCCGCGGTCGTGGACGACGTCACGCGCAGCCTGCTCGAAGACGCGGATGAACTGCTCGCCGATGATCTTGCGCTTCGTCTCGGGGTCGGTGACGCCGGCGAGCGCCTCGAGGAAGCGCTCGCGGGCGTCGACGACGACGAGGTCGACGCCCGTGGCCTCGACGAAGTCCTTCTCGACCTGCTCGGCCTCGCCCTCGCGGAGCAGGCCGTGGTCGACGAACACGCACGTCAGCTGGTCGCCGACGGCCTTCTGCACCAGGGCCGCCGCGACGGAGGAGTCGACGCCACCCGACAGGGCACAGAGCACGCGGTCCTCGCCGACCTGCTCGCGGATCGTCGTGACGAGGTCGTCGACGACGTGGCCGGGGGTCCAGTCGGGCGTGATGCGCGCGCCCTTCCAGAGGAAGTTCTCGAGGACCCGCTGGCCGTGCTCGGAGTGCAGCACCTCGGGGTGCCACTGCACGCCGTAGAGGCGCCGCTCGTCGTCCTCGAACGCGGCCACCGGCGTACCTGCCGTGGTGGCGGTGACGGCGAAGCCGTCGGGGGCGGCGCTGACGGAGTCGCCGTGCGACATCCACACGACCTGGCTCGGCGGCTGCCCGTCGAAGAGGGTCGACTCGACGTCGCTGATGGCTGCGTCGGTCTTGCCGTACTCGCGGGCTCCGGTGCGCGCCACGGTGCCGCCGAGGGCCTGGGCCATCGACTGGAAGCCGTAGCACATGCCGAAGACCGGGACGCCGGCCTCGAGCAACGCCGGGTCGAGGCGGGGGGCGCCGTCCTCGTAGACCGAGCTCGGGCCGCCGGAGAGGATGATCGCCGCGGGCTCCTTGGCGAGCATGTCGGCGACGCTCATCGAGTGAGGGACGACCTCGCTGTAGACCTGCGCCTCGCGCACCCGTCGGGCGATCAGCTGGGCGTACTGTGCGCCGAAGTCGACGACGAGGACGGGGTGGCTCTGCAGGTCGGTCGGTTGCGCTTCGCTCACGGGCGCCAGCCTATCTGCCCGGCAGGTGCGGCCCGGACCGCCGCCCGATGGGCGGCTCAGCCGGCCAGGTGCGCCCTCCCGGTCGCCCGGTAGTCCTTCGAGACCGTGTAGCCCCGACGGTCGAGGCGCAGCGCCTCGGTGCGCGCCACCTGCAGGTCACGGGCGCCGAGACGTGCGAGCGACCTCAGCACCATGACCTCCCGCGAGTCGCCGCCCTGCGCCGCGATGCGGACCCCCCCGACCCGGGGCGCGTAGTACTTCAGCTGGATGCCGTCGTCCGGAGCGTCGGGGGCCGACTCCTTGACCTCCACGACGCCGGAGTAGCAGCCCGTGGGCACGCAGACGCGCAGCCCCGTCGCCACGACCTGCCCGACGTCGTAGAAGCCCACGGCGGGAGCGCGTCCCTGGACGAACGGCGGTGTCCCCGGCGCGGCCGTGCCCGGGACGAGAATCCCGGCGCGTGCGCCACGCACGCCGGTGACCCACGTGCTGGGGGCGCCGACGAAGGCGCCGTCCTCGTACTCCTCGGGGTACTCCCCCCGGGTCCACACGTTGCCGGCGTCGTCCTGGGCGAAGAACGCGAGCTCGGACTCGGTGAGCACGCCGTCGCTGTAGTCCCGGTCGAGGATGACGCGGGCATCCATCCCGTCGACCCTCTTGACGAGGTCGGTGACGACGAAGACCAGCTGGTGCCGGTGGGTGCCGTCGGCGTCGGTGACGGTGCCCTCGTACGTGTAGCGCGTGCCGGCAACGAGGGGGAAGTACGTCGCGGTCCCGCCGAGGGGGTGCGTGAAGCCGGGGGCGCCGGGCCTCACGAGGGCCGACACCGGTGTGAGGACCGCCGTCGGGGGCACCGCTGCAGCGGCGCGCTGTGCCGGTCCGACCAGGATCGCGCCGAGCCCGGCCATGAAGGGGAGCGCCCCGAACAGCCGGTCGGGCGTGAGCGACCGAGGGGTGCGGGCACGCTCTGCCGGCACCTGAGCCTGCGCCTGCCCCTGCGCCGAGGTCGTGGCCGAGGGCGACGTCAGGACGTCGGTGCGGGCCTCGGCCAGGGCGGATCCGGCGAGCACCACGAGGCACGCACCCACCGCGAGCACGGAGCGGCCGTGTCGCTGCGCCGCCACGGGGCCGGGCCCGCCCGCCCCGGGCGTCCTGCCGCCCCGGTCGGGCCGCGGGGGTCCGTCGCGGCTGCTGCTGCCGCGGGATGCCTCCTGCGCGTCCCGAAGGTCAACGTCTGCCGTGCCGATGAAGGTCATTGCGCCCCCCTTGCTGGAGGCCGTCGTGCTCAGTACCTCAAATCTAGGCAGGCGTCGAGACGTCCGCAGGTGAATCCCATGTGTCTAAGACGGCCTGCAGCGCAACGGAATTCGGAGATAGAACGACATCTGCGGATTCGGGTCCCCAGCCCGCTTGGGTCCGGACCCACGGACTAGACGGACTCTGACCCGCCCACCGCGTAGGCCCGCGAGAGCAGCGCCTCGGTGGCGACCGTGTTGCGCCGCTCGGCGATCCACGGCACGACGGGGACGAAGCCGGCGAGCAGGTTCTTGACGATGCGACCCATGCCCCACGCGGACTTGATGCCGAGGTTCGCGACCGACGCGGCATACGCCATGTAGATGACGCCGTGGATCGGGCTCCAGTACTCGGTGAGCACGTTGGTCTGCTTGAAGGCGTACTTCATGACCATCTCGAGGATCAGCACGAACAGCGCGATGCCGGCCACGGTCGCGAGGACGCGGTAGATCGACAGGGCCGACCGGATCTGCTGCGGCTTGGCCAGGGTCTGGGGGTACGTGCTCACGTCGTCGCGCCTTCTCTCGGTGCGTCTCTCGGTGCAGCGACGGGGTCCTCCGCCTGCTGCTCTGCTCGGAACATCTTCCACCACATCCAGATCGCGAAGATCCCGAAGACCCACCACTGCACGGCGTATGCCGCGTTGCGCAGGTTCAGGGGGGCGTCGAGCGGTGGGGGCGGCACGCGGGTCAGGCCGGGCTGCGCGACGTCGGCGCCCGCGGTGGGGCCGGCCGTCTCCGCGGAGGCGAGGACGACGGCGTTGTAGAGGTCACCCGGCCATTCGTTGACGAGGACCGCGAGGTCGATGGAGCGCACCTGCGGCGCCGGCAGCGGAGTCCCGGGACGGGGCGACTCCCCCGGCCCGAGCGTGCCGCTGACCGTGACGACACCGACCGGCGGCGCCGGCACCGCGGACGGGGTGCCCTCGACGAACCCTCGGAGCACCGGCACGGTGCCACCGTCGGTGACCAGGGGCGTCACCACCCACGAGCCGACCCGGCCGCCCAGCCGACGGTCGACGACGAGCAGGCTGCGCTCGGCGGCATAGGTGCCCGTGACGGTGACGGGACGGTTGGACAGCTCCGGACGGAAGTCGCTGTGGGCGGCCGTGACCTGCTGGAGCGGCGCCCGCCGCTGGGTCGAGGCGGCGGCGACCGCCTCCTGCCGGCCCGAGTCGCGGGCGACCCCGAGCTGCCACAGGCCGAGCCAGACGCAGGCGGCGACGACGACCAGCAGGCCGGCGATCATGCCGACCCAGCGGGGGGTGAGCAGCTGCCGGAACACGTCCCAAGGGTAGGTCACCCCCTCGTCTCCGACCTGCCCCGGGCACCCATCCGTGCCAGACTCCTGCGCCATGCCACCCTTGCGCCACCGTCGAGGCCGTATGCCGTCACGCGCCGTTCTCGTCGCGCCGGCAGTCCTGCTCGCGTGCGTCTCCCCCGTGGCGGCGTGCGGCACGGACATCCCGTCGACCCGGCCGACCGTGACGGTCTTCGTCGACGCGCCTGCCGGCACGAGACCGTCGGCACCGGCTCCGACCGCGACGTCGGCGCGCACCGTGAACCCCCAACCCTCCCCGAGCGGCGTCCCGACCCAGCTCGCCGCCGGACGACAGCGGGGCGCACCGCACTCCTACGCCGAGGCGCGCGCCCGCATCGTCGCGGCCCCGAGCGCCGCGTCGGTCACCGACCGCTTCGTGACCCCCAGCGGCAACATCGTGTGCAACCTCGGGGGCGCCCCGATGCCCGTTGCCGCGTGCGAGGTCCGGTCAGGTCGGGTCACCCCGCCGCTGCCCTCGATCTGCCCACCTGACGGGCCGAAGGACATCGGACGACTCGAGCTCGAGCGCACCGGGGCCTTCCCCGTCTGCAACTCCGACACGATCCGTGAGGGTGGCGAGCCGAAGCTGCCCTACGGCTCGCGCACCGCCTCGCTCGACCCGGTCGCCTGCCTCAGCGAGGAGGCCGGTGTCACGTGCGTCGACAGCGGGTCGCGGCACGGCTTCTTCGTCGCGCGCAGCACCTTCGTCACGTTCTAGCGGGCAGGCCCGAGGTCGGGGCGGCCGCTTCGAGCACGTAGGATTGCGGCCACGACCTGACGTGGACCGATCCGCGCACACCCGACGACCGAGGGGCCGCCGTGGCGCAACTGTTGCTCCTGCACCTGCTTGCCGCCGTCGTCGCGCCATGGCTCGCGAAAGTGCTTCGTAGGAAGGCCTTCCCGGTCCTCGCCGTCGCCCCCGCTGTCTCGTTCGGCTGGCTCGTCTCCGTCTCGAGTGACGTTCGCGCGGGCAACCTTCCGACACAACGCATCTCGTGGGTCCCGGGGCTCGGGATCGACCTCGACTTCCGGCTCACCACGCTGTCGTGGGTGCTCGCCCTCCTCGTCACCGGGGTCGGTGCGCTCGTGCTGCTCTACTGCACCTGGTACTTCGCGGAGCGCGACCCCACGCTCTGGCGCTTCACGTCCGTCTTCACCGCTTTCGCCGGCGCGATGCTCGGGCTGGTCCTCACCGACAACCTGCTCGTGCTCTACGTCTTCTGGGAGCTGACGACCGTCTTCTCCTACCTGCTCATCGGCCACAACCCGGCGAGCTCGACGAACCGTCGTGCGGCGATGCAGGCGCTCATCGTCACGACGTTCGGCGGCCTGGCGATGCTCATCGGCATCATCGCCGTCGGTGTCCACCACACCTACTCCATCAGCGAGCTCCTCGCCGACCCGCCGCCGCTCGACGCCGTCACCGTGACCGCGCTCGTGCTGCTCCTCGTGGGCGCCCTGTCGAAGTCGGCGCTCGTGCCGTTCCACTTCTGGCTGCCCGGCGCCATGGCCGCGCCGACGCCCGTGAGCGCCTACCTCCACGCCGCGGCGATGGTGAAGGCCGGCATCTACCTCGTGGCCCTGCTCGCGCCCGCGTTCGCCGGGGCTCCGGCCTGGCACGCGCTGACCGTCGGGCTCGGGCTCCTCACGATGCTCGTCGGTGGGTGGCGGGCGCTGCGGCAGCACGACATCAAGCTGCTCCTCGCCTACGGCACGGTGAGCCAGCTCGGCTTCATCGTCGCCATCGCGGGTCTCGGAACCAAGACCTCCGCACTGTCGGCGCTGGCCCTCGTCATCGCGCACGGCCTCTTCAAGTCGACGCTCTTCCTCACCGTCGGAGTCGTCGACAAGTGCACCGGCACGCGCGACCTGCGTGAGCTCTCTGGTGTCGGCCGACGGCTGTTGCCGGTGTCGGTCCCGGCCACGCTCGCTGCCCTGTCGATGGCAGGCATCATCCCGCTCGCCGGGTTCGTCTCCAAGGAGAGCGCGCTCGAGGCGCTGTGGCAGGACGTCCAGACCTCGACGCCACTTCCCGGCCCCTGGAGCTGGCTGGCCGTCACAGGGGTCGTCGCGGGGTCTGCCCTCACCGTCGCCTACACGGCCCGCTTCCTCTGGGGCGCCTTCGCGACGAAGCCGGGCGTCGACCCGACCCCGGTCAAGGCAGCCCACCCGGGCTTCGTGCTCTCGCCGCTGCTGCTCGGCGTCGGCTGCCTGCTCCTCGGGCTGCTCTCGCCGCTCGAGTCCCCGTGGCTCATGCCGTATGCCGTCTCGTCCCCGCTCGGCGACACCCCGCCCTCGCTCGCGCTGTGGCACGGCCTGACCGTGCCGCTCGGGCTCTCGCTCGTCTCGGTGGCCGTCGGACTGCTGCTCTTCGTCCGCCGCGACGTCGTCGGGCGGGCGCAGGCGAGGGTGCCAGCCCTCGTCGACGGCGAGCGCGGGTTCTCGCGCACCATGCGATGGGTCGACCGAGGCGCCGTCGAGACGACGGCCGTGACCCAGCGCGGCTCACTGCCCATCTACCTCGCCGCCATCCTCATCGTCTTCGTCGCCCTGCCCGGGGCCGCGGCCCTCACCCGGGGCACGCTGCCGTCGATCCGCTTGTGGGACAACGTCGGCCAGGCCGTCGTCGGGGTCTTCATGGTGGCCGCCGCCGTGCTGGTGCTCGTCACGCGACGCCGGCTCACGGCGGTCATGCTCGTCGGCGCCACCGGCTACGGCGTCTCGCTCCTCTTCGTCCTGCACGGCGCCCCCGACCTCGCGATCACCCAGATGCTCGTCGAGACCGTGTCGCTCGTCGTCTTCGTGCTGGCCCTTCGGCGACTTCCGACGAAGTTCACGCGCCACCCGCACTCGCCGTCGCGCACGTGGCGCATCGCCCTGGGCGTCGCCGTCGGCGCCTCGGTCGGACTCATCGCCCTCGTCGCGTCGGGCGGGCGCACCGCCGACCCGGTCTCAGCCGAGTTCCCCACGGAGGCCTACGCATTCGGCCACGGCAAGAACATCGTCAACGTCACCCTCGTCGACATCCGCGCGTGGGACACCCTCGGTGAGGTCTCGGTCCTCGTCGCGGCCGCCACCGGCATCGCGAGCCTCATCTTCGTGCGCACCCGCAACACGCGGCTCTCGCGGGCGACGGCCAAGGCGCTGCCCTCGAGCAACCCGGCACGGGGCACGTGGCTGCACGGCGGTCGCACCATGCGCAAGGAGAAGCGCTCGGTCATCTTCGAGGTCGTCACGCGACTGGTCTTCCACGTCATGCTGGCCGCCTCGCTCTTCCTCCTCTTCGCCGGGCACAACCAGCCCGGTGGCGGCTTCGCGGGCGGCCTCGTCGCCGGGCTCGCGCTCGTCGTGCGCTACCTCGCGGGCGGCCGCTACGAGCTCGACGAGGCGGCGCCCTTCGACGCCGGCCTGCTCGTCGGGCTGGGGCTGCTCGTCGCGGTCGGCTCGGCCCTGGCGCCGCTCGCCTTCGGCGGCACGATCCTCGAGACGACCGCCGTCGACTTCACCCTGCCGCCCTGCGGCGAGGTGCACCTCGTCACCTCGCTCTTCTTCGACATCGGCGTCTACCTCATCGTCGTCGGGATGATGCTCGACATCGTGCGCAGCCTCGGCACGGGCATTGACCGGCAGATCGCCGACGAGGAGTCCGAGCAGGAGCGGGAGGTGGCCCGCACGTGACCACCGTGGCCCCCACCCTCATCGAGTCGACGCTCCAGCCCAACCTCACCCTCGTGCTCGTGACCGTCTTCCTCGTCGCGACAGGCACCGCCCTGGCGCTCGACCGCAGCCTCGTGCGCGTGCTGCTCGGCATGGTGCTCATCGGCAACGGCGTGGCCGTGCTCTACCTCGTCATCAGCGGGCGAGCAGGCCGGGCGCCCTTCGTCGGCGAGGACCCCGCGGCGATCAGCGACCCGCTCCCCCAGGCGATGGTGCTCACCGCCATCGTCATCTCGCTCGCCACGATCGGCTTCCTCCTCGCGCTCTCCTACCGGCTGTGGCAGGTCTCCGGCACCGACGACGTGCCCGACGACGCCGAGGACGCCCGCATCCAGCGCCTCGCCCTCGAGGACCAGACGTCGTCGACCTACGACCCCTCCGAGGCGTCGACGACCACCTCGGACGAGCTGGCCGAGGAGGGCGTCGTCTCCGGCGCCGGGTCCTCGGGCACCGAGCCGTCCGCCACCGAGCCGTCCGGCACCGAGCCGTCCGGGACCATGACCGCCCGCGCGGGGGGCGATCCGAGATGACCGACTTCCCGGTGCCGAACCTCGTGCCCCTGCCGGTGCTGCTGCCGTTGCTCGGCGCAGCCCTGACGCTCGCCTTCCGCCGCTCCCCGCGCCTGCAGCGCAGCGTGAGCATCGTCGTGCTGGCGGCGGTCGTCACGGTCGCCGCGGTGCTCGTGTGGCAGACCGACGCGCGCGGACCGCAGGTGCTGTGGCTCGGCGCGTGGCAGGAGCCCCTCGGCATCTCGCTCGTCGCCGACCGGCTGAGCGCCCTCATGCTGCTCGTCTCCGGCATCGTGACCCTGCTCGTGCTCGTCTTCGCCATCGGCCAGGGACAGGCCGACAGCGACGAGGAGAACGAGAGCGAGACGCCGCTCACGATCTTCCACCCCACCTACCTCGTGCTCTCGGCGGGCGTCTCCAACGCCTTCCTCGCCGGTGACCTGTTCAACCTCTTCGTCGGCTTCGAGATCCTGCTCTTCAGCTCCTACGTGCTCATCACCGTGGGCGGTGCGGCGTCGCGCATCCACGCCGGCACGACGTACGTCGTCGTCAGCCTGCTCAGCTCGGCGCTCTTCCTCGTCGGCATCGCCGCCGTCTACGCGGCCACCGGCACCGTCAACCTCGCGCAGCTCGCGATCCGCATCGGCGACCTCGCCCCCGGCGTCGCCCTCGTGCTCCAGCTCTGCCTGCTCACCGCGTTCGCGATCAAGGCGGCGATCTTCCCGATGTCGGCCTGGCTGCCCGACAGCTACCCCACGGCCCCGGCACCGGTCACGGCCGTCTTCGCGGGCCTGCTGACGAAGGTCGGCGTCTACGCGATCATCCGCGTGCAGACCCTGCTCTTCCCCGACTCGCCGCTGCAGGGGCTGCTCATGTGGGCGGCCCTGCTGACGATGGTCATCGGCATCCTCGGCGCGGTGTCGCAGTCGGGCCTGAAGAGGATCCTGTCGTTCACGCTCGTCAGCCACATCGGCTACATGATCTTCGGCATCGCCCTCGCCACGCCCCACGGCACCGCCGGCGCGATCTTCTACGTCGCCCACCACATCACGATCCAGACGGCGCTCTTCCTCATCACGGGCCTCGTCGAGCGGCTCGGCGGCACCACCTCGCTCGACCGGCTCGGTGGGCTCGCGGTCGCGTCGCCGGTTCTGGCGACGCTCTTCTTCGTCTCGGCCATGAACCTGTCCGGCATCCCGCCGATGTCCGGGTTCCTGGCGAAGATCGGGCTGCTGCACGCCGGCATCGAGGTCGGCACACCGCTCGCCTGGCTCCTCGTCGTCGGCGGCATCGTCACGAGCCTGCTCACCCTCTACGCCCTGGCCAAGGTGTGGAGCCAGGCGTTCTGGCGCACCTTGGCCGACGCCCCACACTCGACCGAGACCGTCGCGGCCCTCGGCGCCGGCACCCTCGACGTCGACCCGGCCGCCGACCCGGCCACGGCCGTCGTCGTCGACACCGCTCCGCGCACCCTGCCCCGCACGATGCTGGGCGCCACCGCGGCGATGACGGCGGTCGGCCTCGCCATCACCCTCGTCGCCGGCCCGCTCTTCGCCTACACCCAGCGGGCCGCGAGCGACCTCGCGGCCCGTGACCCGTACATCACCACGGTGCTACCCCAGGACGTGCGGCGATGAGCGTGACCACCCGGCCGGCCGTGCCACCCCCGTCGCCCGAGCCCGACGCGCCGCGCCGTCGGCGCCGCGTGCTGCAGCCCCGCGCCGTGGCCACCATCGCCCTCGCCTGGGTGCTGCTGTGGGACCGCGTCACGTGGGGCAACGTCGTCAACGGCATCCTCGTCGGGCTCGTCGTCACCTACGCGTTCCCGCTGCCGTCGATCGAGTTCCAGGGGCGACTGCGGCCGCACCGGCTCGTGTGGCTCATCGTGCGGTTCCTGGCCGACCTCGTCGTCGCGTCGTGGCAGGTCATGCGCCTGGCCCTCGGCAGCCACCGGCCGCGCAACGCCGTGATCGAGGTGCAGCTGCGCTCACGCTCCGACTTCTACCTCACGATCACCGCCGAGCTCGTCGCGCTCGTTCCGGGCTCGGTCGTCGTCGACGCACGGCGGTCGACCTCGGTGCTCTACCTGCACCTGCTCGACGTGCACGACGAGGCGGGCATCGCCGCCCAGCGCGCCCACGTGCTCGAGGTCGAGCGCCGCGTGGTGCGCGCGTTCGGCTCGCGTGAGGAGATCGAGGCCGTCGAGGGCCCCCGAGACCCCGGCCCTGCTCCGGAGCGCCCCGACGAGGAGGAACAGCCATGACGATCGTGCTCGCCCTCTCGCTCGCGATGCTCGGCGGGGCGGCCGCCCTCGTGCTGGTGCGACTGTTCCGCGGCCCGAGCAACCTCGACCGCATCGTCGCGGCCGAGATCCTGCTCGTCATCGTCGTCGCGGGCGTCGCCATCGAGTCGGCGCGCCAGGGCACCTCGACCTACCTGCCGCTGCTCATGGTGCTCGGCCTCGTCGGCTTCGTCGGCGGGGTCGCCGTGACGCGCTTCCTGTCGCGCGACTCCGACGAGCCCACCGACGTGCGACGCGAGACGAAGGAGCAGCCATGACCTGGACGGACGTGCTCGACGCCGGCGGGGGCGTGTGCCTGCTCCTCGGTTCGTTCCTCTGCCTGGCCGGAGCCGTCGGGCTGATCCGCTTCCCCGACACGCTCTCCCGGCTGCACGCCGCCACCAAGCCGCAGACGCTCGGGCTCATCCTCATCCTCGCCGGGCTCGCGCTGACGCTGCGCACCTGGGCGGCCCTGACCACCCTGGTGCTGCTCGCGGCGACCCAGTTCTTCACCTCGCCCGTCTCGGCCCACCTCGTCGGGCGCGCCGCGTACCGCAACCGCCGCGTCGACTCCGGCACCCTCGAGGTCGACGAGCTCTCCGAGGCGCTCGAGCGCTCGGGGTGGGACCCCACGCGCTGACCGCGCCCTCCCGGTGAGCGGCCCGACGGCATACCCCATCGGGGTTTGACCTCACGTCCACTCGAACTCTTACGGTCGGGCCGTGACCCCGACGGAAAATGGCATGAGTCGCGTTCTCGCCGAACGTAAAATGAACCAAGTGATCTCACTGCCCCACGCCGACCCCGGCACCCCCGTCATCTCCAGCCCGACGGCATACCTGCGCTGGGTCGGCAGGGGCCAGTGGCGCACCCTCACGATCGCGATCTGCTTCGGCATCGTGTGGCTCGTGAGCCAGGCGCTCTTCCCTGCGGCCATGGGCAAGGCGATCGACGAGGGCATCATCGGCCGCGACCCCGGCGCTCTGCTGCGGTGGTTCGCGATCCTCGTCGGGCTCGTCACCGTGAGCGCGCTGTCGGGGATGATGCGTCACCGGTACGCCGTCGTCAACTGGATGCAGGGTGCGTTCCGCTCCGCCCAGCTCGTCGGCCACAAGGCCGCCGACACCGGTGAGGCGCTGACGCGCGCGGTGCCGACCGGCGACGTCGTCGCCACGGTCAGCTCGGACTCGATGCGCATCGGTGGGCTCTACGACGTGCTCGCCCGCTTCGCCGGCTCGGTCGTCTCCTACGTGGTCGTCGCGCTCATCCTGCTCGGCGCCTCGGCCCCGCTCGGGCTCGTCGTGCTCATCGGCGTGCCGGTGCTCGTCGCTGCCCTCACGTTCATCGTGCGACCGCTGCAGGCCCGCCAGCTCGCGCAGCGCGAGGAGTCCGGCAAGCTCATCGGCCTCGGCGCCGACACCGTCGCAGGTCTGCGCGTGCTGCGCGGCATCGGCGGCGAGCAGACCTTCCTGCGCAGGTATGCCGTCCAGTCGCAGTCCGTGCGCGAGGTGGGCAACCGGGTCGCCGGCTACCAGGCCGCGCTCGACGCGGCCCAGGTGCTGCTGCCCGGCATCTTCGTGCTCGTCGTCGTGTGGCTCGGGGCCCGCTTCGCCATCGAGGGGCAGATCACGGCCGGCCAGCTCGTCGCGTTCTACGGCTACACCGCCTTCCTCGTCATCCCGCTGCGCACCGCGACCGAGATGGTCGACCGCGCGACCCGTGCCCACATCGGCGCGCGCAAGCTGACCCGCATCCTCGCGGTGCAGCCCGACCAGACCGAGGCCGCGCAGACCCAGCCGCTGCCGACCGAGCCCGCCCGGCTGCACGACCCCACGAGCCACGTCTCGATCGAGCCGGGCCGGTTCACGGTCGTGGTCTCGGCACGCCCCGAGGACTCCGCCGCGCTCGCCGACCGGCTGGGCCGTTTCGGCGCCGCCGAGACCGACGTGCGCCTCGACGGCACCCGGCTGGCCGACGCGCCCCTCGCCGACGTGCGGCGACGGATCGTCGTGTCCGAGAACGACCCTCGCCTCTTCACGGGAACGCTGCGCGACGAGCTCGACCCGTGGGGCGACCACGACGACGACACGATCCTCGAGGCGTTGGCGGTCGCGAGCGGCGACGACGTGCTCGAGGCGCTGCCCGGCGGTCTCGACAACGAGGTCGAGGAGCGCGGCCGCGCCTTCTCCGGCGGCCAGCGCCAGCGACTGGCCCTGACCCGCGCCCTGCTCACCGGCGCCGAGACCCTCGTGCTCGTCGAACCGACGAGCGCCGTCGACGCCCACACCGAGGCCCGGATCGCCGAACGCCTCACCGCCGCCCGCCGGGGCCGCACCACCGTCGTGATGTCGGCCAGCCCGCTCATCCTCGACAAGGCCGACCACGTCGTCTTCCTCCGCGACGGCACCGTCGCAGCGGCCGGCACCCACGACCGGCTCATGGCCGAGCACCCCGACTACCGACGCACCGTCGTCCGAGGAGAGGAGGACTGATGTCGCTGACACCAGCGCCGTCCACGCGCACGCTTCCCGTCGCCGACACCGCGTCGGTGCGCGCCCACACCCGCAGCCTGCTGCGCCGGCACCGGGCCAGCCTCGCCACGGTCGTGGGGCTGCACGCCGTCGCGGCCGTCGCCGGCCTCGTCGCACCACGCGTCATCGGCCTGCTCGTCGACGAGATCAGCCACGGCCGGTCGCTCGACGTCGTCAACTCCCTCGCGCTGTGGATCGCCGGCGCCGTCGTGCTGCAGACCGTCGTCACGTGGTTCGCCCGTCGTGCGTCGTTCGTCATGGGCGAGACCGTGTTCGCCGAGCTGCGCGAGCAGTTCATGGGCCGGGTCGTCGAGCTGCCGCTGTCGACCGTCGAGCGCGCCGGCACCGGCGACCTCGTGTCGCGCACGACGAACGACGTCGAGGCGCTCTCGCACGTCATCCGGTTCGGCGTGCCCGCGATCTTCGTCGGCGCGGTCACGACCGCGATCACGCTCGTGGCTGCTTTCCTCACCGGCTGGCAGGTGGCGCTCGCGGTCCTCGTCGGGGTGCCCGTGCTGGTGCTGTCGACGCGCCGCTACCTGCGTCTCGCACCCGACGGCTATCTGCGCGAGCGGGCGACGTACGCCGTCCTCAACGGCGTCGTCACCGAGTCCGCCGACGGCGGCCGCACCGTCGACGCCCTCGGGCTGCGCGACCGGCGCCGTCGCCGCATGGACGACGCGCTGCGCGACTGCTACGACGCCGAGCGCTACACGCTGCGGCTGCGCATGCGCTGGTTTCCGTCGGTCGAGTTCGCGTTCTTCGCGCCCGTGGCCGTCACCCTGCTCTGGGGCGGCTGGCTCATCTCGCGCGACCTCGCCACGGCCGGCACCGTCACCGCGGTCGCGCTCTACGTGCAGCAGATGGCCGGCCCCCTCGACGAGCTGATCTCGTGGCTCGACGAGATCCAGGTCGGGGCGACCTCGCTCGCCCGTGTCATCGGCATCGCGGACGTGCCTCCGGACCGGTCCGCGACCGGCGAGCAGCCGGCCGACGACCGGCTCGACGTCGACGACGTCCACTACTCGTACCGTGCCGGTCGCGACGTGCTGCGCGGCGTCTCGCTCGACCTGCAACCCGGCGAGCGGCTCGCCATCGTCGGACCCTCCGGCGCCGGCAAGTCGACGCTCGGCCGGCTCATGGCCGGGATCGACGGGCCCCGCCAGGGACGCGTCGACGTCGGCGGGGTGCGCCTCGTCGACCTCGAGCTCGCCCAGCTGCGCGGGCAGGTGGCGCTCGTGACGCAGGAGCACCACGTCTTCGTCGGCTCGCTCGAGGACAACCTGCGCCTGGCGCGGCCGGAGGCCTCGCGCGAGCAGCTGCTCGAGGCGCTCGAGGCCGTCGACGCCGAGGACTGGGCCCTCGGGCTGCCCGACGGTCTCGACACCGTCGTCGGCTCCGGCGGCCACCGGCTGTCCGAGCCCCAGGCGCAGCAGCTCGCCCTCGCCCGGCTCGTTCTCGCCGACCCGCACACCCTGGTGCTCGACGAGGCGACGTCGCTGCTCGACCCGCGCGCGGCCCGCCACCTCGAGCGGTCCCTCGCGGCCGTCGTCCAGGGCCGCACCGTGGTCGCCATCGCGCACCGGCTCATGACCGCGCACGACGCCGACCGCGTCTGCGTGGTCGAGGACGGGCGCATCAGCGAGATCGGCTCGCACGAGGAGCTGCTCGCGGCCGACGGGGCGTATGCCGCGCTGTGGCGCTCGTGGCGCGACGAGCCGCAGCCGGCCGTCTGAGCGCGGGCGCCCCGGGGCGCCCCGGGGCGCCGGAAAATACTTTCGCAAAGAAATGACAACCCCCGTAACCCCCACCCGTGCACGTCGTTGTCAGCGCGGTGCCGGGCCGATTCTCGACCGGTTGAAGGCTCGTGCGCCGCGGGGTGGGGCCGTCTCTGAGGGGTGACGGCCTCACCCCTTCATCGTTCGCCCGACCCGTCACCACGTCGGCCGCCGTCCTCACCGCCACGGGGGACGATGCGACCTAGAATCAGAGGTGGGCGCGAGCGGTTCGCTCGACAGGGCCGAGCTGGAGGCTGGAAATGAGCAGCTGGCGACGCCTCGTCCTGTCATGGGTGGCTGCGACTGCCGGGGCGGCCGTGCTGTCCGCCCCCGCGCCCGCCACAGCGGTGGTCGCCGCGGCCCCGACCGCGAGCGTGGCAGCCGTGCCCGCCGTCGTCTCCCCCGCGGCGACAGCGCAGGCGGTGCTGAACCGGCTGACGACGGCACAGCGCATCGGGCAGCTCTTCATGGTCGGCGGCTCGGTCAAGGGCCTGTCGGCGGCGACTCGCACCGCGATCAGCCGCTACCACGTCGGCAACCTCATCCTCACGGGCCGCACGACCACCGGCGCCGCGCCGGTGCGGGCCCTGACCGCGGCCGCGCAGCTGACGACCACCAACGCGGCCACCTCGGCGGTGCCCCTGCTCGTCGCCTCCGACCAGGAGGGCGGCCTCGTCCAGGTGCTGCAGGGCCCGTGGTTCTCGAGGATGCCCACGGCACTGACACAAGGCACCTACACCGACGCCGGGCTGACCCGGAGCGCCACGCTGTGGGGCAGCCAGGTGCTGCGCGCCGGGGTCAACGTCAACCTCGCCCCCGTCATGGACACCGTCTCGGCGTCGTTCGCCCCGCTGAACGCGCCCATCGGCGCCCTCCAGCGCGAGTTCGGCCACACGCCGGCCGTCGTCGCCGAGAAGGGATCGGCCTTCGCGCGCGGCATGCGGTCGACCGGACTCGCCCTGGCGGCCAAGCACTTCCCCGGCCTCGGCCGCGTCACGGGCAACACCGACACGACAGCGGGCGTCACCGACCGGGTCACCACCCGCACGTCGCCCGACATCGGCCCGTTCCGGTCCGCGCTCGGAGCCGGGGCCCAGCTGCTCATGGTCTCCTCGGCCGTCTACAGCCGCATCGACGCCGCCCGACCCGCGGTCTTCTCCCCCACCGTCATCACGGGGATGATCCGCGGCGACCTGCACTTCACGGGCGTCGTCATCAGCGACGACCTCGGCGCGGCCCGAGCCGTGCAGGCCTGGTCACCCGGCACCCGTGCGATCAGGTTCCTCGACGCCGGTGGCGACGTCGTGCTCACCGTCGACCCCACGGTGATCCCGGCGATGGTCAACGCCGTCACCGCGAGGGTCGCCACCGACGCCACCCTGCGTGCCCGGGTCAACGCGGCTGCGCTGCGGGTGCTCACCGTCAAGGCGGCCAACGGCATGCTCGGCACGAGGATCGCGGTGACCGGATCGCTGTCCACGTCGACGATCTCGTCGCTCCAACGCTGGCTCGGCGTCACGCGTACGGGAACGCTCGGCAGCGTGACGGTCCGCGCGCTGCAGGTCCGGGTCAACGTGCCCGCCACCGGCGTCTGGGGCAGCCGGTCGATGGCCGCCCTGCAGTCCTACCTCGGCCTCTCGCACGACGGCGCCACCACATGGAACGCGCGCACCGTCCGCCAGCTGCAGGCCTACCTCAACACCCAGCTCTGACCGATCGAAAGAACGGTGCGTCACGTGGCCGGGGTGACGGAGCGTTCTCTCGATCGAGAAGGGGGGTCGGCGTCGAGGCGGACGTACGCGTCCCCTTGCGTCGGGCGCCGATCCACCTCTCCCCGGGCCGGCCAGAGCGAGAAGGCTCGCTCGGCCTGGGCCGTGATCGTGAGGCTCGGGTTGACGCCGAGGTTCGCCGACACCGCGGATCCGTCGACGACATGGATGCCCGGATAGCCCCAGAGCCGGTGATAGGGGTCGACGACACCGGTCTCGGGCGTGTCCGAGATGACCGCGCCGCCGAGGAAGTGCGCCGTCATCGGGATGTCGAGCACCTCGCCGATGCTGCTCCGCATGCGGGCCCGGCCCCCGGTCATCGCCTCGAGCCGACGAGCCAGGCCGGTCACGGCAGGGATCGCCTCGGGGATGTGGGTCGGGTTGGGCTCGCCCGTGCCCTGCGTCGAGGTGAGCGTCGAGCCGACCGGCCACTTGCGGCGCCGCACGGTGATCGAGTTGTCGTGGGTCTGCATGACGAGCGCGATGATCGTCCGCTCGCTCCACCGGCGCTTCGACACCGACCGCGCCAGTTCGAGCGGGTGCCGGGCGGCGGCGACGACGAAACGCACCCAGCGCGGTCCCTTTCCCTCGGACGGCACCGCCATGACGTCCATCAGGCCGGACGCGTTGCTGCCCCTGCCGTAGCGGCAGTTCTCGATGTGCGTCGAGTCGTCGATGTTGAAGCTCGTCGTGATGGCGATGCCGCGGGTCAGGTCCTGACCGGCCGGGACCCGGTCGAGCACGACACCCGAGAGGGACTCGGAGTTCGTCCTGGTCAGCACCCCCAGCTGGTCGGAGATCCGTGGCAGCGGTCCGTCCTTCAGGGCGTGGAGCAGCTTCGCGCTGCCCCACGCACCGGCTGCCACGACAACCTGCCCGGTCGTCACCGTCGACCACCGGCGGCGGCCCCACGGACCCGTGTGCGCCGTCGTGACGGCATACCCGCTCTCGGGTGAGTCGGGGTCGAGGGGGCGCACCGAACGGACCGTGCGCATCGGCTCGATGGTGACGCCGCGGCGTTCGGCGAGGGCGAGGTAGTTCTTCATCAGGGTGTTCTTGGCGCCCACCCGGCAGCCGACCATGCAGTTGCCGCACTGGGTGCACCCGGTGCGCTCCGGACCGTCGCCGCCGAAGTAGGGGTCGGGCACGCGCTTGCCCGGCTCGCCGAAGAAGACGCCGACCGGGGTGCGGCGGAAGGTGTCGCCGACGCCCAGGTCGTCGGCGGTGTCGCGCATCATCTGCTCGACGGGGCCGTCGCACGTGTTGGTGACGACACCGAGCATCCGCTGCGCCGTCGCGTAGTGCGGCGCGAGCTCGGCCTCCCAGTCGGTGATGTGCGCCCACTGCCGGTCGCGGAAGAACGGAGTCGGGGGGACGTACAGGGTGTTGGCGTAGTTGAGCGAGCCGCCGCCGACCCCCGCGCCGGCGAGCACGAGGCAGTCGGGCAGGCGATGGACGCGTTGGATGCCGTAGCAGCCGACCCACGGCATCCAGAAGTACTTCGGCAGGTTCCAGCTGCTCTCGGCGAAGTCGTCGTCCTCGTAGCGCCGGCCCGCCTCGTAGACGTGG
This sequence comes from Terrabacter sp. 28, assembly GCA_000955875.1. Classification (GTDB taxonomy): domain Bacteria; phylum Actinomycetota; class Actinomycetes; order Actinomycetales; family Dermatophilaceae; genus Terrabacter. The sequence goes on from JYOE01000003.1 coordinate 189,965, forward strand.
ACCCGGTAGCCCTTCTCGGCGAGACGCAGGGCCGCGACGGAGCCGCCGAAGCCGGACCCGATGACGACGACGTCGTGGTCGTGCTTCATGGGCACAGCCTAGGGTGGCCGAGGGCCTGGGGCTACCGAGAGTAACTTGCGTCACCTGACCGGGACCCCTGACGCGGCAGCGCTGCGAGGGGCAGCATGGGGGCATGCCCCGTCCCCGGACGGTGATGCGACGCCTGCCACTCACGAGCGCCCTCCTCGCCGCCATCATCGCCCTCTCGGTCGTCACCCGGACCCTGTGGGACCCGCTGCTCGACCGGTCCCTCCACACGAGCCTCGGCTACGGGCTGCCGGCCTTCGAGTCCGGCGGCTGGTGGACTCTCGCCGCCGGCGCCTTCTTCGCGGCAAGGCCCCTCCAGTACGTGCCCATCGTCGTGGGCCTCGCCGTGTTCGGGGGGTTCGCCGAATGGCGCCTGGGCACGAGGAGGTATGCCGTCGCGCTCGTCGCGTGCCACGTCGCCGGGGTCGTCGGCGCCGCGGGTCTCCTGTGGCTCACCCGCGACCACGGCTACGTCTGGACGACCACGCTCGCACACGCTCGCGACGCCGGCCCCTCGGCCGCGTTCCTCGGGGCGGCGGCCGCGGCGACGGTGACGGTCGCGCCGCCCTGGCGGGGGCGCGCGCGGACGCTGCTCGTCGCGTACGTCGTGCTCTTCCTCATCCACATGGGCGCCCTCGCCGACCTCGAGCACCTGCTCAGCGTCGGGCTGGGGCTGGCCCTCGGGCCGTTCCTCGTCGGTCGTCGCCCGGCCCTCACGCGGCGGCAGCTCACCCGGCGGGACTTCCGGCTGCTCGCCTCCGGCTTCTTCGTCGTCGCGGCGGCCGAGGTGTCGCTGCGCCCCTTCACCACCGGCGACGGACCGTTCATGGTCACCCTGTCGCCCGACGCGCGCGCCCAGGAGCTCTCCAACCCCGACCTCGCGTTCGGGGTGCTGCAGATCGTGCTGTGGCTGTGGCTCGCCCGGTCGCTCTACAAGGGCCGGCGGCGCGCCTGGCGCTGGGCGGTCGCGCTGCTCGTGGTCGTGCTCGGGATCCAGCTGGCCAACTACGGCTGGATGGTCGCGACCGGGGAGCCCGGGCTCCTCGCCGCCGGCTGGGAGACGGTCGGCAACGGCGCTGGTCTCGTCGTGCTCATCGTCGGGCGGCATGCCTTCCGCAACCCGTCACCGCGTCGCGCGCGCCGCACCCGCGGAAGCCTCGTGGCACCCGCGGACGACGACCAGCGCGCGCAGGCCACGGCCCTGCTGCGCGAGGAGGGCACCGTCAACCGGCTCGCCTGGATGACGACCTGGCCGGAGAACCGGTGGTTCACCAGCCCCGACCGCGCCGGCTACGTGGCCTACCGCGTGCACGCGGGCGTGGCCGTCGGCCTCTGCGACCCGGTCGCCGCCGACGAGGAGGACCGGGCGGCCCTGCGCGTCGAGTTCTCCGACCGCGTCCACGCCCAGGGGCTCGTGCCGTGCCTCTTCACGGTCAGCGCCGAGGCGTGCCGCCACGCGCGCGAGCTGGGGTGGCACAGCCTCCAGGTCGCCGAGGAGGCCGTCATCGAGCTGCCCACCCTCGACTTCGTCGGGAAGGCCTGGCAGGACGTGCGCACCGCGCTCAACCAGGCAGCCAAGCTCGGCATCCACCTCAGCCTCCAGCCGCTCGCCCAGCTGCCGCGCGGGCTGCAGATGCAGGTCAAGGCCATCTCGTCGGAGTGGGTCGAGGACAAGGGCCTGCCCGAGATGGGCTTCACCCTCGGCGGCGTCGACGAGGCGATGGACCCGGCAGTGCGCGTGGGCCTGGCCGTCGACGGCGAGTCCACGGTGCACGGCGTCACGTCGTGGATGCCGATCCACGACGTCGGCGGCGCGGCCGTCGGCTGGACGCTCGACGTCATGCGGAGGCTCCCCGGCGGCTTCCGCTACTCGATGGAGTTCCTCATCGCCTCGGCCTGCCTCAGCTTCCGCGACGAGGGTTCGTCGGTCGTGTCACTGTCGGGCGCACCCCTGGCCCGCAGCGCGGCGAACGACGACGGGCTCGACCGCGGCACGGTCGACGCGTTCCTCGACCGGCTCGGCGAGACCCTCGAGCCCTACTACGGCTTCCGCTCGCTGCTCGCCTTCAAGGCCAAGTTCCAGCCCGTGCACCACCCGCTCTACCTCGTCTTCCCCGACGAGGCGGCGCTGCCACGGATCGGGCTGGCGCTCAGCCGCGCCTACCTGCCCGACGCGGGCGTGCGCGACCTCGTGGCGCTCGCGCGCACGGGCCACTGAGGTGTCCGGCGCGGGTCGCCAACCCGCGCCGGCGCGCTCAGTTGCCGAGGTACGGGGAGACGACGACCTCGACGCGCTGGAACTCCTTGACGTCGGAGTAGCCGGTCGTGGCCATGGCGCGCTTGAGGGCGCCGATGACGTTCGTCGTGCCGTCGGCGTGCCGACCCGGGCCGAAGAGGATCTCCTCGATCGACGCCTGGCTGCCCAGGGCGATCCGCTCGCCGCGCGGCAGCTGCTGGTGGTGCGCCTCGGGACCCCAGTGGTAGCCGCCGCCGGGGGCGTCGGTGCCGCGCGCGAGGGCCGCGCCGAGCATGACCGCGTCGGCGCCGCAGGCGATCGCCTTGACGATGTCGCCCGACGTGCCGACGCCGCCGTCGGCGATGACGTGGACGTAGCGGCCGCCAGACTCGTCGAGGTAGTCACGGCGGGCGGCGGCGACGTCGGCCACCGCCGAGGCCATCGGGGCGTGGATGCCGAGCGCGGTGCGCGTCGTGTGCGCCGCCCCGCCACCGAAGCCGACGAGGACGCCGGCCGCGCCGGTGCGCATGAGGTGCAGGGCCGCCGTGTAGGACGCCGCGCCGCCGACGATGACGGGCACGTCGAGCTCGTAGATGAACCGCTTGAGGTTGAGCGGCTCGGCGCGGCCGCTCACGTGCTCTGCCGAGACGGTGGTGCCGCGGATGACGAAGAGGTCGACGCCCGCGTCGACGACGGTCTTCCAGTGCTGCTGGGTGCGCTGGGGCGACAGGGCGCCCGCGACCGGGACACCGGCGTCACGCAGCTGGCGCAGCCGCTCGGTGATGAGCTCGGGCTTGATCGGCTCGGCGTAGATCTGCTGCATGCGGGCGGTCGCGGTGCCCGGCTCGATGTCGGCGATCTCGCGCAGCTGGGTGGTCGGGTCCTCGTAGCGGGTCCACAGGCCCTCGAGGTCGAGCACCGGCAGGGCACCGAGCTTGCCGAGGGCGATGGCCGTCTCGGGCGAGACGACGGAGTCCATGGGCGCGGCCATGACCGGGATGTCGAAGTGGTACGCGTCGATCTGCCACGACACCGAGACCTCCTCGGGGTCGCGCGTGCGCCGCGAGGGCACGACGGCGATGTCGTCGAAGGAGTAGGCGCGCCGTCCGCGCTTGCCTCGGCCAATCTCGATCTCGGTCACCGGCCGATCCTACCGACCGGCCCCGCCGACGACGTATGCCGTCCCGCGGGCTCCGCGGGACGGCATACGTGGTCGGGGTGGTCGGCTCAGCCGGCGTAGTTGGGGGCCTCGACCATGCCCTGGATGTCGTGCGGGTGGCTCTCCTTGAGCGAGGCCTGCGTGATGCGCACGAACTGGCCCTTCTCCTGCAGCTCGGGCACGGTGCGCGCACCGACGTAGAACATCGACTGGCGCAGGCCGCCCAGCATCTGGTGGGCGACCGCCGAGAGGGGGCCGCGGTAGGCGACGCGCCCCTCGATGCCCTCGGGCACGATCTTGTCGTCGGACTCGACCTCGGCCTGGAAGTAGCGGTCCTTGGAGTAGGACTTCTTGCCGCGGCTGCTCATGGCACCGAGCGAGCCCATGCCGCGGTAGCTCTTGAACTGCTTGCCGTTGACGAAGATCAGCTCGCCCGGGCTCTCCTCGCAGCCGGCGAGGAGCGACCCGACCATGACGGAGTCGGCGCCGGCGACGATGGCCTTCGCGATGTCACCGGAGTACTGGAGGCCGCCGTCGGCGATGACCGGGACGCCGGCCGGCTTGCAGGCCTGGGCCGCCGCGTGGACCGCCGTGATCTGCGGGGCGCCGACGCCGGTGACGATGCGGGTCGTGCAGATCGAGCCCGGACCGACGCCGACCTTCACCGCGTCGGCGCCCGCGTCGACGAACGCCTGCGCGCCGGCGGTCGTCGCGACGTTGCCGCCGATGACCTGCACGTGCCGGGTGGCGGGGTCCTTCTTCAGGCGCTCGACCATCTCGATGAGCAGCCGCACGTGCCCGTGGGCGGTGTCGGCGACGAGCACGTCGACGCCCGCCTCGATGAGCGTCGTCGCGCGCTCCCACGCGTCGCCGAAGTAGCCGATCGCCGCACCGACCATGAGGCGGCCGTCGGCGTCGTTGCTGGCGTTGGGGAACTGCTCGCTCTTGACGAAGTCCTTGACGGTGATGAGGCCGGTGAGGTGGCCCTCGTCGTCGACGAGCGGCAGCCGCTCGCGCTTGTGCTGGCGCAGCAGCGCGGTCGCCTCGTCGCGGCTGATGCCGACGTGGCCGGTGATGAGCGGCATCGGCGTCATGACGTCGCGCACGAGGGTCGTGGCCCACTCGGCCACCGGCGTGAAGCGCAGGTCGCGGTTGGTGACCATGCCGATGAGCTTCTTGTCCTCGCCGATGACCGGCAGCCCCGAGACGCGGTACTCGCCGCAGATGGCGTCGAGCTCCTCGAGGGTGCGGTCCGGGCCGATGGTGATCGGGTTGGAGATCATCCCGGTCTGGGTCCGCTTGACGAGGTCGACCTGGTAGGCCTGGTCCTGGATCGACAGGTTGCGGTGCAGCACACCGAGGCCACCTTGGCGGGCCATGGCGATCGCCATGCGAGCCTCGGTGACGGTGTCCATCGCTGCGGAGATGAGCGGCGACGTGATCGACAGCTCACGGGTGAGGCGCGTCGTGGTGTCGATGTCGTTCGGGGCGAGGTCGCTGTAGCCGGGCAGGAGCAGGACGTCGTCGTACGTCAGTCCCATCGTGGCGAAAGCAGCGGGCACGTCAGACGATCCGAGGCTCATTCGCCGATTCTACGGGCTCGCAGGGGCTCCCCCGAACACGCCTCAGGAGGCGGGAGCCGCCGACGAGGCAGCGGCGCCGGACGTGCGCGCACCAGGTGTCGCAGGCGTCGCCGGGGTCGCAGCCGTCGCGGGCGTCGACGCCGCCGGGTCCGCCGGGGAGGCCGGGGTGGCCGGGGCGGCCGGGGCGGCAACCACGGGGTGCGCAGCGCCCGGTCCCGCCGGTGGAAGGACCTCGGGCGCGGCGGCTCGCTGGCCCGGCTGCGGGCTCGTCGGCGGCCCCACGAGGGACTGCTGGTTCGCCGGGTCGGCCAGACGGCCGACGACGGGGGCGGGCCCCGCGACGGTGGTGTCGGTCGGTGGCGTCGTCTGGTCGCTGGTCGTGCCCGTGGTCCCGGTGGAGGGGTCGACCACCCAGATCGGGTCGCCGCCGGTCTGACCTGCGGGGCCGCCGGTCTGGGCGTCGGCTCCCTGGCCGTTGCTGGTGGCGCCGCCCGGACGGGTCCTGGCCGGCTTTGCGGGCTTGTCCTTCGGGGTCTTGTCCCGGCCCGCCGCCGGGGCGGCGACAGAACGGCCCGACGCCGACGGCCCCGCGGCGGAGCCGCTGCCGGGAGCCCCGACGGCGCCCACAGTGCCTGCGTGGGCTGCGCCCCCACCTGCGGCCGCACCCGCCGCAGCCGCCGCGGCGGCCGGCGTCGTGGCCTGCGCCACGGCGGCGGGGAGCAGCACGAAGGTGCCGTCCGTTCCGCGCGCGAGCACCAGACCGCGCGCGTTCGTGGTGCCGTCGGTGGCGGGGAGCCCGAGGCGCGACAGCAGCGCGCTGGGGGCGCCGCTGCGGGCACTCTGCTCCATGCGCTGCTCGATGCGTGCCCGGTCGGCCAGCAGGGAGCCCTCGTGGGGGCGGGTCACCGCAGCCGCCACGCCGGCGCCACTGGCCGCCACGGCGAGCGCGGCGAACGCGCCCAGGTAGCGGTGCTTGTTGGCGATGCGCCGCCGACCCGTGCGTGCGGGCAGCGGGGTGTCGGCGTGCGCGGCGAGGGCGGCGAGGAGCCCGGCCACAGGCTCACTGCCGACGTCGGCACGGCCCGCGAGGCGGTCGAGGAGCAGGTCGTCGGCGAGCACGTCGCCCGCGCTGCTGAAGGGAGAGATGTCGTTCACGCGACGTCACCCGCCTCGGCGTCGGCGATGAGGCCGCGCAGCTTGCCCAGGGCTCGGTGCTGGGCCACGCGGACGGCGCCGGCCGACATGCCGAGCGCTGCCGCGGTCTCCTCGGTCGACATCCCGACCGCGACGCGCAGGGTCAGGATCTCGCGTTGCTGCGGCGGCAGCTGGCGCATGAGGCTCATCGCGGTCGCGGCGTCGTCGCGCATGATGGCGACCGACTCGGGCGAGGGCCCGTCGGCCGGGCCGTCGGGGATCTCGGCGACGGGCGCCGGACCCCGCATGGCGGCACGCTGGGCGTCCGCGAGCTTGCGAGAGGTGATCGTGTAGACGAACGCCTCGAAGGGCAGGCCGCGCTCCTCGTAGGTCGGCAGAGCCGTCACGATGGCCATGCACACCTCCTGGGCGACGTCCTGGGCAATGTCCTCGGCGCCGAAACGACCGAGTCGGACGCGGGAGTACCGCAGGGCCATGTCCCTGACGCGGGCCAGCAGCAGGTCCCGCGCATGCGGGTCGCGCACAGCATCGGCAGCCAGCTCACGAAGCGATGGAGCGTCCATCCGCTCCATCGCTGCTGCCCCGCCCGGTGTTACGCGGGCGCGCCTCGACCATCCAGGACCCATGTGAGTCGTCGTCCCCCGAACTGTCGTCTCGTAGTTCCAGCGCCACGGTGCGCTGCTCGTCGGCCTGCCCGGAGCGCGCCCATGCTAGCCCGACCTGCGCTCCCCGACGACCCTGGGGAGGCCCCCAGCACGTCTCCGACGAGCATGCCATCCGAATGGCAATTCTTGAACAAGTCCTTAAGATTCCAACCTTTATCCGTGATCGCGTGCCCGGTTAGCGTCGATTTCGCGGTTCGCGCCCCCACATGCACCGAGCGGACCGGTTCGACCTGGCGGCTATCCCGCCCGACCTGAGAGACGAGTTCATGGCCGAGATCACCCGCCTGCCCGGACCAGTCGCCGACCTCTGGGACTGGCAGCTGGAGGGCGCCTGCCGAGGCACCAGCCCCGAGGTCTTCTTCCACCCCGAGGGAGAGCGCGGCCCACGCCGCCGCAACCGCGACGCCCAGGCCAAGGCCGTCTGCGCCGCCTGCCCCGTCGTGGCCGCCTGCCGCTCGCACGCCCTCGAGGTCCGCGAGCCGTACGGCGTCTGGGGCGGGCTCACCGAGTCCGAGCGCGAGCTGCTCTACGACGGCATCCAGGAAGCGTCCTGACGCAGCCCTGACGGGCCCGTTGGACGACACGGGCCCTTCGACGACACGAGCCCGACACGAGCCCGACACGACTGAGGGCCGCTCCCCGGGGGAGCGGCCCTCGTCGTGCGTCAGGCGTGCACGCCGGACGTACGCGTCAGACGTCGGTCAGTGGCCGTGGCCGTGACCGTGGCCGCCGGCCTCGGGCTCGTCCTCTGGCTTGTCGACGACGAGCGTGTCCGTCGTGAGGATCATCGACGCGATCGACTCGGCGTTGCGCAGCGCGGAGCGGGTCACCTTGACCGGGTCGATGACGCCGGCGGCGATGAGGTCGCCGTACTCGCCGGTCGCCGCGTTGAGGCCCTGGCCGATCGGCAGCGCAGCCACCTTGGAGGTGACGACGTAGCCCTGGTGGCCCGCGTTCTCGGCGATCCAGCGCAGCGGCTCGGCGACGGCCTTGCGCACGATGCTGGCACCGGTGGCCTCGTCGCCCGTGAGCTCGAGGCTGTCGATAGCCGAGGCGGCGTGGATGAGGGCGGTGCCGCCACCGGCGACGATGCCCTCCTCGATCGCGGCGCGCGTCGCGGAGATCGCGTCCTCGATGCGGTGCTTCTTCTCCTTGAGCTCGACCTCGGTGTGCGCGCCGACCTTGATGACGCAGACGCCGCCGGCGAGCTTGGCGAGACGCTCCTGGAGCTTCTCCTTGTCCCAGTCGGAGTCGGTGCGCTCGATCTCGGCCTTGATCTGGTGCACGCGGCCGGCCACCTCGGACTCGTCGCCGTTGCCGTCGATGATCGTCGTGTTGTCCTTGGTGAGGACGATGCGGCGGGCCTGGCCGAGCACGGTCAGGTCGGCCTGGTCGAGCTTGAGGCCGACCTCCTCGGCGATGACCTGGCCACCGGTGAGGATCGCGATGTCCTGGAGCATTGCCTTGCGGCGGTCGCCGAAGCCGGGGGCCTTGACGGCCGCCACGTTGAACGTGCCGCGGATCTTGTTGACCACGAGCGTCGAGAGGGCCTCGCCGTCGACGTCCTCGGCGATGATGAGCAGCGGCTTGCCCGACTGCACGACCTTCTCGAGCACCGGGAGGATCTCCGCGACCGCGGAGATCTTGCCCTGGTTGATGAGCACGTAGGCGTCCTCGAGGACGGTCTCCATGCGCTCCGTGTCGGTGACGAAGTAGGCCGAGAGGTAGCCCTTGTCGAACTGCATGCCCTCGGTGAACTCGAGCTCGGTGGCGGTCGTCGAGGACTCCTCGACGGTGATGACGCCGTCCTTGCCGACCTTGTCGAACGCCTCGCCGATGAGGCCGCCGAGGGTGGCGTCCTGGGCGGAGAGGGTCGCGACGGAGGCGATCTCGTCCTTGCCGTCGACCTCGCGGGCGTTCTCGAGGAGGCGGTCGTTGACCGCGGTGACGGCCTTGTCCATGCCGCGCTTGAGCGCGGCCGGGGCGGCGCCGGCGGCTACGTTGCGCAGGCCCTCCTTGACCATGGCCTGGGCGAGCACGGTCGCGGTCGTCGTGCCGTCACCGGCGACGTCGTTCGTCTTGGTCGCGACCTCCTTGGCGAGCTGGGCGCCGAGGTTCTCGTAGGGGTCCTCGAGCTCGATCTCGCGGGCGATGGTCACGCCGTCGTTCGTGATCGTGGGGGCGCCCCACTTCTTGTCGATGACGACGTTGCGGCCCTTCGGGCCGAGCGTCACCTTGACGGCGTTGGCGAGCGCGTTGACGCCGCGCTCGAGCGACTTGCGGGCGGAGTCGTCGAACTCCAGCTGCTTGGCCATGGTGTTCCTTTGGCTCGGGTTGCTTTGCGGTTCTTGGGGATTCCGGGCGGATACGATCGTGCCCGGTCAGGCGAGGGGCCGAACGAGGCGCACCCCGGGGAGACCCCAGCGGGGCTCACCGGGGTGCGTCACGGCATACGGCGTCGGGTCAGCCGACGATCGCGAGGACGTCGCGCGCGGAGAGGATGAGGTACTCCTCGCCGCCGTACTTGACCTCGGTGCCGCCGTACTTGCTGAAGATGACCTTGTCGCCGACCTTGACGTCGAGCGGCACGCGCTCGGTGCCGTTGTCGTTGAAGCGGCCGGGGCCGACGGCGAGGACCTCGCCCTCCTGCGGCTTCTCCTTGGCGGTGTCCGGGATGACGAGGCCGGACGCGGTGGTCTGCTCGGCCTCGAGGGACTTGACGACGATGCGGTCTTCGAGCGGCGTGATGGAAACCGACACGGTGGTGACCTTCCCTTCGGGACAGTCGAAAACTGGATTGCGGACTGTGGGCTCTCGAGACTGGTCGCCGTCGCGGGGGTCGACCTCCCTCGAGGAGGACGCTGGCACTTCCGGGTGGAGAGTGCCAACAGGAAGAAATCTAGGTTTCGGTTAGCACTCGGTCAAGTCGAGTGCCAGAATCCGTCGCGCGTCGCCCCGAGCGGGTCGGACCGTCCTCGCTGGCAGGATGTGCGCATGGACGCCGCCATGGTCGATCGCCTCGCGACGGGTGAGGGCTGGGCGCTGCTCCAGTCGCTGCCGCCCTACGACGAAGCCGGGTCGCTCCACCTCCAGGACCGCCTCCGCGAGGCGGGCTTCGCGGCCGACCTCGTCGCCGCCGCGATGACGCAGTCGCGGCTGCGTTCACGCGGCACCGAGAAGTTCGGTGACTTCGCGGCCGGCATGCTCTTCACCGCCGACGGCCTCGAGCAGGCGACCCGGCTCGCGATCGCCGCCCGGCACGCGCACCGCTACGTCAGCGCGGGGGTCCGCGAGGTGCACGACCTCGGGTGCGGGCTCGGCGCCGACGCGATGGCCTTCGCCGGCCTCGACCTCACGGTGCACGCCGTGGACGCGGACGACGCCACGGCCCGCGTCGCCGCCGTCAACCTGCGGCACTGGCCGTCGGCCCGGGTCACCCACGGGCTCGCCGAGGACGTACGCCTGCCGCCGGGTGACGCCCACCGCCACGTCGGCGTGTGGCTCGACCCCGCCCGCCGCGTTCGCGGAGTGGCCGACGTGCAGGGCCGCACCAAGCGAGTCTTCTCGCTCGATGCCATCTCGCCGTCGTGGTCGCAGGTGCTGGCCTTCGCCGATGCCGTGCCCGCGACCGGCGCGAAGCTCTCCCCCGCCTTCCCCCACGGGTCCGTGCCGCGGGGGGCGGAGGCCCAGTGGACCTCCTGGCACGGCGAGGTGCTCGAGTGCGCCGTCTGGTGGGGCCCGCTCGTGTCGACGACCGGCCGCACCGCCGCGGTGTGCACCGAGACGTCGACGTCCGTCGTCACCGAGGACGACGCGGCCGACGGCGCGCACCACCCCGTCCTGGGCTCGGTCAACGAGATGGGCGAGTGGCTCTACGAGCCCGACCGCGCCGTGATCCGCGCCGGCCTCACCGGGGCCCTCGTGTCGGCGGTCGAGGGGACCGAGCTGGCCACCGGCGTGGGCTACGTGACGAGCGCGGTGGCGCGCGACCTGCCGTGGGCGCGCCGGTTCCGCGTGGTCGAGGCGATGCCGCTGTCGACGAAGCGACTGGCCCGCTGGCTGCGCGACCAGGGCCACGACCGCGTCACCATCAAGAAGCGCGGCGTCCCCCTCGACGCCGACGTGCTGCGCCGGCAGCTGAAGATGACCGGCCGCGGCAAGGGCGGGTCGGAGGCGATCCTCGTGCTGACGCGCGTCGGCGGCGCCCAGGCCGCCGTCGTCGTCACCCCCGCCTGACCGACCTCCCCGACCCCCCTCGAGTGCTCAGTTCCCAACGCCAAGCCCCCCTCGAGTGCTCAGTTCCCAACGCCAGGCCCCGGTCGAGTGCTCAGCTCCCAACGCCAGGCCCCGGTCGAGTGCTCAGTTTCTAGACGGAGGGACGTCGGGAATTGAGCACTCGACCAATGGGTGGTGGCTGCGCGGCTGTCTCCGGGGCGAGGAACTGGGCACTCGACCCACGGGGTCGGCTCACGGGCCTCACTGACGGCCGAGGCCCGACGAGGCGGCATACCGGGCGTGCAGGGCGCTCCACGTGGCCTCCCAGTCCGGCATCGCGGCACCGGACAGGTCGGCGTCGAGCCGACGCACGTAGGTGTCCCAGCCGGCGGCGTACCCGGCTGCCTGACCGGGTGAGAGTCGCTCGTGCCGCAGCGTGAGACGCGCCCCGTCGCCGTCGCCGGCGATGCCGACCGTGACGAGGCTGGCAGCCTCCCCCACCGGCCACTCCCAGACGAGCCGACCGGGGGCTGCGCACTCGACGACCCGGCACACCGGGGTGTCGGCGTGGTCGAAGTGGATGGTGAAGGCGCCACCGTCGCGCAGGTCGCCCGACACCGGGGCGAACCACCGCGCGAGCCGGTCGGGGTCGGTGCAGGCCTGCCAGAGGTCGTCGACCGTCGTCGCGTAGAGCCGCTCGAAGACGACGGCCACGGCGTCGTCGCTGCGCTCTATCCGGCCCAGCACCTGCAGCAGCTCATTCATCCCTCGTCCTGTCGTCGGGCCCGCGCGCCGCGGGCGATCTCGGTGTCGAGGGCGTCGAGTCGCCGCCCCCAGAACGAGCGGACCTCGCGGCACCACTGCTCGACCTCGTCGAGCGCGCCGGGCACCAGGCGGTAGACCCGCCGCTGGGCGACCGCCTCGGCCTCGACCACGCCGGCGTCGCGCAGCACCCGCAGGTGCCTCGAGATGCCGGGCCGGGCCGTGTCGAAGAGCGCCGCGACGTCGCCCGCCGTCAGCTCCTCACGCGCGAGGTGCTCGACGATCGCGCGACGCGTCGGGTCGCTCAGTGCCTCGAAGGTCCCGCTCACGCCCCAAACGTAACTTGTCGGTTACGTAACCGTCAAGATACACACGGCTCACGTCGAGTCAGAGGGCGGCGTCGGGCTGGGCCCCGGCCCAGCGCACCGCCTCGGCGCCGGCGCGGTTGGCCGCCTCGAGCGCCGCCGCGTCGTCGGCTCCTGCCGCCAGGGCGGCGGCCAGCGCCCCGCAGAACGCGTCGCCCGCGCCGACCGTGTCCACCACGTCGCCCGCATCCACCGGTATGCCGTCGACCTGGTGCTCACCCCAGCGGGCCCCCGCCGCGCCGAACGTGACGAGCAGCGAGCCGGGCACGAGGTCGGAGTCGGCGAGCTGCCGCATCTCCGACTCGTTGACGACGACGGGGTCGCACACGGCGACTGCGTCCCACAGCAGGGGCGCGTACGGGGCCATGTTGAGCACGACCCGGGCACCCGCCCGGCGCGCTGCGAGCGCCGTCCGGGCGACGGTGTCGAGCGGCACCTCGAGGGAGCACAGCAGCACGTCGCCCGGGCCGATCCCGACCGATGCCACCGACTCGTCCCGCACGAGGCCGTTGGCGCCCGGCACGACGATGATGGTGTTCTCGCCCGCGTCGTCGACGGCGATGTACGCGGTGCCCGTCGGCGCCTCAGGGTCGCGCGTCACGGCCGTCCCGATGCCGGCGGCGTGCAGCCGAGCCAGGTAGGCGTCTCCGGCCTCGTCGGCGCCGACGGCACCGACCATGACGACGTCTGCCCCCGCGCGGCGGGCCCCCATGGCCTGGTTGCCGCCCTTGCCGCCGGCGAACCGTCCGTCCGCCTCGCCGAGCAGGGTCTCGCCGGGCAGGGGGTGCCGCTCCACGCGGGTCACGACGTCGACGTTGAGCGAGCCGAGCACCACCACGCGACCCATCAGCGCTGCCCCACGCGGCCGAGCAGGGTGTCGGCCCACAGCCGGGCGTAGCGGCCACCGTCGACGCCGAGGGCCACGTCCACGCGGACCGGGGCCTCACCGTGCGGGTCGTGCTTGATCGCCCCGCTCCAGTCGCGGCGGTCGACGATGGTGCGCCCCCGCGACCAGTGGCCCGCGAGCTCGACGCGGATCGGCAGCACCTGGGTGCGCAGGGCCTCGCGGTCGATGACCGCGCAGACGGCACCGGCGTCGCCGATCGTCGCGTCCTGGCCGCCCAGCCGCTCGCGCTGGAAGTCCATCAACCGGCCGCCCAACTCGGCCGGCCCGCGCCCGCCGACGGCGACGAGCTCGGCCGCCGCCTCGGTCGAGATGACCGGGTCGTAGAACACGTCGAGGCCGTACATCGTGACGCGGATGCCGAGGTCGGCCGCGGCATCGAGCGTGACCGCAGCGGCCTCGGGGTCGTGGAAGACGTTGAACTCGGCCGACGCCGTCGCGTTGCCGACGTTGGCCGCTCCGCCCATGAAGACGATCTCCGAGATGCCCGCCGCCACGTCGGGGTAGGTGCGCAGCAGCAGGGCGATGTTCGTCAGGGGGGCGAGGGGCACGAGGGTGACGGGGCGGCCGGCGACGGCGGCCTCACGGCATACGTCCCGGAGCAGCTCCACGGCATGGCGAGGGTCGGGCGCGAGCGACGGTGCGGGCCACCCGAGGTCGCCCATGCCGTCCTCGCCGTGGACGTGTCGGGCGTGCAGCGGCGGCTCGAGGAGCGGCCGCTCGGCGCCACGCGCGACGGGCACGTCGGCGCGGCCCGCCGTCTCCAGCACCGTGAGCGTGTTTCGCACGACGTCGTCCACGGGGGCGTTGCCGCCGACGCACGACACCGCGCGGAGGTCGAGAGCCGGGTGCAGCGCTGCGAGCAGCAGGGCGCACGCGTCGTCGACGCCGGTGTCGACGTCGAGCACGACGGGAGTGGGTTCGGTCGTCACAGCGGCAACGTACCGGGTGGTGCCGTGCCCCGTCGCCGGGCCACCGTTGTCGCGGCGGGGCGCACGGAGCGTCGCACCGCACCCACGGCCCCACGAAGCTCGAGGCGGGGCGAGATAGGGTCGGATGATGCGCCAGAGCCCCAGCCGACGCCGCCTGCCGACGACCATCCGGAGGCTCGCCACGCTCGCCGCCGTCGTGTCGACGGTCGCCGCCTGCTCGTCCGCGCCCACGTCGACCAGCACGTCGACCAGCACGTCGAGCAGTGCGGCCGGCTCCTCCACCACGTCGCCCAGCAGCACCACGAGCGCGACGCCGTCGACCACCTCGAGCCGCCCGACGACCACCGCGCCGACGCCCTCCCCCACTGCGACGGCGGGCGGCTCCACCTCCTGTGCTCCGAGCATCGTCGCCCGCATGGACGCCGGCGAGCGCGCCGGTCAGCTGCTCATGGTCGGCCTCGACACGGGGGCGCGCCGCACGAGCCTCGATGCGCTCATCGCCAAGCGCCACCTCGGCGGCGTGATCCTCCTCGGCGGCTGGTTCAACGGCGCCGACCGCGTTCGGGCGACGACGCGACACCTCGCGAGCCTGGCCTCCGACCGCGCCACGGCCGGCCTCGGGCTCTTCCTCGCCGCCGACCAGGAGGGCGGCCAGGTGCAGCAGCTGCGCGGCGACGGCTTCACGCGTATGCCGTCGGCCCGCGTCCAGAACCAGGGCTCGCCGGGCGAGCTCACCGCCGACGCCACCCGCTGGGCCGACCAGCTGCGCGCTGCCGGCATCAACGTCAACCTGGCCCCGGTCGCCGATACCGTGCCGACGTCGGTCGGTCGCGCGAACGGGCCCATCGGGCAGCACGACCGGCAGTTCTCGAGCGACCCCGAGCGGGTGTCGCGGATGGTGGGCGCCTTCATCGCCGGCATGCGCGCCGGCGGCGTGGCCTCGACCGTCAAGCACTTCCCCGGCATCGGCCGCATCACCGGCAACACCGACTTCACGTCCAGCGGCATCACCGACCGCACCACGACCGTCGACGACCCGTTCCTCGAGCCGTTCCGCACCGGCATCCAGGACGGGGTCGAGCTCGTCATGGTCGGCTCGGCCATCTACAGCCGCATCGACCCCGGCACCAACGCCACGTTCTCCAGGGCGATCGTGACCGACCTGCTGCGCGGCCGGCTCTCCTACGACGGGGTCGTCATCACCGACGACGTCGGCGCCGCCAAGGCCCTCGCCGCCGTGCCGGTGGCCCAGCGCGCGACGCGCTTCATCCAGGCCGGGGGCGACATCACCCTGACCGCCCGGCCCTCGACGATCCCCGCGATGCACGACGCGATCACCCGCACGATGGCCGCCGACCCCGCCTTCGCCACGCTCGTCCAGGCCGCGACCACCCGCGTCGTCGACCTCAAGCTGCGCCGCGGCCTCGCCACCTGCAGCTGACCACGGGCCCCTTCCCGCAGGGGGGCGGGCGGGGACGCGAGCGGCGGCGGCCGGCGGACGCTGGGAGCCGACGTACCGGCATACGGCCGCCGGCGCTCCACGCCGCGAGGGTCCCCGCGCGCCCGACGGGCTCAGCCCGGCGGACTTGCCGAGCCGGGTGACCGCCGAGCGTGTGAGCCGGGCTATGCCTGGACGAGGGTGACCGGCATCGACGAGTCCGTCGGCAGACCGAGGTCGCTCGGCTCGCGCCCCTTCGACACCATCTGGGCGCCGAGTGCTGCCACCATCGCGCCGTTGTCGGTGCACAGCCCGGGACGCGGCACGCGCAGGGTCACTCCGGCCTTGGCGCACCGCTCCTCGGCGAGTGCCCGCAGGCGGGAGTTCGCTGCGACGCCGCCGCCGATGAGCAGGTGGTCGACGTCGTGCTCCTTGCAGGCGAGCAGGGCCTTGCGGGTCAGCACGTCGACGACGGCCTCCTGGAAGCTGGCTGCGACGTCGGCGACGGGCACCGACTCCCCCGCACGGTGCCGGGTCTCGACCCAGCGCGCGACGGCCGTCTTGAGCCCCGAGAACGAGAAGTCGAAGCGGTGCCGCTCCATGTCGCGCCCGGTCGTCAACCCTCGCGGGAAGTCGATGGCGATCCGGTTGCCGTCGCGGGCGGCCCGGTCGACGTGCGGGCCGCCGGGGAAGGGAAGGCCGAGCACGCGGGCGACCTTGTCGAAGGCCTCTCCGGCGGCGTCGTCCATCGTCGAGCCGAGCGAGCGCACGTCGTTGGTGACGTCGGGGACGAGCAGCAGCGAGGAGTGCCCGCCGGAGACGAGCATCGCCATCGTCGGCTCGGGCAGCGGGCCGTGCTCGACGATGTCGACGGCGACGTGCGACGCGAGGTGGTTGACGCCGTAGAGGGGCTTGCCGAGGGCGAGCGCGAGGGCCTTGGCCGAGGCGACGCCGACGAGCAGCGCGCCGGCGAGACCGGGACCGGACGTCACGGAGATGGCGTCGAGGTCGCGCAGCTGCACCCCGGCGTCGCGGCAGGCACGCTCGATGGTCGGGATCATGGCCTCGAGGTGCGCCCGGCTCGCGACCTCGGGGACGACGCCGCCGAAGCGTGCGTGCTCGTCGACGCTGCTCGCGACCGTGTCGACGAGCAGCGTCTGGCCGCGCACGATCCCGACCCCGGTCTCGTCGCAGGACGTCTCGATGCCGAGGACGAGGGGCTCGTCGCTCATGCGTCTCCCTTCGGGACGAGGAGACGCATGACGAGCGCGTCGACGTCCCCCGGCTGGTAGTAGCGGCGGCGGACCGAGATGACCTCGAAGCCGGCGCGGTCGTAGAGCCGGCGTGCGGCGTCGTTGTCGGCGCGCACCTCGAGGAGCACCGCCTCGACGCCACGGGCGACGGCCCGCCGAACGAGCTCGTCGAGCAGCAGCCGACCGATGCCCCGGCCCTGCGCAGCCGGCGCGGTGGCCACCGTCATGACGTCGGCGACGTCACCCGAGACGTCGAGGCCGGCATACCCGGCGGTGCTCCCGTCGGCGCTCACTGCGACGACGTAGTCACGGCGCGGACGGGCGGCCAGCTCGCTCCACCACGTCGCCTCGGACCACGCGTCGTCGGCGAAGAGCTCCTGCTCGAGCTCGGCGAGACGGGCGAGGTCGGTCCACTCGAGGTCGCGCAGCCTCACGTCGGGCGACATGCCGGCACCGTCGGAGGGTTCGGGGCCCCCGGTCGGGGCCGTCGGGTCTGTGGTCGCCACGGTCATCCGAGCGTCGACTTCTTCGACGGCGGTGCCGGCGCGGCGTCGGGGCGGCGCAGGTAGAGCGGCTCGAGCCCGTCGAAGCCGTGTCCCGGGTCGACCCACTGGAGCCCCGTGGCCGGGGTGTCGCCGGTGTCTCGCGGGAGTCGGCGCACGGCGAGGTCGGCCAGCGCTCCCCCGCTGACGTCCAGGGGTCCCGCCGCGTGCGGCAGGGCCTCGGGGTAGAGCGAGGGGCCCCGCCCTGCGCACGGCAGGGCACGCAGCTCGGGCGGCAGGTCCGCTGCGCGAGCGACCGCCGGCGCACTGGCGCGGGCGGCTCCGTCGTCACCCAGGGCGTACGCGGCGGCATACACCTCCTTGCGGCGGGCGTCGGTCGCGACGAGGAGGTCTCCGCGGTGGCCGTCCGTCCAGGCCTCGTGGGCGAGTGCGTCGAGGCTCGTGAGCCCCCGCACCGGCAGGCCGAGCGCGAACGCGAAGGTGCGGCCGGTGACGATGCCGACGCGCAGGCCGGTGAACGGGCCGGGCCCGATGCCGACGACGACGTCCGTCACGTCACCGGGCGCGGCACCCGCGGCGCGGAGGGCGGCGCTGATGCCGGGCGCGAGGTGCTCGGCATGGGCACGGGCGTCGAGGGTCGTCTCTTCGGCCACCACCGACGTGCCGTCGTGCAGCCCGACGGTGATGGCCGTCGTGGACGTGTCGATCGCGAGCAGGAGCACGGTCGTCAGGCTATCCGAGGCCCACCGTCGCGCTGGACGGCGCGGTCGGGCGGCGCGTCAGGAGCGCGGGGCCAGCTCGTCGAGCACGGCGTCCCAGCGGGAGCCGACGCCGGTGAGCTCGACGGTGCGCTCGTCGTCCCCCGTGATGGTGAGCTCGAGTCGCGTGTCGTTGAGCTGCTCGGCGAGACCCGCACCCCACTCGACGACGGTGACGCTGGCGTCGAGGTCGGCGTCGAGGTCGAGGTCGTCGAGCTCGAGGGCGCTGCCGAGGCGGTAGGCGTCGACGTGCACGAGCTCGGGGCCGCCGACGAGCGAGGGATGCACCCGGGCGATGACGAAGGTCGGTGACGTGATCGGCCCGCGCACGCCGAGCCCTTCGGCGACGGCCTGGGTCAGGGTGGTCTTGCCCGCCCCGAGGTCTCCGGTCAGCACGAGCACGTCGCCGCCGCGGAGCAGCGCCCCGAGCCGACGCCCGAAGTCCTGGGTCTGCGCGAGGGATGACCAGCGCACCTCGCGCCGGTTGCCCGCTCGTTCGCCCATCGTGCTCAGGCCCCCTTCGCGCGGGGGGTCGAGGAATGCGGCGTCTTCGCGCGGGCCGCCTTGCTGCGGCCCGTCCGCACGAGGTCGGCCGCCTCCTTCTCGAGCCGGCGCTGGCGCCGGTTCTTCGCGACGTCGGTGACGACGCGGCGCACGCGCGGCTGCTTCGAGACCTCGATCTGCTCGGCGCGGGCACGGGTGGCCTGGTCGACGAGCTGGATGAGGTGGGCGTTCAGCAGGTCGGGGTGCTCGAGCATGATGACGTGCCCGGCGTCGTTGACGACGATGTGCTCGGCGCCGGGGATGCCCTCGACGATGAGCTCGCTGTGCGACGGCGGGGTGAGGATGTCCTCGCGCCCGTTGAAGACGAGCACCACCGCGTTGCGGAACTCGCCGAGGGCCGGTCGCTTGTCGAAGCCGTCGAACGTCTGGAGGTAGTCGTTGACGACGTCGAGCGGGGTGCCGAGCAGGATGTCGGCGGTGTAGCGCACGACCGAGCGGGGCACCGGCGACGCGAACGAGTTCTGCTCGACCATGAAGTGCTCGAGGTCGCGGGCCGCGCGCCGCATCCTGGTGAACACCTCGGGGCGACGCGCGAGCGAGCCGAGCACGCCGGGCCCCAGCCGCTCCAGCATGAGCCGGCCCAAGGTGGCGACGCGGCCACCGTTGGCGAGCATGAGGCCGCCCGGGCTGGTCGCGACGAAGCCCGCCCCGACGACGCGGTCGAGCACCAGCTTCGGGTCGTGCTCGCCGAGCGCCAGCATCGTCATGCCGCCCATCGAGTGCCCGACCAGCACGAGGTCGCCCTCCGGCGCCATCTCGGCCAGGACGGTGCGCAGGTCCTGCCCGATGCGGTCGATCGTGTAGCTCTCCTTCTCGCCGCGCCCGGAGCGGCCGTGACCGCGCTGGTCCCACGAGACGACCCGGTAGCCGGCCTCCTTGAGGGCGCGGCGCTGGTAGACCCAGCAGCGCAGGCTGAGGCAGTAGCCGTGGGTGAGCACGACCGTGGGCAGCTCGTCGGCGCGGCCGTGGCGGGTCGAGCCGTCCGCCGCCGCTGCTGCCGCCTCGGGGGTCGGCAGGTCGATCTCGACGTGCAGCGCCACGCCGTCGTCGGTGAGGACGACGTGCTGCTCGTCGGGCTCGATGTCGAGCAGCTCGGGGGTCTCGAGGGCCGCCATCGCGGCGCGGTGCTTGCCGGCGCGGTCGGCGGCGATGCCGGCGGCGACGCCGGCGGCCACGCCCAGGGTGGCGGCGGCGATGCCGATGACGGGGTTGCGGCGGGGGCTCATGCGAGCCCCGCTTCGACGGCGGCGCCGGCTGTGGCGGCGTCGGCCGTGGCGGCGCCGGCCGTGGTGGCGCCGGCCGTGGTGACATCCGAGCCGTCGGCGTGCGTGGCGGGCGCGCCCTCGTCGCCGATGAGCAGTCGCGGCACCCGCGCCCCGAGCCGGGTGACGATCTCGTAGCTGATGGTGTCGGTGGCGTCGGCCCAGTCCTGGGCGGTGGGCTCGCCGGGTGCCCCGCCGAAGAGCGTGACGACGTCGCCGGCCCGGGCCGTGGAACCCGGCCCGAGGTCGACGACGAGCTGGTCCATGCAGACCCGGCCGGCGATCGTGGTGCGGCGCCCGTCGACGAGCAGCGGCCCGACGTTCGTGGCGTTGCGCGGGATGCCGTCGGCGTAGCCGGCGGGCACGAGGCCGACCACGGTGTCGACGTCGGGCACGTAGGCGTGGCCGTAGCTGATCCCCTGCCCCGCGGGCAGCTGCTTGACGAGGGCGAGCCGGGCCCGCAGCGTCATGACCGGGCGCAGCCCGAAGTCGTCGTCGACCTGTGGCACGGGCGTGAGGCCGTACATGGCGATGCCGGGCCGCACGAGGTCGGCGTGCGCCGAGGGGTGCACGAGGGTCGCGGCAGAGTTGGCGAGGTGCCGCACCTCCGGGCGTATGCCGGCCTGCTCGCCCTCGGCGACCGCCTCGAGGAAGCGCTCCTGCTGGGCGAGCACGGTGGGGTGCTCGGGCGAGTCGGCGTGGGCGAAGTGGGTCCAGATGCCGACGACGCGGACGGTGCCCTCGGCCTCGAGGCGCCGGGCGTGCGCCACCAGGGTGCCCCAGTCTGCGCCGTAGGCGCCGCCGCGCCCCAGACCGGTGTCGACCTTGAGGTGCACGCGGGCGGTGCGACCGAGGGCGGCAGCTGCGGCGGCGATCTCGTCGAGCACCCACGGGGCGGAGGCGGACAGGTCGATGTCGCGGCCGACGGCACCGGCGAAGTCGGAGCCCGGCACGCTCAGCCAGGTCAGCAGCCGGGTCGTGATCCCGGCGTCACGCAGGGCGAAGGCCTCGGCGAACTGGGCCGCCCCGAGCCAGGTCGCGCCGCCGCGCAGGGCGGCCCGCGCCACCGGCAGCAGGCCGTGGCCGTAGGCGTCGGCCTTGACGACGGCCATGAACTCCGACGCCGGCGCGAGGGCGCGGAGGGTGCGCACGTTGGCCTCGAGGGCCGTCAGGTCGATCTCGGCCCACACCGTGAGGCCACGGGTGTCGGGCACGAGGCGCTCGGGGGGCACGGCCGCACTCCCGGCGTCGGCGGCCTCGGCGGCGTCGATGGTGCTCATGGGTGCAGTCTCGCAGTTCGTGGGGTGGGTCGCTGAGCGGGGCAGGGCGGCGGCGGCCCTGCCGGTCACCCCGGTGCTGACCGTCCCCGTGCGAGCAGGTCGCGCACGGCGGGCCGGATGCCGTGGGCCACCGCGAGCGCCCGCAGCGGGCCCCCGCCGGAGGCTCGGTCGGCGGCAACGCCGTGCACGAGCGCGCCGAGGGAGGCGGCGTCGTGCGGCTGGAGGCCCGCCGCGAGCAGCGTGCCCACGACGCCGGACAGGACGTCGCCCGCGCCCGCGGTGGCCAGCCACGTCGGGGCGTCGGCCTGGGAGCGCACGGCGTGGCCCTCGGTCACCACGAGCGTCGTGGAGCCCTTGAGCAGGACGGTCGCCCCGGTGAGCTCGGCGAGGCGCCGGGCGTGGCCGAGCGGGTCGGCCTTGACGTCGTCGGTGGTGACAGCGGGCCGGTCGGCCGGATCGTCGGAGTGCCCTGAGCCTGCGGCGTCGCCTTCGGCGGGTTCGTTCCGGCCGGTCGACCCGTCGAGGCGGGCCAGCAGGCGGGCCAGCTCACCGGCGTGGGGCGTCAGCACGGTGGGGGCATCGCGGGGGTCGCCCGAGACGAGGTCGAGGCCGCCGGCGTCGACGACCACGGGCAGGTCGGAGGCCAGGGCATCGCGGGCCGCGTCGAGCTGTGCCTTAGCCGAGTCGTCGTCGGCCTGCGCGTCGAGGCCCGGGCCGACGACCCACGCCTGGACCCGTCCGGCGCCGACGACCGCCTCCGGGACGGCGTGGTGCACGAGGCCGACCGGGGTCGGCGTGCCGACGTAGCGGATCATCCCGACGCCGGCCTCGGCCGCGGCCGTCGTGCACAGCACGGCAGCACCCGGGTAGGCCTCGCTGCCGGCGACGACGCCGAGCACGCCGCGGGAGTACTTGTCGTCGGACGCGTGCGGCACCGGCCAGAGAGCGGCGACGTCGTCCCAGGTGAACCGCTCCACGGCGGCCGGCACGTCGCCGAAGGGGACGCCGATGTCGACGACGGTGAGCACGCCGGTGGCACCTTCGCCCGCAGGCAGCAGGTGCGCCGGCTTCGGGGTGCCGAACGTGACCGTCTCGTCGGCCCAGACGGCGTCGTCCTCGCCCGCGCCGCCTGCGGGGTCGAGCCCGCTGGCGACGTCGACGGCGATGACCCACGCGTCGTCGTCGATGGCGTCGACGAGCCGGGCCGCCTCGGGACGCAGGCCGGGGCGTCCGCCGATGCCGACGATGCCGTCGAGCACGAGGTCCGCCTCGGCGACGACGTCGGCGGCATCACCCAGCGCGTCGGGGCTCGCGGCCTCCCCGGGTCCGCCGGACGCGAGGTGGACCATGACCCCGGCGGCCTCGGCGGCCGCCAGACCGCCCGCGTGGACCCCGTCACGGCCGGACGACGCGAGCAGCACCACGGCGGCGGCGTAGCCCGCCTCGGCGAGGTGGGCGACGGCATACAGGGTGTCCCCGCCGTTGTCGCCGCCACCGACGAGCCCGACGACCGTCGTGCCTTCGGTGTCCGACAGCCGCGCAGCGGCGACCTCGGCCAGACCGAGCGCGGCGCGCGCCATGAGCTTGCCTTCGGGCAGGTCTGCCATGGCGGCCTGCTCGGCGGCCCGCACGGCCTCGATGGAGTGGGCGCTGATCATCAGCCCTCCGCGACGACGACGGCCGACGCGATGCCCGCGTCGTGCGACATGGACAGGTGGAACGAGTCGACCCCGAGCGTGTTGGCGCGAGCGCGCACCGTGCCGCCGATCTCGAGCGAGGGGCGGCCGTCGTCGTTGGTCACGACGCGGGCGTCGGTCCACTCCATGCCGCCCGGTGCACCGAGCGACTTGGCCAGCGCCTCCTTCGCGGCGAACCGCGCTGCAAGGGAGGCGATGCCGAGCCCGCGCTCCTCCGGCGTGAAGAGTCGCTCGCGCAGCGCCGGCGTGCGCTGCAGCGTCTCCTCGAAGCGCGCGATGTCGACGACGTCGATGCCGACCCCGACGATCACGTCACTCGACCGTGACCGACTTGGCGAGGTTGCGCGGCTGGTCGACGTCGAGGCCCTTGGCGGTGGAGAGCCAGAGCGCGAAGACCTGGAGCGGCACGACGGTGAGCAGCGGCGCCAGCAGCGGCGAGGTCGCGGGCACGCGGATGACCTCGTCGGCGAAGGGCTCGACGGCCTCGTCGCCCTCCTCGGCGATCACGAGCGTGCGGGCGCCGCGGGCGCGGATCTCCTGGATGTTGGAGACGACCTTGCCGTGCAGGCCGTGCTCACTCGTCGGCGAGGGCACGACGACGAAGACCGGCTGGCCCGGCTCGATGAGCGCGATCGGGCCGTGCTTGAGCTCGCCGGCGGCGAAGCCCTCGGCGTGGATGTAGGCGAGCTCCTTGAGCTTGAGCGCGCCCTCCATCGCGATCGGGTAGCCGACGTGGCGGCCGAGGAAGAGGACCGAGCGGGTGTCGGCCATGAACTTCGCGATCTCCTTGACGCGGCCCATCTGGCCGAGCAGGGTCTCGATCTTGGCCGGGACCTGCCCGAGCTCCTTCATCACCGCGGCCGCGTCGTCGGCGAAGGACCCGCCGCGCAGCTGCGCGAGGTAGAGGCCGAGCACGTAGCAGGCGGTGATCTGCGCGAGGAACGCCTTCGTCGAGGCGACGGCGATCTCGGGACCGGCGTGCGTGTAGAGCACCGCGTCGGACTCGCGCGGGATCGTCGATCCGTGCGTGTTGCACACCGAGACGGTGAGCGCGCCGAGCTCGCGGGCGTGCTTGACGGCCATGAGGGTGTCCATCGTCTCGCCCGACTGGCTGATGGAGACGACGAGCGTGCGTTCGTTGACGATGGGGTCGCAGTAGCGGAACTCGTGGGCGAGCGCGACCTCCACCGGGATGCGGGTCCAGTGCTCGATGGCGTACTTGGCGGTCATGCCGGCGTACGCGGCGGTGCCGCAGGCGACGATCGTGATGCGGTCGACGTTCTTCAGCTGCTCCTCGGAGATGCTCATCTCGTCGAGCACGAGCCGGCCGTCGGCGTCGGTTCGCCCGAGCAGCGTGTCGGCCACCGCGTGCGGCTGGTCGTGGATCTCCTTCTCCATGAAGGTCGCGTAGCCGCCCTTCTCGGCGGCCGCGGCGTCCCACGTCACCTCGTACGCCTTGCCCTCGGCGGGCGTGCCGTCGAAGTTGATGACGGTGGCGCCGTCGGGCGTGATCGTGACGATCTGGTCCTGGGCGAGCTCGAGGGCGTGACGGGTGTGGCCGATGAAGGCGGCGACGTCGGAGCCGAGGTAGTTGGCGTCGTCGCCGAGACCGACGACGAGGGGGCTGTTGCGGCGGGCGCCGACGACGACGTCGGGCTGGTCGGCATGGATCGCGAGCAGCGTGAAGGCGCCCTCGAGGTCGGCGACGACGGCACGCATCGCGGCCGTCAGGTCGTGCTCGCGCTCGTAGGCGGCGGCGAGCAGGTGGGCGACGACCTCGGTGTCGGTCTCGCTCGTGAACTGGACGCCGTCCGCCAGCAGGCCCTTCTTGAGGCTGTGGAAGTTCTCGATGATGCCGTTGTGGATGAGGGCGAGCTTGCCGTCCCCGCCACCGCGGTGCGGGTGTGCGTTCTCGTCGGTGGGGCCGCCGTGCGTGGCCCAACGCGTGTGCCCGATGCCGGTGGTGGACGCGGGCAGCGGGTCGGCCTCGAGCTCGGCGGTGAGGTTGGCGAGCTTGCCGGACTTCTTGCGGGTCTCGACGTGGTCGCCGTCGAGCAGGGCGACACCGGCGGAGTCGTAGCCGCGGTACTCGAGGCGGGCCAGGCCCTCCATGACGACATCGAGCGCCGTGCCGTCGTTCGTCCGGCCGACGTATCCCACGATTCCACACATGAGGTCCAGCCTAGGGGACCGCCCACGGGCCCGACGCCACCCTCCGGGCGCGCGTCCGACACCCGTCCGACACAATGGCCACCGTGTCGGACTCATCCAGGGAGACGCCGAGCGGCAGCAACGGCGGCAACGGGTCGATCCCCTCCCCCTACGTGGAGTTCGACCGGGCGGCGTGGTCACGGCTGCGCGAGAACCAGCCGCTCAACCTCGACGACGCGGACCTCGCGCGCCTGCGCGGCCTCGGCGACCGGGTCGACCTCAACGAGGTCGAGGAGGTCTACCTGCCGCTGTCGCGCCTGCTCAACTTCTACGTCGGCGCGACCCGGCAGCTGCACCAGGTCACGAGCGACTTCCTCGGCGAGCGCCCGGCCAAGACCCCCTTCGTCATCGGGGTGGCCGGGTCGGTCGCCGTCGGCAAGTCGACGACGGCGCGCATCCTGCGCGAGATGCTCGCCCGCTGGCCCGACACCCCACGCGTCGCCCTCGTCACCACCGACGGCTTCCTCTGGCCCAACGCCGAGCTCGAGCGCCGCGGGCTGCTCCAGCGCAAGGGCTTCCCCGAGTCCTACGACCGCCGGGCCCTGCTGCGCTTCGTCGCCGAGATCAAGTCGGGACGCGCCGAGGTCACCGCCCCGGTCTACTCGCACCTCACCTACGACATCGTCCCCGGCGAGCGCATCGTCGTGCGCCAGCCCGACGTGCTCATCGTCGAGGGCCTCAACGTGCTCCAGGCGCCCGAGGTGCACCCGGTGCGCGGCACCGGCCTCGCCGTCAGCGACTTCTTCGACTTCTCCGTCTACGTCGACGCGTGGGTCGACGACGTGCGCAAGTGGTACGTCGAGCGCTTCCTGCGCCTGCGCGAGACCGCGTTCTCCGACCCCGACTCGTACTTCCACCGGTATGCCGTGCTGTCCGACGAGGAGGCGGTCGCCACCGCCAACCGCATCTGGCGCGAGATCAACGGCCCGAACCTCGTCGAGAACATCCTGCCCACCCGGTCGCGGGCCAGCCTGGTGCTCTCCAAGGGCGACAACCACGAGGTGCGCCGGGTCCGGCTCCGCAAGATCTGAGCGCCACCCGCCGCCCTGCGCGCCCCGCACGCGAGCGGGTGCAGACGCAGGTATGCCGTGTGGCCGGCCCCCGCTGGGAACCGGCCACACGGCATACGTCGGCGGTCTGTCGACCGCGGCTGCTCAGTACCAGTGCGGCGAACGCGCCTGCCACGTGGACCACGCGTTGCAGGGGTTGCCGTAGGACATCTTGATGTACCACATGCCCCACTTCATCTGCGTGATGGGGTTGGTGCGCCAGTCGGAGCCCATGGTCGCCATCTTGCGGCCGGGCAGCGCCTGGACGATGCCGTAGGCGCCCGAGCTGGGGTTCTCGGCCCACCAGCGCCAGTCGCTCTCACCCGTCCAGAGGTTGACGAGGCAGTTGTACTGCGAGTCGCTCGTCCAGCCCTGGTCGACCATGAGCACGCGGGCGGCGGCCTTCGGGTCCTCCTTGGCGTTCGTGATGGCGCGCTGGCGCTCACGCTCGCGCTCGGCCTTCTCGGCGGCCTCGCGGGCCTTCTCGGCCTGCTTGGCCGCCTCCTTCTTCTTCTTCGCCTCGAGCTCCTTGGCCGTGCGCAGCCCGGTGGCGGCGATCGCGGTGCGGCGCTCGTTGCGCGAGACCGAGGCGGCGGCACGGTAGGTCGTGTCGACGGTGGTCGCGCGGGCCAGCTCGTCGGTCTGGGCGGCGACGCCCGAGCCGACGACGAAGGCGGCGGAGTCCGCGCCGATGATGTTCGTGGCCTTGGCGTACGCCAGGCCGGACGCGCCGAGGCCGAGGGCCAGGGCGCCGGCGAGGACCGGGCGGCCGAGGTGGCGCTTGCGCTGCGGGGTCGCCTCGTGGCGGCTGCGGCGGGTGGCCGCGGCCTCGCTCGCGCGCGCCGGCGGGGTGGGGCGCTTCTCGTGCGGGGCGGTCGAGGGAGCCGGGGCGTTGCGGTGCCGGCCTTCATACCGTGCCATGAACGTACGTCACGCCTTCCTGGGTTCGGGGTCAGTGCTCGACGCAGGTGCGGGACGGCAGCTGGCCGTCCCGGAGACTGGTCGTGTGGGAGGGAGGTCCAGGCTGCGACAGCGATCGCACCCCACGGCGAGCGTTATCGTTCCGAGACCTTCGATGAGCAACGGTGCCAGCGCGCGGCACCCGAGAGCAAGTTCGAGCCCAACCGTAATGGGTGGTTGGGGTGTTTTGCGCCTGTGTGCCACAACACGGCGCCCCCCGAAGTCGTGCTCAGGGGGCGCCGTGCGTGACGTGACTCAGGTCACACGTCCAGTCCCTCCAACATGTCGGTCACGAGGGCCGCGATCGGGCTGCGCTCGCTCCGGGTCAGGGTGACGTGCGCGAAGAGCGGGTGGCCCTTGAGCTTCTCGATGACGGCGGCCACGCCGTCATGGCGACCGACGCGGAGGTTGTCGCGCTGGGCGACGTCGTGGGTGAGGACGACCTTCGAGTTCTGGCCGATGCGCGAGAGCACGGTGAGCAACACGTTGCGCTCGAGCGACTGCGCCTCGTCGACGATGACGAAGGCGTCGTGGAGCGACCGGCCGCGGATGTGCGTGAGCGGCAGCACCTCGAGCAGCCCCCGATCCATCACCTCCTCGACCACCTCGGTCGAGACCAGTGCGCTCAGGGTGTCGAAGACCGCCTGCCCCCACGGGTTCATCTTCTCGGCCTCGGTGCCGGGCAGGTAGCCGAGCTCCTGGCCACCCACCGCGAAGAGCGGCCGGAAGACGAGGACCTTGCGCTGGATGCGGCGCTCCATCACCGACTCGAGGCCCGCACAGAGTGCGAGCGCCGACTTGCCGGTGCCGGCCCTGCCGCCGAGGCTGACGATGCCGACGTCGGGGTCGAGCAGCAGGTCGAGGGCGATGCGCTGCTCGGCGCTGCGGCCGTGCAGGCCGAACGCGTCGCGGTCGCCGCGCACGAGCCGGATCTGCTTGTCGGCGCCGACCCGCCCCAGACCGCTTCCCCGCGGCGAGAGCAGGACGAGACCGGTGTGGCACGGCAGCTCGGCCGCGCCCGCGTGCTCGACGCGGCCGCGGTCGTAGAGCTGGTCGAGCTCGTCGGTCGTGACCTCGAGCTCCTGCAGGCCGGTCCAGCCCGTGTCGACCCCCTGCTCGTGGCGGTACTCCTCGGCCTCCAGCCCGCAGGCGGACGCCTTGACGCGCATCGGGAGGTCCTTGGACACGATGGTCACGTCGCAGCCCTCGTTCGCGAGGTTCTTGGCGACGGCCAGGATGCGGGTGTCGTTGTCACCGAGACGGAAGCCCGCCGGCAGCGAGGACGGGTCGGTGTGGTTGAGCTCGACGCGGAGCGTGCCGCCGTCGTCGCCGACACCGACCGGCTTGTCGAGCCGCCCCTCGCTGACGCGCAGGTCGTCGAGCAGCCGCAGGGCCTGGCGGGCGAAGTAGCCCAGCTCGGGGTGGTGCCGCTTGCCCTCGAGCTCGGTGACCACGACGACCGGCAGCACGACCTCGTGCTCGGCGAAGCGGAGCATGGCCCGCGGGTCGGACAGGAGCACCGACGTGTCGAGGACGTACGTCTTGTGCTCGGGCACGCGGTCGCGTGCCGTCGCTGCTGTGGTGGCGCGTGTGGAGGCCGCGGCCGGCTTGGTGGTCGTGCTGCTGGCTGTCGTGCTGGCGTCCGACGTGACCTGACGGGTCGTACGTGCCATGTGCCACTCCCTACGCGGCGCGCTCAGCGCGCCTGATCGCTCCCGAGATGCCGGGCGGCCACCAGAGGGTGGCGTCGTGCCCGGCCCTCCGTCCTGAGCGATCGCTCCATGGGTGGGCCTCCTGGCAACGTCCGACGGGTGTCGGCCGTTGGGACGACGGTACGACCCGGATCCGACGGGGACGCGGATTGAGAGCCGTTGCGGCGTCGTGTCGCCGGAGAGTTCACCTGTCGGCAACACAGCCGCCCACCAGACGTCCGCACGACCGCCTTGACGTCGCCGACGGCATACGGCCGAGGACTGCCGTGGGGCGGCCCGGCGAGGCAGCCGCGCGGCGGTTCGTGCCGGACAGGTCAGCGGTCGAGGCCGAGGTCGTCGAGGTCGTGGTGCTGGATGCGGGTCTCGCCGTCCTCGCCCTGGTACGCGGACGCACCGCTCTCGTGGGTGACGTAGACGTCGTCGCCGATGACGTTGATGCCCTCGGCGTAGTAGGGCACCTCCGCGACGTCACGGGCGTCGCCGCTGTCGACGAGGCGCAGTCCGCCGGACTGGTCGCCGTCGAACGGCTGGTAGACGAGCTCGTTGGGCGAGATCCCGGCCTTGTCGCCCCACGACGTCGTGAAGAGCAGCCCACCGTCGGTGGCGGCGACGCCCTGCGCGTTGTTGGGGATGCGCTGCGGGCCCGACTGGTTCACCAGCGTGCCGGTCTCGTGGTCGACCTCGTAGCGGTAGAGCTCGGGGTGACCAGGGCTGCTGTCGCCCGGCAGCAGGGTGTTCTTGTCCCACTCGCCGACGTACGCGTAGCGCCCGTCGGGCGAGAGGTTCAGGAAGCTGCTCACCGGCACGTCCTGCGAGTGCGTAGCGGTGACGGGCGAGCCGGGCGCGGCGGCGTCGATGAGCGAGCGGTCGTACGTGTAGACCTTGCCCCCGTCGGAGACGTAGACCCAGCGCCCGTCGGTCGCGACGCCGCCTCCGTGCCCGAGCTCGCCGCCGTCCTCGTCCTTGAACTGGACGTAGGCCGTCTCGTAGCCGGTGCGCTTGTCCTGGATGGACAGGCGGACGTCCTCGGACGTGTCGCCGTCCTTGGCGTAGTAGGTCGTGAGGAACTCGTCGCGGCCCCCGTCGTAGCCCTGCCCCTGCGGGATGCCCTCGTAGTCGTCGTCGCGCAGGTGGAGCAGCTCGGGCGGCACCGTGCCGCCGAAGAGGCGCTCCATCAGGTCGGCCGTGACGACCGCCTCGCGCTCCTCGTCGGTGATCACCCCGTCGCCGTCGAGGTCGTAGCGGGCCTGCTGGGCGGCGTGGCGGTCGGCCGCGGTGTGGGCCCAGCCGTCGTCGGCGCTGCCGCTGCCGCTCGTCCCGTCCTGGGCGGCCGCGTTGCGGCGCAGAGCCTGCGCGAGGCGTCCCAGGTCGCCGCCGACCCGCTCGAGCTGCGTCGAGATCGACGGCCACCGGTCGAGCAGGTGGTCGAGGCCTCCCCCGCCCCAGTGGCCCTTGAGGCCGTGCACGGCCCGGGTCGCCTCGCCGCGCAGCGACTCGAGGTCGCCGGCGTGCGCGTCGATACGCTCGGCGCTGCCGCGCAGTGCGACCGGGTCGGCCCCCTTGCGGTAGATGGCCACGGCGTTCCCCCTCCGACGTCCGGGCTCAGGACCGCGCGGCCGGCGACCCGGGCCCGCTCGAGCGACCGCGACCGCGACCGCGACCGCGACCGGGGGGCCGTGGACACGCCGGAACGGGCGACGTGTCGCCCATGCCCGTCACCGGCCTCGCGGGCGGGTGCGCATGGCGGCCATGACGCCGATGACGGTGGCGAAGAGGCCGAGCAGGACGATGACGACCACTCCCCCGGCGCTCGTCGGCGTCTCGCCGGTCAGCGCGCGGCGCAGGGCGAGGACCATCACGAGCGTCACGGCTGCGCACACGGCCACCAGCAGCCAGCGGCCGAAGCGCGCGACGCGGGAGTCGTTGCCGAAGGCGCTGCCCACGTTCGCGCCGGACTCGACCGCGGCCGCGAGCGGGTCGACACCCGGGTTGCGCTCGCGCCAGGCGCGGCGGGCGGTGCCCATCCGGACCACCATCGCGCCGATGAGCACGAAGACGATGCCGACGCCGAGGCGGGCACCGCGCGCCTGGTCGCCGCCGAACAGGCCGAAGGCCAGCCCGAACACCCCGATCGCACCGAGGGCGGAGCCGAGCACGATGGTCGTGCCGATCCCGACCGGACCGAAGGGCTGCGCAGGGTCGTCGAGCCACGCGTACGGCGGCGGGTCGCCCACCCGGCCGCCGGGCGTCGGCGGGGTCGGCGCACTCATGCAGGGGCTCCCGGCAGGAGCTGCTCGAGCTCGCTCGCGAGCCCGGTCGTCACCGGGCGCGGCTCGCCGTCGGCCGAGTCGGACACGGTCCAGCCTGCCCCGTCGGGGCGGAAGTAGCGGGTGCCGACGCTGCCCTCGAGGGTGCGCGTCTCGATCGCGAAGCGAGCCGACGAAGCACCGCCACGAAGCTGCTCGACGGCGCGGGCCAGCACCTCGGCGGGCCGGTCGACGGCGTCGGTGAGCCCGACGAACCACGTGCCGAGGCTGCGCGGCTGCAACAGGGCGATGATGTCGCCGTCCTCGAGCACGACCATGAGGTCGCCCTGCTCGCCATCCCGGACGCTGATGCCGCTCCAGCGCTTGGCGCGGGCGAAGACCGTCTCGAGCACGGCCGCCTCGCCGCGGCTGACGGCGCGGTCGCCGTCGGGCTCGGCCAGACCGCGAGCGAGCAGCGACGCCACACCGGCAGCGCCGACGAGCTCGTCGGTCGGCGCTGCGTCGAAGCCGAGCGAGGCCACCGTCATGCGGCTGCTCGCGGTCGAGTGCCGTCCGAGCAGGTAGCGGATCTCGGCCCAGCCGAAGCCGTAGACGTCGTCGGGCAGCGGCACGCGGGCGAGCTCTGAACCGGCCAGCGGGTCAGTGGCTGTGGACATTGGTGTGCTCCTTCATCGGTCCCTGTGGCACGGCACCCATCTTGTCGTGCCGCCTCTCGTCGTGCTCGGCCAGCCCCGCGGTGACCGGTGTCGGCACGTGTCGTCGAGCCTCGTCACGTGCCGCCACCTGGTCCCGGGCGCGACGCCGGTCAGAAGATGCTCGTCACCGAGTCCCAGGCGTCGGAGGCCGCGTCGCCGATGTCGCCCGCGACGTCGGCGACGCCCTCGCCGACGGCGTTGACGGCGTCGTGCACGGCCGGGATGTTCTGGTAGGCCGCGACACCGAGACCGGCCACGCCGCACGCGATGTTGATGGGCGGCGGCGCGAACACGGCGCCGGCCGCGAGCCCCGTGCTGAGGCCGTTGGTGATGATGCCCTCGGTGTCACCCTCGGCGATGGAGACGCCGAGCTGGGCGGCGCTGAGGCCGATGCCCACCGGTCCGAGCACACCGAACTTGCCGACGGCGTTGCCCGCCGCGCTGCCCTCGGCGAAGAGTCCGGAGAGGCCCTTCATGTCCCAGGCGTCCGCGAAGAGGTTCGCTCCGGCGGCGAAGCGTGACGCCCCCGGGAAGACGTCGAGCATGCTGTCACCGACGCGCATCATCTCGGTGATGTTGGACAGGTAGCGGCCGCTCATGAGGGCGCCCTGCGACCGGGAGAAGACCGAGCCGAAGGCGGCCGTCTGGGCGAGCAGGCTCGGCATGCCGAAGATCGTCATGGCGTTCGCGATGCCGTCGAGGGGCGAGGTGCCGCCGTCGCCCGACCCCGACCCGCCGGGGCCCGTCGGCGATCCGGGCCCGAACGGCAGGCCCGACCCGGGTGCCCCCATCGGGCCGACACCGCCGGACCCCTGACCGCTCGTCGTGTCCTGGGCGCCGGCGTTGCGGCGCAGCGCCTCGGCCAGCTTGCCGAGGTCGGTGCCGAACTGGGTCAGCTGGGCCTCGATCGGGGGCCAGCGGTTCATCAGGTGGTCGAGGTCGCCGCCGCCCCACTGCCCTTTGAGGGCGTGGACGGCGCGGCTGGCTTCACCCTTGACCGTCTCGCACTCGCGCGCGTGGCCCGTGATCCGCTCGGCCGACGCACGCAGCGCCACCGGGTCGGCGCCCTTCTTGTAGATCGCCATGCTCCGCTGCTCCCCTGACGTCTCGTGTGGCTCCGGTGTGCTCGCGACCCCGGCCGTATGCCGTGTGCCACCGGCGAGTCTTCCAGCCGGCTCCCCGAAACCTACGGGGCGGGGGCGAAGGCGGACAATGGGGAGCACTCCCCACCCCCTGCCCCCTTGCGGTCGGTCAGCTGCCGAACCGACGGTGCCGGCCGGCATACGCCCGCAGCGCGCGCAGGAAGTCGACGTGGCGGAAGTCGGGCCAGTACGCCTCGCAGAAGTAGAACTCGGACGTGGCGCTCTGCCAGAGCAGGAAGCCGCCGAGGCGCTGCTCGCCGGACGTGCGGATGACGAGGTCGGGGTCGGGCTGGCCCTTGGTGTAGAGGTGCCCGGCGATGTCGTCGGCGGTGAGGCCGGCGGCGATCTGCTCGATGGACTCGCCGGCGGCCGCACGCTCGAGGAGCAGGTCGCGCACCGCGTCGGCGATCTCGCGGCGCCCGCCGTAGCCGACGGCGACGTTGACCGTCATGCCGTCGACGTCCTTGGTGCGCCGCGCCGAGTCGCTGAGGCTGTCGGCGGTCTCGCGCGGCAGCAGGTCGCGGGCCCCGACGATCTTCAGGTGCCAGTTGCCGGTGTCGGCGAGGTCGGCCACGGCCGTCTCGATGATCTTGAGGAGCGGGGCCAGCTCCTCCTGCGGCCGACGCAGGTTGTCGGTCGAGAGCAGCCAGAGGGTGACGTACTCGACGCCCGCCTCGCGGCACCACTCGAGCAGCTCCTCGATCTTGTCGGCGCCGGCCTGGTGGCCGCTGGCCGTGCCGGCGCCGCGGGCGCGGGCCCAGCGCCGGTTGCCGTCGAGCATGACCGCCACGTGGCGAGGGAGGGACTCCTTGGGAAGATCCTTGAGGACCCGGCGTTCGTACGCGCCGTAGACCACATCGCGCCACCCCACAGGGGCCTCCTCGTCGCCTCGATCGTCCTCGCCCTCGGTCGCAGCCCGCGTGGGCCGCGGTCCCACCGTACCCTCCGGGATCGACGCGATCTCAGCGGTCGGGCGGCAGCCGTCGACGGGTCCTGTGAGGCGTGTGTGGAGGTTGTGTGACGTCGGGTGGCTTGGTGAACATCCGCCAACCTACGCACCCGTAACCTACGGTTCCGTAGGTTACACTCGGCCCATGAGCACCACGACCGAGCAGCCCCGCGACGAGTCCCCCAACGGGCCTGTCGCCGACCTCGTCGCCATCGTCAAGCCACGCCTGCGCGGCTGGCTGCACCTCGGCATGTTCCCCGTCGCCCTGCTCGGCGGGCTCGTGCTCGTCCTGCTGTCCGACCCCGGCGCCGTGCGCACCGCCTCGATCGTCTTCACGACCAGCGCCGCCCTGCTCTTCGGGGTGTCGGCCGTCTACCACCGTGGCACGTGGGGGCCGAGGATGGCGGGCCTGCTCAAGCGCTTCGACCACTCGAACATCTACCTCATCATCGCCGGCACCTACACGCCCTTCGCGGTGACGCTGCTGTCGGCCGACCAGGCGCGGCTGCTCCTCACCGTCATCTGGGGCGCGGCGATCGGCGGCGTGCTCTTCCGCATCTTCTGGGTCAGCGCACCGCGCTGGCTCTACACGGCGCTCTACATCGCGCTCGGCTGGACCGCGGTGTTCTACGTCGTGCCGTTCTGGCGCGAGGGCGGACCCCTCATCGGCACGCTCATCGGGCTCGGCGGGCTGCTCTACACCGCCGGCGGCATCGTCTACGGCACCAAGCGCCCGAACCCGTGGCCCAAGTGGTTCGGCTTCCACGAGGTGTTCCACGCCTTCACGCTCGGCGGCTTCGCGACTCACTTCGCGGCCGTCGCCCTCGCCGTGATCGGCTACCAGGCCGCCACCTGACGAGCACCCCCTCACTGATCGAGAGAACGCTCCGTCACGCGCATCGCGTGACGGAGCGTTCTCTCGATCAGGGCGTTTCAGTCGTTGCGGGGAACCGGACGGTCGTCCGGCCCGTCGACCGGCGCATCGCCCGCCGTGCCACCCGCCGTGCCGCCCTCGAGCGGCGCGTCCCGTGTGGGGTCCGGCTCGGGCCCCTCCGCCGTGCCCTCGGTCTCGGCCCGGGCCGCAGCCTCGTCGCGGTCGCGGTAGGCCATCCGGCGCAGCCGGCTGTTCATGTTGCGCACGAGCAGCCACAGCGAGATCGCGAGCACGAAGAACGCGATGAAGCCCCAGATGCCGGGGCCGACCGGGAGGTTGCCGCCGCTGCCCATCAGACGTCCGCCTTGTCGTCGTCGTGGTCGTCGTCGTGGTCGTCGGTGTGCGTGTCCGAGCTGTCGCCGTGCCGGTGCCGAGCCTCCTCGGCACCCTCCTCGGGCTCTGGCTCCTCGGTGACCCGCCCGTCGTGGACGAGCTCGAGATCACCGCGGGTGGCGAGGGCGTCGGCCTCGGCCGGCGTGCCGAGGCCGGCGAAGAGGTCGTCCTCGCCCTCGGCCACCGGCACGTACGACAGCGCCGCCTCGAACTCCTCGACCCCCCAGACCCGCTTCTGGATCTCGAGCGGCACCTGGAACCAGAAGCCGTCGGGGTCGACCTGGGTCGCGTGGGCCATGAGCGCACGGTCACGCGTCTCGAAGAAGTCACCGCACGCGATCGTCGTCGTGGGGCGCCCCGAACGGCGCGGCTTCCAGTTGGCCAGCCACTCGGCATACGGGCTCTCGAGACCCTCGGCGAGCATCGCCTCGTGGATCGCCTCGAGGCGCGGCTTGGACCAGCCGCCGTTGTAGTAGATCTTGAGCGGCTGCCACGGCTCGCCCGCGTGCGGGTAGCGGCTCGGGTCACCGGCCGCCTCGAAGGCCGCCATCGACACCGTGTGGCACATGATGTGGTCGGGGTGCGGGTAGCCACCCTTCTCGTCGTACGTCGTCATGACGTGCGGGCGCCACGCACGGATGACCCGCACCAGCGCCTCGGTCGTCACGTCGATGTCCTCCAGCCCGAAGCAGCCGTCGGGCAGCGGCGGCAGGGGGTCGCCCTCCGGCAGGCCGGAGTCGACGAAGCCGAGCCAGGTGTGCTCGCAGCCGAGCACCTCCTGCGCCGCCTTCATCTCGTCGCGGCGCACCTGGGTGATGTCGCGCAGGATGTGTGGGTCGTCCTTGAGCTTCTCGTTGAGGATGTCGCCGCGCTCGCCGCCCGTGCACGAGACGACCATGACGGACGCGCCGGCCGCGACGTACTTGGCCGTCGTCGCCGCGCCCTTGCTCGACTCGTCGTCGGGGTGCGCGTGCACCGCCATCAACCGCATGCCCTCGGCCACGTGGCTCCCTGTTCGTCGATCGTCGGTGGGATGGGCGCAGACGGCTCGTGGCCGCTCTGCGCTCGGGCCCGCGCGTCGTGCCTTGCCGGCATACGAGAGACTGGACCCGCCTGTCATCCTCTCACTCCCACCCGCGGCCACCGACGCCCGGGCTCCGACCGCCAGGACTTCGTATGCCGTCCCGCAAGACCCTGCCCCGCCCCGCCCCCGGCCAGCTCAAGTGGTGGGTCGTCGGCGCGGTCGGCATCCTCGCCGGCGTCGCGCTCGCCATCTGGTTCGGGCTCTCGGCCACGCTCGGACAGCCGAGCTGGCAGACGCTCGGCTACAAGGTCGTCAGCGACCAGCAGGTGCGCGTCGACTTCGAGGTCTACCGCCCGGGCGGCACCGCCCTGACCTGCACGGTCGAGGCGCTGGCCCGCGACTTCTCGCCCGTGGGCACGAGCAGCGTCCGGGTGCCCGCGAGCGCCGACGAGACCACGCGGATGTCGGCGACGCTGCGCACCACCTCGCGAGCCGTCACCGGGCAGGTCAAGACCTGCTCCTGACCGACGCCGGCCGTCCACCCAGTGGCCACGAACGTGTCGTGAACTGCGCTTTTGCCGTTCGCTTTGTTATCCTTGTTGCTTCATCCAAGGGTCCGGACCCGTCGCCGACCGGCACGTCGAGTCGGTGACACCACGGTTCGGTCCCTTTTATTTTTGTGAGGCGCCCACGCGAGCACCGCGTGGGCGCTCTTCAATCGAGGAGTGACAACAGTGACCGACACTGCCGCTGGCTTCCTGACCCAGGAGGCCTATGACCGCCTCAAGGCGGAGCTCGACCAGCTGACGGGCGAAGGTCGCATCGAGATCGCCCGCAAGATCGAAGAGGCCCGCGAGGAGGGCGACCTCAAGGAGAACGGCGGCTACCACGCCGCCCGCGAGGAGCAGGGCAAGATGGAGGCCCGCATCCGCCAGCTCACCGAGCTGCTCCACAACGCGACGATCGGCGAGACGCCCCCCGACGACGGCGTCGTCGAGCCCGGCATGCTCGTGACGGTCGAGATCTTCGGCGACGAGGAGACGTTCCTGCTCGGCAACCGCGAGATCGCCGACGGCTCCGACCTGCAGGTGTTCTCCGAGAAGTCCGCCATGGGCGCCGCCATCAACGGCAAGAGCGTCGGCGACAGCACGAGCTACGAGGCCCCCAACGGCAAGACGATCGACGTCAAGATCGTCGCGGCCAAGCCCTACACCGGCTGAGCCGAGCCCCAGACCGCCTCTAACGGGGCCGGGTTCCCACGGGAGCCCGGCCCCGTTCTGGCGTCCGAGCCCAGTTCGGCTCGGCGACGCCGGTCTGTCCCGCTGACGGGGCAGCGCTGCGGCGCGGCTGAGCGAGGCCGGCGTCGCTGAGCGAGGCCGGCGTCAGCGCAGGATCTGGGCGGCGACGGCGCGGGCGACGTCGGGGGCGTCGGTCGTGAGCAGGCCGGCCGCGAAGAGCAGGTATGCCGTGTCGACCGTCGCGCTCGCCGCGCGGGGCACCTTCCAGCCGCCCGCGTGGTCGGCGAGCACTGCGCCGAGCACGCGCTGGCGCCCGGCCTCGTCGGTGTGGCGCAGCACGCCGCCGGAGCCGACCAGGGCGGTGACGTTCGCGAGCGGTCGCGGCGCCTCGGTGGGCTGCGCGGGGCGGGCGTGCCGGCGCACGGCCACGAGCGCCGCGAGCCGGGCCAGCTCGAGGTCGAGGTCGCGCTCGACGTCGTCGGCGGGGAGCGAGCCGGGCTGCTCGTGGACGCGGGCGGCATACGCCCTCAGCGCGTCGGCGTCACGGACCCCCTCGAGCAGGTGCTCGGCGGCCGCGGCCTCGACGACGTGCTGGGCGTTCCACCGCATGCCGAGGTCGCCCTCGACGGTGCGCGCGTGCCAGAGGGGCGCGACGACGTCCTTGCGCAGCCCGGCGTCCTCGCCCTCGGGAGTCAGGCACGAGTAGACGTCGGTGGTCGCGCCCCCGATGTCGACGACGAGCACGTCTCCCCCACCGGCGACGGAGGCGAGCACCTCGACCCCGCGCAGCACGGCGTCGGGCGTGGCGGCCTCCACCATCGCCGCGAACGCCGGATCGCGCGAGAGACCCTTGCCGCCGATGACGTGGTGCAGGAACGCCTCACGGATCGCTGCGCGCGCCGACTCGGGCGCGATGACGCCGATCTGCGGCAGCACGTTGTCGGCCAGGACCGTCGGCCGGTCGGTCGTCGCGAGCACGCCGGCCGCCTCGTCGCGTGCCTCGACGTTGCCGGCGACGACGACGGGCACCGCGTGCGCTCCGTGCCCGCCGACCGCCCCCTTGGCGAGGCGCGCGGCGTTGTGCAGCAGCACGTTGCTGTTGCCGCCGTCGGTGCCGCCGACGAGCAGGATCATGTCGGGGCGCGAGGCGCGCACACCCGCGACGTCGGCGGTGGTCAGCTCACCGGCCGCGACGTGCACGACCTTCGCACCGGCCGAGAGCCCGACCCGGTGACCCGCCTGGGCGGTGACGGTGCGCTCGTAGCCGACGACGGCGAGCCGAAGGCCTCCCCCGGCGCTCGAGCAGGCCCGCACGACCGCGTCGCCGCGCACGCCCAGGCGCTCCCGCAGGTCGCGGTAGCCGTCGAGGATGTCGCCGCGGCGCTGGGTCCCGGTCGTCGGTGTCGACGCGGTGCCCAGCACCGTGCCGTCGTCGGCGAGCAGGGCGCCCTTGGTGAAGGTCGACCCGAAGTCGACAGCGAGGATCGTCATGCGTGAGGAGGGAGCCGGCGCCGGATCAGCCGTGGATGTCGAGCGCCTCGCGCAGGTCGGCGATGAGGTCGTCGACGTCCTCGATGCCGACCGAGAGGCGGATGAGGTCGCCCGGCACCTCGAGCTCCGTGCCCGCGACGCTGGCGTGCGTCATGCGCCCCGGGTGCTCGATGAGCGACTCGACACCGCCGAGCGACTCGCCCAGCGTCCAGAGGCTCACGGCGGCGCACGTCTTGACGGCGGCGTCCTCGCCGCGCTTCATGCGGAAGCTGACCATGCCGCCGAACCGCTTCATCTGCCGCGCCGCAACGTCGTGGTTGCGGTGCCCGGGCAGCCCCGGGTAGAGCACCTGCGAGACGCCGTCGTGGCCCTCGAGGAACTCGACGACCTTCTCGGCGTTGTCGCTGTGACGGTCCATGCGGACACCGAGCGTCTTGAGACCGCGCAGCGTGAGCCATGAGTCGAACGGGCCGGCGACGCCGCCGATGCTGTTCTGGTGGAAGGCGATCCGCTCCTCGGCGTCCTCGAGGCCGGGCACCGTGATGCTCTTCGCGGTGACGACCGCACCGCCGACGACGTCGCTGTGGCCGCCGGAGTACTTCGTCGTCGAGTGCGTGACGATGTCGGCGCCGAGGGCGAGCGGGCTCTGCAGGTAGGCGGTCGCGAACGTGTTGTCGACGACGAGGATCGCGCCGGCCGCGTGGGCGATCTCGGCGATGGCCGCGATGTCGGCGATGCCGAGGAGCGGGTTGGTCGGCGTCTCGACCCAGACCATCTTCGTCTGCCCGGGCCGGATCGCGGCCCGCACGGACTCGAGGTCGCCCATGTCGGCGATGGAGTGCTCGATGCCCTGGGGCCCCGCGACCTTGTTGAAGTAGCGGTAGGTGCCGCCGTAGGCGTCGTTGGGCACGACGACGTGGTCGCCGGGCACGAGCAGGGCCCGTGCGACGGTGTCCTGCCCGGCGAGGCCCGACGCGAAGGCGAAGCCGCGGCTGCCGCCCTCGAGGGCGGCGATGCACTCCTCGAGCGCCGTGCGGGTGGGGTTGGCCGACCGGCTGTACTCGTAGCCGTTGCGGAACCCGCCGATGCCGTCCTGCTTGTAGGTCGACACCTGGTAGATCGGGGTGACCACCGCACCGGTCAGCGGGTCGGCCTCCTGGCCGGCGTGGATGGCGCGCGTGGAGAAGCCGTGCTCGTCAGACATGGTGACGAGCCTATGCCCACGGCTCGGTCTGCGATGCTGCGGGCGTGGGCGACGACTTCGACTACGCCAACCACGGGGTGCGCCCCCGCGGGCCGGTGCTCTCGGCCCTCTCGGCGGCGTTCCCCGGCATCCGCACCGTGCAGGAGCAGGTGGAGCCGTATGCCGCCTGGTGGCGTGCGCACAACCGCGCGGCTGCGCGGGCGGCCGGCCCGCTCTGGGTGGCACTCGGCGACTCCATGACGCTCGGCATCGGGGCCGGGGCGCCCGACCGTGGGTGGGTGGGGCAGCTGAGCCGGCGCTTCGAGGATCGCGGCTGGCAGCACCGGCTCGTCAACCTCGGCGTCAACGGGGCCCGCGTCGAGGACGTCCTCGAGCGACAGCTGCCAGCGCTGGCCGCCCTGACCGTCGACCGGCCGGCAGCCCTCGTCACGGTGGTCGCCGGGTCCAACGACGTGGTGCTGCGCCGCCACCGCCGGCTGCTCTTCGACCGGTTCGCCGCGCTGCTCGACCGGTTGCCCGACGGCGCCGTGGTGTCGAACCTGCCCAACCCGCACCGCGAGGCACGGGCCGTCGACCGGCTGCTCCGCGAGCGCGCCGAGGCCGGCCGGGTCGTCCTCGTGGACATGCGGCGCGAGGGGCCGCGGTCCTGGTGGGGGCGTCTGGCCTCGGACCGCTTCCACCCCAACGAGGCCGGCTACGCCGACATGGCGACGGTCGTCGAGCGCTCCGTGGACCGGGCCGGGCTGCTCGGTCTGTGAAGTGTGGTGAGGCGCTCGGCCCGTGAGCCTGCGAGGCCTCAGGCGACGCCGTGGTCGCGGGCCCAGAGGGCGGCGGACGTGCGGTCGCCGACACCGATCTGGCGGAAGACGTTGCCGAGGTGCACCTTGACGGTGCGCTCGCTGATGCCGAGGCTGCGGGCGATCTGCTTGTTGGCCAGGCCCTGCGCCACCTGGGCGAGCACCTCGCGCTCGCGGCCGCTGAGGGCGGGCCCGCCGGCCGCGTGCTGGCTCGTGGACGGCAGCAGCGCCCTCGTGACGCGGGGGTCGAGGGGGGCGTGGCCGGCGGAGGCGGCTCGTACCGCGTCGAGGACGTCGCGCGGCTCGCTGTCCTTGAGCAGGTAGCCCACGGCTCCTGCCTCGAGTGCCGCCCGCACCCGCTCGGCCTCGGCGAAGGAGGTCAGCACGACGACCGGCGCAGGGATGCCTGCCGCCTTGAGCCGTCGGATGGCCTCGACGCCGTCGACACCGGGCATGGAGAGGTCCATCAGGACCACGTCGGGCTCGACCGCCCTGACGACCCCGAGGGCCTCGGCGCCGTCGGCCGCCTCGCCGACCACGTCGAGGTCGTCGCTGGCGTCGATGATGGTGCGCAGGCCGGCGCGGACGAGCCGGTGGTCATCGACGA
This sequence comes from Terrabacter sp. 28, assembly GCA_000955875.1. GTDB lineage: Bacteria > Actinomycetota > Actinomycetes > Actinomycetales > Dermatophilaceae > Terrabacter. The sequence continues at coordinate 231,396 of JYOE01000003.1, forward strand.
CGACGACGGTGGTCATCGAACCTCCTCCACGGGTAGGGCGAGCTGCCACGTCGTGCCTCGGCCGCGGAACGAGCTCACACGGAGCACCGCCCCGACCTCGGTGGCGAGGTCGGCGAGTACTCGTATTCCGAAGTGTCCCTCAAGTCGCGGCAGAATGTCGGGATCGAAGCCGATCCCGTTGTCCTCCACCGTGAGCATGACCGGGTGGGCCGGGTCCTCGTCGTTCGGGCCGAGCCTGATGGAGACGTGGCAGGCGTCCGCGTGGCGCACGACGTTGCGCAGGCACTCCCGTGCCACGCGGTGGGTCAGCTGCTGGGCGACCTCGGTGAGGCGGGCCGCCGCCGGCTCGTCCACGTCGACGTGGACCTCGACCCCGCGACCGGACAGCGGTCGGGCGAGGTCGGCCAGCGTCGTGGACAGCCCGGCGTCGGCGAGGCGCTCGGGGTAGATGTCGACGAGGAGGGAGCGCAGGCTCGCGACGCTGGCCCGGAGGGTGCCGGCGGCCTCGCTGATCGTGGCCGCGAGGCCCGTGTGTCCCGCCGCGCGTTCGGCCTCGGCGGCGCCACTGACGGCGAGGGAGCTCGCCACGAGGTCCTGCACCGGTCCGTCGTGCAGGTCGGCGGCGATGCGGCGGCGTTCTCGCGCGGAGGCGTCGACGGCGCGGCGCAGCAAGGACTCTCGGTGGTGCTGGGCGGCCTCGAGGCGCTCCAGCAACCGCCACATGACGGGAAGCATCAGCACGAGCAGCAGCATCAGGCTCGTGGCGAGCACGCCGGCGAGTCCCCGCCAGAGGTCGAAGGCCCGCTCCTGGACCGGCTGGTAGTCGCCGTAGACCTCGAAGAGCAGCTCTGTGCCGTTGGGCGCCCACACGGGCTGGTAGACCTCGAGCAGCTTGCCGTCGCCTCGTTCGAACTCGTTCTCCGAGCGGTCGAGGTCGGTGGCCTCGGCCTGGGTGCGGGGGTGGGCCAACGTGTTCTGCTGCTCCTCGTCGAGCTCGAAGCGCTTGCCGACGAGGCTCGCCTCGTCGGAGTAGACGATCGTGCCGTCGGTGGTCCAGAGCTTGACGCGCTTGATGCCGTTCGGCCGAACTCGTTCCTTGACCACGGTGTCCAGTGCCTGGAAGGCCGCTTTGTCGCCCTTGAGCAGACCGTCCTCGAGGGTCGGCTGGATGACGGCGAGCGCCAGCAGGTTGGTGCGGTGCGCCACGTCGTTGAGCACCTGCCGCTCGGCGAGGCGGCTCGCCGCGAACGAGGTCCCGACCACCACGAGGCCGAAGACCGCGAAGGCGGCGAGCGAGAGCTGCACCAGCATCCGTCGGCGGCTCGGGAGCGGCGGGACCCGAGGCGGGGCGACGCCGTCGGCGAGCGTCCACCAGAGGGGGAGGTTCTGGTGGGTTCGCTCGCCGACGGCTTGCGGCGCGATCGGTGGTGGGGGATCCACCGGTCGGAGCGCCGCCCCAGGCAACGGGAGCGTGCTCCCGGTGCCCGAGCGTTCGGTCCCCTTCATGGTCAGTGGTCGTCGGCCCCGGAGTCGTCCGCGCCGTTGCGGCCCGACGAGCCGGAGGAACCGGAAGAGCCGGACGAGCCGGAAGAGCCCGAGGAGGACGTGCCGGACCGGCCGCCGCTGTCGTCGGACGTACGGGTGGTCGACGTCCCGGGGACACGTGAACCGGACGACGACGACCCTGACGTGCTCGATGACCCCGACGACCCCGACGACCCCGACGACCCCGACGACCCCGACGACCCCGATGACCCGGACGACCCGGACCTGCCGGACGTCGACGAGCCGGAGCCACGGTTCGACGAGCCGCCACGGTCGTCGCCGGGCTCGGCGTGCGAGCCACGGTCGTCACCCGCCTCGGTGCGTGACCCGCGAGGGCGCTGCCCACCCTTGTCGTCGCCGGCCTCGGCGGTCCGCGTCACGCTGGGGGTGCTGACCGGGGGGCTGTGCGGGTTGTCGTCCCCGGGCTCGGTGACGACCTGGGCGGACGGTGGGACGTGGGTGGGGATGCTCTGGGCGAACGAGCTGTTGCCGATCAGGCCCAGCGCCGCGGGAACGAGGGCGGCAACAGCCACCGCTGCAACGGTGAGTCGTCTCATCGGGATCTCCTCTGCGAGGCACCTTTCCCGCGTTCGGGTTGGTGTGCGGATGCTCTGATCCCACGGTGCGGCCTGCGCCCGGTCGGGCGCCATCGGGCTTTGGTCCTAGTACCTCGGCGGCCCGTCCGCTTCCGTCGCTTTCGTCCCGCGTCTCAGAGGTCCTTGGCCCACTCGCGGGTCCAGCCGGTGACCGAGAAGCCCATCCGCGCGTTGATGGCGACCATGTGGGTGTTGGTGTCGGCGTTCCACGTACGCACGGTCGTCACGTCGGGCCGCTCGCGCTGAAGCGCGCGGAGGTTGGCCAGCTTGACCGCGAGGCCGAGGGCGTGACCGCGGTGCTCGCGGAGCACGAGCGTGTCGGACTGGACGGCGAGGTCGGGCTGGGCGGGCCTGACGAGCAGGTCGGTGAAGGCGACGAGCTGCCCGGACGGCACGTGCCGGGCCACCGTCTCGACGGCCCAGATCGGGCTCGGCGTGTTCCACTGCCGGCGCACCCGGTCGGCGTCCCAGTCCTCCTCGTCGAGCTCGATGTCGCCCGTCGGCGCGTCGGTGCTCATGCGTCTCGCGAGGAGTGCGCGGTCCTCCAGCCACTCCTCCGGCAGCGCGTCGACAGCGGTCTCGACCACGTATGCCGTCTCGTCGAGTCCCGGGTCGAGCTCCGTGAGCGTCCCCTCGGTCACCGGCAGCGGCAGGTCCTGCCGCAGGTCGGCCAGGGTCTGCCGGTAGCCGTTGGCGAGCGCGAACTGCGTTGCGCCGTCGCCGTTCTCGACCGGCGACCCGCTGTGCTCGTGGATGCGCGTGCACCCGTCGTCACGCAGTGACTGCTCGCAGCGCGCGAGGAGGAGCGTGCCGATGCCGTGCCTCTGGTGGTCGGGGTGCACGGACAGCCAGACGCCCCCGGTCTCGACGTTCTCGCGGGTGCGCCGGATGGTCTGTGCCGAAGCCACTGGTGCGTCCGATCCGGCAGCGACGACGACGAAGGTGCGCCGCACCTCGTGACGGCGTGGGGCGATGTCGAGGATCTCCTCGACCGAGATGCGCTCGGCGCCTTCTCCCCAGACGGCGCGGTTGGCGGCGTGGTGGACTGCGAGCCAGGCCTCGCTGGCCGGGTCTCCCACCCGCAGCTCGATCTCCTTGACCTGAAGGCTCATTCGTTTCCCCTCGTCTGCTTCTGCCACTCCCGGCTGTACCCTTCGACGGCGTAGCCGAGCCGCCGGTTGACGGCGAGCATGTGGGCGTTGCTGGCGGCGTTCCACGTGCGCACCGAGGTGACCTGGGGAAGCTCGTCCATGACACGCAGGGCGTTGGCGGCCTTGAGCCGCAGCCCGAGCCCGTGGCCACGGTGCTCGCGGAGCACGAGAGTGTCCTGCTGGTACCCGAGGTCGGGGCTGCCGGCGGAGACGGCGATCGTCGTGAAGGCGACGAGACGCCCGGTCGGCAGGTGCCGGGCCGCGGACTCGACGAAGCGACGACCCGACTCCAGGGCCCGCGCGAAGGACTCGCGCACCCGCTCCGCGTCCCAGGCCTCCTCCTCCAGCGCGAGGTCGTCGAGCGGCGCGTCCGTGCTCATCCGCTGCTGCAGCACGGCCCGGTCGTCGAGCCACTCCTCCGGGATGTGGTCGACGAACGACTCGACGGCGTAGTCGTCGTCGGACCGGGCGAGCGCCTCGAGGTGTGCGCGGTCGGCGGGCAGCCGCATGGCGCTGCGGATCATCGTCTGGCCGATGGCGTAGCCGTGGCGCGCCGCGAAGGCCTCCGCTTCGTCAGTGTCACCCTCGGCCCACTCCGTCTCGCCCATGAGCGTGCCGCGGCCGTGGGCCGCGGCGATCGACTCACCCTCGCGCAGCAGGGCGGCACCGAGGCCGCGCTTCCGGTGGTCCGGGTGCACCGAGAGCCACACGAGAGCGAGGTCGAGGTTGTCGGTCGTCGGCATCCGCACCTCGAGGGCGCCGACGATGCGGTCCGCCGACCAGGCGGCCAGGGCGAACCGGCGTCCGGTGGGCGAACGGTGGAAGCCGCGGATCTCCTCGAGCGTCCAGGCGCTCCCCCGGTCTCCGAAGAGCTCGCGCTGCACGGCGGCGTGGACCTCGATCCAGTCGCGTGCCGCCGGCTCCTGCACGGGGTCGAGCAGGTCGATGGGCCTGATGTCGGGGTCCTCGTTCACGGCCCCGAGTCTGTCGACCTCACCCCTGCGCGGGCCAGCGACTTTCCGCGGACGCGGACGCACGGCATACGTCATCGGTGACGCGTGCCACGCAATCGCGTTGCGGCAGCGACGCGCCCGCCCTACCCTCGAAACATGCAGCGCTCCCAGCAGACGACGACGCCGGACCCCTCCGGCGCACTGTTGCTGCTCTAGCACCCACCGCAACCCACGCCCCGGAGTCGACTCCGGGGCGTTCGTCGTCTCCGGCCGACCCGGGCACCCCGGCCCCAGGAGAACGCCATGTCCGACCACCGCGACCTCAACCACGACCTCGACGTCTACGCCACCGACGCGCTCGCGGGCGCCGGGCTGCCGCTCTGGCGGCCCGCCGGGTCCGTCATCCGCAGCGAGCTCGAACGCCTCGCCAAGGACCTCGCGCACGCCGACGGCTGCGTCGACGTGCACACCCCGGTGCTCGGCAAGCGTGCCCTCTTCGAGCGGTCCGGTCACTGGTCCAAGTTCGAGGACGACATGTTCCCCGCCATGCAGCTCGGCGAGGAGGAGGTGGTGCTGCGACCGGCGAACTGCCCGCACCACGCCCTCGTCTACAAGGCGCGCAGCCACTCCTACCGCGAGCTCCCGGTCCGGTTCAACGAGCTCGCCCCGATGTTCCGGGCCGAACGGTCCGGCGTGCTCTCGGGGCTGACCCGGGTGCGCCAGATCAGCCTCGACGACACCCACGTCTTCTGCCGGCCCGACCAGACCGGGGCGGAGGTCGCGAGGGGGCTGCGCGCCGCGCTCGAGGCCCAGCGCATCCTGGGCCTGCCGGTGCACCACGTGCGGCTGTCGCTGCGCGACGACTCCGACGCGTGGCTCGGCAGCCGGGAGCAGTGGGACGTCGTGCAGGGCTCCCTGCGCGAGTCGGCGCGCGAGGTGCTCGAGGGCTACGACCTGCCGCTCGTCGAGGCGGCCGGCGAGGCGGCGTTCTACGGCCCGAAGGTCGACCTGCAGGTCTTCGACTCCCGGGGCCACGAGGAGACCATCGCCACCGTCCAGGTCGACTTCAACCAGCCCGAGCGCTTCGACCTGACCTACCACGGCGAGGACGGCGAGCGGCACCGCGTCGTCATGGTGCACCGCGGCACCGTGGGCTCGATGGAGCGCGTCACCGCGGCCCTGCTCGAACGCTACGAGGGGCGCCTGCCGCTGTGGCTCGCGCCCGTCCAGGTCGCGGTGCTGCCGGTGTCGGCCGAACAGGACGACGCGGCCCGAGCGCTCGTCGACGCGCTGCGCACCGAAGGCGTACGCGTGGAGCTCGTCTGCGACGACTCCCTGGGCTCGCGCATCCGTGAGGCCCGGCGCCGGCGGGTCGCGGTGGTGGCCGTCGTGGGGGCACGGGAGGCGGCCGACGCATCGGCGCAGGTCACCGACGTGGCGGCGGGCTTCCGGGACGTCGTCGCGGTCGACCGCCTGGTCGATCGCGTCGTGGCGGCGCGTGACGGACGGTGCGGGCAGGTCGACTGGGCCTGACCCGGTCCGGCATACGGGAGGGGTCTCGGGCGTTGCAGAGGCGTACCACTCACGCCACACGAAGGATGTGACACTGGAATGGTGTTCGGACTCGGTAGGAAGACCCAGATGCCCGCTCGCGAGGAGGCCCTCCCCGGCCGTGCGGAGCGCCCGTTCCAGGTGAGCCCGACCCACGTCGTGCTCGGCACCCCGCTCGAGGGGCCGTGGCCGGAGGGGTCGGAGGTGCTCTACGTGGCGATGGGCTGCTTCTGGGGCGTCGAGCGCATCTTCTGGAAGCAGGACGGCGTCGTCTCGACCGCCGCCGGCTACATGGGCGGCTACACGCCCAACCCGACCTACGAGGAGACGTGCACGGGACGCACCGGCCACGCCGAGACGGTCCGCGTCGTCTACGACCCCGAGAGGACGTCGCCCGAGCTGCTGCTCAAGGCGTTCTGGGAGAACCACGACCCGACGACCGCCAACCGCCAGGGCAACGACATCGGCACCGCCTACCGCTCCGCGATCTACTGGACCACCGAGGGCCAGCGGCTCGCCGCGGAGGCCACGCGCGAGGCCTTCCAGAAGGTCCTCGACGACAACGGGTTCGGGCAGATCACGACCGAGATCCGCTCGGCGGAGGACGCCGGGCCGTTCTACCTCGCCGAGGACTACCACCAGGGCTACCTGCACAAGAACCCCGGCGGCTACTGCAACCACGGGCCCAACGGCCTGACCTGCCCGGTCGGCATCGTGCGCCAGGACCAGCTGCCGTCGCAGCAGGACATCGCCCCACCCGCCTGACGCCCGTCGCCGGAGCCCCCGGCTCGAGCCGGCTCCCGGCGCCTGCACGAGGACGCCCCCACCCGGGTCGGGTGGGGGCGTCCGTGCGGAGGGGATCGGTCAGGGAGTGCAGGCCGTCTCGTCGAAGTGGCCGGGCGTGCCCGGGTAGGCCGAGCCGGCACCGTGCGCCGTCTCGCCCGGGTGGACCATGGCCAGCTCGCGGAAGGCCGAGGTGCCCGCGGTGGTCACGTCGGTGCCGGGACGACCGGCGCTCGAGGTCCACGCCAGCTGCTGCAGGAAGTCCTGCATCGCCGGCGAGTGCTGCCGCACGTCGTTGAAGCCGCCGTACGCGCTGTTGCAGTGCGTGAACAGGTTGTACGCGCCGTTCCAGTCGATGAGCCGGTCGCCGGGGTTGGGCCCGTTGGCCGAGACGTCGCCCTGGAGCACGTCGCGGTCCCAGCCGCCGTAGATCCAGTCGGTGCCCTGGTGGTGGTTGTCGTTCGACGGGTCGGCGTCGGCCAGGCCCGCCATCTCGAACCACAGGCACGGGTCGACCGTGACCGCGTTCCTGCCGGTGCCCGTCGTCAGCGGCCAGGCGCCGAGCGTGCAGCCGCCGCCCGGGGTGTAGGAGCCGCGGGGCCGGACATCGAGCAGGTCGGAGCCGAGGACGTCCTGCTTCGACACGTCGGACTCGCCCGCGCCACCGAAGAGGTGGTCGACGAACCGGTCGTCCGTGCCGCGCGAGCTCGGCGTGAACACCCCGCCCACGAGGCAGTCGGGCGTCGCGGCGTCGAGCCCGGCGTCGCAGCCCTGGCCGCCCCAGAGGACGTCCTCGCCGTCGCCGCCGAAGAGGTCGTCGCCGCCGCTGTCGCCGTTCGCGACGTCGTCGCCGAAGCCCGCGTGGATCGCGTCGTCGCCGGAGCCACCCCTGATGAGGTCTCGCCCACCCTCGTCCATGCCGTTGTGCGGCATCGCCGGGTCCGTCGAGGTCCCGATCCACTGGTCGCCGTCGACGTCGTGCAGCAGGTCGACGCGCCGGTCGTACGCGCCGCGCGGGAACGCGGTGAACGTCTCCTTGGGCGGGCTGTTGAGCGTCACCGACGCCTGGGCCGGGGTGTCCCCCGGGCTCAGGTACTGGTTCACGATGCCGCCCCGGTCGCCGACGATCGCGTCGCCGCCGCTGTCGCCGTCGATGCGGTCGTCGCCGAGCTCGCCGTACAGGTCGTCGTCGCCGTAGCCGCCGGAGATGGCGTCGCCGCCGTCCTGGCCCCAGATGCCGTCGTTGCCGTCGTCACCCCACAACGTGTCGGCACCGAACGCACCCGCCACCTCGCACGTCGACTGCGCGGTCGTGCAGAAGCGCGTGCTCGGGCCGGGCAGCGCCGGGTCGTGGGTGCGCGATGCCGTGGCGTCCGACGACACGGCCCCGTCCGGGTAGCGGTCGGCGTAGACCTTCTCGGTGCGGGCGCCCCCGCCGCCCTGCAGGGTGCGCAGGAGCGAGCCGTTGTCACCGAGGACGACGTCGTCGCCGCCGTTGCCCTCGACGACGTCCGAGCCGTCACGGAAGCCGGGGGCCGCCGATCCGCCGATGACGTCGTCCTGTCCCGGCACCGAGCTCGTGCCGCGCAGCAGTGCGGTGGGGCTCGCCGAGCCGGGCCAGGCGGCCGTGACCGCCGCGACGGTCGTGCCGTGCGCCGAAGACTGGCCGAACGGCAGGTCACCGAAGAGCTGGTCGGCGCCGCCGTTGCCCTCGACGTGGTCTGGCCCGGCGTCACCGGTGACCGCGTCGTTGCCGTCCTGGCCGAGGAGCACGTCGACACCGTCGCCGCCCGAGAGCCGGTCGAAGCCGTAGTGCACGGCCGAGGGTGTCGTCAGCGGGTTGGCGCCGAGGTCCCACGGCTGGATGACGCGCGGCGTCATGGCCGTGCCGTCGGCGCTGCCGAGCCGCACGGTGACCGAGCTGGGTGCCTGACCGGCGGCCGGGCGCAGCACCTGGCCGTTGTCGCCGAGCACGACGTCGTCGCCGGGGCCGCCGAAGACGGCGTCGTCGGTGTCGGGCTGGCCGACCGACGTCGCGCCGGAGGAGGCCCCGCCTGCGGACGGTGTCGAGCTGCCGCCGACGAGGTCGTCGTCGCCGAGGCCGCCCTCGACCCAGTCGACGTCGGGCCCGCCCTCGACGTAGTCGCCGTCGCTCTCGCCCTTGAGCCGGTCGGTGCCGCTCTGGCCGAGGATCACGTCCTGGCCGTCGCCGCCGAAGACCTGGTCGGCGCCGGAGTTGGCGAGGACCGGGCTCGTGCCGAGGTCGAGCAGCGTCACCCGGTGGGTGCGCGAGAAGCCGCGCATCCTCGTGACCGGGGTGGTGTCGTCCGCGGGGACGCCCGAGACGACGACCGCGTTGTCGCCGGCGACGAGGTCGGGGCCGGCGTCGCCGTGGAGGACGTCCCCGGCGTCCGGCCGGCCGGTGCCGGCGCCCGCCTGCTGGAACGACCCGCCCACGACCTCGTCCTCGCCCGCGTCGCCGTGGACGACGTCGGAGCCGTTGTTGCCCTCGAGGTGGTCGGCGTCGTCGCCGCCGTTGACCGCGTCGCCGCCCAGGCCGCCGTATGCCGTGTCGTCGCCGCTGCCTCCGTAGACGACGTCGCCGCGGCCGGCCGACGGTGTCAGACCGTCGAGGTCGAACGGGATCGCCTGTGCGTCAGCGGCGCTCGTCGGGTCGTCGACCGTGCCGTTGTCACCGACGATGACGTCGTCGCCGGTGTCACCGGAGATCGTGTCCCCGGCGTCGGCCGGTCCGACGTCGGTGCGGCCGGCGGCTCGGGTGCCGCCGTAGAGGACGTCGCGGCCCTCGCCACCGCTGATGCGGTCGGAACCGTCGTCGCCCTCGACGACGTCGGTGCCGGCCTGGCCGTAGAGCTGGTCCTGGCCGCCGTTGCCGAAGACGAGGTCGGCCCCGGCGTCGCCGTAGCCGCGGTCGTCGCCGCTGCCGCCCCAGACGTGGTCGGCGTCGTCGCCGCCGAGCAGCACGTCCGTGCCCTCCTGCCCGCAGACGAGGTCGGTTCCACCACCGGCGAGGACGCGGTCGCTCGCGCCGCCCGCCGAGATGGTGTCGACGCCGGCGCCGCCGAGGACCAGGTCGTTGCCGTCACCACCCGCGCCCGAGGTGCCCTCGGGCACGGGGTCGCTCGTGACGGGGCTGCCGGGTCGGCACGTCTCGTCCTTCGCGGCGTCGAGGGTGGCTGCATCACGCAGGGTGTCGCCGAAGACCGTCGCCGGTCCGTCGCCACCGATGACGTGGTCGTTGCCCAGGCCGCCGACGAGCGTCTTGCGCGACGAGGTCTCCCCCGCCGGGACCGGCAGGTGCGACACGACGCGGTAGGCACCGAAGTCGACGCCCTCGACGACGTCGGGACCGCGGGCGTTGCCGGCCGCGTCGAGACCCCGGGCCCCCACCTGGCTCGGCTCGGCGACAACGTAGTCGTCGCCCGGTCCGCCGAAGAGCGCGTCGGTGCCGTAGCCACCGACGAGCGCGTCGGGGCCGCCGCCACCGATGACTCGGGCGTGCTCGCCGCTCGTGGAGTGGCTGGTCACGACGTCCTCGACGGCGCTGCCCCAGACCTTGTCGTCGCCGGAACCGGTCTCGATGATGTTCGGGATCGACGGCTTGCCCGACGGGGTCGTCAGCGTGTCGGCGGTGCCCGGGTCGTCGACACCGAAGGAGCCCTCGGTGGACGCGTAGACCGTGTCGGGACCGGAGCCACCGGTGAGCGAGTCGCTGCCGAGCCCACCGATGAGGACGTTGCCCTCGGAGCGGGTCGTCGTGCCCGCCGTCGCCCCGGGCCGGTCGGAGGCGACACCGATCTTGTCGTCGCCCGGGCCCCCGTTGACGCGGTTCTTGCCGAGGCCGACGCTGATGACGTCGGCACCGCCGGCGCCCTGGGCCCCCTGCGTCGGGTCGGCGTCGAGCTTCGTCCAGTCCACGACGTCGTCGAGCTTCACCGAGGTGATCGAGCCCTTCGCGTTCTCGACGTCGACCGGGTTGAGCGCGGCCGTGACTGCCAGCGTCTGCTGCGGCAGCGCGCCGTCGCCGGAGACGAGGTCGGCGCCCAGCCCGGTCGTGATGGCGTCGGCTCCGGCCCCGCCCGCGACACGGGCCACCTTGCCCGCGACGTCAGCCGTGACGATTCGGTCGTCGCCCGCGCCGCCGTCGACCCAGGCGTTGCCCGTGCCGGTCTGGACCTGGTCCTTGCTGGGAGTCCCGAAGACGATCGCGTCCTTGTCGAAGACCGACAGGTCGGCCTGCGTGGTCGGCGACGACGGGTTCGCGTCCTTCTTGCCGTCGCCGACGAAGCTGACGACGAGCGGCGTGGCCGAGCCGCGGCCGTCGACGACGACCCGCTTGAGGCCCGCGTCGAGGTACTCGCGCGTCTCACCGAGCATCTGCACCTTGAACCCGTCGAAGTCGGGGTTCGTGCCGTCGTCGTCGCCGGTCTTCTGCGCGAAGTAGAGCGCGGTCACCTTGACGGTGTCGGACTCGGTGTCGGCGGTGTTGCCCCACGGGGTGCCGCGGGCCGCGTCGGTGCCGAAGCGCCCGGCGAAGACGACGAGCGTGTCACCACTGGTGCCCCCGAGCCGTGGCGGTGGTGGCTCACAGTTCGGTTTTGCCGTGAAGTCGAGCAGGGTGATGTCGGCGATGTTGATGGAGAACGACACGCTGAACGGCGAGAACCCGAGCGTCACGTAGAGCCGTAGGAAGAGACTGAGGCGCCCGGTGGTCGTGAAGAGGCAGAGCGGGTTGTTGGCCGCCGCGTGGAGGAACTCGCTGACCCGGAACTTGCCGTCGTTGTTGGGGTCGTTCCAGTGGAAGCCGATGGTCAGGTGCAGACCGCCCTCGATGCCGACGGTGATGATGACGGCCGTCACCGCTGCGCCGGCGGCGATCTCACCGTCGAGCCGCACGACCGGCACGGGCACCCCGCTCCCGTCGGTCGTCTTGAAGTAGAGGCCGTCGAGCAGCTTCACGGCGTCGACGGACGTGCCCGCCTGGGCCGCCTCCACGGCATACCGGATGCCGGCGGTGTCGAGGCCGGCCATGAAGCGCAGCGTCACCGACGCCGAGCCGGAGAGGGTCACCATGACGGGCGGCGGCGCGTAGACCGGGCCGAAGGCCTGGCGCCACGTGAAGCCGAGCGTCAGCGGGCCGCTGTCGAACTCGACGAGCGAGACGTCGCTGCCCATGAGCAGGCTGAAGACCGACGCGGGGTCGTCGAGGATCGGGAAGGTGAAGCCGGACTTGTTCGCGCTGCCGGCCGTGCCACCCGAGCCGAACACGTTGCCCTTGCCTCCCTTGCTGTTGAGGGCGTTCTTCACGTCGTCCTTGCTCGCCGCCGAGGCACCCTTGATCAGGGAGGTCGGCGAGTTCGGCGCGAGGCTGCTCGTCGGCGAGACGCTCGTCGTCAGGGCCTTGCCGCCGTCGACCAGGAACTTGCCGATCGGGATGAGGCACGTCGGGTCGCCGGGTCCGCCACCGCAGTCGGGCAGGTTGTTGATGAGCGTGGTGAGGGCCGCGATCCTGTCGACGAAGTCAAGCTTCGGTCCGCCGGCGAGGGTGTTGAACGTCTTGGCGAGGGTGATGAGGCTGACGTCGCCTCCGCCGGCCATCTTGCTGAGGTCGGACAGCACCGGGATCGGGGCGTAGAGGGTGTCGATGACCGGCTGGAGCGGTCCGGTGACCGACTTGACCTTCTTGAGCACCGGGCCGAGGAGGTTCGAGAGGAACCCGCCGGCGTCGATCGCGACGTCCTTGAACTCGATCGTCGGGACGCCCAGGTTCTTGAGGTCCTTGTTCGAGAACTCCCACCCGAGAACGAAGTTCGCCTGCACTCCGGGCAGCACCGAGTCGACCGAGGCCTTGACGAGCCAGTCGGCCTTGATCTTCGCGGTCAGCGAGATGCCGAAGAGCGAGGACGCGTCGCCGCGGGCGATGTCGGAGATCGTCAGCACGCTGCCGGCCGTCTCCGTCGTGTCGCGGGACCTGAGGTCGACGAGGAAGGCGCCGGCGAAGAGCGGCGCGGAGCCGTTCTTCTTGACGTCGATGTCGAGGAAGGCGAGCTGGGCCTTCATCGTCGCGGGCATGTCGAAGCGCGCGCCGAGACCGAACTCGGGTGCGGGGGCGCCGTCCTGCCAGCTGTCGTGGGTGTAGATGACGAAGCCGTCGTCGGTGTTGACGCCTGCCTTGACGTGCAGCTGGATGCCGAGGCCGTAGGTGATGGCGTCGTCGTCGCCGGCCTTGAGCGCGAGACCGGGGATGCCGATGTCGAGCGGCAGCGTCCTGCCGTCGCCGAGGCAGCCCGAGCCGGGCACGCAGCCGTCGTCGGGCGTCACCGTGCCGGCCTTGACGTCGAAGGCGAGGTTGACCCCGTTGATGCTCGTCGTCGGGCAGTCGATGAGCATGGGCTTCGTCGTGACGGGCGTGTAGGTCGTTGCCGTGGTGCTGCCGTCGTCGGTGAAGGTCTGCGCGCTGCCCGAGGCCGCGTCGACGACCTTGACGAGCTCGAACGGGCCACCGTCCTTGCTGCGCAGCACCTTGTACCTCGTCGCGCCGTCGGACTTCGTCCACGACACCTTGATCGAGTTGCCGCCGCCCGTGCTCGTGAACGCGGTCGTCGTCTCGGCGCTCGGCGGGGAGGCGACGGTGTCGCCGTCGGTGCCCGCGCCGGTGCCCTGGCTGGCGACGATCTCGTAGCGCCACTTCGTCGCGCCGGCCGTCGACGGGGTCGCGGCGAGCGTCGGCGCGCCGGTGGGCTCGAGCTTGGCGGTGCACTCGTAGTCGACCGTCAGGCTCGTCTTCTGCAGCCCGGCCGCGGTGATCGCCTCGGCGAGCTTGGTGTTGACGTAGTCCTTGGCCTCCTTGGGGCTCGCCGGCACGCTGCCGAGCTTGGCCTTGATCTCGGCGCGCAGGCGCCCGATCGAGTCGGCGCCCTGCTGGAGGTCCTTGCCGACGAAGGGCAGCTTGCCGTCGAACGTCGCGAGGCGCATCGACTGCTCGATCTTCTCGAGGTAGCCGTCGAGGCCGGGGCCGATCTGGGTGAAGTCGGCGAACGCGTTCGCGAAGGCGGCCGAGAGGTCTGGCAGCTCGAAACGCTTCTTCGCGTCGTCCGGTGCCGGGAGGTTGCCGGTCAGGTCGAGCAGGGTCGCGGGGTCGGTCGAGTCCTGCAGGCGCAGGGCGACCGAGCCGAGCGACGTCGTCGGACCGCCCGACACGGTCGCGTAGAGCGGGATGACCCCGCAGACCATGAGCGGGGTGCTCAGGCCCTCGCCGCAGTCGACCGGGGCGTTCGAGGCGTTGAAGCCGACGTCGAGCCCGGACAGGAAGGTCGAGAAGCTGACCGGGGTGTCGGCCGCAGCGCCCGTGTCGGACAGCTCGAGGCTGAGGTTGGCCCGCAGCTTCGCCTGCTTGGCCGGGTCGCCGCCCGGGTCTCCTGCCGAGACCGTCAGCGGGCCGATCGTCCCGGCGGCGCGGCCGGTGAAGGCGGCGTCGGCGCCGATGCTGACCTTGGAGTCGGCGAGCACCTTGAGCGAGGTGGCGTCGTCCGGGCCCGTGCCCGGTGCGAGCGGCACGACGAGGCCGACCTTGACGCCGCCGGTGACGTGGGCGGCCCCTTGCCCCGTGGCAGCGGCCGTGACGAGGGACCTGTCGCCGCCGAGGTCGAGGCGCAGCGGGGTGCTCGCGCGGTAGTCGCGCTTCCAGTCGAGGTCGAGCACGACGTTCGGGGTGCCGCCGGTGTCGAGGTACCGGAAGTGGAGGGCGCCGGTGCCGAGCCGGTCGTCCAGGACCTTGACGAGGTCCTGCATGTTCTGCGGCGGGTGCAGCGAGATGACGTCGAGGGCGTCGTCGAGCGGGGAGCGGAAGGCGTATGCCGTGTCGTCGGCGGGTTTCTGCGCCCAGTCCTGCGTGAGCGTCACCGTGTCACCGGAGGCAGCGGCCACGACCGCCACCTGGGTGCCGACGACGACGGTGCGCCCGACGAACGACGCGTCGAACGTGCGCCCCACGTGCTGGAGGGTGTTGGTCCCGTAGTTGACGTCGGAGCCCACCCCGGACGCGTCGCGCCGCATGAGGTCGCGCAACGACGTGGCCGTGCCGGGGATCTCGCGGCTGTAGATGCCGGTCGCACCGCCGGGCTGCGCGTCGGCGAGCTGCGCCGCCATCGTCTGGAGCGTCTTCAGGACGATGGCGAACAGCTCGGCCTGGGAGCCCGGCTTGATGTCGAGGGCGAAGATGCGGCTCAGCCGGCTGAGGTCGAGCTGCGGGCCGTCGCTGCCGCTGACCTGGGTCAGGTCGTTCCAGTGGGCGGCGACGCCGACGTCGGTGCCGGCCGGCAGGAAACCGGCTGCGTCGGGCACCGAGACCTTGAGGTCGGCGGTGGCCCGTACGTTCAGGTCGACGTCGAGCAGGTCGCCGGCCTGGCTCGTGCCCGTCGGGGTGTCGGTGACGAGTGTCGCGAAGAGGTCGCGAAGCCGGAGGTCGTGCTGGGCGTCGCCGGCCTGCCGGAGGCCGATGGAGAGCATGTGCCCCGGGCCCGCGGCCGAGCAGTCGGCCGGCGCGGAGCTGTTGCACACCGACAGGGAGCCCTTGAGCCGCACCTGGAAGAAGCCGGCGTTGGCGGTGAAGTCGACCGCGGTGTCGACCGGGAAGTCGGCCGTGAGCAGGGGGCTGCCGGTGCGCACCATGATGCGGTCGGGTCCGAGTGGCAGCGACGTGACGTTGGTCGAGAACGCGCCGGTCGACTGGACGAACGGGCAGGCCTTCGTGTTGCCCTCGAAGCCGATGCAGTCGTTGCCCGTCCTCGGGTCCTGGAGGTCGAGCACCAGCGTCAGGTCGGCGGCGAACGACGGCTTGACCGTCGCGAACGTCTGGGCGGAGTTGGCCCGAAGGATGCCGCGCCGTGGTCCCGTGCCACCCGGCTGGTCGGTCAGCTGGTCGCCGAAGGTAACGGCACCGAGCTGCGCCTCGGGGCCGACGATGACGAACGGCGTGCTGGCAGAGGGCTGCCCACCGATCCAGGTGCCGGAAACCGTGAGCGAGTTCTTCGTGTTGGCCGTGATCTCACCGGCCGACGTGCCGGCCATGACCCGCATGCCGACCCACTGGTCCGCCGTCCACGGCTGGGTGCCGTCGTCGAGCGTGAGCCCGGTGGCCGAGTACGTCGCCGACGGGCGCGACGTCCGCGCGGCTCCCGCGTCCATGGCGACGCCGGCGGAGGGCGCCGCCTTCACCATCCGCAACCGGAACACGAGCTTGCTCGTGGTCGCGTCCCACGACAGGTTGTCGAGGCCGACGCCCGCCGCCTTGAGCTTGGCGACGAGGTCCTGGAGCGAGTCGAAGGTGGGGTTGCCGACCGTCGAGGCGTCGAAGCCGGGCGGCGAGGGCTGGTTCGGGTCCGGTGCCTGCACCACGTTGGCCTTCAGGAAGTCGACGAGCACCTTGTTGGCCTTGACGGCGTCGGACACCGTGCCCCGCAGGAACGGCAGGTCGAGGTTGCCGGTCGACGGCAGCGGGCCGGCGCCGTCGGGGTCGAACTTCGCGGCCTGGATGCCGGTCAGCGCGGTCGCGACCTGGGCCAGGCCGTCGGCGAGGTCGCGCAGGCTCATGTTCTGGAACTTGCCGACGAGGCCGGCGAGCGTCGGGGCCGCGACGGTCGGCGAGCCCGTGGCGATGTTGGGCCAAGCGACCGTGACGTCTGCGGCGACGTTCGTCGGGAACGCCACTCCGGCGAGGCCGCTCGTGTCGGCGGCGACGTGCAGGGTGCCCGAGACAGAGCCGGCCGTGCCGGGCTGCGAGGGTGAGCCGCTGGGGTCGAGGGCGGCCGTGACGAGGCCTGCGAGCGAGCCGTCGGCGGCCAGCTCGCCGTCGCCGGTGCCTGCGGCGTCGAAGGCGAGGACCCCGTCGTTGTTCGGGTCGTCGATCCTCGCGTACGCGTGCGCCGTGACCGCGAAGTCGGTGCTGCTCAGCGTCACGCCGAGGATGCCGACGGCGGCCTTCGCGGCGGCCGACAGGTGCGCGGTGACGTCGACGTCGACACGGGGCGCGTGCGCTGCGTCGCTCGCCAGGTAGACCTTGTTCGTCGTGGGCCCGGTCCACACCACCCACAGCGACAGCGTCGCCTCGACCGTGGCGGTGACCCCCTTCGGCGAGCTCAGCTCGACGCGCGGGCTGGCCGAGCTGACCGCGAGCGACTGCTGCGTGGCCGTGCGGGTCACGACCAGGTTCACGTGGATGCGCTTGCCCTCGCCGAGGTCGTCGACCGCGATGTCGAGCGTGCCTGCGCGGCCACCGGGCAGGCTGACGGCCTCCCCCGAGGTCGCGAGGTCGGCCCACGTCGTCGTGCCGGGCAGGGCACTCGTCACGCCCTCCCTGACGAGGTCGTCGAGTCCGGCCAGGCCCCCGGGGCTGGCGGCGACGAACGGCAGCTGCTTGCCGAAGGTGCCCAGCGTCGCGAGACCGCTCGTCCAGGACGCGAGGTTCGCGGTCCCGCCGCTCCCGCCGAGGAACGCCACCACCCTGTCGACGCCGGGGTCCGGGTCGGCGGCGAAGGCGGGCGAGGGGCCGGCCAGAGCTCCCACCACGACGAGGAGCGAGGCCACGACCGCTCCGAGGGCACGACGAATCGACTTGCGCACCATGGTTTCTCCCCAGAAGGGAGCGCACCGCGAGCTCATCCCTGCGCGAGCCACATCCGACACGCTCCTGTGCTGACAACGTAGTGAGCGACTCGTCACACGTCCGGCGAATCGTCGGAAAACGGTCCGATCAGGTGATAGAGGGACAGATGGGACTCAGGTGACGACCGGCTCCGGAAGACGGAACCTGCCGGGACCGATGGGCGCCCTTGTCTAAAATCCTGCCCGTGCCGGCATCCCTCACGACCCACGCCTCGAACGACCTGCGCGAGCCCGCGACGCGCGGCGGCGAGGCCCTGCGGCGGGCGTCCGGGTGGGCGGCAGGGCTCCTTCCGGTCGCCTTCGCCGTCGTCCTGCTGCTGGCGTACGACACGCCGGCCCGTGCCGTCGTGGCCTACCTCGCCGCCTTCGTCGTATCGGTCCTGCTGCCGGGCACGCTCGTCCACCGCTGGCTCCGTGGCCGCCAGCGCCTCCTCGTCACCGACCTCGCCCTCGGGGCGGCGACCGGCCTGGCCCTCCAGCTGCTCGGCTGGTTCGTCTTCACCGCGCTGGGCCTGGCGTCGTGGATGTGGCTGTGGACGGTGCTGCTCGTCGCGCCCTTCGCGGCGGTCCCGGCCCTGCGTCGCCACGCCGCGCTCGGCCACTACCCTCGACGGCTGCCCGCTGGGGTCGCCTGGGCACTGGCGGCGTTGGCGTCTGGCCTGCTCTGGCGCACGTCGCAGTCGTGGTTCGCCTCCTCGCCGCTGCCCCCTGACTCGCTCATGTGGTACCCGGACGACTACTGGCACCTCGCGACCGCCGCCGAGCTGCAAGGGTCGGTGCTGCCCCGGGTGCCGCAGGTCGCCGACCTCACCTTCACCTACCATTGGTTCTCCAACGCGCACATGGGTGTGATGAGCACACTCACCGGCATCGACCTGCCCGTGGTGGTGGCCCGGCTGTGGGTCGTCCCCGTCGTCCTCGTCCTCGCCGGACTTGCCGTCGCCGTCATGGTCACGCTCACCGGTTCGGCGTGGCCGTCCCTCGTCGTGGCCGCCTTCCTGCTCACGAGCGGCAGTCTCAACGGCATCACGTGGCTCGGCCTGGACGGCGTGACGGCGTTCGTGCCGCACAGCCCCTCGCAGGTCTACTCGCTCATCCCACTGCTGCTCGTCATCCACGTGGCGACCGACGTCCTGAGAGGTAGGCCGGTCGGCCGGGGCTGGATCCTGCTCCTGCTCGTCCTGCTGTTCACGGCCGGCTCGAAGTCCTCGGTCCTGCCGGTGCTGCTGTGCGGCGCGGCGCTGGCGGGTCTCGTCGCACTGCTCCGGCGCGACGGGTGGCGGCGGTGCCTCACCCTCGGCGGCGCCGTGCTCGCCGCCATGCTCGTCATGGCTCCTCTCGTGACCGGCAGCAGCGCCGGCGCGGGCGTGCAGGCCTTCGGGATCGTGCGACGCTTCCCGGTCTGGAAGGAGGTCACGGGCGTCACCGACTACGAGATCGGCGTCAACACGGGCCTGGTCATCCCGAGGCTCGGCGCCCCCGGCGCCGCGACGCTCCTCACGCTCATCCTCGTCGCGTATGCCGTCCAGTACGCGTGGCTGCTCGCCGGCCTGTCCGTCCTCTCCTTCCGCCGTCAGGGCGACCTGACGGCGTGGTTCCTCCTCGGCACCGGCGTCGCGGGCTGGTGGGCGATGATGCTCCTCGACGTCGACGGCGTCTCCCAGGCGTACTTCATGCGCGGGGCCGTCGTGGCCTGGCACGTCCTCGCCGCCTGGGGCGTCCACCGGATCTGGTCGCTCGCGGCTCACGGTGGCAGCCGGCGCACGCTCGCTGTCTGGGCCGTCGCGGGTCTCGGTGTCGGCTGGCTGGTGCTCCAGGTGCAGAACTCCATCTCCCGGACCGACGTGCCACCGGGAGCCAAGAGCCCACCCGCCGCCGTCGTCCACGGCGAGCTCGTCGCCGACCTCGCCGTCGTCGTCGTGCCCCTGCTGCTGGGCGTCGTCGTGTGGTGGGTGCTGCGCCGGCGCGGCAGCCGGGCGGCACTCCCCCTCCTCGTGGCCCTGACCGCCGCGTTCGTTCTCGCGCCGGTCGTGCGCCCCCTGACCGACGTGCCCGACACGGGCGGCTACGCCCCCGAGCCGTCGCGGACCATCAGCTCGGCAGAGGTGGAGGCCGCCCGCTGGGTTGCCGCGAACACGCCGACCCGTGACGTCGTCGCGACGAACCTCCACTGCCTGCGCCTCCTCACCCGGCCGAGCTGCGATGCGCGCTCCTTCTGGGTCAGCGGCCTCACCCAGCGTGCCGTCCTCGTCGAGGGCTGGGCCTACACGGAGGCGGCCCACGAGGCGAACGGGAGGAACAACCTCGGCTCGCGCCAGCAGCCCTTCGCCGACCCGGCGACCTTCGCGCTCAACGAGGCCGCCTTCACGGCGCCCACACCGTCGGGGCTCGACCGGCTGTACTCCCGCGGCGTGCGCTGGCTCTACGCCGACCGCCGGGCCGGGAAGGTGTCGCCGCAGCTCGCGACGCTGGCGCACCTGCGGCTGCGGCTGGGCACGGCCGACGTCTACGAGCTCAGGACGCCGCCTGGCGCCCCCTAGTCGAGAGGGGCGCCAGGGGAGGCTCCTCCCCCGGTCGTCGTCTGATGGCAGGATGCCGCCATGGCCGACAAGAGCTTCCGCATCACCCGCGAGACGACGATCGCAGCGCCGCCCGAGCGCATCCACGCCCTCCTGGCCGACTTCCACGAGTGGCAGAAATGGTCGCCGTGGGAGGGGCTCGACCCGGCCATGGACCGCACCTACGCGGGCGCCGGCTCCGGGGTGGGCGCGGTCTACGCGTGGAGGGGCAACCGCAAGGCCGGCGAGGGACGCATGGAGATCCTCGAGTCGGAGACCGGCCACGTCGGGGTCGACCTGCTCTTCGCCGCCCCGATGAAGGCGCACAACCGTGTCGACTTCACGCTGACGCCGGTCGCCGACGGCACCCGTGTCGAGTGGGCGATGACCGGCCCGCAGAACGCCGTGATGCGCATCATGAGCAAGTTCTGGTCGATGGAGAAGCTCGTCGGACCCGACATGGACAAGGGCCTCGCCCAGCTCAAGCGCACCGCCGAGGCCGCATGACCTCGCTCGTCATCCGACCGGCGACCCGTGACGACGTCGGGGCGATCGTCGCGATGCTCGCCGACGACCCCCTCGGCGCGGGTCGTGAGGATCCCGCGGACACGCAGGCCTACGACGCGGCCTACGACCGCGTCGTCGCCGACCCCGGCCAGCACCTCGTCGTCGCCGAGCGCGACGGTGCCGTCGTCGGCACGCTCCAGCTGTCGGTCATCCCGGGGCTCTCCCGTCGCGGCGCGACCCGCACCATCATCGAGGGCGTACGCGTCGCCGACGGCGAGCGCGGCAGCGGACTCGGCACCGAGCTCGTCACCTGGGCCGTCGAGGAGTCGCGCCGGCTCGGCGCCACGCTCGTGCAGCTGACGAGCGACGCGAGCCGCACCGACGCGCGGCGTTTCTACCAGCGCCTCGGCTTCGTCGCCTCGCACGTCGGCCTCAAGCTGCCGCTCGACGGCTGAGGGCGGGCGCGGCCGGCGCCCACCCTCGGTCGTGTCGGGGCACCAGACGGTCAGAAGATGCGGACCCGCTCGTCGGGCGCGAGCCACAGGCCGTCGCCGGGCTTCACGGCGAACGCCTCGTGGAACTCCGACAGGTTGCGCACGGCGTTGCCCCGGATGTCCTGCGGCGAGTGCGGGTCGATGGCGAGCAGGCGGATCGCCTCGGCCTCGCGGGCCTTGCCCTTCCAGACCTGCGCCCACCCGATGAAGAAGCGCTGCGGGCCGGTGAAGCCGTCGATCTCGGACATGCCGGTGCCCTCGGTCGCGATGCGGTACGCCGAGTAGCCGATCTGCAGGCCACCCAGGTCGCCGATGTTCTCACCCACGGTGAGGCTGCCGTTGACCTTGTGCGACCCGTCGAGCCCGGCCGGCGTGTAGCCGTCGAACTGCTCGATGAGCCGCTTGGCCAACGCGTCGAACCGCTCGCGGTCGCCCTCGGTCCACCAGTCGCGCAGCGCCCCGGTGCCGTCGTAGCGGGAGCCCTGGTCGTCGAAGCCGTGCCCGAGCTCGTGCCCGATGACGGCGCCGATGCCGCCGTAGTTGACGGCGTCGTCCGCCTCGAGGTCGAAGAAGGGCGGCTGGAGGATCGCCGCCGGGAAGACGATCTCGTTCATCGACGGCATGTAGTAGGCGTTGACGTGCTGCGGCAGCATGAACCACTCGGTGCGGTCGATGGGGCCGCCGAGCTTGGCGAGGTTGCGGTCGATCTCGAAGGCAGTGCTGCGACGCACGTTGCCGACGAGGTCGGCCGGGTCGATCTCGATGGTGGAGTAGTCACGCCAGACGTCGGGGTAGCCGATCTTCGGGGTGAAGGCGTCGAGCTTCTCGAGGGCCTGGGCTCGCGTCTCGGGGCCCATCCACTCGAGTGACGAGAAGGACGCGCGGAACGCCGCGACGAGGTTGCCGACGAGCTCCTGCATCCGCTCCTTCGCCGCCGGCGGGAACCACCGCTCGGCGTACAGCCGCCCGACGGCCTCGCCGACGCACGACTCGACGACGGCCACCCCGCGCTTCCAGCGCTCCTTGTTCTCGGGCTGCCCTGACAGCGTGCGACCGAAGAAGTCGAAGTCCTCGTCGACGAAGGACTGGGGCAGCAGGGTCGCGAACTCCGAGAGCACGTGCCACGTCAGCCACGCGCGCCAGTCGTCAATGTCGACCGACTCCAGCGCCGCCGCCAGGGCGCTGACGAAGCTCGGCTGGCGGACGACCACCTTGTCGAAGGACCCCGACGGCGCCTGGAGGGCGGACAACCAGGAGTCCCAAGGGAACTGGGGTGCGAGCTGCTTCGCCTCGTCGAGCGTGTGGGCGTTGTAGGTCTTCACCGCATCGCGGTTCGTGACGTTGTCCCAGTGCGACGAGGCGAGGAGGGTCTCGAGCGCCATGACGCGGGTGGCCTTGCCCTCGGCGTCGGGGATGCCCGCGAGGCCCAGCAGCCGCCCGATGTGCGCCACGTAGGCGGTGCGGATGTCGGCGTACTTGTCCTCGCGGTAGAACGACTCGTCGGGCAGGCCGAGGCCGCCCTGCTCGAGGTAGACGACGTACTGCTCCGGCGAGCGCTCGTCGGGAGCCACGAAGTGGCGCAGCGGCCCGTCGACGCCGTCGCGCTCGAGACGTCCGAGGGCAGCGCCGAGGGTGTTCACGTCGACGACCGTGGCGACCTCCGACAGCACCGCCTGGAGCGGGGTCAGGCCGAGCTCCTCGACGCGGTCGGTGTCGGTGAAGCTGGCGTAGAGGTCGCCGACCTGGCGCTTCGGGGTCCCGGGTGCGCTGTCGTGGTCGGCGGCCGCCGACTCGATGAGGTCGCGCACCCGCGACGTCGACTCCTCGCGCAGGATGTCGAAGGTGCCGAACCGCGCCCGGTCGCCGGGGATCTCGGTCGTGTCGAGCCACGTGCCGTTGACGAACCGGAACAGGTCGTCCTGCGGCCGGGCCGACCGGTCGAGCGCCTCGAGGTTGATGCCGGACTTCATGACCACGATGTCTCCTCGTACCCGCGCCGGACCGTCCCGGCGAACGTGCCCCGAGCCTAACCACGCGAGGCCGTTCGCCGGGTCACGACCCGGCACGGACGGGAGCCGGCGTCTAGCGGCGCAGCCGTCCGGCCACGACGCCGGCGAGCCCGACGACGAGCAGCATCCCGCCGAAGGCGCCGATCATGGGCGGCCCGACGAGGCGGAAGGTGAGGTCCGAGTCGGTCAGGTTGGCGGCGAGCAGCCACCCGGCCACGATCATCGTGAGCAGCCCGAACATGATCGAGCCGGGACGCGGGCCCTTGCGCACGGTCACGAGGGCCGGCCGTGGGTCGTGGTGGCTCGGCGCCGTGCCTGCCGGTGGCGGCCACGCGCCGGGCTGCGACGGGTTGGGCAGCGACGGCGGCGGCAGGTGCGGCAGCTGCGTCGCGTCGGTGACGACGTCGTCGGGCACCGGGGCCGACGGCTCCACACGGAACGGGCTCGTCGTCGGCAGCGCCCGGGTGGAGGAGGCCGGGATCGTCGTCGTCGCGTCGGCGCCGGACTCGGGGAGGGGCACCGGGTCGGCCAGCGGGTCGCTGAACTGCGGCCCTGCGCTGGTGCTGTCGTTGCTCATGGTGCAGATCTCCTGTGGGGTCGTGTTCGTGTCTGTGGTGTCGCCGGGCCCCGTTGCCTCGGCCGGGTCGTGGGCGTTGCCGGTGCTCATGACGCGCTCGCCGTCGTGACGCGGATCGAGCCCACGCCGACCTCGGCGTCGACGGTGATCTCCGTCGTGGCGCCGGCGTCCCCGAACGTCACGGTCTCGTTCCAGTCGGTGCCCTCGTGCCTCAGCTGCCCCGGGCCGAGCTCGGTCATACCCGTCCCGGTCACGCCGGAACCGGTCGCGACCAGCTCACCCGCCCGCGCCTTGGCGTGCACGACGACCTTCACCTTCTCGGGAACGACGATGTCCAGCTCGCCGGCACCCATGGTCGCGCGGACCGTGTCGGCGGTGGGCGTGGCCTTGTAGTCGGCAGCCGTGAGGTCGAGCTTCATCGAGCCGAGGGTCAGCTCGTAGGTCGGCGCGGGTGTCAGCGTCGTGACGGCGTACGACTTCTCACCGACCTGCCAGGGGTGGTTCAGCCCGGCGGGGGCCGCGGTCGTGATGGCGGCGGCGATGATGCCGACGACGGCGAAGAAGCCGAGGCCCGAGCGGCGGCCGGCGATGCCGGCGACGACGATGGCGAGGCCGAGCACGCCCACGCCCGAAGCGATCCCGATGGCGACGGGGTTGCCGGACCAACCTGCCCACGGGACGAGGAGCGACATCACCACACCGGCGATGATCGACAGTCCGAGCACGAGGAGCCCGCCGGCGAAGCCGATCGACGGCGTGCGCTGGCGCACCGGCGTCGGCGCCGGCGGCCGCGGCGTGACCAGGGTGGCGCCCGCGTTGGCGGCCGCGTTGCCCGTGGAGCCGTATGCCGGGTGCGACGTCGCGACCGGAGCCGACGTGCCGCCCGTGGCCGGGTCCGTGGACGCGTACGGGTCGGTGGGCGTGCCAGTGGCCGCGCCGGTGGCCGTGGACGCGGGGCGGTTGCCCGAGCCCTTCCACGGGGCCTGCGCCATGAGGTCACGGCCGGTGTCGGTGCGGGTGAGGAACCACCAGGCGCCGACGACGAGGAGCACGAAGCCGAAGACACGGAAGCCCTGCGTGTCACCGCCCCACCAGGGGCCGCCACCGAGCACCGACATGGCGGTGACGACGAGCAGGAAGATGGAGCTGCCCTCGCCGTGCCTCAGCGCGCGCTCGACGTGGATCTCGCCCTGCTCGTCGGGCATGAGCAGCCAGAGCACGAGGTAGAGCGCCACGCCCATCCCGAAGAAGATGGAGAAGAGGATGAAACCGGCGCGCACGACCAGCGGGTCCACGCCGAGCCACCGCGCGATCCCCGTCGCGACACCGGCGAACCAGCGACCGTCCCTGCCGCGCACGATGCCCGGGCGCCGCAGGGCGGTGTAGAAACCGTCCAGGCCATGGCCCTGCGTTGGGGCCCCATTGCTTTTCGTCATGGCTCCAGACTGGCGGCGCGGCCGCGGCGCAACCATGAGGGTCGACCCTGAGCGCACCCTGACGCGACCCCCAAAGCAGGCCCGGATGGTCGCCCTCACGCGCCCCCGTGGGTGAGGATGGGACGGTGCAGACGGCATACGAGAACGGTCAGGGACCGGCGCGACCCGCGTGGCGGGCGACGCAGCGGCCGCCGCTCGTGCGCCACCGTCAGGGCAAGGTCGTGGCGGGTGTCGCCGCCGGGCTCGCCGACCACCTCGGTGTGCCCGTGTCGGCCGTGCGGATCGCCCTCGTGCTGACGAGCATCCCCTTCGGAGCCGGACTCGCCGTCTACGTGTTCCTCTGGGCGACGATGCGCGAGATCGGCGACGTCGTCCCCGTGGCTCCGGCGCCCGTGGCCGACCCGACCGGCGCCACCACGTCACCCGGCTCCTCGGCCGGCGGCGGCCACGGCCACCACCACATCGATCTGGCGAGCCTGCGCACCTGGCTGCGCAGCGGCAACCAGGCCGTCCTCATCACGCTGCTCGGGGTCGCGGCACTCGCCCTCGCCGGCGCGCTCTGGCTCGGCAGCGCCGGCTTCGACGTGCACGCCGAGGTGATCCTGCCCGTCGTGGCCATCGTCATCGGCGCCATCTTCTTCTGGTCGCAGCTCGACGACACCGACGCCATCGGCGCCCGCCGCCCGGTCCGGTGGATCTGGCTCGTCGTCGGCCTCGGCCTGACGATCCTCGGACTCGTCGGGCTGCTCGTGCGCGGCACCGACCTCACCGCCCTGTGGCAGGTCGGGGGTGCCGTGCTCGCCGCGCTCGTCGGGGTCGCCGTGCTGAGCGCGCCCTGGATCCTGCGGCTCTGGAGCAACCTGCGCCTGGAGCAGGCGGCCCGCATCCGCGCCACCGAGCGCGCCGACATCGCGGCCCACCTGCACGACTCGGTGCTGCAGACCCTCGCGCTCATCCAGCGCCAGTCGTCCGACGCCGCGACGGTCGCCCGGCTCGCCCGCGCCCAGGAGCGCCAGCTGCGCAGCTACCTCTACGACGAGGACGCCCGCGCGGGCACGCTCGGCGCCGCGCTCACCGCAGCGATGGGTGAGGTCGAGGACCTCCAGGGCGTGCCCGTGCAGCTCGTCGTCACCGGCGACCGCCAGATCGACGAGCACCTCGACGCCCTCGTCAAGGCGGTCCGCGAGGCCGCCTGGAACGCGGTGCGCCACGGCAGCCCGCCCGTCAGCGCGTACGTCGAGGTCGGCCCCGACGCGGTCGAGGCGTTCGTACGCGACCACGGTGCCGGCTTCGACCTCGACGACGTGCCCGACGACCGCGCGGGCGTGCGCGAGTCGATCATCGGCCGCATGGAGCGGCACGGCGGCACGGCCCATATCCGGCACCGCGCCGACGGGACCGAGATCGAGCTGCGCCTCCCGGTGCGCCAGCCGGCCGACCCCGAGCCCGCCGACTCGAAGGCTGCGCCTTCGAAGAACCCCGACGCCGCGACGGCACAGACCCAGAACCAGACGTCGGCCCAGACCCAGACTTCGGCCCAGACCCCGACCCCGACCCAGACCCCGACCCAGACCCAGGAGCAGGCTTCATGACCGACCCGCGGACGATCCGCATCGTGATCGTCGACGACCACCACATGTTCCGCACCGGCGTGCGCGCCGAGCTGACGGCTGCGTCGGCGGCGTCGGGCTCGCTGTCGCTCGAGATCGTCGGCGAGGCGGGCGCGGTGGAGTCGGCTGTCCAGGTCATCACCGAGCAGCGGCCCGACGTCGTGCTCCTCGACGTCCACCTCCCCGGCGGCGACGGACACGGCGGCGCCGACGTCATCCGGGCCTGTGCCGGGGTCCAGTCGACGGCCGACGTGCCGGTGCGCTTCCTCGCCCTGTCGGTCTCCGACGCCGCCGAGGACGTCATCGCCGTGATCCGGGCGGGTGCACGCGGCTACGTCACCAAGACCATCAGCGCCGACGAGCTGCTGACCGCGATCAGCCGGGTGGCCGACGGTGACGCCGTCTTCAGCCCGCGCCTCGCGGGTTTCGTGCTCGACGCCTTCGGTGCAGCGGCCGGCGAGGTCGCCGAGATCGACGAGGAGCTCGACCGCCTGTCGGCGCGCGAGCGCGAGGTGATGCGCCTCATCGCGCGCGGCTACCAGTACAAGGAGGTCGCGAAGGAGCTGTTCATCTCCGTCAAGACCGTCGAGACCCACGTCAGCTCGGTGCTGCGCAAGCTGCAGCTCAGCTCGCGCCACGAGCTGACGGCCTGGGCGATGGGCCGCCGCCTCCTCTGACCCCAACTACCTTGGCGCGTGGAGGAAGCGGCGCAGGGCGGTGACGATGATCTCGGGGGCGTCGGTGTGCACCCAGTGGCCCGCGCCCTTGATCGTGAAGAGGCGGGTGCGCGGGAAGTGCCGACGCATGCGGTCGCCGTCCTCCCGCTTGATGTAGCGCGAGTCGCCGCCGGCGACCCACAGGACGGGGCCCTCGTACGCCGGCAGGGCGTCGACGTCGCGCGGCCAGTCGGCGATGCGTGAGTCAACGCCGAGGGCGGCGTCGGCCGCGATGAGGTCGAGGTTGACCTGCCAGCGCCACGACTGTCCCTCGCGGCGGAGGTTCTGCAGCAGGAAGGCCTTGACGCCGGGGTCGGGCTCGTCGAAGCGGGCCTCTGCGTCACCGCGGCTCTCGAGCTCGGCGAGAGGAAGGTCCTGCATCTCGCGGATGTAGCCCTCGAACCGCTCGAGCGAGCCGTAGCCCTTGGGCGCGATGTCCACCACGACGAGGCGGCCGACGAGCTCGGGGTGGCGCAGTGCGAGCACCATCGAGACCTTGCCGCCGAGCGAGTGTCCGACGACCATCCAGGACTCCCCCGGAGCCGCGGCTCGCAGCGTGGCGGCGACGGCGTCGGCGTACGCGTCGAGGCTGAACTCCTGCGACCACGGCGACCGGCCGTGGTCGGGCATGTCGACGAGCAGGCACTGGGCGTCGGAGCCGTCGGGGCCGCTCACCGCCTTCGCGATCTGGGTCCAGTTGCGGCCCTGGCCGAAGAGCCCGTGCAGGAAGGCGACACGCGGCCCGGCCGTGCCCACGGACAGCGTGTTGAGCGAGGCCTGGTCCGGAGCAGACGTCATGCCGCGAGCCTACGCGGGGTCGCCTCACGCTCGTCGTGGGCCTCGGTGAGGCCTCCGCGACGGTGCCGCGTGCGTGACCTCACGCCCCTGCGACGGCCCGGTGAGGGAGATGTAACCGCGGCGTCACAGCAGGCCGGACGTCGTGCAACACCGCCTTCCTAGCGTGGGCGCCACGCTCTCGCAGCGGCCCCCGACCCGCCTCCCGAGGAGGAACCCGTGAGCACCACCACCGGAAACAGCACCGGCACCAGCACGAACGGCAGCGTCGCCGCCCCCACCAGCACGCCGACCACCCTCGTCCCGGAGAGCCCGAGCCGCTTCCGCCAGCTCACCGCGCCCCGCTCGCGCGTCATCCGCGACTGGGACCCCGAGGACACCGTGGCCTGGGAGGCCGGCAACAGCAAGGTCGCCCGGCGCAACCTCGTCTGGTCCGTCGCGACCGAGCACATCGGCTTCTCCATCTGGTCGATCTGGTCGGTCATGGTGCTCTTCATGCCGCAGGCCGTCTACGGCTTCACCCCGGCCGACAAGTTCTTCCTCGTGGCCGTACCGACCCTCGTCGGCGCCGTGCTGCGCGTGCCCTACACGATGGCAACCGCGTTCTTCGGCGGCCGCAACTGGGCCATCTTCAGTGGCGTGGCGCTCCTCGTGCCCACCGTCCTGACGGGGTGGCTCATGGTGAACCCGGGGCACTCGCTCGGGACCTTCATGGCCGTCGCGGCCCTCGCCGGCCTCGGTGGCGGCAACTTCGCCTCGTCGATGACGAACATCAACGCGTTCTACCCGCAGCGGATGAAGGGCTGGGCCCTCGGCCTCAACGCCGGCGGTGGCAACATCGGCGTCCCCGTGGTCCAGCTCGTCGGCCTGCTCGTCATCGCGACGCTGGGCAACCGGCGGCCCGAGGTCGTCTGCGCCGTCTACCTCGTGCTGCTCGCGGTCGCGAGCGTCGGCGCCGCCGTCTTCATGGACAACCTCGACCACCAGACCGCCAACCCGAAGGCGATGCTCGAGGTGCTCCGCCACGCCGACGCCTGGGTCATCTCGCTGCTCTACATCGGCACGTTCGGCTCGTTCATCGGCTTCGGCTTCGCCTTCGGCCAGGTGCTCAACCAGACCTTCCTCGCCGGCCTCACCGGCGGCGCCGCACCGACGCCGGCCCAGACCGCGGCGGCGAGCCTGCACGCGGCCCAGATCGCCTTCGTCGGCCCGCTGCTCGGCTCGGTGAGCCGGGTCTGGGGCGGCAGGCTGGCCGACCGTCGCGGCGGGGCCGCCGTCACCCTGTGGACCTTCGTGGGCATGGCGTGCGCCGGTGTGCTCGTGACCCTCTCGGCCCGCGCCGACGACGTCACCGCCGGAGCGGCGACCGGCCTGCAGCTCACCGGCCTCATCGGCGGCTTCGTGCTGCTCTTCGTCCTCTCCGGGCTGGGCAACGGCTCGGTCTACAAGATGATCCCGGCGCTCTTCGAGACCAAGGCGGCCACGATCCCCGGCCCCACCGTCGAGCGAGCCGCCTGGTCGCGCTCGATGTCCGGAGCCCTCATCGGCATCGCCGGCGCGATCGGCGCCGTGGGTGGGGTGCTCATCAACCTCGGCCTGCGCGCGTCGTACCAGGGTGCGGCGAAGTCGGCCACGGCGGCGTTCGTCGTCTTCACGCTCTTCTACGTCGGCGCTGCCGTCCTCACCAAGGTGCGCTACCGACGATGACGACCCGGACCACCGCCGGCCGCACGGCCGACACCACCGCAGTGCCGACCCGCGCGCTCGGAGGGGGCAACCCCTCCGAACCGCAGGGGCAGCCCGGCGTCGCCACGCACTGTGCCTACTGCGGCCTCCAGTGCGCGATGACGCTGACCGGCTCGACGGCGCAGGACCTCACGGTGGCCCCGCGTCGATTCCCGACCAACCGGGGCGGCCTCTGCCAGAAGGGGTGGACCAGCGCCGAGCTGCTCCGCACACCCGGTCGGCTCACCACTCCCCTGGTCCGCCGGGACGGCGAGCTCTCCCCCGCGTCGTGGGACCAGGCCCTCGACGTCGTCGCCGACGCGATCGTCCGGACGCAGGCGGCATACGGCCGGGATGCCGTGGCTGTGTTCGGCGGCGGAGGTCTGACGAACGAGAAGGCCTACCAGCTGGGCAAGTTCGCGCGAGTGGCCCTGCGGACCAGCCAGATCGACTACAACGGGCGCTGGTGCATGAGCTCGGCTGCCGCCGCCGGGATCCGCTGCTTCGGCCTGGACCGCGGGTTGCCCTTCCCCGTGACCGACATCGGGTCGGCACACGCCGTCCTGCTCCTCGGGGCCAACCCCGCCGAGACGATGCCGCCGTTCCTCACGCACCTCGTGCGCGCCGCCGACGCGGGCGGTCTCATGGTCGCCGACCCGCGGCTGACCCCCACGGCCGCCAAGGCCGTCGACGGCGGCGGCCTGCACCTCCAGCTGCGCCCCGGCACCGACGCCGCCCTCGCCCTCGGCATGATCCACCTGGCCGTCACCGAGGGGTACGCCGACCGCCGCTACGTCGCCGAGCGCACCTCGGGCTTCGACGACTTCTGGCCCGTCGCCGCCCAGTGGCTGCCCGAGCGCGTCGAGCGGGTCACGGGCGTCTCGGTGACGACGATGCGCGCGGCGGTCGCGGCCCTCGCCCGGGCCCGCGACACCGAGCGCGGCGCGTACGTGCTCTCGGCCCGCGGCAGCGAGCAGCACGCGAGCGGCACCGACACCGTGACGGCGTTCATCGCCCTCGCCCTCGTGCTCGGGCTGCCGGGCAACCCGGGCACGGGTTTCGGCACGATCACCGGCCAGGGAAACGGCCAGGGCGGGCGCGAGCACGGCCAGAAGGCCGACCAGCTGCCCGGCTACCGCAAGATCGACGACCCTGCGGCGCGCGCCCACGTGGCGGCCGTGTGGGGCGTCGACCCCGACGACCTGCCCGGCCCGGGCCGCAGCGCGTTCGAGCTGCTGTCTGCCCTCGGCACCGACGGGGGCCCGCGGCTGCTCATGGTCCACGGCAGCAATCCCGTCGTCTCCGCGCCCGACGCGCGGGCCGTGGCCGAGCGGATCGCCTCCCTCGACCTGCTCGTCGTCTGCGACCTCGTCCTGTCGGAGACCGCGGCCGTCGCCGACGTCGTGCTCCCCGTGCTGCAGTGGGCCGAGGAGGAGGGCACGCTGACCAACCTCGAGGGTCGCGTGCTGCGACGCCGGCGCGCCCTCGCGGCACCGGGCCTGTGCCGCAGCGAGCTCGAGGTGTGGAGCGAACTGGCTGCCCGGATCGGTTGCAGCACAGGGTTTCCCACCGACCCGCGCGTCGTCTTCGAGGAGCTGCGCCGGGCGTCGGCGGGCGGACCGGCCGACTACTCCGCCGTCACGTGGGAGCGCCTCGACGCCGGCGAGAGCCTGCACTGGCCGTGCACCCCCGAGCGGCCCCAGGGCACGCCGCGTCTGTTCCTCGACGCGTTCGCCACGCCCGACGGGCGCGCCCGCTTCGTGCCCGTCGACCACGTCGGGCCGGCCGAGGCCGACGACGCGGACTACCCACTCGTCGCCACGACCGGCCGGGTGCTCCAGCACTACCAGTCCGGCGCGCAGACCCGGCTCGTCGACGAGCTGTCGGCGGCCGCGGGCGACATGTTCGTGCAGCTGCACCCCGACACCGCCGACGCGGCGGGCGTCGCCGAGGGTGACCTCGTCGACGTCGTGAGCCGCCGCGGCCGCACGAGGGCGTCGGTGCGCCTCGACGACGACATGCGCGGCGACGTCGTCTTCCTCCCGTTCCACTGGGCCGGCGACGGCCGAGCGAACTCGCTGACGCACGCCGCCCTCGACCCGACCAGCCGCATGCCCGAGTTCAAGGCGTGCGCCGTCCGCCTGGAGGCCGTCTCATGACCCCCACCCCCCGCCGGGTGCTCGTCGTCGGCAACGGCATGGCCGGTGCCCGGCTCGCCGAGGAGGTCCGGCTCCGCGACCCCGAGGCCACACGCTTCGCGGTCACCGTCGTCGGCGAGGAGCCGCACGCCGCCTACAACCGGGTCCTGCTCTCGACGGTCGTGGCCGGCGGCATCACACCACGCGACACCCGCCTCAAGCCCGACGGCTGGTGGGCCGCTCGCCACGTCGACGTCGTCACGGGCGCGCGGGTCACCGCCGTCGACCCGGCTGCCAGGGTCGCCACCCTGACCGACGCCGACGGCACCGAGCGCACGATCGCCTGGGACGAGCTCGTGCTCGCCACCGGCAGCACGGCGTTCGTCCCCCCGACCGAGGGGCTGTACGCCGGCACGCCGGGTCCTGACGCCTCGCTTGCCGAGGGCGTGGTCGCGTTCCGCACCGTGGACGACTCGTCCCGCATCGTGGAAGCAGCCGAGTCCGCCTCCACCGCAGTGGTGCTCGGCGGCGGCCTGCTCGGGCTCGAGGCTGCACGGGGCCTCCTGGCCCGTGGTGTCGAGGTGACGATCGTCCACCCGCAGGACTTCCCGATGGACCGCCAGCTCGACGTCGACGGTGGCGCGGTGCTCACCCGGGTCGTGCGCGGCATCGGGGCGCGCCTCGTGCTCGGCCAGCTCGTCACCGCCCGCCACCCGGCCCGCGACGGTGAGCCGGCCCACGTGGTGCTGAGCGACGGATCGGCCGTGGCAGCCGACCTCGTCGTCGTGGCCGCAGGGGTTCGTCCCCGCACCGATCTCGCCGTCGCGATGGGCCTCGACGTCGACCGTGCCGTCGTCGTCGACGACCGGCTCGCCACCTCGGTGCCCCACGTCCACGCCATCGGCGAGTGCAGCCAGCACCGCGGCG
Organism: Terrabacter sp. 28; assembly: GCA_000955875.1. Classification (GTDB taxonomy): domain Bacteria; phylum Actinomycetota; class Actinomycetes; order Actinomycetales; family Dermatophilaceae; genus Terrabacter. The sequence continues at coordinate 264,150 of JYOE01000003.1, forward strand.
AGGTGCCCGGCCTCGTCCAGCCCGGATGGGACCAGGCTCGCGTCCTCGCCGACGTGCTCACCGGGGCGGACGCCGACGCCACCTACGAGGGCACGAGCGTGCTCACCCGGCTCAAGGCGCACGACATCGACCTCGCGAGCATGGGCACCGTCGACGTCGACGTGCACGACCCCGGCCACGAGGTGCTCGCCTTCACCGACCCGGTGCGCGGCCGCTACGCCAAGCTCGTGCTGCGCCAGGACCGGCTCGTCGGCGCCATCCTGCTCGGGGTCGGCGACGCCGCAGGGGCCCTCACCCAGCTCTACGACACCGGGGCCGCCGTCCCGCGGGACCGCCTCGCGCTCATGCTCGGTCGTGCCGTCACCCGCTCGACCGCCCCCGACACGGTGAACCTCGCCGAGATGCCCGGCTCCGCCGTGATCTGCCGCTGCAACACCGTGACGAAGTCGGCCATCGTCGGCGCCTTCCGCGCCGGCGCCGACAGCGTCGCCGCCGTAGCCGAGGCCACCCGCGCCACGACCGGCTGCGGCTCGTGCAAGGGCGCCGTCGACGGCCTCTGCTCGTGGCTCAGGTCGGCCGAGCCCGGCTCTGCCCCAGCTGAACCCGCCCAGTCCACTCCAGACCAGTCCACTCCAGACCAGTCCAGCCCCGCACCGGTGCCGGCACCCGCCGCCCTGACCGAAGGAGCCGCCTGATGACCACCACGACCGAGAACCACAACGGCACCGACACCCGCACCGTCGTCGTCGTCGGACACGGCATGGTCGGCCACCGCTTCGTCGAGGCGCTGCGTTCGCGTGACACCGAGAGCACGTGGAAGGTCGTCGTGCTCTCCGAGGAGGCGGAGGCGGCATACGACCGCGTCGGCCTCTCCTCGTACGTCGGGGCGTGGGACCGCGGGGCGCTCGCGCTCGCTGGCAACACGTACGCCGAGGACGCCTTGGTCGACCTGCGCCTCGGCACCCGTGCCGAGACGGTCGACCGTGTGGCGCGGACCGTCACCACGAGCGCCGGCGACGTCATCGCGTACGACTCGCTCGTGCTGGCCACGGGCTCGTACCCCTTCGTGCCTCCGGTGCCCGGCCACGACTCGACCGGGTGCTTCGTCTACCGCACGCTCGACGACCTCGACGGCATCCGTGCCGCCGCCGAGGTGGCGCACGAGCGCGCCCGCGCCGAGGGCCGCGAGGCCAACGGGCTCGTCGTCGGAGGCGGGCTGCTCGGGCTCGAGGCCGCCAACGCGCTGCGGCTGCTCGGCCTGACCCCGCACGTCGTCGAGTTCGCCCCCCGGCTCATGCCGCTGCAGGTCGACGAGGGCGGCGGGGCCGTGCTCGAGGGGCTCATCAGCAACCTCGGCGTCCAGGTGCACACCGGCGCCGGCACGAGCTCGATCTCGCCGCAGGACGACGGCCGCCTCGCCGTCGAGCTGTCCGACGGCACAGCGCTGCTCACCGACCTCGTCGTCTTCTCCGCCGGGGTGCGCCCGTCGGACGCCGTGGCCCGCGACGCCGGCCTCGACGTCGGCGAGCGTGGCGGCGTCGTCACCGACCTGGCCTGCCGCACGAGCGACGAGAACGTCTGGGCCGTCGGCGAGGTCGCCGCGGTCGAGGGCCGCTGCTACGGGCTCGTCGCGCCGGGCTACACGATGGCCGAGGTCGTCGCCGACCGGCTGCTCGGTGGTGCGGCGACCTTCCCCGGCGCGGACCTGTCGACCAAGCTCAAGCTGCTCGGCGTCGACGTCGCCTCCTTCGGCGACGCCATGGCCACGACTCCCGGCGCCCTCGAGATCGTGCACACCGACGCGACGAAGGGCACCTACGCGAAGGTCGTCGTCAGCGACGACGCCAGGACGCTGCTCGGCGGCATCCTCGTCGGCGACGCGTCGGCGTACACGACGCTCAAGGCGTACGTCGGGCGCGAGGTGCCGGGCGACCCGGGTGCACTCGTCTCCCCCGCCGGTATCGACGACTCAGCGCTCGGCTCCGCACTTCCGGACGACGCCGTCATCTGCTCGTGCAACAACGTGACGAAGGGCTCGATCTGCGGCGCGATCGCCGAGGGCGCCTGCGACCTCGCGGCCATCAAGGGCTGCACGAGCGCGGGGACCACCTGCGGCGGTTGCCTGCCCACGGTCAAGAAGCTCCTCGTCGACTCGGGCGTCGAGCTGTCGAAGGCGCTCTGCGAACACTTCGAGCAGAGCCGCGCCGAGCTCTTCGAGATCGTCGCCTCGACCGGCATCCGCACCTTCTCGGGGCTCATCGCTCGCTACGGCACGGGCACCGGCTGCGAGATCTGCAAGCCCACGGTCGCCTCGATCCTCGCGTCGACGAGCAGCGACCACATCCTCGACGGCGAGCAGGCCGCACTGCAGGACAGCAACGACCACTTCCTCGCCAACATCCAGAAGAACGGCACCTACTCGGTCGTGCCCCGTATGCCGGGCGGCGAGGTCACCGCCGAGCAGCTCATCACCATCGGCCAGATCGCCCAGGACTTCGGGCTCTACGTCAAGGTCACGGGCGGCCAGCGCATCGACCTCTTCGGCGCGCGCGTCGAGCAGCTGCCGGCCATCTGGCAGCGCCTCGTCGACGTCGGCATGGAGTCCGGGCAGGCCTACGGCAAGTCGTTGCGCACCGTGAAGTCGTGCGTCGGGTCGACGTGGTGCCGCTACGGCGTGCAGGACTCGGTCGGCATGGCAGTCGACCTCGAGCACCGCTACCGCGGGCTCCGCTCGCCGCACAAGCTGAAGTTCGGCGTCTCGGGCTGCGCCCGTGAGTGCGCCGAGGCACGCGGCAAGGACGTCGGCGTCATCGCCACCGACAAGGGCTGGAACCTCTACGTCTGCGGCAACGGCGGCCAGACGCCTGCCCACGCGCGACTGCTCGCGAGCGACCTCGACGACGAGACGCTCGTGCGCTACATCGACCGGTTCCTCGTGTTCTACGTCCGCACCGCCGACCGGCTGCAGCGCACCGCGCCGTGGCTCGACTCGCTCGAGGGCGGTCTCGACCACCTCAAGGCCGTCGTCTGTGACGACTCGCTCGGCATCGCGGCCGACCTCGAGGCCACCATGGCGCGCCACGTCGACGGCTACCAGGACGAGTGGAAGGCCGTGCTCGACGACCCGGAGAAGCTCGCCCGCTTCGTGTCGTTCGTCAACGCACCGGAGGAGGCGGACCCGACCGTCGCGTTCGACGAGTCCGGCCCGCGCAAGGTGCCGGTGATGCTCGGCATGCCGTCCACGAACCGCCCCGAGTGACCGAGACCGCCTGCACCAGAGAGGAACCCGATGACCACCCTCGCCACCGCCCCCGTTCACACGACCGCACCTGCCCGCACTGTCGTCCGTCCAGGGATCGTGCCCGCCCCCGGTGCCAAGCAGTGGGTGCCGGCCTGCGACGTCCACCGGCTCGTGCCCGGCCGCGGCGTCGCGGTGCTGCTGCCCGGCGGCGCCCAGGCCGCGCTCTTCCTGCTGCCGAACGGGATGATCTACGCCGTCGACAACCTCGACCCGTACGCCGGCGCCGCCGTCCTGTCGCGCGGGCTCACCGGCGACCGGGGCGGCGAGCCGACGGTCGCGTCACCGCTGCTCAAGCAGGTCTTCTCGCTGCGCACCGGCGCCGCCCTCGACGACGAGGCGACCACGCTGCCGACGTATGCCGTCCGCGTCCAGCACGGCATCGTCCACATCGGCCTCTCGCTTCCCTGAGGAAGCCCGTCGGAAACTGAGCACTCGACGCAACGGTCCCACTCGAGTGCTCATTTCCCGACGCACCGCATCCGTCGGAAACTGAGCACTCGACGCAACGGTCCCACTCGAGTGCTCATCTCCCGACACACCGCATCCGTCGGAAACCGAGCACTCGACGCTGGGTGTGCGTCGAGTGCTCAGTTTCGTACTGCGGTGTTGCAGGGGGTCAGACCGCGCTGGCGACGAGGGCGGCCCGGACGGCATCCTCGAGGTCGGTCGTGGGGCGACCGGCGAGGCGCGACAGGTCACCGGAGTCGGTGAACAGGGCGCCCTCGGCGATGCCACGGTCGCTGTCGGCGAGCACGGCGGCATACCCCTCGGGGAGCCCGGCTGCCACGAGCGCGGCCGTGTAGTCCTCGACCGAGAGGTCGCGGTAGACGACGTCACGACCGGTCACGCCGGCCACCGCGGCGGCGTACTCGGCGAGGGTGAACGCGTGGTCGCCGCCCAGCTCGTAGACGGCGCCGTCGTGGTCTCCGCCGGCGAGCACTGCAGCAGCGGCAGCCGCGTAGTCGGCACGCGACGCCGCGCTCACGCGACCGTCGCGGGCGGCGCTCAGGACCACGCCGTGCTCGAGGACGGTCGGCAGCTGGCCGGTGTAGTTCTCGAGGTACCAGGAGTTGCGCAGCAGGGCGTGCGGCAGACCTGAGGCCGCGAGCAGCTCCTCGGTCGCGCGGTGCTCGGCCGCGAGCGCCAGGTCGGAGGTGTGGGCGCGGGTGATGCTCGTGTAGGCGACGAAGCCGACGCCGGCCTTCTTGGCGGCCTCGACCACGTTGGTGTGCTGAGGGATTCGCGCGCCGACCTCGCTGCCGGAGACGAAGAGGAGGCGGTCGACACCCGTGAAGGCCGCGTCGAGCGAGGCCGGGTCGTCGTAGTCGGCGCGGCGCACCTCGACCCCACGCTCGGCGAGGTCGGCGAGCGACTCGGTCCTGCGGGCGGTGGCGACGATGTGGGCGGCAGGCGTGCCGCGGTCGAGCAGGGCCTCGACGACGAGGCGGCCCAGGTGGCCGCTGGCACCGGTGACGAGAAGGGTCATGACGTTCCTTTCCAAGGCTGTGGACACCCAGGGGAACGACCGGCCCGCCTGCATACTTCCCAGAAGTTAGTACCCACCTTGAAGTAAGGTACTGACATGACGGTTAGCCAGACGCTGCGCGACTACTTCCCGGATGCCGTCTACGCATCCGGGTGCCCCAGCCGCGTCGTGCTCGACCACGTGACGAGCAAGTGGGGCACGCTCGTGCTCCTGGCGCTGTCCGAGGGCGAGCCGCTGCGGTGGAGCGAGCTGCGCCGGCGGGCGGAGGGTGTCAGCGAGAAGATGCTGGCCCAGACGCTGAGGATGCTGGAGGCCGACGGTCTCGTCCACCGCGACGCCCGCCCGGTGGTGCCGCCCCACGTCGAGTACTCCCTGACCGCGCGGGGCGCCGAGCTCGCGGAGCGTTTGGTGCCGCTCATGCTGTGGATCGTCGAGAACGCGCCCGACATCCTCGCCGACGCCGAGGCCTCCGCAGCCGCGGGCTGACGTTCAGACGTTGAGGCGGTAGCCGCGTCGCACCACCGTCTGCACGAGGTGCCGGTCGGGCAGGGCCGACCGCAGGCGGCTGACCGCCATGTCGAGAGCGTGCTCGTTCTCCGCGTCGGGCAGCTCGTCGAGCAGGCGCTCGCGGCTCAGCACCGCCCCCGGCTCGGACATCAGTGCCGCGAGCATGGCGCGCGGGCCTCGAGCCAGGGTCACCGTCTGTCCGCCGAAGGTCACCCGGCGGCCGTGGACGACGAGCGGACCGAGGGCCGTCTGCACCTGCTCGACGCCGTTGACGGTGAGGTGCTCGATGACGGTGCGGATGAGCGCGCCCATGCGGAACCGGTCGGGCACGATCGGCGTGATGCCCAGGTCGAGCAGGGGCGCAGCCGTCACCGGTCCGACGGCTGCGGCGGTGACGCCGCACCGCAGCGCGTCGACGAGCACTCCGTCCATGCCGAGCTGCGCTGCGGCTGACACGAGCCCGTCCACGGCGGGTGCCGACGTGAAGGTCACGACGTCGACCTCGCGGGCTGCCACCGCGGCGACGAGGCGGCCGAGCCGGCTCTCGTCGGTGGGTCGCACCCAGCGGTAGGGAGCGACGGTCAGCACCGACGCCCCCGCGGTCCGCAGGCGTTCCAGCTGCTCGACGTCCTCGTGCCCGTGCAGCTGCACCGCGACCCGCTTGCCGCGTACGCCGGCGTCGAGCACCAGGCCGATCGTCGAGGCCGTGCGCTCGTCGTGGGCGATGCCGTCGTCGTCGTGGCCGGCGGCGCGCACCGCGCCGCGGGCCTTGGGTCCGCGCACGATGATCCGCGCGTCGTCGAGGGTGCGGGACAGCTCCTCACCGAGGCCGGCTGCGTCGGCGGCCTCGATCCACCGGCGGAAGCCGTATGCCGTCGTGACGACCACGACGTCGGGGCGGCACTCGATGACCGCCCTCGTGTCGCCGATGAGGATCTCGTCCTCCTCGACCGGGGCGATGCGGACGGCCGGGGCGTGCAGCACCTCCGCGCCGCGTCGTGCGAACGCGTCGATGAGGTCGCTCGAGCGACGGTCCGAGGTGACCGCGATGCGGAAGCCCGTGAGCACCGGGCCCGTCGCCTCGGGGCGCACGGCGTCGGCACTCTCGGGTTCGGGTCCGTTCAGCTCGGTCGACCAGGCCGTACGCGGGTGGGTCCGACGCGGGGTCGTCGCGCCCCCCTGCGCCTCGTTCTCGGGCGCCGGCTCTGGGCGCCCCGCGTCGCCGCTCACCCGACGGCGCCCATCGCGGGGCTCACGCCCGCCCGCCGCTCGGCGCCCGCGCGTCGCGCCCACACGTCGGACTGGCGCACGACGTCACCGACGACGATGACCGCCGGCGATGCGGCGCGCTCACGCGAGGCGAGGTCGGCCAAGGTGTCCACGGTGCCGACGATGCTGCGCTGGTCGGGCGTGAAGCCGCGCTCGACGACGGCCGCCGGGGTGTCGGGGGCGAGGCCCGCGCGCACGAGAGCGGTGGTGATCGGCACGAGGTTGTGCATGCCCATGAGGAAGACGACGGTGCCACCCAGCGTGGCGAGCGAGGCAGCCTGGTGCGGCTCGAGCGGCACGTGTCCCGACACGACGGTGAAGACGTGGCTGACGCCGCGGTGCGTCACGGGTATGCCGGCCGCCCCGGGCACGCCTACCGCGGACGTGACGCCGGGCACCACCGTCACGGGCAGCCCGGCCTCCACCGCGGCGAGGACCTCCTCGCCGCCCCGGCCGAAGACGTAGGGATCGCCGCCCTTGAGACGCACGACCACGAGGCCGGCCTGCGCCCGTTCGACCATGATGCGCTCGATCTCGGCTTGCGGCACGGCGTGGTGACCGGGGCGCTTGCCGACGTCGATGACCTCGGCACCCGGCGCGAGGGCGGCGACGTCGCCCACCTCCGCGAGGCGGTCCGTGAGCACGACGTCGGCCTCGGCGAGGGCGCGGACCCCGGCGAGCGTGAGCAGCTCGAGACCCCCGGGACCCGCGCCCACGAGCACGACGCGACCGCCGGACGGGCTCTCCGCTCCGAGGGTCTCGCTGACGACGACGCAGGTCGCCGCGAGCACCTCCCGAGCGGCGGACCACGTGACGGCGGGGCCGACGAGCACCCCCAGGCGCACACCCGCGCACGCCTGGGGGGTCACGGCGTCGGACGAGGCGGCGGTGGTCACCACGGCGCCCGCCCGTGAGTAGCGGCGTACGACGGGAGGCAGTGCACCGGACGGTCCCACGACGAGCACGGGGACATCGGTGAGGTCGGTGTCGATCAGCACGGCGGACTCCTTCCGTCGCAGCTCGGGTTCGCGTGCCCACCACGGTAGGAAGCGCGTGTTTCAGCCGCGTTTCCATCGCGCGATGCGCTGGTAACGATGGGCTCACCCGGGCCCCGGGCGAGAGTGCGACCGCACGCCGCTGCCACGCCGGCCCACTCGGTCGTGAGCCACCAGCGCCGATGCCGGCGCCACCTGACAGAGTGGCGCCATGACCCGCGAAGCTCCTGTGCTCGTCGCGGCCGCCCACGGCACGTCGTCACCCGCGGGCCGGTCTGCCATCGGCGGGCTGGTCGCAGCCGTCGCGGCCCGGAGGCCCGACCTCAGGGTGCGCGCGGCCTACGTCGACGTCCAGCCACCGGAACCGGCGGCGGTGCTCGCCTCGCTCGCCGACGGGTGCCGGGGCCGTCTCGTTCCCCTGCTCCTCTCGGCCGGCCACCACGTCTACGTCGACCTCACCGAGGCCGCGGCGTCGGTGCCCGGCACGACGGTCGCCCCCGCCCTGGGGCCGGACGACCGGCTCGCCGAGCTGCTGCGGCGCAGGCTGGAGGCCACGGGCCTCGCCGACGACGACGTGGTCGTGCTCGCCGCAGCAGGTTCGTCGCAGCCGTCCGCGGTGGAGGACTGCCGCCGTGTCGCAGAGCAGCTCGGTCGCCTCCTCGGCCGACCCGTCACCGCAGCGTTCCTGTCGGCTGCAGAGCCGAGACTTGCGGATGCGATTGGGGCGCAACGCGTTCCGGGCCGTCGCGTCGTCGTGGCCCTCTACCTGCTGGCCCCAGGCTTCTTCGCCGACCTCGCGGCGAGGGCGGGGGCCGACGTCGTCACGCCGCCCCTCCTGGTGCCCGACGAGCCCGCCCCCGACGAGCTCGTCGACATCGTCCTCGAGCGCTACGACGGGTGACGCTAGGGTGGTGCTCGGCGATGGATCCCGCCAGGTCACCTCGAGTGCCCGAACCGCCGGCCGGCTGATGGTTCCTGTCCGTGCGCGGTGCTCGTCGCCGCGAGGACGGGCGGGCCTGGCCGCCGCGCCCGTCACCCAGTGACTGGAGACCCCCGATGGGACAGCGAGTGCCACCCCAGCCAGACCCCTCGCGGCTGACCGACTTCGCCGGTCACCCGCTGGTCGTCGGCGTGGTCGCCGACCAGGCACCGCTCGTCGCACTGACGGCGGTGTCGCTGGCCCGCGCGACGGGCGCCTCGGCCATCTACTTCGCCCACGTCGACACGTCCCGCTACGCCGACGTCGAGCACCCGGACGGTACGGTCCGCCACCTGCCGATCGACCCCGACCTCGACGACGAGCTCTGGCCCGAGCGTGAGGACGCCCTGCTCCGGACGGTGCGCGAGTGGATGGACGACCAGGACGTTCCCTGGCACTTCCGCTACCTGGCCGGCCGACCGGACCGTGCACTGACTCACCTCGCGCGCGCCGTCGACGCCGCGGCCTTCGTCGTCGGCACCCACGTCGGGCACCACCGCCGCATCGCCGACTTCGTCAACGGCTCGGTGCCGATGCAGCTCTCGCACCGCCAGCACCGCCCCGTGGTCGTCGTGCCGGTCAGCGTCGTCGACTGGGAGGGCCCGGCACCGTGGGAGTGAGCGCCGGGGATCCCGGACGGACGACGACCTCGGCGGCGCGACCGGCACGGGCCGCGCACCGGCATCCCGGCCTGCTGGCGCTCATCTTCGTCGGCGGTTCGTTCGGCACCGGCGCGCGGGCGGCGCTCGAGAACGCCGTGCCCGCCGACGCCGGCGGGATCCCGTGGATGACGTTGTCCATCAACGTGGTCGGTTCGCTGCTGCTCGGGCTGCTGCTCGAGACCCTCGCCCGGACGGGAGACGACACCGGCCGGCGCCGGGCCGCACGGCTGACGCTCGGGACCGGGGTGCTCGGCGGCTTCACGACCTACAGCACCTTTTCCGTCGAGACGGTGCAGCGCCTGACGTCGGGGTCGGTCGCGATCGGCGTCGCCTACGCGGCGGCCGGCGTCGTGCTCGGTGCGGCGGCCGCTGTCGCCGGCATCGCAGCCGCGCGCCGCCTCGCCCGCAACGCCGTGGGGGCTCGCCGATGACGATGCTGCTGCTCGCCCTCGCCGGCGGCCTCGGCGCCGTGTCCCGTTTCGTCGCAGACGCGTTCGTCGCCCGGCACAACCCCTTCCGTATGCCGCTGGGCACCCTTCTCATCAACGTGACCGGCTCGCTGCTCCTGGGTGTCCTGACCGCGGCGTTCACGGCGGGGTCACCGGACTCGACCGGGTCGACCCTTCGAGCCGTCCTCGGCACCGGGTTCTGCGGCGGCTACACGACGTTCAGCACGGCGTCGGTCGAGACCGTGCGGCTGTGGCTGGCGGAGGGCCGGAGCACGGGCATCGGCTACGCCGCGGCGACGCTCGTCGGCTCGGTCGCGGCCGCCGCCCTGGGTCTCTGGCTGGGCGGCCTCACCTGAGCTGGTCCGCGCCCCCGGCCCGGGGTCAGCGGATCGGCAACCCGAGCTGGTGGGCGACAGTGGCACCGACCGCTGCAGACGGGACCACGTGGTAGCAAACGGCGGCCACGCCGTGCTGCAGCTCGAACGCCTGCCCGAGACCGATCCACTGGGCCCAGCCCGTCGCGGTGTGCGCCTGCGGCGTCCCGGCCGCTGCGACGAACGAGGCGCCGACCCCGGTCGGCTGCCCCACCGCGTGGCCGGAGGAGTGGCTGGACGAGTGGCCGGACGACTGGCCGGACGAGTGACCGGACGAGTGGCTGGACGAGTGGCTGGACGAGTGACCGGACGAGTGGCTGGGGCGCCCGCTCGAGCGGTGCTGCAGGTCGGCGTTGTCGTGGAGGCGACGAGAAAGCCGGTCGAAGTCGGCGCTGATGCGCGTGAGGTCGTGCTCGACCCGGCGCCACCTCTCGACGAGGTGCTGGAGGTCGCGCCCCTGCCAGACCCGCTGCATCGTCGACACCGCCCGCTGGCCGCGCGCCCGCACGACGTCGATCTCGTTGCCGAACGACGCCATGCGTCCCGCCGAGTCGCGCAGCGCGTCGACGTCAGCACCCTTCGAGAACACAGAACTCCCCTTCACCCCTGCAAACCGGACCAATCCTCACCCGACCACGTGCCGGCACGCAATGGGGAGCCCTCCCCGCACGCCCGGCATACTCGAGGGGTCCTCCCGCCCGAGAGAAGGTATGCCGCTGAGCCCGCCACGCAGCTACCTGACCCTCGCGTCGCCCGCCAGGGCCGAGATCGAGGTGCGTCGCTCCCGGTTCGTGTGCGACGCCGCGCCCGCGACGACGGAGGAGACGGCTCGTGCCTTCATCGAGCAGGTGCGCGCGGGCACCCGGGACGCCCGGCACCACTGCACGGCGTTCTTGCTGGGTGCCGACGGGGCGACCGTGCGGAGCAACGACGACGGCGAGCCGTCGGGGACCGCGGGCGCCCCGATGCTCGACGTGCTGCGCGGCCGCGGCCTCACGGACGTCGTCGCCGTCGTCACGCGGTGGTTCGGTGGCACCCTGCTCGGCACGGGCGGTCTCATCCGGGCCTACGGTGACGCGGTGGCGGCGGCCCTCGGGCAGGCACCGCTCCTGACCATGGAGCTGCGGGAGGGGCTCGTCGTCGAGGTCGGCGCGGCCGACGGGCCACGGGTCGAGAACGCGCTGCGCGGGCACGTCGGCGTCGACGTCACCGGGGCCGAGTGGACGGCCGACGGTCTCGGGCTGCACCTCGCGCTCGTGCCGGGGGTGCAGGCTGCTGTCGAGGGTCTGGTCGCCTCCCTGACCGCGGGATCCGCACGGGTCACACGGGGCCCGTCACGTTGGGTCGAGCAGGGCACGAGCCGAGGCCGACCCGGCGCAGACGCGTGAGAGCATGCCTGCATGGGCTTCCAGATCGCGGGCGATCCCGCCGCTGACCAGGTGCTGGACGAGCACCCGTTCGCCGTCGTCGTCGGGATGATGCTCGACCAGCAGTACGGCATGGAGCACGCCTTCCGCGGTGGCTACAAGGTGCTGAGCCGCTTCGGCACGCTCGACCCGGCCGCCATCGCGGCCGCGGACCCCGAGGAGTTCAAGGCGATGGCCAGCACGCCACCGGCGATCCACCGCTTCCCCGGCTCCATGGCCGCACGCCTCCAGGAGCTCGCCGCCCTCGTCGAGAGCCGCTACGACGGCGACGTCACCCGTCTCTGGACCGAGGCGACCACGGGCAAGGAGCTGCTGAAGCGCGTGCAGGAGCTGCCCGGCTTCGGCAAGCAGAAGGCGCAGATCTTCGTGGCGCTGCTCGCCAAGCAGCTCGGCGTGCGTCCCGAGGGCTGGGAGGCTGCGGCAGGCGACTACGCCCTCGACGGCTACCGCTCGGTCGCCGACGTCGTCGACGGCGACTCGCTGCTCAAGGTGCGGGAGTTCAAGCAGGCCAAGAAGGCCAGCGCCAAGGCAGCCCAGGACGCCTGAGCCGCAAGAGCTTCCGTCCGTATGCCGCTGGGCTCGCTTCGAGCAGAAGCGAGCCCAGCGGCATACGTGGTCGGCGACCGTGAGTGACTGTCAGTCGGCGAGGAAGCCGAGCAGGTCGGCACGGGTGAGGACACCGATGGGCTTGCCGTCCTCGACGACGAGGATCGCGTCGCAGTCCTCGAGCTCCTTGCGGGCCGCCGACACGGGCGAGCCGGCGCCGACGAGCGGCAGCCCGGGCTCCATGTGCTTCTCGACCGAGTCGGCGAGGTGCGCCTGACCGGTGAAGAGGGCCTGGAGCAGGACTCGCTCGCTCACCGACCCCGCCACCTCACCCGACATGACGGGAGGCTCGGCCTTGACGACCGGCATCTGCGAGACGCCGTACTCGCGCAGGATCTGCACGGCGTCGCGGATCGTCTCGTTGGGGTGCGTGTGCACCAGGGCCGGCATGTCGCCCGACTTCGTGTGCAGCACCGAGCCGACGGTCTCCTCGGTGTGGTCGTTGAGGAAGCCGTAGGAGTGCATCCACTCGTCGTTGAAGATCTTGCTCATGTAGCCGCGGCCCGAGTCGGGCAGCAGCACGACGACGACGGCGTCCTCGGGCAGGTCCTTGGCCGCACGCAGCGCGGCGACGACGGCCATGCCGCACGAGCCACCCACGAGCAGGCCCTCCTCGCGGGCCAGGCGGCGCGTCATCTCGAAGGAGTCGGCGTCGCTCACCGCGATGACCTCGTCGACGACCGACGGGTCGTACGCGCCCGGCCAGAAGTCCTCGCCCACGCCCTCGACGAGGTAGGGGCGGCCGGTTCCGCCGGAGTACACGGAGCCCTCGGGGTCGGCGGCGATGATGCGCACCGCGCCGTCGCTGACCTCCTTGAGGTACTTGCCGGTGCCGCTGATCGTGCCGCCCGTGCCGGCGCCCGCAACGAAGTGCGTGACCTTGCCGTCGGTGTCGTTCCAGATCTCCGGCCCGGTGGTCAGGTAGTGGCTCTTGGGGCCCTCGGGGTTGTAGTACTGGTTCGGCTTCCACGCGCCGTCGATCTCGCGGACGAGGCGGTCGCTCACCGAGTAGTAGGAGTCGGGGTGCTCCGGCTCGACCGCCGTCGGGCAGACGACGACCTCGGCGCCGTACGCCTTGAGCACGTCGCGCTTGTCCTGGCTCACCTTGTCGGGGCAGACGAAGACGCACTTGTAGCCCTTGCGCTGGGCCACGAGGGCCAGGCCCACACCCGTGTTGCCGCTCGTGGGCTCCACGATGGTGCCGCCCGGCTTCAGCAGCCCGTCGCGCTCCGCGGCCTCGACCATGCGCAGGGCGATGCGGTCCTTCACCGAGCCGCCGGGGTTGAAGTACTCGACCTTCGCCAGGACGGTGCACCTCACCCCCGCGTCGGCGACGACCGAGCCGAGCTTGACCAGGGGCGTGTTTCCGACGAGGTCGGCGACGTTCTCTGCATACTTCACCCGCCCATCCTAAGAGGGGCGTCCCACTGGTCGAGACACGCGGGGTGGGCGGGTGGGCACACGCCCGAGGCCCGAACCACCCCGAACCGGGCACGCCGCAGGGGCCCCGGGCGTTACCGTGGTGGACCCGGTCGAGCGACCACGGCAGCGGAAGGGAGCCTTCGAGATGGGGCGTGCACGGCGCGCGCGCAGGATCGCCCAGCAGGCGGCCTACGGCGGCGGAGTGGGGGTGGCGGGCCTCGGAGCCCTCAGCCTCCTCGGCTACGGCCTGCTCCGCGCCGAGGCCCACATGGCCCGGCGGATCGTCGGGCAGCCGTTCGAGGGCGCTCCAGAGGACAGCGGCACCTACGGTTCCGGCCACGGCCTGCCGGTGCAGTTCCTCGTGCTCGGAGACTCCACCGGGGTCGGGATGGGTGCCGACCACCCGCACCAGACCATCGGCGCCACCATCGCGAGCGGGATCGCCGCCTTCAGCGGACGGCCCGTCGAACTGACGAACGTCGCGGTCATCGGCGCCGAGTCGCCCGACCTCGACGAGCAGGTGGAGCGTGGCCTGGCCGCCGTGCCGGAGCCCGACGTCGCCGTCATCATGGTCGGCGCCAACGACGTCACGCACCGCATCGACACCTCGGTCGCGGTCCGCCACCTCGAGATGGCCGTGCGGTCGCTCCGAGAGGCGGGCGCCGAGGTCGTCGTCGGCACGTGCCCCGACCTCGGAGCCATCGAGCCGGTGCCGCAGCCGCTGCGGCTGCTCGCCCGCCGCTGGTCGCGAGACCTCGCGGCCGCCCAGACGGTCGCCGTCGTCGAGGCCGGTGGCCGGGCGGTGTCGGTGGGCGACCTCCTGAGTGAGGCCTTCTCCGCCGAGCCCACCGTCATGTTCAGCAAGGACCGCTTCCACCCGAGCCCGGCCGGCTACGCCCGTGTCGCGGCCGCCCTGCTCCCGACGGTCAGTGCCGCGCTCGACCTCTTCGGCGAGCGGAGCGCGCCGACCGAGCCCAACCTGCGGCGCGGCGAGAGCGTCGGACCCGTCGCCAAGGCCGCGATGCGGGCGGTCACCCAGCCCGGCACCGAGGTCGCGCCGGCCGAGGTCGACGGGCAGGCCCGTGGCGCCCAGGGCCGATGGGCCGTACTGCTCCACCGCATCCGTCCGGCCGTGCCGCTGCACGCGCCACCCGGCCTCGGCGAACCCGCGGCGCCCCCCGTCGACGCCGCCGGACCGGACGCCGGTCCTGTCCGGGGCGCGACCGCCGAGCCCACCGGCGACGACACCCTCTCGGAGGACACGGCCTCGGATGAGACGGCCTCAGAGGAGACGGCCTCGGCGGAGACGGCCTCGGAGGACAGCCCGACGCGGGACACCGTCGCGCGCTAGCCACGACGGCGAAGGGCCCGTCCGCGTGCTGCGGACGGGCCCTTCGTGGGAGTGCGAACGGCTGGGTCAGCCGATCTTCATGATCTCGGAGGCGGCGGGCGCCTTGATGCCGAGGTCCTCGTTCCACTTGGAGAAGTCGAGCTGGCCCGGGCTGTCGGACGAGCCGGTGAAGCGCACGACCTCGAACTTGTCCTTGGAGACGTAGAGCGCGCCCTCGGCCTTGCCCTTCTTGTCTGTGAGCACCCAGCACGGCACGCCGTTGACGTCCTCGGTGGCGACGTCCTTAGCGAGCTGGCTGGGCGTCACGGCGCCGAAGGCCTTCTCGAGGAAGGTCTTGAGGCTGAGGCTCTCGGTCATGGCACCGGCCGAGGTCGGGGCCTTGATGAACTTGTTGCCGGCCTTCTGCACCGACGCGGGAGCACCCTGCTTCTTCCAGAACTCGGCGTCGGCCTGGATGTAGACGGCGTCGGAGAGGGAGATGACACGGGCCTTGCCGTCACCCTCCATGTCGATGGTGATGTCGGCGTTCTTACCGTCGCTCGTGCCCTTGAAGTCGATCTTGATCGTCTTGCCGCTCTGGTCGACCTGACCCACGAAGGCGCCGGACTTCGCCGCAAGAGCGCTGGTCTTGGCCTTGCTGAGGATCTCGGACGCCTCGGGGGCGTCGCTCGCCGCCGAGGTGGTCGAGGTGGACGAGCTCGCGGCGGGCGTGGTGCCGCTCGAACCGGTCGCCGGGGTCTCGGACTTCGAGCACGCGGCCGCGCCGAGGCTGATCGCGATGGCGCCGGAGACGGCGACGGCGCGGGTCGTGAAGGTCTTCATGTGGGTGGTGCCCCCTGATCGTCGGAGGTCCGGGTGAGCCTCCGGACCGGGCCGGCGCTGGCGAGCACCGACAACCCGGTCAGCCTAGCGGGGTGGCGGCGAGACACAGGTCATGGGCGGTGCCCTGTCCAACAGGTGCGAGGACGTCCTACCATCGACGGACTGAGCAAGCGCTTAGTGGATCCCTCCCGATGAAGTAGCAGGAGAACCCCCGTGACCGAAGCCGTCATCGTCTCGACCGCCCGCTCGCCGTTCGGGCGCGCCTTCAAGGGCTCGCTCAAGGAGGTCCGCCCCGACGACCTCGCCGCCACCGTCATCCAGGCCGCGCTCGACAAGGTCCCCGGCCTCGACAAGACGCTCGTCGAGGACCTCTACCTCGGCTGCGCCGAGCCGTCGGGCAAGCACGGCTCCAACATGGCCAAGGTCGTCGCCACCCTGCTCGGGCTCGACGCCACGCCGGCCGCGACGATCAACCGCTTCTGCGCCTCCTCGGCCCAGACCACCCGGATGGCCTTCCACGCCATCAAGGCCGGCGAGGGCGACATCTTCGTCTCCGCGGGCGTCGAGTGCGTGTCGCAGTACACCGACTGGGCCGGCGCGGGCGGCGCCAAGGCCGATGCGCAGAACCCCCGCTTCGCCGAGGCGCAGGAGCGCACCAAGCGCATCGCCGAGTCCAACGAGACGTGGACCGACCCGCGCGAGCAGGGCGACCTGCCCGACATCTACATCGCGATGGGCCAGACGGCCGAGAACGTCGCGACGGCGTACGGCATCTCCCGCGAGCGCCAGGACGAGTGGGGCGTCACCTCGCAGAACCGCGCCGAGGCCGCCATCGCGCGCGGCTTCTTCGACTGGGAGATCACGCCCATCACCACGCCCGACGGCACCGTCGTCACCAAGGACGACGGCCCCCGCGCCGGTGTCACCCTCGAGGCGGTCCAGGGCCTGAACCCTGTCTTCCGCGAGCAGGGCACCGTCACGGCCGGCAACTGCTGCCCGCTCAACGACGGCGCCGCCGCCCTCGTCGTCATGAGCGACACCAAGGCCAAGGAGCTCGGCCTCACGCCGCTCGCCCGCGTCGTCTCGACCGCCGCCACCGGCCTCTCGCCCGAGATCATGGGCCTCGGCCCGGTCGAGGCGAGCAACCTCGCGCTCAAGCGCGCCGGGCTCTCGATCGGCGACATCGACCTCTACGAGATCAACGAGGCGTTCGCCGCGCAGGTCATCGGCTCGGCCGACCAGATCGGCATGGACTACGACAAGCTCAACGTCAACGGCGGCGCCATCGCGATCGGCCACCCGTTCGGCGCGACGGGCGCGCGCATCACCGGCACGCTCATCAACGCGCTGCGCGAGACCGACGGCCAGTTCGGCCTCGAGACCATGTGCGTCGGCGGCGGCCAGGGCATGGCCGTCATCTTCGAGCGCCTCAGCTGACGCCCCCATCGAGAAAGCAATCCGTCCGCCTCCGGGCTCGGTTCATCCGAGATCCGGGGCGGACGGATTGCCTTCTCGATGTACGTGGACCGCGGACGGATTGCTTTCTCGATGGTCAGAGGGAGTGGCGTATGCCGGCGAGATCGGCCGCGACCGTGGCCGGGTCGGTGCCCGGCCGGGTGACGAACAGGTCGTGGACCATGACGGCCAGCTGGTCCATCACGACAGCCGGGCCGAGGTCCGGCACGTCCCGGGATGGCGCCCCTCGCGCGCCCGCCACCCGGTCGGCGAGCTGCTGAACGACGAGGCGGACGGCCGGCATACGCGAGAGCGCGTGGTCGAGCGGCAGCTGGTGCCACCGCTCGACCACGCGCCGGAGCTCGTCGGACACCTCCCGCGGGGTCGGCGAACCCGCGCGAGGAGGTGCCGGAGGGGTCACGCGGTCAGTCGCGCAGACGCGCGAAGAGGCGGACGAACTCGATGTAGAGCCAGACCACCGACACGATGAGTCCGTGCGCGAGCAGCCAGGAGTACTTGGCCGGGGCACCGAGACGCACCGCGTGGTCGATCGAGTCGAAGTCGAACGCCAGCGACCAGGCCGCGAGGCCGACGCCGAGGATCGACAGGCCGATGCCGAGCATGCCGCTGCCGCCGAAGCCCCAGCCGCCCAGCACTCCGGTCCACTGGAGCACGAGCTGGAGCAGCATGAAGAGGGCGTAGCCGATGACCATGAAGGTGAAGATGCGCCGGGTGCGGCTGTTCACCTTGACGAGGCCGAAGGCGTAGGCGGCGTACATGCCGGCGAAGGTGCAGGCCGTGGCGAGCACCGCCATGAGGACGACGCCCTTGTAGTTCGGGATCGTGTTGATCGTGTAGCTGAACGCCCCGAGGAACGCGCCCTCGACGGCGGAGTACAGCACGATGAGCGGCACCGAGACCGTCTTCATGAAGGCGATCGCGAGGCCCAGCACGAGGCCGATGACCATGCCACCGAGCCAGATCGGGCGGGCGAGGCCGGGCGAACCGGACACCATCACCCACGTCACGGCTCCTGCGGCGACCAGGAGGGCGAAGAGCCCGAGGCTCTTCATGATGACGTCGTCGAGCGTGACGCGGCCGGTGTCGACCGGGCCGGCGCTCTGGCGCGCGTACATGTCGTTGAGCTGCTGCGCGGACATCGCGTCCTGGGTCGCGTAACCCGTGGTCGCGGCCTGCGTGGGGGCGCCCGGCTGCTGCGGACTGCCCTGGGGAGCGCCGAAACCGGCGTAGCGCTCCTTCTCGATCTGCTTGTTCAGCCGGTCGAAGACCGGGTTTCCACCTGCCATGTGAGTGCGCTCCTCGAAGCACTGGGTGCCACGACCCGCTCATGGGCGTGACGACTGTCCCCAACAGTAAGCGAACGCACCCCACCGATAGGTTCCCGGAGCCCCCGGACACGCGGCGGCCGGGACGTCGCCCGCACGGCGGAACGGCATACTGGGGCCCGCGCCCCCGTGGCCCAATCGGCAGAGGCAGGCGACTTAAAATCGCCAACGGTGAGGGTTCGAGTCCCTCCGGGGGTACGTGGACAGGGACGGTCGTCCGGGCACGGTTCGGTAACGGCCGCGCCCACCCCTTGGGCGTGGCTCGGCACCCACCACGCCGCTCCACCTAGAATGGCGGCCGAGAACGAGGTCCAGGGGCTTGATCCGTCGCTCCTCCAGGGCCTGCGCCGCGTCGGCGACGCGGTCCCCTCAACCGAAGGAGCAAGCGGGTGCTGGAGCATCGTGTCGCGGGGGCGACGACGACTGCTCCCTCACGCACGGGTGGGACCACTCGTCCGACCCTCACCGGGGCGGTCGCCGACTTCGGAGCCGACTTCGCCGCCCGCTTCACCGCTGCGCTGCAGCGCAGCTGGGCCGACCCGATGGTCCGCCGGGGCACCGTGGGCACCTCGCTCGTCGCCGCCGGCTCGATCAGCCCGGCGTTCCTGCCCGGTGACACGTTCGAGACGCCGGTCTCGCCCCTCATCGGGCGCTTCGGCCTCGAGTGGCTCGGCACCGGCGCCGGCCGCGTCGTCACCACGGTCCTGCTCGCCGTCGGGCTCGCGCTCCTCGTCGACGCCTGGCTGCGGATGCGCCCGGTCCACGGCCGCAAGGCGCCGTCGCTCGCGTGGCTGCTCTGGAGCCTGCCGATCATGCTCGCGCCGCCGCTCTTCAGCCGCGACGCCTACAGCTACGCCGCCCAGGGCAAGATCGTCTCCCGCGGCATGGACCCGTACGCCGTCGGCCCCTTCTGGGTGCCGGGGCCCTTCGCCGACCAGGTCGACCCGATGTGGGTGCAGACCCCCGCGCCCTACGGTCCGCTCGCGCTGCAGGTGCAGCACGCCGTCGTCCAGGTCTTCCCCGACCACGCGTATGCCGCCGCCGTCGCCATGCGCGTCCCGGCCCTGCTCGCGGTCGGGCTGCTCGCCTACGCCCTGCCACGTCTCGCGGAGCGCTACGGCGTGAGCGGCCGGCACGCCCTCTGGCTCGGCGTGCTCAACCCGCTCGTCATCATGCACTTCATCGGCGGTGCCCACGGCGACGCCGTCATGGTCGCACTCGTCGCGTTCGCCCTGCTCCTCGCCAGCCGCGGGCAGCTCGTCGTCGCGTCGATGACCCTGGCCGCCGCTGCCACCTACAAGCAGACGGCCGTGCTCGCGCTCATCGGCATCGTCGGGATGGCCCTGCAGGCGCAGAGCGACCTCGCACCCGGTGCCGCGGCCCGGCTGCGTGCGATGGTGCGCCACGGCCTCGTCCACGGCGGCGTCATGGTGGTCACCTTCGCCACCATCACCCAGCTCACCGGTCTCGGCTGGGGCTGGGTGCCCAACCTCTCGGTGCCGGTCTCGCTGCGCTCGATGCTCTCGCCGCCCACCTTCGTCGGCAGCGTCGTCGAATGGCTCATGCGCGTCGGTGGCATGCCCGAGAGCGTGGCCGCTGCCCCCGTCCCGATCGCCCAGACCATCGGCCTCGCCGCAGGCCTGGCCGGCATCGCCTGGATCACGTGGCGGGTGGCCCCACGCAACCCGGTGCTCGCGACGGCCGGCGCGATGCTCGTGCTGTGCGCCTCCGGCCCGGTCATCCACCCGTGGTACCTCCTGTGGGGTGGCGTGCTCCTCGCGGCCGTCCGGCTGTCGGCGGTCCACATGCGGGCGGTCGTCTTCGCGACGCTCTTCTTCGTCACCTACGGCGTCGTCGACGCCACCGTGTCCAACGGCACGTGGGCCCTCGGCGTCTCGGCCGCCCTCTGGATGGCGGGCCGCCTCCGCGCCCACCGTCGCCGCGTGCACGAGCAGTCCGACGAGCCGGTGCTCGCCGTAGCCCTCCCACGCGCCTGACGCTGGCTATCATCGGCGCGTGGTCAGGGAGACAGGGGAGCGCTTCGTCGCGCGCGCACGGCGCTGGGCGCTCGACCTGCCGCCGCTGGCCCTGTTGACGGGTGGCTTCCTCGTCGTCCTGCTCGTCTCGGGGCTCTTCGGGGGCCTGCGCGAGGTCGACACCGACCCGGCCGGCACCGTCACCGCCGGGGTCCCCGTGGAGACCGAGCCGCTCACCGTCACCGTCAAGGACGCGTACTGGGTCACGGCGTTCCCCGAGGCCGCCGACTCCCCCGACTCCCCCGACAGCGCTGACAGCGCTGACAGCGACCGACGGATCTACCCGGACGAGCCCACCCGGGGGCGCTTCGTCGTCGTCGAGGCGACGGTGCTCAACACGTCCGACGAGACCGTCGACTACGACGTGCTGCGCGAGGCCGTCTCGCTCGACGGAGCCCAGGGCTTCGTGTCCACGCGCGACACGGCCCTCGTGCCGGCGGCGCAGGCCCGGCCCACGTACGTCTACACCATGCCCGAGAAGCGGATCTTCGGCACGGCCCAGCCGGGCGTGACCTACACGGTGGCCTACCTCTGGGACCAGTCGGCGGCCGTGCCGCTCCCCCAGCGCCTCACGGTCGCCGTCAACGGCCACACGTGGCGCGAGGACACCCTCGACTTCCACCTCGGCTGGAAGGACCCCGCCGTCGAGGCGACCGGCCCCTTCGCCGTGCCCGAACGGCGGGCCTCATGAGGCTGCCGCGGCCGCGCCGCTCGACCTTCGGCGTGGGCGCCCTCGTCGTCGCCGGCCTCGCGGTGACCCAGTCGCTCGACGCGCTGCTCCCGTCGGCGACCGGCGCCGACTTCGGCACCGGGGCCCAACGTCCCTTCGTCCGCGAGGGGATCGTGGGCACGCCGATCGCCCTGCGCACGGGCGACCTCACCGTCAAGGCGGTCGAGGGCGCCACGACGCTCGAGGAGAGCGGCGCCTACCCCGTCACCACCGAGGCGGTCTTCGTCGTCGTGCACTTCACCTGGAAGCCGCAGCGGGAGAAGGGCACGATCGCGGTCGCCGAGGTGGCCGGGGGCGACGACCGCGTCTTCCGGGCCACGTCGATCGGGTCGGGACGTGACGGGGTGACCTGCCCGTTCCCGCCGCCCGGGGTCACCGCCGAGTGCACCGCCGTCGTCGAGCTCCCCCGCGACGCGCTCCCCGGCGCGTCGGTCACGCTGTCCACCAACGCCATCGACGAGGGCCTCGACGACGTCGCCCGCGTCGACCTCGGGGTCGACGCGGCAACCTCGGGCTCGTGGGGACGGGGCCGCACGGCGACCGTGTCGTCCGGGCTGGTGGGTCTCTCGTGAGCAGCGACGAGGCGGGCAGCGAGACGGGCAGCGAGACGGGCAGCGAGACCGGCAGCGAGACGGGCCGCGAGACCGTCGCCCCGAGCCGGCGCAGCTGGTTGCGCCGCAACCGGGTCGGGCTCGTGCTCCTGCCGATCGCCCTCGCTGCCGCTCTCGCCGGCAACGCCGAGCGCCTGCAGACGCTCTGGTGGGAGGACGCCCTGCACGCGCCGCAGCGCCCCGACTCCGCCGGCGTCGTCCACTTCGTCGACGCGTACGACGACGGGCACCACGCGTGGCCCATCCGCCCGGCTCTCTCGCTCGTGTCGGTCGCCCGCGTCGACTCCCTGCCCGGCTCCGACGGAGAGCCACGCCCGGTGACGCTGCCCACGGGTGCAGTGCTGCACAAGGTGACCCTGCACGTCGAGGCCGACCCGAACATGATCCTCACCGGGTGCACCCTCGCCCTGGCCGACGAGGACGGCACCCGCTGGGAGACGGGGTCGCGCGCCTTCGAGGTCGACGCCTCCGAGCCGTTCTCGCCGTGCACGCCCGACGACCACCCCGGCCCGGGCTGGCTGCCGAAGGACGAGCAGCCGGTCGTCGAGGCCGACGAGGTGCGCCCGGCGGGCTACGACGTCGACTCCTACGTCGTGACGCCGGCGGACGCGCGGCCCACGGAGGTCTGGGTCTGGTGGGACGAGCCGCGCTTCGCTGCGCTGCCGATCACCTCGACCGACGAGGGCTGAGCCCGCACCAGCGACGTCGGCGGCGCCTCAGGCCTGCGCGGGCACCGGCGCGTCGGGCGTCGCGGTCAGCGCAGCTGTCGCCTCCGCCTCGTCGCGGCGCATGATGATGCGGTCGACGGCGGCGGCGATGAGTCCCACGAGCAGCACCGTGTAGCAGGCCATCTGCGCCACGTTGAACCACGGCATGAAGGCGAGGCCCGTCGAGGCGTCGACGGGGCCGCGGGCGAGGCGCAGCAGCTCGCCGACGCCCCAGTGCACGCCGCGCGCCACCATGAACACGACGCAGAAGAGCAGCATCGGCACGAGACCCGCGACGACGAGCAGGCGTACGCCGTCGGCGAAGGTGCGGAAGCGGTCACGCAGGTCGGCGGTCGCGTTGCGGCCGAGCCGGCGCACCGGAGCCGGCACGCGCTGGGTGCGCGCCGCGACGGCGTCGACCGACCGGCGCCACCTGCCGACGGGCACCTCGCCCGCCCCCGCAGCGGATGCCGGGCCGCCGGCTGGACTGAGGGCCGGCGCGGCGATGCGGTCACGCCGCCCGTAGGCCACGGCCCCGACGGTGAGCCAGGCGATGGGCACGACGACGAGGTCGGCCCCGTTGGCGAGCACGCCTGCGACCGCGTCGACGACCGCCTTGACCGGCACGCCGACCGGCCCGAGCACCTCCACCACCCGGTGCCAGCCGTCGAGCGCCCAGACGGTGAACGCGCGCGAGTCGCGCCAGCCGGCGAACTTCTGGAACAGCTGGTCGGCGTAGACCGCGAGGGAGAAGAGCCAGAAGATCTCGACGTAGGCCGCGAACAGGCCGACGCCCGTGTGCTTCTCGGCGAGCTCGAAGCGGTTGATGAGGCGGCGCAGCACGAACGCCACGACGATGACGCCGAGCAGGAACGCCCGTTCGCCGATGATGAAACGCATCGGCCCGGTGTCGGAGCCGTAGAAGAGGTCGGCGCTCGCCCGGAACTCCTGGAAGGCCGCCTGGTTGATGAACTGGCGACGGTCGGCCTCGAGGAAGCCCTGCGCCGAGTAGACGGTGAGGAACGGCACGAGCATGCTCGCCAGCAGGCCCAGCCGGCCCCCTGCGGCGCCCCCGCGTCGCGCCTGCCGAGTCATTGCACCGGCATTCGCGTCACCGGTGGCCGGGGCGGTCGCGAAGCTCGCGTGCCGCAGCGACGGGGAGAGCGTGCGCAGCATGAAGATGATCGCGGCGAGCGTGCCGATGGGGGCCAGCGGCAGCAGCAGCTGCGCGACCAACGGGTGCTGGTCACTCACCTCCACGGCCGCCCAGATGACGCCTCCGCGCACGGCCGCACCGAACAGGAAGAGCACGAGCAGGACCGGAAGGTGCCGCCATGCCAGTCGCAGGCCGTCGACCACCACCGACGAGGCGTCGCGCACCCCTGACCACACCCTGTCCACGGGCGCAGTCTAGGGTCGGCGCGCGACGCTGAGGGCGATGCCGTCGAGGATGTCGTGCTCCGAGGTGATGACCTCGGCGATCCCCGCCCGGTCGGCGACGCGCTCGACGACGCGCCGCCACACGAGCGCGCCGGCGCCGATGACGTCGACGCGGCCGGGGTGCATGTAGGGCAGCGCCGCCCGGTCGGCACGGGTCATCGCGAGCAGGTCGTCGCACGCGGCGAGCACGTCGGCCACCGGGGCGTGGCTGAGGTGGATGCGCTCGGGGTCGTATGCCGGCAGGCGGAGCAGGTGCGCCGTGATCGTCGTGACGCTGCCGGCGAGGCCCACCAGGGCCGACACCCCCTCGAGGGGCACCGTGGACTCCGCGACGTCGAGCGCCGCGTCGATGTCACGGGTGGCCGCGGCGATCTCGTCCGCGGAGGGCGGGTCGCTGACGAGGTGGCGCTCGGTCATGCGCACGCAACCGATGTCGACCGACCGCGCGGCCTCGACGTGCTCGGTGCCGCGGACCAGCTCGGTCGATCCCCCACCCAGGTCGACCACGACATACGGACCCGGGACACCTTGCGCCGCAAGGCCGCCCGTCGCTCCCGCGAAGGAGAGCGCGGCCTCCTCGTCGCCGGACACGACCTCGGGAGACACCTCGTCGCCGTAGTGCTCCTGGAAGGCGGTGCGCACGCCCTCGATGAAGTCGGCGGCGTTCTTCGCGTCGCGGGAGGCCGAGGTGGCCACGAAGCGGACGGCTGCGGCTCCGAGCTCTCGGCACGCGGCGGCATACTCACGCGTGACGGCGAGAGTGCGCTCCATGGACTCGGGGGCGATGACCCCGGTGCGGTCGACACCGTGGCCGAGCCGCACGATCTCCATCTGGCGTCGCATGTCGGTGAGGGCGCCGGTGGACGGGTCGACGTCGGCGACGAGCAGGCGGATCGAGTTGGTGCCGCAGTCGATCGCGCCGACGCGCACGGTGCCCTCAGCCATCGGCGCGGCCCGTCGCGGCGGTGCCGGCGGTGTCCCCGGTGGTGTCGCCGGCGGCGTCGGTGGTGTCCTCGGCGGCGTGCTGGGCCGCGCACGACATCGGCTGCCACCACTCGTCGAGCATCGCGAGCGCCTCGTCGCCGAGCGGGTTCACGCCCGGGCCCGCGGCGAGCGAGTGTCCGACGAGCACGTGGAGGCACTTGACGCGCGTCGGCATGCCCCCGGCGGAGATGCCGTCGATCTCGGGCACGTCACCGAGCTCGGCGCGCTGGGCGAGGTAGTGCTCGTGGGCCCGGGCATAGGCCGCCGCGAGCTCGCTGTCGTGCCCGAGCCGCTCGGTCATCTCCTTCATGACCCCGCTCGTCTCGAGCGTGCTGATGGCTCCGGTGAGGCGGGGGCAGGTGGCGTAGTACGTCGTCGGGAAGGGTGTGCCGTCGGGCAGGCGGGGCTCGGTGCGCAGCACGTCGGGCTCGCCGCAGGGGCAGCGGTGGGCCACCTCGGCGACGCCACGGGGCGTCCGGCCCAGCTGCCGCTCCACGGCGGTGAGGTCGGCGGGGTCGACGGGGTCGACGGCGGGACGGGAGGGACGTGCGGGGTCGCTCACTCGGCACTCACTTGGGGTTCACTCCTGGGACTGGCTGCTGGGCCTTCGGACCGGTGCCGCACCAGTGTGCTCCTTCCGGCGCCACCCGGGGGTGGCAGCCGGCCGTGGTCACTTGCGCGCGACGCCTGCGGTCGGTCGGTCGGCGATCTGGACCGACTGCCACACCTTGCCGTACCAGGGCGCCGAGGAGTTGGCCAGGGGTGCTGCGACGACGGGACGCTCGGCGGCCGGCGCGCTCTTCTCGTTGGCCGCGGGGTCGATGACGGTGTAGGCGCGGTCGCCGACGCGCACGAACTTGAGTCGCTCGCGCGCCTGCACCTCGATGAAGGCGGGGTCCTTCCACAGAGCGGCCTCGCGCTCGAGCTGCTGCACCGTCTGCTGCTGCTGGGCCACCTTCTCCTGCAAGGCCGCCGCGTCGCCGCGCTGCTGCACGAGCGAACGCAGTGTCGGCACGATCGTCACGGCGAGCATGACGACGATGCCGAGGAGGATCGCTCCACGCACCCAGGCCGTCGACGCGGACGGCGGCGTGGCCTGCGGCGTGCGCGGGCGGGCGGCGAGCGCCGGGCGTTCCTTGCCCGCACCGGGTCGGCTCTGCCGGGAGGCACCCGGCCGGGACTGGCCGGGACGGGTGCCCGACGCCTTGGCGGCACCCGTGCGGGGCGTGGAGCGTCCCGAACCGGTACGAGCGCCGGCCGCGGGGGTGCTGCCCGTACCCGTCGACGAACGGGGGGTGCTGCGCGGGGCCGAGGGACGCGCGGCGGCCGGGCGCGCGCCGCCGCCCGGGCG
>JYOE01000029.1 GCA_000955875.1 Terrabacter sp. 28
GACACTGCCGCTTCGCGGCGGGGTGACGCGGGTAGCGACAGCAGTCCCAGGCAGCAGTAGTCGCATCCTCCGCGGGTAGGTTCACGACGTGAGTGACGTCGGAGGTGTGCCCCACGCAGCGGCTGTTTTCGGGCGGGCTGCCCACGTCCGGGGGCTCGTGCTTGCTGCTGGAGCTGGGCGCCGGATGGGCGGACCGAAGGCCCTGCTGCGCCGCAGCCCGGACGAGCCGACCCTCGTCGAGTGCGCCGTCCGCCTACTCCATGCCGGTGGGTGCGCCGGGGTCACCGTCGTCGTGGGTGCTGCCGCCACTGAGGTGACCGACATCGTGAAGACCCTCGGCCGCGACGTCGATGTCGTCACCTGCCCGGACTGGGACGAGGGCATGGGTGCCTCGCTCCGAGCCGGGCTCACCGCGCTGGCGCGCTCGACCCACGAGGGCGAGGGCTGCGTCGACGCGGTGCTGGTCACCCTCGTCGACCTTCCCGACCTGACACCCGAGGTCGTGGCGCGCGTCCTGGACGTCCCCGCCCACGTCGACAACGCCCACACCGACCATGTCGACGAGACCGAACAGCCACACGGGGCACACCACTCGCTCGACCTCCGCGCCACGAGCGACCCCGAGCTGCGCGCGCAGCTCAAGCGAGCGGCATACGGCGGCGTGCCAGGCCACCCCGCGCTCATCGGTCGTGACCACTGGGAGGAGGTCGCCGCGTCAGCCACCGGAGACCAGGGAGCCCGCACCTACTTCCGCACGCACGAGCACGAGCTCGTCGAGTGCGGCGACCTCGCCACGGGCCGCGACGCCGACACGCCCGATGCGCTCAACACGTCGCGCTGAACGCCCCACGCTTCCGCGAGCAACGATCATCAGCGATGCTCAGGTCATGGACCACCTCTTCGCGAGCCCCGACGCCGTCACGACCGCCCTCGGCGGCACCGGCTACCTCGCCGACGAGGCGCTCGCGACCGTCACCTTCCTCGCGACGCGGCTGAACCGCCCGATCCTGCTCGAGGGTGAGCCCGGCACCGGCAAGACCGCCCTCGCCGAAGCCCTCGCCGAGTCCCTCGACCTCAAGCTCATCCGCCTCCAGTGCTACGAGGGCATCGACGCGACGCAGGCCCTCTACGACTGGGACTTCCCGCGCCAGATCCTGCACCTGCGCACCGTCGAGGCGCTCAGCCGCGACGAGCACCACGATGCCAAGCAACTCGAGGCCGAGCTCTTCGACGAGCGCTTCCTCCTCGCGCGCCCCGTCCTGCAGGCGCTGCGCGAGGCCCCGTGCGTGCTGCTCATCGACGAGATCGACCGCGCCGACGACGAGTTCGAGGCCTTCCTCCTCGAGGTCCTCAGCACCTGGCAGGTGACGATCCCCGAGCTCGGCACCATCGCGGCCAGCACCCCGCCGATCGTCGTGCTCACCTCGAACCGCACCCGCGAGCTGCACGACGCCCTCAAGCGCCGCTGCCTCTACCAATGGATCGACCACCCCGGCCTGGCCCGTGAGCTCGAGATCGTCCGTACGCGTCTGCCTGAGGTCTCCGAGGCCCTCGCCGAGCAGGTCGTCACCCTCGTCCAGCGTCTGCGCACGAGCGGCGAACTCATCAAGCCGCCCGGCGTCGCCGAGACCCTCGACTGGGCCCGCGCCCTCGAGACCGTTGGCGCCACCCGCCTCGACCCCGAGGTCGCCGCCGCCACCCTCGGCGCCGCCCTGAAGTACCGCGAGGACTCCGAGCGCATCCGCGCCTCCCTCGACAAGCTGCTCACAGCCTGACGAGCCCGACCCGACCGCACCATGCCAAGTACCGACCCCCACGACGACCTCGAGCCCGACGAGCTGCTCCTCGGCTTCGCCCGCGCCCTGCGCGCAGCCGGACTCGCCGTCACCGCCGACCGCGAGCGCACCTTCCTGCTCGCCGCCGCCACCGTCGGCATGGGCGAGCGCGCGCACGTCTACTGGGCCGGCCGCTCGACCATGACGAGCACGCCCGCGGACTTCCCGGCATACGACGAGATCTTCGAGCGCTGGTTCGGCGGCGAGTCGATCCCCAAGGGCCGCAACGTCGACATCGTGCGCCCCCCGGTGCGCCAGGCCCCCCTCGACAGCGGCGAGGGTGAAGGCAGCGCCGACGACACCGACACCCTCGAGGCGCGCGCCAGCGCCCAGGAGGTGCTGCGCCACCGAGACGTCGCCACGCTCGACGCCGCCGACCGCGCCGCCGCCGCCCGCCTCTTCGCCTCCCTCGCGCCGAGAGCCCCGCAGAGACGCGCGCGCCGCCACGTCCGCGCAACGAGTGGCACCGTCGACGGCCGCGCCACCCTGCGCGAGCAGCTGCGCCGCATGGGCGAGCCCGGCCGCGTCCACCACCGCCGCCGCGGCGTGCGCCCGCGCCGCATCGTCCTGCTCATCGACGTCTCCGGGTCGATGAGCCCGTACGCCGACAGCCTCCTGCGCCTCGCCCACGCCTTCGTGCGCGCGGTGCCCCACGTCGAGGTCTTCACCATGGGCACGCGCCTCACCCACGTGACCCGCGCCTTGACCGAGCGCGACCCCGACCGGGCGCTCGCCGCCGCGGGCCGCGTCGTGCCCGACTGGTCGGGCGGCACCCGCCTCGGCGACTCCATCGGCGCCTTCCTCGACCGCTGGGGCCGGCGCGGTATGGCCCGGGGCTCCGTCGTCGTTGTCTTCTCCGACGGCTGGGAACGCGACGGACCGGAGGTGCTCGGTGAGCAGATGCGACGCCTCGCCGCGCTCTCGCACCGCGTCGTGTGGGCCAACCCGCACCGCGGCAAGGCCGGCTACGAGCCGGTGCAGCAGGGCATCGTCGCGGCCCTGCCGCACATCGACGACTTCGTCGCGGGCCACTCGCTCGCGGCGTTCGAGCAGCTGATCGAGGTGGTCTCCCGTGCGTGAGGTGATGGACGAGCTGATGCAGTGGTGGTCGGCCGGCGAGACCGTCGGCGTCGGCACCGTCGTCGGCACCTGGCGCTCCGCCCCGCGCCAGCCCGGCGCGTCGATGCTCGTCGGCCCCGGCGGCGAGGCCGTCGGCTCCGTGTCGGGCGGGTGCGTCGAGGGCGCCGTCTACGAGCTCGGCCAGGAGGTCGTCGAGACCGGCCGGCCCGTGCTCCAGCGCTACGGCGTGAGCGACGACGACGCGTATGCCGTCGGGCTGACCTGCGGGGGCATCCTCGACGTCTTCGTCGAGAAGGTCAACCGCGAGACCTTCCCCGAGCTCGGCGCGGTCGCCGACGACATCGCCGCCGGTCGACCCGTCGCCGTCGTCACCGTCATCGAGCACCCCGAACCGGCGTGGGTCGGGCGGCGTGTGGTGGTGCACCCCGAGGCCGAGGGCCCGGCCGAAGGCGACGACACGGCATCCGTGCTCGGCTCGCTCGGCAGCGGCCGCGCCGACGACGCCGTACGCGACGACGCGAGAGGGCTTCTCGCGCAAGGCCGCTCGGCCATCCTCACCTACGGCCCCGACGGTGAGCGTCGCGGCGAGGGCATGCGCGTCTTCGTCGCCGCCCACGCGCCCAAGCCGCGGATGCTCGTCTTCGGCGCCATCGACTTCGCGGCCGCCGTCGCGCGCGTCGGAAGCTTCCTCGGCTACTACGTCACCGTCTGCGACGCCCGGCCCGTCTTCGCGACGAAGACCCGCTTCCCCGGCGCCGACGAGGTGGTCGTCAGGTGGCCGCACGACTACCTCCAGAACGAGGTCGACGAGGGCCGCATCGACTCGCGCACGGTGATCGCGGTGCTCACCCACGACCCGAAGTTCGACGTGCCGCTGCTCGAGGTCGCGCTGCGGCTGCCCGAGGTCGCCTACATCGGCGCGATGGGCTCGAGGCGCACCCACGAGGACCGTCTCGCCCGGCTGCGCGAGGCCGGCCTCACCGACGACGAGCTGGCCCGGATGAGCTCGCCCATCGGCCTCGATCTCGGCGCCCGCACCCCCGAGGAGACGGCCGTCTCAATCGCCGCCGAGATCATCGCGCTGCGGTGGGGCGGGGCCGGCGAGCGGCTCGCAACCACCGAGGGCCCGATCCACCACCACCATCCCGCCCACGACCCCGAGCCCCACCCTTCCGCGACCGACTGACCCAGCGCAGGTTCGCCCATCGAGAAAGCGATCCGTCCGGGCGAGCGGACGAATCGCTTTCTCGATGGGAGAAGGAGGCTCAGTTGAGGCGGACCCAGGTGTCGTTCACGCCCCCGAACCGGTCGCAGCTGCCGGCGGCGAGCTTCGCCTCCAGCGTGCGGCCGCGTGAGATCACCGACTCGTATTCGACGGTGCACGAGCCCGTGCCGTCGGGCGGCCAGAACAGGACCTGGCCGTTGAGTCGTGCCCGCGCCGTTCCTGTCCGTGGCGCAGCGTTGGTGCCGAGGTCCTGCAGCGCGTACTGGAACAGGTGCACATCCTGCGGGTACTTGTTCTGGACCAGTGTGAGCAGGGTGCCGGTGCCGCGTAGCAGCCACGTCCCCCCGAGGTAGGCATCCTGGTTCTCGATCGTGACCTCGACGGGCGCGATCGGGGTGAAGGTCGACGTCGAAGCGCGTCCTGCCGGGGACGCAGGGGACAGGCGTGTGAGGTCCCATGACGATGCCGGGCTGGCGATGCCGTCCTCCCCGGGGCAGGCCTTCGTCTCCGCCGGTTCTGTGGCCTGCATGTGACCTTCGGCCGAGATGGTGGCGGTCCACCGTGCGTCACACCCGGGAAAAGCTGGGTCCGACATGATGAATCCGCCCTGGGCTGGCCGCGCCACCGGCGCATCTCGCGGGACGGCACGAGTGAGCAGGTCGGGCTTCTCCGACTGGACGAGGTGACCATCTGCCGTGAATCTCCACAGCCAGGGGGAGCCGTCGACCCGCCAGATGCCCTCCAGCTGCTCCAGGGTGACAGGTCCGGGGCTGGCCGGCTGTGGTGTCGGGTCCGGCTTGCTGCGCACGGCCACCGCCCCGAGCGCGACCCCGATGAGGGCGCACGCGGCCACCGCCGCTTGGAGGACCCGGGTGCGCCGGTGCTTGCGTGCCGCTTCGTCGCGGCCCTTCTTCTGCTCGAGCTCCTGCTCGAGCCGGTTGACGTCCTGGGTGGTCATCTCGAGTCCTTCTCCGTAGCCGCGCAGCAGCTCGCTGACGCGGCGCTCGAACGTGCTCATCGTGATTCCTCCAGACGTGCCTGCAAGGTGACGAGGCCCCGGTGCGCATGGCGTTTGACGGAGCCGACACCGATCTCGAGGAGCTCGGCGGTCTCCCTCTCCGTGAGCTGGAGGTAGTAGCGGCAGGTGATGACCTCCCGCTGACGGCGCGGCAGCCCGCGCACCTGGTCCGCGAGCCGGCTCGCCTCGTCGCGAGCCACGACGTCGGTCGCGGCGTCGGCGCCCGCCTGGGCACCGACGGCGCTGAGCTGCAGCAGCGGCTGCCCCCGCCGAGCGCTGTAGAGGCGCCGTTGGTCGGAGCGGCAGCGGTTGATGACGCCGGCGCGGAGGTAGGCCAGTGCCGACGCCTCGTCGCGTGGGGGCCAGTGCCGGAACAGCGAGAGGTAGACCTCCTGAACTGCGTCCTCGGCGCGCTCCCGGTCACCGAGCAGGCAGTACGCGAGGCGGACCAGCTCGACGCAGTGCGAGCGGAACAGGCCGGTGAGCACCTGCTCCTTCGTGACGTGCGCTGCAGTCGACTCCATGCGGATCGCTCCCGTGGCCACTTCCCACCTCCGACGGACACCGTGTGTCAGAGGAGAAGTCGCTCGTCCTCCTCAAAGGTTGACACTCCCTGCGGATTTGTCGAGCGGCTCGCGACCCACACGGGCCGCTGCGGGCCGTACGGTGAGGCACCCCCAGGTGACGAGGAGACGGTGATGAGGCGTTCGAGGTGGCTGGTCGCGCTGTCCGTGCTGGTGCTGGGGGCGTCCACCGCCTCGGCCGCGCAGGCAGATCAGGGTGGCGTCGACCCCGTCCCCGGGCTGCCCGTCTACCTCGCTCTCGGCGACTCGGTCGCGAACGGCCAGGAGTCGGCGCCGCGTGTCGTCGACTACGCCACGACGGTCGCCGGCTGGCGCGCGAACGGCTACGTCGCCCAGCTCGCCGACACGCTGCGCGACCGGTTCGACTGCTCGCCTGCGCGGAGCGCCGACGCACGCTCCGGCTGCAAGGCCCTCCAGGTCGTCAACCTGGCGCGCTCGGCGGTGCCCGCGATGGACGGCCACCCCGCGCTGCCGGGTGTGACCACCCAGACGGTCATCGACGAGCAGCTGCCGCAGGCGACCGCCCTGCTGCGCGCTCGCAACCACGACGCCAACCCGCGCAACGACGTCGAGGTCGTCACGCTCACCGTCGGCGGCAACGACATCTTCGGCCCGATCACGACGGCCTGCCTCGGGCCCACCCCCGCGACGTGCCCCGCCGCCATCGGGGCGGCCTTCGCCGCCTTCTCCAGCAGGTATGCCGCGGTGCTGGGTCAGCTGCGCGAGGCCGCCGGTCCGGGCACGCCCATCGTGACCATGACGTACTACAACCCGCTGCGCTCCTGCGTGCTCGGTCAGGGCAACCCGGCGGCCGGCGCCTTCGCCGACTGGTTCCTCGAGGGCGGCACCCTGCCCGGGCTCGGCACGCTGCCGGCCGGCTTCAACGACCTCATCACCGCGATCTCGGCGCAGCACGGCGCGCGCACGGCAGACACGTTCAGCATCCTGGCCGGCACGGACCTCGTCGGCGGCACCGACTGCCTGCACCCGAACCGGTTGGGCCACACGAAGATCGCGGCAGCCTTCGCCGCCCAGCTCGTCGGCTGAGGCAAATCGAAAGAACACTCCGTCCCCGACTCGAGACCCGCGCGGGCCCGCTCGAAGCGGACGGAGTGTTCTTTCGATTGGAAGGGCGATCGTGCTCCGCTCCGGGGAGCACGATCCGAGTACGCGCGCCCTATCCGCGTCGAGTGACGGGCCGGCGGCTCAGGTGCGGGGGCGCCAGCGCTTCCAGAGGGCGGTGGCCTGGGCGCGCACCTTGCCGTCGAAGCGCAGCTCGACCTCGACCGTCATCTGCGGCTCGTCAGCCGCCGTGACCGCTGCGAACAGCTCGACCGTGTCGTGCAGCGGCGCGGGCCGCAGGTAGCGCACGTCGAGCCCGGCCGTCACGTAGGAGAGGTCGGCGCCGGGCAGCGGCGGCCACCCGCCGCGCTCGGCCTCGAGCATGACCGCCGCGGCGCTGTGGCAGTCGAGCACCGTGCCGATGATGCCGCCGTTGAGGTAGCCGAGGCCGTTGTCGTGCTCCGGCCACGGCGCGAACGAGGCCGTGACCCCGTCAGCAGCCGTGCCGCCAAGGGGATAGCTCCTGAGCTGCAGCCCCTTGGCGTTGGCCTGGCCGCAGCCGAAGCAGGGCAGGTCGGGGTAGAGGCGCTCCTGGATGCTCAGCCCGTCCGTCGTCCCCGTCGTCTGCACCATGGCGCACAACCTACACAGCGGCCTGGGTCACAGAATTGGTCCAACCTCTTGATGAGTTGACCCCTTGCGGGGCACAGTGGCCCCCATGAGTCAGAGTGGATTCGGCCCGGTCGCGCGACGCTCGGTGTCCGACGAGGTGTTCTCCGAGCTGCGCGACGCCGTGCTCACCGGCCGATTCGCCCCCGGCGACGCCCTGCCACCCGAGCGCGAGCTCGCGGCCTCGTTCGCCGTCAACCGGCACGCCGTCCGCGAGGCCCTCCAGCGTCTCCAGGTCGCCGGCTTCGTCAAGGTCACCCACGGCGGCGGCACCCGCGTGCTCGACGTGCGCAGCAGCGCCGGCCTCGACCTGCTCGCCCACCTCGCCCGCTCCGGCGAGGGCCTCGACCCCACGATCCTGCGCGACGGCCTCGAGATGCGCCGCTGCATCGGCGTCGACGCCGCGCGCCTGGCCGCGACCCGAGGCACCGCGGAAGGGCATCAGCGCATCGTCGCCGCCGCGACGGCATACGGCTGCCCCGACATCGACGACGCCGACCGCACCTTCTGGCTCGAGGTCGTCGAGGCGAGCGGCAACTTCGCCTTCCGGCTCGCCCTCAACTCGCTCACCCACGCCATCGACGGCGCCCCCGGCTCGCTCGACGCGCTGCTCGCAGCCGACCGTGCCGACCTCGTCCCGCACGCGCCCCTCGCCGCCGCCATCGCGGAACGCGACGCCGACGGGGCCGCCCGCCTCGCCGACGCCAACCTCACCCAGGCCATCGACGTGTGGGCCACCCTCACCGACGGCGGCCGCACCCTCGACCACCTCACCAAGGGCGCGTGATGGTCGACCTCATCGTCACGGCGATCCCGTTCTTCATCGCGTTCATCGTCATCGAGGTCCTCTCGCTGTGGCTCGCTCCCGACGACGACGAGGTCGGCTACGAGGTGCGCGACACCGTCACGAGCCTGTCGATGGGCATCGGCAGCGTCGTCGTCGGCATCGGCTACAAGGCCCTGCAGCTCGTCGTCTACGCCGCCCTGTATGCCGTCACGCCGCTGAGGCTCGACACCTCGCTCTGGTGGGTCTGGGTCGTCATCTTCCTCGCCGAGGACCTCGCCTACTACTGGTACCACCGCAGCCACCACGAGGTGCGCATCCTCTGGGCCAGCCACGTCGTGCACCACTCCAGCCAGCGCTACAACTTCTCGACGGCGCTGCGCCAGACCTGGACCCCCTTCGGCGGCATCCCGTTCTGGGCACCCCTCGCGCTGCTCGGCGTGCCGCCGTGGGCGATCTTCCTCCAGCAGTCGATCTCGCTGCTCTACCAGTTCTTCCTCCACACCGAGCGGGTCGGAAAGCTCTGGCGCCCAGTCGAACTCGTCATGAACACGCCGTCGCACCACCGCGTCCACCACGGCATGAACAACGGCTACCTCGACCGCAACTACGGCGGCATCCTCATCGTCTGGGACCGCCTCTTCCACTCCTTCGAGCCCGAAGGCGAGCGCGTCGTCTACGGCCTGACGAAGCAGCTGCGCACCTACAACCCGCTCGTCGTCGCCACCCACGAGTACGCCTCGATCTGGCGCGACGTCAGGGCCGCCCGGTCGTGGCGCGACCGCTGGGGCTTCGTGCTCCGCGGCCCCGGCTGGCAGCCGGACACCGGGAAGCCCTGACGAGAGCGGCGTCGCGGGTCTACCGTGATCTCGACCTCGGGGGACGAGCGCGTCATCGCGCACACCCGCGAAAGGTCGCACATGAAGAAGATCTGGCTCACCCTCGTCGCCGTCCTCGCCCTCATGGTCGGCGCCACCGCGCCGGCCGGGGCGGTCACCGACGGCACCCTCGACGGCGACGGGCACCCCTACGTCGGCCTCATGGTCGCCCAGGACGCGGACGGCACGCCGCTCTGGCGGTGCTCCGGCACGCTGCTCAGCTCGACCGTCTTCCTGACCGCGGGGCACTGCACGGAATCTCCCGCGGCACACGTCGAGATCTGGTTCCAGTCCGACGTCGAGAGCGGTCGGCCCGGCAACGGCTACCCCAACAAGGGCCAGGCCAGCGGCACCCCGCACACCATCGGCACCTACGACCCGAACGCGTTCTTCCTCCACGACGTGGGCGTCGTCGAGCTCAGCACGCCGAAGGAGATGTCTTCCTACGGCAAGCTGCCGAAGACCAACGAGCTCGACGCCCTCAAACCGCGCCGGTCCACGACCTTCACCTCGGTCGGCTACGGCCTGCAGAAGGCGTTCCCTGACGCCGCCTCGTTCAAGGACTCTGCCGTCAGGATCCGCATGGTCGCCCACCCCCACCTGCTGCAGATCAACACCGGCTTCACCGGTCCGCAGTCGCTGCTGCTGTCCAACAACGCCAACACCGGAGGCACCTGCTTCGGCGACTCGGGCGGTCCGAACTTCCTCGGCACCTCCAACGTCGTGGCCGGCGTGACCTCGTTCGGCCTGAACTCCACGTGCGGCGGCACCGGCGGCGTCTTCCGCACCGACCGCGCCGACGTGCTCGCCTTCGTCAACGGCTTCCTGAACTGAGCCCCTGAACGCCCCTGAACTGACGGCATGACAGAGGGCGTATGCCGCGTGGCCGGGCCACACGGCATACGCCCTCGGTGTGCGTGGGGTGGGGGAGCGTCAGTGGGCGCTCGAGGTCTTCCACAGGTTGATGCCGCCCTCGACGGCGTGCTGGTCGATCGTGTCGAGCTCCTCCTGCGAGAAGTCGAGGTTGTCGAGCGAGCCGAGGCTGTTCTCGAGCTGGCCCACCGACGAGGCGCCGATGAGCACCGACGTCACGCGCTCGTCGCGCAGGATCCACGCGAGAGCCATCTGCGCGAGCGACTGTCCGCGCTGCTTCGCCATCTCGTTGAGCGCGCGGATGTGCGTGAGGTTCTGGTCGGTCAACAGGTCGGTCGACAGGGACTTGTCCTGCGACGCGCGCGACCCCTCGGGCACACCGTCGAGGTACTTGTCGGTGAGCATGCCCTGGGCGAGCGGGCTGAACGCGATGCAGCCGACGCCCTCCTCGCCGAGCACGTCGAGCAGGTCCTCCTCGACCCAGCGGTTGAGCATCGAGTAGCTCGGCTGGTGGATGAGCAGCGGGGTACCCATCGAGCGCAGGATCTCGATCGCCTCGCGGGAGCGCGGACCCGAGTAGCTCGAGATGCCGGCATACAGGGCGCGGCCCGAGCGCACCGCGGTGTCGAGCGCGCCCATCGTCTCCTCGAGCGGCGTCGTCTCGTCGAAACGGTGGGAGTAGAAGATGTCGACGTAGTCGAGGCCCATCCGCTGCAGCGACTGGTCGAGCGAGGCGAGGACGTACTTGCGGCTGCCGCCGCCCTGGCCGTAGGGGCCGGGCCACATGTCGTAGCCGGCCTTGCTGCTGATGATGAGCTCGTCGCGGTAGCGCTTGAAGTCCTGCGCGTAGATCGTGCCGAAGTTGCGCTCGGCGCTGCCGTAGGGCGGACCGTAGTTGTTGGCCAGGTCGAAGTGCGTGACCCCGAGGTCGAAGGCCCGGCGCAGCGTCGCGCGCTGGCGGTCGAGCGGCACGTCGTCGCCAAAGTTGTGCCAGAGGCCGAGCGAGACGGCCGGCAGGTCGAGGCCGGAGCGGCCCGTGCGGCGGTAGGTCATCGAGTCGTAGCGGCTGCGGAGCGCCTGGTAGTCGTCGGCGTGGAGAGTCATGCACGACAGTCTTGCGTATGCCGCCCGGTGGGCCGAGAGCGCTCGCCCGGCCGGGTCCGCGGGACGGGTTCTCCCGGTGCCCTTGTGCAGCAGGGGAAGCCGAGCAAGACTCACCGTGGGGAAGTCAACTGCAGTGCGGCAGGAGGACAAACAGCAATGACCCGTATCAATGTGACCGTCGACGGGGTGCGCTACTCCGACGAGGTCGAGCCCAGGACCCTTCTGGTCCAGTACCTCCGCGAAGGACTCGGCAAGACCGGGACCGTCGTGGGGTGCGACACGAGCAACTGCGGTGCGTGCACCGTGCACCTCGACGGGACGAGCGTGAAGTCGTGCAACGTCCTCGCCGTCCAGGCGGACGGTCACGAGGTGACGACGATCGAGGGGCTCGCCACGGATGGCGAGCTCCATCCAGTTCAACGGGCCTTCCACGAGACCCACGCCCTCCAGTGCGGCTACTGCACGCCCGGCATGATCATGCAGGCCTGCGACCTCCTCAAGGAGAACGCCGACCCGAGCGAGCAGGAGATCCGCGAGGGGCTCGAGGGCAACCTCTGCCGCTGCACCGGCTACCACAACATCGTCAAGGCCGTTCAGCAGGCCGCCAAGGACCTCAGCTCGCAGGCGGTGGGCTCA
This sequence comes from Terrabacter sp. 28, assembly GCA_000955875.1. GTDB lineage: Bacteria > Actinomycetota > Actinomycetes > Actinomycetales > Dermatophilaceae > Terrabacter. The sequence continues at coordinate 11,749 of JYOE01000029.1, forward strand.
TGACGATCACCGAGGACCGGGCATCCGAGACCCCGGCGGCCGAGATCGGCAAGGCGCGCACCCGCAAGGAGGACCAGCGCCTCATCACCGGACGCACCCGCTGGACCGACAACATCCAGCTGCCCGGCATGCTGCACCTCGCCATGGTGCGCAGCCCCTTCGCGCACGCGACGATCAGCGCGATCTCGGTCGACGAGGCCAAGGGGGCGCCGGGCGTCATCGCCGTCTTCACCGGCGAGGACCTCAAGGACATCCAGGGCGTCAACATCACGGCCTGGCCGATCAGCGCCGACCAGAAGACGCCCGACCACCTGCCCGTCGCCGTCTCGCACGTCGCCCACGCCGGTGAGATCGTCGCGGTCGTCGCGGCGCGCTCGTCGGCCGAGGCCCGCGACGCCGCCGAGCTCGTCGACGTCGACTACGACGAGCTGCCCGCGGTGCTCGACCTCAAGGAGGCCGCCAAGGACGAGGTGCTCGCCCACCCCGACCTCGGCACCAACAAGAGCGCCTTCTGGCAGCTCGACTCGGCCGGACAGGGCTCGGGCGGTGACGTCGACGAGGCCATCGCCAAGGCCCGCGACGGCGGCATCGTCATCGAGCGCGAGTACCGCCAGCAGCGACTCATCCCCGCCTTCATGGAGCCGCGCTCGACCGTCGTCGACCCGACCGGCGAGCAGGTGACGATGTGGTCGGCCACGCAGGTGCCGCACGTCCTGCGCTTCTGCATCGCCGCGACGACGGGCCTGCCCGAGTCGAAGATCCGCGTCATCGCGCCCGACGTCGGCGGTGGCTTCGGCGGCAAGCTGCAGACGACGCCCGAGGAGTTCGCCACGCTCGCGGTCGCCCGCAAGCTCGGCAAGCCGTGCAAGTTCACCGAGACCCGCTCCGAGACGATGGTGAGCGGCCACCACGGCCGCGACCAGTGGCAGAAGCTGACGCTGGCCGCAGAGAAGGACGGCACCGTCACCGGGCTCAAGGTCGAGCTAATGGCCGACCTCGGTGCCTACGCCGCCATCGTCGGCGGCGGCGTGCCGGTACTCGGCGCGTGGATGTTCAACTCCATCTACAAGTTCGGCGCCTACCAGTTCAACACGACGAACTACTACACGAACAAGACGTGGGTCGACGCGTATCGCGGGGCCGGGCGCCCCGAGGCGACCTACGCCATCGAGCGGCTCATGGACGAGCTCGCCGTCGAGGTCGGGGTCGACCCGCTCGAGATCCGCGAGAAGAACTGGATCAAGCACGACGAGTTCCCGTTCACCACCGTGGCCGGCATGACCTACGACTCGGGCAACTACGAGGCGGCCACCGCCAAGGCGAAGGAGCTCTTCGGCTACGACGAGCTGCGAGCCGAGCAGAAGCAGCGCCGCGAGTCGAACGACCCGGTCCAGCTCGGCCTCGGCGTCTCGACGTTCACCGAGATGTGCGGCCTCGCGCCGTCCCGCATCCTCGGCGCCCTCAGCTACGGTGCCGGCGGCTGGGAGTCGGCGAGCATCCGCATGCTCGCCACCGGCACCGTCGAGGTCGTCACCGGCACGTCGCCGCACGGCCAGGGCCACGAGACGGCGTGGAGCCAGATCGTCGCCGACCGCCTCGGTGTGCCGTTCGAGAACGTCGAGGTGCTCCACGGCGACACCCAGATCGCGCCCAAGGGCATGGACTCCTACGGCTCCCGCTCGCTCGTCGTGGGCGGTGAGGCCGTCCTGCGCGCCGCCGACAAGGTCATCGAGAAGGCGAAGCCGATCGCGGCGCACCTGCTCGAGGCCAGCGTCGACGACGTCGAGTTCAAGGCCGGCACGTTCGGCGTCAAGGGCACCGACAAGGGCGTGACGATCTCCGAGGTCGCGCTCGCGACGTGGACCGGTCACAACCTGCCCGACGGCATCGAGCCGACCATCGACGCCGATGCGACCTTCGACCCCGACAACTTCTCGTTCCCGCACGGCACCCACCTGTGCGCGATGGAGGTCGACACCGAGACCGGTGCCACGAAGATGCGCAAGTACGTCTGCGTCGACGACATCGGCACCATCATCAACCCGCTCATCGTCGAGGGGCAGGTGCACGGCGGCCTCGTCCAGGGCATCGCTCAGGCCCTGTGGGAGGGCGCCGAGTACGACGACCAGGGCACGCTCGTCACGGGCTCCTTCGTCGACTACACGCTGCCCACGTCGGCCGACACGATCAGCTTCATCACCGACCACACGACGTCGCCCTCGACCTACAACACGTTGGGCACCAAGGGAGTCGGAGAGGCGGGCACCATCGCCTCGACCCCCGCCGTCGTCAACGCGATCGTCGACGCGGTGCGCCACCTCGGCGTCAACGACATCGTCATGCCGTGCACGCCCGAGCGGGTCTGGAAGGCGATCCAGGCCGGTTCTCCCGTCAACACCGAGGGTGAGCGCGACGCGGCTCCTCACTTCGACGAGGGAGCGCCCAACCAGGACCCGGCATCGGGTGCGAGCGAAGGGAGTGGCCAGTGATCCCCGCACAGTTCGACTACGTCGCACCGACCTCGGTGGCCGACGCCGTGGCCGCGCTCGCCGAGCACGGCGACGAGGCCAAGGTGCTCGCCGGCGGTCAGTCGCTGCTGCCGATCCTCCGGATGCGCCTCAACGCACCCGGCGTCGTCATCGACCTCGGGCGCATCCCCGAGCTCCAGGGCGTGAGCGAGGACGGTGACCACCTCGTCATCGGAGCCATGACCACGTATGCCGCCGTGCTGGCCTCCGAGGCCGTGTCCACGCACGCCGCCCTGCTCAACAAGGCGATCGCGACCGTGGCCGACCCGCAGATCCGGCACCGCGGCACCGTCGGTGGCGCGCTCGTGCACGCCGACCCCGCCGGCGACGTCGGCGCCCCGGCGCTCGCGCTGGGCGCCGAGCTCGTCATCGCCGGCCAGGGCGGCTCCACGCGTACGGTCGCGGCCGAGGACTTCTTCGAGGACCTCTTCACCACGGCCGTCGGCGAGGGCGAGCTGCTGACGCAGATCCGCATCCCGAAGCACACCGGGTGGGGGGCGCACTACGAGAAGTTCGTGCGCGTCAGCCACCAGTGGTCGATCGTCGGCGTCGCGGCGACCGTGCGCAGCGAGGGCGGCTCGATCGCCGAGGCTCGGGTCGGGCTCACGAACATGGGCTCGACCCCGTTGCGCGCCAGGGCGGTCGAGGAGGCGCTCGTCGGCAAGGAGGCCACCGACGAGGCGGTGCGCGAGGCTGTTGCGTCGGTCGCCGAGGGCACCAACCCGCCCTCCGACCTCAACGGCGACGCCGACTACCGCAAGCACCTCGCCACCGTGCTGACGCGGCGTGCGGTGCTCGCCGCGGCGGGAGCGTGATCGCCGGATGGAGCTGACGCACTCCTTCACCGTGCCGACCTCGGTCGACGACGCGTGGGCCCTCTTCATGGACCTCGAGCGCGTCGGCGGCTGCTTTCCCGGGGCGACCGTGACGGAGGTGACCGACGACGGCTTCTCCGGCACGGTCAAGGTCAAGCTCGGGCCGATCGCGCTCGTCTACTCCGGCTCGGGCTCGTTCGTCGAGCGCGACGACGCGACGCACCGCGCCGTCATCGAGGCGAAGGGCAAGGACAAGCGCGGCAACGGCACCGCCGGCGCGACGGTCTCGATCGAGCTGACGCCCGACGGTGACGGCGCGCGGGCCGACGTCACCACCGACCTCGCCGTCACCGGCAAGCCTGCGCAGTTCGGCCGGGGCGTCATGCAGGACGTCTCCGACAAGCTGCTCCAGGCCTTCGTCGCCTGCATCGAGAAGCAGCTCGGCGCCGGCGGTGGCGAGGAGGTGGCTGCTGCCGCGCCGGCCGCGCCGGCCGCGCCGACTGCGGCGGCCGAGCCGGCCGCAGACGACTCTCCCGCAAAGGGATTCGTCGAGACCGGGTCGGACGCGCTGGCAGCCGACACGGGCCCTCAGGCGGCGACGCCCGCGGTCCGAGCGGCGCCGCCGCCGCGTCGGGTCACGTCCGACGTCGAGGAGGACGCCCCGCTCGACCTCGGGTCGGCCGTCATGCCCGTGCTCATCCAGAGGTACGCCGGCTACGCCGCAGCCGCCGCCTTCGGCGTCGTCCTCGGCTACCTCATCGGCCGAGGCTCCCGCGACACCTGACCGACCAACCCGATCGAGAGAACGCTCCGTCCCGCCCCTGTGCGTGACGGAGCGTTCTTTCGATCGGAGGGGTGGGGCTCCACCCCGGGATCGGGAGTCGGGCGTGAGCTCGGGGTCAGGGGTGGTGGAGCGGGGTGGCGACGAGGACGCTGATGTCGTCGTACTCCTCGCGAGCCGCGTCCCACCGTCCGCCGCACGTCGCGAGGAAGAGCCGCTCCGGGCCGCTGGTGTCGTAGAGGTGCGCGGTGGCCACGATGCGCGGGTAGTCCCGCTGGGCGTCGACGGCCGGCCACACCTTCGCCACCCGGTACGAGCAGACGGAGCCGTCCGGCTGCACCGTCTGGATGAGCTGCCCGGCCTTGGCCCGCGTCGGGAAGTCCTCACCGAAGACCGCCGACCCGTCCCGGTAGGTGTGCCCGTCGAGCAGCACCGTGCCCGAGCCACTGCCGGGTCGCGGGCCCTCGGCGTACCACCCGACCCGGCTGATGTCGGTCGGGTTCCCGAGACGGTGCACGCCGGTGCCGCCGCTCGAACGGTCCCTCTCGAGGCCGATCCTCTCGACGGCGGCATCCACACCGAGGGCGGGGTAGACGACGCGCTGCGGCGCTCCCGGACGGCAGGCCGTCCCCTCGGCCGGGGCGACGGGCGGGTGGGCTTTCGCTGTCGGATGAGCGGCTGCTTCGGCGTTGGCCAGCGGTCGGTCGACGAGGAACCAGACTCCGCCGCCCGCGAGCAGCGTCACGAGCACGGGCACCGCCGCGCGTCCGACAGACGCACGGCGGTGCTCCCGGTGTCGGCCGCTGATCAGTCGACCTCGACGGTGTCGCGCCGGCGACGGCGGGTCCGCAGGACGAGCACGCCGCCGGCGAGCGCCAGGGCGCCCACACCGATGACGATGTCGAGCGGGCTCGTGCGGTCCGCCACCTGGCCCATGCCGCCGGTGTCGGGGGCACCCTCACCGAGGGCCGGGACGGGCGCGAACGCGACGGTCGCCGGCGCCTCGGCGACGGCGGCGTCCGCGACGACGGGCGGCGCCGGGTCGATGGCCGGCGTGCTCCTCGGGGCGGTGGCGCCGCCGACGACGACGGGGTCGCTGGCAGGTGCGGTCGGGGCCGGGCCGGCGGTCACGGTGGCGGTCGGCGTCGGGATGGTGGCGGTGCCGGGGCGTGCGGACGTGCCGGTTGCCTCGCGCTCCTGCGTCGTCGGGCACTCGGTGGCGGGTGCCTCGTCGTCGAGCGACACCACGACAGAGAGGAACTGGCCGTCGGAGAAGGTGTCGCCGAGCGCGGGCGCCACACCGCGGTCGTTGGTCAGCGAGGCGGCGTCGACGTGGATCGGGTTCTTGCCGCCCTTGAGCACCTCGTCCGCACCGGGCTTGTGCACGTACTTGCAGACCCACACCTTGTGCGGGTCGCCGGGGGTCGCCGAGGCGGACGGAGCGCCGAGGCTCCACGTGCCCGCGGCGGCGAAGGTGGCGGCGACGAGGAGGGCTGCGACGCGCGACGGCACGCCGGCATGGATGGTTCTGGGCATCAGTGAGTGCGCTTCCGGGCAGGGCGGCACAGACCGATCGGGTCACGAGCCGCGAAGGTGGAGGGTGTTGTGACGCAAGGAAACTCAGTGACCGTGAGGGCGGCCGGCGAACCGTGGCGAGGCGCCTGGCGCCTCAGCCGAGGGAGAACATACACGACCCGAACACGCTGCGCCGCTCGGGAGAGTGTCGCGTGCGCCACCCCGCTCGGGCGCGTTCGCGGCGCTCCTCTGCGATGGTGGAGTCATGTCACGAGTCCTTCTCATCGGCGGCCACGGCAAGGTCGCGCTGCTCACCGCCCCGCTCCTCGTCGCCGACGGCCACGACGTCACCTCCGTCGTGCGCAATCCCGACCACGTCGCCGACGTCCGGGCGACCGGCGCGACCCCCGCAGTGGTCGACGTTGAGTCGGCGTCCACCGAGCAGCTCACCGAGCTCGTCCGCGGCAGCGACGTCGTCGTCTGGTCGGCCGGCGCGGGCGGCGGCAACCCCGCGCGTACGTATGCGGTCGACCGCGACGCCGCCATCCGCTCGATGGACGCGACGGCCGCCGCCGGAGTCAGCCGCTACGTCATGGTGTCCTACTTCGGCGCGGACCCGGATCACGGTGTGCCGCAGGACAACCCGTTCCACGCCTACGCGGACGCGAAGACCGCGGCGGACGCATACCTCGAGGGCACCGACCTCGCCTGGACGATCCTGCGCCCGAGCGCCCTGACGCTCGACGCGGCGACGGGACACATCGCCGCAGGCGAGGGCGTCACGGCCGCGCAGGTCTCGCGCGACAACGTCGCCCACGTGATCCGGTCGGTCGTGTCGCACCCCGACTCGACGTCGCGGCGCGTCATCGCCTTCAACGACGGGCCGTCGCCGATCGACGAGGTCGTCGGCGGCGCCTGACCCGACTGGCCCGCCGGACCCGCCTCGTCAGTGCCGGGCGACGTGCTCGGCGATGACGAGGTCCTGCCACGCCATGCCGACGCTCTTGAAGACGTTCGGCCGGTCACCGGCTCGCCTGACCCGTCCGAGCACGACCTCCTGAAGGGTCTTCACGTCGTCCCAGTCGATCGCGCCCTGCGCGGCCGCGAGGATGACGTCGCCGGCCTCCCGGTGGGCGGTGGTGATGTCCTCGACGACGACGAGGGAGCGTCCGAGCAGGCCGGAACCCAGCTCACGGCGGTGCGCCTCGTGCGACCCGATCGCCACGACGCACGCGCCGTCGGCCACCCAGTCGTCGCCGAGCACCGGCGTGGCGGCGGACGTTGCCGTGACGACGACCTGCGCCTGCCGCACCGCGTCCTCGACCGCGGCGTCGTCGACGGTCAGGGCCCGCACGTCCAGCCGCCCGCTGCCCCTGAGGCTCGAGACCCGTTGGGCGGTGGACCGGGCGGCTTCGGAGCGCCGCCCCACGACCGTCACCGAGGCCGTATGCCGGATGGCGAGCAACGCCTCCACGTGACCGACGGCCTGCGGGCCCGTGCCGAAGACCACGGCTGCCTCGACCTCGGCCGGCGCCAGCGCGTCCATCGCGACCGCCGAGACGGCCGGCGTGCGCAGCGTCGTGACGGCGGAACCGTCGATGAGCACCGACGGGGTGAGGGTCTCGGCGTCCATCAGCACGTAGAGGGCCTGGATGCGCTCGAGGTCGCGCGCCGGGTTGCCGGGGGCGACGGACAGCACCTTGACTCCGGCCGACCTGCGGCCGACGGACGGCATGAGGAGCAGCTGCCCCTCGCCTGCGGGCACCGCCTGACGCAGCGGGTCGGCGGAGGGGTCGAGGCCGTCGGCCAGCGCCTGCCGCACCAACCGCCGGGCGCGGTCGGGCGTCAGCGACCGGCGAACCGTGGCGGCGTCGACCCAGCGTGGTTGTGGCATTGCTCGACTCTAGGGTGGCGCGACCGTCGGCGCGCTCGGGGGTGCTGCAGTGTCGTCGCCCGCCGGGGCGGCTCTCACGAGCGTGTGACCGGGACCGCCAGCACGACGCTGATGTGGTCGTACTCCTGCGAGGCCGCGTTCCACGAGCCGCTGCACGTCGCGAGCAGCAGCCGCTCGGGACCGCCGAAGTCGTAGAGGTGCTGCGTGGCGACCAGCCGGGGGTAGCCGCGGGCCGACTCGACCTCACGCCACACCTTCGCGATGCGGTAGGAGCAGACCGAGCCGTTGTCCTGGCGCAGCTGGACGAGCTGGCCCACCTGCACGCGCTCGGAGAAGTCCTCGTGGAAGATCGCGGAGCCGTTGCGGTACGTGTGCCCGTTGGTGAGCACGGTGCCGCGGCCCGACCCGGGTCTCGGGCCGTCCGCGTACCAGCCGGCATTCTTGCGGTTGCTGGGGTTTCCCAGCGGCGGACGCCCCGCGGCGTCACGCGGAGCGCTCTGGTCCAGGCCGATCCGTTCGAAGGTCGCGTCGACACCGAGCGCAGGCATGACGAGGCGCCGGGGCTCGCCCACGCGGCACGACGACCGGGCGGTCATGGGCGGCGAGGAGCGAGTTGCCGTCGACGGTGAGGGGGCCGGGTCGACGAGCGCGGGCCCCGTGGGCGCGGCCGCCTCGGGACCCGGTCCGGGCTGCGCCCTGAGGCTCGGCAGCAGCAGCGCGAGCCCCACCGCGACCAGGAGGGTCGCCAGCGTCCACCGCAGCCAGGCCCGTCTCACCGGTTCGACATCCTCCCTGGTGCCCGGCCGCCGAGCCGGTCGGCGGCCGGGACTCGTGGGTGTGCGTCAGCCACGCGCGTGCTGCCGGCGGCGGCGCTCGGCCTCGGCCAGGGCGACGGCGATGCCGGCGCCGAGCAGACCGGGTCCGACGAGCAGGCCGATGGGCGTGCCGTCCCCGTCACCACCGGTGTCCGGTGCGCCGAGGCCCGGGACCGGGCCGGGGGTGCCCCCGTTGCCGCCGTTGTCGACGAAGCCGCCGTTGTCGACGACACCGCCGTTGTCACCGCCGCCGCCACCACCAGCAGGCGTCGTGGTGGTGGTCGTGGCCGGCACCGTGCTCGTCATCGTCGTGGGCGGCACGGTGTGCGTCATCGTCGTGGGCGGCACGGTGTGCGTCGTGGTCGGAGGCTGGGTGTGCGTCGTCGTGGTCGGCGGCGGCGTGTGGGTCTTGGTAGGTGGCACCGTGTGGGTCTTCGTCGGAGGCGTCGTGTGGGTCTTGGTGGGCGGCTTGGTGTGGGTCGTGGTCGGCGGCGTGCCGGCCGGGCAGGCGCTCTTGCCGGGGTCGGTGCCGCCGATCTTGATGACGACGGACTTGTCGTGCGCATCGGAGAACCTGTCACCCACGTGCGGCGCAGACGCCTTGCCCGTCAGGGAGGCCCAGTCCACGTAGATCGGGTTCTTGCCCGCCTTCAGCACCTCGTTCTGGTGCGGCTTCTGCACGTACTTGCAGACCCAGACCTTGTGGGGGTCGGTCGGGGTGGCGGATGCGGCCCAGCCCGTGCCGAGGGCGACAGCCCCCGACAACGCGAGTCCTGATGCAGCGATGAACGTCAACGTCGTGCGCGGAAGCAGCACTGATCTCACAGCCATGTCGTGTTTTCCCCTTGTCTTCGTGGTGGCGCCTCGTTGCCCCCGAGCGCCCTGACCCCGAGTCCTTGGACCATAAGCACAGGTGCGTCCGCGATAGAGGCTTAGGGTGAAGCAATTTCGTTGCCGCACAAGCGAATTGGGTCGCTATCCACCTAAATGACTCGAATGTCACCGGGCCTGAAGTCCCGCGCGGAAGCATGCGACGGGCCCTCGGGCGGTCGAGCGAGGGGCATCCGGCGACGGGCTCGGCGGCGGGCTGTGTGCGTGCCCAGCGGGGCTGGTCGTACGCTCGACAGGTCGTCCACACCCCGGGCGGCAGCCGTCAGCGACGACACGAAGTCAGGACACCATGGCGCTCAGCGTTTTCGATCTGTTCTCGGTCGGTATCGGGCCGTCGAGCTCGCACACCGTGGGGCCGATGCGGGCGGCGGAGATGTTCGCTCAGCGCCTGCGGGAGGACGGCGTGCTGGAGCGGGTGGCTCGGGTGCGCTCGCAGCTGTTCGGGTCGTTGGGGGCGACGGGGCACGGGCACGGCAGCGACAAGGCGGTGCTGCTCGGGTTGACGGGGGAGCGGCCCGAGTCGTGTGACCCGCGGGCGGTCGAGGGCCGGTTGGCGCAGATCCGGGCGAGCAAGCGTGTGTCGCTGTTGGGGGTGCACGAGATCGCGTTCGTCGAGGACGAGGACCTGGTGCTGCACCGGCGCAAGACGCTGCCGGTGCACCCGAACGGCATGACGTTCACCGCGCTCGACGCCGGCGGGCAGGTGCTCGCGGAGCGCACCTACTACTCCGTCGGCGGTGGCTTCGTCGTCGGAGGCGACGCGGATGGCGAGACGAAGATCGTCGCCGACTCGACACCGGTCGCCCATCCGTTCCGCACGGGTGACGAGCTGCTGGCGCACTGCAAGGAGACCGGCAAGTCGATCTCGCGGATCATGCTGGAGAACGAGCTCTCGTGGCGCACCGAGCAGGAGGTGCGTGACGGCCTGCTCGAGATCTGGCGCGTGATGAAGGAGTGCGTGCGCAACGGCATCGACACCGAGGGCGTGCTGCCCGGCGGGCTGCGGGTGCGGCGGCGCGCCCCCGAGCTGGCCCGCCGCCTGCGCCTGGAGGCCACGAGCGACGACCCGCTGCGCGGCATGGACTGGATCACGCTGTACGCATTGGCCGTGAACGAGGAGAACGCCTCGGGCGGCCGTGTCGTCACCGCTCCGACCAACGGCGCGGCCGGCATCATCCCGGCGGTGCTGCACTACTACGCGAACTTCGTCAACGGCGCGGACCGCGACGGCATCGTGCGCTTCCTGCTGACGGCGGGTGCGATCGGGGTCATCTACAAGGAGACGGCCTCGATCTCCGGGGCCGAGGTCGGCTGTCAGGGCGAGGTGGGTTCGGCCTGCTCCATGGCGGCCGGCGCCATGGCGGCCGTCATGGGCGGCACCCCGGAGCAGGTGGAGAACGCGGCCGAGATCGGGATGGAGCACAACCTGGGCCTGACGTGCGACCCGGTCGGTGGTCTGGTGCAGATCCCGTGCATCGAACGCAACGCGATCGCCTCGGTCAAGGCCATCACGGCCGCCCGCACGGCCATGCGCGGGGACGGGTCGCACGTCGTGTCCCTGGACAAGGTCATCAAGACGATGCGCGAGACGGGCGCCGACATGAAGGTCAAGTACAAGGAGACCGCCCGCGGCGGCCTGGCCGTCAACGTCATCGAGTGCTGAAACCCCGTGGGCACGCGAGCCCGCCCTGACCCCGCCACGCCCACCCTGCAACACACCCGGTAGCGGTCAACCGCGCAGGATTGCAGCACCGCGGCCTGACCGTTGTCGGGTGTGTTGCCGAGGGGGACGACGACGGCCGGGGGTCCCGTGGAGCAGGTGGAGGTCACATGGCGCGGGCGAGGCTGCGCCGCAGGGCCCACGCGCCGACGGCCAGCGCGGCGACGGCCATCGCCGTGAGCACCCCGAGCTGCGGCAGCACGTCGACGAGCGTGCCGTCGCGGCGCTGGATCTCGGCGAAGGCCTCGTAGGCCCACGCGTGCGGTGTCACGTGGGCGACCCCGCGCAACGTGTCGCTGAACACCTCGAGCGGAACCATGCCGCCGCCGAGACCGGCGAGCACCAGGCCCAGGCCGACCCCGAGCCCACCTGCCGCGCCCTCGTTGTCGACGAGCGACCCGAGCACCATGGCGAGCCCGGCCGACACGGCACCGAAGACGAGCAGCACGAGACCGGTGAGCCAGAGGTTCCCCCAGTCGACGCCGAAGAGCACCGACGTCGCGACGACGATGTAGATGCCCTGCGCGAGAGCGATGACGAGCCGACCCCCGGCCTGGCCGAGCAGCACCTGGGCCGACGAGACGGGCGCCGCCATCGTGCGGGCGATGACGCCGTGGCGCCGCGCCTGGATGAGGGTCGCCGAGCCGGCGAGCGACGTGAGGAACGTGAAGAGCAGCAGCTGGGACGCCGCGCCGACGTCGAACTGGCCGACACCCTGGAACTCGCGGGCCAGCGCGTCGACGTTCTCCACGCGCGTCGCCGGCCCGGTCACCTGGTCGCGCGCCGCATCCACGGCTGCCCGGGCTGCCGGCGCGGCGACCCCACGCCCGGTGAGCGCGGCGAGCTGGGCCTGGTCGAGCTGGAGGACGTCGACCGCTCCGCGCACGCGCTGCTGCACGGCGAGGGCATTGCTCGCCGAGCCGGGGACGACCTCGAGGGTGACAGGTCGTCCTGCGGCGAAGGCGGCGCCCGCGCCGTCGGGCACGAGCACCGCGACGGCCGCCCGGCCCCGCGACACCTGCTCGAGCACGTCCTCGCGCGAGCCGCTCGTGACCACCAGCCCGTCCGACTCCAGCTGCGTCGTCAGGGCGGCCACCATCGCACCGCTCTCACCGGCGACGGCGACCTTGCCCGCCGTCGCTCCGCTGCCGAACTGCGCACCGATGACGAGCACGAGCACGAGCGGGAAGATGAAGACGAAGAAGAGGTTCGAACGGTCGCGCAGGAAGCGCCGCAGCTCGGCGGTGACGATGGCGAGCACGGGCCTCACAGCGCGTCCCCCCGGTCCGGCACCACGCGCGAGACGCCGACCATGGCCACCGCGAAGACGAGGAGGACCAGCACCGGCACGCCGATGTCGCCGACGCCTCCGCCGCCGGAGGTGATGCCGAGCCCGCGGATGAAGGCTCCCACCGGGTTCGCGTCGAGCAGGGTGCCGAGCACGCCCCCGGCGTTGAGTGGGAAGAATGCGCCTCCGGCGATGCCGAGCACGAGGGCCACGATGGACTGCGCGACGTTCGACTGCTCCGCGGTGCGTGCGATCCGCGCGATGACGAACGTGATCGAGGTGCCTGCCGTGACGGCGCAGAGCACGAGCACCGCCACCGCGAGCGGCGACCCGAAGTCGACGTCGAAGAGCAGGCTGCCCGCGGTCAGCAGCACGGTGGTCGCGACGACGCCGAGGATGAAGCTGACCAGGGCCTTGGCCGCCACGATCAGCCCGGGGCGCATCGGCATGGAGCGCAACCGCGCAAGGGTGCCCTGCTCGCGCTCGTTGACGAGGCCGAGCACACCGAACCCGACCGTGAAGAGCAGGAAGAGTCCGGCCTGGCCGGCGACGAGCGCCCCTGTCGTGGAGAGCTGCTCGTCGGACGCCCGACCCTCCGTGAGGGCGATCGTCGGCAACGAGGTGGCGACCTCCCGGCCGATGGCGGCCAGGTCGGAGGCCGGCAAGCCGACCCTGCCTGCGGCCGTCGCGGCCACCGTGGCCGCGCGGTAGCGGTCGACGGTCCCGGTCACGACCGAGATGACGACGTCGTTCTCGATGCCGCCGCCCCCGTCGACCACGGTGACGTCCTTCGGAGCGCCCTGCAGCAGCGCCGCCCCGAAGCCGTCGGGCACGGTCAGCCCGAGGTCCGCCTCGTCACCGGCCACCAGCCCGCGCACGTCCGAGGGCGAGACCGGCCGCACCCTGACGTCGAAGCCACCGACGCCGTCGATGTCACCGAGCGAGCGCAGCGTGCCGACGAGGCTCTGCCCCGCCTCGTCGCCGACGGGCACGGAGACGGCGACGGTGACCGGCGTCAGGTCGCGGCTCAGGAGATTGCCGATGACGAGGTTGAGCACACCCATCAGGGCCAGCGGCACCGCGATGCCGAAGATGAAGACCGACTTGTCGCGGGCCCGCTGCCGCAGGTCCGAGATCGCCATGGTCCAGAGCGGGCGCATCGTCTCGTCCTCAGTCCCGCAGGGCCTTGCCGGTGAGGTGCAGGAAGACGGACTCGAGGTCGGGCCGGGTGATCTCGACGTCGGCGAGGCTCATCCCCGCGTCCGTGGCCCGGGTGACGACCTGCGCGACCGCGCTCGGCGCGTCACCGACGGTGAGGCGCAGCTCGCGCCGGTCGACGTCGACCTGCGACACCGACGGCAGGGCCCGCAGCGCCTCGGCGGCGGCGTGCGTGTCGCCCGTGCCGGAGAGCCGGATGTGGTCGACGGCCCCGGTGAGGCGGACGAGCTCGTCGCGGGTCCCCTCCGCCTGCAGGACGCCGCTGTCGATGATGCCGATCCGGTCGCAGAGGCGCTCGGCCTCCTCCATGTAGTGCGTCGTGTAGAGCACGGCCATGCCCTCGACCGACAGCCGCTCGACCGACTCGAGGATCTGGTTGCGTGACTGCGGGTCCACTCCCACCGTCGGTTCGTCGAGGATGAGCAGCGTGGGCCGGTGGAGCAGGCCGATCCCGATGTTGAGCCGGCGCTTCATGCCGCCGGAGTACTCCTTGGTCGGGTCCTTCGCGCGCCCGGTGAGGCCGATGAGCTCGGTGACCTCGGCGACGCGGGCCGTGAGCTGCGGTCCGGTCATCCCCTGGAGCCGGCCGAAGAGCACGAGGTTCTCACGGGCCGTGAGCTCGGGGTAGACGGCGAGGTCCTGCGGCACGAGGCCGATGTGGCGCTTGGGCGCGACGGCCGTGCGGCCCATCTGCTCGCCTGCGACGGTCACGGTGCCCTCGTCGGGCGCGATGAGCCCCGCGACCATCGAGATGATCGTCGTCTTGCCGGCGCCGTTGGGGCCCAGCAGGCCGTACGTCTCGCCCGCGGCGATGCGGAACGAGACCCCGTCGACGGCGGTCAGGTCACCGAACCGGCGTACGAGGTGGTCGACGACGAGCACGTCGCCGCGTCCTGTCGGCTCCGCTGTGGCCCCGTCCGTCCGCATGACGCCCTCCGCCCCGCTCGTCGACGCTTCCACTACCGAGCGTAGGAGAGTCACCGTGGCGGCACCCGGGACATCCGTCACCCATCCCCGTGAGGTTCGACACCAGCGACGAGGTTGCCGGGGGCGTCAGCGGTGGTGGATCTCCGACTCGCTCACCGGGTACGCCTGCCCGGCCACGTGACGGTCGTACAGCTCGGGAGTGCCACCGCCGGCCCGCACGACCTCGGCGAAGAAGCGCCCCGAGTCGCGCACGGTGCGCTGCTGCGTGTCGTGGTCGAGGGCCACCAGCCCGAAGCGCGGGCCCTCGCCCTCGTTCCACTCCCAGTTGTCGACGAAACACCAGTGGTAATAGCGGTCGACTGGAACCCCTTGTGCCCGAACGTCGCTCACGGCCGACAGGTGCTCCCACAGGTAGCGCGACCGGAACGCGTCGGCAGCGTCCGCCGTGCCGTTCTCGGTCACCCACACCGGCAGGCCGTACGTCTCCCACGCCCACCGGGCGGTCTCGCCCAGCCCGGCGGGGTGGACCTCCCACCCGAGGTCGTTGACGGGCACGCCGGGCGGAGTGCCGTCGTCGAAGCGCGTCACCGTGGTGCGCGAGTAGTAGTTGAGGCCGAAGAAGTCGGCGTACCGTCCCGTTCCCGAGCCGTCACCCTGCTTCGGTATGCCGGGTGGCCGGCGGAGCGGGGCCGTGAACTCCCCGGTCGTCATCGCACGCACGATCGCGCCCTGGAACAGGTGACGCATGGCGGGGGTCAGCAGCCGGTGCCACGGGTTGCGCGGGTTGCCGGGGCGGAAGGGCCGGAGGTGGTGGGCGACCCCCACCTTAGTGTCAGGTCCGGGCTGCAGGGCGTGGATGAGGGCGTACGCCCGCAGGTGCGCGGCCGCGAGCACGGAGTACACCCGCAGGCCCTCGCGGAGCGAGCGGTGGCCGGGTGGGAAGTCGCCGAAGACGTGGGCACCGGTGACGAAGACGTTGGGCTCGTTGACGGTGACCCACTCCGTGACGAGGTCGCCCAGCCGCGTCACGACCTGGGTGACGAACCGCTCCCACACCCACAGCGCGCCGGGCCCGAGCCACCCGCCGTCGCGCTCGAACCACAGCGGCTGGCTGAAGTGGTGGAGGGTCACCAGCGGGAGGATCCCCCTCTCGCGCAGCAGGTCCAGCTCGTCGCGGTAGTGCGCGAACGCTGCGTCGTCCCACTCGCCGGGCCGTGGCTCGAGCCGGGCCCACTCCACGCTCATCCGGTAGACCTGCACCCCGAGCGACGACATCAGCTCGGTGTCCTCACTCCACCGGTTCCAGTGGTCGGTGGCGCGCCGCGGCGACGAGCCGTCACGGATCGTGCCGGGGCGGTCGGCCCAGTCGGTCCAGCTGCTCGCGACGTCACCGCCCTCGATCTGGGTCGCGGCGGTGGCCACGCCGAGCAGCACCCCGTCCAGCCGGAAGCCGTCCACGGTCGCCATGCCGGTCAACGTACCGGCCCGTCATGCGACAGACTGGCGCGCGTGGGTCACGTACCTGTCCCGGAGCACCGTGCCGCCGTCGAGCGGCTCCTCGGCGAGGGTGTCGTCGAGCGGGTCGCGCTCGACCGGCACGCCGCCGGTCGCCGCCTCGCCGGTGAGCTCGTCGCCGTCGACGACCTGCCACGCTTCGACTCGTCCGCCATGGACGGGTATGCCGTCCGGCCGGCCGATCCCGACCAGCGCACCTTCCCCGTGGTGGGGGACGTGCCGGCCGGTTCTGCGCCGGGCTTCGAGCTGACCGACGGCCAGGCGGCACGGGTCATGACCGGCGCCCGGGTGCCGGTGGGCACCGTCGCGGTGGTACCCGTGGAGCGCACCGACGCCGCCCCGACCGGGCCGGCGCCCGCCACGGTGACCATCGATGCCGCGCCCCCCGACGGCCAGCACGTGCGACTCCGCGGCGAAGACGTCTTTGCCGGATCGGTCATCGCCGCAAGGGGGTCCGAGGTGACGCCCGCCCTCATCGCTCTCGGGCGGTCTGCCGGCTGCACCGAGGTCGACGTCTGGGCTGCGACCCGGGTCGCCGTCGTGGCGACCGGGGCCGAGCTCGTGCGGGCCGAGAGCGACCCCGGGGCCGGCGGCATCCACGAGTCGAACTCCGACATGGTCGCCGCCCTCGCCGACGAGGCGGGCTGTGCCGTGGTGCGGGTCGAGGTCTGCTCCGACGAGCCCGACGAGCTGCGCGCCCTGCTCGACGCCCTCGACGCGGACGACGGTGTCGACGTGGTCGTCACGACCGGCGGCGTCAGCGCGGGCGCCTACGAGGTCGTGCGCCAGGTCTGCTCGCCGTTGCCGACCTTCGCCTTCGTGCACCTCGCCATGCAGCCCGGTGGCCCGCAGGGCCTCGGCCGCTACGGCTCGACACCGGTGGTGTGCCTGCCCGGCACCCCGGTCGGCGCCTTCGTGGCCTTCCACGTGCTCGTGCGTCCGGCGCTCGACCGGCGCCACGGCGCGCCCGTCCGACAGGCCGGCCGGGCGGCATACGCAGGCAAGACGCGACGGGCCCGCACGGGGCGGGTCCAGTTCGTCACCAGCGTGCTCGCACCCGACGGCACGGTGAGCGCCCCCGACGCACGACACCTCACGGCGCTCGCGGCCGCGAACTGCCTCATCGAGGTGCCCGAGGCGGTCGACCAGCTCATCGACGGCGACGACGTGGTCGTCCACCACCTGTGACCGGGACGTGTTCGCGTCGGCCCTAGGCTGTCCGGCGTGAGCGCGACCCTCGTGGCCAAGGACCTCGCCGGCGGCCACGCCCACCGGACCCTCTTCGAGCACCTCGACCTCACGGTCGCGCCGGGTGACGTCGTCGGGGTCGTGGGTGCGAACGGTGCCGGCAAGTCGACCCTCCTGCGCCTGCTCGCCGGGCAGGACCGGCCGCTCGCCGGGTCGGTGACGACGGCGCCGTCGGACGCGTTCGTCGGCTGGCTGCCCCAGGAGCACGAGCGCCTGCCCGGCGAGACGGTCGCCGGGCACATCGCCCGACGCACCGGTGCGACCGCGGCGACCGAGGCGATGGAGGCCGCCGCCCACGGTCTCGGCGGCGACGATCCCAAGGCCGACGACGCGTACGCCGTCGCCCTCGACCACTGGCTTGCCAGCGGCGCGCCCGACCTCGACGAGCGCATCCCGCCCATGCTCGCCGAGCTCGGGCTCGGCGTCGGCCCGGAGGCCCTCATGACCTCGCTCAGCGGCGGCCAGGCCGCTCGAGCGGCGCTCGCGGCCCTGCTGCTCAGCCGCTTCGACCTCGTGCTGCTCGACGAGCCCACCAACGACCTCGACCTCGCAGGGCTCGAGCGGCTCGAGTCGTTCGTCCACGGCCAGCGCGGCGGCGTCGTGCTCGTCTCGCACGACCGCGAGTTCCTCGCCCGCTGCGTCACCCGCATCGTCGAGCTCGACCTCGCTCAGAACTCCGTCGCGGTCCACGACGGCGGCTACGAGTCCTACCTCGAGGAGCGCGAGGTCGCACGACGGCACGCGCGCGAGGCGTACGACGCGTATGCCGGCACCAAGGCCGACCTCGAGGCGCGCGCCCGCACGCAGCGGGAGTGGTCGTCCAAGGGCGTGCGCAACGCGATGAAGAAGAGCCCCGACAACGACAAGAACCGCCGCGCGGCGAGCATCGACTCGGCGGAGAAGCAGGCGCGCAAGGTGCGCCAGATGGAGTCGCGGATCGCCCGGCTCGAGGAGGTCGACGAACCACGCAAGGAGTGGGTGCTGCAGTTCAACATCGCGGCCGCCCCGCGCTCGAGCACCGTCGTGTCGACGCTCAACGAGGCGACGGTGCAGCGGGGCGACTGGACCTTCGGGCCGGCCTCGCTACAGGTGGAGGCGCGCCGCCGCATCGGCATCATCGGGCCCAACGGTGCCGGCAAGACGACCCTGCTGTCGCTGCTGCTCGGGCGGGTCGAGCCCGACGCCGGCAGCGCGTCGCTCGGGGCGTCCGTCGCGATCGGCGAGATCGACCAGGCCCGCACCGGGCTGCGCGAGGACCTGCCGCTCGGCGACGCCTTCGGAGAGGCAGTGCCGGACCTCGCACCCGCCGACCGACGCACGCTGCTCGCCAAGTTCGGGCTCAAGGCCGACCAGGTGACGAACCCGGTCAGCCGCCTCTCTCCCGGTGAGCGCACCCGCGCCGCGATGGCGCTGCTGCAGGCGCGCGGCGTCAACCTGCTCGTGCTCGACGAGCCGACCAACCATCTCGACCTGCCGGCCATCGAGCAGCTCGAGGAGGCCCTCGAGTCGTACGACGGGGCGCTGCTGCTCGTCTCGCACGACCGGCGCCTGCTCGAGAACGTGCGGCTCGACGAGCGCTGGCACGTCGAGGGGGGACAGGTCACCCGCCTCTGACACCCACCCCCACTCGAGTGCTCATTTGCTTGCGTCGGGAACTGAGCACTCGACGGGTGTAGGGGAGGACGGGGCCCCCGGAGAGGGGGGTCACCAGGTGCCGCGGTGCACGACCTCGTCGAAGGGGCGCCGGTTCAGCGTGTGGATGACGGCCAGGGGCTTGTCGGCGGGGTAGCCGACCGAGAGGACGTACGCGAGGAAGTGGTCGTCGGGGAAGCCCAGGACCGCTCTGGCCCGGTCCTGGTCGGCCGCTGCGGCGTGCCCCGTGCCGACGCCGAGGTCGGCCGCGGCCACCGTCATCGCGTAGGTGGCCTGCCCGAGGTCGTACTGCAGCAGCCCCGACTGGCGGTCGTCCTGCGGCTGGGGCGCGACGATCGCGATCGCGGCGGCCGCCCCGGCGACGTGTCTCGCGCCCTGCCAGACCTTCGCCAGCTCGCCGAGCTGCGCCTTGTCCGTCACGAGCACGAAGTCCCACGGCTGCCAGTTGCCCGCGGACGGGGCGCGTCGCCCGGCGTCGAGGATCCGGTCGAGGGCCTCGTCGGGGACCGGCTGGTCGGTGAACTGCCTGACGTTGCGTCGCGCCCTCAGGGCGTCCCAGGTCTCCACCGTGTCATCGTGCGCCCGCCGGGCCGGGCATGGCCACCATCCTGTCCAAGGGAGTGCTGCGCCACCTACGGCAGGTCGGGCCACGCCGCCAGGTCGACGAGGTTGCCGGAGGGGTCAGCCAGGGTGAACCAGTGCGGGGCGTGCGAGTCGTCGACGAGACGGCCGCCGGCCTGCACGGCCGCCTCGATGCGCCGGGCGACCTCGGCCGCCGACGTGCTGAGGTCGACGTGGATCCGCGCGGGCGCCTCGCGCCCGTCGTTCACGGCCTGGTTCCAGACGCCGGGCGCGCGGCGAAGCGGGTCGATGATGTCGGCGTCGGCGACCTGCTCGTAGCCCGTCACCGCCTGCCAGAAGGGGACCGACTCCATCCCGCCGTCGATCGCGATCTGGATCGACTGCAGGTGTGAGACGTCGCCGGCCAGGCCGACCTGTGCCGCGACCGCGGAGACCGAGGCGGCCAGACCGGCTGCGGCCTGGGGCAACCCGCCGGCGTCCCACGAGGAGGGCAGCCGGACTGTGACGCCTGCAGCCCGGAGCTCGAGGTCAGGGCCGTAGCCCTCCGGTGCCAGCTCCACCACCCGCGACGCGAACTCGAGCCTCCGCCGGGCGTCCGGGCACGGGTAGTGCGCCAGCGCCCCCTCGAACGTCAGGCGCCACTCGTCCGCTGACGCCACCGCGTAGAACTCGCCCGCCCCGATGACCGTCGTCACGTCGCCTCCCCGCCTCGGATCCTGCCGCCAACCTACCCGCGACGCCCCGGCAGCCCCAGTCACTCATCGAGGAAGCGATCCGCCCGGTGGACGGATTGCTTCCTCGATGGGTTGGGAGCCGTCAGCCGGGAGAGTTCGTCGGGTCGGCCACCCAGGGCCCGAGCGGCGGGTCCCAGGTGCGCACGACCCGGCGCAGCACGTAGCCCCCGAGCCAGTACGGGTCCTGGTCGAACGCAGAGGTCAGCTCCTGCAGCGAGTCCGCGGAGCAGACGATCAGCGCAGCGTTCGCCGGCTCCTGGTCGGTGGGCTCGCCCTCGCTCACCTCGTCGGTGCCCGGCTGGTACATGCCGGCGACCAGCAGTCCAGGCAGGCTGGTGAGCCATTCTCGGTGCTCGGGCCGGATCCTCAGCATCTCGTCGACGTCGTCGGGATAGGTGTAGTGGACCGCAAAGATCGGCACGCTCGGTTCTCCAGTCGTCAGGTGGGTGGTTGGCAGCAAACCACGGCGGAGGGTCAGGTGGTCGTGATCCGGTGCCCGCCGGCATACACGTTGAGACGGGCGTCGCGCACGAAGCCGAGCAGCGTCATGCCCGCGTCGTCGGCGCACTCGACGGCCAGCGACGACGGCGCCGACACCGCCGCCAGCGCGGGGATGCCGGCCATGATCGCCTTCTGCACCAGCTCGAACGAGGCGCGCCCCGAGACGACGAGCACGCACCCCGCGCCCGGCACGCGGCCGTTCTGCAGCGCCCAGCCTACGACCTTGTCGACGGCGTTGTGGCGGCCGACGTCCTCGCGAACGACGAGCAGCTCGCCGTCGGCGGTCGCGAGGCCCGCCGCGTGCAGCCCACCCGTCTTGTCGAACGAGCGCTGCTCGCGCCGCAGCGCGTCGGGCAGCTCGACGACGACCTTCGCCGCGAGCTCCACCGGGTCGGAGCGCACGTCGAACGCCGACTGCGCGCGCAGCTGCTCGATGCTCGCCTTGCCGCAGACGCCGCACGACGAGTTCGTGAAGAACGCCCGGGTCGCCGAGGCATCGGGCGCGGCCACCCCGGCAGCCAGCGTCACGTCGATGACGTTGTAGGTGTTCTCGTCGAAGCCGCTCTCGCCCGACACGACGGCGCCCTCGCAGTAGCGCGCGAGCGCGATGTCCTCGACCGACCGGATCAGTCCCTCGGCCATGAGGAAGCCGTGCACGAGCTCGATGTCGTGCCCGGGCGTGCGCATGGTGACGGTCAGCGGCGTGCCGTTGACGCGCAGCTCGAGCGGCTCCTCGACGGTCAGCGTGTCGGGACGCGTGCTCGTCGACGGCGTCGCGACGTCGATCGTCGTGACCTTGCGCCGCACGGTGACCCGTCCCATGGGCCCAGCCTAGATCGCGTGCCAGACTCCGAGGGTGTCCAGCACCCCAGCGCCGAGCTGCGTCGTCGTCGTGCTGACGGGCGGCGCCTCGCGACGGATGGGCTCGCACAAGCCGACCCTCGAGCTCGCCGGGCGGCCGCTCGTGGCCCGCGTGCTCGACGCCGCCGGCCCGCACCCCGCCGTCGTCGTCGGCCCCGGTCAGGGCGTCCCCGACGGGGTGCCGGTCGTCATGGAGCGCGTGCCGGGCGGCGGGCCGGTCTCGGGCCTTGCGTATGCCGTCGAGGCCGTCCGCGCCGGCGTGACCCGGGTGCCCCACCCGGACGTCGTCGTCGTCCTCGCTGCCGACCTCCCGTTCGTCACGGCCGATCACGTCGAACGCCTCGTCGCAGCCCTCGAGCCCGACGCCCTCGAGCCCGACGCCCTCGAGCCCGCCGACCTCGCCGTCACCGTCGCCGCCGACGACCGCACCAACTGGCTCTGCGCTGCCTGGCGCACGGACGCCCTGCGAACCCGGCTCGCCGCGCTCGGGGACGTCGGCGACGCGTACGGCCGGAGCATGCGGGAGCTGTGTGACGGCATACGCACCGTGCACGTCGCCGACCCCGACGGACTGGCCGCCGACGTCGACACCCCGGCCGACCTCCAGCGTGCTCGAGAGCGCGCTCAGAACAGCTTCGACTGACCGCTCGACCACCCTCCGGACGGCCCGTCACGGCCTCAGAAGAGCCGCGCCGACCCCGACTCTGGGAGGTCGCCCAAGCGGCTGTCTGCGGCGAATCCTCCTGCCGCCAAGTGTTTTCCCAGAGTTGTCGGACATTTGGCAAAGACTTGGTAAGCCCCGTTGACCGCGATTCTCGCTGCTGCGAACGTCGCGCTCGTTCTCGCCGGAATCTCGGTTCGTGAGATGGGCGGGACTCCCTCCAGGCGGCCACCGAGCCGCATCCTGACAAGGAGTAACCAGTGAATCGACTGAAGTCCGGGCTGGCGACCGGAGGGCTGCTCGCCCTCGCTCTCGCCATCTCGCCGGCGATCCCGGCGGGCGCAGCGGCCAGTGCGGGACGCGACAAGGCGCCCGCCCCAGAGTCGCAGAGCCTGAAGGCGACCGAGCAGTCCCGAGCAGCATCCTCCGCGAGCGCCCTCGGGCTCGCGAAGGGCGAGAAGCTCGTCGTCAAGTCCGTCATCGCCGACGCGAACGGTGCGACCTCCGTGCGCTACGAGCGCACGCTCGACGGCCTGCGCGTCATCGGTGGCGACCTCGTCACCCACAAGGACGCGGCCGGCTCGGTCAAGAGCGTCACCTGGAACCAGCGCAAGAACGTCACCCCGGCGACCATGACGCCGACCGTCTCGAAGAGCACGGCCCACCAGGCCGGCCTCGCGGCGTCGAAGGCCAACAAGGAGACCGCCTCCGCCGGCGAGCTCGTCGTCTTCCAGTCGGCCACCGGACCCAAGCTCGCCTACGAGGTCATCACGGAGGGCATCAAGCCCGACCAGACCCCGACCCGCCTGCACACCATCGTCGACGCCACGAGCGGTGCCACCCTCACCAGCTGGGACGACATCAAGCACGGCACGGGCAACGGCATCTTCGTCGGCAACGTCTCCCTCGCGACGTCGGGCAGCGCCGGCAGCTACACGATGCGCGACACGCACGGCAACTACACGACCGACCTCAACCAGGCCACGACCGGCACGGGGACGACCTTCACCGACGCCGACGACGTCTGGGGCAACGGCCTGCAGAGCAACCGTCAGTCGGCCGCCGTCGACGCGCACTACGGCGCCGGCAAGACGTACGACTACTACAACACCCAGCTCGGCCGCGCCGGCATCTGGAACAACGGCACCGGCGCCCGCAGCCGCGTCCACTACGGCCAGAACTACGTCAACGCCTTCTGGGACGGCACGCAGATGACGTACGGCGACGGCTCCGGCAACGCGGCCCCGCTCGTCGAGCTCGATGTCGCCGGCCACGAGATGAGCCACGGCGTCACGGAGAACACCGCCAACCTCACCTACTCGGGCGAGTCCGGTGGCCTCAACGAGGCGACGTCCGACATCTTCGGCACGGCCGTCGAGTGGTACGCCAACAACCCGAGCGACGTGCCCGACTACCTCATCGGCGAAGAGATCAACATCAACGGCAACGGCACCCCGCTGCGCTACATGGACAAGCCGAGCAAGGACGGCGCGTCGAAGGACTGCTGGAGCAGCACGCTCGGCAGCCTGGACCCGCACTACTCCTCGGGTCCGCTCAACCACTGGTACTACCTGCTCTCCGAGGGCTCGGGCGCCAAGACCATCAACGGCGTGAGCTACAACTCCCCGGTGTGTGGCACGGCCGGCGCGGTCACCGGCATCACGCACCAGAAGGCCGAGAAGATCTGGTACCGCACCCTCGCGACCTACCTGACCTCCTCGAGCAACTACGCCGCCGCCCGCACCGGTGCGATCAAGTCGGCCAAGGACCTCTACGGCGCCGGCTCGGCCGAGTGCACCGCGGTCGAGAAGGCCTTCACGGCCATCGCGGTCGCCGCGACCTCCGAGACCTGCGGCGGCACCACGCCCCCGCCCACCGGCGGCTCGCTGACCAACGGCGGCTTCGAGTCCGGCCAGACCGGCTGGACCGGCACGTCGGGCCCGATCACGAACAACACGGGTCGCCCGGCCCGCACCGGTTCGTGGAAGCTCTGGCTCGGTGGCAACGGCTCCACGGCCTCCGAGAACGAGTCGCAGACCTTCGCGGTCCCGTCGACGGCCACGTCGCCGACGCTGACGTACTACATCCGCATCGACACGGCCGAGACCTCGACCACGACGGCGTACGACACCGCGACGGTCCAGATCAACGGCGTCACGAAGGCCAGCTTCTCCAACCTGACGACCCCGAAGGCGTCCTACATCACCAAGACGATCGACCTGACGTCCTACAAGGGCACGAACGTCACGCTGAAGTTCGCGGCGAGCGAGGACTCCTCGCTCCAGACGAGCTTCGTCATCGACGACGTGTCGACGAACTTCTGAGTGAAGGTCGCCTGACGCACCTCTGAGGTCGGTGTGCTGCCGGGTCCGCCCGGTGGCACACCGACCTCTTGCGTATGCCGTCGGGCTTGCGTATGCCGTCGGGCCTGCGTACGCCGTCGCCCGGGCCGCGTGCCCGGCTCAGGGGGCGGGGGCGACGACGGGCGGCGTCGGCGTCGTGCAGTGCGTCGTGGCGGGAGCCGAGAGCGTGACGTCGGAGACGAGGCTGCCGACGAGGCCCGCGATCTCGCCCAGCGAGGGGTCGCTGAGGTCGATGGCGCGCTCGTGGTCGTCGGTGACCGAGATGGAGATGGGGTCGCTCTCGGTCGCGGCGTTCGGGTCGAGCGGCGTGAACTCGTCGCTCGGCGCCTCGGTGAGCGGCACGCCCAGGCGCAGGGTTGCCAGGAGCGTCACGAGCTGGCGCTGGACCGGCCCGGCGAGGGTGCAGATGCGCCCGTGCACCGATCGGGTCTCGACGCGCAGCCGGCCGTCGGCGTCGAGCACGATGCGGTCGTCGAAGCCGGCGATGCCGCCGGTGCGGTGGAGCACGAGCGGGAAGACGGGACTGTCGGACGTCGTGACCGTGCCGCCGCCGCTCGCGCCGAAGCGCTGCTTGGGCGGGGCCGTCGACGTCGCCGTCGACCGGTGCTCCGTGCCGGCAGGGGAGGTGTCACCGTCGGACACGACGGCCCCGCACCCCCCGGTCAGGAGTGCGGCAATGGTCATCCCCACGTACAGACCCGTACGCCCCATGGTGACCATGGTGACCCGTCGGGAGCGTCTGCGCACCGCGGACACGGACGATTTCTGGCAACGCTTGGGTGAATGTTTCAAGTGGCGGGCCTCGGCAAGCACGGGAATGCTCGGCGTCAGAGGTGTCTTCGGGCTCGGGGCCGTGGGCATCTCACCCGCAGAGCGCCTGCCCGTCGACGGACCCGTGTCGACGTGTCGAGCGCCTGCGGTCACCAGGCATACGAAAGGGACCAACGAGTGATACCCAACTCCACTCCACACCGATCAGCGGCACCCCGCCGAGTCCGTCGATCGCTCGCCTCGCTCGGGGCCGTCGCCGCCGTGGCGGCCGGCATGGCGATGGCGAGCCCGGCCGCACAGGCCGCCGACCCGTCCGTGACCGTCGGCGACGACGCCGGCAGCCGCGAGCGCGCCTTCGAGGCGGCGGCATCCGAGTTCGGCGTGCCGCGCACCGTGCTCGAGGCCGTGTCGTACGCGCAGACACGCTGGGACTTCAACCCCGGGCACAGCTCGTCCGGCGGCTACGGCCCGATGCACCTCGTCGACGCCGACCTCGGCTCGGCCGCGGAGGGCAAGGGCCTGGGCGACGCCCCGGCCGCCGACGCAGCCGCGCCGGTCGCCGACACGCTCGGTCGCGCGGCCGGCCTCACCGGGCTCGACGAGGCCGCCCTGCGCACCGACGAGCTCGCCAACATCCGCGGTGGCGCCGCGCTGCTCGCCGCCACCCAGCAGCGGCTCGGCCTGCCCACGGGCACCGACACCAAGGCCGGCGACTGGTACGCCGCCGTGGCCGACGCCTCCGGCTCGGCGCAGGAGGACGTCGCCGCAGCGTTCGCCGACGACACCTACTCGGTCATCGCCTCCGGTGCCTCGCGCCGCACGGTCGACGGCAAGGACGTGTCACTGCTCCCGTCGGCGGCCACGCCCCAGAAGGGCCAGCTCGACCGGCTCGGCCTGACGAAGAAGGCGAACAGCGCGCAGACCGACTGCCCGCCCGGGCTCGACTGCGACTGGGTGCCGGCGCCCTACAAGGACCTCGGCGGAGGCGACTACGGCAACCACGACCTCGCGTCGCGGCCGGTCTCACCGAAGATCACGAACATCGTCATCCACAACACTGAGGCGTCCTGGAACACGACGCTCAAGCTCGTCACGGACCCCACGTACCTCGCGTGGAACTACTCGCTGCGCTCGAGCGACGGGCGCATCGCCCAGCACCTCGAGCCCAAGGACGTCGGCTGGCACGCCGGCAACTGGTACGTCAACAGCCACTCGATCGGCCTCGAGCACGAGGGCTTCGCGGCCACCGGCGCCCAGTGGTTCAGCGAGCCGATGTACCGCTCGTCGGCGCGGCTCGTGCGCTACCTGGCGACGAAGTACGACATCCCGCTCGACATGCAGCACGTCTTCGGCCACGACCAGATCCCCGGCGTGACCCCCGCCAACGTGGCCGGCATGCACTGGGACCCGGGCCCCTACTGGAACTGGGAGCACTACTTCCAGCTGCTCGGCGCGCCGCTGCAGAGCCACGGCGTCGACGGCGCCCAGGACCTCGTCCGCATCCTGCCGGGCTTCGACGACAACCTGCAGACGGTCACCTCGTGCACGACGGCCGGCCAGCCGTGCCAGCCGCAGGGCACGAACTTCGTCTACCTGCGCACGGCCCCGTCCGAGACGGCTCCGCTCGTCAACGACATCGGTCGCAAGTCCAGCGGCGCCCCGTCGACGACGTCGGTCTCCGACATCGGCGCCCGCGCCCAGACGGGCCTCACCTTCGCCGTCGCCGACCGCCAGGGTGACTGGACCGCGATCTGGTTCAACGGCGTCAAGGGCTGGTTCCACAACCCGGCGAGCGACCCGACGGCCATCGCGGTCGGCGGCCAGTACGTCGTGCCGAAGGCCGGCCTCGCGAGGGTCCCGGTCTACGGCCGGGCCTACCCCGAGGCGTCGGCCTACCCGGCCGGGATCCCGGTGCAGTCGCTCGCGCCGCTGCAGTACCAGTTCACGGCCGGCCAGCGGTACGCGGTCGGTGACCTTACCGTCCCGACGAACTACTACCGCGCGACGACGTACTCGGCCACGACGCCGAACGACCACGTCGACGTCGTCGGCCAGGACCGCTACTACCAGGTCTCGCTCGGCCACCGCTTCGCGTTCGTGCGCGCTGCCGACGTCGACGTCGTGACCGCCAAGTAGCACCCCGGGCGACTCAGCAAAGTGCCCACTCGACGACAAACCTCGTCGAGTGGGCACTTTGCCGGGCCCTAACGTCGAGAGGGCACTTTGCCGGGCCCCGAACGTCGAGTGGGCACTTTGCCGGTCGGCAAAGTGCCCACTCGACTGTGTGTCAGCGGAGGTCGTACGCCTTGAGGAAGCTGATGATGAAGGGGGCCGAGCCGGTCACGCCGTTGTCGCCGACCTCGTTGTAGGCGGCGATCGCGATGTCGCCGCGCCCCGCGACCATCCACGTGTGCGTGTCGGGCGGGTTCTTCGTGCCGAACTCGGCCGTTCCGGTCTTGGCGTACTCGATGCCCAAGGCCTTGAGCACCTTGCCCGAGCCCTCGTTGACGACGGCCCGCATCTCCTGGCGCAGCACCCCGGCCTCGGTGGGGCTGAGCGGCGTGGCCGGTGCCGGCAGCGCCGGAGCGCCGGCGACGAGCTGCGGGCGCACCGTCTGTCCCTTCATCACGGACGCGACGACGATGGCCATGGTGAGCGGCGAGGCCTCGACGCGGCCCTGCCCGATGAACGACGCGGCGTGCTCGACGACGTCGTCGGTCGGCGGCACCGAGCCGAGGAAGCCGGTGAACGGCAGGTCGAGCTTGTCGCCCATGCCCAGGGACTGTGCGGCCTTGATGAGGTCGTCCTGGCTCACCTTCTCGTACTGGCTGATGAAGGCCGTGTTGCACGAGAACGCGAGCGCGGTCTGCATGGTGATGTTGCCGAGCTTGTCCTTGGGGTAGGTCGTGTAGTTGCTGAACCGCCGACCGTTGACCGTGAGGGAGTCGGTGCAGGGCAGCGGGGTGTCGGCCGTCGCGCCCTTGCGCACGTTGGCGAGCGAGCTGGCGATCTTGAAGGTCGAGCCGGGGGCCACCTTGCCGGCGAGGGCGAGGGTCGAACCGTTCGCCGCCGGACCGATCGCCGCGGCCAGGATCTCGCCGGTGGAGACCCGCACGGCGACGAGCGCCGTCGGGTGGGCGGTCTGCTTCGCGAGGGCGGCCTCGGCCGCCGACTGGGCCTTGGCGTCGAGGGTGATCGTGAGCGGCTGTCCCTCGGTGGACTGCTCGGCGAAGAGCTCGCGCTTGTCGAGCACGCTGCCGTCGGCGCCGCGCTTGACGGCCTGCACCGCGAGCCCGGGCGTGCCCCGCAGCTGGGCGTCGTAGCGGAACTGCAGGCCGTTGGTGCCCACGCTGTCGCCGGCCTCGAGCGTGCCCTTGGAGTCCTTGACCTGCTCGGCCGTGGCCTCGCCGACCGAGCCGAGGATCGGGGCGGCGAAGGTGCGGCTCGGCCCGAGCACCTTCATGGCCGGAACCGTGATGGCGCCCTTGACCTTGGCGATCGCGGCACCGTTCTTCTCGATGACCGGGTCGGTCTCGCGCAGGGTCAGCCCCTCGACGAAGGCCTTGGCCCCGGCGGCGGAGACCTTCGCGGCATACCTCGTCGGGTCGATGCCGAGCAGGGTCGCGAGCCGGCGCGCGGACGCGGCGGCCTCGGCGCCGGCCACCTTCGTCTTGTCGATACCGACGACCGCGACCTCGCGCTCGGTCATGATCTTGCTGCCGGAGGTGTCGACGATGTCGGCCCGTCGCGGCCACTTGCGGGCGATGGTGAGGGTCTCGTCGGAGGCCAGCTGCGGTGCCACGAGGGCCGGGTTCCACGCCACCTGCCAGGCGCCGTCGACGAGGGTCATCGCGGCCTTCGACTGGTAGCTCCAGTCGGCGCCGGCCTTCGAGACGTCCCACGTGGTGGAGAGCGTGGCGGTCGCCTTCTCGGACCCCTCGGCGTGGCTGACGTCGGTGACCGACACCGCCGGCCGCAGTGAGTCGAGGCCCTTGTAGGCGGCCTTGACGAACGTCCCGGCCTTGGCGGCGGTCGTGCCCTTGAGCGGGACCTTCGTGAAGTCGCCGTTCGCGAGGGCGGCGGCGAGGGCGCGCGCCGCGTCGTCGGGCTCGGGCGGCGAGTCGAACATCGAGCAGCCGGCCCCCATCGTCGCGACGAGCGCGCCGGACAGTGCGGTCGCGACGAACGATCGGCGGCGTGATCCGGTCGATGAACCGGAGCGTGAGCCGGTGCGTGAGCCGGTGCGAGGTCCCGAAGGCATGCGTCGAGGGTACGTGGCGCCACCCCCAGCGCCGGTCATCGACGGGTCGCGTCGACCTGCTCGCCGTCGGCGGCCGGCGTCGCGGCGCTCGCCAGGGCGGGTCGCCCCGGGTCGCTGCCCGCCGGTCCCCTGCGACCGGAGCGGAGCCACAGCATGCCGGTGCCGACGAGCCCGACGGCCACGGCGACGGCATACGCACCCCACGGCTGGAACTCCGGCTGGAGCGCCCGGAGGAAGACGTCACGGCTGGCCTCGACGTGGTCGCGCAGGCCGTCCGGCAGGCCGGACCGCGGGCGCAGGTAGGCCGTGAGGTAGCCGAAGGCGGTCTGCGCGGCGGAGCAGACGGCGACGAGGACGAGCACGAGGGGCCAGACGAGCACGCGCCCCGGCGAACGCACGCCGACCGGGGCGAGGGCCAGTCCGACGAGCACCGCGATGAGGGTCGTCGTCCACGCGAGCACGGGCAGGGCGCGCTGGGTGCCGACGAGCGCCACCGCGACCGCGCTCACCCACGAGCCGACGGCGACGGCGAGGGGCGCCGCGGCCAGGGCCCGGAACACCGGCCGTCCGAGCACGACGACGAGGCCGAGCAGCAGCCCCGCGACCGTGCCGACCACCGCGACGGCCAGCACGCCGACGAGCACGCGGTCGTCGCGGTCGAAGTCGTTGCCGAGCTGCCGGGTGGCACCGGCCGACTGGGCGACGGTGTAGGCCGCGGCGGCGAGGGTGCCGAGAGCCGCGGCGCCTGCGACGGCGAGGGTGCGTCCCTCGCGCGGTCGCACCCACAGGGCCGCGACCGCGGCGGCGAGCCCACCGACGAGGGTGACGACGAGCAGCAGGCCCATCCGCCCCGCCGTGAACGGCAGCAGGCTGAGGTAGCCGCTGGCGACCGACCCGGTCTCGATGTCGGAGGTCCAGTCGCGCGGCGAGCGCGCCCCCAACCCGTCGACGATCCACGGCAACGCCCCGACGACCCACCAGCCGGCCGCCGCGAGGAGCAGCACGGGCCACAGGAGGGTGCGGGCGTGCCGTCGGTGTGCCTCACTGCCGAAGCTGACGACCTTGTCCACGCGCAGATCCCAGCACGTCCGCCCGATCTGCGCCAATCGTCGCTATCGCTCGGGCCTCCAGAGCTGCACCGAGGCGACCGGCTCGAAACCCGCTCCGAGGAAGGCGCGGAGGGCGCGGGCGTTGCCCGGGGCGCAGGCCGCGACGACGACCTCGCCCTCGTCGACGAGCGTCAGCGCGTCGCGCACGACGTCGGTGCCGACGTGGTCCTTCGCGGGGTCGGTCTCGACGCCCACCTCGGGCAGCCCGCCGAGCCCCGTCGAGAGCGTCACGAGCGTGCGGTCGTCGGGGGCGGCGTACCCGAAGGTCGCCACCTCGCTGCGCACCGACGTCGCGTGCTCGGCGCGGGGGTGGTTGCGCAGGTCGCTGCGCGGCACGAGGGCCGGCTCGCCGCCGACGCCGCGGGCGACGAGGACGATGTCGAGCGCGTCGATCCACCCGCTGCCGGCGAGACGCGACACGAGCCGCGGGCTGCTCGCGCCGCCGAAGCCGTCGGGGCCGAACGAGCCCAGGGTCCCGTCGGAGACGTCGTCGTCGACGGCGAGGTACGCGTGCCCGGTGAAGGCGACGACGCCCTCCACTCCGTCGCGCCACGGGGCGACCCGCTGCCACCCGCCGTCGACGGCGGGGAAGTCGCCTCCGGACGCCTTGCTGAGGACTTCCGCGATGAGGTGCACGCCGTCCATCAAACCCGTGACGTCCGGCCCGCGCTCGCCGGGGTCCACCTGTTGGCACGGCGCCGTATGCCGTCACGCCGCCCCGGCGCTGCCGCCCCGCCACGTCCGCCGGGTAGGTTGTGGCCATGTCACGACCGCACGCGGCCGCCATCATCGAGGACACCGTCCACGAGCAGGTCGAGCGCGTGCTGCGCAGCCGCGGCTGGGGCAACCGCGTCATCACGCACGTCGGCTACGGCTCGTCGTCCTTCGTGCGCGTGTTCGCGCGGATCCTGCTGGGGCGCAAGGGTCGCGAGAGCACCGAGGGTCCTGAGAGCCGTCAGGACGCCACGGGCGCGATCAGCCCGGCGCACTACGACCGCGGCTGGCGGGCGTTTCTCACCTCTCCCGCGACCGGCGTGCCGGTCAAGGTCACGGTGGGCGACCGTGAGGTGTTCGGCCGGTCCGACCGCGGCGGGCACGTCGACGTCGTCGCCCGCGACCACGGCCTCCCGCCCGGCTGGCAGCAGGCCGTCGTCGAGGTGCAGGGGGCCGAGCCGGTCGCCGCCGACGTCTTCATCGTCGCCGACGACGTGCGCTTCGGGCTCGTGAGCGACATCGACGACACCGTCATCACGACGATGCTGCCGCGACCGATGATCGCCGCGTTCAACACGTTCGTGCGGCGCGGCAAGGCCAGGCACGCGGTGTCGGGCATGGCGCCGATGTATCGCCGCATCCTGTCGGCCCACCCCGGTGCCCCCATCGTCTACGTCTCGACCGGCGCGTGGAACACGGCGGCGACGCTCAACCGCTTCCTCGTCGAGAACGGCTTCCCGCTCGGGCCGCTGCTGCTCACCGACTGGGGCCCGACCAACACCGGCTGGTTCCGCAGCGGCCAGGACCACAAGCGCACGTGCCTGCACCGCCTCGCCCGGGACTTCCCCGACATCCAGTGGCTGCTCGTCGGCGACGACGGCCAGCACGACCCGCAGCTCTACGCCGAGTTCGCGGAGGCCCGCCCCGACCGGGTCGACGCCATCTGCATCCGGCACCTCTCGCCCGCCGAGCAGGTGCTGAGCAAGCCGATGAAGATCGACGCGCCGGTGCGCACCATGGGGCCGGTCAGCGTGTCGACGTTCTCGGCGCCCGACGGGCACCAGCTGCTGCGCGTCCTCGAGGAGCACGGGCGCGTCGGGCCGCCCGTCGCCGCCGACGAGCAGCCGTCACGGCCCCTGCGACAGCCCACCCGCTGACACCGCCTGATGGCAGACTGGCGCCATGCCTGAGCTGCCCGAGGTGCAGGCGCTCGTCGACTTCCTCGCCGAGCGCACGGCCGGGCTCGCCATCACCAAGGTCGAGCTCGCGTCGTTCAGCGTGCTGAAGACGTTCAACCCGCCGCCCCAGGCGCTCGAGGGCGTGCCGGTCGACGGCGTGCACCGGCACGGCAAGTTCCTCGACATCGATGCCGACGGCACCCACCTCGTCTTCCACCTGGCCCGCGCCGGCTGGCTGCGGTGGTCCGACCAGCTGCCGGCGACGGTGGTGCGTCCCGGCAAGTCCCCGATCGCCCTGCGGGTCAGGCTCTCCGACGGCTCGGGCTTCGACCTCACCGAGGCCGGCACGAAGAAGTCGCTGGCGGCCTACATCGTCAAGGACCCGGCCGAGGTGCCCGGTGTGGCGCGCCTGGGCCCCGACCCCCTCGCCGACGACTTCACGCTCGAGCTGTTCCGGTCGATGCTCGACGGCCGGCGCACCCAGATCAAGGGCCTGCTGCGCGACCAGGAGTTCATCGCGGGTGTCGGCAACGCCTACTCCGACGAGATCCTCCACGTCGCGAAGATCAGCCCGTTCGCCATCGCCGGCACGCTGGCCCCCGAGGTCGTCGACCGGCTGTATGCCGCGCTGCGCGACACGCTGGCCCACGCCGTCGAGACGGCGTCCGGCAAGCCGGCCAAGGAGCTCAAGGACGCCAAGCGCGCGGGCATGCGGGTGCACGCCCGCACCGGCGAGCAGTGCCCCGAGTGCGGCGACGTCGTGCGCGAGGTGTCGTTCGCCGACACCTCTCTGCAGTACTGCGCCACCTGCCAGACCGGCGGCAAGCCGCTCGCCGACCGCCGGATGTCGAAGCTGCTCAAGTAGGCGCGACCGACGAGTTCGTCCGGAATGCAACGCTTCGGCCGACGTGGTTGTCTTCACCGTCATGAAGCCGCTCCAGCGACACCTCACGTCCCCGCTCACGCTGCTCGCCCTCGGCGCCGTGCTCGTCACCGGCGCCTGCGGGCAGGCGAGCCCGTCCGAGAGTGCAGCCACACCTGCGGGTGGCGGCGCACCGGCGAGCTCGACGCCGGCGGCTGGCACGGCAGGCGGGTCCGGGCCGGCGAAGCAGACCGTGACCGCGGGAGGCGTGCGCCTCGAGGCGGAGATGGCACCGGGCGGGGCAGGCATCGCGGCCAGCCCGGGCCTCCTCGTCGACTACTCCCTGACCAACACCGGCTCGAAGCCCCTCGTCGCCTACGACGTCGTGCCCGCTGACCTCGGCAGCGCGACCCTCCCAAAGGACGTCGACCCGCAGCACGCCTGGGTCTACGTCGAGTCGGGGGTGCTGCGCCTCAGCAAGCAGGGCTTCGCGACCGCGCCGGACGTGCGGTTCGCGGCCGCCCCGGTGATGGGCGGGCACACCATCGCGCCCGGTGCCACGGTCACGGGCAAGGCGTATGCCGCCACGCCTCCGAAGCTCGACGTGCCCGGTAGGTCGTTCGAGGCCCCCCGAACCCTCGTCGACCCGGCCGTGAAGCAGTGGCAGCTGTGCATCCAGGTCGACGACCGCGCCGCGCAGGCTCGGCCCTCTGCCGTCGGGGGCGGCGTCGTCGAGGTGGCGTCGATGGCTCCCGAGGGCGACCAGCTCGTGTGCACCCAGCCTGCGATGATCCCCGTCTCCTGACGAGGGCTCGAAC
Organism: Terrabacter sp. 28; assembly: GCA_000955875.1. Taxonomy (GTDB): domain Bacteria; phylum Actinomycetota; class Actinomycetes; order Actinomycetales; family Dermatophilaceae; genus Terrabacter. Next base: position 45,972 of record JYOE01000029.1, read on the forward strand.
CGTCAGGTCCGCCGGTCGGTCGCCAGCCCGGCCTCGACCCGGGCCACCGCCCGGCGGCTGCTCGCGAGGTGGTCGCGGAACTCGGCCGCCGCGCGCGCCGCGTCGCGGGACCCGAGCGCCGCCACGATCGCCCGGTGCTCGGCGATGATCTCGCCCGGTTCGGCGTGCTGGTTGAGCAGCCATGCCATGCGGCCCGCGACCGGCTCGATGATCGAGGTGAGCACGCGGCTGTCGGCGAGCTCGACGAGGGCGGCGTGGAAGTCGGCGTTGCAGCGCACCGCATCACCCGACCGTCCCGCGGCGAGGTGGGCCTCGGCCGTGCCGACGAGGTCGTCGAGGCGCGTCAGGCCGTCGTCGTCGAGCACGTCGACGAGCCGGTGGGAGAGCACGCCCTCGAGCGCCTCCCGCACCGCGAAGAGCATGGCGACGTCGTCGGGGTCCAAGCGGCGCACGACCATGCCGCGCGTGGCCCGTTCCTCGAGGAAGCCTTCACGCTCGAGGGTGCGCAGCGCCTCGCGCACGGGCACCCGGGACACACCGAGCTGCTCGGCGACGTGACGCTCGACGAGTCGCGTCCCGGGCGCGAGGTCGCCGGTGACGATGCGTTCGCGCAACGTCTGGGTGACCGATCCGCGCAGCGAGACGGCGTGCTCCGCATGTTCCTCACCGGTAGGCATTGACGCTCCTCTCGGGTTTGGTATACCAAATTGGTATACCAAACCTGCTCACCGCTGAGCGTATCCCCTGGAGGTCTCCCCATGTGCCTGCACGACCACGACGCCGTCACGACTCCTCCGCCCTCGGGCCTGTCCCGGCGCGGCGTCCTCGGGGGCGCCGCGCTCCTCGCCGGTCTGGGTGCCGCCGGGGTCGCCGCAGCCGCGCCCGCCGGTGCCGCCGGGCACGGGGGTGACGCCCCGGGTCGTGTCGGGTCGCTCCGTCCGACCGCGGCCCCGCCGCTCGTGGTCGAGGGAGGCTCGGTCGTCGACCCGCTCACCGGGCACGTCGTCGAGGACGGCGTGGTCGTCCTGCGCGAGGGCAAGGTGCTCGCGGTCGGCAGCCGGGACGCCACCCGCCGCGCCGTCGCCGACGTCGGCTCGGCCGCGCGCCACATCGAGGCGAGCGGCCGCTGGGTGGTGCCGGGCCTCGTCGACGTGCACGTCCACGCCAACGCGCTCGCGGACGTGCGGGCCCTCGTGCACGCCGGCGCGACCTCCGTGCGCAGCGGGTCGTCCACCTTCTACCAGGACGTCGCCATGCGGTCGCTGCCCGACTACGCGCCGGGACTCGCGCCCCGCATGCGCGCGGCCGGCATCTTCGTCTCGCCGCAGCTCGGCGACTCGGCCCTCGCCGACCCCGACCTCGCGCCCTTGGCCGCCCTGCCCGGTGGAGTCACCTCGACCGTCGACATCGCCCACGTCACGAAGGTCAACGTCGCCCGCGGCGTCGACGTGGTCAAGACCCGCGCCAACCCCCGCGCCGGGCTCGCCGAGCAGGACCCGACCGAGCTCGTCTACGACCGCGAGCAGCTCTCGGCCGTCGTGCGCGCCGCGAGCGGTCGTCCCGTCCTCTGCCACGCGTACAGCGAAGAGGGCATCGACGGAGCGGTGCGCGCGGGCGTGCGCAGCATCGAGCACGGTGTCTTCGTCGGCGACGCGACCATCTCCGAGATGGCCCGCCGCGGCACCCACTTCACCCCGACGATGGCTGCGATCACCGGCATGATCGGCTCGAGCAACCCGGTGCTGGACGCGCGCGGCCGGGCCTACACGCCGGTGCTGCAGGCCGCCGTGCGCGAGGCGCACGAGCGCGGGGTCACGATCGTCGCCGGCACCGACTCGTTCGGCACCGACGTCGACCCCATCGGCTCGGAGGTGCGCCTGCTCGTCGAGGCCGGCCTCAGCCACCTCGAGGCGCTGCGCGCCGCGACGACGTATGCCGCCCGCCTCCTCGGCTGGTCGCGGCAGGCGGGGCGGCTCGTGCCCGGAGCCTTCGCCGACGTCGTCGTGGTCGACGCCAACCCGCTGGAGGTCGCCGACGCGCTGGAGCAGGTGCGCGTCGTCGTCGCGCAGGGCGCGGTCGTGCGCGGGTCCTGAGGGCCGGTGCCGGGCGGGCGTCAGAAGTGCATGAACATGCGGCCGCCGCCCAGCGCGCCCAGGCAGCTGAAGAGCAGGGCCGAGCCCGGCCAGATGGCGGCGGCGACGAGACACCACGTCTTGGCGGCGCGCGCGGCCTTCTCCGCGCCGATCCAGTCGCCCTGTGCCCAGCGCGGCTTCACCTGGAGCGACTTGACGACCGCGACGATGCCGAGCGGCATGAAGCAGAAGATCGCGCACACGACCGCCCAGCCGAAATAGGTCGTCGGGGGAGGCCCGACGCGCGGCGGCCCTGCCCAGGGCGGCGTGACGGCATACGGCAGGGGCGGCGCCGGCGGGACGGCAGGCGGCACAGGGTCAGCGCCCGTCGACGGACCGCTCGCCTGCGGCAGCGGGGTCGTGGGCGAGCCCGGGGTCGTGGGCGAGCCCGGGGTCGTCGGCCCGTCGAGCTGCGGGAGCCAGGCCGACCAGGAGTCCTGCGTGGGGTCCGGGGCGTCCGGGTCGCGCTCCCGGTCGCGGTCGTGCTCGTTCATCAGATGATGTTCGGCTCGCCGTCGGCCGAGAGCTGCTTGCCGGCACGCTGCCACTCGAGCATGCCGCCCTCGACGTTGGCGACGTCGTAGCCCTGGTGGACGAGCCACTGGACGGCGCGAGCCGAGCGGCCGCCCATGCGGCAGACGACGCCGACGGTGTCGTCGGTCTCGGGCAGCTCGTGCAGACGGCTCGGCAGCTCACCGAGCGGGATGTGGATGGCGTTGGGGGCGTGGCCCGCGGCCCACTCGTCGTCCTCGCGGACGTCGACGAGGACGGCGTCGTCGGGCAGCGCGGAGACAGTGGTCGTGGGAATGCTCATGTCCTTATCGTGACACGGAGTCCGGGAGGAACATCCGGGAGGAACATCACGCGCGGCGCGAGGCGAGGGTGTTGAGCACCGCGGCCGCCTCTGCGGCGTCGTCGACGGTGACGACGACGGGCGGCTCGCCGATGCGCTCGACGACGAGGGCCTCGCCGGACCGCGTGACGAAGCCACGGGTGCCGTCCTTGCCGATGCGCCAGCCGTACCCGCCGAACTCACGCAGCGGCGACACCGTGCCGGTGCGGGCCTCCGCGACCCGATCGAGCGGCACCCGGCTCCACGTGAGGAAGAGGCTCGTGACGCGCAGCCCCTCGGCGTCGACGACGACCCGCGCCGAACCGGTGAGCACGAGCAGCGCGACGATGCCGACGGCGAGGAGGAGCAGCCACGGCATCCCGAGGACGGCGACGACGAGCAGCGGCGTGACCGCGAGGAGCACGACGAGCAGGATGCCGACGTCGGGCAGTGCCGCGTGCCCCGTCCAGGCGACGCGGGTGGTGTCGGGCACGTCGAGCCGCACCGCACCGGCGGGCACGGGTCGCGGCGTGCCGTCGAGGGCGGGGGGCCTCAGGCGTCCCCAGCGCCAGAGCCCGACGCCCACGACGGCGGCCAGCACGAGGGTGGGGAGGAGCCAGCTCACCGGGAAGGCCTGTGCCACCTCACCGGGTCGCTGCGACGTGAGGCTGCCGAAGAGCAGGCCGCCGAGGAAGACGGCGACCGCTCCGCCGAAACCGGCGAGCGGGCCGCGCGCGCTCGGGTGCCACGCCGCGCCGATGACGACGAAGACCAGCGGGAGCAGCGCCGTCATCACCGACGCGGTGACCGCGGCCTCGGTCAGCGACGCGAAACGGTCGGGTCGGCCGCTCGTGCCCCAGTGCACGGCGACGCGCTCGGGCAGACGGTCGCGCACGGCATACGTGAGCAGGAGGCCGGCGACGGTGAGCACCGGCCCGACGAGGGCGCTCGCGACGAGGGCGTGGGTCGGTCGCCGGTCGGCGCCGGCGGAGGCGCTCGTGGCGGCTGGCGTGGTCATCGCTGGAACTCGCTCTCGATCAGTCGGGTGAGGTCGGTGGGGGTGGTGCCGGTGAGGCGGGCCTCCGCGACGAGATCGGCGACGAGGGAGCGCAGCCGCGCGTCGCCGGCGGGGTCAGTGGCCGTGACGACGGCGCCCCGCCCGCGGCGTAGGTCGATGAGGCCCTCGTCACGCAGCGTCTGGTACGCGCGCAGCACGGTGTGGAGGTTGACGTCGAGCACGCCCGCGACCTCCTTCGCGGAGGGCAGCCGGTCGCCGCGCTCGAGCCGCCCGTCCGCCATCTCACGGCGCACGCACGCCGCGACCTGGACGTGCAGAGGCGTGCTCGAGGTCGGGTCCACCTGCCACAACATAATTTGATTATCACTAGAACTATGCCGTGTTTGCAAGCCACTAGGGTGAGCGGGTGAAGATCCTGTCGATCCAGTCCCACGTCGCCTACGGCCACGCCGGCAACTCGGCCGCGGTCTTCCCGCTGCAGCGGCTCGGCCACGAGGTCTACCCCGTGCTCACGGTGACCTTCAGCAACCACACGGGCTACGGCTCGACGCGGGGGCCGCTCATCGCGCCGGCCGACGTCGCCGCGGTCATCGACGGCGTCGAGGAGCGTGGCGCCTTCCCCGCCATCGACGCCGTGCTGTCGGGCTACCAGGGCGCCGAGTCGGTCGGCGAGGTCGTGCTCGACGCCGTCGCCCGCGTCAAGGAGGCCAACCCGGCCGCCGTCTACTGCTGCGACCCCGTCATGGGTGACGTCGGCCGCGGCTTCTTCGTGCGCGAGGGCATCCCCGAGTACATGCGCGACCACGTCGTGCCGAAGGCCGACATCGTCACGCCCAACCAGTTCGAGCTCGAGTTCCTCGTCGGTCGCGAGGTGACGACACAGGCCGACCTCGTCGCGGCCGCGCGGGAGCTCGTCGCCCGCGGGCCGCGCGTCGTGCTCGTCACCTCGGCGCTGACGTCCGACACTCCCGAGGGCTCGATCCAGATGGCCTGCGTGACCGCCGACGACGCGTGGCTCGTCACGACGCCGATGCTGCCGATGACGGTGCGCGGTGGCGGCGACGTGACCGCCGCGGTGTTCCTCGCGCACTTCCTCACCGACGGCCCGCAGGTGGCGCTGAGCCGCACGGCGGCCACCATGTTCGCCGTCCTCGAGCGCACCCACGCCAGCGGCTCGGACGAGATGCTGCTCGTCGCCGAGCAGGAGGCCATCGCCGCTCCCGACGAAGTCTTCGAAATCTCGGCGATCAGTTGACCTCGACGCCCCGGTGGGCGTTATAGTCGCAACGCGCCGTTCCGCATGACCACCCCTGACCGTGCGGAACGGCGCTTTTTAATGCCCGAATTCGCTTGAATCCGAATCAAGTCACTTCGGTTCCCGGTCAGACGGTGGGCGGCCCGACCAGAGCCCGCGACGCGCCGATGACGCTCTCTGCGGATGTCTCGGGTGAGGCGTAGAGAGACGTATAGCCTCCGATCGTGGACCCGATCACGAACCCGTACGCCCCGGGCGCGGGCCAGCGCCCGCCCGAGCTCGCCGGACGTGACGAGCAGCTGCGCACCTTCGACGTCGTGCTCGAGCGCATCGCCCGCGGCCGGTCCGAGCGGTCCATCGTGCTGACCGGCCTGCGCGGCGTCGGCAAGACGGTGCTCCTCAACGCGCTGCGCTCCTCGGCCGTGCGCGCCGACTGGGGCACTGGCAAGTTCGAGGCCCGCCCCGACCAGCGGCTGCGCCGACCGCTCGCCGCCGCCGCCCACCAGGCCGTGCGCGAGCTGGGTCACCCTCGCACTGACGACGTCGACCAGGTGCTCGGCATCATCAAGGCCTTCGCGCTGCGCGAGTCGCCGAACGGGGCGAAGCTGCGCGACCGGTGGCAGCCCGGCATCGACGTGCCGGCCGTCTCGGGTCGCGCGGACTCCGGCGACGTCGAGATCGACCTGGTCGAGCTCTTCACCGACATCGGCGGCCTCGCCGCCGACGTCGGCAAGGGCGTCGCCTTCTTCATCGACGAGATGCAGGACCTCGACCCCGAGGACGTCTCGGCCCTCTGCGCCGCGTGCCACGAGATCTCGCAGTCGGGTCTGCCGGTCATCGTCGTCGGGGCCGGACTGCCACACCTCCCGGCCGTGCTGTCGGCGTCGAAGTCCTACTCCGAGAGGCTCTTCCGCTACTCGCGCATCGACCGACTGCCGCGCGACGCGGCCGACCACGCCCTCGTCGGTCCCGCCTCCGAGGAGGGCTGTGACTTCACTCCCGAGGCCCTCGACGAGATGTATGCCGTCACGGCCGGCTACCCCTACTTCATCCAGGCCTACGGCAAGGTCGTGTGGGACGTCGCCCCGTCGTCACCGGTGACGGCGCAGGACATCCGCGTCGCCGTGCCCGAGGCCGAGTCGGAGCTCGCCGTGGGCTTCTTCGGCTCGCGCTTCGAGCGGGCCACGCCGGCGGAGCGCGAGTACCTTCGGGCCATGGCCGACGCCGCGATCGTGAATCCGTCACAGGAACAAGCGGATTCGCGGGGTGACGGTGGGGCGGAACCGGGCGCGGCGGCATACGACCGCGACGGGGTGCAGGAGCGCGAGGCGGTGCCGACCTCGGCAGTCGCCGACGTGCTCGGCCGCAAGCCCCAGTCGCTCTCGCCGGCCCGTGACGCCCTCATCAAGAAGGGCCTCATCTACTCCGGCGAGCGCGGCCTCATCGCGTTCACGGTCCCGCACTTCGGGCGCTACCTGCGCACCCAGGGAGTGTGACCCCGATGCAGCTGAAGCTGGAGCTGATCCCGCTGCCGGTCTCGGACGTGGACCGGGCCATCGAGTTCTACGAGGGCACGCTCGGGTTCACCAAGGACGTCGACGTGAGTCCTGCCGACGGGGTGCGGGTCGTGCAGCTGACGCCTCCCGGCTCGGGGTGCTCGGTCGGCTTCGGCACGGGCCTCGACGTGTATGCCGGCGAGCCGGGCAGCATCCGGGGCCTGCACCTCGTCGTCGAGGACATCGAGCAGGCGCGCGCCGAACTGGTCGGCCGCGGCGTGGAGGTCGGCGACATCCACGACTTCGGCGGTGGCGTGCGCGGCGCCGAGTTCGCCGACCCCGACGGCAACGGCTTCGAGCTGCAGGAGATGGCCTGGCGCAGGGGCGCCGACTACTAGTGGCGGTCCCGGTCATCCGCACGGAACGGCTGCTGCTGCGCGGGTGGACGCCGGACGACCGAGCGCCGTTCGCCGAGCTCAACGCCGACCCGGAGGTGATGGAGCACTTCCCGGCACCGCTCACCCGCGCCGAGTCGGACGCGTTCGTCGACCGGATCGAGCAGCACTTCGAGGAGCATGGCTTCGGCCTCTGGGTGGTGGAGGTCGGCGGGGAGTTCGCCGGCTACACCGGCCTGTCGATCCCCCGGTTCCGCGCGGACTGGATGGAGGCGCGGGAGCAGCCGGTCGTCGAGATCGGCTGGCGTCTGGCGCGATCCGTGTGGGGCATCGGCTATGCCACCGAGGCGGCACGGGCGTGCGCGCGGTTCGCCTTCGACGACCTCGGTCGGTCCGAGATCGTCTCGTTCACGGTCGTGGGCAACGCGCGGTCCCGTGCGGTGATGGAGCGCCTCGGGATGCGTGAGATCGCCGAGTACGACCACCCGGTCGCCGGCGGCGTCTCGATGCCGTCAGTCTGCTACCTGCTGGCCTGCCCGCCCGACGTCAGCCGATGAGCTCCTGGAGCAGCTCGACGGCGCGGCAGGCCGCGCTGTTGCCGGCGGGGTCGCGCACGACGGCCGCGATGTGCCGCACCGGGGTGGGGGCGGTGAGGGGCAGCACGCGCACCTCGGGCGGGATGATGCGTGCGGCGAGCTGGGGCACGGCGGTGATGCCGACGCCCGCCTTGACGAAGGCGATCGCGGTGATGTGGTCCTGGGCCTGCACCGCGAAGCGGGGCAGGAACCCGGCGGACTCGCACGCGGCCGCGAAGATGCGCGAGCACGTCGTGTGGGGGAGGTCGTTGCGGATCCAGGTGTCGGCGGCGAGTTGCGCGAGGTTCACCTCGTCCTCGTCGGCGAGCGGATGGTCGGCGGGCAGGATCACGACGTAGGGGTCGACCGCGAGCGGCACCCGCTTCGAACCGGCCGGGTCCTGGGCGCCGGGGGTGTCGATGACGAGGTCGAGGTCGAGCGTCGCGCCGGCGTACTCGGGGATCTCGGTGAGCACGAGCTCGAGCGTGAGGTCGGGCATCTCGGTGGTGAGGCGGCGGGCCAGGGTCGGCATCCACTCGGCCCCGGCCGAGGCGAAGTAGCCGATCGTCAGCAGCCCGGACCGGCCCTCGCGCAGGTCCTCGACGACGCGGTCGAGCCGGCTCAGCTCGCCCATGAGGTCGTTGGTGTTGGCGACGAGCGAGCGCGCCGCGGCGGTGGGGCTCAGGCCGCGGCCCTCACGCTCGAAGAGGGTCAGCCCGGTCTCCTTCTGCAGCGCGGAGATCTGCTGGCTGATGGCCGACGGGGTGTAGCCGAGGTTGTCGGCGGCGGCCTGGATGGAGCCGCTGGCCATGACCGAGCGGAACACCCGGATGCGGTGCGTGTCGAGCATGCTCACATTCTACAGTCAGACTTAAGGGTTGTGAAGTAAACATCGCTTGTGCTGAATAGTGCAAGGTTGGATCATAGAGGCATGACGACACGCATCCTCTCCCTCGGTTCCCTCCGCTCCTTCGCCTCCGCCGCCCGCCGCGGGCACCTCGCCGGCAGCTCCTGGCTCGTCGTCGACCGCGACCTCGACCGCGTGGCCGGCGACCTGCTCGCCGTCGCGCACGCCGACCCCGAGCGGCTCTTCGCTCCCGCCGTCGCGGCCCCCGTCGCGCCCGTGGACCTCTCCGCCCGACGCGCCCGCTCGGCCGCCGGAACCTCCGTGCCGCGCGACCACGCGCCCCACGCACAGGCCAGCTGACCGCGTACGCGAGTCGTCGCGCACAGGCGAACGGCCGGTCGGGCACGAGCCCGACCGGCCGTTCTGCTGTCTTCGCCCCGGCCGATCCGAAACGCCCGAGTTCGCAACCTCATGGTCCGGACGGCATGCTCGGGGCATGCCAGCGCCCCTCGACGTCCTGCTCGCCGTGACCGGCCTGGCGCTCGTCGTGCTCGCCCTGCGCACCTCCCGTGCGGAGCCGCGGCGCTGGCGCAGCGGAGTCCTGCTGGCCGGATCCCTCTGGGCGGCAAGCGTGCTCGTCGTCGACCTGCTCACCCCACTGAGGGCCCTGACGGCAGTGCTGGCCCTGCCGTGGCTCGCTGCCGCGGTGCTCGGGCTCCTCTTCGTGGGCAGCGCCGCCTCCGCGGCAGTGCGCGACGGCGCCAGCCTCGTGGGGTCGCTGGCGCTGCTCCTCGGCCTCGCGATGGTGGCGGCGACCGTCCTCGCGGCGGTCGCCACGGTCGGCGGTAGTCCGTGGCCGCTGGCCGCCACGGTGGTCCTGCTGCTGCCGGGCTACCCCGGGCTCACCTTCCTCAGCTACCTGCTCTACTGCCTCCTCCAGCGGCGCGCCGATCCTCGCCCCGCGCCCCTCGCCGTCGTCGTGCTCGGCTCGGGGCTCGTCGAGGGGACCGTGCCGACGCTGCTGGCCAACCGGCTGGACGCGGCGCTCGAGGTCTGGCGGGCCGAGCGGGGTGCCGGGCGCGAGCCGCTCGTCGTCCCGAGCGGCGGCCAGGGCGACGACGAGCCGATGGCCGAGGGCGTGGCGATGTCGGCCTACCTCGTGGCGCACGGCCTGCCCACCGACGCGGTCGCCACCGAGGACCGGGCGACGACGACGGAGGAGAACCTGCTGCTGTCACGCGAGATCCTGCGCGCCCGCGGCCTCGACGGCGACGGGCACCTCCGCGTCGTGACGAGCAGCTTCCACGTCGGTCGCTCGGCCCTCATCACCCGCCGGCTCGGGATCGACGCCGACGTCACCGGCGCACCGGCGGCCTGGCACTTCGTGCCGAGCGCGTTCCTGCGCGAGTTCCTCGCCGCCGTCACCTACCGCCCGCGCACCAACGTGGCCGGCCTTCTCCTGTGGGCCCTTTCGACCGCCCTCCTTGCGTATGCCGTCGGGCCGGGCTGAGCACGCCCGCCCGGCCCACCCGGGTCACCCCGTGGCGGAGTCGCCGACGTCCTTGGTGAGGTCGTCGCGAAGCACCCGTTTGAGCAGCTTGCCGCTCTGGTTGCGGGGAAGGCCGTCGACGAAGTGGACGGCCTTGGGCAGCTTGAACGGGGCCAGCGACCCGCGCGCGTGCTCGACGAGCTCCGCCTCGCTCACCGTGTGGCCCTCGCGCAGCACGACGACCGCCGTGACGGCCTCGACCCACCGCTCGTGCGGCGTCGCGATGACGGCCACCTCGGCCACGGCCGGGTGCGTGTAGAGCGCGTCCTCGACCTCGCGCGAGGCGACCATGACGCCACCGGTGTTGATGACGTCCTTGATGCGGTCGACGACGGTGAGGTGGCCCTCCTCGTCGCGGGTCACGAGGTCGCCGGAGTGGAACCAGCCGTCACGGAAGGCCTCGTCGGTGGCGTCCGGCTTGTTCCAGTAGCCGGTGCACAGCTGGGGCGAGCGGTAGAGCAGCTCGCCCGGCTCGCCGGCCGACACGTCGACGCCCTCGGGGTCGACGACTCGCGCCTCGACGAACAGCACCGTCCGCCCGCAGGCCTCGGGTCGGGCGGCGTGCTCCTCGGGCCGCAGCACGGTCGCGAGCGGTCCGATCTCCGACTGCCCGAAACAGTTCCAGAAGCCGAGGTCGGGCAGTCGCTGCTGCAGACGGTCACGCACGGGCACCGGCATGATCGAAGCGCCGTAGTACGCCTTGTGCAGCGAGCCGAGGTCGGCCGTGTCGAGCGCCGGGTGGTTCGACAGCGGCACCCACACGGTCGGGGCGAGGAAGAGCGACCCGATGCGCTGCGAGGCGACCTTCTCGAGAATCGTGGGCACGTCGGGCCGCGTGAGCAGGTGGTTCGACGCGCCCACCGCGAGGTAGGGCAGGAGGAAGACGTGCATCTGGGCCGAGTGGTAGAGCGGCATCGAGTGCAGCGGTGCGTCGCCCTCGCGCAGGTCGAGCCCGACGATGCACGACACGTACTCGTGCACGAGCGCGCGGTGGGTCATCATCGCGCCCTTGGGCTGCGACGTCGTGCCGGACGTGTAGAGCAGCTGCACGAGGTCGGTGTCCGACCGCTCGACCTCGAGGTCCGGCACGTCGCCGTCGCTCCAGAGCGGCAGCACCGCGCCGTCGGCGCCGTGGAGCAGCAGCACCTGCTCGAGCGACGTGCCCTCGCGCACTGCCTCGACCGCCTCGCGCAGCGCGACGTCGACGAGCGCCACCCGGGCGCCGGAGTCGCCGAGCAGGTAGGTGAGCTCGCGGCCGGTCAGGGCGTAGTTGACCGGCACGTGCACGAGCCCCGCGCGGGCGCAGCCGAGGAAGGCGAGCAGGTACGCGTCGGAGTTGAGTCCCACCGTCGCCACCCGGTCGCCCGCGGCGAGCCCGAGACCCAGCAGGTGCGCTGCCGCGCGGGTGACCGCGTCGTCGAGGGCGGCATACGTCCACGTGCGGTCCTCGAAGACGAGGGCCGTGCGGTCGGGGTGGCGCGCCGCACTGCGTCGCACGACGTCGTCGACGGTGCTCGACGTGGTGCTCGAGAAGGTGGCGTTCACTCGGTGTCTCCGTTCGGGGCGGCGAAGGCGGTGATGAGGGCGTCGGCCTCGGGGGTGGCCGAGAGGCGCGCGATGGTGGCGGCCTCGTCGGCGAGCTGGGCGGCATACGGCCGCTCGGGCGCGAGGCGCAGCAGCCGGGCCGCCTCGCCGACGGCCTCACGCGGCAGCGCGGCGATGCCGGCGACGACCTCGCCGGCGCGGGCCTCGAGGTCGTCGAGGTCGACCACCTCGGTCACCAGGCCCCAGTCGAGCGCCGTCGCGGCATCGAGGGTCGCCCCGGAGAGGAGGAAGAGCGCCGCCCGGCGGGCACCGACCGCCGCGGGCAGCAGGGCGCTCACGCCGCAGTCGGGCGACAGGCCCACCGACGGATAGGCCGCCACGAAGGTCGCGTGCTCGGCCGCGACGACGACGTCGGCCGCGAGGAGCAGTCCGATGCCGGCACCGGCCGTGGTGCCCTGGACGACCGCGACGACGGGGACCGGCAGGGCCCGCAGCGCGACGAGGGCGTCGTGCAGCACCCCGGCGAGCTCCGCGACGAACGCCGGTCGGTCAGCCGCGGCCGCCATGGCCCGCACGTCGCCGCCCACGCAGAAGAGCCGCCCCTCGGCGCGCACCACGACGACGTCGATGTCGCGGACGGTCCGGGCGATCTCGGTGACCGCGTCACGCAGCGCGGTGGCGGCCGGCAGGTCGAGGGCGTTCCCGGTGTCGGGACGGCCGAGCCGGATCGTGGCCACGCCGTCCGACACCGACAGGGGCGGCAGCGTCGTCACCCGGTCATCCTGCCCCGCCGCGGTTCCCGGGACCAGAGTCCGTCCTGCGGAGATGGGGAGCGCCGCGCCGAAACATGGGGAGCCGCACCCGATGTGACACCCCTTGCCCGAGCCGCACCCTGAGGGGGCGTCGACAAGCCGTCGGCGTCCCAGCACAGAGAGAAGGACAGATCCTCATGAAGCGGTTCCTCATCGAGCGCGAGATCCCCGGAGCCTCCACGCTCACGATGACCGACCTGTGCGAGATCGCTCGCACGTCCAACGCCGCCGTCGACTCGCTCGGTGTCCCCTACACCTGGGTCACGAGCTACGTCGCCGGCGACAAGATCTACTGCGTCCACGAGGCGGAGGACGCCGAGACGATCCTCGAGCACGCCCGCCGCGGTGGCTTCCCGGCCAACCTCGTCGCCGAGGTGACCAACGAGTTCGGCCCGCACACAGCGGAGTACGTCGCAGCCTGACCGGCGCGACGCGAGAGCGGAGAGGGGGGATGACCATGAACGACACCCAGATGTACGCGTTGCTCCACGAGCTGGAGCGGCGCCGGTCCGGTGGGGCCTGGGAGACGACGCGACAGAGACGCGACCGTCACCGGGGGCTGCAACGGAGCGCTCGGGAGATCTCGCTCGAGGTGCGCCGGCAGCGGCGCCACGGCGAGGCCGCATGACCAGCGGGGGCGGGAGGCAGGGGGAGCCTCCCGCCCCCGACGTCGTGGCGGCTCCGGCCGGCGGAAAGGGCGTGCCACGGGCGCCCGTGGAGCCCTACCCTCGACAGGGTGGGGCTCTTGGAGCGCGGGCCCGAGCTCGCGCGGCTCCGGCAGGCGCTGCACGACAGCGCCCGCTCGGGGCGGGTGGTCGCCGTCACCGGCGAGGCGGGAGCGGGCAAGACGAGCCTGCTCCGCGCGCTCACCGCTGCCCCCCTGGAGCCGGCACACACCAGGGTCGTACGCGGACTGTGCGACCCCCTCGCGACGCCGCGCCCGCTCGGCCCGGTCCGTGACGTGCTCACCGACCTCGGTTCCGCCGACGTCCCGGCCGCGCCCGCCCGCGGGGAGATCGAGGCCCACGTCACCTCGGTCGTCGGCAACGCGCCCTCGGTCGTCCTCATCGAGGACGCGCAGTGGATCGACAACGCGTCGGTCGACGTGCTGCGCCACCTCGTGCGCCGGATCGACGCGCTGCCCGTGCTGCTCGTGCTCACCTACCGCGACGGCGAGCTCGGCGCCGACCATCCGCTCAGGCCCCTGCTCGGTGACCTCGCCCGGCTCGAGAACGCCGAGACCCTCGCCCTCGCCTGCCTCAGCCACGAGGCGGTCGCCACCCTGGTCGCCGGCACCGACCTCGACCCCGACGACGTGCACCGCCTCACGGGTGGGAACGCCTTCTACGTCAGCGAGGTCGCGCGCCACGCGGGGGAGGGGCTGCCCGCCTCGGTGCGTGACGCGGTGCTCGCGAGCACGAGCACCCTGGACGGCGACGACCTCGAGACCATGCAGCTCGTCGCCACCGCGCCCGACGCCGTCGAGGACCGGCTGCTGCCCGTGCTCGGGGTCGACGTGCCGCGACTGCGCCGGCTCGAGTCGACGGGGCTGCTCGCCCGCACCCGCCGCGGCGTCGGCTACCGCCACGAGCTCGCGCGGCTGGCGGTCCGCTCGGCCATCCCGCTCGGGGTCGAGGCCGAGCTCCACCGTCGCCTCATCGACGCGCTCGAGCAGGTCGGCTCGACCGACCACGCCGTGCTGACCCACCACGCCGAGGCCGCGCACGACCGACAACGCACGAGCAGGTATGCCGCCCTGGCCGCCGAGGAGGCGGCGCGCACCGGGTCGCACACGGAGGCCGTCGCGTTCCTCACCCTTGCCCTCGAGCGCAGCGACGCCGGCCCGGCCGAGCGGGCGCGGCTGCTCGAGCTGCTCGGCGACGAGCAGTACATGGTGAGTCGGCTGCCGGAGGCCATCGCGACCCTGACGACGGCGACCCGGCTGTGGGAGCAGGTCGGCGACCCCGGCGGGCTGGCGGCCGCTCACGCGAGACGCGGCCTCATCGAGTACTACTCCGCGCGGCGGCGGGAGGCCGAGCTGCACGTGAGCCTCGCCACCGAGCGGGAGGACGCCCCGGCGTACGGGTCGGCGTGCGCCACCCAGGCCTACCTCGCCTACCGGCGCCACGACGACGAGGGCGCCGCCGCCAGCGGTCTCGCCGCCCGCGCGACGGCCGAGCGCACGGGCGACACGGCCGTGGGCCTGCGCTGCGACATCATCGAGGACGCCGCCGCCCTGCTGCGCGGGACGATCGCGGCCCGGGGTCGCCTGCTCCTGCACGCTGCCGTCGCGCTCGAGCGGTCCTACGACGAGATCGGCACGACGGCCTACAGCAACCTCTCCGCCATCGACATCGAGCACCGCCGGTTCCGTGACGCCGAGGAGGTGCTCGCGCGGTCGATCCCGATCACCGTCGACCGCGACATCCCCGTGTGCAACCAGTGGCAGACCGCGATGCGATCGCGGCTGCACTTCCAGCGAGCCCGGTGGGCCGCGGCCCTCGAGGACGCCGACCACATCATCGACGGACGGGGCATGCCGCTCTCAGCGATGTGGCCGCACCTCGTGCACGCCCTGGTCGCCCTGCGCACCGGTGACGGGGTCGACGCCGTGGCCGCGCACCTCGACGCCGCGTGGGCGCTCTCGCAGCGCCTGGACGAGCCGCTCGCCCACCTGCCCGTCCTGTCGGCCGTCGCCGAGAAGGTCTGGCTCACGGGCGAACCCGATGCGCGGCTCGACGCAGCCGGCCCGACCGTGGCCCGGGTCGCGCACCTGCCCGGGGTGCAGTGGGCGGTCGGCGACCTCCTCGTCTGGCTGGCACGTCTGGGCGCTGCCGGGGTGCCGGGCGGCGAGCACTCAGCGGTGGCAGAGCCGTTCGCCCTCGAGCTGGCCGGCGACCACGCCGGAGCGGCGGCCGCGTGGCACGCGCTCGGCGCTCCCTACGAGCGTGCCCTCGCACTCGTCCACGGCGCAGACGAGACCGCGGCGAGCCGCGCCGTCGACGATCTCGAGGGGCTCGGCGCCGCCGCCACGGCCGTCCGGTGCCGCCGGTCGCTGGCCGACCGCGGGATGCGGGCCACGTCGGGCCGTCGGCGGGCGAGCACGCGCACGAACCCGTCGGGGCTGACCAACCGGCAGCTCGACGTCGCGCGGCTCGTCGCCCGGGGCCTGACGAACGCCGAGCTCGCCGACCACCTCTACATCTCGCCCAAGACCGCCGACCACCACGTGTCGGCCATCCTCACCAAGCTCGGCCTCAGCACCCGCCGCGACGTCGTGCGACGGGCCGTGGAGCTCGGCCTCGACTGATCAGGCACGGTCACCGGGTCACCGCAGCCAGACCATCGCGTGTGCAGCAGGAGGGGTCCTGACCCCACCTGCTGCACACAATGGCGCGACGCCTACCGGGCCGGCGGCATCACCTGAGCAGCGCCGCGATGCCGACCGCGCCGAAGGACACGATGAGCGCCACGACGGTGATGCCGGCCACCCAGAGGGCGCCGCGCTGCTCACCGTTCATGCGCTCCTTCCAGCCCAGCTCCTTGGCCACGCCGCGCACGAGGTCGCGACCCTCGCCGGCGCGGAAGGAGTAGTCGACGACCTTGCCCACCTTGCCCGTGTCGGCGTCGACGCCGAACTCGATGCGCCGCGAGTAGCTCATCACGCGACCGCGGCTGAACTTCTTGCGCGCCGTCAGGCGGACGCCGCCGTCACCTGCGGCCGCCCCGTAGGTGACCTGGTTGTCGACGTCGGTGATGCCGTAGCGCCCGTCGTCCTCGAGGTGGACCTCGTGCGTGAAGACGCGCTTCAGACGGTGGGCGGCGGTCAGGGTGAGCCAGCGCTTGCTGGCCACGTCGACGGTCAGGTCGAAGCCGTACGGCTGCTCCGTGACGGCATACGGCGTGCCCTCGGTGGCGCGACGGACACCGTCGATGAACTCCTGCTTGCTCGTCATGGGCTCCCCTGTGGTCGAACGGGTCCCGAGGCCAGCCCTCGGGACCCGCCTCAGGCTAGCCCTCGAGTCCGGCCTCGAGGGCGGCGATGATGCGCGGGCGCATCTCGTGCGCCCCGATGACGGCGTCGACGGAACCGACGGAGACGGCGCGGTGGATGCTGTGCACCGCGTCGAACTCCGACGCGACCTGGCTCAGCTTCTCGGCGCGCACCGACGTGCGCAGGTCGGCGAGCTCCGTCGCCAGGCGGGCGCGCTCGACACCCGACGCCGCCGCGACCTGCGCCTCCAGCTCGGTGATGCGCGGGTCGGAGGCGGTGCGGGCGTCGACGTCGCGCGAGAACACGACGGCCGCCGCCGGCGCCCCACCGAGCACCGACGCGAAGGAGCCCTCGACGGCGAGCACGGTCATGCGCGGGTTGAGCGTCTTGGAGAAGACCACGAACGCGCCGCCGTGGTAGCGCGAGACGACGGTGAAGACGATCGGTCCGTCGAAGTTGACGATGGCCCGCCCGATCTCGGCGCCGTACTCGAGCTGCAGGGCCCGCATCGACTCCGGTGACCCGTCGAAGCCCGACAGGTTGGCCAGCACGACGACGGGCCGGTTGCCGCTCGCGGCGTTGATGGCCCGGGCGACCTTCTTCGACGAGCGCGGGAAGAGCGTGCCCGCCGTGTAGGTGTCGGGGCCGTCGGTGGGCGGGAACCCGCGCCGTGCCACGGACTTGCTCTCGATGCCGATGAGCGTCACCGGGATGCCCGCGAGGTGGGCGTCCTGCACGACGGCGGTCTCGGCGTCGGCCATGCCGGCCCAGCGCTCGAGCGTCTCGTGGTCCTGGTCGGAGACGGCGCGCATCAGCGTGCGGATGTCGAACGGCTTCTTGCGGTCGGGGTTGGTGAGCGAGCTGAAGATCTCGCCGACCGTCTTGAAGTCCGACCCCGGCGCGTCGTGCGGGTAGAGCGTCACGTCGCGGTGGGTCGGGTCGCTCGTCGGCACGCGCCGCGGACCCGACTCGCCCGGGGCGACGTACGCGTGGTCGTAGTGCGCCATGAGGATGTCGCGGGCGCCGGCGAGGTCCTTGGCCCAGTACTGCGCCTGGCCGTTGGGGCCCATGACGCGGTCGTAGCCACCGATGCCGAAGTTGTCCTCGGCGCTGACGCCGCCCGAGAAGTCGAGCGACTGCTTGCCTGTGAGCACCATGGCGCTGTCCGGCGTCATGACGAGGATGCCCTTGGTGTGCATGAGCATCGTCGCCTCGGCGTTCCAGTAGGGCTGGGCGCCGACGTTGATGCCGGCGACGACGATGTTGATCTCGCCGCCCGCCTGCGTGAACTCGATGATCCGCTTGAGGGCGCGAGCCACCCAGTCCATGTTCTCGGTTCCGGAGTCCATCGAGATGCGGGCGCCGGCCGACAGGGAGTACCACTCGAGCGGCACGCGCATCTGCTCGGCGAGGTCGATCGCCGCGATGACCCGAGCGCACTCGGCCTCGGCGACCGAGCCGAGCGACCGCAGCGGGTCGCCCGACAGCACGACGCGGGTCACGCCCTCGGGGTGGCGCACGGTGGGCGACGTGACGACGGCGACGATGATGCCGGCCTTGTTGAGGCCCTGCGGGCGGTCGACCGGCACGAGCGCGCCGGTGTCGTCGAGGTCGTGCTCGACGACGGTGCCGCCGTCACCGGCGATCATCGACTGCAGCTCGTACGGGTAGACGAGCCCGCGGCGGCGGGCCCGGACGACCTTCGACGCGTAGTCGTCGAGGGGCTTGAGCGGCTCGGTGGGCGGGGCGCCGACGGAGGCGACGACACCCGAACCCGGCTGGTAGTAGAAGCGACCCGCGATGGCGAGCGGCGCGGCGTCGGGCGTGCCGGCGACCGTCGCCTGCACGAGCACCTCCTCGATGCCGGCCCCGGCGGTGACGGGGGCGATCTTGCTGCGCAGCGCCGTCAGCTGTCCCAGGTCGGCCTCGATGGTCGGCCAGATCTGCACCCACACGTGGTTCATGTCGAGCTTCGAGGCTCGTTGGCCGCGCGAGGCGCGGACCCGTCGGATCGCCTCGAGGCAGTTCGCGATGGCGCGCTCGACGTGCGGCAGGCCGGAGACCTGCCCGGCCTCGTCGCGCACGACGACGACCTGGCGCACCTGGGCGAGGGCGACGAGACGCGTGTCGTCGGGGTTGTCCTTGGCCACGCACTCGTAGAGCAGGACGTCCTCGGGGGCATCGAGGCGCGTCACGTCGAACGCCGAGAGCCGCCACAGGTTGAGGCGTCGACCGACCATCGGGTGCACGCCGCGGACGAGGCGGTCCTCGACGAGGGCGCCGTCGACCGGCCGGAACGTGAAGTAGTCGACGTGGCGGTCGGTGCCGCCGCTGACGCACACCGCGACGCGGCGGGTGTCGTGCGCGAAGGGCAGCTCCTGGAGCAGCGCCGCGAGACGGTCGCTCGCCTCGTCGGGCGACTGCGGCTCGTCGGCCCAGCGCAGGTAGAGGTCGACGACCGACTGGCTGCCCTCGGTGCGGGCCCACACGTCGGCCGAGACGGCCGCGTCGAGGGCGCTGCCGGGCACGAGCTCGTCGACGGAGCCGATGCTCGTCGTGAGATGCGTCGGCCGGTCGTCGAGGGTGTAGTCGGCCGTGGCGAAGGGCCGGCCGCCCTCGGTGAAGGTGCGCAGCGCGTGCAGCTCGTGCTCGCGATAGTGGCGCTTGATGAGCACCTCGAGCATCGGCTCGTGGCGCTGCAGACCCGTGTCGCTGTCGACCGACTCGTGCAGCCGCTCGGCGAGGAAGCGCACGATCTGCTCGGGGATCGCGGCGAGCTCGTCGACGCGGGCGGTGCGATCGGGCGCCTCGGGGTCGGCGGCGAGCGCGGCCACCTTGTCGCGGACTCCCGAGAGCACGCCCGCACGGTCCTCGTCGACGAGGGGCTGGTCGAACCAGCGGAACCGCACGCTGCGGGCGAGGTCGCCGATGACGGGGAAGCGCAGCTGGGTCGCGACGACGAGGCGGTCGAGCGCGTCGCGGGCGGCGACGTCGAGCGGCGTCGCCGGGATGGGCTCGGCCAGCCACCGCTGGAGGATCGACGTCGCGAGCTGCACCTCGGGGGCCGAGCGCTGCTGCGCGAGGAAGATGCGGAAGACCGCCTCCTCGAGGTCGGGCGTGCGCTCGAAGTCGGTGACGCCGTAGTGGCGCAGCACGCGGGCGAGCTTGTCCTGGAAGTCGGCCGAGAGCCCGGCGCGGTCGACGTCGAGGCTCTGCAGGTAGGAGTGGAAGTGCTCGCGGGGGCTGTGCACGAGCAGCTCGGTGTGGCGCTCCTCGGCCGCCGGGCGGTTGCGGCTCAGCTCGGCGAAGTCGGTGATGAGCTCCAGGATCGCGATCTCCTCGGCGAGCGGCACGGCGCCCTCCGAGGCGACGGTGTCGCGGGCCTCGAGGTAGCCCGAGAGCATCCGCGCGTCGCCGCTCGGGTCGCCGTCGAAGCCGAGGACGCTGGCGGAGAGGTCCTCGATGCCGCGGACCACCCGCTCGCGGGCGGTCGCGGTGTGGGCGCTCGAGTCGGGCAGGTCGAGGTCGACGGCTGCGTCGTCGGCAGCCGCGTCGGCGACCTCGGCCTCGTCGCCGGTGGGCTCGAGGCGCACGAGCGGCGCGCCCGTCTCGACCTGGCTGCCCACCGCGACGAGCAGCTCGCGCACCCTCGCGGGGAACGGCGCCGGCAGCACCGTCTCCATCTTCATCGACTCGAGCACGAGCACGGGCGCGCCCGCGGCGACCTCGGCGCCGACCTGGACGGGGGT
Source organism: Terrabacter sp. 28 (assembly GCA_000955875.1). Lineage (GTDB taxonomy): Bacteria > Actinomycetota > Actinomycetes > Actinomycetales > Dermatophilaceae > Terrabacter. The sequence goes on from JYOE01000029.1 coordinate 66,171, forward strand.
GGCGACGACGAGCGCGGGCGCGGGGGAGCGCACGACACCGCCTTCGTCGCGGCTGACGCGGTGGGTGACGCCGTCGACCTCGATGAGGTGGACGGGGCCGTGGGTGGCGGTGACGAGGCGGTGGGAGCGCCCCTCGACGACGATGCGGCCGGCATACTCGTCGATGCGGTCGATGGTCGCGTCGACGACGTGCGGCTCGGCGCCGTTGGTGATGCTGACGCGGTAGCGGTGGCCGGCCGTGCGCAGAACCATGACCTTGTAGGCCGTGCCGCGCAGCTTGAGGTCGATGGCGCGGCCGACGGCGTGCTGGACCTGCGGGCGGCCGCCGCGCGCCGACTCGAGCAGGCGGGCCCGCTCGATGGCCTCGGCGTCCTCGTAGGCCTCGATGCCGGCGGCGACGAGCGCGATGCCGGAGTGGCGGTGCGAGACGAGGCGGCCCTCGGCCCGCACGCGGTCGATCCAGCCGGTGTCGGCCGAGCCGTCGATGATCTCGGGCTGGTCGAGCAGGTCGAGGATGAAGCTCTTGTTCGTCGAGCCGCCGTCGATGACGACCGTCGTCTCGGCCATGGCGCGGCGCAGGCGGGCCAGCGCCTCGTCGCGGTCGCGACCGTAGGCGATGATCTTGGCGATCATCGAGTCGAAGTCGGCGGGGATCGAGTCGCCCTCGCCCACACCGGTGTCGACGCGGATGCCGGGGCCGGCGGGGAACTGGAGCAGGCTGATGCGGCCCGGGCTGGGCGCGAAGTCGCGGTCGGGGTCCTCGGCGTTGAGCCGGGCCTCGACGGCGTGACCGCGCTCGGTGGGACGTCCCTGCGGGAGCTCGTCGAGCCGGCCGCCGTTCGCGACGTGGATCTGCAGCTTGACGAGGTCGGTGTCGGTGACGGCCTCGGTGATCGGGTGCTCGACCTGGAGGCGGGTGTTGACCTCGAGGAAGGCGAAGAACTTCTCGCCCGGGTGGTAGAGGAACTCGACCGTGCCGGCGCCGGCGTAGCCCACGGCGATCGCGAGTCGCTCGGCGCTGTCCTTGACCTCCTGAGCCTGCTCGGCGCTGAGCACCGGCGAGGCGGACTCCTCGATGACCTTCTGGTTGCGGCGCTGCACGGAGCAGTCGCGCACGCCGACGGCCCACGCGGTGCCCTGCCCGTCGGCGATGACCTGCACCTCGATGTGGCGGGCGCCGGTGACGAGCTTCTCGAGGAAGACGACGCCCGAGCCGAAGGCGCGCTCGGCCTCGTCGCGCGTGCGCTCGTACGCGTCGGTGAGGTCGGCGTCGGAGTCGACGCGCCGGATGCCGCGGCCACCACCGCCGGCGGTCGCCTTGAGCATGAGGGGGTAGCCGATGCGCGCGGCCGCGGCTTTTGCCTCGTCGAGGGTGTCGACGCCGCCGCGGCTCCACGGCGCGACGGGCACGCCGACCTCCTCGGCGATGAGCTTGCTGCCGATCTTGTCGCCGAGCTTGGTCATCGCCTCGGCGCTCGGCCCGATGAAGGTGACGCCGATGCGGTCGCACAGCTCTGCGAAGGCCGGGTGCTCGGCGACGAAGCCCCAGCCGACCCACGCCGCGTCGGCGCCGGTCTCGCGCAGGGCGCGCTCGAGGACGGCGTAGTCGAGGTAGGGCCGCGCCGAGGCCGGCCCGAGGTCGTACGCGTGGTCGCTCTCGCGCACGAACATGGCCCGCCGCTCGCCCTCGGTGTGCAAGGCGATCGTCTCGATGCGGTGACCGCCGGGGCCGGCGCCCGCGTTGAGGTCACGCACGGCGTGGATGAGGCGCATGGCAGCCTCACCGCGGTTGACGATCGCGATCCGCGAGATCATCGAGCAGGTCTCCTTCGTCGTGCTTGCGCCCGGCAGGGCGCGTGGCGCTCGTCACGCCACACCCGCAGCCTTCCACTCAACCATGGCGACCCGCGAGTAGACATCGCCTCGACATCACGCAGGATTGCCGTCACGCCTCGTGGAACCGTCTCTCCACGGCTCGCATCTGCCAGACTGCGCCGGCCGGACGGGCGGCGACAGGAACGGGTCCGACGGCCCGACGACAGGGGACCGACATGTTCAGACGCTCCATCGCCGCAGTGCTCCTCGGTGGCATCGCCCTCGCCGGGTGCACCTCGTCCGACGCCTCGTCGTCCGGGGCTGCGGCGCCCGACCGCGCGGACCAGCTCTGGAAGCAGCGCACCGACTTCGTCGGCGACAACTCCCGTGTCATCTGGCTGACGCGGGCGGCCGGCTTCGGCCCCGACGGCTCCTACACGATCTCGCTGCAGACCGCCGCGAAGCCGTACGGCGTCACCATCACCTTCGACGAGGACCTGCCCAAGCCGGTCGACAGCATCGACTTCACGTCGCCGTCGACGCTTCTGCTCGGGACCATCGGCAACCTCGGCACGGTGCACGTCGAGGCTCCCGGCCGGTCGTTCGACCTCACGTCGGCGCAGGCGAGCACGCAGCTCGGCTACGACGTGAAGAGGCTCGGCCGCGACCACGAGCAGCTGACGGCCTACGTGGACGCGCTCGACGACTGAGGGCGGTGGGGACTGACACCGGCGGCCGATAGCGTTCTCGCTCGTGACCACGATCGACGACGTCAGGCAGGCCGTCCGCACCGCGTCCGAGGTGTCGCTCGACGTCGTCCTCGGCCCGATGAAGTCCGGCAAGAGCCTCGCCCTCGTCTCGCTGCTCTCGCCCCTGCAGTTCACGCGCGTGCGTCACCGTGTCTACCAGTCCGAGCGACACGTCCGTGACGCCGGCGTCACCTCCCGCAGCGGTGGCAGCCTCACCACGACGAAGGTCGCGAGCCTGCACGAGGCTCTCGACGAGCAGCTCGACGTCGTCGCCGTCGACGAGGTGCACATGTTCGACCTCGACGACGTCGCGGTCGTCGACCGGCTGCTGCGCCGCGGCACCCGTGTCGTCGTCGCGGGCATCGACCTCGACCACCGGGGCGAGCTCTTCGCGCCGGTGCGGGCACTGCTCGAGCTCGGGCCCGACACCGTGACCTACCGCCGTGCAGTGTGCGACCAGTGTCGCGACTTCAGCGCCACGCATACCCAGGTGCTCCGCTCCGGCGAGCCGTTCCTCGACCACCTCGGCGGCTCCGAGGCCCTGCCCGACGACGGCACCTTCACCTACGAGGCGCGCTGCCGATCCTGCTTCGTGCGACCAGCGACGACCTGACCCGCCCGCTCGGGCGCGCCGGGGTCCTCACGCCGGACCCTCGCTCGCCGAGGTCGAGGCCGTCGCCGCGCTCAGGCCCTGACGTGGACGAGCGGCTCGCCGGCCGTGCCGTTGACCAGCAGTGCCGCCCGCTCCCACGGGCGGTCGGCGGCGAGGAAGGGCTCCTCCGACGCGGCGTACTCGTCCCAGAACGCCTCGGCCTCGGCGGGCGTCCGGCCGAGCTCGACGTCGCGTCGTAGCCCGCGCTCGCGCGCGAGGCCACGGTCCGACTGCACCCACACGACGGCGTCCGCGTGGTCGGCGATGGACGCACGGCCCGCGCCGACCCCCTCGAGGACGAGCACGCGTACGTCGTCGGGCACGCGCACCTGCCCGTCACGGCCCCTGGCGACCCAGCCGGGAGGCCGGTAGGAGACCTCCTCGCCGCGGCGCCAGGGCCCGATGACGTGATCGATCGCGAGGTCGTCCCACGCCGTCAGGTCGTGGTGCCAGGCGAGGTCGTCGGCGTGGACGACGGCGCCGCCGAGCAGGTGGGCCGCCCGCTCGGCGAAGGTCGTCTTGCCGCCGCCGGATCGTCCGTCGACGAGCAGCACCGGCCGGTCGCTCGTCAACAGGTCGCCCAGGGTCGCGGTGAGGGTCGCGTCGTCCACGGGCTGCCACGACGCGACCTCGGGCTCCTCCGGGTGCAGGTGCATGCCCGCGAGTATGCCGTCAGGGAGCCGGGTCGGGCTCGTGCGTCGTGACGATGTCGTTGGCGGCCGCCCAGGCGGTGATGTCGCGTCTCTCGATCGCCGTGGCCATGAGGTCGGGGAAGCGGTCGGGCGTGCACGCGAAGGCCGGCACCCCGACCGCCGCCAGCGTCGCTGCGTGGTTCGCGTCGAAGCTCGGCCGCCCGGAGTCGCTGAGCGCGAGGAGGGCGACCATCGTGGCTCCCGAGGCGACGATGGAGGACGCGCGACGCACCATCTCCTCGGCGATGCCGCCTTCGTAGAGGTCGCTGATGAGCACGAGGATCGTGTCGGCCGGCTGCTCGACGAGTCCCTCGCAGTAGGCGAGTGCCCGGTTGATGTCGGTGCCGCCGCCGAGCTGGACGCCGAAGAGCACGTCGACGGGGTCGTCGAGCTCGTCGGTGAGGTCGACGACGGCCGTGTCGAAGACGACGAGCTTGGTGTCGACCGACCGCAGCGACGCGAGCACGGCGCCGAAGACGCTGGAGTAGACGACCGACTCGGCCATCGAGCCGGACTGGTCGATGCAGAGGATGATCCGCCGCTCGACGCGGTGCGCGCGCCGGGCGTAGCCGACGAGGCGTTCGGGCACGACCGTGCGGTGCTCGGGCTGGTAGTGCTTGAGGTTGGCCGCGACCGTGCGGTTCCAGTCGATGTCGGAGTGCCGCGGCCGGCGAGTGCGCGCGGCCCGGTTGAGCGCGCCGGTGACGGCCTGCACCGTCTCGGCCCGCAGGCGTTCCTCGAGCTCGTCGGTGACGACGCGCACGACCGCCCGGGCCGTGGCGCGGGAGCGCTCCGGGATGACGCGGTTCAGGCCGACGAGCGTCGAGACGAGGTTGATGTCGGGCTGCACCGCCGCCATGAGCTCGGGCTCGAGGAGCAGCTGGGTCAGGCCGAGCCGATCCATCGCGTCGGCCTGCATGACCTGCACGACCGACGACGGGAAGTAGCCGCGGATGTCGCCGAGCCAGCGCGCCACCTTGGGCGCGGACGCGCCGAGCCCGCTGCGGCGCTCGCCGTCGTAGAGCTCGCGCAGCGCCTCGTCTCGCTTGAGGTCGTCGGCGTCGAGGCTCGCCGCCTCGCCGATGCCGTCGGACTGCTCGCCGCCGAGCACGAGCCGCCAGCGGGTCAGCCGGTCGCGTTCCTCGCTCACGAGGCCACCTCCAGTCCGAGCAGGCGGGCGACGGCCGCGATGGCGGGGGCCGCGCGGTCGAGGTCGACGTCGGTCGACGACACCGAGGAGGTACGCGTGCCGCTGGCGAGGTCGCGCAGGTGTCCTCCGATGAGGCGGCGTTCGGCGGGCTGGTAGCGCGAGAAGGTGCGGCGCACGAGGGGCAGCAGGTCCTCGAACGACTCCTCGGACGCATCGACGAGCCACTCGTCGATGATCTGGAGCAGGTCGTCGCCGTGGACGAGGAGCAGCGCCTCGCCGGTGAGGAAGCCGTCGAGCCAGGACGCGGCGGCGGGCGCGGGTGTGCCGGGCGACAGCCGCCGGCTCAGCCGGGCGGCAGCCTCGGCGTGCTCGAGCAGCCCGCCGTCGAGCAGCAGGCGGTTGACCCGGCCGGACACGGCCCCGTGGATCACCTCGTCGCGACCGACGGCGAGCAGGGCCTCGTGCCACGGGTCGCGCAGGTCGTCGCGGTCGACGAGGGCGATGCCGCGGTGCGCCGCCTCGACGGCCTTGCGCATGCGGTCGGCGCTGTCGTCGTCGAGGCTCGCGCAGGCGGCCCGCAGGCCGATCGACGCGCGCACGACGACGGTCTGGAGCACGTGCGTCACGTCGGCGACGTCGACGCCGCGGACGTCGCCGTAGCGGCACGTGCGGGCCAGCGGCTCGACGGTCTCGAGGAGGGCCTGGGTGTCGTGCTGGCGCGCCGTGCGGTCGGCGAGGGCGGCGACGACGGCGCGCAGACCGTCGGGCAGGTCGGCGAGCAGGCACTGCTCGATGAGGCCGCCGAGCACGCCCAGGTCGGAGGCCTGCCCGGCCTCCTCGGCGACCTTCGACTCGGCGGCGCTGCGAACGGTCGTTCCGTGCAGGCTCGCCTCGATGACGGCGACGGCGAGCTCGGGGGTCCACTCGAGCTCCCACGCCTCCTTGAAGGTGCCCGTCGACCGGCCGGCGTCGACCTGGGCGCCCCAGTGGACGTCGAGGACGGCGAGCCGGTGGAGCAGCACCGAGCGCGCCAGCTGCGACTCGCGGCGGAGGTCGAGCTGGACGACCGCCGACGTCGCGGAGACCTTGAGCCGCAACGACTTCTGCAGCTTGGCGAGGTCGCTCGCGAGCGGCACCATCGGGGTCGACTCGGGCACCCGGCCGAGCTCCTCGCCGATGACGAGCGTGCGGTCGATGAGCCGCAGCGGCAGGTCGGCGCCCTCGGTGAGCACGGCGCGGGCGGCGTCGGTGAGCTCGCTCAGCCCGACGGATGGCCGACCGCGCACGGCGGCCAGCGCGCCCGCGAGCCTGGTCGCCTCGACGACGGATGCCGTGGACGCGTCGAGGTTCTCGCCGCGCAGGGCCCGCGCGACGCGGACGAACCACGACGGCACGACCTCGTCGTCGGGAGTGACGAAGAGGTGCTGGTACCACCCCGGCGAGCGGACGCCGGCACCGTAGCCACTGGCGTACGCGAGCCGGCCGGAGCTCCACGGCGCCCACGTCGCGGCGACCTTGACCTTGGGCAGCTTGCTGAGCAGCGCGTTGTCGCGGCCGACCGGCGGGAACGCCGCGGGGTCGAGGGCAGGCGCGTGGTAGGCGCCGCAGACGAACGCGACCCTCTCGCGGCCTGCCTTGATCTCGGACCGGATCACCTTGCGCATGAACGCTTCTCGTCGGTCGTCGTCGTCGACGTCGAGGTCACCGCGCACGCCCTGCATCGCCTCGCGGAGGTGGGCGAAATGGGCGAGGGACGAGGTGCGCCGGTGCTCGATCGCGTCCTCCCACCAGCGCTCGGGGTCGTCGTAGCCGGCAGCCGTCGCGAGCGCCGTGATCGGGTCGGGCCGACTGCCGCGACGTCGCCGATGACGCCGCTCGCTCTCGTCGTCGTCCGAGCCTTCGGGGGTGCCGTCTGGGGTGCCGGCGAGGAAGTGGGTCGCCGGCAGGTCGGCGAACCGGACGTCCACCTCGTGCGCGAGCGCCCACTGGAGCGCCACCCACTCGGGCGAGAACACCGCGAACGGGTAGAAGGCGGCCTTCCTCGGCTCGTCGACGGCGTAGACGAGCCCGGCGACCGGGGGCACGAGGTCGGGGTCGGCGGCCAGCGGGATGAGGGCGTCGAGCTCGGGCGGCCCCTCGATGAGGACGACGTCGGGCCGCAGCTCGTCGAGCGCCTGCTCCACCGAGCGCGCCGAGCCGGGTCCGTGGTGCCGGACGCCGAGCACCTCCACGCGGGTCATCTCAGCCGAGCTCGCGGCAGGCGCGGTAGAGGTCGGTCCACTCGGGGCGGTCCTTGACGACCGTCTCGAGGTACTCCTGCCAGACGATGCGGTCCTGGACCGGGTCCTTGACGACGGCGCCGACGAGCCCGGCCGCGACGTCGTCGGCGCGCACGACGCCGTCGCCGAAGTGCGCTGCGAGCGACAGCCCGTTGGTCATGACCGAGATCGCCTCGGCCGTGGACAGCGTGGCCGACGGCGACTTCACCGTGGTGCGCTGGTCGGCGGTGACGCCCGCGCGCAGCTCGCGGAAGACCGTCACGACCCGCTCGATCTCGGCGAGCGACTCGAGGCCGGCGGGCAGCTCGAGCGAGCGCCCGAGGGAGTCGACTCGGGTGCGCACGATCTCGACCTCCTGCTCGAGCGAGTCGGGCAGCGGCAGCACGAGGGTGTTGAAGCGGCGCTTGAGGGCCGAGGACAGGTCGTTGACGCCCTTGTCGCGGTTGTTGGCCGTGGCGATGACGTTGAAGCCCTGCTGCGCCTGCACCTGGGTGTCGAGCTCGGGGATGGGCAGCGTCTTCTCCGACAGGATCGTGATGAGGGCGTCCTGCACGTCCGCGGGGATGCGGGTGAGCTCCTCGATGCGCACGAGCGCGCCGGTCTCCATGGCCCGCATGACGGGGCTCGGCACGAGCGCGGCGCGGGTCGGGCCCTCGGCGAGCAGCCGGGCGTAGTTCCAGCCGTAGCGCAGCGACTCCTCCGGAGTGCCGGCCGTGCCCTGGACGACGAGCTTCGACGACCCGCTGATGGCGGCGGCGAGGTGCTCGCCGACCCACGTCTTGGCGGTGCCGGGCACGCCGAGCAGCAGCAGTGCCCGGTCGGTCGCCAGTGACGCGACCGCGACCTCCATGAGCCGGCGCGACCCGAGGTACTTGGGCGTGATCTCGGTGCCGTCGTCGAGGGTGCCACCGAGCAGGTAGGTCGTGACGGCCCATGGCGACAGCCGCCAGCGCGGCGGACGGGGGCGGTCGTCGGAGGCCGCGAGCGCAGCCAGCTCGGCGGCATACGCGTCCTCGGCGTGGGCCCTCAGGACGGTTGCGGACGTGGGGGATTCGCTCATCTGAAGGCCTCGGTGATCGATCGCTTGACGGAGTGGAACTGGAGCAGGTTGCGCAGGTTGGTCGACAGTGCCTGGTCGCCGCCGGCCTCGGCGACCCAGCGCTCGAGCGGGTCGAGCGAGACCGGGTGCAGTCCGGCGAGCAGGTGCGGCATCGTCGCGAGCACCATGGCCGAGCCGACCTTGGAGGCCCGCAGCCGCGAGAGCAGCGCCACGCTGAAGTCGGGTGACCACGGCGGGTCGACGGCCCCCACGACGGCGCCGAGCTCGTGCACCCGGTCGGTGGTGGCGTCGACGCGCTGCAGGGCCACGCGCTCTCGCGCCTCGCGCGGCAGGGCGGGCACGAGCGTCGCGTCCCAGCCGCGCTCGAGCAGCGCCGCCGCCCACACCGGGTCGCGTCGCGCCCGCACGGCCCGGCGTAGGCCGGCCAGCACGTCGGGCTGCTGCGCGTCGGTCAGTCGCTTGACCGTCGTCGCCGGATCGGCGCCGGTCAGCTCGGACCACACCTCGAGCGGGGCGCCGGCGCTCAGCTGCTCGAGCCACCACCCGCGAGCGGAGCGGCGCGGGGGCGGCTTGCCGAGCCCGTCGCGGACGGCGGCCGGATCGGGCTCGTCGGGCAGGGTGACGTCGACGCCGCGTCCGAGCATGCCGGTGCGGTGGACGAGAGGCCGAAGCCGCTCGGCCATGCGGGCGGCGCGCCGCGACCCCGGGAGGGCGTCGAGCAGCTCGGCGGCCACCTCGCGCACGGTTCCGGCGCGGTCGTCGAGGGCCGCCTCGAGCAGTGACTCGTCGTCGGCGCCGAGACCCACCCGCAGCGCCTCGAGGTGCGAGCGCCGGTCGCGGGCGGAGTCGGTCGACCACGTCGACTCGACGAGTGCGCGGGCATCGGCGGCGTCGACGGCGCGTGCCGACGCGAGCACCGCGGCCCGGTCGGTCGACGAGAGGCGTGCCCAGTCGTCGGCGGCAGGAACGGCTCCCGACAGCCGCGACGCCGTGCGCGCCTCGGCCCCGGCGGTGGCCTCGGCCACCCATCCCCACTCCTCGCGCAGCGCCGCGAGCCAGCGTCCACGCTCGCCCAGGACCGCCGCCGCGGGTCGCCGCAGCTCACGTGACGCAGTGGCCATGCCGAGCAGCAGCGGCAGCACGACGGGCGGCACGCGGCAGCCGGCGTCGTCGGCCGCCCGCAGCCAGTGCACGAGCAGGCCCACGCGCTGCGCGGCCCCCGCCGGTGGCTGGGTCAGCACGAGCTCGAGCAGCTGCACGGCCCGCCGCGGCGCGACCGGACGGGTCTCGTCGGGCGCGGCCGCCGGCGGTGCTGCGTGGTCGAGCCGCCGGCCCGCCCGGAGCGCCGCCCCGCCGAGCGCGGCCGCCTCGAGCAGCGCCTCCTCGCGCGGGCCGGGCACCTCTCGGGGGCGCACCCCGGCGGGACCCAGGTCGGGCAGGTCGGGCACGGCCCGGCGGGCGGTGCCGAGCAGCGCAGCGTTGCCGACCTCGCCCCACCACGTGTCGACGCCGGACATCGGGTCGGTCACAGCCCCATCACCTCGCCGTCGACGACGACGGTGAGCGGCCGCAGCCGCGCCTCCTCGAGCTCACCGAAGAGCCGGGTGGGCCGGCCTCCCGTCACCGCGAGCAGCGCCCACACGTCGGCGTCGTCGGCGAGGGCCACGCTGGCCCCCTCCGCGTCGACGACCCGGTCGAGCCCGACCTTGGCCTCGTCGAGGACCACCGGGCAGCGCCGCGCCCACGGGTTGAGCCCCCAGGCGGCCGCAGCCGCGGACCGCGCGTGCTCGAGGGACGCGCCGGACGGCATACGCCCCGGGGCGTCGGCGACGACGGGCTCGTCGACGAAGAGGGCACGGCGCACGGCCGCCCCCGGGTAGCGGGCGAGCGTCGCGTCGAGGCTCGACCCGACGATGCGCGCGACGGGCAGCACCTGGCCGCCGGCCGCGAAGTCGAGCACCTGCACGGTCTCGCCCGTCGCGTGCCCGCGCAGCCAGGTGCGCTGTTGCTGGAGCCGGCCGTCGTCGGTGCGGTGGGCGCCGAGCACGAGCCACCGGTCGGTGACCGCGTCGCCGCGCCGCACCGACTCGCTGCTCACCGACCACCCGAGGTAGGCGCGGAGGTCGCCGACCTGGTCGTCGCCGAGCGACTCGCGAGCCGCCCACGCCCGCGTGGCCGTCCACCACCGCCCGAGCGCCACGAGCAGCCGCTCGGCCCAGTCCGGTCGCCCGCTCACAGCCCCGCCGACCGCCCGCACGTCGTCGGCGAGCCCGGGCAGCTGCGCGTCGACGAGCCGGGCGGCGGTGCCGTCCCACCACGCGTAGGACTGCTGGCGGGCCGACGCCGTGCCGCTGCGGGCGAGGTCGGTGAGCCAGCGGGCGAAGTCGTCCATGCCGCCGTCCATGAGCGCGAGACGCTCCTCGAGGCGCTTCGCCGCAGCAGCGGGGTCAGGCGTACGCGTGGGGTGGGCCGCGTCGCCGGCCGCCTTGGCGCCTGTCCGCGCCGACCGTTCGGCTGCCCACTCCTGCGCGAAGCCGGCCGCCTCCGCGGCGTCGGCCACGGCCCCCGAGCCGTCGACCCAGAGCAGCAGCAGCGCCAAGCCGTGCTTGCACGGGAACTTGCGGCTCGGGCACGAGCACCGGAAAGCGGGCCCGGTGAGGTCGACGCTCACCTGGTAGGGCGTCTTGCCCGAACCCTGGCACTTGCCCCAGACGAGCACGTCGGTCGACCCCGTGTCGGACCACGGACCCGGCCGCGCGAGCCTGCGGGCAGCCGCCAGCGACGAGGCGTCGGGGGCCAGGCCGGCCACCTGGGCTGCGGTCCAACGAGTCCATCGGGTCATGACTGGCACATCATGACCCACACCTCCCACAGCGCGGGGAGGTCGGGACGGACGCCGTTCCGACAGGCCGATATGTCCGTTTCGTGCCAGAGTGGCGGGGCCGGAGCCGACCGGCCCCGGCGGACACCGCGATCGCTCCCGACTCGGGGGAGGGCGGTCCGTCACAGGAGGCTCACCCATGCGCCAGCTCCGCACCCTCGTCGCCGCCGCTGCAGCCGTCGTCGCCCTGGCGACCGCCCTGCCTGCCGCCGCCCACGAGCCCTGGGACGACGGGAGCATCCCGCCGCCTCCACCGGCCAGCGCGGCCGACGGCTTCAGCAGGGACATGCACCTGCTGAGCACCGACAAGCACACCGGTGGGGTCAACTCCGACCTCGCCTTCAAGGGGACCCTCGCCTTCGCCGGGCACTACGGCGGGTTCCGCGTCGTCGACCTCGCCGACCCGGGCTCGCCGGTCGAGCTCGCCGACGTGCACTGCAACGGGCCGCAGGGCGACGTCACGGTGCACGGCGACCTGCTCTTCCTGTCGGTCGACACCCCGCAGAGCACCGTCGGCTGCGAGGGCTCGCGCAACGTCACGGCGACGACGCCCGGCGCGTTCGAGGGCGTCCGGGTCTTCGACGTCAGCGACCCGGCCGACCCGGTGTTCCTCCAGGGCATCCGCACCGACTGCGGCTCGCACACCAACACGCTCGTGCCCGCCGACGGCGGCAAGGCGTACGTCTACGTCGCCTCCTACCCGCTGTCCGCCAGCGGCATCGGTCCGGACTGCCAGCCCCCGTTCGAGAAGATCTCGGTGATCGAGGTGGACGGCACCGACGCGGCTGCCGGCCGCGCCGCCCGCGTCGTGGCCGAGCCGACGGTCAAGGGTGTCGACTACTTCGGGGCCAAGCAGGGCGTCACGCCGTTCTTCGCCTGCCACGACATCACGGTGCTCGCGCCGAAGAAGCTCGCGGCGGCGGCCTGCCTGTCGCAGGGCCAGCTGTGGGACATCTCGAACCCGCTCCAGCCGGTCGTCACCGCGAACATCGACACCCCCGACGTCGACATCTGGCACTCGGCCGCGTTCACCCCGGACGGCCGGTACGTCACCTTCGGTGACGAGTACTTCGGCCCGGCGAAGGAGCCGTTCGGCGCGCTGTGGACGTACGCGGTCGCCGACCCGTCGCGGGCCCTCAGCCACCTCCGCATCCCGCGGGCCGAGCCGAGCACGTACCACAACTTCAACTACGTCCCGCTGGCCGACCGCTACGTGCTCGTGTCGTCGGCGTACGGCTCCGGCACGTCCGTCGTCGACCTGACGAACCCCTCTGCTCCCAAGGAGATCGGCTACTACGACATGCAGTCCAACCAGTGGTCGACCTACTGGTACAACGGGCTCATCGTGGCCAACGACATCTCGCGTGGCGTCGACACGCTCCGCTTCAGCAACAAGGCCGTGGCCGGGGCGAGGCAGCTGCCGATGCTCAACCCGCAGACGCAGACCTACCTGCTGGGCTGACCCGGCAAACCCGTGGCGTCCGCGTCGAGGCGTGCGGCCTCGGCGCGGGCGCCGCCACGTCCGACGGGAAGGCCGCGCCCTCCGGGCAGCACGACGAGCGCCACGACGAGGGCCACGGCCGCCAGCGCGGCGACGGCGCCGACGACGCCGACCCAGCCGAGTCCCGACCACGCGTAGCCCAGCACCCAACCGACGACGGCCGAGCCGCTGTAGTACGCGACGTTGTAGAGCGCCGTGGCCTGCGCGCGCCCGGTCGTCGCGCGAGCCCCCACCCAGGCCGAGGCCGTGGCGTGGGCGGCGAAGAAGCCTGCGGTGAGCACGAGAAGACCGATGACGACGGCGGCCAGCGCTCCCGCGAGCGTCAGCCCGGCGCCCGTCGCCATGGTGAGCGTCCCGGCCACGAGCACCCGCCGTCGCCCGAACCTCGGCACGAGACGGCCGGTCAGGCGCGAGCTGACGGTCCCGGCGGCATACGCGGCGAAGATCAGCGACCCGACCGTGGCGGGGAGGGCGAACTCGGGCCCCTCGAGCCGGAAGGCGAGGTAGTTGTAGACGGCGACGAACCCGCCCATGAGCAGGGCACCCTGCACGCACAGGGCGACGAGGGCCGGGTCGCGCAGGCTCACCCGTATGCCGTCGGCGACCGACCGCGCCGTCGCGCCGGACGGGCGATAGCCGCGGGCCTTCGGCATGAGGCGCAGGAAGACGGCGGAGGCGACGGCGCAGACGACGGCCACGGTGAGCAGGGCGGGTCGCCAGCCCACGAGGCCGGCGAGCGGGCCGGCGACGAGGCGGCCGGCGGCGCCGCCGACCGTCGTGCCGGAGATGTAGGCAGCCGCGGCCGCCGCGGTGTGGTGGGCGTGCACCTCGTCGTGCAGGTAGGTGACGGCGAGCGCCGGCAGCCCGCCGAGCGCCATCCCCTCGACGAGACGGAGCGCCAGCAGCACCTCGATGTTCGGGGCGACCGCGACGAGCACCCCGAGGGCGGTCGAGGCGACGATCGCGACCTGCATGGCCCGGAGGCGGCCCACGCGGTCGGCGACCCACGACCACGGCAGCACGGCGGCGGCGACGCCGAGCGTGGCGACCGACACCGAGAGCGCGGCATCGGCCGGGCTGACCCCGAGGCCGCGGGCGAGCGTCGGCAGCAGGCCCTGCGGGGAGTAGAGCTGCGCGAAGGTGGCGATGCCGGCCGCGCCGAGGCCGGCGAGGATGCGCCGGTACTCGCGGCTCTCGGGCAGGTGGCCGTCCCAGGACATGCCGTCGACGCTAGGCCGAGGCGACCCAGAGCACCAATGCATGTCACGTCGACTACTCATACGATCTAGGCATGAGACCGAGCGACTTCCGTGCGGTGGTGCGTCTGCTGCCCGTCTTCGTCGTGGTCGCCGAGGTCGGCCAGGTCACCACCGCTGCCGCGGTCCTCGGTATGCCGCAGCCCACCGTCAGCCGCGCCCTGGCCCGCCTCGGCGTGCTGCTCGGGACGCCGGTCGTCGAGCGGGAGGGGAGGGGCATCGCCCTCACGGCGGCGGGCCGGGCGCTGCTGCCCTTCGCGCAGGAGGGCGTCGCCGCGCTCGAGCGGGGCGTGGACGCCGTCACCGGGTCGGGCGTCATCGGGCACGGCACCGTCGGGCTGTCCTTCCAGACGCTGCTCGGCGAGGCCGTGGTGCCGGCACTGATCCGGCGTTTCCGCGACCGGTTCCCCGGCGTGCGGTTCGAGCTGTCCCAGGGCTCGCGCCAGAAGGCCCTCGACGATTTCGAGGCAGGCCGGTGCTCCGTCGCCCTCGTGGCCTCCCCGCCGGAGGTCGCCGGCGGGTCGAGCACCGTCCTCTACGACGAGCCGCTCGTCGTCGCCGTCCACCGGTCGCACCACGCGGCCGGGGCCGCGTCGGTGTCCGTCGAGAGCCTCGCCGCGGACGGTCGCGACGACCTCATCGTGCTCAAGACCGGCTTCGGTCTGCGCGGCCGCGTCGAGGAGATCTATGCCGACGCCGGGGTGCCGCTTCGGGTCGGGTTCGAGGCCGAGGACGTCCACACCGCAAGGGGACTCGTCGGCGCGGGCCTCGGAGTGGCGATCCTGCCGGCCTTCGCGCCCGAGGGTGACGTCGTGCCCGTCGCGCTCGACCACCCGCAGGCGCTGCGCACCATAGGCGTCCTGGTGCGCAACCCGGCGCACGACCCGACCGTCGCGGCGTTCGAGGAGTTCGTCGTCCGGTCGGGCCGGACGGTCGCACTGGCGGCGCTCAGCCGGACAGCGTGATGACGAGGGTGATGAGTGCGGCGACGAGCAGCCCGGCGGCGGCGATGCCGGCGACCGCGAAGCTGACCCGACGGTCGCGGCCCCGCTGCTCACGCCAGCCGAGGGTCTGGGCGGCCTCGCGGACCAGCTCGCGGCCCTCGCCGTCGGGTGCTGCCTCGTCCCAGCGGGCCGAGTGGGAGACGTCGGTGATCGACAGCTCGTGCGCCGCCTCGTCGACGCGGACCCGGTGGGTCACCACGGGCTCGAGCCCCTGCTGCCCGAGCCGGTCGGCCGAGCGGGCGTCCGCCTCGTCGACCGTCAGGTCGAAACCGTAGGGCCGCTCCACGACGAGGTAGCGGCCACCCGCGGCGACCGAGCGCACCCGCTCGATGAGGTGCTGGGTGTCAGCGGATCCTGAGGGCATGGGCACTCCATCGGTGGGCGGGCTCGCGCGTGGCTGCACGAGTGTTGTGGCACAAGGCAAACGAGCCTAGCCCTGACCGCGTCACGCCGGTGATCGAGCCCCGCTCAGACCGCCGACGGCGCGTCGAGCGCAGGCCGTGTGCCACCGAGCTCCTCGTTGACCGCCCGGGCAGCCCGGACGGGGTCGCCGTCGAGGAAGGACGCGTCGCACAGCTCGCCGACGTCGTCGCTCGCGCCGGGGCCGGCGACGTGCAGTGACGCGGACGCCGCGATGCGTCGCAGCGCCGGCCCGTGCGTCTCGAACGTCTCGTGACGGTGTGCCGAGAGCACGACCGCGTCCGGCTGGAGCGTCGCGCAGGTGAGGGCGAGCTCGGAGATCGGGGTGTCCGCGCCGAGGTAGCAGGTGCGCCAGCCGAGACGCGAGAGGGCGAGCGACATCGCCATCTGGCCGAACTCGTGGTGCTCGTCGGGCATGCAGGCCAGCACGGCCAGGGGCCCCTCGGTGCGTGCCTCGGAGTTCATGAGCAGCGACAGCCGCGACCGCAGGACGTTGCTCGCGAAGTGCTCCTGCGCGACGCCGATCGCGCCCCGGGACCACCTCTCGCCCATCGCGTGGAGGTACGGCAGGACGACGACCGAGAGTGCATCCTCGAGCTCGAGCTGCGTGAAGACCTGGCTGAGCACCCGGTGCCCGCCGGCCTCGTCGAAGCTCTCGAGGGTCTGCTCGAGCTGGTCGACCCACTCGGTGGGCGTGGTGCGTGAGGACATGGTGGAGGGCTCCTTCACGGGTGGTGCCTCGAGTGCCCGGCTGTCGGGCCCGGGAGCCGAAGCCGAACCGACGCGTCATACCCACTTGCCCCTCCCTCGTCACACTGGCGCCGAGGGAGCCGTCCACCTCCCACCTCGTCGTGGGCGATGGACGGCTCCGGTCGGATGAGGGTCGGCTCCGTCGAGCGGTCGGACGTGGCCGGTGGTCAGACCTGGGGCAGCCGGGTGACGGAGAAGGATGCGGTCGCGGGGGACGGCACGCCGAAGCGGGCGTTGACGACCCACAGCGAACCGAGCGCGGCCGTCGCGGTCGACGGCACGTCGAGCGAGGGGTCGGTCAGCGTCTTGAGCCACTCGGCGCGCCACTTGTCGCCGTGGCGTCGCATCCGGGTGACGACGACCTCCGCGCCGCCGGCCCCGCGCACGTTGTAGAGCTTCGTGCCGACGAGCTCGAGCCCGTCGCCGCTCGTGATGGCCGGCCCACCCTTCACCATCATCCGCCGGGCGTAGCCGGTCTTGCGGTTGACCTGCCACAGACCACCGACACGACTGTTGTTGAGCACGAGCGCGCCGTCCGGCAGGCTGCGGATCCCGTTGGCGTTGAACGTGTTCGGCGGGCTTGGCGGCCACTGCCCCCGAAGGGTCACGAAGTGGGGCATGCCTCCGGTCGGCCGCCCGCTGCTCGTGAGGCGGAGCATCGTGAGCCGGCCGACGGCCGAGTCGGTGACCCACACCGAGCGCCGGGTGACGACGAGGTCGTTGAGGAACCCCGCACCCGGCACCACGGTGTCGCTCACGACACGACCGGACCTGGAGCTGACCGCCCAGACGTGGCCGACGGCACCGAGGCTGCCGACGGCCCACACGAGACCCGTGCGGTGGTCGAAGAACAGACCGCGCAGCGAGCGGCCGGCCGCCCCGGCGAGGAGCGTGCGCACCATGCCGGTGCGGAGGTTGCCCTTGACGATGCGCCCGTCGGCGACGGACCCGACGTAGAAGGTGGCGCCCGGTCCGGACGTGATGCCCTCGGGCTGCGTGCCGTTCGGGAGGGCGACGCTGTCGGGGAGGTGCCCGCTCGTGCGGCTCCTGGCGGAGGCGACCGGGGTGGTCAGCGCGGTGACGGCGACGGCGGCTGCCGAGCCGAGGACGAGGCGACGCGAGGGGGTGCCTAGCACGGCGTTGTGGTTGTCCATCCTCCATGCTGTTCCGCCGTCTCGAAAGATGTCGAGACGCTGCCGTTGAACCTTTGGCGCGGATGTGCCGTTACACCGCGACGGCACATCCGCGCCTGCTGGACCGGTCCGGTCAGCGGAAGAGGTCGAGCTTGTCGTGCTTCTCGGCGAGCAGGTAGTAGACCGTGACGCGGTTCTTCGTGCGGTCACCCTTGAGCGTCTGTCCCACCTCGGCGAGCGAGGCGTCGAGGTCGGCGTCGGACCCGGTCAGGCCGAGCTTCTTCTTCATGAAGCCGTCGCGCACGCGGTCGAGCTCGCTCTTGTCGCTGAACGACACGAGGGAGGAGTCCCGCTTCTGCAGGGCGATCCCGCAGTGGCGCACGATGCCCTTGATCGCGGCGTCGTCGGCGTCGGGCGAGTACTTCTTGACGTCTGCTGCCCAGTCTTCTGCCATGTGTCGTGCCCTCTTCGTTGAATGGCGTGAACACGGACGACGCTAGACCCAAAGCCTTCGGTTGGTGACGTCTCTTCGCTGAGAAGTCGCGACGAGACCTCCGCCCATCAGACGGTGAGCTTCGCCCAGGTGCGTGGCCCGACGATCCCGTCGGCGGTGAGGCCCCGCGACCGCTGGAACGCCTGCGTCTTCGTCGTGGTCGTCGAACCGAACGTGCCGGTCGCCGACACCCCGAAGCCGCGGTGCGCGAGCAGCTTCTGCACGGCGACGACGGCCTGTCCGGTCGAGCCCTGCTTGACCGTGGCGACGAGGGCCGTCCACGTCCTCGGCCCGACGATGCCGTCGGCGGCGAGAGCCTTCGAGCGCTGGAAGGCGATGACGCGGCTCTCGGTCGTGGGGCCGAACACGCCGTCGACGGTGAGGGAGTAGCCGCGGTGGCGCAGCAGGTGCTGGATCGCCGTGGTGCGGAAGCCGTTGGCGCCTCGCCTGACCGTCGTCCACACGATGGGCGCCGGCGCGGGTGCGCCGCCACCGATGCGCCGGGCGAGGGCCGCGAGCCGGGCGTCGCCGGGACGCACGTTGATCTCGAAGTGCATCTCGTCCTTGCGGCCCGAGTAGTCGCCGCCCCAGCGCACGACGCCGTTGCAGGCGGAGACGATGGAGTGGATCCTCGTGCGCTGCGCGGTGGAGAAGGTGCCCGCCTTGCCGAGCGGGTGGCGGGGGGCGTTGAGGTCGATCGCGGTGCCGCTCGAGTGGTTCGAGAGGGAGGTGCTGCCGGAGATGACGCGGTAGCTGTGCCCCCAGCACCAGCCCTTGACGAGCGCCTCGACCTCGCGGTCGAACCGGCGGGCCACGTAGCCGAGCACCGTGTGCACGTCGCCGCGTCGAACGCCCGCCGGGAAGGTGGCGGCGCCGACGGCGAGGGTGGCGAGCGGGATGGCGGACGACGAGCCGGCCGGCCAGCCGTTCTGTGATGTCGCGGCCTGGGCCGCGGTGCCGGTGACGCCGACCAGGCCGCCGGCGAGGAGGAGGCCACCGGCGCCGCGGATGAGCGTGCGGCGACCGAGTTCGGGCGTGGACGTTTCGTGGAGCTCACACATGACTACCCCTGCTCGTCGTTGGTGCGGGCCGCGGGTGCGTCCGCAGCGCCGAGGCTAGGGGCGGGCGCTCGGCTGGTACATGGGGAGAACTACCCGGCCGGCAGCTCGGTGCCGGAGGCCACGAGGGCGTCACCGACGGCGGTGCGCCAGTAGAGCACCTCGCGGCCCGAACGGCGCCGGAGCACGAGCCCGGCCGCGAGCAGCACCTTGAGGTGGTCGCCGACCGAGCCGATCGCCAGGCCCGTGGTCGCCGCCAGTCCGCTTGTGCTGGAAGGCGATTCGAGCACGACGAGCAGCCGCGCGCGGTTGCGCCCGACGAGCCGTTCGAGCCCGTCGGGTGCCCCGGCGTCCACCCGGGCCAGCGCTCCCGCGACGGGGTAGTAGACGGCATACCTGCTCGGGAGCAGCCAGCCGACCCAGCGCGCACGGTGGTTGACGGGCACGAAGAAGAGGTCGGCGTCGTCGGGCAGCACGCGCGAGGGCAGGTCGTAGTTGTTGATGCGCAGGTGGCCGTCGCCGACCCACTCCCGGTCGCGGCCGAGATCCCTCAGCACCGACGCCCAGCCCTGCGTCGCGAGCCGCGAGGTGCGTGAGACGACGTCGGCGCGCAGGATCCGTTCGCGGCGAGCCCAGTCGGTGGCGAGGACGTGCGTCCAGACCCACTCGAGCAGCTCGACGCCGTGCTCGGTGAGGCCGTCGCGCAGCAGCACGTCGGGCAGGTCGCGCGTGGGTGAGCTCTCGGCGAGCTGCTCGCGCATGACGGCGTCGCCGAGGTCGCGCACGTCGTCGAGCTCCTGCTCGAACGTGCGCCCGCCGGTGGCCGGCGGCAGGCAGAGCCAGTCGGAGATCCACTGCGGCCTCCAGCTGTGGTCGAGCACCACGCGACGGACCGGGTGCTCGTCGAGCATGGCGCGGAAGGCCTCGCCGTGGGCGGCGGCCAGAGCCCGCCCCTCGGGGTCGGACGGGCGCACGAGGTCGTTGAGGGCGCCCACGGTCTCGATGCGCGGCGACACGACGAAGCGGCTCCGGGCCAGCAGGTCGGCCGAGATCTGCCACGTCCCCATGTTTCGCCTCCGTCCGAAACATTAGCCCGCCGGTCGGTCGGGCGGGCACCGTGTGCGGGTGCAGACGTACCGCCAGCTCTTCTCCGTCCCGGAGTTCCGCGTCCTCTTCCTCGTCACCTGCCTCAACGTCGGGTCGTACGCCGTCGCCTCCCTCGCGCTCGGCACCATCACGTTCGCCGCCACCGGCTCACCCGTGCTCACGGCCCTCGCGATGTTCGGGGCCCCGCTCATGCGGATCGTCGGCCAGGCCCTCTTCGGGTCCGGCTCCGACCTCGTCCGCCCCCGCACCGCGCTCGTCCTCGTCGCGACGACGACCCTCGTGACCGACCTGCTGCAGGCGATCCCCGGGCTGCCGTGGGGCTGGCGGTTCGTGCTGCTGGCGGTCGGGCCGCTCATCACCTCTGCCCTCGGGGGCAGCATGATGGCGCTCGTCTCCGACATCCTCCCGCCCGACGGCTTCATCCTCGGGCGCGCGACGCTCAACATCGCGGTCGGCGGCATGCAGTTCGTCGGCTACGGCATCGGTGGCCTGCTCCTCATCCGCTTCACCACCACTCAGCTCTTCCTCGGCTCCGCTGCGGCCCTGCTGGTCGCCGTGGTGCTGCTCCGGCTCGGCCTCTCGGACCACCCGCCGCGCCACACGGGCTCGTCCGTCGTCCGGCGCACGCGCGAGATGAACCGCCGCCTCCTCGGCTCGCCCGTGACCCGTCCGATCTACCTCGCGCTGTGGGTGCCGAACGGGCTCATCGTGGGTTGCGAGGCCCTCTTCGTCCCGTTCGCGGGGCAGGGGGCCGGCTATCTCTTCGCCGTGACGGCCGCCGGCATGCTCGTCGGGGACGTCGTGGTGGGTCGCTTCCTCTCGGTCCCGTGGCGCGACAGGCTGATCGGGCCGCTTCGCCTGCTGCTGGCCGTGCCGTACCTCGCCTTCTTCCTCGTGCCGTCGTTGCCGTATGCCGCCGCGCTCGCCTTCGTGGCGTCGGCGGGCTACGCGGCGAGCCTGCCACTGCAGGAGCGGCTCGTCACGCACACCGAGTCGGGGGCCCGCGGGCACGTGTTCGGCCTGCAGGGCACCGGGCTCATGGTCGGTCAGGCGCTGGGCGCCCTGCTCGGTGGCGCGGTAGCGAGCGCGCTCGGGGTCGGCCCCGAGGCCGCGGCCGAGGCCATGGGCGTCATGGCGGTGGCCTCGGTCCTCGTCTCCGTCGCCCTCACGCCCGGCCTGCGCCGCTCCCGCCCGGTCGCCCCGGCAGTCGCCACGGCAGTCGCCCCGGTGGAGGCCGCCTCTCGCTAGGAGACGATGCCGCGCCGCCTCGCGATGGCGGCGGCCTCGGTGCGACCGGAGGCGCCGAGCTTCGACAGCAGGTTGGAGACGTGCACGCTCACGGTCTTGGTGCTGATGTAGAGCTGCTTGCCGATCTGGCCGTTGGTGAGGCCCTGGGAGAGCAGCTCGAGCACCTCCAGCTCGCGGGGGGTGAGGTCGTGCGACGGCGCGGTGCCGGCGGCACTGCGACCGCCGGCCGACCCCGGCCGCACCTCGTCGAGCTCGCGCAGGAGCGGCTCGGCCTGGAGCCGGACCGCGACCCCACGGGCGGCCTCGGCCTCGCGGCGCGAGCCCGCGGCGTCGCCGGCGCTGCGCAGGGCGGCGGCCAGGCGCGCCCGGGAGCGAGCCGTCTCGAAGACGTGGCCGTAGCGCTCGAACGCCGCCGTGCTCGTGCGCCACGCCTCGACGAGCTCGTCGGCCGTGGGTGGGTCGTCGAGCTCGATCGCGTGGCGCAGCCGGAGCACCTCGGCCTCGAGGCGCGACGTCCACGCCCACGTCTCGCGGCTGGTGTCCTCGAGCGACTCAGCGGCGGACCGCTCGAACTTCGGGCGGCTCGCCTTCTCGACGGCGGGTCGCAGCTCGCCGATCTCGCGACCGCGCTGCGTGAGCTCGTCGACGAGCGCGACGGCACGCTCTCGGAGGGGAGGGTCGGCGGTGGGCGCGAGGCGGGCGACCTGGCCGGCGAGCAGCGCAGCGAGCCGGACGACGGCGTGGTACTCGCCCCACGCGGCATCGAGGGTGCGGACCGCGGCCTCGGTGAGGTCGAGCAGGCCGGTGAGGTCGCCGGCGTCGCCGAGCACGTCGACGGCGGGCATGACCGTGAGGACGACGCACAGGCCGTCGACCGGCCACCACTCGCGCAGGGCGTCGAAGAGATCGGGGTCGATGGGCTCACCGCGACCGGCCCGGACCAGCAGCATCGCGCCGGTGAAGATCGTGCGACCCGGCTGCGGCGCGGGGCGTCCGGCGAGGTCGAGGCGTCGGACAGAGCCGTCCCAGTCGGCGAGCTCGTAGGCGGTGATGCCGCCGAGCAGCCGGCACTCCTGGCCCCACGGCGCCCACTCGCGGTGCAGGCGTCGGGCGACGTCGGCGCCCCGGTCGTAGAGGGAGAGGGCGCCCGGCAGGTCGCCGCGGCGGTGGGCCAGCGAGGCGAGCTGGTGCAGGGCGCGAAGCAGCAGCGGGTCGTCCGGGTCGATGTCGTCGACGAGGGCGCGGAGGTGGGTCTCGACGGCGGCGAGGTCCTCCTGGGCCTCGAGCACTCGCGCCATGATGGTGCGCACCTCGGCGACCGCGCCCACCATGCCGAGACGCTCGGCGAGGAGCGAGACCTCGTTGCCCACGACCGCCGCCTCGACGAACGAGCCCTGGTCGACGAGGGCCTGCACCCGAGCGACGAGCACGCGGACCCGGCGCTCGCCGGCCTCGTCGCCGAGCAGGCACATGGCCTCGTCGGTGAGGGCGATCGAGTCGACGGGCAGGTCGAGGATGCGGGCCCGGATGACGAGCGTCGACAGCAGGTCGGCCCGGACGAGGGGGTCCTGTGCGGTGCCGGGATGGTCGAGGCGGTCGCGCAGCAGGTCCATGGCGCGCACCGACTCGCCCGCGACCATGGCTGCCCGTGAGGCGCGCAGGGTCACCTCGTCGCGCTCGGCGTCGTTCTCGTCGAGCCACGTCAGGGCGCGCTCGAAGTGCAGCAGGGCCTCCTGCGGGCCACCGACGGCCATCGCGGCCTCGCCCGCTGCCCGGCTCGCGCGCACCGCGGTCGGCAGGTCGCCGACCGCGGCAGCGTGGCGCGCCAGCTCCGACGCGGGAGCGAGGTCGGGGCGCTCGGCGAGCACGGCGGCATACGCCCGGTGGAGCCTGAGGCGCTCGCCCGGGAGGAGGCCGTCGGCGACGGTCTCGCCCAGGAGCGCGTGGCGGAACGTGTAGGCCGGGGGCCAGCGCGCCTCGAGCACGTGGTGCTCGACAGCGGAGGCGAGCGCGGTCTCGAGCGTCTCGTCGGGCAGGTCGAGCACCTTCGAGAGCAGCTCGTGGTCGATGAACTGGCCGCCCTTGAGGGCGATGGCGCGCAGCACCCGCTGGGCGGTGTCGTCGAGCTGCTCGACGCGGGCCCGGAGTACGCGGCTCAGGCCGCCGGTCAGGGTCTGGCCCGCCGCGGCGCTCGCCACGAGCTCCTCGGCGAAGAACGGGTTGCCCTCGGAGCGACGCGCGATCTCGGCGGCCGTCGTCGCGTCGGTGGGGGCGCCCTCGATGCCGGAGACGAGCTCTCGGACGGCATCGGCGGGCAGGGGTGCGAGCTCGACGTGCTCGAGCCCGGCGATACGGGCCCAGACGGCGAGGGTGTCGTGGAGCGGGTGCCGGCGGTAGAGGTCGTCGGAGCGGTAGGTCACGACGAGGCCGACGGCCTTGGCGAAGCCGCGCGTCAGCAGCAGGGTGATGAGGTCGCGCGACGAGTGGTCGGCCCAGTGGACGTCCTCGACGACGACGAGGGAGGGCTGTGCGTCGCCGAGCGCCGACAGCAGGGCGTGCACCGCCTCGGCCACCTGGCCGGGGTCGGTGGTGCGGCCGGCGCGCTCGGGGTCGTGCGACTCGGGGCGGCCGGGCAGGAGGTGGCCGAGGCTCGGGTGGGTGACGAGCACGCGCTCGACGACCTCGGGGTGCCCGGCGTCGACGGCACCGGCGAGCTCGACGAACGGCAGGTAGGCGAGGCTGCTGCCTGCCTGCCCCACGCAGTGCCCGACGGCGGTGAACCAGCCGGAGTCCTTGGCCTCGGTGACGAGCTGCCCGACGAGACGCGACTTGCCGATGCCGGCGTCGCCCGACAGCACGACGACGCCACCGGGCTGGCCACCCGGGGTCGGGCGCAGTCCGATGGCGTCGGCGAGATGGGAGAGGTCGGAGTCCCTCCCGATGAGGGGGCCGGTGCTGAGCGGCATACGCGGAATTCTCGCGTACTCCGCCGACAGCGCGAGGACGGTGGACGACACGGTGCGTGTCGCCGTCGTCACCGCGTGCGGCCCGGGTTGTTCTCCTCACGGGAGATCCGCGCCAGCGTGCGTCGCATGATCTCGAGCGACGAGCTGCTGCGGGGGCGGCGACGCTGCGGGTAGCGGGCCTCGATCTCGGCCTGGACGGTGCGGTAGTCGTAGAAGTGAGTGGTCACGGTCTTTCCTCTGTTCGTGCCTTTTCTGGACTCCTCCAGAGTCGGCTCCTGAGGTAGACCCCCACATCGGGTGAGCTCCCTATCCGTGCGCGCCCACTACCTCAGATCCGCGGTGCCGCCCTACCTCAGACAGGCCCGCCGGCTACCTCAGCCGAGGACGAGGGTGGCGGCGATCGCGAACATGACGAGCGCGATGACGACGTCGAGCACGCGCCACGTCGCGGGACGGGCGAAGAGCGGGGCGAGCAGGCGGGCCCCGTGGCCGAGCGCGGTGAACCACATGATGCTGGCGGCGATCGCGCCCGCGGTGAACCACCAGCGTCCGTCGGGTCCCTGCTGGTTGGCGATGGAGCCGACGAGCAGCACCGTGTCGAGGTAGACGTGCGGGTTGAGCCACGTGAGGGCGACGACGGTGGTGAGCACGCCCCGGCGCGACGTGGCGGTGCCGTCGGCCTCGAGGGCCTTGGGGTGTCGCGCGTTGCGCAGGCACAGCAGGCCGTACCCGACGAGGTATGCCGCCCCGACCCACCGCACGACGGTGAGCAGGGTGGGGTGGGCCGTGACCAGACCGCCGACGCCGAGGACCCCTGCGACGACGAGCACCGCGTCGCTGAGGGCGCACACGGTCACGACGAGGCCGACGTGCCGGCGCGTGAGCCCGGTGCGCAGCACGTAGGCGTTCTGCGCCCCGATGGCGATGATGAGCGAGGCCATCGTGAGGAAGCCGGGCAGGAGGGAGGTCACCGTTCGACGGTACGGGCCGACAGCAATTCAGTGAAGCGAAGGATTCTTCAGCATCATTAGCATGACTTCATGAGGTTGCAGCCCGAGCACCTGGCGACCCTGCTCGCCATCGTCGACACCGGCACCTTCGACGCGGCGGCGCGGCGCCTGCACGTGACGGCGTCTGCCGTGAGCCAGCGCGTCAAGGCCCTCGAGGCGGAGGTGGGGCAGGTCGTCGTCGCGCGCGCCAGCCCGTGCCGTCCCACCGCCGCCGGTGAGGCGCTCGTCCGCCTCGCCCGTCAGCAGGGACTGCTCGAGGCCGAGGCGCTCGCCGGCCTGTCGTCCGGCGCGGAGGGGCGCGTCGACCTGCCCGTGGCCGTCAACGCCGACTCGATGTCGACGTGGTTCGGGGCGGTGTTCGGCGACGTGGCCGGTTGGCCCGACGTCGTGATCCGGGTGCACGTCGAGGACCAGGACCACTCGGCGCGGCTGCTGCGGTCGGGCGAGGTGCTCGCCGCGGTGACGTCGGACCCGTCGCCGGTGCAGGGGTGCTCGACCGAGCCACTCGTGACGATGCGCTACCTGCCGGTCGCGCGGCCCGAGCTGGTCGAGCGCCACCGCGCGGGTAGCGGGATCGACTGGGGCGCAATGCCTCTCGTCAAGTTCAATGGTAAGGACGACATCCAGCAGCGGATCCTCGAGAGGCATCGCGCCAGCTCGGCGCCGCCGACCCACGAGGTGCCCGACGGCACCGGGTTCGCCACGGCCGTGCGCGCAGGGCTGGGGTGGGGTGCGTTGCTGACCTCACAGCTCGACTCGGCCCTCGACTCGGGTGAGCTCGTCCGGCTCGGCACGCGAGACCACGTCGACGTGCAGCTCTACTGGCAGCGCTGGCGCCTGCCCTCCGAGCACCTCGACCGTCTCAGCGCCTCCGTCAGGGCTGCTGCTGCGACGGTGACGTCCCCGCGGACTGCTCGTCCAGCCACTCCCGCCAGGCGGCATACCCGCCGATGACGTCGGTGGCACGGTGGATGCCGAGCTCCTGCAGGGCGGCTGCGGCGAGGCTCGAGGTGTAGCCCTCCTGGCAGAGCACGATGACGGGTAGGTCGTGGCTGGCGATGGGCCGCGAGGCGTCGCTCGCCGGGTCGAGGCGCCACTCGAGCACGTTGCGCTCGATGACGACGGCGAACGGCAGCTCGCCCTCGGCCTCGCGCTGGGCGGCGGGGCGGATGTCGACGATGACGGCGCCGTGGGCGCGAGCGGCGTCCGCCTCGGCCGGCGTGACCCGGTGCAGGTGCGTGCGCGCCTCGGCCAGCACCTCGTCGATGGTGCGTGGTGGGCGTCCGGGGGTGGGGTCCTGGCTCACCAGTCGACTCCGATCTCCTCGTGCTCCTCGACCTCGAGGACGCCGTCGACGGCACGGTAGTTCGTCATCGCCGTCAGCTTCGGTGCGTAGACGTGCAGGCTCACCGCAGGGTCGGAGCCGGCGTTCGTGACGCGGTGCAGGTGGCGGGTGCCGAAGGTGCGCTGGTCGCCGGGCGTGAGCAGGACGCCGGGACCGGTGACCCGGCGCGAGCCGTCGAGGTCGAGCGCTGCCTTGTAGCCGGCGACCTCCTCGGTGAGCACGCCCTGGAGCACGACGAAGGAGCCGGCGCTGCCGCCGTGGTCGTGCCACGGCGTGCCCTGGCCCGGAAGCCACGTCAGCAGCCAGGCCTCGTGGTGCTCGTCGGCGAGCAGGCGGGCGTAGTAGCGGGTGATGGGGTCGAAGTCGACGACTCCCTGCCAGACGGAGCGCTGGCGGGCGAGTCGTCGGGCGGTGTCGGCGAGGTCGACGGAGATGCGCTGGGCGCCGCGGGACATGGTGAGGGCCTTTCGGGATGGGTGGGGTGTGCGGGTGCGGCGGCGCTCGGGAGGGGTCGGCAGCCCGGTATCAGGCTGGGCGACGGCTCCCGAGCGGGCTACAGGCACACATTCGGCCGTCCCGGCAGCGCGGGTACGCGATGGGCGCGGAGTGGTGGGGGCGGTTCCCTCGCTCACTCACATAACCATTCGTACTCATAATGAAAACGCTAACTTATGCGATCCCGCCAGGCAAGCGGGAGAGTTGCCATTAGGTAAGCCTTACCTATCTAATGTGGGGCGTGCTCGACGCCCTGACGACTCCCACGACTGCGCCCCCGGCCGCACCGTGGCTCGACCTGCCCGGCGACCCGCGCGCCGCCGCTGTCGTGCTGGGCGACCGCGTCGTGAGCCGTGCCGAGCTGCGCGACCTCGTCGAGGACGCCGGGCGGCCCCTGGCCGGGACCCGCCGCCTCGTGCTCGTCGCCATGCAGAACCGGCTCGACTGCCTCGTCGCCTACCTCGCCGCCCTGCGGCAGGGGCACGCCGTCCTGCTGGCCGCCGGCGACCGGCCCGACGTCCTCGAGGGTCTGCGCGCCGCGTGGGACCCCGACATCGAGATCTCCGCAGTGGGGGAGGTCGACGTCCGTCGTGACGCGCCGGCGGCTCCCCTGCACCCCGACCTCGCGCTGCTGCTCAGCACGAGCGGCTCGACCGGCTCACCGAAGCTCGTGCGCCTCTCCTACGACAACCTGACCGCGAACGCCGAGCAGATCGCCGAGTTCCTCCAGATCCGAGAGACCGACTGCGCCGCCACGACGCTGCCGCTGCACTACTGCTACGGCCTGTCGGTCCTGCACAGCCACCTCGTCCGGGGCGCCGGCATCGCGCTCACCGACCTCGCCGTCGTCGACGAGTGCTTCTGGGACCTGGCGCGGCGGGCCGGGGTCACCTCGTTCGCCGGGGTGCCGTGGACCTTCGAGATGCTTGACCGGTCGGGCTTCTCCGGCGTCGACCTCCCGCGCCTGCGCTACGTCACCCAGGCCGGTGGTCGCCTCGACCCCGAGCGCGTGCAGCACTGGGCCCAGCTCGGTCGCGAGAGCGGCTGGGACTTCTTCGTCATGTACGGCCAGACCGAGGCAACCGCCCGGATGTCCTACCTGCCGCCCGACCTCGCCCTGAGCAGCCCCGGCTCCATCGGCGTGCCCGTTCCCGGCGGCAGCCTCGAGGTCGTCGACGGCGAGCTCTGCTACACCGGGCCCAACGTCATGCTCGGCTACGCGGAGCGTCCGGCCGACCTCGCGCTCGGTCGCACGACCACCCGGCTGCGCACCGGCGACCTCGGCCGGGTGGGCCCCGACGGCCTCTTCGAGGTCACGGGCCGCTCCAGCCGACACGTCAAGGTGCTGGGTCATCGCGTCGACCTCGACGTCGTCGAGCGCCGCCTCCGGGACGGCGGACGTGACGTGCGCGTGGCCGGCCGTGAGAGCCTGGTCGCCGTGTCGGTGCGTGGCGGCGAGCGCTGCGGTGCAGGGTCCGGCGTCGACCACGGTGCGGTGCGGCGTGCCGCCGCCGCGGCGGGTCACGTGCCCCTCGGCGCCGTACGCGTCGTCGAGGTCACCGAGCACCCCACCCTGGCGGGTGGCAAGGTCGACCTGCAGGCCATCCTGGCGCTGGGCGAGGGAGGCGCCGCCACCTCGTCGTCACCCGAGGTGGACGGGGAGAGCGGTTCGGTCGCGCGCATGTATGCCGCAGCCCTGCACCGCGACACAGTGGCCGCCGACGCGACCTTCGCGTCGCTCGGCGGCGACTCCCTCAGCTACGTGGAGGTGTCGCTGAAGCTCGAGGAGCTGCTCGGCGACCTGCCGCCGTCGTGGCACGTGACGCCGGTCGGCCGGCTCCAGGAGCAGGCCGACGACGCCCTCGCTGCGACCAGGCGCGGCGCGTCGGGGGACGACGGCAGCCGGCCGCGCGCGGACCGCGGTGTCGCGGGGGCGGGGCCGACGGCATACGGCAGGGGTCGACGTGCCGGTGGCGGGCGACAACGCACCGTCGAGACCGGGGTGTGGCTCCGGGCGCTCGCGATCCTGCTCATCGTCGGCACGCACGCCGACCTCTTCTCACTGCAGGGCACCGCGCACGCGCTGCTCGTGCTCGTGGGCTTCAACGTCGCGCGGTTCGCGCTCGCGGCGCCCCAGCGGGCCGCCCGGCTCCGGGCCCTCGGGCGCGGCCTGGTGAGGATCGTGGTCCCCACGCTCGCCGTCATCGTGCCCGCGCACTTCGTGTGGGGCGACTACGAGACCCGCAACCTGTTCCTGCTCAACTGGGCGTTCGGCGAGCAGCGTCTCGGGCCACCATGGCGCTTCTGGTTCATCGAGGCGCTCGTCTTCGCCCTGGTCGTCGCGATCGTGCTCACGGCCGTCCCCGCGGTCGCGCGGCTCGAGAAGCGCTGGCCCTTCGGCCTGCCCGTCACGCTGACCCTGGCCGCCTTCACCCTGCGCCTCCCGCTCTTCGAGCTGCCCGTGCCGCGCATGCAGGGCTCGGCCCTCGTCGTCCTCTTCCTCTTCTTCCTCGGCTGGGCCATCGCGCGGGTCAGCACGCCCCGGCACCGGTGGTGGGTCACCGTCGCTGCGGTGCTGCTCGTCGGCACCTTCTCCGGCAATCCTGCCCGCGACGTCCTGTCGCTCGCCTTCGTGCTCGCCCTCGTGTGGAAGCCGACCACCCGTCTGCCGGCGTGGCTCGTGCCCGCCGTGCAGGTGCTGGCCGCGAGCTCGCTCTACGTCTACGTCATCCACTGGCAGGTGCTCGAGCACCTGTGGGGTCGGCCCGTGCTCGCGTTCACCGGCTCGATGGTCGTGGGTGTCGCGTACTGGCTGCTGTGGACGCGCGTGCTGCCGTGGGTCGGCGAGCGGCTGGCGCGGGTCGGGGCGTGGCCGGCGTGGCGGCAAGTCGCGCACACCTGACCGGAAACCCTGCGGCGCCGTGTCGGTGCCGGCGTCTACGGTCTGCTGGTGACCGTCGAAACGCCCGCCACCGCAGAGGCCCCAGTCACCTCTCGCCGCACCACCTGGCTCGTGCTCGGAGCCGTGGCCGTGACCCTGCTGCTCTGGGCGTCGGCCTTCGTCGCGATCCGCCACCTCGGGCGTGACGTCCCACCCGGCGCGCTGTCGCTGGGCCGGCTGCTCGTCGCGTCCGTGGCGCTCGGGGTGCTCGTCTTCCGCCGGCCACGCACCTGGCCGGGCCGCCGCGACTGGCCGCTGCTGCTGCTGTGCGGCATCGGCTGGTTCGGGGTCTACAACCTCGCCCTCAACGAGGCCGAGCGGCGCATCGACGCCGGCACCTCCGCCCTCATCGTGCAGATCGGGCCGATCATCGTCGCGCTGCTGGCCACCGTGTTCCTCGGCGAGGTGATGACGCGCTGGCTGCTCATCGGGATGGCGGTCGGCTTCGCGGGAGTCGTCGTCATCGCACGCGGTTTCTCCTCCGGCGACTCGGGCGACATGGTCGGCGTCTGGCTCGCCGTGCTGGCGGCGATCACGTATGCCGTCGGCGTCCTCGCGCAGAAACCGCTCCTCGGGCGACTCCCGGGCCCCGAGGTCACCTGGCTGGCCTGCATCATCGGCGCCGTCGTGTGCCTGCCGTGGAGCGGCGAGCTCGTGACCGTGGTCCGCGACAGCGACGCGGCGACGTTGTGGTGGATCGCCTACCTGGGCATCTTCCCGACGGCGATCGCCTTCTCGACGTGGGCCTACGTGCTCGCCCGCAGCAACGCGGGCACGCTGACCCTGACGACCTTCCTGGTGCCGTTCATCGCCACCCTCATCGCGTGGGCGCTGCTGTCGGAGGTGCCCCCGCCGCTGACGTTCGTGGGCGGGGCACTGTGCATCGCCGGTGTGCTGCTGACGCGACGTAGGCCTCGGCGGTCGTCCCCGGCCGCGTAGTGGCGCGCTGGAGCTTGCGGTCGAGTGCTCACTTCTTGACGTCGGGAACTGGGCACTCGACTGGTGCTTGGGGTCGGGTGTCCACTTCTTGACGTCGGGAACTGGGCACTCGACGTTTGCTTGGGTCGAGTGCTCACTTCCTTCCGTCTCGCTCCGGACATGCGTGACGCCGGGTCGGTCGACCCGGCGTCAGCTGGAGGAGTTCGGTTCTGGTCGGCGTGGATGCTCCGGCACGGTCTGGGTCGTCGGTGCGGCTCAGTGGGCGACGGGGACATCGTGCAGGACCCTGACGAGATCGCGGTCGACCTCGGCGTCCGCGCCGAAGGGGGCGCGTGGCAGCGAGAACGTCCGGCGGTGGTGCGGCCCGAGGGCTGCGACGAGAGCGACGATCATGGCGATGAAGAAGATGATGTCCATGGCAGAAATTCTGCGCCCGCCGTGATCCCGCCACGAGTGGCAGAACTGACGACTGTCGACAAGATTCTGCCAACCGTGCCATGCTGGCCGGATGTTGCGCACGATCGCGGTCATCGCCCAGGAACCGGTCGCCATGTTCGAGCTCGGCGTGCTGAGCGAGGTCTTCGGCATCGACCGCACCGACGACGGCGTCCCGCCCTTCGACTTCCGCGTCTGCTCGGCCAGACCGGGCGAGCCGCTGCGCACGACGAGCGGGCTGAGCATCGTCGCCCCGTTGCCGCTCGAGGCGGCCCGCGGCGCCGACCTCGTCGCCATCCCCGGCGGCTCGGTGGACGGTCCCTTCGACCCCGACGTCCTCGAGATCCTCCGTCACACGGTCGAGCATGGCGGGCGCGTGCTGTCCGTCTGCTCCGGTGCCTTCCAGCTCGCGGCCGCGGGCCTGCTCGACGGTCGTGACTGCACCACCCACTGGCGGTATGCCGCCCGGCTGGCCGACGAGCACCCGAGGGCGTGCGTCGACCTCGACGTCCTCTATGTCGAGGACGGCCCGGTGCTCACCAGCGCCGGCACCGCGGCCGGCATCGACGCCTGCCTGCACCTCGTGCGCACCGAGCTCGGTTCGGAGGTCGCGACCCGCATCGCGCGCCGGATGGTCGTGCCGCCGCACCGTTCGGGCGGGCAGCGCCAGTTCGTCGAGACCCCGTTGCCGGCCGAGCCGTGCGAGGGACTGCAGGACGTCATGGAGTGGGTGGCCCAGCGACTCGACGAGGAGCACTCGATCCCGTCCCTGGCGCGGCGCGCGGCGATGTCCGAGCGCACCTTCGCCCGGCGCTTCGCCGCCGAGGTGGGCACGACCCCGCACAAGTGGCTGACCAGCCAGCGGGTGCTGCGGGCCCGGCACCTGCTCGAGACCACGGACTTCGATGTCGAACGCATCGCCCGCGAGAGCGGTTTCGCCACCGCTGCCGTGCTGCGCCACCACTTCCAGCGCGAGATCGGCATCCCGCCGGTCGCCTATCGCCGCGCCTTCGCCAAGCAGCCCGTGTCCGCCTGAGCGGGAACCGGCAGGGCAGGCGCCGAACTGGGCCCGACCTCCCATGACGCCTTCGATCCCGGCGTCTTCGACTGTCTCGCGTCAGCGCTAGACATCCTGATACCGATCTAGCGGCCCCGATCTCGCCGCGACACCGCTTCTTACCGCACGTAGGTTACTGGCCAGTGGGACGACAACGGCGTCGTCCCCAGGCCAGAGGAGCGCCCTCCGTGACCCACCCCTCCGCACCGCCGTCCCTCCCCACCCGCCAGCGCGCACACCGCTTCCGCCGCATCGCCGGCGTGGTCGTGCTGGCCGTCGCCGCAGCAGTCATGTCACCTGTCACGACAGCTCGCGCGGCAGGCGACTTCTACGCCGCGCCGGCCACCGTCGACGGGCCGCCCGGCAGCGTGCTGCGGTCCGAGGCGATGACCTTCTACCTCGACCCGCTGCGCACCCTCCGCTCCACCGCCGCCGCCACCCGCGTCATGTACGCGACCCGCGACCGCTCGGGCGCCCCCATCGCGGTCACCGGCACCGTGCTCGTGCCACCGATCCCGTGGATCGGTCCGGGCCGCCGCCCCGTGGTCGGGTATGCCGCCGGCACCCAGGGCATGGGCGACCAGTGCGCCCCCAGCCGCCAGCTCGCCGCCGGCTCGGAGTACGAAGGCGTCTTCATCTCGGGCCTGCTGGCGCGTGGCTACGCCGTCGCCATGACCGACTACCAGGGTCTCGGCACCGCGGGCACGCACACCTACATGGTGCGCGAGGCGCAGGCGCACGCCGTTCTCGACATGGTCCGCGCGGCCCAGCGCCTCCCCGGCACGGGACTGCCCTCGGCGGGTCCGGTCATGCTCGCCGGCTACAGCCAGGGCGGCGGGGCCACCGCGGCCGCGGCCGAGCTCGCGCCCTCGTACGCGCCCGACCTCGACGTCACGGGTGCCGTCGCCGGCGCCGTGCCCGCCGACCTCGGTGCCGTCGCCGCCAACCTCGACGGCGGTCTCTACTCCGCCTTCGCCCTCTACGCCGTCACCGGACAGTCCGCCGCCTACGGCCTCGACCTCGACGCCTTCCTCAACGCCCGCGGCACGTCCGTCATCCAGGCCGTCAAGGGCGAGTGCGTGGCCGAGTCCATCGCCCTGCACGCCTTCACCCGCTCGAGCGACCTGACGAAGGACGGCCGCTCCCTCACCGAGCTGGCCGCCGCCGAGCCCTTCCGCTCGATCGCCGCCGACCAGCGCATCGGCCGCCTGAAGCCCACGGTGCCCGTGCTCGTCACCCACTCGGCGCTCGACGACGTCATCCCGTATGCCGTCGGGCGGCGTCTCGCGAGCGACTGGTGCGCCCGTGGTGCGAACGTCGCGTTCTCGCCCAACATCACCCCGACCCACGTGGGCGGCGCCGTGCCGTCGTTCGCCAAGCAGTTCGCCTTCCTCGAGGCGAGGGTCGCCGGCCTCCCGCAGGTCTCCGACTGCTGGTGGCTGTGACCGGTCAGGCCAGGGATCGGCAGGACCGGGCGACCTCGGGCCTCAGCGGTTCCGACGCGCGATCGCGGCCGAGAGGGCGGTCGCGAAACCGCACCACACGGCATACGGCGACAGGGCCACACCGACCGTCCTGTTGACGGACCCGGCCCGGCGGGCGAGGTCGGCGGAGCTGAGCGTCAGCACCGCCGCCTCGGCCGCCGCGGCCCACGGTCGCCGCGCCCTGAAGAAGACGGCGCTCCACGCCGCGTTGAGCACGAGGTTCGTGCCGAACGCCTTGAGGTAGGAGTTGCGGGCCGCCTTGTCGCCCGAGGCGTCGAGCTCGGTGAGCACCGTCGCCGAGCTTGCCGCGATGTCGGCGTAGAGCGCCGTCCACACCACGGGGAACGCGGCCGGCGGTGGTTGCCAGGCCGGCTTGTCCAGCGACGCGTACCAGCGCGAGTCGGGCCGGGTGGCGATCGAACCCGCGAGCGCGGCCGCGGTGACCGCCGCCCCGGTGAGCGCCAGGTTGCGCCACGCCGTGTCGGGCGGCACGGAGGCCATGGCCGAGCGCACCGCCGTGTCGAAGTCCGTCAGCCCGCCCGGCACGTCGACGTGCTGTTCGATGTCGCGCTCCTTGGCGACGACCTCGTGAACGAGGCTCCCCACCAGCGGCTTGGCCAGGCCGGCCGAGATGGGCGTGACGAGGCCGACCCAGTGGCTCGCGAGCCGCGGCGTCAGCACCGGCACCGTGACGACGACCGGTCGCCGCTGCCCGGTGACGTCGGCGAAGCGGCGGATCATCTCGCGGTAGGTGAGCACGTCGGGTCCGCCGATGTCGAACGTCCGGTTCACCTCGGGCGGAAGGCTGCCCGCCCCGACGAGCAGCGTCACGACGTCGTCGACGGCGATCGGCTGGATGCGGTTGTCGAGCCACTTCGGCGCGACCATCGCCGGCAGGCGCGTCGTGAGGTAGCGCAGCATGTCGAACGACGCCGACCCGTCGCCGATGACGACGGCGGCCTGGAGCACGGCCGTCGGAACGCCCGAGTCGAGCAGGATGCGGCCCACCTCGACGCGCGAGGCCAGGTGCGGCGAGAGCACCTCGTCGTCGGGGTGCAGCCCGCCGAGGTAGACGATGCGGCCGACGCCCTCCTCGCGGGCAGCCGTGCCGAACGTCGTGGCCGCGTCGCGGTCGCGCTCCTCGAAGTCGGGGCGGTCGTCCATCGAGTGCACGAGGTACCACGCGGCGTCGACCCCGCTGAGCGCCTTGCGCATGTCGGTGGCGGACGAAACGTCGCCCTCGGCCACCTCGACCCGGTCGCGCCACGGGCGTCCGTCGAGCGACGAGCGGTGACGGGTCAGGACCCGCACCGCCCACCCCTCGTCGAGCAGCCGAGGCACGACCTGGCCGCCGATGTAGCCGGAAGCGCCGGTCACGAGCGCCGTGCGGGCGGTGTCCATGGTGTCGGGGTCAGCGGTCATCGTTCACCTCGTGAGTGAGAGGGCGGGTGGGAGGAGGACGAGCATCCCCGTCGACCACACGACGTGCGTGATGATCGGGCCGAGGAAGCCGCCGGTGACGCGGCGCTGCAGCCCGGTCACGACACCGATGACGGCGGCGGCGAAGACGAGCAGCGGCACGCCGCTGCCGACGGTGGTGAGGGCGTAGAGCACCGTGGTCAGCGCGACCGGGTGCCGGGGGATCGCGGCATACAGGGCGCCGCGGAAGTAGATCTCCTCGACGACCCCGTTGAGGAAGGTGATGGCGAGCACCGCGGTGAACGAGCCGAAACGGGCGTGGTCGAGCAGCTGGTCGACGGGCTCGCGAAGCAGCGGGATGCGCGCCACGACGAGTGCGCCGAGCAGGAAGACGGCGAGCAGCAGCGCCCCCAGGGCGAGCGACTGGACCACGGGCCGGGCCTGCTCGCCCCGACGCGTACGCCCCATGCCCGCGTGCAGCGGGCCGGACAGCAGCGCCCCCACGATCCACACCGCCGCGAGGCCGAGGGTGGCGACGTAGAAGAGCGGGTCGCCGGGCGTGATGCGCAGCGCCCACGCGAGCACGGCCGAGCCGATGACGAAGGTGACCGCCACGACGACCTGGCGGCGCCGGAAGACGTCGTCCGGGTCGCGGTGGTCACGGTCGACCTTCTGGATGAGCGCCGCGTTGACGAACGCGCGCAGCTCGGCCACGGGCCCCCGCATCGTGTCGACTCCTCGCCTAGCCTCGGGCCCGCTCGTAGCGAGCCAGCGTCTCCTTGCGCTCGTCGTCGTGGTCGACGATCCGCTCCGGATACTCGTCGTCGTACCCGTTCTCGTGCTTCCACGGCTCGTGCGCCGCCGCGCCGCTCAGGTGGCGCAGCTCCGGCACCCAGCGCCGCACGTACTCGCCGTCCGGGTCGAACTTGCGCCCCTGCGTCACCGGGTTGAAGACGCGGAAGTAGGGCGATGCGTCGGTGCCGGTGCCGGCGACCCACTGCCAGCCGTGGTTGTTCGAGGCGATGTCGCCGTCGATGAGGTGGTCGAGGAAGTGCTGGGCACCGACCGGCCACCAGACGTGGAGGTCCTTGGTGAGGAAGCTGGCCGTGATCATGCGCACCCGGTTGTGCATCCAGCCCTCCTCGAGCAGCTGGCGCATCCCCGCGTCGACGACGGGGTAGCCGGTGCGTCCCTCGCGCCACGCGTCGACGAGCCGGTCGGTCTCGGCCCCCGTGTCGTAGGGCAGCTTCGCGAGCTCGGGCCGCAGGTCGTGCCAGGCCGAGCGCGGGTTGTGCCAGAGCACGTCGGCGTAGAACTCGCGCCAGATGAGCTCGGTGACGTATGCCGTCGCCGCCTTCGAGCGCCCGGCCGAGTGGGCGGCGATGTCGGCGAGGATGGTGCGCGGGTGGATCTCGCCGTACTTCAAGGGGGCCGACAGCCGCGAGGTCGTGTCGAGGTCGGGTCGGTCGCGTTCGTCGTCGTATGCCGTCAAGCCGTCGTGGAGGAACGCCTGCCACCGCTTGAGCGCGGCTGCCTCACCGGCCTCCATGTGCGGCGCCTTCGGCAACGGGTCGCTGCGCACGTCGTCGCGCAGCCAGGCGATGCGCTTGGGGCGTGCGGCGGGTGCGGGTCGCCCGTGCTGGTGCCATGCCCTGGAGAACGGCGTGAAGACCTTGTAGGGAGAACCGGACTGGTTGACGATGCGACCTGGCCCGACGGCATACGGCGTGCCGGTGGCGACGAGCTCGCAGCCCTGGTCGGCCAGCGCCTTATCGACCTTCTCGTCGCGGCGGCGGCCGTAGGGCGTCGTCTCGCGCGAGACGTGCACCTGGTGGGCGCCGACCTGCTTCGCGAGGCGCGGGATGACGTCGACGGGGTCGCCGCTGCGGATGACGAGCGCGTCGCGGGTGTCCTTCGACAGGGCCTTGAGGGAGGCGAGCAGCCGCTGCGAGCGTGGCGTGTCGGTGTCGAGCAGCCGGGGGTCGAGCACGAACACCGGCAGCACGCGCGTCGCACTGTCGACGGCTGCGAGCAGCGCCGGGTGGTCGCTCAGCCGCAGGTCGCGGCGGAACCACAGGATCGACGTGCTCGGATCGACCATCAGACCGGCGCCTCCTCGCGCTCGACCTCCTGCTCGACCTCCCGCTCGAGTCGCAGCTGGGCGACGTCGAGGTAGGCCGTGGCGAAGCCCGCCTCGCAGTAGGCCAGGTAGAACTCCCACTTGCGGCGGAACGTCTCGTCGAAGCCGAGCGCGTTGACCTCGGGCCAGCGGGCGAGGAACGTCTCGCGCCAGCGCCGCAGCGTCTCGGCGTAGTCGCTGCCGAACGCGTCGACGCCCGTCATCCGCAGGCTCGTGGCTGCCGAGGTGGTCTCGTGGATCGCCTGGAGGCTCGGGATGAGGCCGCCGGGGAAGATGTGCTTCTGGATCCAGCCGTAGGAGTGCTTCGTCGCGAGCAGCCGCTCGTGCGACATGAGGATCGCCTGCACGGCGGCGACACCACCGGGGGCGAGCCGCTCGTCGATGGTGCGGAAGTAGGTCTCCCAGTACTCCTCGCCGACGGCCTCGATCATCTCGACGCTGACGACGGCGTCGTAGACACCCTCGACCTCGCGGTAGTCCTGGATGCGGATGTCGACCTGGTCGGCGTAGCCGGCCTCGGCCACCCGGACCCGGGCCAGTGCGGCCTGCTCCTTGGACAGGGTGACGGACGTGACGGTCGCGCCGCGACGTGCGGCCTCGAGGGCGAGCGTGCCCCAGCCGGTGCCGATCTCGAGCAGGCGCGTGTGCTGCCCGACCTTGGCCATGTCGAGGATGGCGTGCACCTTGCGCAGCTGCGCCTCCTCGAACGACTGCGTGCGCAGCGGCTGGTCCGGGTCGAAGATCGCCGAGCTGTAGCTCATCGTCTCGTCGAGGAACGTCGCGAAGAGGTCGTTGGACAGGTCGTAGTGCGCCTCGATGTTGCGGCGCGACCCGAGCAGCGAGTTGTTCTGGATCGACGGGATGCGGCGGTCGACGACGCCCCGCAGTCGCAGCCACCCCGGCGGCACGGCCGTCGTCATGCGCTCGGCGAACGGCGTGAGGAGGTCGGCGAGGTCGGTGCCCTCGGCCGCCTTCCAGTCGCCGGCCATGTAGCCCTCGCCGATGCCGATCTTCGGGTGGTGCGCGAGCCGCTCGAAGAGGGCGGTCGGGCGGACGATCTCGAGGGCCGGGCGGTCGGCGCGGCGCGTGCCGCCGTCGAGGAGCGAGCCGTCGGGCATGACGACGTCGACGGGCACGCGTTTGGCCACCTGGGAGAGGATGCTGCGGGCCAGGCGGGCCCGCACGCACAGCACGCGCAGGGTGGGGCGGCGCAGGCAGAGCGGCTGGGCCATGGTGGGGGACTGGGCGGTCATCGGACGGCCTCCTCGGGGTGTCGGGGGCGGGGCACGACGGGCAGGCGGCGCAACCAGAGCCGGATGCCGTGCGCGCGGATCAGGGCGGTCACGCGCTGGGTCATCAGCCCGTGGCGTCGGACGAGTCGGAGCAGGGCGCGAGGGGTCGCCGGCTCGGGGGTGCCGCGCGTCACGGCGGTCATGATGCGCTCGCCTCCGCGCTCGAGGGCGACGGTCACGCTGACGGCACGCGGCTCGAGCACGAGGCGGACGGCATACTCGCCGCTCGTGTCGTTGAAGGGCGACACGTAGAAGGCCTTACCCACCGTCGCCGTGCCGTCGTCGGCGACGTCGAGCAGGTACCCGTGGCGCTCGCCGTACGTGTTGTGCACCTCGAAGACGACGGCGAGCAGGCTGTTGTCGGGCCGGAGGCACCAGAAGACCGACAGCGGGTCGAAGGTGTGCCCCAGCACCCGGGCATTGGCGAGCATGAGCACCCGGTCGGTGGGCTCGAGCGTGACGCCGCGCGCCTCGAGGAACCGCGAGACGTCGCCGCGTATGCCGCCGCCGAGCCGTCCGCGGTCGAGGTGGTCGCGCGCGTCGAACCGGGCGAACAGCTTTACGGGCCAAGGCATCCGGGGCAGGTCGTCGAGGTCGACGAGCCACTGGTAGTGGCCGTACGTGAAGCTGTGGCGCAGGGGGGTGCGGCGTGAGTGGGCGACGGTTCCGTCGACGAGGGCCGGCACCGGGGGCGGCGTCAGGACCGCTGTCACCAGCGGACCCCGAAGGACTCGGCCGCCTCCACGCCCGACCGGCACCCGTCCTCGTGGAAGCCCCAGCCGAGGTGTGCCCCGGCGAAGGCGAGGCGGTCGCCGCCGGCGCCACGCAGCCGGGCCGCAGCGTCGACGGCCTCACGGGTGAAGATCGGGTGGTCGTAGGTCATCCGCGCCGTGACGAGGGACTCGTCGACGGCGCCGGCGGGGTTGAGGGTGACGACGTGGTCGTCGGCGTCGGTGAGGCCGTGCAGGCGGTTCATCCAGTAGCTGACCGTCACGTCGGGCGCCGGTGCGTCGCAAGCGTGCATGCGGTAGTTCCACGACGCCTTGGCCTGCCTCGGCCTCGGCAGCACCGACGAGTCGCGGTGCAGCCACGTCTCGTTGCGCGAGTAGCGGATCGCCGACAGGTCCCGCTTCTCGTCCGGGGTGGCGTCGGCGAGCAGGTCGAGCGCCTGGTCGGCGTGGGTGGCGACGACGACGCGGTCGAACGTCGTGGTGTGGCCGCCGCCGACGATCACGTCGACCCCGTCGTCGTGCCTGGCCACTGCGGTCACGGGGCTCTCCTTGCGCACGTCGGGCAGACGCTCGACGAGCCGTTCGA
The DNA here is from genome assembly GCA_000955875.1 of Terrabacter sp. 28. Lineage (GTDB taxonomy): Bacteria > Actinomycetota > Actinomycetes > Actinomycetales > Dermatophilaceae > Terrabacter. Next base: position 106,259 of record JYOE01000029.1, read on the forward strand.
CGTAGGTCGCCGACCCGCCGGTGACGGTGCGCCACGTGGGCGAGCCCGTCACCGTCAGCATGCCGTGGTGGTCGAGGAACCGGAAGAGGTGACGCGCGGGGTAGGACGACGCGTCGAGGTCGCCGCACGACCAGACGCAGGCCACGAGCGGGATGGCGAAGTGCCGCACGAAGTAGGTGGAGAAGCGGTGCTGCGCGAGGAACTCACCCCACGTCGGGTGCTGCGTCTCGTCGGCGAGGAGGGCACGGGCCGCGCGGTGGAAGCGCGGCACGTCGGCCAGCATCCGCACGAAGCGGGGGTCGGCGAGGCGGCGACGCTGGGCGAACATCCCCTTGGGGCCGCGCCCGCCGGCATACGAGAGCCCGCAGCCCCGGCACGTGATGCTCATGCTCATCTCGGTCGGCTGCGTGGGCACGTCGAGCTCGCGGAAGAGGCGGAGCAGGTGCGGGTAGGTCTTCTCGTTGTGGACGATGAACCCGCTGTCGATGCGCAGCGGCCCGTCACGGCCGGGCACGTCGTGGGTGTGCGCGTGGCCGCCGAGCCGGCGGTCGCTCTCGAAGAGCGTCACGTCGTGGGTCGCGCTGAGCACGTGGGCGGCCGTGAGGCCCGAGACGCCCGCGCCGATGACGGCTGCCGAGGGTCTGGTGCTGGGTCCCGTGCGGGGTCGGGGGGTGCTGTGGGGGCGGTTCACCGAGGCCTCCTGGCTGATGGGTCCCGGGTGGTTCGGCGCGGCGCCCCGACCGGATTGCGGCGGCCAGCGACCTTGTCGGGCCGTCGGTTTCGACGCGGTTTCGACGTGGTGCGTTGTCCATCCTTCGTCCACACCGTAGAGTGGCTGTTCAAGGTATGTCAAAGGTTTGGGAGTAGGCCATGGTCATCGTGCGCACCGTCACCGTCGAGCAGCCGGTGGACCGCGTCTTCGCCTACCTCTCCGACTTCACCAACACCAACGACTGGGACCCCGGCACGGTCCGCACCGAGCGCGTCGCCGGCGAGGGCGGCGTCGGCACGCGGTACCACAACACCTCGAAGTTCCTCGGCCGCGAGACCGAGCTCGACTACCTGGTCACCGAGCACGTGCCGGGCGAGAAGGTCGCGCTGCGCGGCGAGAACGCGACCGTCGTCGCCCACGACACCATGACCTTCGTGCGCACCGTGATGGGGGGCGGCGGCGACGCCGGCAGCCCCGGCAGCGGCACGGGCACGACCGTCACCTACCGGGCCGAGTTCGAGTTCAAGGGCGTCGCCAAGCTCGTCGCGCCGCTCTTCGCGCCGGCCTTCAAGAAGCTCGGTGACGAGGCCGAGCAAGGCCTGCGCCGGGCACTCGGACAGCTGGCATAACCATGTACACCATCAAACGCGCGGCGGAGCTGACCGGGATCAGCGTCGCCACCCTGCGTGCCTGGGAGCGACGCTACGGCGTCGTCAGCCCCAAGCGTTCCGACGGCGGCTACCGGCTCTACGGCGCCGAGGACGTGCGCGCCCTCGCCATCATGAACTCCCTCGTCAACGAGGGCTGGTCGGCCCGTGAGGCGGCGGCCGAGACCCTGCGCCGCCTCTCGTCCCGCGACCCGGCCGGCAAGGACGGCCGCGACGGCCGCGAGCGCACCCACGCCGTCCCCCGTCGCGTGGCGCCCCTGCGGCCGGGCAGCCGCTACCAGTCCGAGGACGCCGAGGCCTTCATCCGCGCCGCCGAGCGGCTCGACAGCGCGTCGGCGACCGCGGTGCTCGACGCCCGCTTCAGCCTCGGCACCTTCGAGCACGTCGTCGACGACTGGCTCATGCCGACGCTCGAGCTCGTCGGCGAGGAGTGGGCGCACGGCCGCCTCACCGTCGCCGGTGAGCACCTCGTCTCGTATGCCGTGCAGCGCCGTCTCGCGGCCGCCTACGAGGCCGCCTCGGGCCGGTCCGACGGGCCGACCCTGCTCATCGGCCTGCCGCCGGGCGCCCGGCACGAGCTCGGCCTGCTCGCCTTCGCCGTCGCCGCACGCCGTGCCGGGTTCGCCACCGTCTACGTCGGCGCCGACCTGCCCGCCGAGGAGTGGGTGCGCGCCATCGAGGCACGCCGGGCCGCGGGCATGGTCATGGCCGTGCCGCGACACGTCGACATCGCCGCCGCCCGCAAGATCGTCGAGACGGTCAACCGCAGTCACCCCGAGGTCGTCATCGGTCTCGGCGGCAGCCAGCAGGACGAGATCGAGGGAGGCTGCGTGCACCTCGGCCACTCGATCACCGTGGCCGTCGGCGAGATGTCGCGGCGCCTGCGCGTCCCCGCCTGACGTGCGGGTCCTCGTCCTCGGGGGAACTGGCGAGGCCCGGGCGCTCGCCGCCGGGCTCGTCGACCGCGGCATCGACGTCGTGTCGAGCCTCGCCGGCCGGGTCAGCGCTCCGGCCCTGCCCGTGGGAGCCGTCCGCGTCGGTGGCTTCGGCGGGGTCGACGGCCTCGCCGACCACCTCGTCGCCGAGGGCTTCACGCACGTCGTCGACGCCACCCACCCCTTCGCCCAGCAGATCACCGCCAACGCCGTCGCCGCCGCCGCGCGCGTCGGGGTGCCGCTCGTGCGGCTGCAGCGCCCCGGCTGGTCGGTCCACCCCCTGGCGGACACCTTCACGTGGGTCGACGACGTCGACGCGGCCCGGCGTGCCGCCGAGGAGCTGGGGCGGCGCCCCTTCATCACCACCGGCCGTCAGCAGCTCGAGTCGTTCGCGCGGTGGACCGACCGCTACGTCCTCGCCCGCGTGGTCGACCCGCCCGACTGGGCGGTGCCTTCCGGCTGGGAGGTGCTGCGCGCCCGCGGGCCGTACCCGTATGCCGCCGAGCGCGAGCTGCTCGAGAGCCGCCGCATCGACGTGCTGCTCACGAAGGACTCCGGCGGCGCCCTCACCGAGGCCAAGCTCGCTGCGGCGCACGACGTCGGCGTCCCCGTCGTGGTGGTCCGGCGACCGGCCGTTCCGCGGGGCCTGCGGGTCGTCGAGTCGGTGGACGCCGCGCTGGCCGAGGTCGTGGCCGAGGGCGTGTCCGACGTCGTCGCCGACGTCGGGACCGCACTCGACCCGAAACGCACCTGACGGCATACCTCGTCGCGTACCTTCGTCGCGTGACGGCGGTGCAGCGGGAGCGGGCGCTGTGGGAGCGGCTGCTCCCGGGGCTCGCCGTGCTGCGCGACTACGACAAGGTGTGGATGCGCGGCGACGTGCTCGGCGGCATCACCGTCGCCGCGTACCTCGTGCCCCAGGTCCTCGCGTACGCCGAGGTGGCCGGACTCCCCGCGGTCACGGGACTCTGGGCGGTGGGCCCGAGCCTGCTCGTCTACGCCGTGCTCGGGTCGTCGCGGCGGCTCTCCGTCGGGCCCGAGTCGACGACCGCCCTCATGACGGCGGCAGGCATCGGCGCCCTCGTCACGGGCGCGGGCGGTGTGGCGATGCGGCAGGAGATGGCGGCACTGCTGGCGATCGCCGTCGGGCTGATCTGTGTCGTCGGCTTCCTCACGCGTCTCGGGTTCCTCTCCGACCTGCTCTCCAAGCCGGTGCTCGTCGGCTACATGGCCGGCATCGCGGCGCTCATGGTCGTCAGCCAGATCGGCAAGGTGACCGGCATCCGCGTGCAGGGCGACTCGTTCGTCCAGGAGCTGAGGTACGCCGCCACGCACCTGGGCGCCGTGCACGTGCCGACACTGCTGTTGTCGGCGGGGGTGCTCGTCGTCCTCCTCGGCTTCCAGCGCCTGCGGCCGACCTGGCCCGGCCCGCTCATCGGCATGCTCGGGGCGACCCTCGTCGTGGCGGTGTTCGGGCTCGTCGACCGCGCCGGGGTCTCGGTCGTGGGCGACGTGCCCCAGGGGCTCCCGGCGATCCGCGTGCCCGACCTCGGCAACGTCGACGTGTGGCGGCTCCTCCCCGCTGCCCTCGGCATCGCCGTCGTCGCCTACTCCGACAACGTGCTCACGGGGCGTGCCTTCGGGGCGCGCCACCGCGAGAGCATCGACAGCAACCAGGAGTTCCTCGCGCTCGGCGGCGCCAACGTCGCCACCGGTCTGCTCCAGGGCTTCCCGGTCAGCTCGAGCGGCAGCCGCACCGTCATCGCCGACGCGATGGGCGCGCGCACGCAGCTGCACTCCCTCGTCTCGCTCGCGCTCGTCGTCGCGACGCTGCTGTGGCTCGGGCCGGTCATCGGGGCCTTCCCGACGGCGGCTCTCGGGGCGGTCGTGGTCTACGCGGCGATCCGACTCGTCGACATCCCGGAGATGCGGCGCATCGCCGCCTTCCGCCGCAGCGAGCTCGTGCTGGCGCTGTCGACGACGGCTGCGGTGCTGCTCTTCGGGGTGCTGCCGGGCATCGGTGCCGCCATCGCGCTGTCGGTGCTCGACCTCCTGCGGCGCATCGTGCACCCCCACGACGGCGTGCTCGGCTATGTGCCCGACGTCGCCGGCATGCACGACATCGACGACCACCCGGACGCCGTGCAGGTGCCGGGCCTGGTCGTCTACCGGTACGACTCACCGCTCTTCTTCGCCAACGCCGACGACTTCACGCGACGCGCGCTGGAGGTGGTCGACGCGGCCCAGCAGCGCGGCGGGGTGGAGTGGTTCCTGCTCAACGCCGAGGCCAACACCGAGGTCGACCTCACGGCAGTCGACGCGCTCGAGGCGCTGCGCGCGACGCTCGAGCGGCGTGGCATCGTGTTCGCCATGGCGCGGGTCAAGCAGGACATGCGCGTCTCGCTCGAGGCGGGGGGCCTCGTCGAGCAGGTGGGTGCGGACCTCATCTACCCGACCCTCCCCACCGCCGTCGCCGCGTATGCCGCGTGGTACCGACGCGAGCACGGCACGCCCCTCCCGGGGCTGCGCATCCCGCCCGTGCCGCCCCAGCCGAAGGCCGAGGCGTGACGGCTCGGCCGACCGTCGTGGGGCTCCACGTGGCGAAGGCGCGCCGCCTGCCGACCCGCTCGGTGGAGAGCGTGGAGGCCGAGGCAGGTGCCGGTCTCGTCGGTGACCGCTACCACGGCAGCAAGCACCGGCACGTCACGGTGCAGTCGGCCACCGACCTGGCGGCCGCGGCCGAAGCCCTCGGGCGGCCCGTCGACCCCGGACTCACCCGGCGCAACGTCACGATCTCGGGCGGCGACATCCCGACGAAGCCCGGCACGCGCATCGCCATCGGCGACGTCGAGCTCGAGGTCGTGCGGGTGGCTGCGCCGTGCCGCCTGCTCGACGACAACCTCGGCCCCGGCGCCGCGCGGGCGCTGCACGCCCGGGCCGGCACGGTGTTCCGGCTGCTCACGTCGGGCACCATCCGCGTCGGCGACGAGGTCGACCTCCACCCGACCCCCTGACGGGACCACGCCGGACCCCGTCGGGAAGTGGGCACTCGACGAGAAGTCTCGGTCGAGTGCCCACTTTTCCGACGCGCGGCCGGTGATCGACCTCAGAGCGCGGGTGCCGGACTGCGAGGACTGAGTGCGAGCTCGGCGGCCACGAAGTCGGCGAAGGCGGCGCCCAGCGGCATGTCCGACATGCCCTCGACGAAGAGGAACTGCCCCTGCGGGTTGACCTCGAGGAAGACCGGGTGCCCGTCGGGACGCACCTTGAGGTCGTAGACGCCCATCCGCAGCCCGAGGCGCCGGGTGACGTCGCGGAGGGCGTCCGAGAGCCGTGGCTCGAGCTCGACCGGCTCGACGACCATGTCGTTGGCGAGCCGCCAGTCCAGCTCGGCGCTGCTGATCCGTGCCGCGTGCACCGCGTCGCCGAAGACCATGACGCGCAGGTGGTCGGTGCCGGGCACCTCCTCCTGGTAGACCGTCGCCGAGACGCTGATCTCCGCGTCGTCGTCGAGGGAGTCGAGGGTCACCCGCCCCGCCTGCAGCGACGTGCCGAGCAGCCCGGTGAGGGTCTTGGCGATGACCGTGCCGCCGTGGGCGCGGGTGAAGTCGCGCACGTCGGTGGGGTCGGAGCTGACGAGCGTGCGCGGCACCGTGAGACCGACCGCGCTCGCGACGCTGAGCTGGAGCAGCTTGTTCTGGGCGCGCTCCGTCGCGTACGGGTCGCTGATCCACGTGCCGGAGAAGCCGGCCATGAGGGTGCCCCGCAGCGCAGCCCGGTTGTCCTTGACCACGAGCTTGCGCAGCTGCGTGTCGGTGACGGCGTCGGGCACCGTCGGCCGGCCGTGGCAACGGCGCCACCAGACGAGGTCGAGGCCGCGCACGTCGACGGTGCCGCCCTCCTCGGTCGGCAGCGTGTGTCCCGGTCCGTCCACGTTGGACCAGGTGAGTCCCCCGGCGGCCGAGAGACGGTCGGAGGCGATGATGGCCGCGTCGATGTCGTGCGCCTCGCGCAGGTGCTTGCTGATCACGTACGCGTGGAGGTCGCCCGCGAGGGTGACGATCGCAACTCTGGTCATGGTTCTACTCCTTCGTCCTTCGGTCGCCGGGGTGCCGGTCACTCGTCGCAGTCGTCCCAGCCGTCATCGCTGCCGGAGATCGAGCCACCGGGCCAGCTCGGGCGCAGGCCGTCGGGGCCGACCACGGTCTGCTCCCAGGCGTCCAGCCGCGGCGGGTGGACGTAGCCCTCGTGGCTGCGGGTGAAGCGGGCCGACATGGGTGAGAGGTCCTTCATGACAACTCCTCGGTACTGGCCGGGCCTCGGTGACCCGGCACCGCCCGTCAGAGGTGCTCAGCCCGAGGGAGATACGGCGCGGCTGCCCATTTGAGTAGCGCTACCCAGCTGGGCTCTCGTGCGGGAGAGGGCGATGGCGAGGCCCACGGCGAGCGAGCCGGCGGCCACCTTGCGGGCCAGACGTGCAGCGGGGGCGATGTGGGCGCGTCCCGCTGCCGGTCCGGTGCCGAGCGTGCCGCGGTCCTCGACGCGACCGTCGTACGTGTTCGACCCGCCGAGCCGCACGCCGAGCACACCGGCGAAGGCCGCCTCGACGACGCCGCCGTTCGGGCTCGGGTGGGCGGGTGCGTCCCTGCGTATGGCCTCCCATCCGGCGGCGGCTCGGTCCGACGAAGGCGCCGCGGCCAGCGCGATGGCGCCGGCGACGCGCGCCGGCACCCAGTTCACGAGGTCGTCGAGTCTCGCTGCCGCCCAGCCGAACTCGGCATAGCGCTCGTTGCGATGGCCCACCATGGCGTCGAGGGTGTTGACGGCGCGGTAGCCGAGCAGACCGGGGACACCGAGGAGGCCGCCCCAGAGCAGCGGTGCCACGACGGCGTCGGAGGTGTTCTCGGCCAGCGACTCGATGCAGGCCCGTGCCACCTCGTCGGCGTCCAGCTCGGCCGTGGCGCGTCCCACGAGGTTGCGCACCTGGACGCGCGCGGCCGCGAGGTCGCCCTGGCGGAGCTGCTCGTCGATGGTGTGGGCCTCGCGCGTGAGCGAGTGCCCGCCCAGCACAGCCCAGGTGGCCGCAGCTGTCGCCAGCGTGTGGGCCGGCCCGAACCGGCGGCTCGACCGCTCGGCGACGACGCCGAGGAGCGCCGTCGCGCCGACGAGGGCGGCGACGTGCGTGGCACCGGAAGCGCGGCGGGCGGCATACGTCCTGCGCTCGAGCGCCGCTGCAGCAGAGCCGAACCCGGCGACGGGATGCCAGCGACGTGGGTCGCCGACGGCCAGGTCCAGCAGGTAGCCGAGAGCCAGCCCGAGGGACCTGCTCATCGGAGCACGTCGAGCGCGGCCACCTCGCCGATGACGACGACCGCGGGTGCGCCGATTCCCTCACGGGCACACGTCTCGGCGATCTGGGCCAGGGGAGCACGCGCGGTGTGCATGCTCGGCAACCCCGCGTCGGCGACGACGGCGGCCGGGGTCTGTGCCGACATCCCCTCGGAAACAAGGGTTTCCGCGACGACCGCCAGGGTCGCCACGCCCATGAGGATGACGATCGTCGTGTTGCTGCGGGCGATCGCACCCCAGTCGAGCGTGCTGCGTGGGTCGCCCGGAGCGACGTGCCCGCTGACGACCGTGAAGCCCTGGACCAGCGTGCGGTGCGTGACCGGGATGCCCGCGAGGGCGGGGGCGGCGATGCTCGAGGAGATGCCCGGGATCACCGCCACGGGGATGCCTCGAGCGGCGCAGGCCTCGGCCTCCTCCCCTCCACGGCCGAAGACGAAGTTGTCGCCGCCCTTGAACCGCAGCACGTTCCGCCCCGCGAGCGCATGCTCGACGATGAGGTCGTTGATGCGTTCCTGGGGGGTGAAGTCGCCGCGCGGGATCTTGCCGACGTCGATGACCCGGACGTCGTCGCGGGCGTGGCGCAGCGCGCTGAGCGGAGCGAGTCGGTCGTGGACGATCACGTCCGCCTGACGGATGGCCTCGATGCCCGCCACGGTGAGCAGTCCGGGGTCGCCGAGCCCGCCGCCCAGGAGCGTGACGGACCCGACGGTCCCGCTCGCGGTGGTGACCTTCAGGTCGGCTGCAGCGGGTGCGGTGGAGACGTCCGCCCGGAGCACGACGTCGTACGCGGTCGGGTCGGCCCCCGCGTCGAGGGCGACGAGCCCGCGCTCTGCGAGGTCGCGCAACGAGGTCGGCAGGTCGGTGAGCTCGGCAGCAACGGTGACCTGGGCGCCGTCGCGCAGCAGCGCGTGCACGGTGGCGACCGTGTGCGGCACGACGCGGGCGAGCAGGACCGACAGGCCGCTGAAGCTCAGCTCAGGCGACACGGCGCACCCTCCCCAGCTCGGCGAACGCGGCTGCGACGGACCGCGACGTCCCAGCGTCTCGCACGGCCAGCCGGACCCAGGTGGGTCCGAGGCCCGGGAACGTCTCGCCGCGGCGCACGGCGAAGCCGAGACGGGCGAGCTCCTCACGCACCGAGTGAGCGCCCAGCGGGCTCGTGTCGACGAGCACGAAGGGGGCGCCCGAGGGAGCGGCCGCGGACAGCCCGACCGCCTCGAGCTCCCGCACGAGCACGTCGCGGTCGGCGGCGATCGTCAGGGCGCCGGCCTCGGCCTCGGCGACGGCGCGATCCGAGAGGCAGGCCACCGTGGCGGCCACGGCGGGGCTCGACACCGACCACGGCGGCTGCACGGCGCGAAGGGCGGCGACGACGGCCGCGTCACCCACCACGTAGCCGGCCCTCAGGCCTGCCAGCCCCCACGTCTTGGTCAGCGACCGGACGACCAGAAGGCCCTCCAGGTCGGGCCCGACGACAGACTCCGTCTCGCCCGGCACGGCGTCCATGAACGCCTCGTCCACCACGACGAGACGACCCGGCGCCCGCAGGGAGTGCAGGTCGGCGGCCGGGTGCAGCACGCCTGTCGGGTTCGTCGGGTTGCCGACCACGACGAGGTCGGCGCCCTCGTGCTCGCTCCCCACAGCGAAGCTGCGCGGGTCGAGCCGGAAGCCGGTGTCAGGCGACAGCACGCACCGCGTGACGTCGTGCCCGGCGGCGGCGAGCGCAGCCTCGGGCTCGGTGAACTGCGGGTGCACGACGACCGCGTGTGAGGCCCGGACGCCCCGCGCCACCAGCGTGAACGCCTCCGCGCCGCCCGCGGTCGGCAGCACGCACGCGGGGTCGACGCCGTGCCGGGCGGCGATCGCCTCGACTGCCGGAGCCGGGTCGGGGTAGCGGCCCAGGTCGTGCAGCGAGCCGGCGATGACGTCGGCGAGCCAGGGAGGGGGAGCGGGCAGGCGCACGTTGACGGCCAGGTCGACGAGGCCGGGCGCGACGTCGCGGTCGCCGTGGTGGTGCAGGTCGACGCTCACGACGCCTGCCTCGGGGAGCGCGCCGTGGCGGCATACGCGTGGACGGCGTCGGCGAAGCGGGCCGCGAGGTGCGGGTGGCCCGCCCAGTGGGTGTGGAGGTACGACGCGTGGAGGGTCGCGCGTCCGGTGCCCGCCGGGTCGAGGGCGAAGCCGTCGGGAGTGCCGTCGAGCAGCCACGCCGTGGCGCCGGTCGAGCGGTCGGCGTCGTCCGCGCTGATCGTCGTCCGGTGGAACTCGTGGCCGGTGACCCGGGTGCCCGGGACCCCCAGCACGGAGTCGCCCGGTGCCACGGCCGTGCGGTAGCCGAGAGTGAGGCGCGGGCCCATGGAGCCGACACCCGGGATGGCCCCGACCATCTCGTTCCCGTCGACGGAGGCGCTGAGGTAGAGCATGCCGGCGCACTCGGCAACCGTCGGCAGGCCCGCCCCCACGGCATGACGGATGCCTTCTCGCAGGGCGGAGTTGGCCGACAGCTCCTCGGCGTGCACCTCGGGGAAGCCGCCTCCGAGGTAGAGGCCCGCAGTGCCGGCCGGGAGGCTCGGCGCCGTCAGCGGGTCGAAGACGATCGGCTCGAGCCCCGCGGCACGCAGCAGCTCGTCGGTCTCGGCGTAGCGGAACGTGAAGGCCCGTCCTCCGGCGACCGCCACGACCGGTCGACGCGCACTCGAGCCCGAGCGAGCGGCAGGGCGCGCGGCGTCACCGAGGGCAGCCGATGCGTCCCAGGCCGCGGCATCGAGCTCGGGCGCCGATCCGGCGATGGCCATCAGCTGGTCGAGGTCGACGTGCTCGGCGACGCGTTCGGCGAGCAGGGCCACCGACTCGGCAGCCTCGTCGCGCTCGGCCGCGGGCACGAGCCCGAGGTGCCGTGACGGCGCGGCGATGCCGGCGTCGCGCGGGAGCACGCCGAGGACCGGCACGCCGGTGGACTCGAGCGCCGACCAGACCTCGCGCATGTGGCGCCCCGACGCTGCCTTGTTGAGCACGACACCGGCCACGCGGACGCCCGGCTCGAAGGTGGCGAGGCCGTGGACGATCGCCGCGGCCGTGCGGGTCATGTGGCTGACGTCGAGGGCCAGCACGATGGGGGAGCGGGTCAGCGAGGCGACGTGCGCGGTCGAGGCGTAGCCGTCTCCGCCGATGCGGCCGTCGAAGAGCCCCATGACCCCTTCGACGACCGCCACGTCGGTGGGGCCGTCGGCGGTGGCGCCGTGGACGAGCAGTGGCGCGACGAGCGCCTGGCTCGTGAGGAACGGGTCGAGGTTGCGGCCGGGCCGTCCGGTGGCGAGGGAGTGGTAGCCGGGGTCGATGAAGTCGGGGCCGACCTTGAAGCCGGCCACGCCCAGCCCGCGGGCGCGCAGCGCGGCCATGAGTCCGGTGGCCAGCGTCGTCTTGCCGTGCCCCGAACCCGGCGCCGAGACGACGACGCGGGGGAGCGCGATGGTGGTCGGCTCCTGCGGGGCGTCGCCGGTGCGTGGCAGGCGGCCGAGGGCGGTGTCGATGGCGCTCACCACTCGATCCCCCTCTGTCCCTTCTGGCCGGCGTCGAAGGGGTGCTTCACCTTCGTCATCTCGGTCACGAGGTCGGCCAGGTCGAGGACCTCCTGCGGGCAGCGACGTCCCGTGATGACGACGTGCTGGTGCCCCGGCCGGTCGCGCAGGGTGGTGACGACGTCGTGGACGTCGATCCATCCCCACGCCATCGGGTAGGTGAACTCGTCGAGCACGTAGACGCCGTGCGTCTCGTCGGCCAGGCGGCGCTTGATCTCGGCCCACCCCTCGCGGGCGGCCTCGGCGTGGTCCTCGTCGGTGCCCTCCTTGCGGCTCCACGACCAGCCGGCGCCCATCTTGTGCCACTCCATGGGGCCGCCCTGGCCGGTCTCGCGGTGCAGCTCGCCGAGGGTCTCGACCGCAGTCTGCTCGCCGATGCGCCACTTCGCGCTCTTGACGAACTGGAACACCCCGACCGACCAGCCCTGGTTCCAGCCGCGCAGGGCGAGGCCGAAGGCGGCCGTCGACTTCCCCTTGCCGTCGCCCGTGTGGACGATGACGAGCGGCCGGTTGCGGCGCTGCCGGGTGGTCAGCCCGTCGGCCGGGACCGTGGTCGGCTGGCCGCGCATCAGGCGGCCCTTCCCGAGGTCTCGCGCGTCGCGCGCGCGGCACCCACGATGGCCGACGCTGCGAGCTCACCGACGGGCAGGTGCTCGGCACCGAGCTGCTCGGCGAGGCGGCCGGCGAGGCCCATCCGGAAGCGCCCGGTCTCGCAGTCGAGCACCACGGACTCGACGCCCTCGTGGCACAGCCGGGCGGCCACGCGGGCCGAGCGGGCGAGGGCGTCCGGGCCGCTCGTGGCCCGGCCGTCGGTGACGACGACGAGGAGCGGGCGCCGGTTCGGGTCGCGCAGCCGCTCGACGCGAAGGGTCTCGTAGGCCGTCCCGAGCCCTTCCGCGAGGGGCGTGCGCCCACCGTGGGGGAGCTCGCGCAGCCGGCGCGCGGCCACGTCGACCGACCCGGTCGGGGGCAGGACGAGCTCGGCGCCGGCGCCGCGGAAGGTCACGAGACCGACCTTGTCACGGCGCTGGTAGGCGTCGAGCAGCAGGGACAGCACGGCGGACTTCACCGCCTCCATGCGCCGGCGAGCGGCCATCGAGCCGGACGCGTCGACGCACAGCAGCACGAGGTTGGACTCCCGGCCCTGGAGCACCGACCGCCGCAGGTCGCCCGGGAGGACCCGCAGTCGGGCGCTCGCGCGCGCCGGGCTCGTGGTGGCCCGGCTCGCGGCCGCGCGGATCGTCGCGGGCAGGTGCACCGGGCCGGTGGGGCGGGTCGTCGAGCCGACCCGGCGCCCCGAGCTCGTGATGGCGGTCGAACGACGCCCGGGGTCGCCGTGCCCGATGCCCTTGGCGCGCAGCAGGCGGGCGCGGTAGGGCTCGTCGGCGGCGCTCACGCCGGACGCGGCCGGGGCCCCAGCGGGCTGGGGCTCGCTCGGCTCGCTGGGTTCGCTGGGTTCGCTCGGCTCGCTGGGCTCGCTGCCCTCGGTCGGCGGGCTCGCTTCGCTCGCCGCCTCCTGCTCGGCTCGGGTCGGCGGACTCGCTTCGCTCGCCGCCTCGTCGGTCTCGGGCTGTCCTCCACCGTCGGGCTCGGGACCCGGGTCACCGTCGCGCAGCAGCTGTTCGAGCAGGTCCTCGTCGAGACCGGGGGAGTCGAAGGGGTTGCGGCGTCGCCGGTGGGGCAGGGCGAGCCGGGCGGCGGCGCGCACGTCGTCGACCGTCACGGCGTCACGCCCTGCCCAGGCCGCGTGGGCGACGGCAGCCCGTGCGGTGACGATGTCGGCGCGCAGCCCGTCGACCTCGAAGCCCGCGCACACGTGGGCGATCCGCGTCAGCTCGCGGTCCGGCAGTGCGACGGAGCCGAGCGCCGAGCGGGCTGCGGCGATGCGGTCGCGCAGCGCGTCCTGTTCGGCCCGGAACCGCGCCACGAACCCGGTCGGGTCGGCGTCGAAGGCGAGCCGGCGGCGTACGACCTCGGCGCGCAGCGCAGGCTCACGGGGCGCCGCGACCTCGACGGTCAGCCCGAAGCGGTCGAGCAGCTGCGGTCGCAGCTCGCCCTCCTCGGGGTTCATCGTGCCGACAAGGACGATGCGCGCGGCGTGCGAGACGGAGACGCCGTCGCGTTCGACGGTGTTGCGGCCCATCGCGGCCGCGTCGAGCAGGAGGTCGACGAGGTGGTCGTGGAGCAGGTTGACCTCGTCGACGTAGAGGATGCCGCGGTTCGCGGCTGCGAGCAGTCCGGGCTGGTATGCCGTCTCGCCACGTCCCAGCGCCCGCTCGAGGTCGAGCGACCCGACGACGCGGTCCTCGGTGGCGCCGATCGGCAGCTCGACGAGCCGGGCCGCGCGGGTGTCGGCGTCGGCGTTCGCGTCGTGGGGCCCGTCGGGGCAGCCCGAAGCTGCAGCGTCGGCGGGGGCGCAACCGAAGCGGCAGCCGGCGACGACCTGCTGGTGCGGCAGGACGGCGGCGAGGCCACGCACCATCGTCGACTTCGCGGTGCCCTTCTCGCCGCGCACGAGCACGCCGCCGACGTCGGGGGAGACGGCCGTGAGCACGAGCGCGAGGGCGAGGTCGTCCGAGCCGACGACGGCCGAGAAGGGGAAGGTGGCCGGGCGAGCCGCCGGGTCGCTGCCGGCCTGGTTCGTGCCGTCGTTCGTGCGGTCGTTCGTGCCGTCGCGCATGTCGCTGCGAGCCTCCTGCGGGTGCCTCGCCCGCGTCGGTGGACCGGACGCACCCGGCGGGCGCGACCAGCGACGGGAGATGCCCTGGCTTCCCGCGACCGTCAGGTCAGGGGTTCACAGTGGCGGGACCGCTCCGGACTTGCACCGGATTCCTCTCCAGTCGCCACGCGCAGTCTGCCACGTCGCGTCGAGGTCCGGCGGCGCGGTCAGGCCGAACGGGCCACCGAGCCGCGGCCGAGGTCGTCGAGGCCGTCGGGCAGCACCGCGACGACGGCCCGCCAGAGCTTCGTGCCGGAGACGGGCACGAGCACGGGCCCGTGGTCGTCGGCCTCGATGCGCAGCATCCCGGCGTCCGTGTCGAGCCAGGCGAGCCGGCGGGCGACCGTGCGCCCGGCCTCGACGAAGGCGACGTCGACGAGCGCGAGGTGCCAGCCGCCGGCGCGCACGGCGGCGGCGGCAGCCGGCCACGGCGCGAGCAACCCGGCGAGCGCCTCGACGCCCGCTGCCCTGGCAGTCGATGAGCTGGACGCGAGGTCGTCGAGCACCGCTTCGTCGACGACGACGGAGCCGCTGCCGAGACGCGGACGCGGTCCGACGAGCGTGACGCGGGCGATCGCCTCCGGCACGAACTCGGCCGACACCGAGGCGAAGTCGTACGTCCCGTCGCCGAGGTCGGTGAGCAGGGCGGCGTCACCGGCCAGCCAGCCGTGGTGGAGGCGTACGTCCTCGGGCCCGGCGACGAGCACCTGCAGAGTGGCGACCGACCCCGCGACGGCGGCGAGCCCGGGCCGGAGCAGCGGGTGAGGCACCCCGGCGGTCACGGCGCCGACGTCGACGAGACGGCCGAGCGTGGTGTCGCAGGAGTCGACCGCGTCGCTCGAGAGCTCCGCGAGGGTGATGAAGGCCTCGGCGTCGAGCCGAAGGGTCCCGTTCGCGGCGTCGAACTCCACGCTCATGCGGGCACGTGTCCCGGCACGCCGTCCGCCACGCAGCCGGTCTCGCGCACGACGAGGCTCGAGGCGACCGCGTCGATGAGCGGGGCCATCTCGGTGAGGCGCAGCGTGCCGACGTTCGCCGTGAGGGTGACGCCCGTGCCGCCGACCACCGTCGACCACGACTCCGTCGTCACCGACTCGCGGGCAGGAGTCCAGTGGGTGGTGAGGCGACGGGAGCCGGCGTGGCCGCCGACACCGAGCTCCTCGTGGTCGAGCACCAGGTGCTCGGCCACCTCCTCGTCGTGCCGCGCGACCTGGCGCTGCCAGTCGCCGAGCGGCCCGTCGACGGGTCCGGCGGTGAGCACGAAGTTGGTGCGGAAGAGCCCGGCCCGTTCCGGCTCGAGGGCTGCCACGACGCCGGCGTCCTCGGACAGCACGATCGTCTCCCAGGCGGCGGGCACGTCGAAGGTGACGCTGCCTCCGTGCGCGCTGACGGTCGTCAGTCGCGTCGTCGGGACGCGGCCGGAGTCCGTGCGGGCATCAGTCATGGTTGGGTTCTTCCTCCCCTGTGGCGACGTGGTCGCACGGCATCCCCGACGGTCCCCTGACGCCCTGCGATAGCCCATGATGGGGCCGGGAGGGCACGGGCATGACCGGAACGGGCAGATCCGTCTGCCGATCTTCGTCCGCGCTAGGGTCGCCGCTGTGACCGCCCGAGCGAGTGACGTGCCGATCGACGTCGTGCCGATCGAGGTGGTCGGGGTCGGGGCCGCCGGGCTGGGGACGCTCGACCCCGACGCGCGGCGCATGGTCGACGAGGCCGACGTCGTCGTCGGTGGCGACCGCCACCTCGACATGCTCGGCGAGCGGCCGGGCGTGCGGCTCGTGCCGTGGCCGTCGCCGCTCCTGCCCGGTCTGCGCGCCCTCCTCGACGAGGTCTCGGGCAGGCGCGTGGTCGTGCTGGCGAGCGGTGACCCGCACGTGTCGGGCATCGGCTCGACCCTCGTCCGCGAGCTCGGCACCGACGCCGTACGCGTGCACCCCGCGGTCTCGTCCGTCGCCCTCGCGCGCGCCCGCATGGGCTGGGCCGCCGAGGACAGCGAGGTCGTGACACTGGTCGGGCGTGACGTCGACCGGCTGCGGCGCGACCTCGCCCCGCGCGCCCGGCTCGTCGTGCTCACCTCTGGTGAGGACGCCCCGTCGCGCGTTGCCGCCCTCCTCGTCGACGAGGGGTATGCCGGCAGCCGCGTCACGGTGCTCGGCGACCTCGGGTCGCCCGCCGAGTCGCGCACCGACGGCGTGGCCGCATCGTGGGACGACCGTCCCGCCCCTCGATTGCACCTCGTGTGCGTCGAGTGCTCGTCGGGACCCGCCACGCGCGCTCCGTCGCTCGTGCCGGGACTGCCCGACACGGCATTCGAGAACGACGGGCAGCTGACCAAGCGCGTCGTGCGGGCGGCGGCGCTCGCCCACCTCGCACCGCGGCCCGGCGACGTCATGTGGGACCTGGGCGCCGGTGCCGGCTCGGTCGGCATCGAGTTCGCGAGGCAGCACCCGCGCAACGAGGTGCACGCCGTCGAGCGCGACCCCGCGCGCGCCGGGCGGGTGCGGCGCAACGCGCGCGCCCTCGGCGTCCCGGGCCTGCGTGTCGTCGAGGCGTGGTCGGCCGACGCCGTCGCGGCGCTGCCCCGGCCCGACGCCGTCTTCGTCGGTGGCGGCGCCACGGCTGATCTGCTCGACGCGTGCTGGACGGCGCTCGCGCCGGGAGGGCGGCTCGTCGTCCACGGCGTCACGGTCGAGACCGAGCTGGTGCTGCACGAAGCACGCCGACGGCTGGGTGGGTCGATGAGCCGCATCGCGGTCGAGGAGCTGGACGTCATCGGGTCGCTGCACGGGTGGAGGCCGGCTCGGTCGATCGTCCAGTGGTCCGTGGAGAAGGCTGTGCTGCAAGAAGATTCGGAGTTCGACACATGACCGTGCACTTCATCGGCGCAGGGCCGGGCGCTGCCGACCTGCTGACGCTGCGGGCCGTGCGGCTCGTCGGCGAGTCGCAGGTGTGCCTCTACGCCGGCACCTACATCGGCGCCGAGGTGCTGGCGCACTGCCCCGACGGCGCGCAGCTCGTCGACACCCAGCACCTCGACCTCGACGCCATCACCGAGCACTGCGTGCGGGCCCACGAGGCCGGGCACGACGTGGCGCGGCTGTGCTCCGGCGACCCGTCCGTCTACTCGGCCGTCGCCGAGCAGACGCGGCGCCTCGACCGGGCGGGCGTGCCCTGGGACGTCACGCCCGGGGTGCCCGCGTATGCCGCCGCGGCAGCGCTCATCGGGCGCGAGCTGACCGTGCCCGAGGTCGCCCAGTCGGTCGTGCTGACCCGCGCGCACCGCGACTCGACGCAGATGCCCGCGACCGAGTCGCTCGCCCACTTCGCGCGGTCGCGCGCGACGCTCGTGCTGCACCTCGCGATCCGGCGCACGCGCGAGCTGATGGTGACGCTCGTCGACGACTACGGTGCCGACTGCCCCGTCGTCGTCGTCGCCAACGCCGAGCAGCCCGACCAGCTCGTGCTGCGCGGCACCGTCGCCGACATCGCCGACCAGGTCGAGGCCGCCGGGCTGCGGCAGGCCGCGATCATCCTCGTCGGGCGGGCGCTCGCCGCACGCGACACGGACGACTTCGCCGAGTCGCACCTCTACGGGACGCGAATCACGCGACGCGCGTAGGCATTCGGGCGCACCCCCGTGGCGCCGGCCGTCGGCCTGTGTCAGGATGCGAGGGCCGCAGTGCACGGGAAGTCGGTGTGATTCCGACGTGGTCCTCGCCACTGTGACCAGGGAGCAAGTCCCCACCATCGCCACTGGTGACCTCAGGTGAACAGCCGGGTCGCTGGGAAGGCGGGGAGGCGCGACGATCTGGAAGCCAGGAGACCGGCTGCGGCGTGATCTGTCCACGAGGCATGGAAAGAAAGGGTCAATCTGCCATGACCACTGCTGCATCCGTCGTCCCCTCCACCGCGTCCGCCGCCACCGTCAAGGTCCCCGTGTGGGCCTGGCTGCTGCTCGCCGTCGCCGTCTTCACGATCTACGTGCTCGCTCAGGAGAACGGGGCGCTGCTCAGCGCTCCCGCCGCCGAGATGCTCCACGAGCTGACGCACGACGCGCGCCACGCGCTCGGCGTCCCCTGCCACTGACGTGGCGGTCGGTTTCGGCTCCGTGCTGCGGCGCGGGGCCCTCGCCGGCGTGCTCGCCGGGCTCGCCGCTGCGCTGACCATCTGGCTCGTCGTCGAGCCCGTCATCCGTCGTGCCCTCGTGATCGAGGACCTGCGCGGGATGCACGGGGGGCACGCGGCCGGGGTGCCGCTGCACGGCGGCGACGAGCCGCTCGTGTCGAGGTCGGCGCAGGTCGTCGGGGGTGCGGTCACCTCGGTGGTCGTCGGTCTGGCGGTCGGCGTGATCTTCGCGGTCGTCTTCGCCCGTCTGCGCGACCGCCTGACCGGTCGCGGCGACCTCGGCCGATCGCTGGTGCTCGCAACGGTCGGCTTCGGCGCCGTCACGCTCCTGCCTGCTGTGAAGATCCCGGCCAACCCGCCCGCCGTGGGCGACCCGGCGACCGTGGGGCGCCGCACGACCCTGTATGCCGTCGTGCTCCTCCTCGGCGTCGCCATCGCCGTCGTCGTGCCGATGCTCGACCGCTGGCTCGCGTCGCGGGTGCCGGTGCCGTCGACGCGGTGGGCCATCGACGTCGTCGCAACGGTCGTGCTGCTCGTGCTCGTGCTCACCCTGCTGCCGGGCACCCCGGACCAGGTGCCGGCCGACGTCCCCGCCGACGTGGTCTGGGACTTCCGGCTCGCCTCGCTCGCCCAGCTCGGCGCGATGTGGCTGACGCTCGGACTCGCGTTCGGGCTCCTCATGGAGCGCGGCGAGGCCGTCCGTCCCGGGCGTGCGCGGGTCGACGCCGGCACGACCGTCTCGGCGTGACGGCATACGAAAGCGGCTCTCCCGCAGGCTCGCCCGGCGGAACATGCATCGTGCGCGTCTGCCGCGACTGTTGCTGCGGCACGCAGGAGAAGCACCCCGGCGTCGACCACGACGGGCTGCTGGCCCGGCTCGAGGTCGGCGCGGGGGCGCACGCGCGGGTGCTGCGGAGCGGCTGCCTGCTCGCCTGCGACGAGTCGAACGTCGTCGTCGTGACACCGTCGCCGGGGGGACGCCGGGCAGGCGCGCGGCCCGTGTGGCTGCGCGCCGTCCTCGACGAGACCACGACCGACGCGATCAGCGAATGGGTGAGACGGGGCGGGCCAGGCGTCGCAAGCATCCCGCCCGCGCTGGTGTCACGGGTATTCGTGCCGAGCGGGATCGCGCTCGAGTGGGCGCCGGCCTGACAGCGGCAGCTCAGAGCCCGGCGAGTGAGCCCACGGCTGCGACCGCCGCCAGCGCGATCGCGACGGCCGCGACGAAGGTGCCGACCATGAGCGCCACCTTCACGCCCGTCGACTGCTCGCCGCGGGTGATCCCGAGGTTGACGAACACCCCGCCGAAGGCGACGGCGAAGCCGATGGCGCCCTGCACCACCAGCAGGGTCACCAGGGGAAGCAGCGCGAGGAGCTGCAGCGCCACCGGCGTCTCCGGGCCGGTCGCGTACTCCCGGTCGCCGACGACGAGCGCCGGGTAGGCGCGGTTGAGGCCCGCCTTGACCCGGGCCTCCACCGGCCCGGCCGTGCCCGGGAGCGTGAGGCGGTTGCGGGGGAACCCGTGCGGCTTCAGGCGGGTGCCGTCGACGGAGAACCGGTAGCCGCTCCAGAACGAGTAGTCGGTCGACACGACTCCCGCGACACCGGGGATGCTGAGGTCTGCGAAGGCCATGGGGCGTACCTTGGCAGATCCGAGCCCGACGGTGTGGGACCGTCCGGTCAGACCTCGGCGCGCACGTCGAGGCCGATGCCGATGACGTCGCCGTCCTCGATGTCCTCGGCCCGACGGACGGCGCTCTTGAGCGGCACGATGTAGCCGCCGTCCTTGGGCCACAACGAGGTCGACCACTCGGTGCGACCGACGCGCGCCGTCACGGGGATCATGCCCCAGCCGTAGCTGACGTGGGCGACGTCGTGCAGCGCCTCGGACTCGGGCTCGGGCACGCGCACGAAGTAGTAGGGCTGGGGGCCGCGCCACTGGTAGACGGTGCCCTCGAAGTCGAGCTGCATGGGGTCAGGATGTCAGGGCGAACCTGCCGACGGCGGGCAGCTCGGGGCCCTCATGCCGCGTCGGAGCTGAACGCGCGCGGCGTCATGACGACCGCGGGGGTGAACTCGACCGGGTCCGGCATGGGGCCGCCCGGCGGCAGGCCCGAGCGTGCCATCGCCCTGGGGAACACGTCGCGGTTGAAGGCCTCGAGCTGTTCCTTGGACTCCCACACCTCGACCAGGTCGAAGCCCTGGTCCGACGGGTAGGCGTAGTGCAGCAGCAGACCCTCGACCTCACCTTCCTCCGAGACGGTCTCCATGATCGCTCGGTGCATGGTCAGGTAGACCTCGATGGGCGCCGGGAAGTGGAGCGTGTATCCGTACATGGCCGTACCTCCGTCCGATCTATCGATGGGACGGCAGCGGCCGCTCGCCTGTCAAGACATCGTGCGACGACGGGTGCCGTCGCATGGCTCACTGGACGAAGCGGGGTGTCCACACCTGGCCGGTGGCGGTGACGCGGGTGCCGGTGGCGCAGACGACGACGAGGCACTTCATGTCGATGGTCGCCGGGTCGAGGGCCTCGAGCGTCGTGACGGTGAGGGTCTCCTCGTCGCGGCCGACGTCGCGACCGACGACGACGACGGTGTCGCCCGAGCGCTCCTCGAGGAGGACCTCGCGCGCCCGGGCGACCTGCTCGGTGCGGCTGCGCGAGGCGGGGTTGTAGAGCGCGACGACGAGGTCGGCGGCGGCCGCGGCGCGCAGGCGCCGCTCGATGACGTGCCACGGCTTGAGCCGGTCGGAGAGCGACATGATCGCGAAGTCGCCGCCGAGCGGTGCGCCGGCGCGGGCGGCCACGGCCTGGGCCGCCGTGACGCCGGGCAGGACGCGCACCGGGACGTCGCCGTAGCCGTGGGTGTCGGCGGCCTCGAACACGGCGGAGGCCATGCCGAAGACGCCCGCGTCGCCGCCGGAGACGACGGCGACACGCTCGCCCTTGCGGGCCAGCTCGAGGGCGTCGCGCGCGCGGTCGACCTCGACGGTGTTGCCCGACGCGTGACGGACGAGGCCCTCGCGCTGGGGCACCCGGTTGACGTAGGGGGCGTAGCCGACGAGGTGGCCCACCTCGGCCAGGGCGGCGGAGGCCTCCGGGGTCAGCCACCGGCCGGGACCGGGACCGAGGCCGACGACGACGACCTCACCGACAGGTGCCTCGGTTGGGCTGGCTTCTGCTGGAACAGGACCGGCGGCGGGGGTGCCCGCCGACGAGGCCGCCCGACCGGCTGCGTCGGCGCGCAGATCCTTGCCCGGCAGGACGACCATCGACATGTACGGCACCGACGAGGGGTCCACGTCCGCGACGGGCAGCACGCGCTCGGCCTCCGAGCTGGCTCGCTCGACGTAGCGCGCCTCGTCGAGGCGGCCGGCCTGGCGGAGCGCCTCGCGGACGTTCTCGAAGGTCCGGCCCAGCTTCATGACGACGGCGGCCTCGGTGTCGGC
Source organism: Terrabacter sp. 28 (assembly GCA_000955875.1). Classification (GTDB taxonomy): domain Bacteria; phylum Actinomycetota; class Actinomycetes; order Actinomycetales; family Dermatophilaceae; genus Terrabacter. Next base: position 127,798 of record JYOE01000029.1, read on the forward strand.
GAGACGGCGCGCGAGCTCTGGCACCGGCAGCGTGCCGGGCAGGACCGTGAGCACGTCCTCGTGTCGGCAGAGCCCGGTCGCGACGGCGGCCGCGCTGCCGCTCACCGACGTGACACCCGGCACGACGGCGGTGTCGTAGCGGCCCGAGAGGCGGTCGTGCAGGTACATGTACGTGCCGTAGAAGAGCGGGTCGCCCTCGGCGAGGACGACCACGTTGCGGCCCGAGTCCAGATGCGCTGCAAGGCGATCCGCCGACTCGTCGTAGAAGTCGGACATGAGCCCGTGGTAGCCGAGCGGGTGGTCGGTGGCGCCGGTGGTGACGGGGTAGACGAGCAGCTCCTCGACCACGTCGTCACGGAAGTACGACTGCGCGATGCGACGCGCGATGGAGTCACCGCGCGGGCCGCTGTGGAAGGCGACGACGTCGGCCCCGCCGATGAGACGCGCAGCCTTGACGGTGACGAGCTCCGGGTCGCCCGGGCCGACGCCGACCCCCCTCAGCCAGCCGCTCACAGCTCCTCCTCGCGGGCGAGCGCGTTGACGGCGGAGGCAGCCAGGGCCGATCCGCCCCGCCGCCCGTGGACGACGAGCCACGGGATGTCGAAGGGGTTGTCGGCGAGGGCCACCTTCGACTCGGCCGAACCGATGAAGCCGACCGGGATGCCGACGATCGCAGCCGGACGGGGGCCGCCGTCCGCGATCGTCTCGAGCAGGTGGAAGAGGGCGGTCGGCGCGTTGCCGATGGCGACGACGGCGCCTTCGACGCGGTCACCCCACAACGACACCGCGGCGGCGGAACGTGTTGTGCCCCAGGCCTTTGCGAGGCCGGCGACCCGCTCGTCGCGGAGCGTGCAGACGACCTCGTTGTCGCGCGGGAGTCGGGCCCTGGTGATGCCCGAGGCGATCATGTGCGCGTCGGTGAGGATCGGCGCGCCCGTCTCGAGAGCGCCCCGGGCGGACGCGACGAGCCGCGGGTGCACGGCGATGTGCTCGGTGAGGTCGACGTCGCCGCTCGCGTGGACCATCCGGACGGCGACGACGCGGGCGTCCTCGGGCAGGTGGTCGAGCCGTGTCTCGGCCCGGATCGTCGCGAACGACCGCCGGTAGATCTCGGCGCCGTCCGTCTCGTACGCGTAGCGGCGGGTCGGTGGACCCACCGTCCCGTTGGTCGTCCTCAGGTCCATGACCCCTCCTGCTCCGTCGACCCCGTCGAGTGGGCACTCTCCCTCGCCGAGTGGGCCGCGATCTGGTCCAGCGCCGCGCCGAGAGACGGCGGCGACAGCACGTCGACGTGCGCCGCTGCCGGCTTCCCACAGCGACGCTCGCACCCGCTGACGTGCACGGGGAAGTCCCCGGCTGGCAGGAGCGGGGCGAGGTCGCGGGCGAGGGCGCGGGTGTCGATGGCCGAGCGGCTGCACCCGGGGAGGCCGGTGCAGGCGTGGAGCCGGTGCCAGGGCGAGCCCGCGTGGGTGGCGAGTCCTGCTGCCTCGAGCGCGGGGAGGTGGCGCGAGCCGTGCTCGACGACGAGCGACCTCCACGGCGTCACGCGTACGGTCTCGGCGACGCGCCAGAGGGCGTCGACGTGCTCGCGGCGCAGCAGGCCGAGGGGGACGGCGACGACGGCGTGCTCGCCGACGGCACCCAGCGGACGGTCGGGCTGGGGCGGTGGCGAGATCGCACACGTGGGGGCGGGCCCGAGACGGTCGGCGAGCTCGTCGACGTGCCAGGCCGTCTCGCTGCCCTTGGTGCGCTCGGCGAACTCCTCCGCGAGCGCGGTCACGGTCCGCACCGCCTCACGGAGCGGCACCGACCAGCCACCCGGCTGCGAGCCTGCCAGGACGACGCCGCGGTCCGGGCCGGTGGCGAGGAACCCGAGGTCGAACGTGCCGCCGATGACGTCGCCGCGCCCGTCGTCGAGGGCGAAGAGGAAGCGGCCGCCGAGGTGGGCCAGCCCGGGCGCGGCGCAGACGGCGTCGTCCAGAGCCGCGGTGAGGGGACGCACGTCACACCGGCCGCCGCCGTCGAGACCCGACAGCGGCGACGCGACGACGTTGCGGACCAGCTCGTGGCTCGGTGCCGGCACGAGGCCGGTCGCGAGGACGGCCGCGCGAGTCTCGGCCGTCAGCGGGTCGGGAAGGCCGCGCAGCTGGAGAGCTGCTCGGGAGGTGAGCAGGACGGTCGGATCCGGCTGTCCCGCAACGACATCGAGAAGTCCGGACAGGGCCCTGACAGACACTGGAAGTCCGGCTGGACGCAGCCGGACGATCGACCCGTCGACAGCGGAGAACGGCCGCGCGACGCCGGGGCAGGCGTCTGCGGCACCTCGGGCTCGGCTCGTCGGGGCGGTCACGCGGCACATCGTAGGGGCGCCCCCGTCCGCGTCAAGGCCGGCGTCTCGGGCTATGGTGGCCCCAGCGTCGTCGACCAGGAACCCGGTGAGAGTCCGGGACGGTCCCGCCACTGTGAGCCGTCACCCGCGAGGGAGGCGGTGAGTCAGGAACTGCCGGCAGCGCCTCACCTTCCTTTCGACCGCGGGGCGTGGACACCCCGCCGAGGAGACCCTGATGACGCGCATCGCGCTGCTCTCGACCTCTGACACCGACCTGCTGTGCGCGCGCGGCAGCGGCGCCGACTACCTGGTCGCGAACCCGACCCGGCCGGGCCACCCGTCGATGGCCGAGGCGATCGAGGCCGCCGACATCGTCGTCGCCCGCGTCCTCGGCGGACCCCAGGACCTCTGCGACGGCTTCCGTCGACTGCGCGGCGCGGGCAAGCCGATGGTGGTTCTCGGTGGCGAGCAGACCCCGAACGCGTCGCTCATGGACCTGTCCACCGTCGCCCCGGGCGTCGTCGCCGAGGCGCACCGCTACCTCGCCGAGGGCGGCGCGGCCAACCTGCGCGAGCTGCACGCCTTCCTCGGCGACACGCTGCTCATGACCGGCGAGGGCTTCGAACCGCCGGCGCCCCTCCCGGCCTGGGGCGTCCTCGATCGCCCCGAGCCGGCGACGGCCTCCGCCCCGACTTCCGACGTCGCGGGCGCCGCTCCCCGCCCGCGCGTCGGGATCCTCTTCTACCGCGCCCAGTTCGCCGCCGAGAACACCGCCTACGTCGACGCCCTCGCCGACGCGGTGGACGCCGCCGGCGGCATCGGCGTCCCGGTGCACGTGTCGTCGCTGCGCGAGGCCCCGGCCGACCTGCTCGAGCACCTCGCGGCATACGACGTGCTCGTCACGACCGTGCTCGCTGCCGGTGGCACGAAGCCGGGCACCGCGAGCGCGGGCGAGGACGACGAGGCGTGGGACGTCCAGGCGCTCGCCGCGCTCGACGTCCCGATCATCCAGGGCCTCTGCCTCACGTGGAGCCGCGAGCAGTGGGAGGCGAGCGACGACGGGATGAGCCCGCTCGACGTCGCCACCCAGGTCGCGGTGCCCGAGTTCGACGGCCGCATCATCGCGAACGCGTTCTCCTTCAAGGAGATCGACGGCGACGGCCTGCCGCACTACGTGCCCGACCTCGAGCGGTGTGCCCGCCTCGCGACGCTCGCCGTCAACCACGCCCGCCTCCGCCACACGCCGGCCGCCGAGCGTCGCATCGCGATCGTGCTGTCGGCGTACCCCTCGAAGCACTCACGCATCGGCAACGCCGTCGGCCTCGACACCCCGGTGTCGATCATCCGGCTGCTGCGGGCCATGCGCGAGGCCGGCTACGGCCTCGGCGCCCCCGGCGAGATCCCCGGCACCGGGCCGCTCGAGCCCGTCGACGGCGAGACGCCTGACACGACCGCGGGCAACGCCCTCATCCACGCCCTCATCGAGGCCGGTGGCCAGGACGAGGACTGGCTGACGCAGGAGCAGCTGAGCGGCCAGCCGGTCCGCATCCCGGCCGCCCGCTACCGCGAGCACTTCGAGGCGCTCCCTGACGAGCTGCGCGACGCCGTCACGAAGCACTGGGGCGAGGCGCCGGGTGAGGTCTTCGTCGACCGGCACACCGATGCCGGGGGCGAGCTCGTCGCGGCCAGCCTGCGCGCCGGCAACGTCGTCATCCTCGTGCAGCCGCCGCGCGGCTTCGGCGAGAACCCCATCGCGATCTACCACGACCCGGACCTCCCGCCGACGCATCACTACCTCGCCGTCTACGACTGGCTGGCAAGGGATTTCGGCGCCCACGCCATCGTCCACATGGGCAAGCACGGCAACCTCGAGTGGCTGCCGGGCAAGAACCTCGCGCTCTCGGCGGCCTGCGGCCCCGACGCGACGATCGGCTCGATCCCGCTCGTCTACCCGTTCCTCGTCAACGACCCCGGCGAGGGCAGCCAGGCCAAGCGCCGGGCCCATGCGACGATCGTCGACCACCTCGTGCCGCCGATGGCGCGCGCCGAGTCCTACGGCGACATCGCCCGGCTCGAGCAGCTGCTCGACGAGTACGGCAACGTCTCGGTCATGGACCCGGCCAAGGCGCCGGCCCTGCGCGCCGAGATCTGGACCCTCATCCAGGCCGCGCAGATGCACCACGACCTCGGTCTCACCGACCGCCCCGACGACGACGAGTTCGACGAGTTCGTCATGCACGTCGACGGGTGGCTGTGCGAGGTCAAGGACGTCCAGATCCGGGACGGCCTCCACATCCTTGGCGAGGCCCCCGCGGGGGAGGGCCTCGCCAACCTCGTGCTCGCGATCCTGCGGGCCAACCAGGTCTTCGCCGGCGCCGTCGGTGCCGTGCCGGGCCTCCGGACGGCGCTCGGGCTGAGTGAGGGGGAGTCCGAGCGCTCGTCCGTCGATGTCGCCGAAGCGCAGGCGTCCGCCCTCGTCGCCGCCCTCGCCGAAGCGGGCTGGGCCGAGGACGCCGTGCCCGGGATCATCGCCGAGCAGCTCGGTGACCTCCCGAACGTCGACACCGAGGGCGTATGCCGTTCGCTGGCCTTCGCCTGCCGCGAGGTCGTGCCGCGTCTGCTCGCGACGACGCGCGAGATCGACGCCGTGCTCCACGCGCTCGACGGCGGCTACGTGCCGGCCGGTCCCTCGGGCTCACCGCTGCGTGGCCTCGTCAACGTGCTGCCGACCGGGCGCAACTTCTACTCCGTCGACCCGAAGGCGATCCCGAGCCGGCTCGCGTGGGAGACCGGGCAGCGGCTCGCCGACGATCTGCTCGCCCGGCACCGCGCCGACACGGGCGAGTGGCCGCGCTCCGTGGGGCTGTCGGTGTGGGGCACGTCGGCCATGCGCACGTCGGGCGACGACATCGCCGAGGTGCTCGCGCTGCTCGGCGTGCGCCCCCGGTGGGACGAGATGTCGCGTCGTGTCGTGGGCCTCGACGCCGTCTCGCTCGAGGAGCTCGGCCGGCCCCGCATCGACGTCACGGTCCGCATCTCGGGCTTCTTCCGCGACGCGTTCCCCCACGTCATCGCGATGCTCGACGACGCGGTGCGCCTCGTCGCCGACCTCGACGAGGGCCCCGACGACAACTACCTGCGCGCCCATGTCGCCGGTGACCTCGCCGACCACGGTGACGCCCGCCGAGCGACGACCCGCATCTTCGGCAGCAAGCCCGGCTCCTACGGCGCCGGCATCCTCCCGCTCGTCGAGTCGGGCAACTGGCGCACCGACGCCGACCTCGCGGAGGTCTACGCGACGTGGGGCGGCTTCGCCTACGGGCGCGAGCTGGACGGCATACCGGCTCGGGACGACATGGAGCGCACGTACGCGCGCATGGACGTCGCCGCGAAGAACATCGACACCCGCGAGCACGACATCGCCGACAGCGACGACTACTTCCAGTACCACGGCGGCATGGTCGCGACCGTGCGCGCGCTGACCGGGCGCGAGCCCAAGGCGTACGTCGGTGACTCGACGACCCCCGACGCCGTGCGCACGCGCACCCTCACCGAGGAGACCGCGCGCGTCTTCCGCGCCCGCGTCGTCAACCCGCGGTGGATCGCGGCCATGCGCAAGCACGGCTACAAGGGCGCGTTCGAGCTCGCCGCGACCGTCGACTACCTCTTCGGGTTCGACGCGACGGCTGGCGTGGTCACGGACTGGATGTACGAGCAGCTCGCCCAGACGTACGTCCTCGACAAGGAGAACCGCGACTTCCTGCAGCACGCGAACCCGTGGGCGCTGCACGGCATGGTCGAGCGACTGCACGAGGCCGTCGAGCGCGGGCTCTGGGAGGAGCCGGACCCCGAGCTGCTCGCCGAGCTGCAGCAGGTCTACCTCGACGTCGAGGGCGACCTCGAGGACTGACCCACCGTCACACCCAGCGTGGCCGGCCGGCCGACCCGCTCAGCTGTAGATGCCGTGGCGCGCCCCGGGAGGAAGCTTCCGGCGATTCGCCACGATCGGTGGGCCTGACGCCGCTGTCGGACGGCTCGTCTACGGTTCGTCCGGGACACCAGGGAGCGGGCGTCGTGACCGAACGACCACGCCCCACGGCCACACGAGGGGGAGCCGATGGACGTGAAGGCGGCCTACGTCATGGGACGAGAGCTCATGGAGCAGCATGCGCTCCAGGACTGGACCCTCGTGCTCGACCGGGCCAAGACGCGTGCCGGTGCCTGCCGTCCCGCGCGGCGCGAGATCGCCCTGAGCGCACCGCTCACCCGGCTCCACGACGAGGCGGAGGTACGCGACACCCTCCTTCACGAGATCGCGCACGCCCTCGTCGGTGCACGTCACGGGCACGACGCCGTGTGGCAGGCCAAGGCGCTCGAGCTCGGCTGCTCCGGCCAGCGGTGCTCGTCCGCCGACGCGCCGTCCCTGGAGGGGCCGTGGAAGGCGACCTGCCCGGCGGGCCACGTCCTGACACGTCATCGACGTCCGACCCGGGCGGGCTGGTGTTCGCGCTGCTCCGGTCCGCCGCGCGACCGCCTGTTCGAGTGGACCTTCCACGGGCGGTCCGTGGCCATGCACCCGAACTACGTCGCCGAGCTCGAGGCGCTCCTGGCCGACGCCCCGCACCAGGTCCCGGGCGCCCTCCCCCTCGGCCAGGTCGTGCGCGTCACGGCGCCGGGGCCGTACGACGGCCTCGTGGGTCCGATCCTGCGCAGGGGCCGGAGCAACTACAAGGTGCGCATCGAGCAGGGCGTGCTCACCGTGCCGTTCGCCTGGGTCGAGGTCGCGGGCTGAAGCCGCGGCGGCGTTGCTCGGCCATCAGCCGCTCAGGCCGCGCATGTCGTGAGTCAGCACATCGACGTCACCACAGCGTCTGCACGTCAGGATCGTGCGGCCGCGCAGCTTCAGGCGGTCGTACTTGTGACCCAGGATCAGGCACCTGAGGTTGCGCTTGGCCATTCCCCCAGTGTGCTCCGGGGTTCGTTCTCGCGGGAAGGACCGACGTCGGCGTCCGGGTCGGGGAGCACGGGCTGGTCGGTGGGGTAGAGGCCGACCGCGAAGCCGTAGACCGTCTCGCCCTCGCGCGGCAGCGACGTGAACTCGCGGACGAGGCCCTCGACGCGGCGCCAGAACTCCGAGGCGCTCTCGCGCGGGATGCGCACGTGGCGCAGGGTCGAGTAGAGGGTGTCGTCCTCGTGGGCCGGGACCGACTCTGCGGCGGCGACCGACAGCGAGTTGACGCACACGGGCGTCGTCGGGTCGCCGGGCCGGCGGGCGACGCCGACGTTGATGGTGCGACCCGTGCGGCCGTAGAAGCGCTCGTCGATGGCCCGCACGCGGCGCGTCCGCACCACGCGGAGCATGCCGGCCTCGACGAGCACGCCGACGTGGTGGGCGACGGTGCTCTTGGGCCGCCCGACGGCCGCGGCGAGCTCGGACACGGTGGCGGCGCGCTCGAGCGTGAGGTCGAGCAGCGACGACCGCAGCGGGTCGGCGATGGCCCGCAGCTGCGCAGGCGTGGTCACCTCGACGGTGTCGGGGAGGTCGTAGTCGGGGGTGCCGAGACTATTGATCGACATGATTGGATCAGTCTAGATTGTTGGATCAAACACGCGCGAACCATCGATCACAGGAGCAAGCATGGCCGACGTCCTCCTCTTCCACCACGCTCTGGGCCAGACCCCGGGCTTTCTCGCGTTCGCCGACGCGCTGCGCTCGGCGGGGCACACCGTCCACACGCCCGACGCGTTCGAGGGACGCACCTTCGCCACGATCGAGGAGGGCGTCGCGCACGCGCGTTCGCTCGGCTTCCAGCGCGTGCAGGACCACGGCGTCGCCGCAGCCGACGGCCTCCCCAGCGACCTCGTCTACGCGGGCTTCTCGCTCGGCGTCATGCCCGCGCAGCGGCTCGCCCAGACCCGCCCGGGTGCTCGCGGCGCCGTCCTGCTCGACTCCGCGATCCCGCTCGGCGAGTTCGGCGACGAGTGGCCGGCCGGCGTGCCCGTGCAGGTGCACGGGGGCGAGGGCGACGAGTTCTTCATGGACGAGGGCGACGTCGACGCCGCGCGCCAGATCGTCGGCGCGGCCGACGACGGTGAGCTCTTCACGTATGCCGGCTGCGGCCACCTCTTCGCCGACCCGAGCGCTCCCGCGTACGACGCCGACGCCGCCGCGCTCGTGCAGCAGCGCGTCCTCGACTTCCTCGCTCGCGTGTAGGAGAGGCCTACGCGTCGAGGCCGCTGACGTGGGCCACGACCTCGGCGCCCCGGGTCAGGCGCAGCACCGTCGCCGCCCAGAGCACGAAGGTCGTCACGAAGACCCCGACGTGCAGCCAGCTCTGGGTGGGGTCGGGCACCGCCGTGCGGTCGCCCGACGAGCCGAGGATGAAGGCCGAGCACGGGATCCACGCCAGCGCCCAGGCGGTCACCGTCCACGAGCGGCGACCGTGGACCGCCTTGTCCCAGCCCGACATCCGGACGCCCGGCAGCACCCACATGACGAGGGGCAGCACCCACATCACCCACAGGCCGACGTCGGTCGCCATGGTGCCGAGGCGGTTCGCGCGGGCGAGGAAACCCTGCAGGCGCACCAGCCACACGCAGGCGAGACAGCCGGCCACGAAGAAGAGCAGGCCGGCGAGGTCGACGGTGGTGCCGCTGGTCGGCGTCCCCCACGTGACGAGTCGCTCGGTCTCCGGGCGGAAGGCGGCCCAGGAGAGCGGCACGAGCGACGCGGCTCCGATGCCCAGCGACCACGTGGCCGGGCGGCGCAACCGGGGCTGCCGGCGGCGTACGGGCCGGTCGTCCGGAACGGTCACGACGGCGGCCGCGCCCGTGACGTCACCTCCCCTGGTGTCCACGATCGCACCGTACCGCGCGGGATCGTTCAGCCGAGCGTCTCTGCGACGAACCGGTCCCTGGTGAGGGAGTAGTAGACCTCGTCGGAGCGGGTCCCGTCGGCGTTGGGCAGCCGCTGGGCCAGGCGACCTTCTGCCCGGAATCCGGCCTTCGCCGCGGCCTTGCCGGACGCGATGTTGTCGACCTTGTGCCCCGGCTCGAGCCGCGCGATCCTCGCCGACTCGAACGCCCAGCCCGACACGAGCCGCAGCGCCCGCGTCGTGAAGCCGCGCCCGCGGAAGGCCGGCAGCACGCCGTAGCCGATGAGCCCGACGCCGGGAGGTCCCATCCGCATGACGTTGATGACGCCCGCACCCTCGCCGGTGGCCGCGTCGACCATGACGAAACGGGCGGCCCGTCCGGACCGCCACTCGCGCCGCGCCTGCGCCGCCTTCTGCCGCGCCACGTCGTCGGTGTACGCCTCCCCGAAGAAGTCCCAGCGCAGCGACTCCTCGTCGTTGTGCTCGTCGCGCACGACCTGCCAGTCGTGGGCGGCGAGGGGGCGCAGGGTGAGCACGCCGTCGGTCAGCTCGCCCGTATCAGGGAAGCCGGTCGGGCCCGGCGTGCCGGGGGCATCCGCCGGCTGGCGCAGCAGGTAGGTGTCCATCACCCAGCCGTGCCGCTCACGGGCCTCGGCACGCACCCGCTGCACCTCGTCGATGACCTCGGCGAGCCGTCCCCGCACGAGCACCTCGTGGGGCGACCCGAGGTAGGCGCCCCAGAACAGCTCGAGGTCGGGGAACGTGTCGGCCAGCTCGGCGCAGGCGAGACCCCCGTCGAGCATGACGACGACGTCGCCGAGCGCCGGGTCGTACTCGTCGACGAGCCGCCGCCCCGTCGTGACGTGGATCGGCGCACCGATGCGGTTGAGCGGGATCCGGTGCCGGGCGGCGAGCAGCTGCGGGGCGCTGATGCCGGCGATGACGTCGTGCTCGACCGTGACGCCGGCGGCCGCCCACCTCTCGACGAGGGCGTCGACGACGCGGATCGTCGAGTCGTAGAACGCCGGGTCGCCCCACACCAGGAACCCGACCGTCGTCTCGCCGTCGTCGAGCCCGTCGATGACGGAGGCGTAGGCGTCGACACGTGCCGCGTGCCAGTCGCGCACCCCCCGGCCGTATGCCGTGTCGTCGCGTTCGGCGTCGGGGCCGCGTCTGGGGTCGGGCACCTCGACGACCCGGTACGCGTGGTCGGCCGGGATCAGGGCGTCGCAGACGCGTTGTCGGGCCACGACGAGATCGGTCCTAGAGCCGCCCTTGTCGGCGACGAGGAAGACGTCGACGGTCGAAAGTGCCTGTGCCGCTTCACCGGTCACCTGCTCGGGACTGCCCATGCCGATCCCGATGATGCGGACCCGTTCGATCATGACGTGCCCCCTGCGCGGGTGAGGTCGAGCAGTGCGTCGAGGTCGACGTGCTCCTCGAGGGCGTCGGCGAGGGTGTCGAGCATGCGCTCGCGCCGCTCGGCGAAGCCGGCCGCGCCGTCCTGAGGCTGCCACTGCGATCCCGCGACCGACGCGACGTGCGACAGCCACGCGCGGCGGAAGCTGTCGCTCTCGAAGGCCCCGTGCCACATCGTCCCCCACACCGCACCGGTCGACCAGCCGTCGAGGAACGGGTCGGCGTCGCCCGCGCCGTTGTGCGTCGCGATGCCGTGGTGGATCTCGTAGGCGGTCTCGACCGGGTGGCCGGACCAGGCGCCGGTGGGGCGGGCCAGCACCTTGTCGTCGCCGAAGTCGACGCGCACGGGCAGGAGTCCGAGGCCGGGCACGACGCCGACCCGTCCCTCGACGTCGTCGTCGATCTCGTGCCCGAGCATCTGGTAGCCGCCGCACACCCCCAGCACGGGCCGGCCGGCTGCCGCGCGACGCTCGATCACCTCGGCCAGACCGCGCTCCCGCAACCACGCGAGATCACCTGCGGTCGAACGTGATCCGGGCACGACGAGCAGGTCCGCGGACTCGGCCACCGCCGGGTCGACCGTCACGAGCACGTCCACCCCAGGCTCGGCGGCGAGGGCGTCGACGTCGGTCGCGTTGGAGATGCGGGGCAGTCGCAGCACCGCGACCTTGAGCCGGTCGCGGGCCGTGGCCGACAGCGCCGTCGAGGCGCGCCAGTGCCCGACCTCGAGGGTGTCCTCGCTGTCGAGCCACACGTCGAGCAGCCACGGGATGACGCCGTGGAACGGCACTCCCGTGCGCTGGGTGATGTCGTCGAGGCCGGGCTCGAGCACCGACACGTCGCCGCGGAACTTGTTGATGACGAAGGACTTCAGCAGCGCGCGGTCCTCGTCGTCGAGCAGGGCCCACGTGCCGTAGAGCGCCGCGAGGATGCCGCCGCGGTCGATGTCGCCGACCACGACGACCGGCAGCCCGAACTCGCGCGCGAGTCCCATGTTCACGTAGTCACCGGAGCGCAGGTTGATCTCCGCGGGTGACCCTGCCCCCTCGCAGACGACGAGGTCGTACTCGTCGGCGAGCTCGCGGTAGGCGCCGAACGCCGCGTCGCGCAGGTGACCGCGCCCGGCGGCATACTGGCCGGCCTCGAGGGTGCCGGCGGGCTCGCCGCGCACCACGATGAACGACCTGCGATCGGTGCCGGGCTTGAGCAGCACCGGGTTCATCGCGGTGGTCGGTTCGACGCGCGCGGCGACGGCCTGGAGCCACTGCGCCCGGCCGATCTCGCCGCCGTCGAGGCACACCATCGAGTTGTTGGACATGTTCTGCGCCTTGAACGGTGCGACCCGCAGCCCGCGGCGCACGAGGGCCCGGCACAGGCCGGCGACGACGACGGACTTGCCCGCGTCGGACGAGGTGCCGGCGACGAGGAGTCCGGAGGGGGCGGGTGGCGTCACGCCGCCATCCTGCCCGACGTGCGCAGACCGGCCGACGGGCACCCGCACGCATCGGGCCCGCCCGCACACGTCGAAGCCGCCCGCACACCGGGTGCGGTGTGCGGGCGGGCCCAGGGTGTGCTGCCGGGCTCAGCGACCTGTCACTCGGGGTCGCCGTCGGCGAGCAGCCGGTAGAGCTTGCGCCGGGTCTCGGTGAGGATCTCGGCGGCCTCGGCCCGCTGCTGCGAGGTGCCGGTGGTGACGATCTGCCACATCGCGCCCATCACCTGGCCGACGATCGGCATGAGGTCACTGCCGCTGCGCTGCTCGTGCTGCGGAGCGTCCTCGCCGTCGGGGGACTCCTCGAAGGGACGCCACGTGGCGGCCATCTCCTCGGCGTTCTCCTCGACGTAGGTGCGGCCCGCGTCGGTGAGGCGAAGCAGTCGACGGCCCTCCACGTCGCGGCCCTCCACCAGGCCTTCGTCCTCGAGCTGCTGGACGGTCGGGTAGACCGAGCCGGGGCTCGGCTTCCACGCGCCGCCGGTGCGCTCGGAGATCTGCTGGATGAGCTGGTAGCCGTTCATCTCGTCGCCGGCGAGGACGTCGAGGATGGCGGCGCGAACGTCGCCGCGACGCGCTCGTGGTCCGCGGCGGGGCCCGCCGAAGTCCGGCCCGAAACCGGGCCCGCCGAAGTGGCGGACCAGGTCGGCGACCCACGGGGGCGGACCGGGGCGTCCGCGTCCACCGGGGCCGCCCGGGCCGCCGGGGCCGCCCCACGGACCGCGACCCGGGCCGAAGCCCGACCCGCCGCCCCAGCCGCCGCCCCAACCGCCGTCGAACCCGGACTCTCGTCTGCTGTGTCGGTGTCCGTGCATGGTGGTTCTCCTTGTCTGTCGACGCGACTCACGAACAGTCGCGATAGGTCGACGATATATCGCGACTGTTCGAGAATCAAGCGGCGACGCTGTTGTCGTGCTTGGGGTCAATGACGATGGGTACGTATCCCGCGATCTAGCCGTCGTCCTAGATCTCGCGATACGAGCCGATCGCCGCTCCAGGGCGGGAAAAAGTCACAGGTTCGTTGAGGTACGGCGCAGGTTTGGTTAGCGTGCGACGACGGGGACACGCGAATTGCCCGAGGAGGTCCTGACCGTGGCGAGCGCACAGGGGATCGGCCCTCGCGCCCACACCGCAGCACGTGCGGGTGTGGACGCCCGACGAGCCGAAGCAATCTCAAGGAGAGCCACGATGACCAACGTGCCGGCCACGCCGCTGGGCGAGAAGCGCACCGTGCGCATCCAGTGGGCACCGTCCGCGGCTCCACGCATCCGCAAGGAGCTCGTCGAGGACCTCCTCGCGCGCGAGCTGCCCTCGCAGGTCATCGACGAGGCCGAGATCGTCGTCAGCGAGCTCGTCGCCAACGCCATCCGGCACGCCAAGCCGCTCGCCGACGGTGCGATCCGCATCCACTGGAAGGTCAAGAACAACGTCGTCGAGGTCGAGGTGTCCGACGGCGGCGGTCCGACCGCCCCGCGCCCGTCCCCGCCGACCACCTGGGCGCCCGGGGGTCGCGGGCTGCGCATCGTACGGTCGCTGGCGCACGAGTGGGGCGTCATCGACGAGCCGCACGGCCGCACCGTCTGGGCCTCGCTCGGCGGCCCCTCCCGTCGCCGGTCGCACTGACACCACGACGCACCGAGGTGACGCTGCCCGACCCGGCGCTCGTCGTCCTCGTCGGCGCGTCCGGCTCGGGCAAGTCGACCTGGGCCACCGAGCGCTACCGGGCGGCAGAGGTCGTGTCGTCCGACGCCCTCCGTGCCGTCGTCGGCAGCGGCGAGCAGGACCTCGACGCCTCCGTCGACGCCTTCGCCGTCCTCGAGCAGGTCGTCGCCGCACGGCTCGGTCGTGGCCTGACCACCGTCGTCGACACGCTCGGCACCGACGCGGCGCGGCGTCGCCGCTGGCTCGAGGGCGCCCGCGCGGCGGGACTGCCGGCCGTGGCCGTCGTGCTCGACACCCCCGCCGCCGTATGCCGTTCGCGCAACGCCGCGCGTGACCGCCCCGTCCCGGCGCGCGTCCTCACGAACCAGCTCGCCTCCGTCGCCACGGCCACGGACGAGCTCCAGGCCGAGGGCTGGGACCTCGTCAGCCTCGTGACCGGTGGCGCCCCCACCGAGCCCGGCCGCCTCTCCCGCAACACACCCGGTAGCGGTCAACCCGAGGCGGCTGCAACCGTGGGGCGCGGACCGCTTCCGGGTGTGTTGCGGGGCCAGGGTTCCGGACTGCGGGGCGTCGTGCTCCAGCTCTCGCGCTTCCCGGCTGACGGTGACCTGCTGGCCTGGCTGCGTGACATGGCCGGCGCCGCCGAGGCTGCCGTCCTGACGGGCATCGCGCTGATGGACCACCTCATCCAGATCCCGCAGGTCGGCCGCGCCTGGGACCCGATCCCGGAGCCGTGGGTCACCTTGGGCGCCTTGGCCGCGTCCACCACGCGGCTGCAGCTCGGCACGCTCGTGACGCCGGTGACCTTCCGCGAGCCGGGCATCACGGCGAAGGCGGCCGCGACGCTCTCGGCGCTGTCGGGCGGGCGCGCCTTCGTCGGCGTCGGCGCGGGCTGGTGGGAACGCGAGCACACGGCATACGGCCTCGGGTTCCCTTCCGCGAGAGAGCGACTCGACGCGCTCGAGCGGGGCATCGAGCTGATGAAGGCGCTCTGGGCTCCCGGAACCAAGCCGTATGCCGGACGGCGGGTCTCGCTGCCCGAGACGACCTCGTACCCGCGGCCGGTCGGCCCGATCCCCGTCATCGTCGGAGGCGGTGGTGCCCGGTCGCTGCGCGTCGCCGCGCGCCTCGGCGACGGGTGCAACGTCCCCTCGGACGAGGCGGGCCTCGCCAAGGTCGACCACTACCTCGAGCTGGTGCGCGCGGAGGGACGTGACGCGTCCGAGGTGCACGCCACGGTGCTCGACCTGCCGCTCGTGGGATCCGACCGCGACGACGTGTGGGCGCGCGTGGAGCGGCACCGCGGACGCGCTCCGGCCGCGACCTTCGCGGCCCGGCACCACGCCGGCACGGCGGCGGAGCACGCCACCCGTCTGGCCGGCCTCGCCGCGCGCGGGATCACGACGGCCTTCGTGGCGCCCGTGGGCCTCACGACCCCCGACGACGTGCTCGCCCTGGCGCCGCTCGCGTCCGCGTTCGGCTGACCCGACGGCGGCCACTAGGGTGGCGCGCATGGGTAAGGCATCACGTCGTCCGCGCGGTGAGCGCACCGACCGTTCCGCACGTCCGCAGCCGGCACCGTTCGTGGCCCGCCCCTTCGAGGGCCTGCCCAACGAGACCGACTGGGTCGCGATGCGCGAGATCGTCCCGGCCGCGACCGCGACGGTGCGCTTCGCCAAGGGCAAGGCGCCCGAGGGTGCGCCCGACGAGGTGACGATCGCGACGGTGCTGCCGCTGGCCTGGCCGGGCCTGCACCGCGAGGGCGGTGAGGTGCTCGTCGGCATCCAGTCCGGCAACGCGAGCGGCGACACGAGCCGCGACATCGCCTCCGCGATCGCCCTCGCCTCGGCTGCCGACGCGGGCTCGCCCGTGACCACGCTGCCCGTGTCGATGGCCGACACCCCGCGCCTGCAGGACCTGCTCGACCTCGACGCGCCCTTCGAGATGCAGCTGCACGAGGGCTTCGACTTCTGGGTGGCCGACGCCGACCTCGACGCCGAGGGCAAGGAGTCGCTCGAGCGCGCCAACGAGTCGGCCATCCCGACGGTCAAGCTCGACGCGGCTCCGTCCGCCTTCTGGTGCCGCATCGGCGACCGCACCTACGTGCGGTGGGTGCTGCCGTTCGACGAGGACACCGCGACGAGCGCCCTCGCCCGGTTGCACGCTGCCGGCGAGAGCCACCTCGGTGACGACGGCCGTCTGCTCGGCTGCTTCCGCTCGAGCGGTCTGCTCATCCCGGTCTGGGAGGTCGACCCCGGTTCCGAGGCCGCCGACTTCGAGAAGCCCCTGGCCGAGATGAAGAAGCGCATCGACGTTGCGGCCGCCTCGACCGAGACGCTGACGGCCGCCGAGCGTGGCGCCCGGGCCGGCCTCACCAACCGCCAGGTCACCCTCCGCTGAGGCACGGGCGACGATGACGACCGTGCCGTTCTCCGTCGCCGTCGTCATCCCGGCCAAGGACGAGTCGGCCCGCATCGCCGAGACGATCCGCGGCGTGCGCAGCATCCCCGGCGTCGCCACGGTCGTCGTCGTCGACGACGGGTCGAGCGACGGCACCGCGGCCATCGCCGCCCGCGAGGGCGCCGAGGTCGTGCGCCACGCCCGCAACCACGGCAAGGCCGACGCCATGATGAGCGGCCTCGGACGGGTCAACGGCCTGCGCCGGGTCGGTCGGCTCGACGCCGACACGGCGGTGCTCTTCGTCGACGCCGACCTCGAGGCCTCCGCCAGCGCGGTCGGCGAGCTCGTCACCCCCATCGTGACCGGGGCAGCCGACCTCACCATCGCGAACCTGCCGCAGCAGCGCGGCAGCGCCGGTGGTCACGGGCTCGTCGTCGGGCTCGCGCGGCGCGGCATCGAGGAGCTCACCGGCTGGTCTCCGAACCAGCCGCTCTCGGGGATGCGGTGCCTGTCGCCGGCTGCCATCACCGCAGCGACCCCGTTCGCGCGGGGCTGGGGCGTCGAGGTCGGCATGACCGTCGACGTGCTCGACGCCGGGCTGCGGGTCGTGGAGGTGCCGTGCGACCTGCACCACCGCGTCACCGGCACCGACTGGCGCTCGCAGGTGCACCGTGCGGCGCAGTACCGCGACGTCGCACTGGCGCTCGGTGTGCGACGCCTGCGACGCCGCCTCGGCCACGGCTGACCCGCCCGTGAGAAAACGAGCACTAGATCGGACCCACCAGTCGAGTGCTCACGTCCCGACGCCCCCCAGCAGTCGAGTGCTCACTTCCCGACGCCGGTGTGCGTTGGAAACTGAGCACTCGAATGAGACAAGAGTTCGGCACGCGTCACGCCTGGACTGACGAGCGATGCGAGCGCCAGCGAGCGAGTCGAGGAGGGAAGGCGTGACGTCCAGGCGCGCCGGACGCGGGCGAGCGGAGCGAGCCCAGAAAGCGCGGAGCGGGCCCAGACAGCTCAGAGGTGGTGGCGGTCGCGGCGTCGGCGCACCGGGGCCTTGCGCGCCTCGATCGCCAGGAAGTGCATCACGGCCGACACGACGAGCGGCACCGTGAAGATCGCGGCCACCGGCGGGATCGCGGCCCCCGAGTCGTTGGTGAGGAAGCCGATCACCGCCATGACGATGATCGACCAGAGCCCGCGGTGCATGAGCGGGGCCTCGTCGAGCAGGCGCTTGAGCGGCTCCGTGCCGAAGGCGCCGGGTCGCTTGACGACGACCACGACGATCGCCAGCAGCAGCGCGGCGAGGACGAGCAGCACCGGCAGGTGGATCGCCAGCGACACGTTGGCGAGGAACTTGCGCGACATGACGTCCCACGCGCCACCGTCGATGACGGTCTGGAGGAAACGGCCCGGGTGTGAGCGCTCGGACTCGGGGCGGCGCCAGTCGAGGTAGCAGACGAGCCCGACGACGAGTCCCGCCGCCACGAGGACGATGAGCACGTTGCGCGCCGACGTGCGCCACCCCATGACGCCCATGAGCAGGAAGCCGAGGGCCGGCACGAGCGCGATCGGTCCGCCGAAGTCCGCGCCCCAGGCGGGCAGCACGTCGACGGCCAGGGCCACACCACCGACGACGACCATCGCGAAGACCGCCAGGCGCGGCGCGTTGCGGCGCACCAGTGCGTGCGCGAGGGCCGCGCAGAGCATCAGGACCGCGGCGGCATACAGGGCGAAGGCGACGTTGCCCATGCCGTAGAAACGACCACCGACGAGCGGCTGCAGGCCGAAGATCGACGAGATCTGCAGGTGCGACCCGGTGAGCAGGTCGACGCCGATGACTCCCGCCGTCACGGCCGACATCGCGGCCAGGGGGCCGAGGGCGGAGCTGCTCCACGGACCCCTCAGGCACACGAGGGTGATGGCCGCGCTGATGAGGAACACCAGCACGAAGAGCACGACGGCGAGCACGATCGTGTCGGTCGACCACCGCCACCACGGGATGAGGTTGGCGAGGAAGGTCGCCGCAGGCATCGCGGCGGACAGCAGGCCCACGAGCCGCACCATGCGCAGCACGCGCGCCCGGGTGAGACGGCGGTTCCACGGCCGAGCCCGCCGCACCACGACCCACAGCACGAGCAGCGCGAGCGCGGTGCCGGCCAGCCAGATGACGAGGAAGGGCGCCACGATGCGGTGCATCGCATCGGCCTTGGTGTCGATGTCGGTGAGCACCGTCAGCTTGCTCGCGGCGGTCGACTCGCTGTTGTTGGCCGACGGCGAGACGCTGAGGGCGCGGCCACCGATCGCCGCGACGGGGTTCACGCCGCCGCGCTGGAGGATCGTCGCGGTGATGTCGGACAGCTGCGCGACCCCGGTGAGGCGGGTCGAGGCCGACGCGAGCAGGCCCGGGCCGTAGTGCGGGCCCGACGCGGTGAGCAGCCGCAGCCGCTCCTGCTGGTCGCGGTCGGCGAGGCCCACGACGAGCAGGTCGGCCCCGTTGGGCATCGCGTCGATGACCTGCTCGAGGCGCCGCTCGATGCCGTTGATCTTCTCGATGTGCCGGGTGCGGTCGGGGTCGGTGGCGTCGATGCTGCCCACGTCGACGATGCTCACCGGGCACTGGGCGAGGTCGGACACGAGCGTGGTCGCCTGGAACAGGCTGTACTTCGCGACCTTGCCGTCCGACGTCGCCGCAGCCAGCCCGGCGCCGGGCCCGACCGCCTGGATGCACGTCTTGGCCGCCGCGAAGCTGTCGCCCAGCATGCCGAGCCGGGCCCGGAACTCGGCCTCGCGCGAGGCCGTCGCCAGGTCGTCGAACCCGATGACGCGGAAGCCGGACGTCGCGTCACCGGCGACCGACGGCAGCGACGCGCACGAGGGGCGGGCCTCGCTGGTGTCCGGACCGGCGGCCTCACCCGCGGAGACGGTGGCCCAGCCGTCGGTGGGGCACGTCGTCAGACGCAGGCTCTTGACCGACACCGAGGCGGCTGAACCGTCACGCAGCAGGCCCCACAGCGTCGGGGTGTCCTTGGCCGAGACGTCGTCCCACGACAGGCCACCGAGGCCGACCACGACGAGCGACTCGCCCGGTTTCGGCTGCGTCGTCGGCGGCACGGGGACCGTCGTCCGGTTGACGTAGGCGAGGCTGAGACCAGCGACCATCACCAGGAGCAGGACGACGAGCGTCTTGACGGGATGGCGGCGGATCACGGGGGACAGACTACAAACCGGGGCTGTACGCCGAGGGTGAGGTCACGGGCTGGAATCGACCGGGCGCGGGGCCGCCACGCGGCTACCCTTGCCGATCGTGGACTCCTCGACGCTGACGACCGTGGCCGCCGTCGCCGCAGGCGTCGCGCTGCTGGCTCTCGTCCTGGCGGTGGCGGCCCAGCTGCGGCTGGCCAGGGTGCGCCGCGACTTCGCCGCGCTCGGCGGGGACGGCCGCACCGACATCGCGCGCGTCGCCGCCACGCAGAACCACCGCATCGAGCGGCTCACGGCCGAGGTGGCTGCCCTCCGCGACCACGTCGCCACGGCGGAGGAGGACGTGCGCCAGAGCCTGCGCAACGTCGCCGTGGTGCGCTACGACGCGTTCGGCGACATGGGCGGACGGCTCTCGTTCTCCGCCGCCATCGTCGACGACCTCGGTGACGGCATCGTGCTCAGCTCGATCCATGCTCGCGGCGAGTCCCGCACCTACGCCAAGGGCATCGTCGGCGGGCGGTCCAGCATCACCCTGACCCCCGAGGAGCAGCAGGCGCTGGCCTCGGCCAACCGCGACGAGCCCGCCGCCACCAGCAGCACGCGCGCAGGCAGCGCTCGCGCGGCAGACAGCACGAAGGACGTGTCGTGACCCCGCCCCGCACCCCCGACCAGCTCCACCGCTTCGGCTACCTCGGGCCACGCGGCACCTTCACCCAGATGGCCCTCGACGCGTGGGACGCCGCGGAGGGCCGCGAGCACCTGCCGTTCGGGTCGGTCGACGCGGCGCTGAGCGCGCTGCGCGCCGGCGACATCGACGCCGCGATGGTGCCCATCGAGAACTCCGTCGAGGGCGGGGTGTCGGCGACGCTCGACGCCCTCGCGACCGGTGATCCGCTCGTCGTCGTCGGCGAGGTGCTCGTGCCGATCACCTTCGTGCTCTGTGCGCGCCCGGGCACGACGCTCGACTCCGTGCGCACCGTGGGCACCCACTCGCACGCGTGGGCGCAGGTGCGCGGCTGGATGGGCGCGAACCTGCCCGACGCCGCGTACGTGCCCACCCTGTCGACCGCAGCCAGCGCCGCCGCCCTCGCGCAGCCCGGGGAGGTCATGTTCGACGCCGGCGTCTGCGCCCCGGTCGCGGCGCGCAACGAGGGCCTCGAGGTGCTCGCCGAGGACATCGGCGACAACACCGCCGCGGTCACCCGGTTCGTGCTCGTCGCCCGGCCCGGCACCCTGCCGGAGCCTTCGGGCGCCGACAAGACGACCGTGGTGCTGTTCCAGCGCGACGACCACGCGGGCGGCCTGCTCGAGCTGCTCGAGCAGTTCGCGGTGCGCGGCGTCAACATGACCCGGCTCGAGTCGCGCCCCACCGGCGAGGCGATGGGCTCGTACTGCTTCTCCATCGACTTCGAGGGGCACGTGCTCGACGCGCGCGTCGGCGAGACGCTCATGGGCCTGCGCCGGGTGTGCGCCGAGGTGCGCTTCCTCGGGTCCTACCCGCGCGCGGACGGCGGCCGGCCCGACGCCCGGCCGGGCACCTCCGACGAGGACTTCAGCCGCGCCCAGTCGTGGCTGGACGACCTGCGCGCCTGACCGAGTCCCTTGTCGGCCCGTTGTCGGCCCGTCGTCAGCCGATCGTCGCGCCGCTCTTGAGCAGGAAGAGGGTCTCCTCGCCCACGACGCCGTCCTCGCCGATGCGGTTGGCGTCCTGGAAGCGCTGGACGACCTTCTTCGTCTCGGGTCCGAACGTGCCGTCGACGGTGAGCTTGCCACCCGCGGCCCGGAGGGCGCGCTGCAGCGTCTCGACGTCGGGGCCCTTCGAGCCCTGCTTGAGCGTCTCGCTGCCCATGGACCGGGAGATGATGAGCACCCAGACCCCGGCGTCGACTCGCCCCGGCTTGGGCGCCGGCCCCTCGAACGTCGCCTCGACCCGGCGCATCGCCTCACGCGTCTGCGCGCCGTAGACCCCGTCTACCGCCACCGGACCGAAGTCGGCGTCGTTGAGGAAGCACTGCAGGGCGCTCACGGCCGGACCCTTCGAGCCGGGTGAGACGACCGGGTATGCCGGCAGCGTCCGCTCGCACGCACCCGCGACGCTCCCCGGGTCGGTGGCCGTCGCCGTGGCCGTCGCCGTGGCCGTCGGCTTGGCGGTCGTCGCGGTGGGGGTCGGCTTCGAGGGGGTCAGCGGATCGGCGGTGACCGTGGGCAGCGGCTCGGTGGGCCCGGGTGCCGTGCTGCCGGTGGTGGCCATGGCGGTCTCCGACGCCGACGACTCGGCAGCCGTGGGGGTGGCCGGGCCGGCAGAGGTGCAGGCCGACAGCCCCAGACCCAGGGCGGCGGCCACCGCCAGCGAGGTGGTCACGCGCCGCGCACCGACCGGCGCACCGTTCGTCATGCCGAACATCCGACTCCCCTGAGCTCACGGCGCGGCCCCGACGTCCGCGCACGTCCGAAGAGTATGCGCCCGCCCGACCGGGCGCGCGAGCGCGACGCGCGGCGACGGCATACGTGGTCGGCGGCAGTGCACCCCGAGGGGCAGGGAGGGGGCGCCGGTGCTGCCAGGCCCGGCGCCCCACCGATCGGGACCGCCCCCTGGTGGTCCCGACTTCCCTGCTGCGGTCACCGGGCCCTGCTGCCCCTCCGCAGCGCCCCGACATCGGCCCGGTGACCAAACCCCCGTCAGCAAGAGTCGGTACGCGGCGGCTTGATACGTCCTGAGGCGGACAAATTTCTCGAGTCGATGTATCAGGAACGCGAGCACGCGCACTCACTCGGGTGTAAGGGTCTTTCCAGCACCGTCGCCCCACCATCCGTCCCCTCAGGAGGTCAGCCGATGTCAGAGTCGGGTCCCGATGCGCCGCAGGGCGCGAACGACGCGAGTGGGACGGGCGGCCGGCGCCGGTCCGAACGACCGCCGGTCCGCGCCCTCGACCCGGCCACGGCGCTGCGCCTGACCGACGGCCAGCCGCCCCGGCCCGCGCTCTACCTCTCGGACCGCCTGCTGCTCAGCAACGAGGGCGGCCGCCCGCGGGGCCTCGACGACCTGCGCGACGCGCTCGGCAAGCTGGAGCTGGACTACGAGGTGACGCCCCGGCAGGACGGCGGCCCGCGCGACATCGACCAGCCGACGTGGGGCACGAGCATCACGATCCGCCCGACCCGGTCCCCGATCGAGCCCGTCGACGCGTGGAACGTGCTGCAGCGGCTGCGCGAGGCGGGGGAGCCGATCGCGCAGCGCCTCAGCCTCGAGCACGTGCTGCGTCCCGCCGACGGCTACTGGGGTGGCGTCGGTGGCTACTGGGGTGGCGTGGGCGGCTACTGGGGTGGCGTGGGCGGCTACTGGGGCGGGGTCGGTGGCTACTGGGGTGGCGTCGGCAGCGCCGTCCAGGAGTACGCCGTGCCGGGCCGCGGCGGCCGTATGCCGGTCGCCCTGGCCCTGCCCGACCCGCGGCTGCGCGCGCGGTCCCTCGACCGCGCGCCCGTCATCGTCGTGCCGGACACGGCGATCGCCGGGCACCCCTGGTTCAAGGACGACTCCGGCATCGTGCGGCTCGTGCTGAAGGAGGGCAAGCTCATCCCTCTCCTCACGGGAGCCGGCGCCTCGAGCGAGCCCACGCAGCCGCCGCTCTCGGTGCCTGCTCCGAGCGAGCCCGTCGGGCTGCTGCAGGGCCACGCGACGTTCATCGCCGGGCTGCTGCGGCAGGGCTGCCCCGAGGCGACGATCGTGTCGATCCCCGTCATGGGCGACGACGGTGTCGTCGACGAGGGCTACATCCTCGACGTGCTGCAGGCCCTGCTCGACCGCCACGTGCACGGGCAGGCGCACGACCCGTCCGAGGTCGTCGACGTGCTGAACCTCTCGATGGGCTACTACGCCGAGGACCGCACCTACACGTCAGGGCCCATCGCGGACCTGCTCGACCGGTTCGCCGAGCACGGTGTGCTCGTCGTGGCGGGCGTCGGCAACGACGGCACCGACGCACCGTTCGTGCCCGCAGCGCTCGCGGCCGAGCCTCCGTCGCGCATCACGGCCAAGGCGGTGCCGCCGGTCGCGGGTGTCGGGGCGAGCAACCCCGACGGCGTGACCGTGGCGCTCTTCTCCAACAACCTGCCGTACGTCAGCGCGGTCCGCTCCGGCGTCTCCGTGGTCAGCACCCTGCCGCTCACCAACGGCATGGGCCAGCCGTCGTCGCAGGTCCGGTCCGGTGACACGGTGCGGTGCACCGTTGACCCCGACGACTACACCGGCGGCTTCGGTGTCTGGAGCGGCACGTCCTTCTCCACCCCGATCTTCGCCGCCGAGCTCGCCGCCGCCCTCGTCGAGGCGGGCGACCTCACCGACGTCTCCTCGTCCGCGATGCGCAAGCGTGCCATCAAGGCGCTGCGCGCCTGCATCGGAAGGGGACGGTCATGACCCC
The DNA here is from genome assembly GCA_000955875.1 of Terrabacter sp. 28. Lineage (GTDB taxonomy): Bacteria > Actinomycetota > Actinomycetes > Actinomycetales > Dermatophilaceae > Terrabacter. Next base: position 151,597 of record JYOE01000029.1, read on the forward strand.
GACCCCGACGGCTCCCGACGGCCTCGGCACCCTGGCGGGCAAGGCCTTCGCGGCCTATGTCGCCGGCGAGCGCGAGCGGCTCTCCGAGCTCGTCGACCTCGTCACGCCCGTGCTGTGGAACGCCGCGCGCTCGCAGGGCGGCTCCCACGCGACGTGCGAGGACGCCATCCAGACGGCCTTCCTCCAGCTCGTCGACCGGGCCGAGTCGATCAACGAGCCCGCCGCCGTGCTCGGCTGGCTCGTCGTCGTCGTCAAGCGCGAGGTGTGGCGGCTCGCCCGCGGCTCGCGTCGCGAGTTCGGTGTCGAGGAGGTTCCGGAGGCACCGGCGCAGCAGCTCGACCCCGAGGCGCAGTCGATCCTCTCGGAGCGCCAGCGGGTGCTGTGGCAGCACATCTCGACCCTCACCCCGCGGTGCCAGGAGCTCCTCCGGGTCATCGCGTTCGCCGACCGTCCCGACTACGCCGCCATCGCGGAGTCGCTCGGGATGCCCGTCGGCAGCATCGGCCCGACCCGCGGCCGTTGCCTCCAGAAGCTGAGGACGACTCTCGGCTCCGACCCCGGATGGGCGGTCTGACATGACATCTCACACTGACGCCATCGACGCCCGCGACGTCACCAACCTCGGTCACGTGCGCGACCTCTTCGCCCACGCCGACCCGGTGCCGAGCGATCTGGCCGAGCGGATCAAGTTCGAGATCACGGTGCACGCCCTGCACGCCGAGGTCGCCGAGCTGATGGACTCGGCCCTGCTCACCACGCGCGGCGCCGAGACGGCGGTCGAGCCGACGCCGACCGAGTCGGTCACCTTCACCGCGGCCTCCGTCAGCCTCATGGTGTCGGCGAGCCCGTCGGAGACGAGCGACAGCGACGACGCCGACCAGCGCGTACGCGTGGACGGCTGGGTCACGACGCCGGGCGCGCAGGTCGAGGCCGTCACGAACGAGGGCAGCCGCACGGCGATTTCCGATGCGAACGGGCGCTTCGTTCTGGATGATCTACCCCATGGGCCGGTCCACTTCGTGGTGACCGACCCCAGCAACGACGAGACGCGGCCGGTCATCACCCCGACGATCACGATCTGACGGGTGGCCGGCCCGAGTGAGAGGCCGGCCACGACCATCGACCTGCTGGAGCACGCACGCACCCTGCGGGACCGGGGGGCGGCGGCGAACTTCGCGGGCCGTCCCGCCGAGGCGGCCGCGACGCTCGCCGCGGCCCTCGACGAGATCGACCGCGCCGGGGGCACCGAGCCGTCCCTCGAGGCCCTCGAGCTGCGCTGCAAGACCCTCATCACGCTTGCCCTGACCGAGTTCATGCTCGAGGGGCTCGACTCGGCGACCGCACGGCTGGCCGAAGCCGAGCAGGTCGTCGACGCCCTCGGTGACGATGCGCTCCGGGCGCGCCTGGACTACCAGCGCGCCAACCTGCACGGCCGGGTCGGTGACCTCGCCTCGGCGTGGGACGGCCTCGAGGGCGCCGTGCGTCGGCTCGACGCCTTCACCGAGCGCGAGCAGGCCTCGGTGCACCTCAGCCGGGGGATGCTCGCCTTCGAGCTGCTGCGCCCCCAGGAGGCGCTCGACTCGTTCGCCGAGGCGGCGCGCCTGGCCCACTCCCTCGGTGCCGGCGAGCTGGAGTTCATGGCGCGGCACAACGAGGGGTATGCGGCATACCTCCTCGGTGACATCCCCCGCTCGCTCGCGGACATGGCCGAGGCCGAGGACATCGAGGCCGACGTCTTCAAGGGGCCGGCGCGCCTCGACCGCGCGCGGGTGCTGCTGGAGGCGGGGCTCGTCAAGGAGGCCGTCGAGGCGCTCGAGTCCGGGCTCGCGGTCCTCGTCGGCGACGGGCACGACCAGATCCGCGCCGAGTTCGAGCTCGAGCTCGCCCGGGCGCACCGGCTCCTCGGGCACCTCGACCTCGCCGCCGGCGCCGCTGCGTCCGCGCGCGGGACGTACGAGCGGATCGGGGCCACCGCCTGGGCGGCCAAGGCCGTGCTCGTCGGTCTGCTGGTGGAGCTCGACCGGCAACGTCGCCGCCCATCGCCCCCCCATCGAGAGAACGCTCCGTCCGCTCTTTCAGGCTCACCCCGCACCTCCACCCCTGATCGAGAGAACGCTCTGTCACCCGCCGCGCCCGTCGGCGAGGACGACACCAGGGCCGTCACGCGTGCTGCGGCCGGGACGGCCGACCGGCTCGTCGAGACCGCCACCGAGCTGGGAGACTCCGAGCTCGCCGACAGCGCGCGGGTGGTGGCGGCTCAGGCCCTGCTCCTCGCCGGAGAGGTCGAGGGTGCGCAGACGCGGCTGCTGAGCCTCGAGCGGGTGTCGACGGGGTCGCTGTCCGACGAGCTCGACGCGGCCGCGGTGTCGGCGATGACGCTCGTCGCCGCGGGCGAGCCGGGGCCTGCTCGCCGCCTGCTCGTGCGCGCGTCGCGACGGCTCGCCGCCGGTCAGGAGGGCAGCGCGAGCCTCGACCTGCGCACGGCTCGAGCCGTGCACGGTGCCCGGCTGGCCGAGCTCGACCTCGAGCTCGCCGTGCCACGGGGGAGCGCCGCCGTGCTGGAGGCGCTCGACCGGTGGCGCAGCGCGACCGACCGGCTGCCCTCGCTCGGCCGCCCCGACGACGACGAGCTGGCCGCACTCACCGAGCAGCTGCGCGGTGTGCGGGCGCAGGCGCGCGGCGAGAGCGACGCGGCTGTCGTGCGTGAGCTCGACGACCACGCCTCACGCCTCGAGCGCCGGATCCGCGACCGCGACTGGGCCCTGAGCCGCAGCGGCGGCGCCGGTCGGGCGGCCACGGTGCGGGTGCGTGACGCACGCGCGCACCTCGTCGACGTCGACCGCGACCACGTGTGGTTCTTCCGGCACCGCGGCCGGCTCGGAGGCGTCGGCATCGTCGGCGGTCGCGCGACGCTGCGCGACCTCATGCCGATCGAGCGAGCCGTCGAGCTCGCCCAGCGCGTCCGCGTCGACCTCCGAGCCGCTGCGACCCACCACCTCGGGCCACTCGCCGGGGCGGTGTGGTCGTCGCTGCGCTCGAGTGCGGCCGAGCTCGACGACGCGCTGATCCGCCCGTGGCGATCGGACCGCGGGCTCGTCGTGGTCTCGTGCCCGGAGGTGTCGGCCCTGCCGTGGGCGGTGCTGCCGTCGATGCGCGGTCGGGCTTTCACCGTGGCGCCCTCGCTGACGTCCTTCGCCCGACGTGGTCTGGCCGGTGCGCCGCCGGGTGTGGTGCCCGAGTGTCCGACACCGGTCCACGTCAGCGTGGGGCCCGGTGTGCCGCGCGCGACCGCCGAGGCCCAGGCGATCGTCGGCACGTGGGGACCCGCGGCCCGGCTGGCGCAGCCGTCACGGCGCGACGAGCTCGTGGAGGCCCTCGCCCGTCCCGGCATCGTGCACGTCGCTGCGCACGGCACGCACCAGGTCGAGTCGCCGCTCTTCTCCTCACTCGTGCTGCACGACGGGCCCGTCTTCGCCCACGAGCTGCAGCCGACCGGCGTGCGCGCCGACCACGTCGTGCTGTCCGCGTGCGAGGTCGGCCTCACCACCCCCCGACCGGGGCACGAGTCCCTCGGCCTCGCCCTCTCCATGCTGTCGCTCGGCGCGCGGTCGGTCGTGGCCGCGGTCGCTCCGGTGCCCGACGACGTGGCCGCGACGACGATGAGCCGCCACCACGAGCTGCTCGCGTCGGGGCTGCCGAGCGACGAGGCCCTGGCGCGAGCCGTCGCCGACACGGACGACGTGGCCGCCGCCTTCCTCAACCTCGGCGGCCAGCACCACCCCTGACCCCACCGCCGAACGCCGAACGCCGCGTTCGATCGTGAACTCAGCGTTCCAACCGTGAGTTCGAGACCGAACGCCGCGTTCGACGCGGGCGTTGAGGGTGATCAGCGGACGAGGCAGGGGCGCTTCGGGTCGAACGCCCAGTCGTCCACGAGGTACTGCATCGCCACGGCGTCGTCACGCGCCCCCAGGCCGTGCTCGAGGTAGAGCTCGTGCGCCTCGGTCAGCGCGTCGCGGTCGAGGGTGACGCCGAGGCCGGGCGCGGTCGGCACCTCGATCGCGCCGTCGCGGATCTCGAGAGGCGCGGTCGTCAGTGCCTGCCCGTCCTGCCAGATCCAGTGCGTGTCGAGCGCCGTGATCTCGCCGGGCGCGGCAGCACCCACGTGCGTGAACATCGCGAGCGAGATGTCGAAGTGGTTGTTCGAGTGCGACCCCCACGTGAGGCCGAAGTCGTTGCACAGCTGGGCGACCCGGACCGAGCCGGCCATGGTCCAGAAGTGGGGGTCGGCGAGCGGGATGTCGACGGCGTTCGTGCGGATCGCGTGCGCCATCTCACGCCAGTCGGTCGCGACCATGTTCGTCGCCGTCCGCAGACCTGTGGCCCGCTTGAACTCGGCCATCACCTCGCGGCTCGAGAACCGGCCCTCCGCTCCGCAGGGGTCCTCGGCGTACGCGAGCACGTCGCCGAGCCCTCGGCAGAGCCGGACGGCGTCGACGAGGAGCCAGCCGCCGTTGGGGTCGAGCGTGATCCGCGCGTCGGGGAAGCGCCGGGCGAGCGCCGTGACGGCCTCGACCTCCTCCTCGCCGGCGAGCACCCCGCCCTTGAGCTTGAAGTCGCTGAAGCCGTAGCGCGCCTGCGCCGCCTCGGCCAGCGCGACGACGGCCTCCGGAGTCAGCGCCTCACGGCGCCGCAGCTGCGACCAGCGGTCGTCGCCCTCGTCGCCGACGAGGTAGGGCAGGTCGGTGCGGGCCGGGTCGCCGACGTAGAAGAGGTAGCCGAGCATCGGCACGTGACTTCGCTGCTGCCCGTCGCCGAGCAGCTCCGCGACAGGCACGCCGAGATGCTGGCCCATGAGGTCGAGCAGCGCCGACTCCAGACCGGTGACCGCGTGCACGGTCGTGCGGAGGTCGAACGTCTGGGCGCCGCGGCCGCCCGCGTCGCGGCCGGCATACGTCTCGGAGACCTGTCCGAGCAGCTGGCGGAACCGGGCGATCTCCTTGCCCTGCAACAGCTCTGCGGCTTCGCGGATGGTGTCGGCGATCTTCTCGCCGCCGGGCACCTCGCCGAGGCCGGTGTTGCCGTCGCTGTCGGTGACGACGACGACGTTGCGGGTGAAGAAGGGGCCGTGGGCGCCGCTGAGGTTCAGCAGCATGCTGTCGTGGCCGGCGACTGGCACCACCTCGACGGAGGCGATCTTCGGTGACATCGGCGTGCTCCTGTCAGTCCTGGGCGAGGCGGAGGCGGCCGTCGACGCGCTGGGTGAGCCCCCACGGGTTGTCGTCGCGGGTGGCCTCGGGCAGCAGGTCGGCCGGCACGTCCTGGTAGGCGACGGGCCTCTGGAAACGGTAGATCGCGAGCGAACCGACCGAGGTGGTGCGCGGGTCACTCGTCGCCGGGAAGGGGCCGCCGTGCACCATCGCGTGGCCCACCTCGACGCCCGTCGGCCAGCCGTTGAAGAGGATGCGCCCGGCCTTCGTCTCGAGCAGCGGGAGCAGGGTGCGGGCGACCTCGTGGTCGGACTCCGCCGCCTGCACCGTCACCGTCAGCTGCCCCTCGACTCCGCGGAGTGCCTCGCTGAGCTCGTCGACGCCGCTCCATCGCACCAGCACCCCGGCCGCGCCGAAGACCTCCTCGCTGACGGCGGCCTCGTCGCGCAGCGTGGTCGTCGTGGTCGACGTGAGCAGCGGGGCGGGCGCGTTCGCGGCCTGACCGGCCCGGCCCTCGGCCTCGACCGTCACGCCCGCCGCGCCGCGGAGCGCGCTGGTTCCCTTGTCGTAGGCCTGCGCGATGCCGGTGGTGAGCATCGTCTGTCCCGTGGTCTCGGCGACCGCCCGAGCGGCTGCCGCGACGAACGCGTCGCCGTCGGCGCCCGCCGGCACGAAGGTGAGGCCGGGGTTCGTGCAGAACTGCCCCGAGCCGAGGGTCAGCGAGCCGACGTATGCCGTCGCGAGCGCCTCCGCGCGCCCGCCGGCGATGCTGCCGGGCAGCACGACGACCGGGTTGACCGAGCTCATCTCGGCGTAGACCGGGATGGGCTCGCGCCGGGCCGCGGCGGTCGCGACGAGTGCGAGCCCGCCGGCCCGCGACCCGGTGAAGCCGACCGCCTTGATGCGGGGGTCACGGACGAGGGCCTGCCCGACGGAGGTGCCGCTGCCGTACACGAGCGAGAACGTGCCGGCCGGCAGGCCGGAGTCCGCGACGGCGCGCGCCACCGCGGCGCCCACGAGCTCGCTCGTGCCCGGGTGGGCGTTGTGCGCCTTGACGACGACCGGGCACCCGGCGGCGAGGGCCGACGCCGTGTCGCCGCCGGCGACCGAGAAGGCGAGCGGAAAGTTGCTGGCGCCGAAGACGGCGACCGGGCCGAGCGGCACCTGGCGCTGCCGGATGTCGGCGCGGGGCAGGGGTGTCCGGTCCGGCCGGGCGGGGTCGATGCGGGCCTCGAGGTGGTCGCCGACGCGTACGACCTCGGCGAACATCCGCAGCTGCCCGGTGGTGCGGGCGAGCTCTCCCGTGAGGCGGCCGAGCGGAAGGCCGGACTCGGCGACCGCGCGTGCGACGATGCCCTCACCGTCGGCCTCGATCTCGGCAGCAACCTTCTCGAGGAAGGCTGCTCGCTGCTGAGGCGATGTGGCGCGATAGGTGTCGAACGCGTCCGCGGCGGCCTGCGTCGCCTCCTCGAGCTGGGCTTCGTCGACGTTGGTGTAGACGGGCTCGAGCGGCTCGCCCGTGGCCGCCTCGACCCCGGCAGAGCCGTGGAGGCGGCCCGGCACGGGCGAGCCGGCGATGATCGAGTGTCCGGTGAGGGTGGTCATGCGGAGGAGCTCCGTTCAGCTGATCTTGTCGATGAGGATCTTGAGGTCCGACACGTCCTGCTCGGTGAGGTTCGTCAGCGGCGGGCGGACCGGTCCGGCCGGGCGACCGATGGCTTCCAGTCCACCCTTGATGATGCTCACGGCGTACCCACGCTCGCGGTCGCGGATGTCGAGATACGGCAGCACGAAGTCGCTCAGCTTGCGGTAGACGGTCTCGAGGTCCTGCCGGCGCACGTCCTCGTAGAAGCCGACCGCGAACTCCGGCACGAAGTTGAAGATGGCCGACGAGTAGGTCGTCACGCCGAGCTGGAGGAGCGGCAACGCGAAGGTCTCGGCCGTGGGCAGGCCACCGACGTAGAGCAGGCGCTCGCCGACCCGGGCGTAGGTGCGGGTCATCGCCTCGACGTTGCCGACGCCGTCCTTGAGCCCGATGAGGTTCGGGTTGCGCTCGGCCGCCTCGGCGACGGCGACGTCGCCGAGGACCGCGTTGGCACGGGAGTACGCGATGACGCCCAGCGAGGTGGCACGGCACACGGCCGAGATGTGCTCGACGAGGCCGCGCTGGCTCGCCTCGGTGAGGTAGGGCGGGAAGAGCAGGATGCCGTCGGCGCCCGCAGCCTCCGCGGCCTTGGCCTGGGCGATGGCGACCGCGGTGCCGCCGGTGGCGGGGGCGAGCACGGGCACCTTGCCGCCGATCTCGTCGACGGCGACCCGCACCACGGTGTCGATCTCCTCGCTGCGCAGCGAGAAGCCCTCGCCGGTGCCGCCGGCGGCGAAGAGGCCCGCGACGTCGTAGCCGCTGAGCCACGACAGGTGGTCGCGGTAGGCCGCCTCGTCGAACGCGAGGTCCGGCGTGAAGTGGGTGACGGGGAACGAGAGCAGTCCCTTGCCCAGCGTGTGGGCGAGTTCGTCGGGGGCCAGGGGCACGGGAACGTCCTTTGCGACAGAGCGGCTGCCCGTCCCGGTGGTCGGTGGGCCCGCCGCTGGGCCAGTGAGTGGCATCAGGCTAGGAAGATCGCTGGATACCTGTCCAAGACGGATTGCGTATGCCGTGATGCTCCGTGAGCATCACATCGCCGGGCCTCGCTCAGCCCTCCACCCCGAGCTGCATGCGCCCGACCTGCGCGAGCACCCGCCGCAGCATCGGGCTGCGACGGCCGCGTGCCCAGATGGCGTGCAGCTCGACGGGACGCCCCGGCACCTCGCTACCGTCTGGGTCGCCGCCGCCGTCGACGAGGTCCTTGTAGGCCACGCCCTCCACCCCGAGCGACCGCGCGGAGGCAGGGACGAGGGCGCAGCCGCGGCCGGCGGCGACGAGCAGGACGGCGGTGAGGATCTGGTGCACCTGTTGCACGACCCTCGGGTGCGCGTTGGTGAGGAACCGGACGGTGAGCTCGTGGAAGTAGCGCGACTGGACCGGGTTGTAGCTGATGACCGGCACCCCGTCGAAGTCGCCCGCCGTGAGCGGCCGCGACACCCGGGCGAGCGGGTGGTCGGCCGGCACCGCGGCGCAGAGCGGCTCGCGGAAGACGACGCGCGACTCGAGCTCCGACGTGTCGAAGGGCGGCCGCGCGAGGCCGAGGTCGAGCTCGCCGCGGCGGATGCCGTCGGCCTGGGCGGCCGTCACCCTCTCGTGGAGGATCACCTCGATGCCCGGCAGGCTGCGCTCGAGCTCCTTGAGCAGCGGACCGAGCACGCCGATGGCCGACACCGCGGTGAAGCCGAGCCGGAGCGTGCCGGCGGCGCCGCCGTCGATCCGGCGTGCCACGTCGCCGGCGCTCTCGACGAGGGCCAGCAACCGGTAGGACTCGTCGAGGAACGCGCGCCCCGCCTCGGTGAGCTCGACCTTGCGGTTGTCGCGCTCGAGCAGGGTCACTCCGACGGTGCGCTCGAGCTTCTGGATCTGGCGGCTCAGCGGCGGCTGCGTCATGTTGAGGCGCTCCGCGGCGCGTCCGAAGTGCAGCTCCTCCGCGACGGCGACGAAGGCCTGCACCTGGTCGAGGGTCATCATGCCGTGGGAGATTACCGCACGTGATATCGGGAAGGTATCAACCGATGCAGCATCGGGTTTGGACAGGCATTGAGCGGATTCGTAGTGTCAGGCGGCACGGGGACAGACCGCACCCCGATGAGCACCGAGTCGGTGCCCCAGCTCGCCCCCATCTCGTAGGAGACCTTCAATGACGAACGTTCGCACGAGGACCCGTATCGCCTCCGTGGCCGGTGCCGCCGCCCTCGCCCTCGCCCTCTCCGCCTGCGGCGGGGTCAAGAACGGCAGCGGTGGTGGTGGCGACGCCTCGGGGGGCAGCGACTACCCGACGAAGAGCATCCAGATGACCGTCGGCGCCTCCGCCGGCGGCAGCAGCGACCTCATCAGCCGCGCGATGTCGAAGGGCATGGGCCAGTCGCTCGGCGTCGCGATGCCGGTCGTCAACAAGCCCGGCGCGAACGGCGCGCTCGTGGCCAAGGAGCTGCAGTCCGCCGCGCCCGACGGCTACTCCATCGCGATCCAGAACGCCTCGCTCTTCGCCATCACGCCGCTCGCGGTCTCGGAGTCGGAGTCGGTCAAGGTCGACGACTTCGACATCGTCTACGGCGTCTCGCGCGACGACTACGTGCTCGCCACCAACCCGAAGACCGGCTGGACGTCGATCGCCGACATGAAGGCCGCCGGCAAGACGATCCGCTACGGCACCACGGGTGTCGGCACGGGGGCCCAGCTCAACTCGGCCCTCACCTTCGCGACGGCCGGCATCAAGGCCACGGCTGTCCCGTTCGACGGCGGCGCGCCCAACCTGACCGCGCTGCTCGGCGCCCAGGTCGACGTGTCGACGATGCAGGTCGGCGAGGCCATCGAGAACATCAAGGCCGGCAAGCTCGTGCCGCTGGCCGTCTTCTCGGCCGACCGCGTGAAGTTCCTGCCCGACGTGCCCACCGCCAAGGAGCAGGGCTTCGACGTGCAGGTCTCGCAGTACCGCTTCATCACGACGCCGAAGGGCACGCCGCAGGCGGTCAAGGACAAGCTCGTCGAGGCGGCGAAGAAGACGTTCGCCACCGAGGAGTACAAGAAGTTCAACGAGGAGAACAACCTCACGCCGCTCGAGATCCCGGGCGCAGAGGTCGCGGCCAAGCTCAAGGCCGACCTCGCCTCGAACACGGCCAAGCTCAAGGAGTTCGGCATCTCCCTCGCGTCGAACAGCTGACGCCACCCTTACCGGAGGCCCGGCGCGGGGTGCGCAACCCGCCCCGCGCCGGCCCGCCCAGACGCACCCACTCGAAGAGGAGCCAAGGATGAGCACGACGAGCGAACCGGCGCGGCCCGAGGCCGCGGACGCCGCCGAGGTCGACATCCTCGAGGAGCTCAAGGCAGAGCTCGCCCATGACCTGGAGGAGGAGAGGCCTCCTCACGCCGGTCCCCTCGCCCAGGTCGCCGCCGGCCTCGTGACCCTGGCCCTCGGCGTGGCGGGCGTCGTCCTGTCGCTGGGCTACGGCCTCGGCAGTCTGACCCAGCCGGGGCCCGGGCTGTGGCCGTTCGCCGTCTCGGTCGCCGTGACGGCGCTGTCCGTCGCGCAGGTCGCCTTCGGCCGCCGCGCCCAGGACACCGAGCAGTTCACGCGGTCGAGTGCCCTCACCGCGCTCGGCGTGCTCAGCCTCGTCGTGCTGGCCGGGCTGCTGCCGGTCATCGGCTTCGAGGTGCCCTCGCTCGTGCTCATGGTCGTGTGGCTGCGCTTCCTCGGCGGCGAGTCGTGGCGCATGACGGCGCTCATCAGCGTGGTCACGGTCGCGGCGTTCTACGCGCTCTTCGTGCTCGCGCTGTCCATCCCGCTCCCGCGACTGATCTGAAGGGAGGCGCGCCATGGACTTCACCCCGATCATCGACGGCTTCGGCATCGTCCTGCAGCCGACCAACCTGCTCTACTGCCTCATCGGTGTCGTCATCGGCATGCTCATCGGCGTGCTGCCGGGCCTCGGGCCGGCGGCGACCATCGCGATCCTGCTGCCCATCACCTACGGCGTCGAGCCGGTCTCGGCGATCATCATGCTCGCCGGCATCTTCTACGGCGCCCAGTACGGCGGAACCATCACCTCGGTGCTGCTGCGGCTACCGGGCGAGGCGAGCTCGGTCGTCACCGTCTTCGACGGGTTCGCGATGGCCAAGCAGGGCCGGGCCGGGGCCGCGCTCGGCATCGCGGCCATCGGGTCGTTCATCGGTGGCACGGTCTCGATCATCGGCCTGTCGGTGCTCGCCCCCGTCATCGCCGGCTACGCGCTGGACTTCGGGCCGCCGGAGTATGCCGCGCTCGGGCTCCTGGGCGTGCTGCTCGTCTCGACCGTCGGCAACGGCGGCAAGCTCAAGGCCGTCATCGCCGCTGCGCTCGGCCTGCTCATCGCCACGGTCGGCCGTGACTCGTTCACCGGCGCCGAGCGGTTCACCTTCGGCAACCTCAACCTCGCCGACGGCATCGACTTCGTGCCGATCGCCATGGGACTCTTCGGTCTCGGCGAGATCCTCTACAACCTCGAGGAGAACCACAAGAAGGTCCACGCGCCGGCGAAGGTCACCAAGGTGTGGCCCAGCCGCAAGGACCTCTCCGACTCCAAGGGTGCGATCGCTCGTGGCTCGGGCATCGGCTTCGGCCTGGGCGTGCTGCCCGGTGGCGGCGCCGTGCTCTCGTCACTCGTCGCGTATGCCGTCGAGAAGCGTCGCGCGAAGCAGCCCGAGCGCTTCGGCAGGGGCGCGATCGAGGGCGTGGCCGCCCCCGAGACCGCCAACAACGCGGCCGCGACGTCGTCGTTCATCCCGCTGCTGACGCTCGGCATCCCCGCCAACGCGACGATGGCCCTGATGTTCGGCGCCCTTCTCCTGCAAGGGGTCCAGCCAGGTCCACAGCTCGTCGACACCCACCCCGACATCTTCTGGGGCGTCATCAACTCGATGTACATCGGCAACATCCTGCTGCTCATCATGAGCATCCCGATGGTCGGCGTCTTCGTGCGCATCCTCAGGGTGCGGCCCGCCATCCTCGCGCCGATCACGGCGCTCATCACGGTTCTCGGCGTCTACACCGTCAACAACTCGGTCTTCGACATCTACCTCGTCATCGTGTTCGGCGTCGTCGGCTACCTCATGAAGAAGTTCGGCTTCGACCCCGGCCCGATGGTCCTGGCGTTCGTGCTCGGCACGCTCATCGAGTCCTCGGCCCGTCAGTCGCTGCTCATCTTCGGGGGTGACCCCACCGGGTTCCTCACCCGCCCGATCTCGGGCACCGTCCTGGCCGCCATCGTCGCCGTCGCGATCTTCCCCTTGGTGCGCAAGGTGATCCGTGCGCGCCGCGGCGGGCCCGTCGACGCCCCGGGCTCGACCCCCACAGAGATCCCCGCAGGGACTCCCGCAGAGATCCCCGACCGCGAGACCACGGAGGCGAAATGACCATCCTCGTCGGCTACCTCGACACCCCGGAGGGCCGGGCCGCCCTCGACTCGGGCATCGCCGAGGCGGCGCTGCGCGACCAGCCCCTGGTCGTCGTCAACTCACCCCGGCGCGGCGCGCCCGTCGACGACGACATGCTCGCGCCCGAGCAGGTCAGCGCCATCGTCGACCGCGCGACCGACCGTGGCGTCCGCGTCGAGGTGCGCCAGCCGCTGCACGGCGACTCGCTCGCCGAGACCCTCGAGTCGGTCGCCCGCGACGTCGACGCCTCCCTCGTCGTCATCGGCATCCGGCACCGCAGCCCGGTCGGCAAGCTCATCCTCGGCAGCACCGCCCAGCGCATCCTGCTCGACGCGTCGGTGCCTGTGCTCGCCGTCAAGGCGGACTCGTGACGCGCGCGACCCGCTCGCGCATCGCGGCGGTCGAGATCACGCCCGTCGCGTTCGAGGACCCGCCGCTGCTCAACGTCGTCGGGGTGCACCAGCCGTACGCGTTGCGCGCGATCGTGCGCGTGCGCACCGACTCAGGGTCGGTCGGCCTGGGCGAGACGTATGCCGACGAGACGCACCTCGCGCGCCTCGCCGCGGTCGCGAAGGCCGTGGTCGGCACCGACGTCTTCGACCTCAACGCGCTGTGGCGCGCCACCGTCGACGCGCTGGGCGCGAGCACGGGGGGAGGCGGCGCCAGCTTCGGCGGCATGCTCGAGCTCGGCTCGGCGGTCGCGACGGTCTACTCCCCGTTCGAGGTGGCCTGCCTCGACGTCCAGGGCCGCGAGACCGGCCGCCCGGTCAGCGACCTGCTCGGCGGGGCCGTCCGCGACACGGTGCCGTTCAGCGCCTACCTCTTCTACAAGTGGGCCCGGCATCCCGGCCGGCCCGACGACGACTGGGGTGAGGCCCTGACCCCCGACCAGCTCGTCGATCAGGCCAAGCGGATGGTGACGGCATACGGCTTCGAGGCGATCAAGCTCAAGGGTGGCGTGCTGCCGCCCGCCGATGAGGTCGAGGCGATGCGGGCGCTGCGCGAGGCGTTCCCCGACCACAGGCTGCGCATCGACCCCAACGGTGCCTGGACGGTCGACACCTCGGTGAAGGTCGCGGCCGAGCTCGCCGACGTCATCGAGTACCTCGAGGACCCGACGCCCGGCATCGACGGCATGGCGGCCGTCGCCCGCGAGACCGACCTGCCGCTCGCGACGAACATGTGCGTCATCGCGTTCGAGCACCTCGAGCCGGCCGTGCGCGCGAACGCCGTCGGCGTCGTCCTGTCGGACCACCACCTGTGGGGTGGGCTCCAGCGGTCGCGCCTCCTCGCCGGCATCTGCGACACGTTCGGCCTGGGCCTGTCGATGCACTCGAACAGCCATCTCGGCATCAGTCTCGCGGCCATGACGCACCTGGCCGCCGCGACGCCGAACCTCACGTACGCGTGCGACACCCACTACCCGTGGAAGACGGAGGACGTCGTCAAGCCGGGCGTGCTCGACTTCGTCGGCGGCGCGGTCGCGGTGCCGACGACACCCGGCCTTGGCGTGGATCTCGACGAGGACGCGCTCGGCGCGCTGCACGAGCAGTACCTGTCGTGCGGCATCCGCCGACGGGAGGACACCGTCTACATGCAGTCGGTCCAGCCGGCGTTCGAACCCAACACGGCACGCTGGTAGGCGCGCTCAGCCCTGCTGGAGCCGGGCCCGCGAGTTGGCGAGGTGCAGTCTCATCGCGGCGCGGGCTGCCGGCCCGTCCGCCCGGGCGATCGCGAGGTAGATGTTCTCGTGCTCGAGCGACACCCGCGTCACGTGCGTCGCGTCGGAGACCGTGTAGGCGGCCTCGAGCCGCGTGCGCGGGAGCATGATCATCATCGGCCCCATTGACGCGAGCAGGTCTGCGTAGAAACGGTTCCCGGACGCCAGGGCGATGCGTCGATGGAACTCGAAGTCGGCCTCGACGGCGCCGCTCGGCTTCTCGCCGGCCCGGGTCAGCTCGCGCAGCGCCCGCTCGATCGCCTTCAGCTGCACCTCGGTGCGTCGCTCTGCCGCCAGCCCGGCCGCCTCGCTCTCGACCCCGATGCGGAAGTCGATCATGTCGAGCACGTCGCGGTGGGTGCGCACCCGGTCCGCGCCGACGGCGAAGCCCTGGGTCTCGGGCAGTGCGAGCACGAACGACCCGCGGCCCTGAAAGGTCTCGACGAGGCCTGCCGCCTGAAGCCGCGAGATGGCCTCGCGGACGACGGTGCGGCTCACGCCGTACTCGGCGACGAGCGAGGCCTCGGTCGGCAGCTTCTGGCCGGGCTCCATCCTGCCGGCGAGGATCTGCTCCTTGAGCTTCTCGACCAGCTCGTGCGCCAGGCCGCGGCCGGTGTCCCGGTCGATGAGGTCGGTGCGGTCCGGGCGCTCGTCACCGCCGGCGTCTCGTGGGGTCACGGCGCCCAACCTAGTCGGCGCGCAGGCGGGGCGGCGGGCACGTCAGGCGCGCCCGACCTCATAGGTGTCCACGGTCCAGGCCTTGGCCTGCTCGCTGAGCGTGAAGCCGAGGCCGGGTCGGTCGGGCACGACCATGCGCCCGTCGCGGGTCTCGAGGCGCTCGTTGAAGAGCGGGTCGAGCCACTCGAAGTGCTCGACCCACGGCTCGCGGGGGTAGCAGGCGGCGAGGTGCAGGTGGATCTCCATGGCGAAGTGCGGGGCGAGCTGCAGGCCGGCGTGGTCGGCGAGCGTCGCGAGGCGAAGGAAGGGCGTGATGCCACCGACGCGCGGAGCGTCCGGCTGGATGATGTCGGCCGCGCGCGCCTCGATGAGCCGCACGTGCTCGGCGACGCTCGAGAGCATCTCGCCGGTCGCGATCGGGGTGTCGAGCGCGGCCGCGAGCTGCGCGTGGCCCTCGGCGTCGTACGCGTCGAGGGGCTCCTCGATCCAGACCAGGTTGAGGTCCTCGACGGCGCGGCCGAACCGCAGGGCACTCGCGCGGTCCCACTGCTGGTTGGCGTCGACCATGAGCGGCACGTCGTCGCCGAGGTGCTCGCGCACGGCGGCCAACCGCTGGAGGTCGATCTTCATGTCGGGCTGGCCGACCTTGATCTTGATGCCCCCGATGCCGGCCGCGACCGACTCGGACGCACGCTCCTTGACCTCGTCGATCGGGGCGTGGAGGAAGCCGCCCGACGTGTTGTAGGTGCGCACCGAGTCGCGGTGCGAGCCGATGAGCTTCGAGAGCGGCAGGTCGGCCCGGCGTGCCTTGAGGTCCCAGAGCGCGATGTCGATGGCGGCCAGGGCCTGGGTGGCGACGCCGGAGCGGCCGACCGAGGCGCCGGCCCAGAGCAGCTTGTCGTAGACCTTGGCGATGTCGCTGGGGTCCTCGCCGAGCAGGCCCTCGGCGACCTCCTTGGCGTGCGCGAACTGCGCGGGCCCACCGGCACGCTTGCTGTAGCTGAAACCGGTGCCGCTGTGGCCCTGCTCGGTCGCGATCTCAACGAAGAGGAGCACGACCTCGGTCATCGGCTTCTGGCGACCGGTCAGCACCTTGGCGTCGCTGATCGGGGTGGGCAGGGGCAGGACGACGGACGAGAGGGCGACGTGGCGGATGCGGTCTGCGGTCATGGCACTTCCTCGAGCACGGACGACGGTGACACGACTGATATTACGAGTCAATGACTTGTATGACAACTGGTCTCAATCGAGTGGGCAGTTTCCGACGTGGGGAAGTGAGCACTCGACTGAAACCCCGGTCGAGTGCTCAGCTCCCGACGGGCCCCTTGCGGTCGAGTGTCCAGTTCCCGCCGACCGGCGGGTGGGTCAGGAGGCCTTGCGGAGGGCGTTGATCTCGCGGCGCTTCGTCAGCGCCATGGCGAGGGCGATCTTGCGCGCGTCGATGCTGATCTCGCGCAGCATGCCCGAGATCGGGTTCGTGTAGCCGGTGTACCAGAGGCCCCTGGCGCCGCGAGCCGTTCGACCGCCGCGCTCGACCGGGCGGCCCTTGCCGTCGAGCACGCCGAGGTGGCCGAGGAGCGGCTCGAGGCCCTGGTGGTAGCCGGTGGCGAGCACGACGACGTCCGGCCTGAGGCGGGTCCGGTCGGCCAGCACGACCTCGTCGCCCTCGACCGAGACGAGGGCTGCCACGGGCTCGACGGCGCCCGTGCGCACGGCGTCGATGATGCCGACGTCCTGGACCGGGATCGCGTTGTCGCGCTCGACGCGGGTCAGCAGCCCGGTGTCGGGGCGGGGGAGGCCGTGCGCGGACAGGTCAGGCGTCTGGAGCCGCTCGACGAAGGGGGCCACGCGGTCGACGAGTGCGGTCGGCAGGTGGCGCACGGCGATGCCGGTGTACTGCGCGGCGACGGGTCCGCGGTTGCGGCGGAGGATGTGTGGCACGGTGCGGACCGCCATCCGCACGCGGGCGGCGCCGTGCTCGGCGAGGTCGACGGCGAGCTCGGTGCCGGTGTTGCCGGTGCCGACGACGAGGACGTCCTTGCCGGCATACGCGGCGCCGTTGCGGTAGCGCCGGGCCAGCAGCACCTCGCCGGTGAACCCGTGCAGGCCGGGGACGTCGGGCTCGCGCGGCGTGTGGTTGAAGCCCGTCGCGACGACGGCGTAGGGCGCCGTCACGGACGACCCGTCGGCGAGCGAGACGGTCCACGAGCGGCCGTCGGCGGTGCGGTCGACCCGGGCCGCCTCGGAGCCGTGGCGCACGTCGAGGTCGTGGTGGGCGGCATACAGCTCCAGGTAGCGCACGACGTCGTCGCGCGAGACCCAGCGCCCCATCTCCCTCGGGATCGGCAGCCCGGGCAGACCGGAGAGCTCACGCGGGGTGTGCAGGTGGAGACGGTCGTAGTGCCCCCGCCACGAGCTGCCGACGGAGTCGCCGCGCTCGAGCACGACCGCGTGCAGCCCGCGGTGCTTGAGGGCCGCGGCGGTCGCGAGGCCGGCAGGGCCCCCGCCGATGACGTGGGCATCGACAGGTCGGGCGGGCCGGTTGGGTGAGATCACAGTCGGACCCTAGTGCCGCCTCGGGCTCGGCGGGCCGAGGACGGCCGGACCTCGGCGCCCTGGCGTCTCAGGCGTTCTCCACGTGCTCGGCCACCCACTCGTTGAGGGGACGGATCGCGCGCCACGTGTCGCGCACACGGGTGAGGGTGCTCTTCGTCGCGAGCCAGTCGGGGTCGCCGAAGTCGCGGATCACCATGAGCTCCTTGTGACGGAGGGTCTCGATGCGGGGGTGGTCGGCGGCATACCCCCTCGGTGTGGTGCGCACCTTCTCGCCGTGCACCTCGAAGCCCTTGCGCCGCAGGCCGTCGAGCAGCGACTCGAGGCGCTGCCCGCTCGCCGGAGCGTCGACGGCTCGGCGCAGGCTCGCCGTCTGCGCGGTCGAGTGGGCGCGGAAGCCGCCGCCGGCCCGGAGCCCGGTCGCACTGATCTCGACGTAGTAGCCGGAGCTCGGCTCGGCCGCGACGAAGGCCCCGAGGTGGGTCTTGTAGGGCGACTTGTCGGCGCTGAAGCGGATGTCGCGGTTCGGGCGGAAGAGCTTCGCCTCGCCGAACTCCTCCTCGAGCGCGTCGACGAGGGCGAGCATCGGCGCACGCGCGTGCCGCTCCCACTGCTCCTTGTGGTCGGTCCAGTACGCCTTCGAGTTGTCGGCCTCGAGCCCGGCGTAGAAGCCGAGGGCGCCGGTGGGGAAGCCGGTGAAGGCGGCGGGTGTGGTCGCGTCGGCGCTCATGGGGTGGACTCTCGCACCATCCCCGGCTTGTTAGGCAAGGCTTACCTGTGCTTTGCTCATTTCGGGCACGGTGACGTGACCTAATTGCTGGGAGAAGTCTGGGAACTGGAGGGGCACCGTGCTCGCGAGCAACGCGCTCATCGGACTGCGTGAGGGGCTGGAGGCCGCGCTCGTCGTCGTCATCCTCGTCGCGTTCCTCGTCAAGACCGACCGCCGGTGGGCGCTGCGCCACGTCTGGACCGGTGTGGGGGTCGCGGTCGCGCTGTCTGTCGGGCTGGGCGCCCTGCTCACCTACGGCACCAAGCAGCTGACCTTCGAGGCCCAGGAGCTCATCGGCGGCAGCGCCTCCATCATCGCCGTCGTCTTCGTGACCTTCATGGTCTTCTGGATGAAGTCCGCCTCGCGCACCATTTCCGGCGAGCTCAAGGGCAAGCTCGACCGTGCCCTCGACATGGGCCCGTTCGCGATCGCGCTCGTCGCCTTCCTCGGCGTCGGACGCGAGGGCCTCGAGACCGCGATCTTCTTCTACGCCACCACCGAGGCCGCCGGTCAGGGCAACAACCAGCCGCTCATCGGCTGGGTCGTGGGCCTCGCCGGCGCTGTCGTGCTCGGCTGGCTCATCTACCGCGGCGCCGTGAGGATCAACCTCGCGAAGTTCTTCCGCTGGACCGGCATCCTGCTCGTGCTCGTCGCGGCCGGCATCCTCGCGTACGGCCTGCACGACCTGCAGGAGGCGCGTATCCTCCCCGGCCTCACCACCCTCGCCTTCGACGTCAGCGCGACGGTCGACCCGAGCAGCTGGTACGCCACCCTGCTCAAGGGCATCTTCAACTTCACGCCGGCCACCACGGTGCTCCAGGCGGTCGCCTGGGTGCTCTACGTCGGCATCGTCATGACGCTCTTCCTGCGTCCGGCCCGGTCCGCCCCGCAGGCCCCGGCCGCGACCTCTGGTGGCACCCGTCCTGCCGTCGCCGCCTGAACCGGCCGACTCAGGGCCGGCACGCGCCCGAACCACCCGACCCACAGCCCAGCTCACAGGAGAACCATGTCCCGCCGCGCCCTGCGCACCGTCACTCCCCTCGCCCTCACCCTCATCGCCGGGCTCGGGCTCGGTGCCTGCACCGACAAGGCCGACTCGAACGGCGCGACCGGTGGGGCGACCGCGGCCGGTGGCCCGATCATCGTCAACGCCACCGACACGGCTTGCGAGCTGAGCGCGACCACCGCGAAGGCCGGCACCATCACCTTCGAGGTCACCAACCGCGGCACCAAGGTCAACGAGTTCTACGTCTACGCCGAGGGCGACCGCATCGTCGGCGAGGTCGAGAACATCACCCCGGGCCTCAAGCGGGAGCTCAAGGTCGAGGTCACCCAGCCGGGCTCGCTGACCACGGCCTGCAAGCCGGGCATGGTCGGGGACGGCATCCGCGGCACCTTCACCGTCACCGGATCGGCCACCGCGGGCAGCGCGGACCAGAAGGTCGCCACCGCCATCGCCGACTACAAGGCCTTCGTGGCGACACAGACCGACGAGCTGCTCACCGGCACAGCGGCTTTCGTGGCCGCGGTCAAGGCCGGCGACGTCGCCAGGGCCAAGGAGCTCTACCCGACCGCGCGGCTCCCGTGGGAGACCATCGAGCCCGTCGCCGAGAGCTTCGGCGACCTCGACCCGCGCATCGACGGACGTGAGGACGTCGTCGAGGACGGCATGACGTTCACCGGCTACCACCGCCTCGAGAAGGACCTCTGGGTCAGCGGCCTCCAGAAGGACTCGAACGCCGTCGCCGAACAGCTGCTCGCCGACGTCAGGGAGATCGCGGCGAAGAGCAAGACCGTCGAGCCCACGGCGCTGACCATCGCGGGCGGCGCCAAGGCCCTCCTCGACGAGGTCGCGACCGGCAAGGTCACCGGCGAGGAGGAGCGCTACTCGCACACCGACCTCTGGGACTTCCGCGGCAACCTCCAGGGATCGCAGTCGGCGCTCGAGACGCTCCGTCCCGTCGTCGCCGAGCGCGACCCCGCGCTCCAGAAGGCGCTCGACGCGCGCTTCGCCGCGCTCAACAAGCTGCTCGAGTCGCACCGCGTCGCAGGCACGTTCGTCTCCTACGAGAAGCTCAGCGACGCCGACATCAAGGCTCTGACCGTCTCGCTCGACGCCCTCAGCGAGCAGGTGGCCAAGGTGCCCGGTGTCGTGGAGGCCAAGTGAGCACCGAGGGCCTGAGCCGCCGTCGCCTCCTCGGAACCGGCGGGACGGCCGCCGTCGCAGGTGTGGCAGGTGTCGCCGTCGGTGCCACGACCGCTGGAGCCCTCGCTCTGCGAGGGAATGCCGTGACCGATGACAGCGCCGCCGCAGGTGCCCCGGGGGCGACGACCCCGTCGCCGGCGCTCGCCCTCGATGCGGCGATCCCCTTCCGCGGCGTCCACCAGGCCGGCATCGTCACGCCGGCCCAGGACCGCCTGCACTTCGTCGCGCTCGACGTCGTGACGAAGGACCCGGCCCAGCTGCGCGGGCTGCTCGAGGCCTGGACCCGTGCCGCCGAGCGGATGACCGTCGGTGCCGAGGCGGCTCCGGGCGGCCTCGTCGGCGGTGGACCCAACCGGGCACCCGAGGACACCGGCGAGGCGTACGGCCTGCCGGCATCCGGCCTGACGATCACGATCGGCTACGGACCCTCGCTCTTCGACGAGCGCTTCGGTCTCGCAGCGAAGAAGCCGGCGGCCCTGAAGGAGCTGCCGGCCTTCGCCGGCGACCAGCTCGACCCGAGGCGCACCGGGGGCGACCTCTGCATCCAGGCGTGCGCCAACGACCCGCAGGTCGCCGTCCACGCGGTGCGCAACCTCATCCGCCTGGGCTTCGGCGTCGTCGCCGTCCGCTGGTCGCAGCTCGGCTTCGGCCGCACGTCGTCGACGTCCACCGCCCAGGCCACGCCGCGCAACCTGTTCGGCTTCAAGGACGGCACGAACAACCTCAAGGCCGAGCAGCCCGAGGACCTCGCGCAGCACGTCTGGGTCGCGAAGGACGACGAGCGGACCGGCGGCGCGTGGATGGCCGGCGGCTCGTACCTCGTCGCGCGACGCATCCGCATGCACATCGAGGTCTGGGACCGCACGCCCCTGCAGGAGCAGGAGGACATCATCGGCCGCGACAAGAAGGAGGGCGCGCCCCTCGGGCAGGCCAAGGAGTTCGACGCGCTCGACTTCGCGAAGAAGGGCCCCGACGGCGCGACCGCGATCCCCGTCGACGCGCACGTTCGCCTGGCCCACGCCAGCCGGCTCGGCGGCATACGCATCCTGCGCCGCGGCTACAACTTCACCGACGGCTCCGACGGGGTCGGCCACCTCGACGCGGGGCTCTTCTTCCTCGCGTTCATGCGTGACCCCGAGAAGCAGTTCGTGCCGATGCAGCGGGCGCTCGCGAAGGCGGACGTGCTGAACGAGTACATCGAGCACAACGGCTCTGCGGTCTTCGCGTGCCCGCCCGGGCTGGCTGAAGGCGAGCACTGGGGCCAGGCGCTCTTCGCCTGACCGCCGCTCCCTTGCCACCGAACGCGGCGTTCGGTGGCGAAAGCGCTGTCAGAACACTGAGTTCGCGATCGAACGCCGCGTTCGATGCGGGCGTGGTGCCTGGTCCTAGACGCTGACGCGCACCGTGAGGGAGCCGGGGCGCACGTTCGCGGTGACCTCGGTGGCCTCGCCGACGACGTCGCCGTCGATCTGCAGGGGGAGCGGCCGGTCGGCACGCACCCGGATCTCCTTGCACACCTTGTGGTCGAGCGTCGGGTGGCCCTTGCGGCGACGGGTGGCGACGCGGGTCGCCACCGGCACCCAGCCGACGACGCCCTTGGGCGAGGCGATGACGGTGTCGAGCTGGCCGTCGTCGACGCGGGCACTCGGCATGAGCACGAGGCCGCCGAGCAGCCGCCCGCAGTTGCCGATGACGACCATGCGAGCGCGGCGGCGGAACTCGAGGTCGTCGTCCACCTTCACCGAGACGCGGAACTCCGGCGACACGAGGTGCTTCAGGCCCGAGACCATGTAGGCCGGCCAGCCCACCTTCGCCTTGAGGTTCTCGTTGGTGCCCGCCATGATCTGCGCGTCCATGCCGACGCCGGCCATGACGACGAAGTAGTGCGTCTCGGGCGCGCCGGACTCGTCGGGGGCGTCGTCCATCGGGGCGGCCCCGACGACGATCTCGCCGACGTCGATGCGGCGGTTGCGCCCGGTGAGCGCCACCGCGACCGCGGCCTCCAGCGCGACCGGCAGGTCGAGGTTGCGGGCCAGCAGGTTGCCGGTGCCGGCCGGCAGGATGCCGAGGGGCGTCTCGGTGCCGACGAGCGCGCTCGCGACGTTGCGCACCGTGCCGTCGCCGCCGAGGCTGCAGACGACGTCGACGCGCTCGCTGACGGCCTGTGCCGCCTGGCCGCGGCCGGGGTCGTCGATCGTCGTCTCGAAGTAGAGCGGCTCACCCCACCCGTTGGCGAGGCACGTGCTCGTGATGCGCTCGCGGACAGCCGGCAGGTCGGCGAACTTCGTCGGGTTGATGACGATTCCGGCGCGCTTGAGCGGCGCGGGCGAGTCGTCGTCGCCGGAGCGGAAGTGGTCGCGCGGCGGACGGGGTCGACGGCGCCGCAGCGTGGCGGTCGTCTCCGGCGCGACACGGTTCAGGACGAGCCCCCCGACGACCAGCGCCAGCACGATGACGCCGGCGATGATCCACGGCAGGTAGTCCTTGAGCACGAAGACATACGCTATCCCGCGCGTGGGGCGCTCCCCGAATCGCCGGTGGACCGCGGCCCTAGGCTGGGCGCATGAGCGAGCCCCTCACCGACCCCGGGCCGTCGACCCCGGACGACTCGGACTGGACGTGGGTGCTGACCCGCCCGTGCCCCGACTGCGGCTTCGACACCGACGCGCTCGACGTCGCCGACGCACCGGCCGTCCTCCGCGACGCGGGGCAGAGGTATGCCGCCGCGCTGGGTCGCGACGACGTGCACACCCGACCGGCCGAGGGGGTCTGGTCGACGCTCGAGTACGCCTGCCACGTGCGCGACGTCTGCGACGTGATGACGGGCCGCCTCGAGCAGATCCTCGCCGGCGGTGGCGAGCTCGTCACCTTCGCCAACTGGGACCAGGACGCGACGGCCCTCGAGCGGCAGTACTGGCGCTCCGACCCCGACGTCGTCCAGCGCGAGGTCGCGGCGGCGTTCGAGACGGCGGCGACGGCATACGCCCGACCCTCCGGTGCGCAGTCGGAGTGGCCCGCCCTGCGCAGCAACGGCTCGCAGTTCACGGCCCGCACGCTCACGCTCTACTTCCTGCACGACATCCGACACCACCTCTGGGACGTGACCGCATGACTCTCCCGATCGACGTGACCCTCCAGCTTCCCGAGCCCCGCACGCCCGACCCGCACGAGGCGCCGGCGATCCGCTGGGGCGTGCTGGCTCCCGGCGGCATCGCGCACGCCTTCGCCGACGCCGTCGCGGTGGGCACCGCGTCGTCGGTCGTCGCCGTCGGCTCGCGCAGCAAGGAGCGGGCTCAGGACTTCGCCGACGAGTTCGGCATCGCCCGCGCGCACGGCAGCTACGAGGATCTCGTGGCCGACCCCTACGTCGACGCCGTCTACGTCGCGTCACCGCACTCCGAGCACCGCGACCACGCGCTGCTCGCCATCGAGGCCGGCAAGCCGGTGCTCGTCGAGAAGGCCTTCACCCGCAGTGCCGCCGAGGCGCGCGAGGTGCTGTCCGCCGCCGAGTCCCGCGGACTGCTCGTCATGGAGGCGATGTGGAGCCGGTTCCTGCCGCACTACGACGTCGTGCGCCACGTCGTCGAGGCGGGGCTCATCGGCGACCTCGTTGCGGTGTACGCGGACCACGGCCAGCACCTCTACCCTGACGGACCCGCCCGGCTCTCCCAGCCCGAGCTCGCCGGCGGCGCCCTGCTCGACCTCGGCGTCTACCCCATCTCGTTCGCCGACGTCGTGCTCGGGGCGCCGGCTTCGGTCACGGCCGTCGGCACGCTCACCGACCTCGGCGTCGACGCGTCCTCGACCGTCACCGTCACTGGCGCCGCTGGTGGCCACGGGGTGCTCACGTGCACGATGGCTGCCGCGACCCCGTGCTCTGCTGTCGTCGCCGGCACCGAGGCGCGGCTCGAGCTCTCCAGCACGTTCTACACGCCCGGGTCGTCGATCCGTCTCGTCAACCGCGCCGGCGACGTCGTCGACGAGCGCGATGGTGGCCTGCCCGATGACGTGCGCGGCTTCTCCTACGAGGCAGCGGAGTTCGCCCGTCGTCTCACCGCGGGTGAGCGCGAGTCGCCGCTCATGACCCACGCCGCCACGCTGCGGGTCATGGAGACGATGGACGAGGTGCGCCGCCAGACCGGGGTCGTCTACCCCGGCGAGTGATCGGTGGCCGGCGGGCGAGGCCTGCCGTCACCGCGATCCCGCTCCCAGGGAGGCTTTTATGAGCACCTCGACCGACCGCCAGGGCAGCACGGGTGGGTTCGCGCGCCTACTCGGAGGCTAGGCGCCCGTGATGTTCGGGTCGCGCCAGCGGCGCTCGAAGGGCAGGCGCCACGTGAAGGGCGAGACGAGCTGGTGGATCTGGTTCGGTCCCCACGTGCCTGCCTCGTAGGGCCGCACGACGGGCGGGTTGTCGAGCAGCGGCTGGGAGATCTCCCAGAGGCGCTCGATGCCCTCGGCGGACGTGAAGAGCGTGCGGTCACCGCGGGCCGCGTCGTAGATGAGGCGCTCGTAGGCCTCGAGCACCGCACCCGCCCAGTTCGTCTCCTGCATCGAGAACTGCATCGACAGCTTGTCGAGCTTCATCCCCGGGCCGGGGCGCTTGCCGTAGAACGACAACGACATCCGGGCCTTGTCGGCGAGGTCGAAGGTGAGGTGGTCGGGGCCGTTGTCGCCGACGCCCGAGCTCGCCGGGAACATCGAGCGCGGCGGCTCCTTGAAGGCGATCGAGATGATGCGGGCGCCCTCGGCCATCCGCTTGCCGGTGCGCAGGAAGAACGGCACCCCGGCCCAGCGCCAGTTGTCCACGTAGCACTTGAGCGCCACGAAGGTCTCGGTCTGGCTCTCGGCGGACACGCCCTCGACGTCGCGGTAGCCGACGTACTGGCCGCGCACGACGTCGTGCGGCTCGATCGGCGACATCGAGCGGAAGACCTTGTTCTTCTCCTCGCTGATGGCGTGCGGCTCCAGGGCGGTCGGCGGCTCCATCGCCGTGAACGCCAGCACCTGGAAGAGGTGCGTCACCACCATGTCGCGGTAGGCGCCGGTGCCCTCGTAGAAGTCGGCGCGCTGCGCGAGGCCCAGCGTCTCGGGCACGTCGATCTGGATGTGGTCGATGTGGTTGCGGTGCCAGATCGGCTCGAAGAGGCCGTTGGCGAAGCGGAACGCGAGGATGTTCTGGGCCGCCTCCTTGCCGAGGAAGTGGTCGATGCGGAAGATCTGCTCCTCGTTGAAGACCTGGTGCAGCTCGGCGTTGAGCGCCTTCGCGCTCTCGAGGTCGGTGCCGAACGGCTTCTCCATGATGATGCGGCTGCGCTCGACGAGCTTGGCCTCCTCGAGCTGGTGCACGACGGCGAGCGCGGCCTTGGGCGGGACCGACAGGTAGTGCAGGCGCCACGCGTCGGGCCCGAGGATCGCCTCGGACTCGTCGACGGCATCGCGGATGCCTTGGGGCCCAGCCGAACCCGGCACCCAGTGGATGCGATCGGCGAACTCACGCAGGTCGTTGTCGGTGACGTCGTGGCTCGAGTGCTCGCGGATCGCGGTGAAGGCCAGGTCGAGGAACTCGTCCCGGCTCAGCTCGTCGAGCGAGGTCGCGACGACGCGCAGGCCCTCGAGCAGCTGCGACTCGTGGAGGTGGAGCATGCCGGGGAGGAGCTTGCGCCTCGCGAGGTCTCCGGTGGCACCGAACAGGACGACTGTCGTTGCAGGCATGCCCCCAGCGTCGCGCAAAACTCCTCCCCGCGGGAGGTCAGAGGGCCACCACGTCGACCCGCCCGCCGGCGACCTCCCACCGATGCGTCAGCCGTATGCCGTCGAGCAGGGTCTCGTCGTGGCTGACCACGAGCACGGTGCCCCCGAAGGCCGCCACGGCGGCCTCGAGCTGCTCGATGGCGTCGACGTCGAGGTGGTTGGTCGGCTCGTCGAGCACGAGCACGTTGACCTCGCGACCCTGGAAGAGGGCCATGAGCGCGCGGGTGCGCTCGCCCATCGACAGGCTGCGTGCCGGTCGGGCGACGTGCTCTGAACCCAGGCCGAACTTGGCGAGCAGGGTGCGCACCTCGGCCAGGGGCCACTCGCTGCCCGTGCTCCTGTGCGGACCCAGCTCGCGGCGCACGACGTCGAGCACGGTCGCGTCGTCGTCGAGCAGGGCACGCCGCTGGTCGATGACGCCGACGGAGACCCGCGTGCCGAGCGTGTGCCGACCCGACGTGAGGGGGAGGTCGCCGAGCAGGGCGGCGAGCAGCGTCGTCTTGCCGCTGCCGTTCTCGCCGACGAGGGCGATGCGGTCACCGCGGCCGACAGCGAGGTCGACGGGCCCCAGCCGGAACCCGTGCCTGTCGACGACGGCGTCTGCCAGGGTGGCGACGACGTCGGCCGACGGGCGCCCCTCGGTGATCGTGTAGCGCAGCTGCCACTCCTTGCGCGGCTGCTCCACCACGGCGAGCCGGTCGGCCGCGCGCTCGAGGCGTGCGCCCTTGGCGGCCTGCCGGTCGGCGCGGGCCCGGTGCTTCTCCCGGATGTGCTTGTCGCCCTCCTTCGTCGCCTTGAACCCGGTGCGCCCCTTGACCGCCCAGTCAGCCCGCTGGCGCGACTGCGCGAGCAGGCCGTCGCGCTCGGCGGCATACCCGGCATACGCCTCCCACGCCTGGGCGCGGGCGAGCTCGCGCTGCTCGACGTACGCACTCCAGCCGCCCGTGTAGTGGGCGATGCGCTGCTGCTTGGCGTCGAGCTCGAGGACGCCCGTCGCGACCTCGTCGAGGAACCTCCGGTCGTGGCTCGCGATGAGGACCGGGCCGGTGTGGGAGCGCACGAACTCGGCCATCATCGCGAGGCCACGGGCGTCGAGGTCGTTCGTCGGCTCGTCGAGCAGCAGCACGTCGTAGCGGCTGAGCAGCACGGCGACGAGACAGGCTCGGGCCGCCTGGCCGCCCGAGAGCGTGCCGAGCGGACGGTCGAGCGCGACGTCGAGGCCGACCTTCGCGGCCACCTCGGGCAGGCGCTCGTCGAGGTCGGCCGCGCCGAGGGCGAGCCAGCGCTCGAGGGCCAGGGCGTAGCGGTCGTCGCTGCCGGGCAGGCCGTCCGCCACCGCGGCCGAGGCCGCCTCGAGCTCCGTGTCGGCGGCCGTGACGCCGGTGCGGCGGCGGGCGTAGGCGAGGAGCGTCTCGTCGGGGTTCGGCACGACCTGCGGCAGCCAGGCGACGGTCGCGTCGCGCGGGGCGAGCCGGATCGAGCCGGCGTCGACGGCGAGGTCGCCGACGACGGTGCGCATCAGCGTCGACTTGCCGGACCCGTTGGGGCCGACGAGCGCCGTGACGTCACCGTCGGCGAGCGTCAGGTCGAGCCCGGAGAAGAGCGTGCGCGCGCCGAAGGCGACGTCGAGGCCGGAGAGGGTGAGGGTGCACGAGGGTGTGGGAGACATGGCGAGGTCCTTGATGGTCGGCAGGGCCCCGCGGCGTGACGTCAGCTCGAGTGCGAGCGGTCAGGGCGCGGGCGGGCACGAGGCATCAGGAGATCCACACGGAGCAGACCGTAGAGGCTCTGCGCGGCCCCCGTCCACCGACTTTCCGTTCCGGGGAAGGGCGTGGGGGGTCAGGTGAGGCCGGCGTCGTGGATGACGATGGCGACCTGCACCCGGTTGTCGGCGCCCACCTTGTCGAGCACGCGTGACACGTGCGCCTTGACGGTCGGCACCGACAGGTAGAGCTCGCGCGAGATGTCGGCATTGGACAGACCGCGGCCGATCGCCAGCGCCACCTCGCGCTCCCGCTCCGTGAGGTCGGCGAGGCGCGCCTCGGCGGCGGAGCGCCTGCCGCCCCCGTCGCCGGCGGCAGCGCCGGCCGCACCTGCGACGTGCGCGATGAGCGTGGCCGTGACGCTGGGGGACAGGATCGGCTCGCCCGCGGCGACCTGTCGCACCGCGTCCACGAGCCGCCGCGGCTCGGTGTCCTTGAGGAGGAAGCCGGACGCGCCGTCGCGCAGAGCCTGCACGACCATGTCGTCGGCGTCGAACGTCGTCAGCACGATGACCCTGAGCTCCTCACCCCGGGCGGCGCGCGCAGCACGAGCGGCGTCGGAGAGCAGGGCGCGCGTCGTCTCGAGGCCGTCCCGGCGCGGCATCCGGATGTCCATGAGCACGACGTCGGGCCGGTGCCGTTCGACGACGGACTCCCCCTCGATGCCGTCACCGGCCTCGGCGACGACCTCGAGGTCGTCCGCGCCTCCGAGGATCATGCGCAGCCCGGCCCGCACGAGGGCGTCGTCGTCGACGAGCACGACCCGCGTGCGCCGCTTCGCCTGGTCCCCCGACTCCCCGTTCATCGCGACCACGGTAGCCGTGCGGTCACGACGAAGTCGCCCGCCCGGTCGGGGCCGTAGGTGAGCTCGCCGCCCGCGAGGACGGCCCGCTCGGTGAGGCCCAGCAGCCCGAGCCCGGCACCTTCGGTGCGCCCCGGCAGTATGCCGTCCGTCCCGCCGGTGCCTCGCCGCGCGCTCGGGAGGGCGGCGGGGTTGCGGACGCTGACGCGTACCTCCTCGTCGTCGAGGCCCGCGCCGGGCGCGGTCGAGACGGCGAGCCGGACGGGAGCGCCCGGCGCGTGCTTGCGGGCGTTCGTGAGGCACTCCTGGACGATCCGGTAGGCGTTGCGCGACACCTGCTCGGGCACCGACGACAGGTCTCCCGACGAGTCGAACCTGACGATCGACCCACCCGAGGCCGCCTCTGCGACAAGGGGTCCGAGGTCGTCGAGGGTGGGCTGTGGCGGTTCGGGCGCCCCGCCGTCGACCCCGCCCGCGCCGGGCACGTCGCGCAGCACCCCGAGCACGGCCCGCAGCTCTGTCAGGGCCCGGTTGGCGCTGTCGCGCACGATCTCGGCCGTCTCGCTGACCTGCTCCGGACGCAGGTCGGTGCGGTAGGCGAGAGCCCCGGAGTGCATGGCCACCAACGAGATCCGGTGCGCGAGCACGTCGTGCATCTCGCGTGCGATGCGGGCCCGCTCGGCCACCTGGGCCTGCACGACGCGCATCGCCTGCTCCCGCTCGGCGGTGAGGGCGCGCTCGTGGAGCGAGGCGACGAACGCCCGGCGCTCGCCGATGGCCCAGCCGATCGCGACGAGGGCCGCGAGCGACAGTGCGCCGATGATGACGGAGGTCAGCGTCTGGGGCGGCAGCTGGGCCCGGAAGATCCACTCGTGGCCGAAGCCGGCGAGGAAGTAGGGCACCGCGACGACCGCCACCTCGCGCCAGCGCCGACGCGTCGCCAGGGAGACGAGCGCGAGGGCGGACGGTCCGATCGCGACCGTCGACCCGGCGCTGACGACCGACGTGACGACCGCGACGGGCAGCGGCCACCGCCGGCGCCAGTGCAGCAGTGCCGTCGCGACGACGCCGAGCCCGAGGTCGACGAGCAGCCAGTCCTTGCCGAACCGCGTCGTCACCTGCTCCGAGTCGAGCTCGACCTGGACCGCGCCCCAGACGAGGAGTCCGAAGGCCAGGGCGACGGCGAGGCGCCACGACTCTCCCCACACGTGACCGCGGCGGGTGAGGGCGATCCGGGGCTGGGGCACCCGCCCAGCGTAGGCAGCGAACCCGCCGGGCGGCATACGACCAAGGTCTGCTTTCGGGGCCCGACCCTGAGCGCGGACCCTGACTCCGGTCAGGGTCGCGTACGACCTTGGTAGGGGTCGGAATCAGGCTTGTGACGGATGTGCGGGGCCGCTCGTCTCCGAGAGGGTTGGGCCCATGATCACAGTGGAACGACTCACCAAGCGCTACGGCCCCTTCACGGCCGTCGACGACGTCTCGTTCGAGGTGAAGCCCGGTCTCGTCACCGGCTTCCTCGGGCCGAACGGTGCCGGCAAGACGACCGCGATGCGCGTCATGTCCGGCCTGACTCCCGCGAGCTCGGGCCGGGCCACGGTGCTCGGCAAGCCGTATGCCGCCCTGCCGAACCCGGGCCGCCACGTCGGCCTGCTCCTCGACGCCTCCGCGCAGCACGCCGGCCGCACGGGTCGCGAGGTCCTCACGCTCGGCGCGATCCTCATGGGCGTCGGCAAGCACCGCGTCGACGAGATGGTCGAGCTGGTCGGCCTCACCGAGAAGGAGGCGAACCGTCGGGTCCGCAACTACTCCCTCGGCATGCGCCAGCGCCTCGGCATCGCCCACGCGCTCCTCGGCGACCCCGAGGTGCTCATCCTCGACGAGCCGGCCAACGGCCTCGACCCCGCCGGCATCCGCTGGATGCGTGACCTGCTGCGCGGCTACGCCAACGAGGGCGGCACGGTGCTGCTCAGCTCGCACCTGCTGAACGAGATCGAGCGGGTCGCCGACGAGATCATCGTCATCGGGCACGGCAGGATCGTCGCGCAGGGCACCAAGGACGAGCTGCTCGCCGGCGCCGGCACCTACACCCGCTCGACCGACGACGACGCGCTCCTGGGCGCGCTCGCCGCGCAGTCGATCGTCGCGCAGCGCACCCCGACCGGTGGTCTCCAGGTCGAGGCCGAGCCCATCGAGGTCGGCCGGGTCGCCGCGGCCCACCAGATCGTCCTGACCGAGCTGCGCGGTGGCGACAGCCGGGGTCTCGAGGAGATGTTCCTCGACCTCACGGCCGACGCCGCCCGAGAGGAGGTGGCGGCATGATCACCACGACGTCCCCCGCCACGGCGCCGGTGGCACCGATGTCACCGAACGCCGAGTCCAGTCTCCCGACCACCGCGAAGGTGCCGTCGCGCCTGGCCGGCCCTCGCCCGGCCATCGGCGTCCCGTTCACCCGGCTCATGCACGTCGAGCTGCGCAAGATGCTCGACACCCGCGCCGGTCGCTGGCTGCTCGTCGGCATCGCAGCCATCATCGCCATCGCTCTGACGATCATGTTCTTCAACGACGGTGGCCAGCACTCCTTCGAGGAGTACCTCCAGGCGACGACGATGCCGATGGCGATCATCCTCCCGGTCGTCGGCATCCTGGCCGTGACGTCCGAGTGGAGCCAGCGCACCGGCCTCGTCACGTTCGGCCTGGAGCCGCGCCGCATCCGGGTCGCGTGGGCCAAGCTACTCTCGGCGCTGGCCGTCGGGGTCGCCGCCTTCGCGCTCGCACTGGCCCTCGCCGGCATCGCCCACCAGGCAGCGATCACGTTCCGGGGCATCACGGCCGACTGGGGCATCGACGGTCTCGTGTTGCTCGGGGCCGGCGGCTACGTGCTGCTCGGCATCGCGCAGGGCGTCGGCTTCGGCATGCTCTTCAAGAACACGCCCGCCGCGATCGTCGTCTACTTCATCCTCCCGACCGCGTGGTCGATCCTCGGCTCGATGGTCTCGTGGCTCGAGTCCGCGGCCGAGTGGCTCGACATGCAGCGCACGATGCAGCCGCTCTTCTCCGGGTCGCTGACCGGTGAGCAGTGGGCCCAGCTCGGCACCTCCGTCAGCCTCTGGGTCGTGCTCCCGCTGGCCTTCGGCATCTGGCGCCTGACCCGCGCCGAGGTGAAGTAGCCGGGGTCGGATAACGGCACCAACCCCCGCAGGTGGGCGGACGAATCCCCAAACGGGACAAGTCCGCCCACTTACGGGCGAGGTCTTGGCCGGGTCGTTCCGACGGTCCTACCGTGGCTTGGGTCAGGGGAAGACCGAACAGGGATGTCCATGATCACGAAGTCATTGGTTCGTCGTATGGCCGGGGTCGGTGTGCTGGCAGTCGCTGCAGGCACCGCCGGAATGAGTTCAGTTACAGCGCAGGCAAGTCCGGCGCACAGTCACATGCCGAAGGTCATCGCCTCCGGCCTCAACAGCCCGCGCCAGCTGGCGTTCAGCCCGAGCGGGTCCCTCTACGTCGCGGAGGCCGGCACGACCGGCAACACCGCCTGCCGCCCCAGCCCGCTGGACCCTGACGGAGGCACCCAGGCCTGCGTCGGCCTCACCGGCTCCGTCGCGCGGATCGGCGCGAAGGGCTACGTGAAGCGCGTCGTCACCGGGCTTCCGTCCGTCGGGTCCCCGGCTGACGCACTCGGCCCGGCCGACCTCGTCTTCACGGGCAACCACACGTTCGCGCTGACCATGGGTCTCGGTGGCTCGCCCGAGTTCCGGGCCAGCTTCGGGCCCAAGGGCAAGAACCTCGGCAAGCTGCTCAACGTCGAGCTCAAGAGCCACGGCAAGGCACGAGTCACGACCATTGCCGACCTCGCCCGGTTCGAGGCGAAGAAGAACCCCGACGGCACGGACGTCGACAGCGACCCGACGGGCCTCGCGCGCGCCGGGAAGGGCTTCGTCTTCACCGACTCGGGCGGCAACTCGATCAACGCGGTGCGCAGGTCGCACGTCTCGAACGTCGCCGTGCTCCCACCGGTGCCGACCACCAAGGCTGCACTGGGCCTGCCCGTCGGGTTCCCGGCCGACTCCGTCCCGACCGACGTCGTCAAGGGTCCGGACGGCGCCTGGTACGTCTCCCAGCTCGTCGGCTTCCCCTTCGAGAAGGGATCCGCGGCCATCTGGCGCATCAAGCCGGGTCATGCCCCGCAGAAGTGGGCGACCGGCCTGACCAACGTCACGTCGCTGGCCTTCGACAAGAAGGGCCACCTCTACGCCGTGGAGATC
Source organism: Terrabacter sp. 28 (assembly GCA_000955875.1). Lineage (GTDB taxonomy): Bacteria > Actinomycetota > Actinomycetes > Actinomycetales > Dermatophilaceae > Terrabacter. The sequence goes on from JYOE01000029.1 coordinate 184,377, forward strand.
GCGTCGAACGGGCTCGCCTCGCCGCCGCCGATCGGCGCGCTGGTGCGCGTGCGGCCGCACTCGACGGCCCCGACCGTCGTCACCGGTGGCCTGTTCATGCCGTACGGCCTCGCCCTGCGCGGTGACTACGCCTACGTCACGACGCACTCCACCGATGCCGGAGGCGGTCAGGTCGTGAGGATCCACCTCTGACCCCCTGAAGGAAGAACGAGCGCGAGGTGTGCCGTGTGCCGTGTGGGGCGCACGGCATACCTCTGCGGGTGGGCGGCGCCCTACAGTCGGGGCATGAGGCACGGCCGTCCAGCGCGGACAGGGTCGACGCTGCTCGCGGCGCCGGCCCTGCTGGGGCTGCTGGCCGTCGCCGCGTGCACCTCCGCCGGAACCCGGCCGTCTGCGCCCACGGTGGCAGACGTCGGCGCGGTCCGGTTGCCAGAGGTGTCGCTCACACCGATCGACCCCGGGCCGTCGCCGAGGCTCGAGGTGCCCGGACGTGCGTCCGGCGAGGTGGCCCGCGTCGTCGTCACGAGCACCGGCGCGCGCAAGGTCTTCCGCAACGTGCCGGGGGTTCCGGTGGCGGCGGGCCGCACCTACACGGTCGAGGTCGCCTGCTCGGCCCGACGGCCCTCGGACGCCTCGGCCGGCACGAGCTACGCCGTCTACGACGCCGCGCCCGGCACGTGGGGCCACGGCGAGCCGCTCTACTCCCGGCCGTTCCCCTGCGACGGGTCGGTGCAGCGTACGGTCGACCTCGGGCTGCCGACGGGCCGTGTCCAGATCGACGTGCGCGGCCTGCCGGAGGACACCGTCGCGGCATACGCCCTCATCCGACCCGAGTGACGGTGGCGGCGTCACCGGCGACGCGGGAGAGATCTCGGTCGAGGCGCACCGGCGCCCGCCGTTAGGCTGGCCCGCGTGATCGACATCAAGCTCGTGCGCGACGAACCCGACCGGGTCCGCGCCTCGCAACAGGCCCGTGGTGAGGACCCGGGGATCGTGGACGCGATCCTCGCTGCCGACGAGCGGCGCCGATCGTCCCTGGGCGAGTTCGAGTCGCTGCGTGCCGAGCAGAAGACGGTGAGCAAGTCGGTCGGCGCGGCCATGGGCGCCTTCCAGAAGGCGAAGAAGTCGGGCGACCCGGAGGCCGAGCACCTCGAGAAGGTGGCCCACGAGGCGCGCACGCACGCGGCCCGGCTGAGCGAGCAGGTCAAGGCGCTCGAGTCGACGGCCGGTGCGGCCGACGCCGAGCTCGACACGTTGCTGCGCAAGGTCGGCAACGTCATCATCGACGGCGTGCCGGTCGGCGGCGAGGACGACTACGTCGTGCTCGAGACCGTGGGCACTCCGAGGGACTTCGCCGCCGAGGGCTTCGAACCGCTCGACCACCTCGCGCTCGGCGAGAAGCTCGGCGCCATCGACATGGAGCGCGGCGCCAAGGTCGGCGGCGCTCGCTTCTACTACCTCACCGGTGTCGGCGCGCAGCTCGAGCTCGCCCTGCTCAACATGGCGATCGCCCAGGCCAGCGCGACCGGCTTCACGCCGATGATCACCCCGACGCTCGCGCGCACCGAGATCATGGCCGGCGCCGGCTTCATCGACGCGCACGACGAGGAGGTCTACAAGCTCAAGGACGACGAGCTCTACCTCACCGGCACGTCGGAGGTGGCGCTCGCCGGCTACCACGCCGACGAGATCCTCGACCTCAGCGACGGCCCGAAGCGGTATGCCGGGTGGTCGGCCTGCTACCGCCGCGAGGCCGGCTCGCACGGCAAGGACACCCGCGGCATCATCCGCGTGCACCAGTTCCACAAGGTCGAGATGTTCAGCTACTGCCGGCCCGAGGACGCCGAGGCCGAGCACCAGCGCCTGCTCGGCTGGGAGCGCGAGATGCTCGCCAAGATCGAGGTGCCCTACCGCATCATCGACACGGCCGCGGGTGACCTCGGTGGGCCGGCGGCGCGCAAGTTCGACTGCGAGGCGTGGGTGCCCACCCAGGGCAAGTACCGCGAGCTGACGTCGACGTCGAACTGCACGACCTACCAGGCACGCCGGCTGAACACGCGTGAGCGCGACCCGAACGGCTCGGGCACCCGCGCCGTCGCGACGCTCAACGGCACGCTCGGCACGACGCGCTGGCTCGTCGCCATCCTCGAGAACCACCAGCAGGCCGACGGCTCGGTGCGCGTGCCCGAGGCGCTGCGCCCCTTCCTCGGCCGGGACGTCCTCGAGCCCCTCACCTGACCCACACCTCTTCGATCGAAAGAACACTCCGTCACCGTGCAGAGGTGGCGGAGTGTTCTTTCGATCGGGTTTCGGCGCTCACTCATCAATCGAGAGAGCGCTCAGTCACCTGTCCCGGGTTACGGAGTGTTCTCTCGATCGGGGGAGTAGGTGATGCCGAGCTGTCTCGTGACCTCGTCGAGGGCCGACATGTTGGCCCGGACCGACGCTGCGCCGTGCAGGGGAGACTCAGGCAGGCCGTCGCCGATGCAGCGGGCTGCCTCGACCGCCGAGTGGTAGAGGGCCTCGTGGCCGATCGGCTCGGGGTCGGTCCAGGTCACCGAGTGTGAGCCGTCGGCCGACGTGACGACGACGTCGCCGGGCATGAAGAACGGGCTGGGCAGGGTGAGCGTCGCCGCCGTGCCGGCGATCGTCGCAGCCGTGGGCGTACGCGCGAGCAGCGTCGAGTGCAGCACGCTCGTCGCGTCGCCCGCATGGGTCAGCACCATCGCGGCCTGCCCGTTGACGCCCGACGACGTCATCGACCCCGAAGCCTGCACTCGGGTCGCCGGGCCGAGTGCCCACGTCGCAAGAGTCGTGACATAGGTGCCGAGGTCGAGCAGCGTGCCTCCGGCCATCGCCGGGTCGAGGATGCGGTGCGGCGGGTCGAAGTGCGCGCCGTGGTCGGCCAGCACCGTGTGCACCTGCCCGAGCAGTCCGCTCTCCAGCACCTGTCGCACGACGTCGAAACGCGGCAGGAACAGGGTCCACATCGCCTCCATGCAGAAGACTCCCGCGGCGCGCGCGGCTGCCGAGATCTCCTGTGCCTCGGCGGAGTTCAGCCCGATCGGCTTCTCGACCACCACGTGCTTCCCCGCCGCGATCGCAGCCAGGGCCCCGCTGCGGTGGAGGTGGTGCGGCGTCGCGACGTAGACGACGTCGACGTCGGGGTCGCCGACGAGCTGCTCCATCGGACGGAGTGCCTTCTCGATGCCGTGTCGTGCGGCGAAGGCGTCGGCGGACTCCTGGGTGCGCGAGCCGACCGCCACGACCCGCTGCGTCGTCGACGCCTGCAACGACGCGACGAACCGCGAGGCGATCCACCCCGTGCCCAGCACGCCCCAGCGAAGGGACGGCACGGAGTCGGGGGAGCGGCGGCGCGGCGCAGGGAGGGCGTCGGGCAGCGAAAGGGACGTCACGGCATACCTCCTCGGTATCTCGGTGCAGGAAAGTGGGCACTCGACTGGGACGGAAGGGGGTCAGCGCTCGTCGAGCATGACCTCGATGGAGTAGTCCTGGGCGCGGTAGCAGTGGTCGCCGTACTCGACGGGCCCACCCACGGCGTCGAAGGCGGTGCGTGTCATCGTCAGCACGGGCTGCGACGGCGTGAGGTTCAGGTGCCTGCGCTCCGCCGCCGACGGCTGGCGGGCGCCGATGCGCTGGTGCGCGACGACCGGCTTGCCGCCGCGCGCGCGCAGCATCGCGTAGAGGCCGTCCTGCTCGAGGTCGGCCCTGCTGATGTCGGAGTAGGCGGGCGGCAGCCAGTTGCGCAGGATCGCGAGCGGTTGGTCGCCGTTGAGCCGCAGCCGAACGAGGTGCAGCAGCGGAGTGTCGGCGGCCAGGCCGAGCGCCGCGGCCGCGACCTCGTCGGTGGTCACCTCGTGGGTCAGCACCTCGGTGCGGGGGTCGCCGCCACCCGCGCGCCGCAGGTCGTCGAAGAGGCTGGTCAGCTCGGCGCGGCGGTGGATCTGCCGCCCGGCGACCGTGGTGCCGAGACCACGGCGCCGGAGCAGCAGGCCCTGCGCGACGAGCTCCTGGATCGCCCGCCGGACCGTCGGCCGCGAGAGGCCGAGCCGCTCCGCCATGGCGACCTCGTTCTCGAACGCGTCGCCCGGCTGCAGCGTGCCGCTGCCGATCGCCGCACTCAGCTGCTCGGCCAGCTGGTGGTAGAGCGGGACCGGCGTCTCGCGGTCGATGCGGACGTCAACGGGCTTCGACATGGCCGCAGACTAGCCAGTACGTGGATTCATGTCCGCACCTGCTCATGTCAGCACCTCTCTGCGTGTCCGCGTGCTCACCTCGGGCTCTTGACGACGAGCACCGGCACGTCGGCATCGAGGATGATGTTCTGCGCGACGCTGCCGAGGAAGGCCTTGCCCAACGGTGAGCGACGCCGTGCCCCGATGACGAGCAGGTCGGGTCCCAGCTCGCCGACGGCCCCGAGGATCGCCTCCGAGACGTCCGCGATGTCGCGACCGCCGGCGACGAGACGGACGTCCCACCGCACGTCGGGCAGGGCCGCCGCGGCCAGGGCCTTCTCGACCGCGTCGGAGATGCCGGCCTTGTTGGCTTCCGCGATGTCGTTGTCGAGCGAGTCGACGACGTGGACGACGACGAGATCCGTCCCGCGGTAGGCCGCCTGGCGGGCGCCCTCCTGCAGGGCGAGGTCGCTCGAGCTGCGGGTGTGGTGGGCGACAGCGACGCTCATGACGTCACCCCGCTCACTTCTGCAGCTCGTGCGACAGCTCGGTCAGCTCGTCCCCGCCGGCCATCTGCCGGGTCAGCTCGTCGAGGGCGACCTCGGAGCGCTTCTTGTCCAGCACGGCCTGGCCGAGCTTGAGGATGACGAAGTGGTTGCCGACGAGGTACGCGTGGTGCGGGTTGTGCGTGATGAAGACGACGCCGAGGCCGGCGTCACGGGCTGCCGCGGTGTACTTCAGCACGACGCCCGACTGCTTCACGCCGAGGGCGGCGGTGGGCTCGTCGAGGATGAGGACGCGAGCGCCGAAGTAGACGGCGCGGGCGATCGCGACGCACTGGCGCTGGCCGCCGGAGAGCGTGCCGATGGGCTGGTTGATGTCCTTGACGACGACGCCCATCTTGCGCAGCTCCTCGTCGGCGATGCGCTTCATCTCGTTCACCTTCATCGGCGCGAACGGCCAACGGCCGGCAACCAGCTCGGAGCCGAGGAAGAAGTTGCGCCACACCTCCATGAGCGAGACGACGGCCAGGTCCTGGTAGACGGTCGCGATGCCGTGCGAGAGCGACTCTCGTGGCGAGGAGAACGAGACCTCCTTGCCGTCGACCTTCATGGTGCCCTCGTTGTGCGGGTGCAGGCCGGCGATGATCTTGATGAGGGTCGACTTGCCGGCGCCGTTGTCGCCGAGGACGCAGGTCACCTCGCCTGCGTTCACCGTCAGGTTGATGCCCTTGAGGGCGCGGATCGCGCCGTACGTCTTGCCGACGTTGGTCATCTGGACAAGGGGTTCGCCCCGGTGCAGGGTGCTGTCCGCGTGGTCGGCCAGGGTGTCGGTCATGTCAGCCCACCTTCCGGGCGGTCGAAAGCTTCTTGACGTAGAGGTTGACCATCACGGCGAGGAGGAGCATGACGCCGAGGANNGTTGGGGTCCCAGCCGGCGTAGACGATGCAGAGGCTCGTCATGCCGAAGATGAACGCGCCCAGAGCCACGCCCAGCGCGTTGCCGTAGCCGCCGGTGAGCAGGGTGCCGCCCACGACCGCGGCGATGATGTAGAGGAACTCGTTGCCGACGCCGTTGCCCGCCTGGAGCGTGTTGAAGTTGTAGAGATAGTGCATCCCGGTGAACCAGCCGAGGAAGGCCACGGTCATGAAGAGGCCGATCTTGACCCGCGTCACGGGCACCCCGACCGCTCGGGCCGAGTCGGCATTCCCACCGACGGAGTAGATCCAGTTGCCGATCTTGGTCCGCTGGAGCAGGTAGGCGGACACGCCCGCGAACAGGAACCACCAGATGACCGTGATCGAGAGCGTGACGGAGCCGATCTGCCACTCGTGGGCGAAGACCCAGCTGAGGGAGCCGTAGCCGGCCATCTGGTTGATGTTGGGGCTGGACACCGAGCCGGTGACGAGCTTGGTGACGCCGAGGTTCGCGCCCTGGAGCACGAAGAAGGTGCCGAGGGTGATGAGGAAGCTCGGTATGCCGGTCCGCATCACCAGGTAGCCGTTGAGGAACCCGATGGCGAGGCACAGCACGAGCGACAGGATCGCGCCGACCCAGAGGTTGATCCCGAGCTGGTAGCAGAACATCGCGTTGAAGAGCCCCGCGGTGGTCACCACGACACCGGCCGAGAGGTCGAACTCGCCGCCGATCATCAGCATGCCGACCGCGACGGCGACGATGCCGATCGTCGAAGACTGGTAGAGCACGGTGAAGAAGGACGCCGGGGTGCGGAAGGCCGGCGCGGCGACGAGGAAGAAGATGAAGATGACGATCGCCGCGACGAGGGCGCCGATCTCGGGTCGTGCGAGCAGGCGGTTGGACCAGCCGAGCGTGACCCGGTTGGAGGTCTCGACCGGGGCCGAGGGTGTCGGGTCCGTCTTGACGGGAATGGTGCTCATGACAGCTCCAGTGCTGTTCGGCGGGGGCCGGGCCGCACCCGGACGAGCCCGGGCGGCCCGGCCCCCTGGAGGCGGTTAGCGAGTGTTCTGCTTGATGAACGGGAGGACCTGCGCGATGTTCGTCTTGTCGACGAATGAGGGGCCGGTCAGCACGGGCTGGCCGCCACCGAGGACGTTGCCGTTCTTCTTGAAGAGGTAGAGCTGCGTGACTGCCATGTAGCCCTGGAGGTACGGCTGCTGGTCGATGAACCACTCGATCTTGCCGTCGCTGACCGCCTGTGCTGCATCAGGGTTGGTGTCGAAGGTCCCGACCTTGACGGTGGCACCGGCGGTCTGTGCCGCCTTGACCGTGTCGAGGGCCTGCGGTGCGCCGAGGGTGATGACCCAGTTGATCGACTTGTCCTGGGTCAGCTTCGCCTGGATCGCGCTGGTGACCGCCGCGTCGTCGGCGCCGTTGACCTGCAGGTTCTCGGTGTTCGGGAAGGAGTCCTTGACGCCCGCACAGCGGTCCTCGAGGGCCACGGATCCGGTCTGCTGGATGGTGCAGAGGATCTTCGTGGCGCCCGCGGCCGCGGCCCGCTTGCCCGCCTGCTGGCCGGCCAGCTTCTCGTTGGACGCGAAGTGCGTCAGGGCGCCCGCCTTCTGGAAGAAGTCGATGCCCGAGTTGAACGTGTCCACGGGGATGCCGGCGTCGACGGCCTTCTTGATGGTCGGGATGAGCGCGTCGGGCGTGACCAGCGTGGTCGCGATGCCGTCGACCTTGGAGTCGATCGCGTTCTGGATGAGGACCGCCTGCTTGCTGGCCTCCGGGTCCGACGAGTACTTGAGCGTGGCGCCGGTGTCCTTGGCGGCCTGCTGCGCGCCGGCCTTGATGCGGTCCCAGAAGGTGTCGCCAGGGGTCTCGTGCGTGATCATCGCGAAGGTGTAGCCGCTGTTGCCGCCACCACCGCCGCCGCCTCCAGTGGACGTGGTGGCGGGAGCGCCGCCGCCACTGCAGGCGGCGAGGACGAAGGCGGCGGCCGTGACCGTGCCGGTGGCGGCGATCAGTCTCTTCCGAGTCCGAGTCGGAGTCATCGTTGATTCCTTTCGTTGCGTCGCGTGGCCCGGTCGCCGGAGTGACGCGACGATCTGTGACGGGGGCTCCCGTCGATCAGAGCTCTGTTGTCCCGCCGGCGGTGCGGCGGGCTCTCGGGGGCGAGATGTCGCCCAGCGATTGGAGGATGCCCCCACCAGCAGCGTCATGTCAAGAGATTGATCAAACATCAGAATGTCCTAACATTTGCTTGACATGACGACGGTCGGCGCTGGACGATCGGTGTCACCAAGCCGAGACACCCAAGGGAGTGTGCACATGCGCATCGGACTGGCCGGAGTCGGCCGCATCGGGGCGTTCCACGCCGAGACCCTCCGCGACCTCCCCGAGGTCGACGAGGTCGTCGTCGCAGACCTGGACGCCGACGCAGCCCGGGCGGTCGCCGAGCGGCTGGGCATCGCGTATGCCGCCTCGCCGGCCGAGCTGCTCGCCCAGGGTGTCGACGGCTTTGCCATCGCCACCGCGACCCCCGGCCACGCGCCACTCCTGCGCCTCGGCCTCGAGGCAGGTGTGCCGACCTTCTGCGAGAAGCCCGTCGCCGCCACGCTCGACGAGACGATGGACCTCGCCAAGCTCGTCTCGCAGTCGAGCACGCCGGTGCACGTCGGCTTCCAGCGCCGCTTCGACCGCGGCTACCAGCGGGTCCACCAGGCTGTGGCCGCCGGCGAGCTCGGCTTCCTGCACAGCATCCGCGCGCAGACGCACGACCAGGCGCCGCCGCACGCGGCCTACATCCCGACGAGCGGCGGACTGTTCCGCGACTGCTCGATCCACGACTTCGACATCATCCGGTTCGTCACCGGCCGCGAGGTCGCCTCGGTCTACGCCACGGGCGCCAACAAGGGTGCGCAGTTCTTCACCGAGGCCGGCGACGTCGACACCGCCGCCGCGGTGCTGACGCTCGACGACGGCACGCTCGTGTCCCTCTCGGCGACGCGCTACAACGGCGCCGGCCACGACGTACGCATGGAGGTCCTCGGCAGCGAGGGCACCCTCGGCGTCGGCTACGACGACTCCCTGGCCGTCACCTCCGCAGAGCCCGGTGCCACCTACCCGTCGGGCCCGCGCCACTGGTCGTTCATGGAGCGCTTCCTGCCCGCCTACCGCGCCGAGCTGACCGCCTTCGCCGCCGTCGCCCGCGGCGCCCTGGCCTCGCCCTGCACCGTGGGCGACGCGCTCGAGGCGTTCCGGGTCGCGGAGGCGTGCGAGCTGTCGCGCCACGAGGGCCGGCCCGTGTCCCTCGACGAGATCCCGAACCTGTGAGGACGTCGCACCGATGAGCACCCAGCCCCCCACCTCGACGGGCGCGGCAGCCTCGACCGGCGACGCGGCATACGACGTCGTCGCCATCGGTCGCACAGGCGTCGACATCTACCCGCTCCAGCACGGCGTCGGCCTCGAGAAGGTGCGCACCTTCGAGAAGTTCCTCGGCGGCAGCGCCACCAACGTGACCGTCGCCGCCGCGCGCCACGGCCACCGCGTCGCCCTCATCACGCGCACCGGCAAGGACGCGTTCGGCCGCTACATCCACGAGGCGCTGCAGGACTTCGGCGTCGACGACCGCTTCGTCAGCGCCGTCGACGGGCCGCCGACGCCCGTCACCTTCTGCGAGGTCTTCCCGCCCGACGACTTCCCGCTCTACTTCTACCGCTACCCGACCGCACCCGACCTGCTCGTCGAGGCCGACGAGATGCCGCTCGAGGCGATCCGCGGCGCCGGCGTCTACTGGTCGACGGTCACCGGGCTGTCGCAGGAGCCGAGCCGCGCCGCGCACTTCCGCGGCTGGGAGGTGCGGGCACGCCGCACCCACACCGTGCTCGACCTCGACTACCGCCCGATGTTCTGGAACGACCCCGCCGAGGCGAGCGAGCAGGTCGGCCGCGCCCTCGAGCACGTCACGGTCGCCGTCGGCAACCGCGAGGAGTGCGAGGTCGCCGTCGGCGAGACCGACCCGCAGCGGGCCGCCGACGCGCTGCTGGAGCGCGGCGTCGAGCTCGCCGTGGTGAAGCAGGGCCCCAAGGGTGTCCTGGCCGCGACCCGCGACGAGCGTGTCGAGGTCCCTCCGTTCCCCGTCGAGGTCGTCAACGGTCTCGGGGCCGGGGACGCCTTCGGCGGTGCCCTCTGCCACGGCCTCCTCGAGGGCTGGGACCTGCGCCGGGTCCTCGAGTTCGCCAACGTGGCCGGCGCGATCGTCGCCAGCAAGCTCGAGTGCTCGACCGCCATGCCGACCTCGGGCGAGGTCGAGGAGCGCCTCGCCGGCGCCCACTCGCACGCCAACCCGTTCGCCGCCGTCGCCGAGGAGGCACGATGACCACCACGCACCCGCCCACGAGTCCCGGCCTCGGTGCGGGAGTCGCGGTCGCCGACCTCACCGAGATCCGGGTGCGCGAGCCCGGCCGCATCGCCGCGGCGTGGGCCGCCCGCGAGCACCGCCCGCTCGTGCGCGAGGACGGTCGCATGCTGCTCGTCGCCGCCGACCATCCCGCTCGAGGTGCTCTCGGTGTGCGCGGCGCCGGTGCCGCGATGGCCAGCCGTAGCGACCTGCTCGGGCGCCTCGTGACCGCGCTCGGCCGTCCGGGCGTCGACGGCGTGCTCGGCACCCCGGACGTGCTGGACGACCTGCTGCTCCTCGGCGCGCTCGAGGGCAAGGTCGCGATCGGCTCGATGAACCGCGGCGGCCTCCAGGGCGCCAGCTTCGAGCTCGACGACCGCTTCACCGCCTACACCGCCGCCGAGATCGCGCGGCGTGGGCTCGACGGCGGCAAGATGCTGACGCGCATCTGCCTCGACGACCCGGGCACCGTCGCGACGCTCGAGGCGAGCGCCCGCGCCGTCACCGAGCTCGCCGAGAGGGAGCTCATGGCGATGGTTGAGCCGTTCCTCTCGACGCGCGAGGGTGGGCGGGTGGTCAACCAGCTCGACCCCGACTCGACGATCAAGTCCGTCCACATCGCCGCAGGACTCGGCGCCTCGAGCGCGCACACGTGGCTCAAGCTGCCCGTGGTCGACGAGCTCGACCGGGTCATGGACGCCACGACCCTGCCGACCCTGCTGCTCGGCGGCGACCCGCAGGGCGATCCCCAGGACACGTACGCGTCGTGGGGCCGCGCGCTCGACCTGCCCGCCGTGCGCGGCCTGGTCGTGGGCCGTGCCTTGCTCTTCCCGCCCGACGGCGACGTCGCGGCGGCGGTCGACATCGCAGCCGGCCTCGTCCACGGCAGGGGGGCGGCATGAGCTGGCACCACCCCTTCGGAAGCACGTCGCGCGACGGCTGGGACGTCGTCGTCGAGCCGGACTCGTCCGGCTGGGAGCACACGGGGATGTATGCCGGCCTCCTGGCCGACGGCGACACCCGCACTCTCGAGGCCGGGCACCGCGAGCACGTCGTCGTTCCCCTCGCCGGCTCGGTGCACGTCGCCGTCGCGGGCGCGTCGGGTGAGCACGAGGCGAAGCTCGCCGGCCGCCCGTCGGTCTTCGCCGGAGCCTCCGACGTCGCCTACGTCCCGGCCGGTTCGTCGCTCACGGTGACGGCGGCGGGCGAGGCGCGGGTCGCGGTGGTCTTCGCGGTCACCGAGACCGCTGAGGCGCGTTTCCCCTTCCGCCACGTCGCCGCCGACGAGGTGCCCGTCGAGCTGCGGGGCGCGGGCATCGCATCTCGCGAGGTGCGCAACTTCGGCATCCCGGGGGTGCTCGAGGCGGACTCGATCATCGCGTGCGAGGTCATCACGCCGGGTGGCAACTGGAGCTCGTGGCCACCGCACAAGCACGACGAGGAGCGGGCCGGCGAGGAGACCGCACTCGAGGAGATCTACTACTTCGAGGTCGCCCCCTCGGCCGGTTCGCCGGCCGCCGCCGGCACCGACCCCATCGGCTACCAGCGGGTCTACGGCACGGAGCACCGCCCCATCGACGTGCTCGCCGAGGTGCGTGACGGCGACGTCGTGCTCGTGCCGCACGGCTGGCACGGCCCGGCCATCGCCGCCCCGGGCTACGACATGTACTACCTCAACGTCATGGCCGGTCCCGGCGAGGAGCGGGCCTGGCTCATCTGCGACGACCCGGCCCACGGCTGGGTGCGTGAGACCTGGGCGGACCAGCCCGTCGACCCCCGACTTCCCCTTGGAGGCACCCGATGACGCGCGCGCAGACCGACACGACGGCGAACGGAGAGACGGTGCGGCTCACCGTGGCGCAGGCCGTCGTGCGCTTCCTCGCCAACCAGTGGAGCGAGCGTGACGGTGAGCGGCAGAAGCTCTTCGCCGGATGCTTCGGCATCTTCGGTCACGGCAACGTCGCCGGACTCGGTCAGGCGCTGCTGCAGAACGAGCTTGCCGATGGGGAGGAACATCTTCCGTACGTCCTCGCCCGCAACGAGCAGGCGATGGTGCACACGTCGGTGGCGTACGCGCGCCAGAAGGACCGCCTCCAGACGTGGGCCTGCACGGCCTCCGTCGGCCCCGGCTCGACGAACATGCTCACCGGCGCCGCGCTCGCGACGATCAACCGACTGCCCGTGCTGCTGCTGCCCTCCGGCACCTTCGCGACGCGCGTCAGCGCACCAGTGCTCCAGGAGCTCGAGCTGCCGTATGCCGCCGACGTGACGGTCAACGACGCCTTCCGCCCGCTGTCGAAGTTCTTCGACCGCGTCAGCCGGCCCGAGCAGCTGCCCTCGGCGCTGCTCGGTGCGATGCGCGTGCTCACCGACCCGGTCGAGACGGGTGCGGTGACGATCTCACTGCCGCAGGACGTGCAGGCCGAGGCCCACGACTGGCCGGTCGAGCTCTTCGCACCGCGGACGTGGCGAGTCGCGCGTCCGCTGCCCGAGGCCGTCGACGTCGCCGACGCCGCAGCCGTCATCCGCTCGGCGAAGCGGCCGCTCGTGGTCGCCGGCGGCGGCCTGCACTACTCCGGTGCCGAGGAGGCCCTGCTGGCCTTCTGCGAGGCCACCGGCATACCGGTGGGGGAGTCGCAGGCCGGCAAGGGCTCCCTGCCGCACGGCCACCCGCAGGAGATGGGGGCCATCGGCTCGACCGGCACGACCGCCGCCAATGCCCTCGCAGCCGAGGCCGACGTCGTCATCGGCATCGGCACCCGCTGGAGCGACTTCACGACCGCATCGCGAACGGCCTTCCAGGACGGCGGTGTCCGCTTCGTCAACATCAACGTCGCCCGCTTCGACGCGGGCAAGCACTCAGGGCTCTCGGTCGTCGCGGACGCCCGTGAGGCACTCGTCGCGCTGACCGCGGCGCTCGACGGGTTTGCCGTCGACGACGCCTACCGGTCCCGCCAGGCCTCGCTGTGGTCCGACTGGGACGCCTCGGTCGAGGCGGCCTTCCACCCGGCGCCCGAGGTGACCGACCGGCTGGCGGACGGACTGCTCACCCAGGGGCAGGTGCTCGGCGCGGTCAACGAGCTGACCGACCCCCGCGACGTCGTGCTGTGCGCGGCCGGCTCGATGCCCGGCGACATTCACAAGCTGTGGCGGGTGCGGGACCGCAAGGCGTACCACGTCGAGTACGGCTACTCCTGCATGGGCTACGAGGTGCCGGCGTCCATCGGCATCCGGCTCGCCGACGAGACGCGCGACGTCTTCGCGATGGTCGGCGACGGTGGCTACCTCATGATGCCGACCGAGCTCGTCACCGCCGTGCAGGAGCGCGTCAAGGTCGTCGTCGTGCTCGTGCAGAACCACGGCTTCCACTCTATCGGCTCGCTGTCGGAGTCCTTGGGATCGCAGCGATTCGGCACGTCCTACCGGTTCCGTGGCGAGCAGTCCGGTCGCCTCGACGGCGACGTGCTGCCCGTCGACCTCGCCGCCAACGCCCGCAGCCTCGGGGCCCACGTCATCGAGGTGCACTCGCTCGACGAGCTGCACCAGGCGATCAAGGAGGCCAAGGCGTGGCCGTCCGACGGCGGTCCCGTCGTCATCCACGTCGAGACCGACCCGCTGGTGCACGCACCCGACAGTGCGTCGTGGTGGGACGTCCCGGTCTCGGCGGTCAGCGACCTCGAGTCGACGCAGACGGCATACGGCGAGTACCTCGACCACAAGGCCACCCAGCGCCACCTGCTCTCTCCGCCCCGCGCGGACTGAAACCCCTGGCCGACAAAGGAGTTCGCCCCTCATGAAGCTCGCCATCGACCCCTACATGTTCCGCGAGGCTCCCCTGCTCGAGCTGCCCGGCCTCGTCGCCGACCTCGGCTACGAGTGGATCGAGCTGTCGCCGCGCGACGACTTCATCCCCTTCTTCAACCACCCCCGTGTGGACGACGCCGGCGTGGCCGCGTTCCGCAGGGAGCTGACGGCTGCCGGCGTCGGTGTCTCGTCGGTGCTGCCGCTCTTCAGGTGGAGCGGCCCCGACGAGGAGGACCGGCAGGCAGCCGTGCGCTACTGGAAGCGCGCCATCCAGATCGCGTCCGACCTCGGCGTCGACACGATGAACTCCGAGTTCAACGGCAACCCGCGTGAGGCGGCGGCCTGCGAGCGGCAGTTCTGGAAGTCGATGGACGAGCTGCTGCCGGTCTTCGAGAAGGAGGGCATCCGCCTCGTCCTCGAGCCGCACCCGGACGACTGGGAGGAGGACGGCAAGCGCGCCGTCGACCTCATCAAGGGGATCAACAGCCCGAACGTCAGCTTCCTCTACTGCGCGCCCCACACGTTCCACCAGGGCAACGACTGCGACGGGATCATGGACAAGGCCGGCGACCTGCTGACGATGGTCCACGTCGCCGACGCCTACGACCACACGGCGTCGTCAGGGCTGCGCTACATCGTCAACCCGCCCGGCTCGCAGGTCACGGTGCACCAGCACCTCGACATCGGACAGGGCGAGGTCGACTTCGAGCAGTTCTTCCGCGGGCTCGAGCGCATCGGTTTCGACGGCATCGTCACCTCGTGCGTCTTTGCCTGGGAGGACCGCGCCCGCGAGTCGAGCGAGTACATGCGCGACACCATCCGCTCCTACCTCGACAAGTGGTCGACGCCGCCCACCTTCGTCTCCCCCTGACCGCACACCCTGTCTCACCCGAAGGACCCACCATGAGCACGACCACCCGCATCACCCACCTCATCGACGGCCAGTCGTGGACCGGCACCGCCGAGCGCACGTCGCCCGTCTTCAACCCCGCGACCGGTGAGCAGACCGGCGTGCTCGACCTCGCCTCCGCGGCCCTCGTCGACGAGGTCGTGAAGTCGGCCGCCTCGGCCTGGGAGTCGTGGGCCGACGCCTCGCTCGCCAAGCGCGCCCAGGTGCTCTTCGCGTTCCGTGAGCTGCTCAACTCCCGCAAGGACGAGATCGGCGCGCTCATCACCGCCGAGCACGGCAAGGTGCTGAGCGACGCCGTCGGCGAGGTGACGCGCGGCCTCGAGGTCGCCGAGTTCGCCTGCGGCATCCCGCACCTGCTCAAGGGTGGCTTCAGCGAGAACGCCTCGACGAACGTCGACGTCTACTCGATCCGCCAGGCCGTCGGTGTCGTCGCCGTCATCTCGCCGTTCAACTTCCCGGCCATGGTGCCGCTGTGGTTCATCCCGATCGCCATCGCCTGCGGCAACTCCGTCGTGCTCAAGCCGTCCGAGAAGGACCCGTCGGCGGCGCTCGCCATCGCCGCCCTCTGGAAGGAGGCCGGCCTGCCCGACGGCGTCATGCAGGTCGTGCACGGCGACAAGGAGGCCGTCGACGCGCTGCTGACGCACCCGGACGTCAAGTCGGTGTCGTTCGTCGGCTCGACGCCGATCGCGAAGTACGTCTACGAGACGGGCACCGCGCACGGCAAGCGGGTGCAGGCCCTCGGCGGCGCGAAGAACCACATGCTCGTGCTGCCCGACGCCGACCTCGACCTCGCCGCCGACGCCGCCGTCAACGCCGGCTTCGGCTCGGCGGGCGAGCGGTGCATGGCCATCTCGGCTCTCGTCGCCGTCGAGCCGATCGCCGACGAGCTCGTCTCGAAGATCCGCGACCGCATGGGCAAGCTCGTCACCGGCGACGGCACGCGTGGCGCCGACATGGGCCCGCTCGTGACCAAGCAGCACCGCGACAAGGTCGCCGGCTACCTCGACTCCGGGGTGGCGGACGGTGCGACGCTCGTCGTCGACGGCCGTGAGAGCGACTTCGACGCCGACGGTGACGGCTACTTCCTCGCCCCGACACTCTTCGACAACGTCAAGCCCGGCATGTCGGTCTACGACGACGAGATCTTCGGTCCGGTGCTGTCGGTCGTTCGTGTCCACTCCTACGACGACGGTTTGAAGCTCATCAACTCCAACCCGTACGGCAACGGCACCGCGATCTTCACCAACGACGGCGGCGCGGCCCGCAAGTTCCAGCGCCAGGTCGAGGTCGGCATGGTCGGCGTCAACGTGCCGATCCCCGTGCCTGTCTCCTACTACTCCTTCGGCGGCTGGAAGAACTCCCTCTTCGGCGACACCCACGCCCACGGCATGGAGGGCGTGCACTTCTTCACCCGCGGCAAGGTCGTCACCTCGCGCTGGCTCGACCCGAGCCACGGCGGTCTCAACCTCGGCTTCCCCCAGAACGACTGACCCCCAGCCGAGCCTCACGCGTACGTACGCGTTCACCGCACTTCCCCTCGAAAGGACCCCGAACGATGGCCGAGTCCAAGGCCCGCAACACCGACGAGCGTTACAGCAAGCTGACGATCGGCGTGTGTCCCGACCAGTGGGGCGTGTGGTTCCCCAATGATGACAAGCAGATCCACTGGGAGACCGCGCTCGACGAGATGGCCGAGGCCGGCTTCTCGGTCATGGAGACGGGCCCCTTCGGCTACTTCCCGAAGGACGCCGCGCGCCTCAAGGAGGAGATGGACAAGCGCGGCTTCCGTGTGGTCGCCGGCACAGGCTGGGGCATCCTGCACAAGCCGGAGGCGTGGGCCGACACCGAGAAGACGTTCCGCGAGATCGCCGAGACGCACGCAGCGGTCGGCGCGGAGTACATCGTGCACCTGCCACCCCTCTTCCGTGACGACAAGACGTGGGAGTTCACCGACGACCGCACGCTGTCGACCGAGGCGTGGAATGCGTACATCGCCAACGCCGACAGGCTCGGTCGCATCATGAAGGAGGACTACGGCCTCAAGATGGTGCTGCACCCGCACGGTGACAGCCACATCGAGACCCCCGAGGACATCGACCGCATCTTCCAGGCGACCGACCCGGAGTACGTGGGCTTCTGCCTCGACACCGGCCACGTCGTCTACGGCGGGGGCGACCCGGTCGAGCTGTGCCGCAAGTACCCCGAGCGCATCTCCTACGTCCACATCAAGGCGATGGACGAGGGGCTCGTGAAGCAGGCCCACGACGAGGACTGGCCGTTCGGCCTCGCTGTCGCCAAGGGCTGCTCGGTGCGCCCGCCGGCCGGTGCGCCCGAGATGCCGCCGCTCATCGAGGCCCTCGCCGACCTCGGCAAGGAGCTCTACGTCGTGTGCGAGCAGGACATGTACCCGTGCGACCCGTCCTACCCCCTGCCCAACGCGATCCAGACCCGCGAGTACCTCGCCTCCATCGGCCTCGGCCAGCTCTGAGCCTCGCGGCTCGGGCCTCACTGACGAAGGAGTCAGACGAATGACTGTACGTATCGGGATGATCGGCCCCGGTGGCATGGGCCAGGCCCACATCGACCGCATCCACACCGTCATCGCCGGCGGTCGTGTCGTCGCCGTGGCCGACGTCGACGAGGTGCGCGCGAAGGAGGTGGCCGCGCGGATCGACGGGACGGCATACGCGACCTCCGCAGAGCTCATCGCGTCTGACGAGGTCGACGCCGTCATGATCTGCAGCTACGGGCCGGCGCACGAGGTCGACGTCCTCGCGGCGATCGCCGCGGGCAAGCCGGTCTTCTGCGAGAAGCCGCTGACGCCGACCGCCGAGGCCGCGCTGCGGATCATGGAGGCCGAGCAGGCAGCCGGGCGCCGTTTGGTGACAGTCGGTTTCATGCGTCGCTTCGACCGCAGCTACCGCCAGATGAAGGCGCTGCTCGACTCGGGCGAGCTCGGTGAGACGCTCATGGTGCACTGCGCGCACCGCAACCCGACCGTGCCCGAGCACTACACGTGGGACATGGCGATCAACGACACCGCCATCCACGAGGTCGACACGATGCGCTGGCTCCTCGGCGAGGAGTTCGTGTCGGCGCGTGTCGACAAGCCGAAGAAGACGTCGCTGCGCTTCGAGCACCTGCAGGACCCGTTGGTCCTCATCCTCGAGACGGAGTCGGGGGTGCGCGTCGACGACGAGATCTTCGTCAACTGCCAGTTCGGCTACGACATCCGCTGTGAGGCCGTCGCCGAGAAGGGCACGGTGTCGCTGGCCGACCAGAACGCCGTAGAGGTGCGCGACGGCTCCGGCCACCGCAACTCGATCGCGCGCGACCACAACGACCGCTTCTGGGGAGCGTTCGTCACCGAGGTCCAGGAGTGGATCTCCGCCGTGGCTCGCGGCGAGCACACCGGGTCGACGTCGTGGGACGGGTATGCCGCCGCCTGCGTCTGCGACGCCGGCGTCCGCGCGCTCACGGACGACGGGGTCGTCAAGGTCGAGATGATCGCGAAGCCCGACTTCTACTCCTGACGAGGTGCCCCCGCGGCCGTCCCCCAACGTTCGACTCGCGTGGACAGATGGTCCGGGCGTGGATACTTTGGGCAGATCGTCGCGGGGGCGGTCAGCCTCCGCGGTCCGATCGAGAGGGCCGTCCCATGTCTCGTCACGTGAACCCTTGTCCCTCAGTCCCGTCGGACCGGTCGGCCTGACGTGGCCGGTGCGGGCCCGAAGCTGAAGCGGGCGCTCAACCAGCGGCAGCTGACGATGATCGCCATGGGCGGCGTCATCGGCGCGGGCCTGTTCGTCGGGTCCGGGACCGTCATCCACGACACCGGTCCGGGCGCGTTCATCACCTACGCCCTCTGCGGAGTCCTCATCATCATGGTGATGCGGATGCTCGCGGAGATGGCGGTGGCCAACCCCTCGACCGGATCGTTCGCCGACTACTCCCGCAAGGCCCTCGGCGACTGGGCAGGCTTCTCCGTCGGCTGGCTCTACTGGTACTTCTGGGTCATCGTCGTGGGCTTCGAGGCGGTGGCGGGAGCCAAGGTCATCAACTTCTGGCTCCCGGGCGTGCCGACGTGGGTGCTCAGCCTCGTGCTCATGCTCCTCATGACGGGCACCAACCTCATCTCGGTCTCGTCCTTCGGGGAGTTCGAGTTCTGGTTCGCCGGGATCAAGGTCGCGGCCATCATCGTCTTCCTCTTCTGCGGCGCACTGTTCGTCCTCGGGATCTGGCCCGACGCCGACCTCGACTTCGGCAACCTCACCGCGCACGGCGGCTTCTTCCCCAACGGTGGACTGGCGGTCACGGCGGGCGTCGTGACGGTGATCTTCTCGATGGTGGGGGCCGAGATCGCGACCATCGCCGCCGCAGAGTCGGACAACCCGGAGCGGGCGGTCTCCAAGGCCGCGAACTCGGTCATCACCCGCATCGCCATCTTCTTCGTCGGCTCGATCTTCCTGCTCGCGGTGATCCTGCCGTGGAACTCGGCCACCCTCGAGGCATCGCCCTACGTCGCGGCCTTCCAGCAGATGGGCATCCCGTACGCCGACCACGTGATGAACGCGGTCGTGCTGACCGCCGTGCTCTCGTGCCTCAACTCGGGCCTCTACACCGCCTCCCGGATGCTCTTCGTCCTCGCGGCCCGCAGGGAGGCGCCGGCGTCGATGGTGTCGGTGAACTCCCGGGGCGTGCCGACGGTCGCGATCCTGGCGTCTTCCGTCGTCGGGTTCCTTGCCGTCATCATGGCCGCGGTCTCGCCCGACACCGTCTTCTCGTTCCTGCTCAACTCGTCCGGCGCCGTCATCCTCTTCGTCTACCTGCTCATCGCCGTCTCGCAGATCATCCTGCGCTACCGGGCCGACGCCTCGACGCTCAAGGTGAAGATGTGGCTCTTCCCCGTGCTCTCGGTCATCACGGCACTCGCCATCGTCCTCGTCCTCGTGCAGATGGGGCTGACGGCGGACGTGCGCATCCAGCTCGTGCTGAGCCTCGTGTCGTTCGGCGTGGTCCTCGTCCTCTTCTTCATCAACCGCGCCCGCATCGCGCGCCTGCCCGAGCGGGTCGCGCCCGAGCACACCGGTGAGGCCCGGCGCGTTCTGGTCCTCGCCAACCAGACGCTCGAGTCCGACGAGCTCGTGTCGGAGCTGCAGCGCATCGACGCGCAGGGTGGCGCCACCTACTACGTGTGCGTCCCCGCCAGTCCCGTCGAGACCGGCACGGCCGCGACCCACGGGGCCGTCTCCGTCAAGGATGCGACGACCGAAGCCGCGCAGCGACGGCTCGAGCGCACGCTCGAGACCCTGACGGCCCACCGGCTCGACGCGACCGGCGCCGTCGGTGACCAGCGGCCGCTCCGTGCCCTGCGCGCCGCCATCAAGGAGTTCGACCCCGACCAGATCGTCATCGTGACCCTGCCTGCAGCTGAGTCGATCTGGCAGCGGTTCGAGGTGGTCGACCGGGCGTCCGAGCTCGGCCTACCAGTGACCCACGTCGAGGCGGCCTCGCTCGTCGGCGCGGTCTGAGCCATGGCGATCGTCGTCGCCTACACCGCACAGGACAGCGGCGCGTCGGCTCTCGAGCTGGCCGCCGTGTTGTCGCGCTCCACGGGCGAGCCCCTCACGGTGGCTGTCGTCGTGACGACCCCGCAGGCGGCGGGGGCCCTGGAGTTCGTCGACGGCAACTACCTCGGCCCGCTCCGCGACTGGGGCGAGTCCGTGCTCGAGCAGGCGCGGGAGTCGCTGGCTCCTGACGTCCGGGCGACCTTCGTCGTGCGTGCGGCCTCGTCCATCCCTGCCGGGCTGCTCGACCTGGCAGCCGAGGTGAAGGCCTCCGCGCTCGTGCTCGGCTCGTCGAGCAAGGGAGCGCTGGGCCGCATCTCCTTCGGAAGCGTGACGGATCGGCTCGCCCACTCGGCGCCCCTTCCGGTGCTTCTCGCTCCACGCGGCTTTCGGCCCGCGCCCGGGTCCCGCATACGCCGGGTCACCATCGGGTTCGGCGGGTCGTCGGGTGCAGCGCACGTGGCGTCCGCGGGGGCTGGGCTCGCTGCGTCGGTCGGTGCGAGCCTTCGGGCGGTGTCGTTCGCCGTCAGGCCGCCGAAGAGGATCTACGGCAGCGTCGAGGAGTCGGCGGACGACCTCGTCGTCGAACGGTGGCTGGCCCGCACGAGGAGCGCTCTCCGGGCTGAGGTGGGGGCTGTGGACGCTGCCCTGGCCGAGCGTCTCGCGCGGTCGCTCGTGGTCGGTGAAGGCGTCTCCTGGAGCGCGGCGATCTGGGGCGTCGAATGGAACGACGGTGACCTGCTCGTCGTCGGCCCGAGCTCCGCGGCGCCGGCAGCCAGGCTCTTCCTGGGCTCGCGCGCGTCGAAGATCGTGCGTTCGGCACCGGTGCCGGTCTACCTCGTTCCGGCCCCGCGGGGCGGCTGAAGGGACCCAAGACGCTCTTGCGGGTAGGTCACACGTGCCGTTGACCGAGTGAGGGGACCACCACCATGACCGACGACAGCACCCGGCTTGCCGTGCTGATCGATGCCGACAACACCTCTCCGAGGCTTGTCAAGGAGATGTTCGACGAGCTCGCCAGCTACGGGACCATCACGGTGAAGCGCGCGTACGGCGACTGGACCAACCCGCACCTCAGCGGTTGGCGAGAGGTGCTGCTCGGCAACGCGATCTCGCCGCAGCAGCAGTTCGCCTACACCGTGGGCAAGAACGCGACGGACTCGGCGCTCATCATCGACGCCATGGACCTGCTCTACTCCGGCAACGTCGACGGGTTCGCCATCGTGTCCAGCGACAGCGACTTCACGCCTCTGGCCACGCGCCTGCGCGAGTCCGGCAAGCGTGTCATCGGCGTCGGGCAGCGCAAGACCCCCAAGGCGTTCGTCGAGGCGTGCGAGCGGTTCCTGTTCCTCGAAGTGCTGGCCAACGGCGGCGCCGCGGACGAGGACGACGCCGACCTCGTCAAGATCGAGCCGACGCGTCCCATCGAGAGCGTGCTGACCCGCGCCCTCCAGAAGGTGGACACGGACGACGACGACTGGGCTCCGCTCAGCGCGCTGGGCAACCACCTGCGCCGCACCGACCCGTCGTTCGACTCACGCAACTACGGGTTCGGCAAGCTCAGCGAGCTCGTCCGGGCCCAGGGCTACGTCGAGACGAAGACGGTGAGCGGCGCCAGCGGGAACGGCCAGCTGTGGGTGCGACGCAAACCACGTCGGGCGGCCGAGCTACCGGCCGTCGAGCCCACGGCGAAGAAGACGGCCAAGCGTGCCGCGAAGACCGCGAAGACCGCGAAGAAGGCTGTGAAGAAGGCCATCGCCGCGCCTCGCACCCTGGGGGAGTCCTGAGCGGTCCCCCGGACGCGGGGTCTCGGCCGAAGAGATCGGATCTTGCTCCGCCCAGCGGAGCAAGATCCGATCGCCCGGGTCTCGACGGGCCGACGAGTCGTGAGCGACTTTCGTCGCTGGACTCGTGGGTCAGTCTGCGACCTGGAGGGCCTTCACCTCGTCGCGAGCAGCGACCACTGCCGCGTGCTGGCGGGTCACGACCTCGCGGAAGCCGGCGCTGAGGTCCTGCTCCAGCGCCTTCTCGTACTCCCTGACGGCATGGTCCTCACCCGTGACGGCGGCACCGAGGACGCTGCCCGCGTCGTCACCGGTCAGCGCGTCCTTGAGCGCGATCCACCCGCGGTGCAGGGCCGCCGTGGCGGTCCCGCTGTTGTCGACGTCGTCGCCGTACTCGTGGCCCATCGCGACGATCTCGCGGTGGAAGCCGGCGCGCTGCTCGGAAAAGCGCTGCAGCGTCGTTGCCCACTCGGGTCGATCGTCGTTACGCAGCTTCTCAGCGGCGGAGGCGAACCCACGCTCGCCGTCCTTCAGCGTCTCCACGAGCTCCTTGGCAGCCTTGGCGTCGTCCGACATCTTCACTCCTTCGGTCGATGTGCTGGTCCTTCGGGTCCTACCCGAAGGCGCGACGGTGCAACCAGTGACCGGCGGCGACGCCACCCTGACAGCGAGCTCACCGCAGGTTGTAGAACTCGCGGTGCACGTTGGCCGCACGGACCCCAGCGCGGACGAGGTCCCGCTGCAGCGCGCTCACCATCAGCTCCGGGCCGCAGAGGAAGGCGGATAGACGGTTGGCCTCGACACCGACCGTCTCGAGAATCTGCGCGCTCGTGAGCCGCGGTTGCCTCTCGGTGTCCACGAGGCGCAGGAGGAGCTCCTCGTGGTGGCCCGCCAGGTGGGCGACCTCGTCGGCGAGCGGAGCCGGTCCGCGCGCCGAGAAGAAGAAGTCGACGCGGTGCGGCAGCTCACCGGGGGCCGCCGATCGGAGCCAGCTGAGCATCGGCGCCACGCCGATGCCGCCCGCGACCCACACCTGGTGCTCGGTGCCCCGCTTGTAGTCGAAATGGCCCTGGGGACTGCTGATCACCGCTGGCATGCCGGGGGCGACGACGTCGCCGATGCTCGACGTGAAGTCACCGACGGCTCGCACGGTGACGCGCACCTCGCGCTCGCCGGGGCCGCTGGCGATGGTGAACGGATGACGGTGCCAGCCGTCGCGGGCCTCGAGATTGACGAGGGCGAACTGTCCTGGGCGGAAGGCGAACCGCTGCCCGAGTGGTCGCAGCCAGATCTCAAAGGCGGAGTCGTCGATGGGTGCCACCGACGACACCGCGTAGTCGTGGGTCCGGGCCACCCTGCGAGCGAGCAGCTCGCGGAACAGGTAGAAGCCCAGTCCGACGCCACCGACGACGACGTAGGACCACCGCAACAGCGACGAGCCGAACAGTGTGGCGTCCATGAGGCCGTGCACGAAGCCGAAGGCGAGGAAGACGCCGGTGAGGCGGTGGAAGCCGCGCCACAGGCCGTAGCTGCCCACCCACCGCCCGACGATGCGGACGGGCCCGGTCTGCATGAGGCGCTCGACGGGGCCGCGTAGCGGTCTCGGGGTGATGAAGCGCCAGCGCGGCGCGATGGCCCACACCGTGAGCGCCGCGAGGCCGCTGATGCCGATGGTCCCCAGCGTCGGGCCGAGCTGAGTCGCGTTCGGGTTGCCCGTCGTGGCGATGTGCACCCCGATGAGGGTCGTGCCGGCGAGGGCGACCCGGCGGTGCCAGACGGCGGCCTTGTCGACGCCGTCGAAGAACTGTTCCACCCACCTCAGCGTGCTGATGAGGACCAGTCCCACCGAGAGCAGCAGCACGCCCTCGGCCCCGATGAGCTGGCCGACGAACTGGCCGGGATCGCCGGTCGGCCGGACGAGCAGCCAGAGCAGGGCGAACGCGGTGACCAGGGCCCCGATGGTGAGGGGACCGACAAGGCGGGTGATCAGATGCGACCCGCTGTAGGGGCGCCGGTGTCGCACGGGTGTGGCGATGGCCATGCTGGGTCTCTGCTTTCGGTCAGGGCGCACGGCGTTGCGCCACGGTGCCGGTCGTCGGCACCCACCCCGATCAGGTTCTGGGGAACACGTACCCAGCCGCCGCTGCCGACCGGCGCAGTGCAGTCGTCCGGCCCCCGCAGAGTCCGGCGGGGCTTGCCGTGCCCGGGCCGCGTGGCCGAAGGTGGACGCCATGGAGACGCGAAGGCTCGGTCGGCTGGGCCATGAGAGCTCGGTGCTCATCTACGGCGCTGCGGCGCTCGCCGACGTGACACAGGACGTGGCCGACGCCTCGATCCAGCAGGCTCTCGACGGCGGGATCAACCACTTCGACGTGGCCGCGAGCTACGGCGAGGCAGAGCTGCGACTCGGGCCGTGGGTGCCGCAGATCCGCGACCGCATCTTCCTCGCCACGAAGACGGGTCGTCGCGACCGCGAGTCGGCCTGGCGGGAGATCAACGCGTCGCTGGAGCGGCTCCAGACCGACCGGGTCGACCTGCTCCAGCTGCACGCGATCGGCGACCTCGACGAGCTGGACCGGGCCACGGGCGCAGGCGGCGCCCTCGAGGCAGCGCTGCGCGCGCAGGACGAGGGCCTGGTCGGCGCCGTCGGAGTGACCGGTCACGGTCAGGAGGCGGCACAGACGCATCTCGAGGCGCTGCGGCGCTACCCCTTCGCGACCGTGCTGACCCCGCTCAACCCGGTGCTGTGGCGCGACGACACGTACCGGACGGCATACCTCGCGCTGGTCGACGAGACCCGGCGTCAGGACGCGGGGCTGATGACGATCAAGACGGTGTCTCGCCGCAACTGGGAGGAGGGCGCCGACCAGACGCACACGACCTGGTATGAGCCGTTCCAGCACCAGGAGGCGATCACGGCTGCGGTCTCGTGGGTGCTGGCGCACGACGAGGTCGCAGGCATCCCGACGGCGGGCGATGTGAGGCTCCTCGGCATGCTGCTCGAGGCCGAGCGCAACCGGATCGCGGCGGAGGACGCCGAACGACACCTCTCGGTCGACGACGCCTACGCGTCACCCTTCGTGGACATGCCGATCTGACCGCACGCCCGATGACGTACTTCTGGGCTGCTGTCGGCGTGCTGCTCGCCGTCGGGCTCGGCCTGATCATCTGGGGTTCGCTGACCGGGCCCGACCGGGAGGGCCGCGACGTGTCGAGGCAGCGCAACCGTGAGATGCAGCTCGGCGCGGTGCTGGTCGGCATCTCGCTGCTGGTCCTGGTGATCGCCTACCTGACGGCAGACTGGCCGTAGCGCTACGGCTTGAGCACCGGGTAGCGCAGGTGCGTCACACCGACGCCCTCGACGACGGTCGGGCTGCCCAGGGTCGCCGGCGTGCCGGTGAGCCGGTCGAAGAGCCGCACCCCGCCACCCAGCAGGATCGCGGCGACGTCGATCTGCAGGTGGTCGAGCAGGCCCGCGTTGAGGCACTGCTGGATCGTGTCGGCGCCGTGCACCGCGACGGACTTCCCACCGGCGGCCTCCTTGGCCTGCCGCACCGCGCTGTCGATGCCGTCCGTAACGAAGCTCACCGTGGAGCCGGGCCGCGGCCAGCCGGCGGGGATCTCGTGGGTGAGCACGAAGGCCGGTCCCCACGCGTGGTTGCCGCCCCAGCCCTGCGCGGTGTCGAAGGTCCGACGTCCGGTGACGAGGGCGCCAAGACCGGACGTGAGGTCACGGAAGTGCTGGGCGCTCGGCTCGGACATGCGGAAGGCCATCGGGTCCGACCCGCCGCCGTCGACCTCGACGTCACCCGACCCGAAGTACCAGCCGAAGACGCCCGTGGGGTCGCCGTCGGGGTCGGCGACGTAGCCGTCGAGCGACATGGACATGGTCGCGATGACGTCGGACATGGTGATGGTTCCTCTCCGTCGGTGGCGGCCCGGTGTTCCGTGCCCTCACCGTTGCGTCGAACGAACCGGCCCCGTCTCGACACGGGTGGCGGGACCGCTTTCAGCCGTCGCGGTTTCGCGCCCTCCGTGTCAGAGGGCCCGGCGGCTCGCAGCCGACGCGAAACCCAGCCAGGTGTGACGGTTGCCCGCCCAGCACCAGCCGACCTTCGGGGCGCCGCGCCGCTCGCGCCCGTCGCGGCCGGTGCCGTTGCTGATCCAGAGCGCGGGTGTGCGGGCGTCGAGCCGACCGCCGGCCTTGCGCAGCCGTGACCCGATGGTCATGAAGCAGTGGTTGCGTTCGAGCACCTCCGGCACCTGGAGCGCCCAGTGGATTCCCTCGACGAGAGTCAGCGGAGTTCGCCCCGCACCGGTGATGTTCGGCAGCGCCTCGTCAGGGCTCCAGTTGGCCATCTCGTCGCCACGGTCGACGCCGCCGACGACGTATGCCGGACCGCTGGGCAGGTCGACTGCCTCGACGGGGGCGAACGCGTCGACGTCCGTCATGTCCTCGACGACGAAGCCCTCGCGATCACCGAGGCGCAGCAGCGGCGCCAACGCCGAGGTCGGGACGACGGTCTCGCTCAGGACCAGGAGATCGCTTGCAGTGGATGGGGATTCGTCCGCGGCGTACGCCCTCAGCTCAGCGGCCGGCATACCTGCCAGGTCGTGGACGCCGAGCGCGACGAGACGGTCGGCCTGGCTGGTCAGCGGGGGGAGGGTCGGGGTCGCGAGAGTGGCTTCGGGCACGGGTCCTCCAACGCTGGGTGGTTCGGTCGGCCATCGTTCAACGCGCACGTATGCCGTGCCGTTCCCTACCACCTCGACGGCGCGTGCGTGGCGGGTTTAGGAGGGTCTAGTACCAATGTCCGATGGTCGGCCGTCCGTGTTCGGGAGAAGGATCGGGCACGCACCGTGACACTCAACGCCGAGGAGCAGGTCATGACAGTGAAGAGACGAGTACTGGGGGTCGTGGGGGCGGTGGCGCTGGCAGCATCCGCGCTGGCCGTCACCACCGTGCCGGCACAGGCCGCGTCGTCCAAGGGTTGCGAGGGCGGTGGCTTCCGTCTCGTCAACCTGTCGACGGGGGTGACCGTCGCCGCAGCCGGGGCAGACCGCATCCGCACCACCATTGCTGCCACCCAGCTCGGAGGCACCTTCGGCGTGCGCGGCCGCTACGCCCAGTTCGACGTCCGCTCAGTGGATTTCGCCGTTCTGAACCAGGCTTTCACCGGCGCGCCGAACGAGCTCGACATGACGGGAGGCCGGTTCACGCCCGTCTTCGCGAGCAAGGTTCCCGACCACCGCGGGCTCGTGCTGAACAGTGGGGTCGCCGTGGAGCTCGACGGTGAGGGACTGTCGCTCCAGCGGACGGGGACGGGCCTGTCGATGACGCTCTCCGCCAAGGACTGTGCGCAGGGCGGCATCTTCCAGATGGAGCCGCAGCGAGGTGACGGCACGAGGACTCGTGTCACCCACACCCTCGCCACGTCGGGCACCGCCGGGCTGACGCCGTTCTACTTCGACAACCCGAACTTCCGGGCGCGTGTCGGCCAGTTCCTGGGCTCGGGCTGCACCAGCGTGCAGACGGGCCCGCCCGGCCAGTTCTGCGTGCAGGTGAGCACGCGCGTCAACATCGCCAACGACCTGTCCCCGCGCTTCGTCGCGCGTGACAGCGCCCAGGTGGCCGACCGCGTGCCGAACCCGGCGTGCAACACCGCCACACCCGTGACGCCCAGCGTCCGGCACTGTGGCGGCGTGTCGGTCTGGGACGTCGCGAGTGGCGGACGGATGGGCTTCGTCACCGGAGGCGACGCCACGGAGGTGGCCAACCCGCCGACCGACTGCGTCTCCAACTGCCAGGCCCAGAACCAGGTGCGCGGCCGGCTCGCGAACCTCGGATTCCCCTTCCCGGTGCCCGGGGGAAGCCGTCTCGTGCCGAGGTCCGCTCCCTGACCGGGGAGGGGGACGGCGAACCCACTCCACCGCTGGGTGAGGTGGGTTCGCCGGCACCCCGCTCCACGCACACGGCTTCGCGGAGCCCGGGACTCAGGTCGTCCTCGACCCGTCGATGCTGAGCTGCTCCCTGTGGAAGTCGTAGTGCTCCACGGCGTACGCGTAGACCTGGGCGAGCGTCATCGTGTCGCGGAAAAACGGGTCCCACCCGACCGGGAAGTGCATCCGGCGACCGAGGGCCTCCTCGGTCTCGGCGTCGAGGCGTCGGTGCAGGCCGTCGATGGTGCGGTCGAGCCGGGCGGTCAGTCGAGGGCGGTGGAAGACGAGGGCGCCGCCCACGGAGCCGAGGTAGTTGACGTGGTGGAACGGCCCGGTCGCGGCGTCCAGGGCGGCGGCGAAGACGCGGCTGAACCGGTCGGGCAGGCGACCGAACAGCCGCACCAACGGGAGCAACCGGCGTACGACCAGGAAGCCGAACGTCATGTGCCACAGCATCTGACCGTTGGTCCACCTCGTCCCGCGGGTGCGGCGACGCAGGTCGTCAGGCGTCGCGCGCGCGACGAGGTCGCGCAGGTCGGCGCGTGCGCGCTCCAGCTCGTCGTGGATGCGCTGCCGGTCGACGACCGGCAAGCTGTCGGTGGCCACGAGACCAGTGTCGCGCAGTTCGCCGCTCAGCCCTTCCGGAGCTCCTCGGCGAGCATCACCAGGATGCCGCTGGGGCCGCGGACGTACGTGAGCCGGTAGACGTCCTCGTAGGTGGCGACGCCGCGCAGCGGATGGCACCCGTGCCTCGCCGCGATCGCCAGCGCCTCATCGAGGTCGTCGACGGAGAACGCCACGCGGTGCATGCCGATCTCGTTCGGGAGGGTGGGCTCGGTCTCGATCGCGTCCGGGTGGATGTACTCGAACAGCTCGAGGCGGCCGCTGCCGTCCGGCGTCTGGAGCATGGCGATCTTCGCGTGGTTGCCGTCCAGGCCGACGGCTGTGTCGGTCCACTCGCCGCTCACCGTGTCACGGCCGAGGACGGTGAGGCCGAGATCGGCGAAGAAGGCGATCGTCGCCTCGAGGTCGCGGACCGCGATACCGACGTTCTCGAGCTTGATGGGCATACAGGCACGCTACCGAGTCAGCGCGGGTGGGCCACTCAGTCGCGCCCGAGGCTGGCGGCCACGGCGAGCTGGTCGACGAGGTCGTTCATCTCGTGGCCGGAGTGGCCCTTGACCCACTGGAAGGCGACGTCACCGCGGTCGTTGACGGCTGTCACGAGCGGCTCCCACAGGTCGCGGTTGGCGACCGGCTTCTTCGCCGACGTGGTCCAGCCGCGCTTGAGCCAGCCGTCCCACCACCGGTCGCGGAAGCAGTTGACGACGTACGTCGAGTCGCTCACCACCACGAGCGGTCCACTGATCGCCGTGACGGCCTCGAGCGCCGCGCGGATCTCCATGCGCTGGTTGGTGCTGGGTCGCTCTGCGCCGGAGGCGAACTGGTCGCGGTCGATCGCCCAGGCCCAACCGCCGGGTCCGGGATTGCCCGAGCAGGCGCCGTCCGTGTAGACGAAAGTCGCGCCGTCGGGGGCCGCCATCGGTGCCTTGGGGGCCTTGGGTGCCTTGGGGGCCTTGGGTGCCTTGGGGGCCTTGGGTGCCTTGGGTGCCTTGGGTGCCCGCGATGTGCTCGCCGTCATGGCGCGCGCCGCTCCTGCTGCTGGCGGGGCCGCCAGGCCAGGGAGGGCGAGCTCGGAGCCGCAGTCCGCGTGCACCCAGACGTTCGCCTCACCGCGGGAGCCGACGATCTCGTCACCCACCCGGATCGGCTCCAGGCAGCGGGTACAGCGTCCGGGAAACTTGGCCAGCACGGTTCTCCTCATGGCTCGGTCGAGGGCAGCAGCGTAGGGCTGCTCGGCCGAGCAGCCGCGCCGGGGTCCCGGTGGCTGGCCGACGACCGGACCTCGAGCTGTTGCCCTACGCGTGTGTGTCGCGTGCGCGAGGTCTCCGGCCGTCGCGCTGTGACCGCGGGCTCAGCCGGCGGTGTTTCTGTCATCCCCATACCCATTTCGTATGCCGTCCGCGTGCCGGCGCCACGCCCGCCTAGGGTTGGACCGTGACTGTCGACGTGGAGAGCTCCATCGAGATCGACGCTCCCCGTGACCGGGTGGCGGCCTTCGCAGCCGATCCCGGGAAGGCCCCGCGCTGGTATGTGAACATCCGGTCGGTTGCGTGGGAGACCCCGCCGCCGGCTGTCGTGGGGTCCCGCGTCGCCTTCGTCGAGGGCCGACCCACTGGGGCCGGTGGATGAGGACCCTGCACCTCGGGCTCCGGGTCGCCGACCTCGGGCGCTCGCTCGCGTTCTACGGCGCACTCGGCTACGCCGTGGTCGGCACCGTGCCGCAGACCGAGTTCGGGAGCCTGACGATGCTCAAGCTCCCCGATGACGAGTTCGTCGCCCTCGAGCTGGTCCACACCCCTGACGCCGGACCGGTCGACCCGCGAGGACTCAACCACCTCGTCGTGCAGGTGGACTCGATGACCGACGCCGTGGCCACGCTGGCTGCGAACGGAGTCACCGCCGAACCGCCCAGTTCGCCGGACGGATCGGGTGATTTCTGGACGTCGTGGCTCACGGACCCCGACGGCTACCGCATCGAGCTCGTCCAGTGGCCGCCCGGCCACGCGGACGGAATGAACGAAGCCGACTTCTCTTGAGCGGTTCCCGGCGCCCCGGCTGACCTGGTGCTTTTGTCACTTGTGCGTATTTCGACGCGTTCGTCGGGACGATCGCTGATACTCGTGGCTCGGCAGTCAGGGACCGGTGCAACGGGGGCGTCATGCAGGAGAGCGTGGAGATGGTCCACGTGGGTCGTGCGGTGCGGTGCGCGTGCGGGGAGGACCTGCGCCCCGGCGAACGCGCTGGGCAGCTCGGCGGTCAATCCGAGCTCGTGTGCCTGTGGTGCCTTGCCGACCTGCAGGCCGGGCGCCAGCGACCTCGCGCCCGCCGCGTCGAGACGACATGGCCCGCGGCGCCCGTCGCGCACCCGCCGACCCGTCGCCGGAGACGCCGTCCTGCATCGACGAGACGGCTGCGCGGCTCCGCGGCCGCGCCCCTGGTCGTCGCCCTGCTCGTTGTGGCGGCCGCTGTGTACCTTCACCCGGCGTTGTTCGGGAGGTCGGGGAGCAACGTTGCCGCGGACGGGCCGCCCATCGCTGGGGGCGACCTGCCCAGCTGGTTCAAGGGCGTGCCCATCACCGGTGGCAGCCCGGGCGACACCCGGGACATCTGGCCCCCGGCGCCGCCGGATGCACGCACCAAGCCGCTCGGCACGCCGGGTCCGTCCCTCTCGTCGTCCACCGACTACGTCTTCATGCACACCATCCCCGAGCTCGGTGGCCGGCCCGTGGCCTGGGACCCCTGCCGTCCGATCCGTCTCGTCGTCAACGACGCCGCGGCGCCACCCGGGGCCGACGAGCTGCTCCGCGAAGCCGCCCGCTCGGTCAGCGCCGCGACGGGACTGCACTTCGTGATCGAGGGCCCCACGACGGAGACGCCGGCAACCCGCCGGCCCCCGATCGACAAACATCTCTACGGCAACCGGTGGTCACCCGTCCTCGTGGCGTGGACCGACCCCACAGTCGTGCCCGAGCTGGAGGGACGGGTGGCCGGAATCGCCGGACCCGCGGGGGCCCCGTACTACACCGCTTCGCAGCAGCATTGGGTCAGCGGCACCGTCAATCTCGACGGACCCCAGTTCCGCGAGGTCCTGCGGCGAGCGGACGGCTGGGCCGGTGCACGCGCGATCGTCATGCACGAGCTCGCTCATCTGACCGGCTTGAGCCATGTTCCTGTGAAGGACCAGCTCATGTTCGAGGCGAGCGTCGGGCAACGCGACTTCGGGGCCGGTGACCGCGAAGGACTCAGACAACTCGGCTTGGGCACGTGCTTCACGAGCTAGACAAGGGAAACACCGTGTCGACCCCGTGTCTGCCAGTCTCGAGGGATGGCAACAGTGGTTCTGCACGCAGTGGTGTCGGTCGACGGCTTCATCGCCGGCCAGGACGACGACCCGGGCCCGCTCTTCGACTGGTACTTCAACGGCGATCAGCCAATCGCCGACGAGGCCGGTGAACGGCAGCACGCTCGGTTCCGGGTGAGCGCCGCCTCCGCGGGGTACACCCGCGCGTTCTGGGACAGCATCGGCGCGACGATCATGGGCCGGCACCTGTTCGACCTCACCAACGGCTGGGACGCCAATCCGCCGGCGGGCGAGCACCTCGTCGTGGTGTCGAACCGGCCGAAACCCAAAGGGTGGCACCCCGAGGCCGACGTCCCCTTCTTCTCGGACGTGACCGAGGCGGTCCAGGAGTCCAAGCGCCGCGCCGGCGACCGGGTCGTCGCCATCTGCGCCGGCGACGTGGGCGGGCAGGCGCTCCAGCTCGGGCTGGTCGACGAAGTCGCCATGGACGTCGTCCCCGTGGTCATGGGCGCGGGCAAGAAGTACTTCGGCGGGCTCACCGGCCAGCACCTCCTCGAGGACCCCTCGGTCGTCATCCAGGGCGACCGGGTCCTCCACCTCCGATACCCCGTCCGCCGCTGACGCGAAGACACCCCCGCGCGCCGCTACCCAAGGGGGACTCGCGGCGTGGTGACGCACCACCCGCGGCGTGGTCGGGCGAGCGTAGCCGCGCGCAGAAGGCGACCATGAGAGGTGGTCGCCGGATAAGCCGATGAAGCATTGGGTGCCAGAGGGGCTGACGAGCGTGCAAGTCCAGACTTCGCGGCATGCGCGCATTTTGCGCACAGGAAGTCTTA
Source organism: Terrabacter sp. 28 (assembly GCA_000955875.1). Taxonomy (GTDB): domain Bacteria; phylum Actinomycetota; class Actinomycetes; order Actinomycetales; family Dermatophilaceae; genus Terrabacter. Next base: position 217,166 of record JYOE01000029.1, read on the forward strand.
AGGACTCGTATCGTGCCCGTCGGGGCAGAGACGCCCCTTTCCATCCGACAGGGAGAAGTCATGACGCAACAGCAGCCCGAGAACTACCAGACCTACCAGGCGCCGTCTACGAACCCCGCGGCCCCGCCAGCGCCGGAGGCTAGGCCCAAGAAGAAGAAGCGCATCTTCATGTGGGTGTTCTTGGCCATCCAGGTACTCTTCCTTCTCTGGGTCATCGGCGGCGCGAGTAGCGCGGGCTCGACGCCGTGCACGGGCAGCCTTTCGAAGTCCGAATGCGACGCGGCCACTGCAGTCGGGACCGGTATCGGGGTCATGCTTATCGTCGGCATGTGGGCGGTTGTGGACTTCTTCATGGTCATCATCTGGGCCGTGGTGCGACTCAGCAGTCGCAACCGCTGACCTACCACCGGCACCGACGGGCGGAGCAGCAGATGTGTTGCCTCAGGGCGGCACACGCCTTGCTCTCGTGGTTCTGGGGCGAGGTCCGAGTTTCTCGAACGGCGTCTCGAGCAATGCTCAGTCGGTGTTCAGACTCCACGACAGCACAAGGGCCCGCACCAGATCGATGCGGGCCCTTCTTGCTCCCGCCTTGCGTGCGCCCTCGTCCATTGCGACGGCGTCCCGCATCGCCGCAGTGTCAACGGCACTCGAAAACTG
>JYOE01000030.1 GCA_000955875.1 Terrabacter sp. 28
CCTCCGGGTTATGAGCCCGGCGAGCTACCGAGCTGCTCCACCCCGCGTCGGCAAGAGCAACGTTACGCGAAACCTCCCGCAGGACCAAATCGAGGTGACGACGCGCCCTTTGCACGCGACCCGACAAGCGAAACGGGCTGCGGCAGCACGCGATTCGCGTGCTGCCGCAGCCCGTGGGCGACGGGTCGGCGTCAGGGGCCTGCCGTCGGGGTCGACTTCGGCGACGCGTNNAGGGCGTCCTTGAGCTTCGTCTGGGCCTGGCCGTACGCCGCGAAGTCGCCACGCTTCAGCGCTGCCTCACCCTCGGCGTACGCCGCCTCGGCGTCCTGCAGCGCCTTCGACAGGGCCGCCGCGTTCGGCGCGCCCGTGGCCGGTGGCGCGGTCGGGGTGCCCGTCTGCGTCGGCGTCGGGGTGGGTGTCGGCGGCGTCGGGGTCGTGCCGTTGTCACCGGCTTGCGCACCCGAGGAGCCACCGAACAGGTCGTTGAGGGCCGCATCCAGGGATCCGGCCCAGGCGATCTTGTCGCCGAAGGCGACCGCCACCGCGGAGAGACGCGGGTAGGTGCCGGACCCGCTGGACTGGGCACGCACGTAGATCGGCTGCACGTAGAGCAGTCCCCCACCGACCGGCAGGGTCAGCTGGTTGCCGAAGATGACGCTCGCGCCGGTCGACGACGTCGTCGAGATGAACTGCGCCAGCGTGAGCTGCCGGCCGAGCGAGGCGTCGTTCGAGGTCACCGTGGACGTGCGCATGTCGTTGTAGACCTGGCCGGGACCCGTGGACCCGCCGTTGGTCTCGAGCAGCCGCATCTTGCCGTAGTTCGGCGACTTCTTGCCCGTCTCGGACCCGGCGTCACCGTCGACGGCGAGGAACCCCGACAGGACGTTGCGGTCTCCCGTGGGGATGAAGGTCGACGTGAGCGAGAAGGCAGGCGCCTGCTGGCCCGGCATGGCCAGCGACAGGTAGTACGGCGGCTGGAGCAGGTCCTGCCCGGACTGCGTCGGGTCGTCGGGCACCCGCCAGAAGTTCTGGCCTCCGTAGAACGAGGCGGCGTCGCGGTCGTGGTACTTCTCCAGCAGGGTGCGCTGGACCTTGAAGAGGTCCTCCGGGTAGCGCAGGTGCGACATGAGCGAGCCCTTGATCGTGCTCAGCGGCTGGACCGTGCCCGGGAAGATCGACATCCACGCCTTGAGCACGGGGTCCTTCTCGTCCCACTGGTAGAGGGTGACGGTGCCGTCGTACGCATCGACCGTCGCCTTGACCGAGTTGCGCACGTAGTTGACCTGTCCGGCCTGCACGGCACGCACCGAGTTGCGCGTGCTCGTCACGGCGTCCTCGGTGGCGGTGTCGAGGGTCGTCGTCTCGGAGTACGGGTAGTTCGACGAGGTCGTGTAGCCGTCGAGCACCCACAGCACCCGGCCGTCGACGACCGCGGGGTACGCGTTGCCGTCGAGCGTGAGCCACGGCGCGACGCGCTGGACTGGTCGAGGATGCGCGACCCGTCGCTCACCTGGTCGGAGAGGAGGAAGTTGATCTCGCGGTACTTCACGGCATACGCGAGGCGCTTGGCGGCGTCGAGCGGGACGCCGCCGGTGCCCTTGTAGGTGTAGCTGATCTGGCCCGTGCCCTGCGGGTCCGGGTAGTCGAACTCCTTGTTGGCGCCGACGATGGAGTACTCCGGCGAGCTCTCGCCGAAGTAGATGCGCGGCTCGTACTTGCCGAGCGCGCCCTCGCTGCCGATCTGCGACTCGAAGAAGCTGGGCCGCCCGTCGGTGGTGCGCGTGTTGCCCTTGGCCGCGACGACGCCGTAGCCGTGCGTGTAGACGGTGTGGTCGTTGAGCCAGTTGCGCTGCCCGTCGGGCACGCCGCTGAGGTCGAGCTCGCGCGCCGCTATGACGGTGTCCTGCGACTTGCCGTCGATCTGGTAGCGGTCGACGTCGAGCACGTCGGCGAACTGGTAGTAGCCCTTGCTCGCCTCGAGCTGCTTGAAGGTGGGGCTCACCACGTTGGGGTCGATGAGGCGGATGCCCGGGACCGTCGCCGCGTCGTTGCGCAGCGCGTTCTGGGTGGCGACGCTCTTCGTGTCGTAGGGCTTGACGTCGATCTGGTCGAAGCCGTAGGCCACCCGGGTCGCGTCGATGTTGCGCTGGATGTAGGGCACCTCGAGCGACTTCTCGGAGGGGCGCACCTTGAGGGACTGCACGAGTGCCGGGTAGATGCCACCGACCGCGACGACGATGACGGCCAGGACCGCGACGCCCACGAGTGGCAGGCGCCACGAGCGCGTCCAGATCGTCGTGAGGAACATGATCGCGCACATCACCGCGGCGACCGCGAGGATGCCCTTGGTCGGGATGATCGCGTGCGACTCGGTGTACTGGATGCCGGTGATCTTCGTCGACTGGGCCGTTGCCAGGTTGTAGCGGTCGACCCAGAAGGCGACGGCCCGGACGAGCACGAGGGCCGCCGCGATGGCCGACAGGTGCACGCGCGCGGCGTGCGTCGAGCGCATCTTGTTGCCGGCGACGATGCCGCCGTAGGATGAAGCCGATGACGAGGATCATCGTCAGGAAGGCGACGACGAAGTTGACCCACGGCAGGTCGAAGACGAAGAAGCTGACGTCGAGGCCGAACTCGGGGTCGCTCGTGCCGAATGGGTTGCTGTTGCGCCACAGCAGGAACGTGTCCCACTGCGTCGCCGCCGAGAGGCCGGCGAAGAGCCCGACGGCGAGCGGCGCGGCGACGGTGGCCGTGCGACGCATCGGCTCGACGAGCTGGCGGTAGTGCTCCATCGCCTGCGTCTCGGGCGACGGCGCGTAGATCGGCCGGCTGCGGAAGGCGATGTGGATGCTCGACCACACCATCGCCGCCGTGAGGAGGCCACCGACCACCCCGAGGAGCAGCTTGGTGACGAGCTGCGTGGTGAAGACGCCGGAGAAGCTGACCGACTGGTACCACAGCACCTCGGTCCAGAACTGTGCCGCGATGGCGATGACCACCAGCAGGGCGGCGGCCACCACGAGGGCGGTGACGAGCGGGCGCCGGGTCGGCGGCAGCGTGGCCGCCTCCGCACGCCGGGGCGCGCCGGAGTCGTCGTCGTTGAAGTTGCCCGGCGGGGGGCCGAAGTTGCTGTCGCTCACGTGGCGTGCCTTGGGTGCNNCCCGGTGGCGGCCACCTCGGGCCGCCTGCGGCAACCATAACCCGCGCTCGCCGCGAGCCCGCGGGGCGATACCGCACCGTGACCCGCGCCGGCGTACTCATCCACCAACCACGCGCGTACGCGTGCACCACCTGCGCACGTACGTGCCGACCGGCCACCCCGCGCCATACGGCAGCATGGGGGCGTGAACGCGCAGCCCGTCATCGACCCCCTCGCCATCGCCGCCCTCGACACCGAGCGCCACGTCGCGGCCAGCGGCTGGGACCAGCCGGCCCGGCTCTTCGCGCTCGTGCGCACCGCCGACCTGCTCGAGCGCGAGCCCCAGCTGCGCGACCAGATGGGCCCGGCCGACCTCGCCGAAGGGGCCCTCACCGCGGTCGAGCAGGAGGGCCTGCCGACGACGAGCTCGCTCGAGACGCTGCTCGGCCGGCTCGCGTGGCCCGACGAGGTCGACGGCTGCGCCTTCGCCATCGAGCGCATGGTCGTGCCGCCGGAGGCCGAGCGCGATCTGCCCACGCGCGGCGACGACGCGGTCGACCACCTGGCCGCGCACCCGGACCGCAAGGACGTGCGCCTCGTCGTGGCTGTCCTGCGTGACGGCTCGTCGATCTGTCTGCTGCGCCAGCGCGACCACGACTCCGACGACGCCGTGGCGACGGGCAGGGACATCGCGCCCGGACTCGTCGAGGCGCTCAAGGCCACCTTCGAGGACTAGCCCGAGGCCGGGCGCGCGAGAGCCTCCGATGGTGCGGCGCCCCTAGGGCACGTCTCAGCAGCGCGGCAGCGAGCCCGTCTGTCCCTTGGCCACGGCCTCGACCGCCGCGCGGGCGTCGTCGAACGTGCCGACCTTGAAGACGTCGAGCCCGTCGGGCACGTGCCCGACCACCTCGTCGCAGTTGTCGGCCGGGGCGAGGAAGAACTCGGCTCCGTCGGCGCGGGCACCAGCGAGCTTCTGGTGGATGCCACCGATCGGCCCGACCTTGCCCTCGTCGTCGATGGTGCCGGTGCCGGCGATCTGACGCCCACCCGCCAGCGGGCCCGGCGTCAGCTTGTCGTAGATGCCGAGCGAGAACATCAGGCCGGCGGACGGACCACCGATCGCGCCCGCGTCGATCTTCACCGTGGCCGGGAAGTCGTGGTCGAGGCCGAGCAGCACGCCGAGCGCGGTGCGGCCCTGCTGACCCTCGATCGTCGGGACCTCGAGCTGCTGCTCCTTGCCGGCGCGGGTGATCGTGAGCGACACGGTGTCGCCCGGCCGCGACTTCTGCAGGGCGTCGCGGACGGCCTGCGTCGTCGTGATCGCCTCGCCGTCGATCTCGGTGATGCGGTCGCCGACCTTGAGCAGGTCCTTGGCCTTCGAGGCGTCGGTGAGGCCGGCGACGGCGATGTGGGTCGGCACGTCCTTGCCGATGGCGCGCAGTGCGACGGCGGTCGCCTCCTCCTGCGACCCCTCCATCTGGATCGCGTTCTCCTCGGCGACCTGCTCCTTGGTGACCTGGGGGTCGAAGATGTCGTCGACCGGGAAGACGTCGCGCGCCGGGTCGACCCACGCCTGCAGCACGTCCCAGGCGTCGACGGGGTAGCCGGGGCCACCCTCGACGCGGACCGTCGTGAAGCGCAGCGCGCCGTCGGTGGGGTAGGTCGGCAGGCCGGTGATCGAGATGATCGGGGTCTTCTCGCCGTCGCCGGACGCGCCGAGGGTGTCCTGCGTCGGACCCGGGCTCATGACGGCATACGGCAGGTGGACCACGGAACCGACGACGGCGATCACGAGGAAGAGGAAGAAGGCCGCGAGCACGGCCTTGTTGCCGCGGGTGAGGGTGCCCCGGCCCTCGCCCTCGAGGAGCTCGGCCCGGGTGGGCAGCGCGGCGTCGCTCGCCTGCTCGGGCACGCGCTTGATCGTCTTCACGGCAGGCCCACCCACTCGTCGGCGCCGTCGGCGAACTGCTGGTGCTTCCAGATCGGGATGGTCGCCTTGAACTCGTCGATGAGCTGGCGGCACACCTCGAAGGCCTCGCCGCGGTGCTCGGCGCTCACCCCGACGACGACCGCGATGTCGCCGACCTCGAGGTGACCCACCCGGTGCACGACAGCGATCCGCACGACCCGGCCGTCGGCCGCGATCCGCTCGGCGAGCGCCCGTGCCGTGTCGGCCGCCTGCGGGTGGGCGGAGTAGTCGAGGTGAGTCACTGCCCTGTCGCCCCGGGCTGCCCCACCCTCGTCCGCGGCGGCCTCCGACGGAGCGGGGGCGGCAGGGGCGTCGTGGTCGCGCACGGTCCCGACGAAGAGGCAGGTCCCGCCCGCGCGCGGGGAGGAGACGCTCGCGAGCACCTCGTCGACCGACAGAGGCGTCTCACGGATCTCGGCAAGGGTGACCGTCACGCGGGCAATCGTATGCCGCTGAGGGGACCGTCGCGCCCGGCGAGCCCGTCGGGCGACACCCCACCGGGGAACCAACGGGGTCGATCCGTGGTTGTCTTGGATGAGCGGCCGTGTGGCCGGCACGACACCATTTCGAGTGGGGATGAGCAGGCATGGCCGACGACCGCGGACGCGGTGACGACAACCGCAGCGACCGGGACGACGAGCACCCGGACACCCCGGAGCCCCGGGACGAGCAGCAGCCTCAGGAGCCCGAGCGCGCTCCCGGCGACTCCCCCTTCGGCCTGCCGTTGAGCCGGCCCGCATCCGGCGGCGCCGGTTCTGGGTCGGTCGGTCCCGGCGGCATGCTCCCCGACCTCGGCGGGATGGACGCCTCCGACCTCGGGGCGATGCTCGAGAAGGTGCTCGGCGAGGCTGCCGAGAACCCCGAGCTCGCCGAGGCGATGCGCTCGATGGGCGTGGACCCGAGCGACCCTGCGACGCAGGCCGCCATGCGGGCCCAGCTCGGCACGTTCATGGCCGCCCAGCAGTCCCCGACCGGTTCGCGTGACCTCGCCACCGAGGTCGCCCGCCGGCACGTGCTCGCCGTCGAGGGCAACGACGTGCACGACGACGCGGCCTCGCGAGCCGTGCACGACGCCGTCGCGGTCGCGACGCTCTGGCTGGACGAGCAGACCACCCTTGACTCCCCGTCGTGGCGGGCCACCGGCCTCAGCCGCGCGGAGTGGGTCGACGCGACGATGCCGCGCTGGTTCGAGCTGATCGAGCCGGTGTCCGACGGAGTCACGGCCGCGACGTCCGACGCCATGCGCAAGCAGGTGGGCGAGCTGGGGCCCGAGGCCTTCGGCGAGGCGCTGCCCGAAGGCCTGCCCCCCGGCTTCGACCCGCAGCAGATGGTCGAGCAGTGGGCGCCGATGCTCGGCAACCTCAGCCGCCAGATGTTCTCCGCCCAGCTGGGCCAGGCGGTCGGGACCCTCGCCACCGAGGTGGTCAGCGGCACCGAGGTCGGCCTGCCCCTCACCGAGCCGGGCCTCGTCGCCCTGTTGCCCGGCAACGTGACACAGCTGGCCGAGTCGCTCGAGCTCGACGTCGCCCAGNNGCCGTGCGCGAAGCGGCCCGCGTGCGCCTCTTCTCCCAGGTGCCGTGGCTCGGGCCCCAGCTGCTCTCGGCCGTGTCCGACTACGCCCGCAACATCACCATCGACACCGAGGCCATCGAGTCCGCGCTGTCGACGATCGACCCGTCCGACCCGGAGGCCCTGCGCTCGGCCCTGCAGGGCAACCTCTTCC
>JYOE01000031.1:0-30894 GCA_000955875.1 Terrabacter sp. 28
ACCCAAGCAGATATGCAGAACATTTGTTCTACTGGAGGTAGGGCAACGAGCAGACAGGGGAGGTGGCCGTATGCCGTACATTGCGTCGTCGCGAGCCTCCGCCGGGCTGCTCGGTGGCGGTTCTCCCCGGGTGCTCGACGTGACCTGGGTGCGTGACTCCAGGCGAGCGGGCGGTTCGCTGCGGCCGATCGTCTCGGTCCTGTCGGCCGCCTTCGCCGGGGAGGTCGAGTACGAGAGCTCGAGCAGCCACGGGGAGGCGCATCGCGGCTCCCGGTCTGTTGCCCGCGACGAGGCTGGACTCGCGGTCTGTGCACTCGACGAGGGTGCGGCGGCGGCGGCGGCGGCGGCGGCGACGGTCGATCGGCCCGAAGGAGCGGGCGGAGCGGCGCGTGATGAGCGGGCCCGGTCGGTCGAGGTGACCGAGTCCCTGCTGCGGGCGAGTGAGCGGGTGATGGCGCGGGTCGAGGCGCTCGAGGCCGCGAAGGCGCGCGTGGAGGCCGACCTGATGGCTGCGTACGGGGCGTTGCACACCATCGCCGAACAGCAGATCCAAGCGCTGCCGGCGGGGTCCTCGCGTCGGGCCGCGGCGCTGGTCTTGCCGGTGCGGGTCGTCGCGGAGGAGATCGCGCTGGCGACCGGGGTCGGCGCCGGTGAGGTGGGGCGGCGGCTGACGTTGGCGACGTCCCCGCGGCGGCACCGGCGTCTGCTGGCGGCGCTGCGTGAGGGCGGCACGTCGCTCTACCGGGCGGTGCAGGTGGCGTGCGAGACGGTGCAGCTGCCGGATGGGGACGTCGCGGTGGTGGAGGAGGCGGTGCTCGCGCCGTCGCGGGACGGGCGGCCGGTGGGGCAGCGGACGTTCACGGCCCGGTTGCGGCGGGCGGTCGCCTCGGTCGACAACCGGGGTGCCGAGGAGCGGCACGCGCAGGCCAAGGCCCGGCGGGGTGTGTTCGGGCGGATGGTCGAGGACGGTATGGGCTGCCTGACGATCACGGCTGACGCGGGCACGGTCGCGGGGGTCATGGACCGGCTCGACGCCGATGCCCGCGCCCTGCGCGGCTCCGGCGACCCGCGGACGCTGGACCAGCTGCGCTGCGACCTGGCCACCGCAGCCCTGCTCAGTGGCCACCTCGACCCCGCCAAGGTGACGGACGAGATGACCGGTGACGCGGCGGCGCGGGTGTGGCTCGTCGTGCCCTTCGAGGTCGCCACCGGCCACAGCGACGCCGCGTGCGAGCTGCCCGGGCACGGCTGGGTCACCGCCGCCCACGCCCGCGAGATCATGACCCGCCCCGGCTCGGTCTGGCAGACCCTCCCCGTGAATATTCGCGACGGCCACGCGATCACCCGCCCGACGAAGGCCTACCGGCCCACTGACGCGATGGTCGAGCACGTCCGGGCCGTCGACGGCACCTGCCGCGGACCCGACTGCCACGTCCCCGCCGCCCGCTGCGACCTCGACCACGAGATCCCGTGGCCGGCCGGTGAGACAGCCGTGACGAACTTCTACGCCAAGGAACGCCGCCACCACAACCTCAAGACCCACCAGGTCTGGACCAGCACCCCGGTCGAGCACGACGGCTTGCAGTGGACCACCCTCACCGGGGCCTGCTACACCACCTACCCCAAGAACTGGCGGGACGGCATTGGTCCGCCACAGGGCACGGATTTACCCGATTCGGCTCCGGCAGTGCACGATCCGTCAGATGAACCCCCGCCACCGTTCGGGCTCGACGACGTCCCGCCGTTCTGAGGCTGTCCGACCTGCACCTCGCTGGTCTCGGGCCTGGACCTGCACGAGAGCGCGCTGACCGGCCTCACTGTTGGGGTAGCGCGGCCTCGTCGGTCAGGCACAGCACTGCATGCACGCGCGACAGGAGCCAGTGGCTGCGACCGAGGTTGGCATCCCGTACATCCGGCACGAGGCTCCAGTGGCGCAGAGACGCGTAGGCGCGGGCCAGCATCGCGTCATCGTCCTCGGGAGAACGACGCTCGCGACCAAGCAGCTCCCGCGTCGCCTTGTCGAGGTCGACGCCGAGACGCTGGCAACCTAGGCGCCGTGGGCGGCGACGTGCCAGAGCCGTCCCTCACCGCGGAGTCCCGGCAGGGCGTCGCGGATGGAGCGTTCGGCCAGCTCGGGCGCGACACCGAGGTCGACGGCATACCGCAGGGCGACCGCGGGGGTGCGCTTGGTGCCGAGCCGGCAGTGCACGAGCACGCGCTTGCCCTCGGCCCGGAACTGGCGCAGCGCCGAGGACGCGTCGTCGAGCACGAAGTCGAGGTGCGGGTTCGAGTCCTCGTGCTCGCCGTCGTTGATCCAGAACTCGATGTGGTCGCGGGCGGTCATGCCCTCGGCCGGGATGTCGTCCAGCCCGAGCGGACACAGCGACACGATGGCCTGCACCCCGAGCTCGCGCACGCGGCCGAGGTCGGTGATGGTCCCGAGCACGATGTCCGGGTCGATCGGGTGGGGGATGCCCTGCGCGGGGATGTCGGCGTCGGCCATGGTCTCGACCGACGGCCAGATGCCGGGTCGGCGGCCACCCACGGACACCGACACCGACAGCTCGACGAGGTCGTGGGCGCGCAGGCCGGGCCAGCCGTGGACCATGCGACGCCACTGCGTGGGCACCGCCGACGCGCCGTACCGCGCGCCGAGCAGCGATCCGGCGATGGCGGCCACCGTGTCGGTGTCGTGTCCGGCGCGCACCGCGGCCTGCAGCCCGCGCTGCAGGTGCATGGCCGAGCCGTCGCCGCGGTCGGTCGTCGTGATGGCGGCCCACGCGTCCTGGAGGGCCGTGACCGTGAAGCCGTTGTTGCCGAACTGTCCGGACTCGGCTCCGGTGGCCGCCTCGATCCAGTCGCCCCACTTGCCGACGTTGGCGGCGCTGACGAGGTCGACGCCCGCGGTGAGGTCGAGCCGCCCCTCGGTGACAGCGACGCGGATGGCTTCCGACCACAGCACGGCCGAGTCGCCGGCGAGCGGGTCGGCATGGGTGAGCTGCGCGATGGCACGCGCCGCGCGGGCCGTGGCCTGCCGGTCCCCGAGCGCCGAGAGCCCGACGATCGGGGTGCGCATCAGGGCGCCGTTGCCGGCAGTGAGGCCCGTGCGTGCGTGCAGCGCCTCGCTGGCGGCAGTGAGCCGCTCGTGGGGTGAACCTCGCAGCGACTTGGCGTCGGTCAGCACCGCTTGCGTCTGCACGCCGACGTCGGTGGCTCCGCCGTCCAGCCAGGCGGTGAACGCGTCGGCGATCGCATCGAGCGCCTTCGCCGACGTGAGGTCGTGCCCCTCGGCTGCCACGCGAGCGACGCACAGCGTCATCTGGGTGTCGTCGCTCCACTCGCCCGGGTCGTAGGGGCCGAGGCCGCCGCCCTTCATGACGGCCTCGCCGACGGGTGGGGCCGCCATCTCGTACGGCACCCCCAACGCGTCGCCGCAGGCCTCGCCGAGCAGCACGCCGGCTGCGCGGTCCATGGCGAGGGGCCGGATCGACACGGTCGCTCCTCGAGGTCGGGCCGCGTGGCAGGCAGGGGCGGCAGGTGGCTCGTCGAGAGCAAAATACCGGGCCATGACCTTCGGGCTCGTTCCCGGGACCGCGCGTCGGACAGAGCCCGCGTACGCCGTAGGCTTCTCGCGTGCTCCAACCCCTGACCGTCGTGCTGCTCGTCGCGTGCGCCGTGCTCGGCCTGCTGGCCGCCCATCACCTCCTTCGCGGCCGTCTCGTCGACGACCCGATCGTGCTCGTCGGCGCCGCACTCGAACTGGCCCTGCTCGTCCAGCTCGTCGTCGGGCTCGGCAAGGCGTCGGCCATCGGGGACGGTGCCGAACGCGCCACCTTCATCGCCTACCTCTTCACCGTGCTGGTGGTGACGCCGGCGGTGGTGCTCATCGCCATCAAGGAGAAGACCCAGTGGGCGATGGGGGTCGTCCTGGGCGGTGCCTTCGTGGTGGCGATCCTCGTGGCCCGTCTGCAGCAGGTCTGGAGCCTCAATGTCTGAGCCGAACATGAACGCCGAGACCGGTGCGACCAGCGAGACGGGACCCGCCGAGCGACCCCACACCGGCCACGGCTTCGGGCGTCTGCTCGTCGCCGTCTACGGCCTGCTTGCCCTGGCGGCCACCGGTCGCTCGATCCTCCAGATCACCGAGTACTTCGACCGCGCTCCGGTGCCGTTCCTCCTGTCGGCGCTGGCCGCGCTCATCTACCTCGTCGCGACGTTCGGGCTGGCCCGAGGCGACCGCGCGTCGGTGCGGCTGGCCACGATCGCCCTCGTCATCGAGCTGGCGGGTGTGCTCGTCGTCGGCAGGTGGTCGCAGGTCCGGCCGGAGGCCTTCCCGGAGAAGACCGTCTGGTCGCACTTCGGGCAGGGTTACGGCTACGTGCCCCTGCTGCTGCCGGTCCTCGGCCTCTGGTGGATCCGCCGCACCGCCCGCGCCACCGAGGACTTCGACCCCGCGGCCGTGGCCGGCCCGGACGAGCACGGCGACCCGACCGGCACTAACCCCGCGCGGTCAGCGGACTGACGCCGCGCCGATAGGGTTGCGGCCATGAGCGAGCAGACCCCTGCCCCTGCGCCGACCCCCGCGCCGCCCACCTCGCCGCCCACCTCGCCGAACCCGGACAGCACGTCCGTGTCAGCGCCCGTGGCCGGCCGGCTGACGGTCCGTGAGATCAGCGCCGACGAGGCCGTCGACACGCTCCTAGAGCTCGGCGGCAGCTTCCTGCAGACCCCCGCGTGGGGGCGGGCCAAGCAGGGCTGGCGCCGCACCCACCTCGGGTGGTTCGACGCCAGCGGCGCCCGGGTGGGGGCCGGTCTCGTGCTCTCGCGCACCATCCCGCGGCTGTCGCGCTCCTACGCGTACCTTCCCGAGGGGCCCGGCCTGCCCTGGGACCTCGTCGCCGCTGAGCCCGCCCGGTGGCTCGACCCCCTCGTCGCCTGGGCCAAGGGCCGCAAGGCGTTCGCCCTGCGCCTCGGCTATCCGGTCGTCTCGCGCATCTGGGACCGCGAGCCGGTGAAGAAGCAGGTCGTCGAGAACGGTCTCCTGAGCTTCACGACCCTGCCCACGGCAGTCGACAATCCGACCGCACGCACCCTAGAGGCGTGGCTCGACCGCAACGGCTGGCTGCCGCTCGGCGCCGACGGCGTGGCTGTGGGCCAGCCGCGACTGCTCTGCATCGTCGACCTGCGCGGGCGCACCGAGGCCGAGCTGCTCAAGGGCATGAACCAGCAGTGGCGCCGCAACGTCAAGAAGGCCGAGAAGGCCGGCGTGCAGGTGCGGGCTGTCGGCCCCGAGGGCCTCGACACCTTCCACGACCTCTACGTCGAGTCGGCGCAGCGTGACAACTTCCTGCCGCGCCCCAAGGCGTACTTCGACGCGATGGTCCGCGCCTTCGACTCCGAGGGCGCCGCCGCCAGTGAAACCGAGCCGCGCGTGTCGGCCCGGTTCTACGAGGCGCACGTCGACGGCGACGTGCTCGCCTCCGCCCTGATGATCCGTTTCGGCCGCACGTTCTCCTACCTCTACGGTGGGTCGACCGAGCGCAACCGCGACGCCCGCGCCTCCAACGCCCTGCAGTGGCAGGCGATGCGCGACGCCTCCGCCGCGGGCTGCGACGCCTACGACTTCCGCGGTTTCAACACCTCTCTCGGTGCGACGAGCCCGCTCACCGGGCTGCTGCTCTTCAAGCTCGGCGCCGGCGCCGACGTCGTCGAGATGGTGGGGGAGCGCGAGCTCGTCATCAGTCGTTTCTGGCACTTCGCCTTCGCGCGGGCGATGGCCGCTCGGATCGCGATCAACAAGCGCCGCAAGGCTGCTCGCGCCAGCACCGACGCCGACGCCGCCGACGTCTGACGGCCGGCGGCCGCGGCTCAGCGGCGCTGGATGTCGTAGTACGGGCTGATGTAGCAGTTCGCGTAGCCGCGACCCTGCTGAGACGTGACCACGATGCCGTCCACCAGGATGCGGCACGACACCGCCCCGCGGTCACCGGAACCCGTGGGGTCGTAGAGGCGTACGCGAAGGCTGTAGTAGTCGTTGCTCGACACGTTCTTGCCGATCGGTGTCTCGAACGCGACCGGCGCGGTGCGGACCGGGTAGTCGTAGCGCGTGTGGCGGGCGTCCGAGAGCGACACCTCGACGCGGGCGCCGCCGGCGGCATACGACTCGAAGCGGATCGTCCGGGCATCGGTCGGCACCGGGGTCACCGGGATGTCGGGCACCTTCACGATCGGCGGCGGGGCTGTCCGAGGTGAGCGCGTGGGCGCCTGCGCGCCGGAGGGTGGGCGTGGCGCGGCCGGCGACGTGACTCCGGGCAGCTGGGGAACTGCGATGGAGCGCGACGGAACGGCCGGGCGAGCCAGGGTGGGCCGGACGCGCGTGGCGCCGGTCGTGGCCCGCTCCAGGGGGTCGTCCGTCAGGCTCGCGACGGCCCAGACGCCGGCCGGGATAAGCAGTCCCGCCACGATCGCGACGACGTGCCACGCCTGGAGGCGGCCGCCGAGGAGGCGGGCAGCCTGACCGCCACGCAGGTCCAGGGTCCGGGATGCGGGGACCTCAGGCGGCCCGGACCGCACGGGCGCGTGACCCATGGGCTGCGCGCCCGAACGCTGCGGCACCCAGCTGGGCTCGGCCGGTGCCTCGCGCCCGAAGGAGCTGTCGTATGCCGGCGGCCCCGCGGGATCGCCGCCGTCGTCGCCCGGGTCGGGCAGGTCGGCGGGGGAGGCCGGGGAGGCCGGGGAGGCCGGCGGCGTCGAGGGCTGGTCTGTCATGGGTTCCCCTGTGTCATGTGGTTGCTCGTGAGTGCGCAGCGATCTGGTATGCCGGTCGCGTCCTGCTGCTTCACATGCGCGGTGAGCAGGTCACGTCCGAGGTCCCGGTGTCGACGGCGACGAGGATGTCGTCGGCGTAGATGCGGCACTGGAGCGGGCTGGGGTCCGGGGTCGAGGTCCGGGCGGTCACGGTGAGCGTGGCGGGGCGCTCGTCGAGGAAGAGCTCCTCGGCGTACGGCGCCTGACTCGTGCTGCTCCCCACGGACTGTCCGGCAGCGAACGACTCGACGTCGATGTAGGAGCCTTGGGCACCGACGACCTCGACGCGGAGGACGGTCGAGTCCGCGGGGACGTCGAGCACGGTCGGCTGGCCCTCCAGGAGAGTGGCGTCGATCGAGGCGGCGTCGACGACGGGTTCGCTGCGGACGAACACCGGGTCGGGACCGGCGCCGCCCATTGGCATGTCGCCACCCATCGGCATCTCGACGCCGGTGCCCCCGTCGCCGGTGTAGCCGACGTCGTCGTGGAAGCCGCCGGAGAAGAAACCGAGCATGACCGGTACGAGCACCAGCGCCGCCAGCACCTTGGCCCCGCGCGAGCCGTTGCCGCTGCGGTAGCCCGACGCATACGCACGGTTCGGCGGTGTCGTCAGGACCGAGCCGGGCGGCACGTTCGGCTGCCACGACGACACCGAGGGCGCCGGCTCGGCGGGCCGCGGAGCCCAGGCCTCCGGGGGGAGCGACGTCCCCGCCCCCGCGGCAGCACCCGCTGCGGAGCCGTCCCGACCGATGTCGTCGTCGTCGGGGAAGGCGACATGACGGTCGTGCTGCGGGTCCGGGAGCTCCGGGCGGTGGGGGTCTGAGTCGGACAACACTGCCTCGTTTCGGGTCGGGACCACGGTAGGTCCTGTGCCACGTCGTTCGTCGCACATCAGACCGCCAGGTTGCTCGGCGAGTTCCCGACGTGGCGGAGACGCTTGCGGCTCAGTCGGCCCCCGGCCTCCACCCGCCCACCCGCACCTCGGTGCCGTCCACGATGTCGACCGGGGAGGTGGGGTCGAGCTGCACGACGGCGGGCGTGGAACCGTCCGTGACGACGAGCCACAGGACTCCCGCGCGCTCGACGCCGGCGGCGGCCAGGTCGCCGCGCCACCCGAGGTCGACGTGCGCGCTGCCGCCCGGCTCCAGCGGGACCGTCTGTGGGTCGCCGCCGTCGCCGGTGAGGCGGCCGCGCGGGTTGGTGAACGCCGTCCCGGCCGTGCCGCGGGCCGCGACCGTCGCGTAGCCCGCCAGCACGCACGGCACACGGCTGTGGTTCGTCACCCTGACCCTCATCTGTCGGTAGCCCAGAGCCGGCTCCACCGGACCAGCCACGAGGTCGAGCTGACCGGGCGAGCAGGGCCCGTCGGGAAACAGCGGCTCGGCAGGGTCGCCCGGCGTCGCCGTGCCCGTGCCGGGCACGGCGATCGACGGCTCCGTCGGCAGCACCGTCATGGCTGTCGAGGTCGGCTCCGGCAGCTCGGGTGGGGGTGGCGATTCGCAGCCCGCGAGCAGGCAGGCCGAGACCACGACGGTGCCGAACGGAAGGGTCACGGTGGATCGCACGACCGCAACGCTAGGCGAGCGATGCCGCCACCCGCGCGCCGAGCACGTGCACGGATATCCGTTCGGAGGCACCGACCCGGCCCGCCTATCCTGTCCGTCATGCCCGAAGAGCCTGCGAACGCCCCAGCGCGCTCGCGGCCACCCCGGCGCCGGGGTCGCCCCGGGCAGGGTTCCCGCCGGCGACCCACGCAGGGCGGACCGACACCCGAGCAGCGAGAAGCACGTCGCGCGGCACGCGCGGCGACCGTCCCGCCGATCACGTATCCGGAGCACCTGCCCGTCGTCGACCGGCGCGAGGACATCGCCGAGGCCATCCGCGACCACCAGGTCGTCGTCATCGCCGGAGAGACGGGTTCGGGCAAGACGACCCAGATCCCGAAGATCTGCCTGGAGCTCGGGCGCGGCCTCGACGGGCAGATCGGGCACACGCAGCCCCGCCGCATCGCAGCCCGCGCGGTGGCCGAGCGGCTCGCCGAGGAGCTCGACGTCGAGCTGGGGCAGGCCGTCGGCTACCAGGTGCGCTTCACCGACCACGCCACCCGCGACACGCTCGTCAAGGTGATGACCGACGGCATCCTGCTCGCCGAGATGCAGCGTGATCGCGAGCTCCGGCGCTACGACACGATCATCATCGACGAGGCCCACGAGCGCAGCCTCAACATCGACTTCATCCTCGGCTACCTCAAGCAGCTGCTGCCGCGCAGACCCGACCTCAAGGTCGTCATCACGTCCGCGACGATCGACCCCGAGAAGTTCGCGGAGCACTTCGCCGACCCGACGACGGGGGAGCCCGCCCCGATCATCGAGGTCTCCGGTCGCACGTTCCCGGTCGAGATCCGCTACCGACCGCTCGTCGACCCCGACCGTCCCGGCGACGACGAGCGCGACATGGTCACGGGCGTGTGCGAGGCCGTCGAGGAGCTGTGGACCGAGCGCCACACCGGCTCGAGCAGCGACATCCTCGTCTTCTTCTCCGGCGAGCGTGAGATCCGCGACGCCGCAGACGCGCTCAACGGCATGAAGCTGCCCGTGACGGAGGTCGTGCCGCTCTACGGCCGCCTCTCCGCCGCCGAGCAGCACCGGGTCTTCTCGCCGCACACCGGACGACGGATCGTCCTGGCCACCAACGTCGCCGAGACGTCCCTCACCGTCCCGGGCATCCGCTACGTCATCGACACCGGCACGGCGCGCATCAGCCGCTACAGCCAGCGCACCAAGGTGCAGCGGCTGCCGATCGAGCCGATCAGCCAGGCCTCGGCGAACCAGCGCAGCGGTCGCTGCGGGCGTGTCGCCGACGGCATCGCGATCCGGCTCTACTCCGAGGACGACTACGACAGCCGCCCCGAGTTCACCGACCCCGAGATCCTCCGCACCAATCTCGCCTCGGTCATCCTCCAGATGACGAGCCTCGGCCTCGGCGACATCGCGCGCTTCCCGTTCGTCGACCCACCCGACTCGCGCCAGATCGTCGACGGCATCAGGCTGCTCGAGGAGCTCCAGGCGTTCGAGCCGGAGGACGAGACCGGGCCGACAGGTCGAGGTCGCCGGCGTCCGGGACGCCGCCTGACGGCATACGGCCGCACCATCGCGACGCTGCCGATCGACCCGCGCCACGCGCGCATGGTGCTCGAGGCCGACAAGCGCGGCGTGCTGCGTGAGGTCCTCGTCATCGTCGCGGCACTCTCGATCCAGGACCCCCGCGAGCGGCCCCAGGAGAAGCAGGAGCTCGCCAACGCCTCGCACAAGAGGTTCGCCGACGAGACGAGCGACTTCATCGGCTGGCTCAACTTGTGGGCATACCTCAAGGAACAGCAGAAGGCCCTGAGCTCCAGCGCTTTCCGCCGTCTCTGCAAGGCCGAGTTCCTGCACTACCTCCGGGTGCGCGAGTGGCAGGACCTGCACAGCCAGGTGAAGCAGGCCGCCAAGCAGGCCGGCCTCGACGTCACGCGCGGCAGCGTGCACGGCGAGGTCGACGCCGACGCCGTGCACCAGTCGCTGCTCTCCGGTCTGCTCTCGCACGTCGGCGTCCGTGACGAGCAGAAGCGTGAGTATGCCGGCGCGCGGGGTGCGCGTTTCGGCATCAGTCCAGGGTCGGCACTCTTCCGCAAGCAGCCGCAGTTCGTCATGGCCGAGGAGCTCGTCGAGACGACACGCCTCTGGGCCCGGATGAACGCGCGCATCGACCCGGCGTGGGCCGAGCAGCTCGGCGAGCACCTCGTGAAGCGGCAGTACTCCGAGCCTCGCTGGTCCGGACGTCGTGGTTCCGCCGTGGCCACCGAGCGCGTCACGCTCTACGGCGTGCCGCTGGTGGTGGGTCGCCTCGTCGGGCTCGGCCGCATCGACCCCGAGCTCGCTCGCGACCTCTTCGTCCGACACGCCCTCGTCGAGGGCGACTGGCACACCGAGCACGCCTTCCTGCGCGACAACGCCGCGCTCGTCGAACGCCTCGGCGAGCTCGAGGCGCGCACCCGTCGACGCGACATCGTCGTCGACGACAGCACCCTGGTCGCCTTCTACGACAAGCGGATCCCGGCCGAGGTCGTGTCGGGCCGGCACTTCGACACGTGGTGGAAGAAGGCCCGGCGCCAGACGCCCGACCTGCTGACCTTCACCGAGGAGCTGCTGCTCCGCGAGACGGCCGGCAGCCTCGCCGACGACGACCACCCGACCACGTGGACGCAGGGCGAGAACGTCCTGCCGGTCACGTACCAGTTCGAGCCCGGCTCGGAGCAGGACGGCGTCACGGTCCACATCCCCGTCGACCGGCTCAACCAGGTCACCGCCGACGGCTTCGACTGGCAGGTGCCTGGCTTCCGGGAAGAGCTCGTCACGGCGCTGATCCGCAGTCTCCCCAAGGGGATCCGTCGCAACCTCGTGCCTGCGCCCGACCACGCGCGGGCCGTGCTGCCCGAGCTCGACCCCTCGACCGGCCCGCTGCTCCCGACGCTCGCGACCGTGCTGCGCCGCCGGGCCGGGGTCGCCGTGAGTGCCGCCGACTTCGAGTTCGAACGCGTCCCCGCGCACCTTCGCGTGACCTTCCAGGTGGACGGTCCCGACGGAAAGCCGGTTGCCACCGGCAAGGACCTGGAGGCCGTCCGTGAGGTCGCGACGCCGCAGCTGCGGCGGCAGGTGAGCCGGGCCGGGTCGGGCATCGAGCGCGCCGGGCTCACCGAGTTCCCCGACGAGGGGGTCGCACCGACCTTCGAGAGCGCGAGCGGCATCCAGGGCTTCCCCGCGCTCGTCGACGTCGGCACGGCGGTCGACCTGCGGGTGCTGCCCACCCGGGCCGAGGCCGACGCGGAGCACCGCCTCGGCGTCCGCCGTCTGCTGCTCCTCGGCATCACGCCGCCGTGGAAGCAGATCCTCGCCCGGCTGACCAACGCCCAGAAGCTCGCGCTCGGGCACAACCCGCACGGCAGCGTGCCCGCCCTGCTCGACGACTGCCTCGCCGCCGCCGTCGACGCGATCCGGGACGACGCCGTGACGGACCGCATCGACCACACCGTGCGCACCCGCGAGGACTTCGAGTGGGCGCTGTCCGCCGTCCGCACCCACACGACCGCCAAGGTCGTGCAGGTCGTCGGCCTCGTCGAGCCGATCCTCGCCAAGCACCTCGCGCTGACGAACCGGCTCGCCGAGCTCGACCGGTCGAGCAGCACCGCCATCCGGCCGATGTTGGCCGATGTGCGCGCCCAGCTGCGCGAGCTCGTGCGACCCGGTTTCGTCGCCGACACGGGCATGCGCCGCCTGCCGGACCTCGACCGCTACCTGCGCGCCATCGCCCACCGGCTCGACAAGGCCCCGGCCAACCTCGCGCGCGACGCGCAGGCCCTCGACCAGGTCGACCTGGTCGAGGGTCGCTACGCCGACCTGCTCGACTCGCTCCGGCCCACCCAGCGGGGTGCCGCCGATGTCGTCGACATCGGCTGGATGATCGAGGAGCTGCGGGTCTCGCTCTTCGCGCAGACCGTCGGCACGGCGTACAGCGTGTCCCCGCAGCGCATCCTCAAGGCCATCGCGAAGGTCAAGGCCTGACCGCTGTCGCCGGAAGCGCCACCCCGCGGTGGGGAATCATGGGGAATCATGGGGTGGAGCGGGACGTTGGACGTGAGGACCGCGTACGACGAAAGGCCAGACCGTGCAGGACCCGACCGAGCTCTTCCAGTTCGAGAGCGACACCTCGCCGAGCATGCTCCAGGAGCTGCAGGCCTCGGTGCTCGTCGTCGCCCTCGGCGGATTCATCGACGCCGGCCACACCCAACGACTGATGGCCGACCACATCCTCGAGACGCACGAGTCGCGCGTCATCGCCTCCTTCGACGTCGACCAGCTGCTCGACTACCGCGGCCGTCGACCCGTGATGGTCTTCGACCGCGACCACTGGACGAGCTACGACGACCCGAGCCTGCTGCTGCACCGCGTCGTCGACAAGGAGGGCGTGCCCTTCCTGATGCTCGTGGGACCCGAGCCCGACTACCAGTGGAACCGCATGGTCGAGGCCACGACCCAGCTCATCGACACGTTCGGTGTCGACCTCACCGTCAGCGTCCACGGCATCCCCATGGCGGTGCCCCACACCCGCCCGCTCGGCGTGACCGCGCACGGCACCAACCCCCGGCTCGTCGTCGGCAACGACCCGGCGTTCGGCCAGGTTCAGGTGCCCGCGAGCTTCTCGTCACTGCTCGAGTTCCGTCTCGGCGAGGCCGGACGCGACGCCATCGGGTTCGCCGTGCACGTGCCCCACTACCTGGGCCAGAGCGAGTTCGCCGACGCCGCCGTGCTCGGCCTCGAGCGGGTCCGAGCCGCGACCGGCCTGGACCTCGACCTGCGCGACCTCGCCGCTGCCGCGGGCCTGAACCGCGCGGAGATCGCTCGCCAGATGGAGGAGAGCGAGGAGATCACTGCCGTGGTCCGCGCCCTCGAGCAGCAGTACGACACCTTCCTCGAGGGCCGGCAGCAGCGCAGCCTGCTCGCGACGGACCTGTCCGACCTGCCGACCGCCGACGAGATCGGCGCCGAGTTCGAGGCCTTCCTCAAGGACGTCACCGACGACGAGGAGTAGCCCACTCCGGGCGCCGGCTCAGGCCTTGGCCTCGCTCCAGCGGCGCACGACCGAGGTGTCGGCGACGAAGCGCACCTCGTCGGTGCCCGCCCAGGTGCGCGCTGCGCTGCCGAGCGTCTGCTCGACGGCCAGGGCTGTTGCCTCGGCGTGCTGCTCGGGCACGTGCACGAGCAGCTCGTCGTGCAGGCACAGCACGATCTGACCGCCCAACGGACGCACCGCGTGCCGCACCGTGGCCGCCCAGGCCTTGAAGAGCTCTGCCGCCGACCCCTGGATGACGGCGTTGCGGGCGTAGCGCCCCCGCGCCCCGTCGGCCCCGGTGGCGGAGAACTCGCCCGCACCGGGACGGGCGGCGGCGAGGTCCTCGGCGACGGCACCCGCCACGGGCACCCCGCCGAAGCGGATGAGCCGGCCGCCCCACGTGCGCACCGGCCTGCGGGCGACCCCGTCGGCGTACGCGCGGTCGAGCAGCCCCATGGCCACGGGGTAGGCGCGCTCGAGGTCCTTGAGCGCCTCACCGGCGGCGCCGGAGCGCTGGCCGTACATCGCGGCGAGCACGGCGACCTTGGCCTTGGGTCGGTCGGCGCCGAGCTTCGCGGCGACCGGGGCGTAGAGGTCGTCGGCGCGCGTGGCCTCGGCGAAGGCACGGTCGGCGCTGACGACGGCGAGCACCCGCGGCTCGATCTGGCCGAGGTCGGCACGCACGAAGACGTGACCGGCCGCGGCGCAGATCGCGGGGCGCAGGGGAGCGGGGAGGTTGTGCAGGCCGTTCTGCGCCGTCATGCGCCCGGCCGCGCCGTCGCACGCCGTCCAGCCGCCCCGGAGCCGGTCGTCGGGGCCGACGTGCTCGTCGAGCCAGCGGTAGCCGTAGGTCGTCGCGATGCGCTCGTCCTTGCGCCAGCGCAGCAGGGCGTCGACGAGCGGGTGGGTGTGGCGGTACGGCTCGAGCACCCAGGCGCGCGTGTTGGGCACATCGACGCCGACCGAGAGCAGCAGCTCGCGCACCTGGCCCGGGTTGCGCAGGTCGGTGCCCTGACGCCCTCGGGCGTGGCGCAGCACCGCCTCGTCGCGCTCGGCACGGATGGTCGCCGCGTGGGCGTCGTCCCGGCCCCGCGGGCCTGCGGACGCCGCGATGAGGTCCTCGGCCGCGGCCCGGTCGACGGGCAGCCCGTCCCGCTCCAGCTCCAGGCAGAGCACGGCGGCGGCCGACTCGGACCAGACCGTGCGTTCGAGCCGCGCGACGTGCGCGCCGCCGATGCCCTCCAGCGCGTCCCGCTGGGCGCGTTGGCACTCGAGCGCGAGCTGCGCCAGCTCGCGCAGGCGCCCGTCGTCGGTGGCCCGCGCGGACGCGTCGGCGATGAGATGGCCGTCCGGCGTGAAGATCGACACGTCGTCCCCCGCCGCCACGTCGAACAGGTCGCCGTCGAAACCTCTCAGGCGAGGCACCCGCGGCGCCGGCACCTGCGCCTCGTCGAGTCCCCGACACCCGGCGACGACGTGACCCGGAGTGGCCCACCAGCCGCCGTGGATGATGCGGTGCGCCTCTGCGAGGTCCCAGGTGCGGTTGACCTCGACGCCCGCAGCGAGGACGCCCTGCAGCGCGGCGGCCGCCGACCAGACGACCCAGCGCGGCGCCAGCCGGGCGTTGAGGTCGACGAACCGCGGGGTCACCTCGCCGAGCGGCCACGACTCGTCGACGCCCGGCCCGACGGCATACGCCCCGGCCGGCCCCAGCACGAGCGCGACGAGTGGCGGCCCGGAAGCCTTGTCAGCCAAGGGAGCTCGCGATGCGGTCGACGGCCTCGCGCAGGATCTCGGGCGAGGTGCCGAAGTTGAGCCGGGCGCAGGTGCGGTTGCCGGAGCCGAAGATCGCGCCGGGCGAGAGCGCCACGCGCGAGCGGTGCAGCAGCTCGAGCGCCGGGTCGGGGCCCAGGCCGAGGCCGTCGAGGTCGAGCCAGGCGAGGAACGTGGCCTCGGGCATCACGAGGCGCACCCCCGGCAAGCGCTCGGACACCAGGGCCCGGAGCAGGTGCCGGTTGGCGTCGAGCTCGGCGACCAGCCGGCGCAGCCAGTCGCGCCCGTCGCGGTAGGCGGCCGCCTGCGCGATGACACCGAGGTGGCTGGCGCCGTAGGTCAGGAAGGGGTGGAGGCGCCGCACGTCGTCGACGGAGTCGGCTCCCGGCACGACGACGGCCGCCTTGAGCCCCGCGAGGTTCCAGGACTTGGAAGCCGACGTCACGGTGAACCCGCGCTCGGTGCCGGGGACGGTGAGGTAGGGGACGAAGGTGCTCGTCGGCATGACGAGCGGCCCGTGCACCTCGTCGGACACCACGCGCACCCCGTGGGCGTCGGCCAGCGCTGCCAGCGACGCGAGCTCCTCGGCCGAGTGGACCGTGCCCGTCGGGTTGTGCGGGTTGGAGAGCAGGTATGCCGTGCGCTCGCCGGCCGCGGCGAGCTCGCCGAAGACCGTGGCGAGACGGTCGAGGTCGAGTCGGTGGTCAGCGGTGAGCGGTGCCTCGACGACGCGGCGACCGCACGCCTCGATCACCTCGAAGAAGGCGTTGTAGGCAGGCACGCTGGTCACGACCGGACCGCCCGGGTCGGTGAGGAGGCGGAGCAGGTGCGTGACGCCCGACAGCACGTCGGCGACCCCCACCGTCACGGACGGGTCGACCTGCCAGCCCATCTCGTCGGCGGCGAAGGAGGCGAAGGCTTCGACGTAGGACTGCGTCGTTGCGTAGCCGGTGTCACCGCACCCCACGGCGGCCTGGACGGCCTCGACCACGGGCGGGCACGGAGTCGAGTCCATCTCGGCGATCCACATCGGGATGACGTCGTCGGCGTAGCGGCGCCACTTCACCGAGGTGCGGTCGCGGCTCAGCTGCACGAGCGGGACCGACAGGATCGGCGCGTCGCCCGCTGCGCCGCCGACCTCGTCGCGCGTCTCGACCATGGGGTGACCCTACGAGACCGCGCCGACGCCCGTCGGACCGCACCGCCCTGGTGACGTCCCGGCGAGCGCGGGTACGGGCGTAGCAGACCGACGACCCGCGCCGACGCCGCCGCCGACTCATCCGGCATACGGTGTCGACTGCAGGTCCGTCGGGCCGCACACACACGTCGAGCGAAGGATGGAAGCCTGTGGGCATGTTGGGTTGGGGCAGGAACGAGACCGTCGCGGCGTCGGACGCCACCGCCACACGGGTTCGCGACGCCAAGAGCGCCGGCGCGCTCGAACGCGCCGCCCAGCCGCCCCAGGGCGGGCTGTCCGGCGCCGCCACCCGGCTCGTCGAGCGGCTCCTCGACATCGGCATCGACGGCAAGGGCCCGTTCGACTCGGCACACGCGGTCGCGGCCAAGGCCCTCCAGCAGGCGGGCGGCGACCGTGACCAGGCGCTGCGCATCCTGCTGCGCGACCACCGCCAGCTCGGCGCGGTCGGCGGCTTCGCCACCGGGCTCGGCGGGTTCTTCACGATGCCGGTCTCGCTGCCCGCCAACGTCCTCGAGTTCTACCTGCTCGCGACGCGGATGACGGCAGCCACCGCCAAGGTGCGTGGCTACGACATCGACCAGCCCGAGATCCGGTCGGCGATCCTGCTCACGCTCACGGGTGCCGACAGCGACGACCTGCTCAAGAAGGCCGGCCTGCAGGTGGCCGGAGGCAAGCTGTCCTCCCTCGCCTTCGAGCGGCTCCCCGCGCCGGCTCTCATGGTGCTCAACAAGGCCGTCGGCTTCCGGCTGCTCGGTCGCATCGGGCAGGGCACGTTCGCCAGGCTCGGCCGCGGCGTGCCGCTCGTCGGCGGCCTCGTGGGGGCGGGCGTCGACGTGTACATGCTCGGGCGCATCGGCAAGCAGGCCGCCAAGGAGTTCCCGCCCGTGGAGACCTTCGGCCGGTGACCCCCGGGCCCGCCATGAAGAACGCCTCGCGCATCAAGACGGCTGCGGCCGTCGCTTCGGTCGTTCGCGCTTCGCTGCGTCCCGGGGGCCCCGGCATCGCCGAGCGGGTGCAGGCGGTGCCACGGCTGGTGCGCAGCACCGTCGAGGGCACGTATGCCGGCACGACCCTCCGGCGCCTCGGGCTCGTCGCGGGTGCGATGGCGTACGTCGCGTCTCCCGTCGACCTGCTGCCGGAGGCGGTTCTGCCCGTGCTGGGCGCGGCCGACGACGCCGTCGTGATCACGTGGGCCGTCAAGACGTTCTTCGAGGAGACCGACCGGTTCATCGCGTGGGAGATCGGGCAGGGCGCCCACCTGCGTGGGCAGCCCGGCCCCGCGCGCCGGAGCTCTGGGCGGACGGAGTCCGGGCGGGCTGAGCCCCTGCGACTGCCCGAGGGGATGCGCCAGGCGGCCACCGACCGCGTCCTCGAGTCCGTGCGCAGGCGCCTCGAGGGCTGAAGCCGCACGATCCACACCCCCTCGGGCCGAGCGGCCCCGGTCCACAGGCGCGCTCGGGGGTCTGCCGGTGAGCGGCAGACGCGGCCACGCTCGGGACATGCCGAAGATCTCACTGTCAGGGCCAGCGGAGCTGCTGACCATCATTCCCTTCCACCTCGGCTTCCAGCCCGAGCGCAGCGTCGTCGTGGTGTGCTTCCACGGCAAGCGGCTCGGGCTCGTGGCCCGGCTCGACGCCGTCGGCGACCCGCTCGCGTCGGCCTCGGCGGCCCAGCTGCTGCCGACCGTCCTCGAGGGCTCGCCGTCGTCGGTGGCCGTCGTCGGCTTCGAGGACGAGCCGGACGGGTCGCTGCCGCTGCTCGAGGAGCTCGTCGAGGGCCTCGAACGCGCCGGTGTGGTGGTGCGCGAGCGGCTGGTCGTCCGCGAGGGGAGGTGGCGTTCGGTCGGCTGCGACTGCTGTCCCGACGAGGGTTGGCTGCTGCCCGAGCAGGCTGACGTGCCCGCAGTCGCGAGCTACGTGGCGCTCGGCCACTCCGTGCTTCCCGACCGTGCCGGTCTGGCCCGCCTGGTCGAGCCCCTCGAGGCCTCCGCCCCGCGGTATGCGCTCACGGTCGGCGCCATCGAGGACTGGCAGCGGCGGTTCGCCGAGGCCGCACGCCCTTCGCGCAGGCCCGGCCCTGCCCGCGGCGGCCTGAGCGTGCTCGACGGCGGTGAGCTGTCGGCGCGACAGTTCCTCGTCAACGACGCGCTGGTGGCCTGGGGCGGCCTGCTGCACGGTGAGATCGAGGGATTCGGGCTCGAGCACTGGTTGCCGGCGGTGGTCGGCCCTCTTGGCGACAGGGAGTTTCGCGATGCCCTCGTCGGGTGGCTCTGCCCCGGTGCGTCCTCGCTCGAGTCGCTCCCCGACGAGCTCGTGACGATGCTGGAGGTGTTCCTCGGTCCCGACCTCCGGGTCTTCTCTGCGACGCCGGCGGGCCAGGTCTGGGCGACGGGCTCCGCCGGCCGCCTGGACCCGGAGGGTTGGGACGACTGGGACCACGCTGCCGCGCCGCGCCTGCTGCTCTCCCGGCTCGAGGCGCTGTGCCGCATGACGCCGGCCGCCCACGCCGCCCCCGTGCTGTCGCTGCTCGCCTCGCTGGCCTGGTGGTCCGGTGACGGGGCCCGTGCCGGCATCGCGGCCGACCGGGCGCTCGAGCTGGAGCCCGACAACCGCCTGGCCGGGCTGGTCCGGCAGTCGCTCGACCACGGCCTGCGCCCGCCGGCCTGCGCCTGAGTGGGGCGACCGTCACGGTGGCCTACGGACCCGGTGGTCGTCGCGTCCAGGTCGTGGACCGGAGCCTCGGCTGCCGCATCGGGCTCGGTTATGGTTGGTCCAGGTCATGAGTGCCAGCGACAAGCCCCGGCTCGCTGGTCGGCAACCCTCCTTCGCGGTGGGGTGCCCCGGGTGAAGACCTGGCCACACCCGTCCCGGGTGTGCGCAAGCGCGAAGAGCGAGGAGTGCCTTGATGACCGTTACCCACCGGACGCAGAGCACGCGACGCCTGACGCGCCCGGCCGCCGCTCCCGGCTCCGCACCCTCTGTCGACTCCCGTCGCGTCGGGCACGAGCAGGCCCACGACGAGTCGTCGCGGCGGCAGCGGACCGACGGCGCGTGGCGTGACGGCGACCCGGTCGGCCGGCGGCAGTTCGCGACGATCGGCGACGTGGAGCTCGAGCGCGGGGGACTGGTGCCCGACGTCCGTCTCGCCTACGAGACGTGGGGCCGGCTCAACGAGGCCAAGGACAACGTCATCCTCGTCGAGCACGCGCTGACCGGCGACAGCCACGTCGTGGGCGAGGCCGGCGACGGTCACGCGTCGCCGGGGTGGTGGAACTCCCTCATCGGCGCCGGCCGCACCGTCGACCCCGACGAGTGGTTCGTCATCGCCGCGAACGTGCTCGGCGGCTGCCAGGGCAGCACCGGCCCCGCGAGCACGGCTCCCGACGGAGAGGCCTGGGGGAGCAGGTTCCCCTATGTCACCGTGCGAGACCAGGTCGCGGCCGAGCGGGCACTGCTCGACCAGCTGGGCATCCGCCGGCTCGCCGCGGTCGTCGGCGGCTCCATGGGCGGGATGCGGGCCATCGAGTGGGCGGTCACCCACCCCGCCGATGTCGACCGCTGCATCGTCCTCGCGTCGACGGCGTACGCGACGGCTGACCAGATCGCCTGGTGCCAGCCGCAGCTGCTGGCGATCCGCAACGACCCGGACTTCGCCGGGGGCGACTACTACGCGGGCGACCGTCGGCCCGATGCCGGGCTCGGTCTCGCGCGTCGCATCGCCCACATCACCTACCGCACCGAGACCGAGCTCGACGAGCGTTTCGGCCGCGAGGCCCAGCTCGGCGAGGACCCCCTCCGAGCAGGTGACCGCGGCCGCTTCGCCGTCGAGTCCTACCTGGACCACCATGCCGGCAAGCTCGCCCGCCGCTTCGACGCCAACTCCTACCTCGTGCTCACCGAGGCCATGAACTCCCACGACGTCGGACGCGACCGTGGCGGCGTCGCCGCGGCTCTCGCTCGCGTCGAGGCGGACTGCACGATCGTCTCCGTCGACACCGACCGGCTCTACCCACCGCGGCTGTCCGACGACCTGCACTCGGCGCTGCGCCGCTCGCACCGCGAGCACATCACGTCGGCGTTCGGCCACGACGGCTTCCTCATCGAGGAGGACCAGGTGGGCCGCATCGTGCGCGACGCGCTCGAACGAAGGCCGCACGACCACGCCTGAACCCTGCTGCGGGCCGGGCGTTTCGGCTCGTCCGCGGCGGTGCCGGCCAGGCTCCGCGCGGCACGCGCCGTGTGACGTGATTTCGGGTACGGTGCGAGCACTGCTTGTTTCCGTCCCAAGGAGGTCCGGGAAAGTGGCCATCGTCGTTGGTTATGTCGCCACCAAGGAAGGACGCGCGGCGCTCAGGCGAGCCGCCGAGGAATGCGTCCTGCGAGGCACGAAGCTCGTCGTCATCAGCTCCCACCGGGGAGGCAAGGACTTCGACGCCAACGAGGCGAGCCAGTTCGAGACCGAGCTCGCCCGCGTGCAGACGCTCCTCGAGGAGAAGGGTCTGGAGCACGAGGTGCGCCAGCTGGTGCGCGGCAACGACCCGGCCGAGGACCTCATCTCCGTCGCCGAGGAGGAGAAGGCCGACTTCATCGTCATCGGCCTGCGTCGTCGCAGCCCGGTCGGCAAGCTCATCCTGGGGTCCAACGCCCAGCGCATCCTGCTCGACGCGAGCTGCCCCGTCCTGGCCGTCAAGGGCGACTGACGCCCTCCAACCGGTCGCGACCGGCACCGGACCACCTCCGGAACAGCCGGTCCGCGGCGCGCTGGTGCCCCGTGCGTTCGCTCGCACGCCGCGGGGCGTTTTATAATGTCTGAGTACCGGATCGCACGAGGCGCACCGAGAGATCGACTCAGGGATCGACTCCGACAGGCCAAGCCCTTCCGGCACCAACCCCCATTCTCGTTCGTTGTGATGATGCATGCCCGCGTCCGGGCCGATCATCCGGCGAGACCGTGCGACGAAAGGCGACTGCATCCGTGCCCAAGGCAACAACCGCTGGAGCTCCGAAAACCCTGCCGAAGGTGTTCCAGCACGAGGCGATCATGCAGCTCCTGGTCAAGGGCAGCACCAACGGGTCCATCACCGGCACTGAGATCGCGCGAGCTCAGGTCGACGCCGGTCTCGATCTGAAGCAGATGAAGCCGGTCCTCACGACGCTCGAGGCGCACGACATCGAGATCGTCGTCGACGCGCCGCACTCGAGCACGACGAAGAAGACCCGTTCAGGGACCAAGGGAGGCAGTGTGGCCACCGCACGCAACACGACTGCCGCCGCGACGAAGTCCGCCACGCGGACGACGACCGCGACGACGAAGACCGCAGCGAAGAAGACCGCCGCCAAGACCGCGCCGGCGCGAGGTGCTGCCGCCGACAGCGACGAACCCACCGCGGCCACCAAGGCGACCGCGGCCAAGACGACGACGAAGAAGGCCGCGACCAACGCCGGAGTGGCCAAGGCCGCCGCGAAGCCCGCGGCGAAGAAGGCTGCCACCAAGAAGACCGCCGCGAAGTCGGCCACGAAGACCGCAGACGGCGCCGACGTCGCCGGTGAGGTCGACGAGGATCTCGAGGACGCCGAGCCCGAGGACGCCCCCGAGGGCGAGCTCGTGGAGGTCGAGATCACCGACGAGGGCGCCGAGGACTCCGACGACGCCGAGGGCACCCCGGCCGCAGGCGCCAAGGCCGACGAGCCCGAGGAGTCCGGCTTCGTCATCCGCGACGACGACGAGGACGACGCCCCCGCGCAGCAGGTCGTCACCGCAGGCGCCACGGCCGACCCGGTCAAGGACTACCTCAAGCAGATCGGCAAGGTCGCCCTCCTCAACGCCGAGCAGGAGGTCGAGCTGGCCAAGCGCATCGAGGCCGGCCTGTTCGCCGAGGAGAAGCTCAACTCGGGCGACAAGATCGAGATGAAACTCAAGCGCGAGCTGTGGTGGATCGCCCAGGACGGCAAGAAGGCCAAGAACCACCTCCTCGAGGCCAACCTGCGTCTCGTCGTCTCGCTCGCCAAGCGCTACACGGGCCGCGGCATGCTCTTCCTGGACCTGATCCAGGAGGGCAACCTCGGCCTCATCCGTGCGGTCGAGAAGTTCGACTACACCAAGGGCTACAAGTTCTCGACGTACGCGACGTGGTGGATCCGCCAGGCCATCACCCGCGCCATGGCCGACCAGGCCCGCACCATCCGCATCCCGGTGCACATGGTCGAGGTCATCAACAAGCTCGCCCGCGTACAGCGCCAGATGCTCCAGGACCTGGGCCGCGAGCCCACCCCGGAGGAGCTGGCCAAGGAGCTCGACATGACGCCCGAGAAGGTCGTCGAGGTCCAGAAGTACGGCCGCGAGCCGATCTCGCTGCACACCCCCCTCGGCGAGGACGGCGACAGCGAGTTCGGTGACCTCATCGAGGACTCCGAGGCGGTCGTCCCGGCCGACGCGGTCAGCTTCACGCTCCTGCAGGAGCAGCTGCACTCGGTGCTCGACACGCTCTCGGAGCGCGAGGCCGGCGTCGTGTCGATGCGGTTCGGCCTGACCGACGGCCAGCCGAAGACGCTCGACGAGATCGGCAAGGTCTACGGCGTCACCCGCGAGCGCATTCGCCAGATCGAGTCCAAGACCATGAGCAAGCTGCGTCACCCGAGCCGCAGCCAGGTGCTGCGCGACTACCTGGACTGACCGGCGCGACCCGTCGAGAGAGCAGCTCGTCCCCGAGGGGCGAGCTGCTCTCCCTCAGCCGCGGCGCCTGAGCGCGCCCAGCCGGTCGGGCAGCGACCGCCAGAAGGAGACGGCGGCCGCGGGCCAGAGGAATCCCTTGACCCGGGTCTGCCACGCACGGGTGCGCCCGACCTGCCTGCGGATCGACTGGATGTCGTGGTGCAGGCGGATGGCCTCCTGCGGGGACGTGCGTTCCGGGCGGTCGTAGCGCGACTTCTCGAGCGTCGCGGTGACGCGGCCCATCGCGGCCGCGTTCTCCTCGTCGAGGTGGCCCTCGGTGACGTACCGCCGCTGCAGCTGGCGCAGGGTGACACCGTCGGGCGAGGTGAGCCCGAGGTCACCGAGGTGGCTCGTGAGGTCCATCCACTCGACCTCGATGAGCTCCTGCTGGGTGACGGCGGCGCGTCGTCGGCGCAGCCGCAGCCACCAGGCCGTGATCGGCATGATGAAGGCGGCGAGCAGCCCGATGACGATCGCCAGCGCGGTCACGATGTTGCGCACCGAGAACCAGGACCCGATCGAGCCGACCAGCGAGGGCTGCGGGGTAGCGGCTCCGTCGGCGGCCGGGTTGTCCAGCGTCTTCCGGACACTCGTCGCGCCGCCGGTAGCGCTCGAGCTGTCGACGTCACGGCCACCAGCGGTGGAGCCTCCGCCGGGTCCGAGCACGGCATACGGCGGCGGCGTGCCGGAGCGCGCCCCCGGGGTGGGCTCGAAGCGGAGCCAGCCGTAGCCCTGGAAGTAGAGCTCGGGCCACGCGTGGGCGTCGCTCGCGCGCACGGTGTAGCGGTTGTCGCCGGAGGCGAGCCCGGGCAGGAAGCCGATGGCCATGCGGGCCGGGATGCCCTGCGCGCGGGCCATCATGATCATGGCCGTCGCGAACTGGACGCAGTAGCCGCGGCGCGTCTGGTAGAACGCCTGGATCGGCTCGAGGAGCCGGCCCTCGGCGTCGCGCGGCTGCTGGCCGAGGTCGAGCGTGTAGGTGTAGCGCAGGCTGTCGCGCAGGTGGGTCTGGATCGCGATCGCGCGGTCGAGGGGGTTGTCGGCGCCGCGGGTCACCTCGTCGGACCACCGTTGGACGAGCTCACGCGAGCGGTCGGGGATCGAGAGGTCGTCCTCGGTGATGTCGGGGGAGTCCGGCGTGCCCGACTGGCGCAGCTGGGGCGGCGAGGGAGCGAGGTCGGCGTACTTGATGCGGTAGCTGCCCACCGGCGTGGCCACCCGGACGTCACGGGTGATCGGGTCGATGCTCCACTGCGTGCCCGGCATGGAGACCTCGACAACCGGGTAGGGCGCGGCGATGCGCGGCGCGGCCAGCGTGTTGTCGGTGACCGTGATGACGTAGTCACGGCGCTGCGACGCCGGCGGCAGCGATGCGGGGTTGTCGGGCCTGTTGCCGCCCTGGTTGACCACGAGCCAATGGCCGCGCGAGTAGTACGAGGTCGCGAGGACCCGCAGCGGGGCCCGCGTGAACGCGGTCGTCGTGTAGGTCAGGACGGGGGACTGGTCCTGGTTGTTGAGGCTGCGGGCGAGGTCGAGGGTGTCGTTGAAGCCGACCGAGCCCTCTCCGCCGCCTCCGGAGCGTCCGAGCCCCTCGGTGAGGTAGCGCGGCGGGAAGTGCGGGGTGACGGCCGGCACGAGCAGCGCCACCACGACGCCGACGGCGCCGAGCTTGAGGGCGCCGGCCGTGAACGAGCGCAGCGCCTCGCGGTCGTGTGCGGCCTCGTCGATCTCGCTCCGCTCGTTCGCGCTGGCCGTGCCCCAGCGACCGAACTGCGCGCGAGCCGTCGTGTGCAGCATGACGAGCCAGAGCGCGACGGGTACGACGAAGAAGCGGAGCGCCAGCGCGGACTGCCCGTTGGCGGCCGTGATGAGGTATGCCGTCAGCAGTGGCAGTCCCGCTGCGGCGGGGCTGCGCCAGGTGGCGGCCATGGCGTCGACGGCGATCGCCACGGCGGCGATGGCGACGATGAGGCAGAAGGTCACTCCGTCGTTGAGCGGGGCGGGCGCGGAGTAGCGCTGGATGGTGTCGAGGGCCTGGAGCCCGAGGGAGTTGGCGGCCTCGAGGGTGGTCGGCGTCGGCAGCACGAGCCAGAAGCTGTCGCCGGTCCAGCGGGCGAGGATGACGTAGGTGGTCACGAGCACCTGCACCGCGACCACGAGCAGGCGTGACCGGGTGAGGCCGCGGGCGGCGAGGCCGAGTGCGGCGACGAGGAAGACCATGAGCACCGCCTCGGGCAGCCAGCCCGCGTCGGTGAACAGGCTGGTGATCGGGAAGACCGCGGCCAGCGTCGCGAGCGCTGCGAGCAGCGTGATCCTCCAGCGGCGTCGGGTCATCGGCTGCCTCCTACGGTCGCGGCTGTCAACACGGCCCAGACGTGCGCGACGTCGTCGTCGCGCTTCACGGGCACGGCCCGCCAGCCGGCGAGGCGGAGCGCATCGACGTGCGGCTCGGCCTCGTCGGCCTCGGTTGCGCCGAAGCTGTGGGCGTCGAGCACCAGGGCGAGTCCGGTGGTCCCGGGCTGGCGCAGGCTCGCGACCCGTGAGGTGACGTCGCGACCGTGCGCCCCGGTGAGCGCCACGAGGAAGCCGCCGGCTGCGGCGAGGCTCTGGGCCGCCCGCAGGATCTCGTCCTCGCCGGTGTCGTCACGTGGCGCGGTGGTGGCCAGCACGTCGAGCACCTCGTCGGCCGTCATCGTCTCCATGGCCCGGCTGGTGTCGACGGTCTCGGCACAGACGAGGTGGACGGCGTAGCCCGACTCGTAGAGGTGGGCGGCCACGGATGCGGCCGCGGTCACGGCCCACTCGAACGAGCTGCTCGCACCCGCCCCGCCGTGTGCGGTCGGGCGCGGGTCGAGGAGCACGACGGCTCGGCGCTGTGCGGGACGGTCCTCCTGGCGCACCATGAGGTCGCCGGTGCGGGCGGTGGCCGGCCAGTGGATCCGGCGCAGGTCGTCGCCGTCGCGGTACTGGCGGATCGTGACGTCGTCCTCACCGTGCAGCGAGATGAGGTGGGCCTGCTCACCCTCGGAGCCGACGCCTGCGCTCGGCTGCCGGTTCGAGGAGAGCGGGTGGACCGCCGGCAGCACGACGAGCTCGGCGGTGCCCTGCAGCACCGCGTGGCGGTTGGCGAGACCGAAGGGGTCCTGCACCTGCACGCCGAGCGGGCCGAGCTGGTGACGGCCGCGCAGGTGCGACCGGACGGTGTAGTCGATGGCGCGCACCCGGCCTGGCGGGATGCGGCCCACCACGAAACGCGGGCGGTCGCCGAGCACGTAGTCGAGCCTCTCCTCGGCGAGGAAGAGCGGGGTCGTGGAGGTCGAGACGTTCTCGAAGGAGAGCGTCACGTGGGCGTCCTGCCCGACGCTGATGCGCTCGGGATGGATGTGCCGCTCGATGCGCATGCGGGTCTTGCGGGTGCGCACCAGCACTGCCGAGATGAGTGGGAGCGCGACGAGCAGCACGCCGAACCGCGTGATGTCACGGAAGCCGAGGACGACCCCGGCGAGGAAGAGCAGGATGCCCGAGAGGAAGAAGGCCATTCCCCTCGTCGTCAGGACGCTGCGCAGGGCGCGCACGGCGTCGCCCCGCTCAACGCGCTGCCGGCGGCACCGGCACCTGGCGCAGCAGGTCGGTGACCACGTCGGCGGTCGTGCGGCGGGCGAGCTGGGTCTCGCTCGAGGGCATGAGGCGGTGGGCCAGGACGGGGCCGGCCAGCACCTGGACGTCGTCGGGGATCACGTGGTCGCGTCCCTCGAGCGCGGCGTACGCCCGGGCGGCCCGGAGCAGGTGGAGGCCGGCTCGGGGCGATGCGCCGAGGCGCAGGGCCGACGTGGAGCGGGAGCGCGCGACGAGGTCGACGATGTACTGGCGTACGGCGGGGCTGGCATGCACGTGCGCGACGGCCTGCAGGACGCGGTTGATGGTCTCGGCGTCGGTGACGGGGGTCAGCCCGTCGAGGGGCGAGGTGGCGCCGTGGCTCTCGAGAAGGTCGAGCTCGGCGCCGGCCGACGGGTAGCCCATGGAGATGCGCGCCATGAAGCGGTCGCGCTGCGCCTCGGGGAGGGGGTAGGTGCCCTCCATCTCGATCGGGTTCTGGGTCGCCATGACGATGAACGGCGCCTGCAGCGTGTAGGTCGTGCCGTCGACGGTGACCTGCCGCTCCTCCATCGACTCGAGCAGGGCCGACTGCGTCTTGGGGGAGGCACGGTTGATCTCGTCGCCCACGACGACGTTGGCGAAGATCGCACCCGGGCGGAACTCGAACCGTCGCGCATCCTGGTTGAAGATGCTGACGCCCGTGACGTCGCTCGGCAGCAGGTCGGGGGTGAACTGGATGCGGCGCACCGTCGCGTCGATCGACTTGGCCAGCGTCTTGGCGAGCATCGTCTTGCCGACGCCCGGCACGTCCTCGATGAGCAGGTGGCCCCCGGCGAAGAGCACGGTCACGGTCGTGCGGACCACGTCGGGCTTGCCCTCGATGACGCTCGTCATCGCGGCCATCAGCCGGTCGGCCACGTCGTGGATGAGGCCGAGGTCTGCCGCGTCCGCGGCGCCGTCCCGTCCTGCCGTGGTCTCGAGCCCGGTGTCCGTCGTCGTCACACTGTCCTCCGCTTGTCGTCCCCGTGTCCTGCGCCTCGCGCGGCGCAGCCCTTGCCCGGCGGGTGCGTGACCCGTCAGGAGATCTTCTCCCATGGACCCCGGCCGCGGGTAGGGATGCCGCGCACGTGTCGTACGCGGCCGTCACCCTGGGGCGCGGCGGCCGGGACGAGCACTCTTCCACTTTCCTCCACAGGCGACGTCCGCAGGGCCCGATCGGTTCGGTTCGAGGCCCTTCGCCGCGTGCCGTGAGCACGGACGGGGGTCATCGCTCGGTCGCGTCACCCGGTGCCGCTGTACGCCGTGGCCTCGCCGCGGCGCCGGGGCTGTCACGGCCCTCCACATCGCTCCACCCCGCCTGACCTGCGTAAATACGCGACGCGGAGGTCGGATTTCGGTCAAAGTTCGTTGACGGTGGAGCAAAGTGGAGTATCGTGGGGCATCAAGGTAGGGAATGGGGACGCCTGCGGGTCGACAAAGGGGAGGTGGCGGTCCATGTTTCTCGGGACGCACACACCCCGGCTCGACGAGAAGGGCCGCCTGTTCCTGCCCGCGAAGTACCGCGAGCGCATGGCCGCCGGCCTGGTCGTCACGCGCGGCCAGGAGCGCAGCCTGTTCATCTACCCCATGGACGAGTTCGTCAAGGTCGCCGAGCAGATGCGTCAGGCGCCGACCACGAGCAAGGCGGCGCGCGACTACATGCGCGTCTTCCTCTCCGGCGCCTCCGACGAGATCCCCGACAAACAGGGCCGTTTCACCATCCCCGCCAACCTGCGCCAGTACGCCGGACTCGACCGCGAGGTCACCGTCATCGGTGCCGGCTCCCGCCTCGAGGTCTGGGACAGCGCGGTCTGGAACGCCTACCTCGAGGAGACCGAGCAGAGCTTCGCCGACACCGCCGAGGAGGTGATCCCCGGCCTCTTCTGACCCGCCGCTCGTGGCGCCGTGCACCTGAGTGCCGGCCTCCAGCCGCTCCGCTCCCGGGACGACTTCCCCCGTCCCGGGCGAGGCAGCGGATGGGGACCAGCCCGCAGGTCCAAGACCCGCAGCGCCACCCGAGACAGCCCACCGACGACAGCCGACCCAGCCGACCCAGCCGACAGCCGATCCAGCGCCGACCAGAACCCTCCACCTGGTCACCGCCACGACTGACGCCGCAGCACATCCGCACCCACCCGACCACGGTGGACACCTGTGTCCTCCGACCGGTCACACCAGTCACACCAGCCACACCAACAGCAGCAGCACCAGCGTGAGAGGGACGCACCATGAGCGATCGAGGACAGGCGCACGACCGCCACGTCCCCGTGATGCGCGACCGCATCCTCGACCTGCTCGCCCCGGCCCTCGAGCGTCCCGGCGCCGTGCACGTCGACGGCACCCTGGGCATGGGTGGTCACGCCGAGGGCGTCCTCAGGCGCTTCCCGGAGTGCGTGGTCATCGGCATCGACCGCGACCGCGAGGCCCTGGCGCTGGCGGGGGAGCGGCTCGCGCAGTTCGGCGACCGGTTCCGGCCCGCCCACGCCGTCTACGACGACATCAAGGACGTGGTGGCCGGCCTCGACGTGCCGGCCGTCGACGGCATCCTCTTCGACCTCGGGGTCAGCTCGCTGCAGCTCGACGAGGCCGACCGCGGGTTCGCCTACCGCGTCGACGCCCCGCTCGACATGCGCATGGACCAGTCGACCGGCAGGACCGCCGCCGACGTCCTCAACACCTACTCGGTCGAGGACCTGACGCGGATCCTGCGCGACTACGGCGAGGAGCGGTTCGCGAACAAGATCGCCAAGGTCATCGTCCACGACCGCGACCTCGAGCCGTGGACGACGTCGGGGCGGCTCGTCGAGATGCTGCGTCGCGTCATCCCGGCGGCCTCGCAGCGACAGAGCGGGCACCCGGCCAAGCGCACCTTCCAGGCGCTGCGCATCGAGGTCAACGACGAGCTCGAGGTCTGGCGCCGAGCTATCGACGAGGCGATCGACGTGCTCGCGGTCGGCGGCCGGATCGCCGTGCTGTCGTACCACTCCCTCGAGGACCGGGCCACCAAGCGCGCCTTCGCCGAGGGTGCGACGTCGAGCACCCCGCCCGGTCTGCCCGTCGAGCTGCCCGAGCACGCGGCATACCTCCGCCTCGTCACGCGCGGGGCCGAGGCGCCCGGCGACGACGAGGTCACCACGAACCCCCGGGCCGCGTCGGCCCGCCTCCGTGTCGCCGAGCGCGTGCGCGACACCGGCACGCGCCCCTCAGCCAGAAGCCCCAGGAAGGGAACCCCCCGATGAGCCAGATGACCGCCACGGCCCGGCCGCTCCGCGTCCCGCGGCGTGGGCCCGCCCCCACGCCGCTGCGCGTCATCCCGGCCCGGATCACCCGCACCGGCAACGGCGCCTTCGTGGCGATCTGCATCGGGCTGCTCACCGGCGGTCTCATCTCGCTGCTGCTGCTCAACACCGCGCTCGCCCAGGGCTCGCTCGCGCTCGGTGACCTCAACCGGGAGTCCGCGCGGCTCGGCGACACGGCGGGCAACCTGCAGGAGGAGATCGACCGGGCCTCCGCCACCGGCGCCCTCGCCCGCAGCGCAGCCGGGATCGGCATGGTGCGGATGAACACCCGTGGCTACGTCGACCTGTCCAAGGGGACCGTGACGGGTGACGCCGAGCCGGCAACGACGAACAACGCCTTCCCGATCGTCACGAGCCCGACTCCGCCGGCCGTCACGGCCAGGGTCAAGAAGCTGCTGTCGTCGGCGACGACCGCCACCAACGCCGCCTCCCACGCCGACCTCGCCCAGCAGGCCAAGGCCGACCAGCAGAAGGCCGACAAGGCGGCGTCCGACAAGGCGAAGAACGACAAGTCCAAGGCCGACAAAGCCGACAAGGCCGGGAGCGGCGGCCAGGGCGCCACGCCGACGGTGCCGGGTGCAACGGACGGGACGTCCGGGGCGCCCACACTGGGCACCACGGACTAGCAGACTCTCGACGACGACGGTGAGGTGAGACCGTGACGCAGCACCGAGGCGCCGACCCCCGGCGGACCGGCCGCGGCGCCGCGCCCGCCCGTGCCACCCGGCCCTCACGCGCCACCGGCGCCGGCACCGGCACCGGGCAGGGCAGCTCCGGGAGGCCGGCCAAGCCCACCGGCAAGGTCGCCGGCCAGCCCGCCGG
>JYOE01000031.1:30913-97793 GCA_000955875.1 Terrabacter sp. 28
CCGGCCAGCCCGCCGGCAAGCAGCCGCCACGTCAGGCCGGCGGCGTCCGTCGGCAGGCGCCCTCGCGTGCGCGCGCTGCAGGTGCCGCTGCAGCGTCGGCCCCCCGACCCGGCGCCCGACCCGCGGCCCGGACCGCGGCGCGACCGGGCACCACCTCCCGCAAGGCCCCCGCCCGCGGACGAGGCCCAGCGCCCAAGCGGTCTGCTGCGGCGGGCGCCGGCCGGGGCGCCCGAGGTCCCCGTGGCCCCAGAGGCCCTCGCCGGCCACGCCGCCCGCTCCGCATCTCCAAGGCCAACCCGCGCCGCAGGGCGCGGGTCATGTTCGTCGCCGTTCTCTTCGTCTTCACGATCTTCGCCGGGCAGCTGCTGCGCATCCAGGCGTTCGACGCGTCGGCGACCCAGGAGGCCGCGCAGTTCAAGCGGTCGGTGAAGACGACCACCCCGGCCATGCGCGGACAGATCCTCGACACCAACGGCCAGGTGCTCGCCGACTCCGTCGAGCGCTTCACCATCGCGGCCGACCCCAAGATCATCCCCGAGTACACCGTCAAGGTCGACGGCAAGCGCGCGAAGGTCGGTGTCACCCGTGCTGCCACCGACCTCGCGCCCCTGCTCGACATGTCCACCGCCGCGCTGACCAAGCTCTTCACCCGGTCGAACACCCGCTACGTCGTGGTGAAGAAGGAGGTCAACCCCGCGATCTACCGCGAGATCCGCGCGCTGGGCATCCCCGGCATCACCGGCTCGCGCACCGCCCAGCGCATCTACCCCACCTCGATGGCACTCGGCCAGCTCGTCGGCTTCGTGCGGCCAGACGACCAGAGCGGTGCCGGCGGGGTCGAGCAGATGCTCGACACCGCGCTCAAGGGCACGCCCGGTGTGAGCGTCGCCGAGCGGGCGCGCGACGGCTACATCATCCCGGGCTCGCAGCGCGTCGACACGCCCGTCGTCAACGGCCGCGACGTCAGACTGACGATCGACGCCGACCTGCAGTGGTACGCCCAGAACGCCCTCGCGAAGCAGGTCACCGGCGTCGGGGCCGAGTCGGGCACGGCGGTCGTCCTGGAGGTGGCCACGGGCAAGGTGCGGGCCGCCGCGAGCTACCCCACCTTCGACCCGAACGACCTCGCCGACGCCAAGAAGGCGTCGCTGGGCAACTACGCCTTCAACGACGCCTTCGAGCCCGGGTCGACCGGCAAGCTCATGACGATGGCCGCAGCCCTCGAGCAGAAGGTGATCACGCCCGACACGGGTGTCATCGTGCCCCCGCGCCTGCCCCGTGCCGGCACCTCCTTCAAGGACAACGAGCCGCACGGCGTCGAGAACATGACGGCCACGGGCGTGCTCGCCAAGTCGTCGAACATGGGCACCATCCTCATCGGCGAACGCGTGACGCCGCAGGTCATGGAGGCGTACTACCGCAAGTTCGGCATCGGCGCCAAGACGCCGGTGGGCTTCCCCGGTGAGTCCGCCGGGCTGCTCGCCGGCGCGAAGGACTGGGTCTCGACGCGCCGCTACACGATCCTCTTCGGCCAGGGCTATGCCGTGACGGCGATCCAGCAGGCCGGCGTCTTCCAGACCATCGCCAACAAGGGCGTACGCGTGCCGCCGTCGCTCGTGGAGGGCACGGTCAACGACAGCGGCACCTTCATCCCGTCCGCCGCGACGACGCCGTCGCGGGTCGTCAGCGAGGACACCGCCGTCAAGCTGTCGCGGATGATGGAGGAGGTCACGGGCCAGAACGGCACCGCGAGCGCCGCCCGCATCAAGGGCTACCGCGTGGCCGGCAAGACGGGCACGGCCGACCGCTACGACGACAAGCTGAAACGCTACAACGGTTTCACCGCCTCGTTCATCGGTTTCGCGCCGGCCGAGGCGCCGAAGTACGTCGTCGCGGTCTTCATCCAGAAGCCCTCGGCCGGCATGTTCGGCGGCATGCTCGCCGGGCCGGTCTTCAACCAGATCATGACCTACCTGCTCGAGCGCACCGGTGCCCCGCCCAGCCCCGCGTCGAACCTCGACTACCACGTCTGGGCCGAGAAGCCGCTGTCGTCCGACGACCCCCGGGTCATCAGCAATGCGCGGGCCCTGCGGGATGGCCTGTAAGTTGGGATGACGTGTCACCTTCCCCCCCAAGACCCGCCTCGTCGCGCGTGCACCTCCGCGACCTGACCGCCCGGATCGGGGCCTCGGCCGAGCTCGACGGACTGGCCGACGGACTGGCCGACGGAGTGGCCGACGGAGTGCTCGTGACCGGTGTCACGCTCGACAGCCGTGCCGTCGTCCCGGGCGACCTGTATGCCGCCCTGCCGGGCTTCAACGTGCACGGGGCGCGGTTCGCCGAGGACGCCGTGCAGGCCGGGGCCGTCGCCGTCCTGACCGACCCGGAGGGCGGCGACCGGCTCGCCGGCTGCGCCGTGCCGGTCCTCGTGGTGGACGACCCTCGAGCCGTCCTCGGTGACGTCGCCGACCTCGTCTACGGGCACCCGTCGGCCGACCTCACCATGGTCGGGATCACCGGCACCAACGGGAAGACGACCACCGCGTACCTGGTGGAGTCGGCGCTGCGCGCGCTCGGCCGGCGCACCGGCCTCATCGGAACCGTTGAGACGCGCATCGGCGACGAGCGCATCGAGTCGGTGCGCACGACCCCGGAGGCCACCGACCTCCACGCACTGCTCGGGGTCATGCGCGAGCGCGGCATCGACGCCTGTGTGATGGAGGTCTCGAGCCACGCCCTCGAGCTGCACCGGGTCGACGGGGTCGTCTACGACGTGGCCCTGTTCACGAACCTCTCCCAGGACCACCTCGACTTCCACGACTCGATGGACGACTACTTCGCCGCGAAGGCGTCGCTCTTCACCGCGCGGCGCGCCCGCGCAGCGGTCGTCTGCGTCGACGACGCGTGGGGCCGCCGCCTGGCGGAGCAGTCCGGAGTGCCCACGACGACGCTCGCGACGGGGTCCGGGCCCGAGGCGGGGACGCCCGACCCGGCCGACGCGGACTGGACCGTCGAGGAGTCGTCCGGCGGTGCGTTCCACCTGCGGGAGCGGGCGACGGGAGCCGCGCTCGCGCTGGTCTCGCACCTCCCCGGGCACTTCAACGTCGCCAACACTGCCCTGGCGGCCCTCGCCCTTCTACGGCTCGGCGTCGAGCCCGCCGACGTCGAGGCCGCGATGGCCGTGCAGCCCGACGTGCCCGGGCGCATGGAGGTCGTCGCCCCCGGTGGCCCCGACGGGCCCCGGTGCATCGTCGACTTCGCGCACACCCCTGATGCCGTCGACGCGGCGCTCTCGGCCCTGCGCTCCTCGACCGAGGGCCGCCTCATCGCCGTGCTCGGCGCCGGTGGCGACCGCGACCGTGGCAAGCGCCCGGCCATGGGCGCCGCCGCTGCGCGCCGCGCCGACGTCGTGGTCGTCACCGACGACAACCCGCGCTCCGAGGACCCCGCCGAGATCCGCGCGGCGGTCGTCGAGGGGGCGCAGCAGGTGGTCCGTGACGGCGGCGCGCGGGCGACTGAGATCATCGACGGCGGCACGCGCGCCAGCGCGATCGCCGAGGCCATCGCGCTCGCGGTGGTCCACTCGGGGGACGACCGCCCTGTCGACACCGTCGTGGTGCTCGGCAAGGGACACGAGAAGGGTCAGGAGATCCACGGAGTGAAGCACCCGTTCGACGACCGCGACGCCGTCCGCGCCGCCCTCGCAGCCGCCACCTCCTCGGGGGTGACGGCGTGATCCCCTTGTCGCTGAGTGAGATCCGCGACCTCACCGGGGGCGAGGTGCACGGCACCACCGCCCCGGAGGAGATCTCGGTCGAGGGCACCGTCACGACCGACTCGCGCGAGTGCGAGCCCGGCAGCCTCTACGTCGCCCGGGTCGGCGAGACGGCCGACGGGCACGACTACGTCCCGGCCGCGGCCGCAGCCGGGGCCGTCGCAGCCCTGACCTCGCGGGTGGTCGACGGCCTGCCGTGCGTCGTCGTCGACGACGTGCAGACGGCCTTCGGTCGCGTCGCCCGCGGTGTCGTCGACCGTGCCCCCGAGCTGCGCGTCGTCGGCATCACCGGCTCGTCCGGCAAGACGAGCGTCAAGGACCTGTTGGCCTCCGTGCTCTCGTCCGTGGCCGAGACCGTCGCACCGGTCAACTCGCTCAACGGCGAGATCGGCGTCCCGCTGACCGTGTGCCGGGTGACCCCGACGACCCGATTCCTCGTCGCCGAGATGGGTGCCCGTGGCATCGGCCACATCGACTACCTCACGCGCATCGCGCCCCCGCAGGTGGCGATCGTGCTCAACGTCGGCAGCGCGCACGTCGGCGAGTTCGGCTCGCGCGACAACATCGCGATCGCCAAGGCCGAGCTGCCCCAGGCGGTGCCCGCCGAGGGCCTGTCGATCCTCAACGCCGACGACCCCGTGGTCGCCGCCATGGCCACCGGTCTGCGCTCACGCGTGCAGCTCGTGGGGCTCTCGGCCGATGCCGACGTGCGCGCCGAGGACGTCGTGCTCGACGAGCGCGGCAGGGCGGCATACACCCTCGTGTGCCCGCAGGGCACCGCGTCGATCTCCCTGCGGCAGAGCGGAGCCCACCACGTGGGCAACTCCCTCGCCGTCGCGGCCGCCGCTCTCGAGCTCGGGCTCTCGCTCGACCAGGTCGTCGCCGGGCTCGGTGCCGCCGAGGCCGTGAGCCGGTGGCGCATGGAGATCACCGACCGCCCCGACGGGGTCGTCGTCGTCAACGACGCCTACAACGCCAACCCCGACTCCATGCGGGCGGCACTCGATGCCGTCGCCGCGATGACGACGACGGGGGAGCGGTGGGCCGTGCTCGGCGGGATGCTCGAGCTCGGGGCCGACAGCGACGCCGAGCACGCGGCCGTGGGGGCGTATGCCGCCGAGCTGGGTCTCGACCACGTCGTCGCCGTGGGCGAGGGGGCGCGCCCCATCGCCGAGGCGTTCCCGGGCGCCGAGTGGGTGGCCGACACCGACCAGGCCTACGCGATGATCTCGTCGCGCGTGCGGCCCGGCGACGTGGTGCTGCTCAAGTCGAGCCGTGACAGCGGTCTGCGCTGGCTCGGCGACCGCCTCGCCGCCGAGGCGGTGGCGCGGTGAAGGGCGTCCTCCTCGCAGCGTCCATCTCGCTGCTGATCTCGCTGTTCGGCACCCCGCTGTTCATCAAGTTCCTCGTCAAGCGCGGCTACGGCCAGTTCATCCGCGACGACGGCCCGACCTCGCACCACACGAAGCGCGGCACGCCGACGATGGGCGGGGCCGTCATCCTCGCCGCGACGCTCGGCGCCTACTTCCTCGCACACGTGCTCACCCTCAACCCGCCGACGGCGAGTGGGCTGCTCGTGCTCTTCCTCATGGCCGGGCTCGGCTTCGTCGGCTTCCTCGACGACTTCATCAAGATCCGCAAGCAACGCAGCCTCGGACTGCGCTCCAAGCAGAAGCTGCTCGGACAGGCCCTCGTCGGCATCACGTTCGCCGGCCTCGCGCTGCAGTTCCCCAACGAGCAGTACCGCACGCCCGCGTCGCTGCTCGTGTCGTTCGTGCGCGACACCAACATCAGCCTCGCGCTCGGCGGCAGCACCGTCGTCGGCGTCATCCTCTTCGTCATCTTCGCCAACGTCATGATCGCCGGCGCCTCCAACGGCGTGAACCTCACCGACGGCCTCGACGGCCTCGCGACAGGCGTCTCGACGATGGTCTTCGGCGCGTACGTCCTCATCAGCATCTGGACCTACAACCAGAACTGCCAGACCAACCCGGGCATCAAGTGCTACGAGGTGCGCGACTCCCACGACCTCGCCCTCGTCGCCGCGGCCGGGATGGGCGCGTGCTTCGGGTTCCTCTGGTGGAACGCGACGCCGGCGAAGATCTTCATGGGCGACACCGGCTCGCTCGCCCTCG
Source organism: Terrabacter sp. 28 (assembly GCA_000955875.1). Taxonomy (GTDB): domain Bacteria; phylum Actinomycetota; class Actinomycetes; order Actinomycetales; family Dermatophilaceae; genus Terrabacter. The sequence continues at coordinate 36,824 of JYOE01000031.1, forward strand.
GCGGCGCGCTCGCGGGCCTCGCCATCACGACACACACCGAGATGCTGCTCGTGATCCTCGGCGGCATGTTCGTCCTCGAGACCCTTTCCGTCGTCGCGCAGGTCGCCTCGTTCAAGACCACCGGTAAACGGGTGCTGAGGATGGCACCGCTCCACCACCACTTCGAGATGGTCGGGTGGAACGAGGTCACCGTCGTGGTCCGCTTCTGGATCATCGCCGGACTCTTCGTCGCCTTCGGCCTGGGCGTCTTCTACGCCGAGTGGGTGGTGGGCTCCCAGTGACCTTCGACCCCACCTACGAGCCCCGAGAGGGCCTGACCCACCGCGACGCCGACTGGTCCGGCATCAACGTGCTCGTCGTCGGCCTCGGGGTCTCCGGCTTCGCCGCTGCCGACGCGCTGTCAGAGCGCGGGGCGCGGGTCACTGTCGTCTCGCGCGACACCACCGACGTCATCACCGAGCGCGCGACCATCCTCGGGATCCTCGACGTCGACGTGCGCCTCGGGCCCGAGCACGTCGTCGAGCCGCCCCCGGGCACCGAGCTCGTCGTCACCTCGCCGGGCGTCCCACCGCACGACCCGCTCATGCTCGCGGCCGCCACGGCCGGCATCCCGGTGTGGGGCGAGGTCGAGCTGGCCTGGCGCATGCGGGCGCGCGAGGGCGCCGCTCCCTGGCTCACCGTGACGGGCACCAACGGCAAGACCACGACGGTCAACATGCTCGCCTCGATCCTCCAGCACTCCGGCCTGCGCGCGACGTCGGCCGGCAACGTCGGCACGCCGCTCCTCGAGGCGGTGCTGCACCCCGAGCCCTACGACGTGCTCGCCGTCGAGCTCTCGAGCTTCCAGCTGCACTGGCAACGCTCGATCTCCGCCGTCGCGTCGGCCGTGCTCAACGTCGCCCCCGACCACATCGACTGGCACGGCAGCTACGCCGAGTACCTCCGCGCCAAGGGCAAGATCTACGAGAACACCCACCTCGCCTGCATCTACAACGTCGCCGACATCCAGACCGAGCAGCTCGTCATGGAGGCCAACGTCGTCGAGGGCTGCCGCGCCATCGGCTTCACGACGGGCATCCCGGCGCCCTCGATGGTCGGCATCGTTGAGGACGTCCTCGCCGACCGCGCCTTCGTCGAACAGCGGCAGCGCTCCGCCGCCGAGCTGTGCACGCTCGCCGACCTCCAGGGCGACGCGCCCTCGGTCGCCCCCCACTACGTCGCGAACGCGCTGGCCGCCGCCGCCCTGGCGCGGGCGTACGGCGTCGGCCCCATGGCCGTGCGCGACGGGCTGCGGGCCTTCCGCCCCGACCGCCACCGCATCGCCGAGATCGCCACGGTCCAGGGGGTGCGCTTCGTCAACGACTCGAAGGCGACCAACCCGCACGCCGCGGCGGCGGCGATCCGCTCCTTCGACTCCGTCGTGTGGGTCGCGGGCGGCCTGCTCAAGGGCGCCGACGTCGACAGCCTCGTCGAGGAGATGGCCTCGCGGCTGCGTGGCGTCGTTCTCATCGGCGCCGACCGCGCCCAGATCGCCCTCGCCCTTTCCCGACACGCGCCCGATGTGCCGGTCGTCGACGTCTCCGAGACCGACACTGGAGTCATGGACCGTGTCGTCAGGGAGGCTGCCCGCCTCGCCCAGCCGGGCGACGTCGTGCTGCTCGCGCCTGCCGCCGCGTCGATGGACATGTTCACCAACTACGGGGCCCGCGGAGACGCCTTCGAGGAGGCGGTCCGGCGGCACCTGGAGGCACACGGGGGTCCGGAGTGAGCGCGACGACCGCCGACGACAAGGCGGGCACCGCCTCCACCGGGCCGCGCCCGCTGCCCGTCATCGGCAAGCTCGAGTCGCCGCTGACGACCTACTACCTCATCCTCGGCGCCACCTCGACGCTCGTCGTCTTCGGCCTGATCATGGTGTTCTCCGCGTCGAGCGTCGAGGCGCTCATCGCCGACGAGGCCTCGTACTCGATCTTCGTGCGCCAGCTGCTCTTCGCCGTCGTGGGTGCCGTCCTCGCCGGCCTCGCCAGCCGGCTCGACGTGAGCTGGTGGAAGCGCCTCGCCTTCCCGACCATGGTGGTCTCGGTACTGCTGCTGGCTGCCGTGATCCCATTCGGCAAGACGGTCAACGGCAACCGCAACTGGATCGCCCTCGGGCCGGTGCAGTTCCAGCCGGCCGAGTTCGCCAAGGTGGGTCTCGTGCTCGTCGGGGCCGTCATCTTCGCCAACAAGGCATCGCGGATGGCCAGCATGCTGCACGTCGCGCTGCCCTACCTCATCCCCGTCGCCACCGTCGTGCTCGGGCTCATCCTCGCCGGGCACGACCTGGGCACCGCCATGGTCGTGCTCGTCATCATCGCGGCGGTCCTGCTCGTGGCGGGAGCCCCGATGCGCGTCTTCGCGATCGCGGGCGCCCTCGCGGCCGTCGGTGTCGCCGTCATGGTGACGGGCAGCAGCAACCGCATGGACCGCATCGCCCGGTGGCTCGACCCGACCTGCCAGGCCGACCCCGACGGCTGGTGCGGCCAGTCGGTGCACGGGCTCTACGCGCTGGCCGACGGCGGCTGGTGGGGCGTCGGGCTCGGGGCGTCCAAGGAGAAGTGGGAGTGGCTCTCCGAGGCGCACAACGACTTCATCTTCGCGATCATCGGCGAGGAGCTCGGCCTGCCCGGCACGCTGATGATCCTGCTCCTCTTCGGCATCCTCGCGTGGGCGTGCTTCCGGCTCGTCAGCCGCACCCAGGACCGCTTCGTGCGCATCGCCGGGTTCGGCATCATGGCCTGGCTCCTCGGCCAGGCCATCATCAACATCGGCGCCGTCATCGGCCTCTTCCCCGTGATCGGAGTGCCGCTGCCGCTCGTCTCCGCGGGCGGCTCCTCGCTCGTCACGACCCTCGTGGCGCTGGGCATCCTGCTGTCCTTCGCCCGCAACGAGCCCGGCTGCAAGGCGCTGCTCGACGCACGCCCCAGCCTCGTCCGTCGGTCGCTCTCGGTGCTCCCGTCCCGGGTGCGGTCCGTTCCGCAACGTCGCAGAAGTCGGTGATCCCCCTGTCCTCGCCCACCTCCGTCCTGCTCGCCGGGGGAGGCAGCGCCGGCCACGTGTCGCCCCTGCTCGCCCTCGCCGACGCGCTGCGGCGCCGCCACCCCGACATCAGGGTGACCGCGCTCGGCACGCAGGAGGGCCTCGAGGCGCGCCTCGTGCCGGCCCGTGGCTACGACCTCGCGGTCGTGCCGAAGGTGCCGCTGCCCCGCCGCCCGAGCGCCGACCTGCTGCGTCTGCCCGCCCGGCTCAAGGCCGCCGTCGACGCCGCGGGCCGGGCCATCGACGAAACCGGGGCCGAGGTCGTCGTGGGCTTCGGCGGCTACGTCAGCACGCCCGCCTACCTCGCCGCGCGGCGCCGTGGCGTCCCCATCGTCATCCACGAGCAGAACACCCGGCCGGGGCTCGCCAACCGGCTCGGCGCCCGGTGGGCCACTGCGGTCGCGACCACCTTCGCCAGCACGTCGCTGCCCGACGCCCAGCGCATCGGCATGCCCCTGCGCCACGAGGTCGCCACGCTCGACCGTGCCGCGATGCGACCCGAGGCCATCGCGCACTTCGGCCTGAGGTCGGGCCTTCCCACCGTGCTGGTCACCGGTGGGTCGCTCGGCGCGCAGCGCCTCAACGACGCGTTCCGGGCGCGGGTCGAGGCGCTGAGCCGCGCCGGGGTGCAGGTGCTGCACGTGACCGGCCTCGGCAAGGAGTTCGCCCCCGAGGCGCCGGCCGAGGGCGCCCCGTACGTCGTCGTCCCCTACGCCGACCGCATGGAGCTCGCGTATGCCGCCGCCGACCTCGTCGTGGCCCGGTCGGGTGCCAACACCGTCTGCGAGCTGACCGCGGTCGGGCTGCCCGCCGTCTACGTGCCCCTGCCCGTCGGCAACGGCGAGCAGCGGGCCAACGCCTCAGAGGTCGTCGCCGCCGGTGGAGGCGTGGTCGTCGACGACAGCGACTTCACGCCGGCCTGGATCGACGCCGAGCTGCTCCCGCTCGCCACCGACGCCGAGCGGGTGTCCCGGATGGCCGCGGCCGCCCACTCCCTGGGTGAGCCCGCCGCCGACGAGAAGCTCGCCGACCTCGTCGACCGTGCAGCAGAGAGCAGGACCCCGTGACCCAGAGCCCGCGCACGCCCACCGTCGACGACCCGTTCGCGTCGGCTCGTTTCGACTTCCGGGCCCCGGTGCCGAACGCCGCGGACCTCGGCCACGTGCACTTCCTCGCGATCGGCGGCGCCGGCATGTCGGGCGTCGCGCGCATCATGCTCGCCCGCGGCATACGCGTCACCGGCAGCGACGCCAAGGACGTGCCGGTGCTCAAGGCCCTCGAGAGCGAGGGGGCCGGCGTCTGGGTCGGCTTCCACGAGGGCCACCAGGAGCGAGCCGACGCCATCGTCATGAGCAGCTCCATCCGCGACGACAACGTCGAGCTCGTGGCGGCCCGCGAGCGCGGCGCGACGGTGCTGCACCGGGCCCAGGGGCTGGCCGCGCTGATGCACGGACGGCGCCCGGTCGCCGTCGCCGGCGCCAACGGCAAGACGACGACCACCTCGATGCTCACGGTGGCGCTCCAGGGGTGCGGCCTCGACCCGTCGTTCGCCGTCGGCGGCGAGCTGGCCAAGCACGGCACCAACGCCCACGACGGGTCTGACGACGTCTTCGTCGTCGAGGCCGACGAGAGCGACGGGTCGTTCGTCGTCTACCGCCCCGAGGTCGCGATCGTCACGAACGTCCAGCCCGACCACCTCGACTTCTACTCGAACTTCAAGGTTGTCCAGGCCGCCTACGACGCGTTCGTCGGCACGATCCGACCCGGCGGCCTGCTCGTGACGTGCGCTGACGACCCGGGTGCCGTGGCCCTCGCCGAGCGGGCCCGGGCTGCCGGCACGCGGGTGCTGACGTACGGCTTCGACCCGGGGTCCGACGTCCTCCTCGGCGACCACCACCAGGACGGCGTGACCTCCTCGGTGACGCTCGTCGACCGCGTCGACCGGGTCGACCGGGTCGACGACGCTGCGGGGGAGCCCGAACGGCTGATGACGCTCGGCGTCCCCGGGCGCCACAACGCCCTCAACGCGGCGGCGGCCTACGTCGCGGCGGTCCACGGACTCGGGCAGCAGCCCGACCGGGTTCTGGCGGGGCTCGCCTCGTTCACCGGCACCCGACGCCGGTTCGAACCCAAGGGGGAGGCCGGCGGGGTCGTCGTCGTCGACGACTACGCCCACAACGCAGGCAAGGTCGCGGCCGTCGTCGAGACCGCGAAGGCGCTGGTCGGCGAGGCCGGCCGGCTCGTCGTCGTCTTCCAGCCGCACCTCTACAGCCGCACCCGGGACTTCGCCACCGAGCTCGGGGCCGGCCTGTCGCCGGCCGACGTCGTGGTCGTGATGGACGTCTACGCCGCGCGGGAGGACCCCGTCCCGGGTGTCTCGGGTCAGCTCGTCGCCGACGCCGTCAGTGCGGCGCGGGCCGGTGCGGAGGTCCACTACGTGCCCTCGTGGTCCGACGTCGCGGGCCGGGTGGCCGCGCTGGCCAGAGCCGGTGACCTCGTGCTCACCGTCGGTGCCGGCGACGTGACGATGGTCGGCCCCGAGGTGCTCCGACTCCTGGGAGGAGAGTCGTCGTGATGCTCGAGCGGGGGGCGGCCCGGCGGGTGGCGGGCACGGGTCTCGCGTCGTCGCGCACGCGCTTCGAGAAACGTGCGGCCGCCGCGCGGCGTCGTCCGCGCCTCGTCGCGGGCGTGCTCGTGGGCCTCGTGCTGGTGGCGGGCTTCGTGGCCTGGCTCGGCTGGTTCAGCGGCGTGCTCATCGCATCCAAGGTCGAGGTGACGGGGGTCCCTGCCGCGGGTGCCGCGCAGGTGCGCAGCGTCGCAGCGGTGCCCCTCGGCGGGCCGATCATGCGCGTCGACACCGACGAGGTCGCTCGTCGCCTGATCGAGGGCAAGGCCTGGAGCGGGGTCGCGGTGAGCCGGAGCCTGCCCGACACCATCCACATCGACGTGAACCCCAGGGTGGCCGTCCTGGCCGTGCGCAACCCTCGAGGTCAGGTGGACGTGGTGGACCGAGACGGCTTCGCCTTCCGTACCGTGTCCACGCCGCCGGCAGGCGTGCCCCTCGTCAGTGCGGGCTCCGACCAGGTGACGAAGGCCGGCGTGACCGCGGCCCTCCAGGCCCTCGGCTCCCTCGAGGCGGCGCTGCGAGCCGACGTGTCCGGCGTGTCGCTGTCGTCCGCCGACCAGGTCTCCTTCACGGTGCAGTCGGGGGAGCGGCGCAAGACCGTCGTGTGGGGCGGCGCCGGCGATGGGGAGCGCAAGGCGAAGCTCGTGAAGATCCTTATGGCAGAGCCGGGTTCGACCATCGACGTGAGCGTGCCCTCGTCACCCGTGACCCGTTGAGGTGTCCGCCCGGGAGTCGTGGCAGGGTCGGTCGGGGGAGCGTGCTGACACCTGTCATCCGTGTGTCCGATGGGGCTGTTGTTGCTGCTGGGACCCGCTAGCGGCAAATGCCTCAATCCCCGTCGCGACACGCCGCGGCGTGGGTTGATCGGCCTTGCGCCTCGTCATACCGTCGGGGCACTGGTTCGTGACCCAACTGTAACCTTTATCTCCACGTTTAAGGTTTGAGGGCTTACAGGCTCACCACGAGCCGCGACACCGACAGCTCCACGCACCGTCCCCAGACCATCGCAGCACCGGCACCACCAGTCAGGAAGGCCCACTCTCGTGGCAGCAGCACCGCAGAACTACTTGGCCGTCATCAAGGTCGTCGGCATCGGCGGCGGCGGCGTCAATGCCATCAATCGCATGATCGAGGTCGGCCTCAAGGGCGTCGAGTTCATCGCCATCAACACCGACGCGCAGGCGCTGCTCATGAGCGACGCCGACGTCAAGCTCGACGTCGGTCGCGAGCTCACCCGCGGCCTCGGCGCCGGCGCCGACCCCGAGGTCGGCAAGAAGGCCGCCGAGGACCACGCCGAGGAGATCGAGGAGGTCCTCAAGGGGGCCGACATGGTCTTCGTGACCGCCGGCGAGGGGGGCGGCACGGGCACCGGTGGGGCGCCCGTCGTGGCCCGTATCGCCCGCGAGCTCGGTGCCCTGACGATCGGCGTGGTCACGCGACCGTTCACCTTCGAGGGTCGCCGCCGCGCCAACCAGGCCGAGTCCGGCATCGGCAGCCTCCGCGAGGAGGTCGACACCCTGATCGTCATCCCCAACGACCGGCTGCTCTCGATCAGCGACCGCAACGTCTCGATGATGGACGCCTTCCGCTCGGCCGACCAGGTCCTGCTCTCCGGTGTCCAGGGCATCACCGACCTCATCACGACGCCGGGCCTGATCAACCTCGACTTCGCCGACGTCAAGTCGGTCATGCAGGGTGCGGGCTCGGCCCTCATGGGCATCGGCTCGGCCCGTGGCGAGGACCGCGCCGTCCAGGCCGCCGAGCTGGCCATCAGCAGCCCGCTGCTCGAGGCCTCGATCGACGGCGCCCACGGCGTGCTGCTCTCGGTCCAGGGCGGCAGCGACCTCGGTCTCTTCGAGATCAACGAGGCCGCCCGCCTCGTCCAGGAGGCCGCCCACCCCGAGGCCAACATCATCTTCGGTGCCGTCATCGACGACGCCCTCGGTGACGAGGTGCGGGTCACGGTCATCGCCGCCGGTTTCGACAGCGGCGGTCCCAGCCAGCGACACGACGACCGCGCGCTCGGCCAGGTCATGGGGCGGTCGCAGCCGGCACCTCAGCAGCGTCCCGCCGCGCCGGCACCCCAGCAGGCTCCGCAGCACTCGAACGGCGTGGCGCAGACCACCAACGGAGTCGCCCACGGCCAGCAGGCCCCCCAGCACTCCGCGCCGGCGGCGGCCCCGCAGGCCCAGCCCGCCCAGCAGCTGCCGACGCAGCAGCAGGTCCCGGCCCCGGTGCAGCACCAGCAGGCGCAGCCCCAGCACGCGCAGCAGCCGCAGCACGCGCAGGCCCAGCACCACGCGCCCGCCCAGCCCGTGCAGCAGCCGCCCCGACAGGTGACGTTCGACGAGGGCGACGACCTCGACGTCCCCGACTTCCTCAAGTAGTCGAGCCGCATCATCACCGCGACGGGGATAGGTTGGTCCCCGTGTTCTACTGGCGATCCTCGACCGACACCGAAGCTCCCTCCGGGGCCGTCGAGCTCGGCTTCACGGGACGGTCCGCGGGCCGGGGCACCGGGCCGTATGCCGGACTGAACCTCGGCGGTCACGTCGGCGACGACGCCGGGCAGGTCGAGGACAACCGTCGCGCACTCGCCGCGGAGCTCGGCCTCCCTCGTGAGCGGGTGGTCTTCATGAACCAGGTGCACGGCGCCGAGGTCGTCGAGGTCGGCGGCCCCTGGGTGGGGGAGCCTCCTGCCGTCGACGCGGTCGTCACGCGCGCCCCGGACCTCGCGGTCGCGGTGCTCGTCGCGGACTGCGTCCCCGTCCTGCTCCACGACGACGACGCCGGTGTGCTCGGCGCAGTGCACTCCGGACGTCCCGGCCTGCTCGCAGGCATCGTCGGACAGGCCATCAGGGCCATGCGCGACCTCGGCGCCAGGTCGATCTCGGCCACGGTGGGTCCCTCCGTCTGCGGCCGGTGCTACGAGGTGCCCGAGGAGATGGCTCGAGCCGCTGCCGCCACGACCCCCGCCTCGGCGGCCCGGTCGTGGACGGGCACCACGGCGATCGACGTCGCGGCCGGCGTCGTGGAGCAGCTCGCCGAAGAGGGGGTGGGCGTCCAGTGGGTGCCCGGCTGCACCCGGGAGAGCGACGACCTCTACTCCTACCGCCGAGACGGGCGCACCGGCCGGTTCGCCGGAGTCGTGCTGCGCCGGTCGGTGACGGCATGACGCCGCCCTCCGGTGAGCGGCCCGTGGCACCCGACCAGCAACGCCTCGACGAGCTCCGCGGCAACCTGGCCGCCGTCCACGACCGCATCGGGCGCGGCTGCGACGCCGCCGGGCGCGACCCGCGCGAGGTCACCCTCGTCGTCGTCACCAAGTACTTCCCCGTCTCGGACGTCCTGCTGCTCCACCGGCTCGGGGTGCGAGACTTCGGCGAGAACCGTGACCAGGAGGCCGGCGAGAAGTTCCGCGCCGTCCGGGCCGCGCTCACCGAGGCCGGCGAGGACGACCTGACCCTGCACTTCATCGGTCAGCTCCAGAGCAACAAGGCGGGCCACGTCGCCGGCTATGCCGACGTCGTGCAGTCCGTCGACCGGTCGAAGATCGTGGGTGCCCTCGACCGCGGCGCGCACGCGGCCGACCGTCGGCTGCGTCTGCTCCTCCAGGTGAGCCTCGACGGCGACACGGCGCGTGGCGGCGTGCTCCCCGAGGAGGCGGCGCACCTCGCCGACGAGGTGGCGGGCCACGAGCTGCTCTCGCTCAAGGGTGTGATGGCCGTGGCGCCGCTCGGCGCCGATCCCGACGAGGCGTTCGCCCGGCTGCGCGAGGTCGGCGACGGCATACGGGCGCGTCACCCCGACGCTGACTGGCTCTCGGCGGGCATGAGCGCCGATCTCGAGGCGGGGCTCCGGCACGGGGCGACACACCTGCGTGTCGGCACCGCAATCCTCGGATCACGTCCGTCACTTCTGTAACGTCGGCAGCGACCGCAATCGAGCGTTTGGGAGTTGGCCATGGCAGGGGCACTGCGCAAGACGATGGTGTACCTCGGACTCAGCGAGGAGGACCAGCGCCACGACCGTTACGACGACTACGACGCCTACGACGAGTCCGACCGCTACGACGACGAGCCCGAGCACACCGCTGCCGTGACGCAGCTGCCGACCAAGCGACCCGTCGCCGCGGTCGTCCGCGACGTGGAGGTGGGCTCGCTCAACCGCATCACCACGATCCACCCGCGCACCTACAACGAGGCCAAGAACATCGGTGAGTGGTTCCGCGACCAGGTGCCGGTCATCATGAACCTCAGCGACATGGACGACGCCGACGCCAAGCGCCTCGTCGACTTCGCCGCCGGCCTCGTCTTCGGCCTGCACGGGACCATCGAGCGGGTCACCTCCAAGGTCTTCCTCCTCTCGCCCGCCCACGTCGAGATCTCGGCCGACGAGCCCGAGACGCCCACCGCCTCCACCCGCGGCTTCTTCAACCAGAGCTGAGCAGCCGGTCCGAGAAGAGCCTTTCGGGGTCACGGTCGCGCATTGATCTCGACCCCGGTTCACACTCTCGCCCGCAGATCAGAGACACTGGCCGACATGGACGCGTTCTGGACCATCTACGGGGTGGTGGTCTTCACCTTCTTCATCGCCCTCATCGGTCGCTTCGTCATCGACTGGGTGCAGGTGCTGGCCCGCTCGTGGCGGCCCTCCGGGGTGGTCCTCGTCCTGGCCGAGGCGGTCTACACCGTCACCGACCCGCCCCTGCGAGCCCTCCGAAAGGTGATCCCGTCGCCGAACCTCGGTGGCGTCCGACTCGACCTCAGCTTCCTCGTCCTGATGTTGCTGACCTCTCTCGCCCTCAACGTGCCGAGCTTCTTCTGACCGTCGGCGTTCGTCGGATCTCGCGGTGCGGGAGACGACCAGCACGCCGATCCGTGAGGATGGCTTTGGTTCGTGACCGGAACGTTAGATACCGTTGACCCGAACCATTACGTCTGTATCGAGGTGACACATGGCGCTTACGCCGGAACAGGTGCTCAACAAGCACTTCCAGACCACGCAGTTTCGCCGTGGCTACGAGGAGCGGGACGTTGACGACTTCCTGGACGAGATCGTGGCGGAGATGCGCTCGCTCATCGAGCAGCGAGACGACTACCTGAAGCAGCTCAACGACTGCCGCGCGAGCAAGAACCAGTCGGCGGTGCGCGCCGACGGCGCGACCGCTGCCATGCCCGCCGTCGGGCGCCCCGGCGACGAGGCGAAGCTCGGTGGGCTCACCGCGAAGATCCAGGACGCCGAGCGTGCGTTCAAGGCGGCCACCGACCGTGCCGCCAAGGCCAAGGCCGACGCCGAGAACGCCGAGCGTGCGGCCAAGGAGCGCATCGAGCGCGCCAAGGCCGAGGCGGAGCGTGCCGAGGCCGCCGCGAAGGCAGCGGTCGACTCGCAGGCCCTCAACGACGCCCAGGCCAAGCTGAACGGCCTGAACTCCCAGGTCGCCGAGGCCGAGGCCAAGCTCGCCAAGGCCCAGGAGAACGCCCGCGCCGCCGACGAGCGCGCCGCCAAGGCGCTCTCCGACGCCGAGGCCGCAGCGGCAGACGCCAAGCGCGTGCGCGACGAGGCCGCCGCCGACGCTCGGCGCCAGCGCGAGGAGGCCGCCAAGGCGCCCGCCGCTCCGGCTGCTGCCGCCGCCGCCGCGGCCCCCGACACGCAGGCCGTCTCGGGCAACCTCGACGCCGCGGGCGTCATCGCCCTCGCACAGCGACTGCACGACGAGCACGTCGCCGCCGGCGAGGCCAAGCGCAACGAGCTCATCACCGAGGCGGAGACCCGCCACCGTGACATGCTCGCCGCCGCGCAGGCTCGCCACGACGAGCTCATCAACACCGGTCAGGCCCGTCACGACGAGGCCACGCAGCAGGCCGAGCAGCTGGCCGCCGCCGCGGCGACCCAGCGCGACCAGATGATCGCCGAGGCCACCTCGCAGCGCGACCAGATGATCGCCGAGGCCACGTCCAAGCGCGACCAGATGCTCAGCGACGCGAGCGCGCAGCGCGACCAGATGCTGACCGAGGCCCGCGAGCGCGCTACCGGCATGGTCGCCGAGGCGCAGCAGAAGAAGGCGGCGCTGCTCGAGGAGCTCGACAAGCAGAAGGGGCTGCTCGACCGCAAGATCTCCGAGCTGCGAGGCTTCGAGAAGAACTACCGCACCAACCTCAAGTCCTACATCGAGGGTCAGCTGCACGACCTCGACTCGAGCGTCCAGGAGCCGGCTCACGCCGGTGCCGGAGACGGCAACCAGGGCTGACCCCCACCCTCGAACAGACGCACGCAGGCCGTCCGGGAACCCTCCCGGGCGGCCTGCGTTGTACTCGAGGGGCCAACACTTCGGACGCATCTGCGTTTCGCGTTTGTGCACGCCCCGTGAGGGGCTTATTGTCAGCCCCACTTGTCAGCGTCGACGGCTCGAGCGACGGAGGATCTGATGGCGGCGAAGAAGACGACGGCAGCGGCGACCGCGGCCACCCGCTCGACCGCGACCAGCAGGACGCGGGCAGTGACCAGCACGAAGAGCACGTCGGCAGCGTCGAAACGCTCTGCGTCGCCATCGAAGGCTGCTGCAGCCCAGAGCCCCTCGAAGAACGGCTCCCCGAAGGCCGCCCCGAAGACCTCCGCGAAAGGCGGTGGCGCACGCACCGCCGTGGCACGCACTGCCGCGAAGGCTGCCGGTGCGGTGAAGGGCGCCGTCGCGCGAGCAGCGGGCCGCAAGGCGAGCAGTGCTCCCGCAGCCAAGTCACCGACCAAGGCACCTGCCAAGGCGCCTGCCAAGGCGGCAACCAAGGCAGCAGCCAAGAAGTCGCCCGCCACGAAGAGCGCCACGAAGACCGCCACGAAGAGCGCGGCCAAGGCGGCAACCGTGAAGAAGGCCGCGCCCGCGAAGAGCGGGGCTGCCACGAAGAGTGCGACGGCCAAGCAGGCGGCCAAGGCCGCACCCGCGAAGACGTCGGCTGCGAAGGCCACCGCCAAGCCCGCCGCCAAGACCGCCGCCAAGACCGCGCCCAAGACCGCGCCCAAGGCCGCGTCGAAGCCGACGGCGAAGACGACGACCAAGCCGACGACCAAGACGACGACCAAGACGACCACGACGACGGCGAAGAAGGCGGCCACCACGAAGAAGGCCGCCGCGAAGAGTGCATCCGGGTCGACCGCCCGCACGTCCCCCCGAACCGCAGCGGCCGGAAAGCCGTCTCCCACGACATCCACCCGAGCGGGTGCGGCGAGCGCGAAGTCCGCCGCGAAGGCCCCCGCCACGCGTACGAAGAAGGCAGCAGTGACGACGAGCTCAACCGCAGGTCCCCGCTCCAGCGCGACGAAGACCGCGACGAAGACGGCAAGCAAGCCCAGCGCCCGCGCCATCGCCGAGCGCCTGAGGGTCAAGGACGACGAGTCCCCCTGGAGCGAGGACGAGATCCGCGAGGTGCGCGAGGTCCTGGTCGAGGAGATCGAGCAGCACCGCGTCGAGCTCAAGCTCGCCGAGGACGAGCTCGACGACCTGCTCCGGGCCTCGGGCGACGGCGCCGGCGACGACCAGGCCGACGCCGGTGCCAAGACGGCCGAGCGTGAGCACGAGATCTCCGTGGCCGCCAACGCCCGCGCGAGCCTGCGCCAGACCGAGCACGCGCTCGAGCAGCTCGAGGCCGGCACGTACGGCATCTGCGAGAACTGCGGCAACCCGATCGGCAAGCTTCGACTTCAGGCCCGTCCTCGTGCGACCCTGTGCATGACATGCCAGCAGAAGCAGGACCGCCACTGACGCCAGATCACGCCACGTCGACGCCCCGAGCGGGCGTCGATGGCGTGTCCACCACGACCACCGACGAGACCGTGAGCTCGACCCCTCCCGACGAGAGCCGCCCGACGCCAGCCCGGCGCCAGCGCCTCTTCGTCGTCCTCGGGGTCGTCGCGGTGCTCGCCTTCCTCAGCGACCAGCTCACCAAGCTGGTCGCGCTCGACGTCCTCGCCGACGGCGAGCCACGGCCGTTCATCGGCGAGTTCATTCGCTTCAAGCTCATCGGCAACCCCGGCGCGGCGCTGTCGCTCGGCTCCGGCAACACGTGGGTGATGACGGGCATCGCGATCGCCGTGCTCGTGGCGATCGTCGTCGTCGCGCGCCAGCTTGGCTCGCGCGCCTGGGCGGTTGCCCTCGGCCTGCTGCTCGGGTCGGCCATCGGCAACCTCACCGACCGCTTCGTGCGGCCGCCGGGTGGTGGTCAGGGCCACGTCGTCGACTTCATCGACTACAACCGGTGGTTCATCGGCAACGTCGCCGACATCTGGATCGTCAGCGCGGCCGGCCTCATCGTGGTGCTCGCGCTCGTCGGCATCGGCGTCGACGGTCGCCGTGAGCACGGTTCGTCGAAGGCCGACGCCGACACCTCCGGTGGGCGGGGCGACGATGCCTGACGTGCGCACCGTTCTCGTTCCCGACGGGCTCGAGGGAGAGCGCGTCGACGCCGGCGTCGCCCGCCTCTTCGGGGTCTCACGCACCAAGGCGGCCGACCTCGCCGCCGACGGCCACGTCGTCGTCGACGGCAAGACCGTCGCGAAGTCCGAGCGGCTCTCGGCCGGTGCGATGCTCGAGGTGTCGCTGCCCGCCGCCGAGCAGAGCCCCAGCATCGCGGTGATCGCGCAGCCCGTGCCCGGCATGACGATCGTCCACGACGACGACGACATCGTCGTGGTCGACAAGCCCGTGGGCGTCGCGGCGCACCCGAGCCTGAACTGGACCGGGCCCGACGTCGTCGGGGGACTGGCCGCCGCCGGCTACCGCATCTCCACCTCGGGCGCCCCGGAGCGACAGGGCATCGTGAGCCGTCTCGACGTCGGCACGTCGGGCCTCATGGTGGTCGCGAAGAGCGAGTACGCCTACTCGCGCCTCAAGCAGATGTTCCGCAGCCGTGAGGTCGACAAGACCTACCACACCCTCGTGCAGGGGTTGCCCGACCCGCTCGTCGGCACGGTCGACGCGCCCATCGGCCGGCGTCCCGGGGCGGAGTTCAAGTTCGCGGTGATGAGCACCGGCAAGCCGTCGGTCACGCACTACGAGGTGCTCGAGGCGTTCCGGCACGCGAGCCTGCTCGAGATCCACCTCGAGACCGGGCGCACCCACCAGATCCGCGTCCACATGGCCGCCCTGAAGCACCCGTGCTGCGGCGACCCGCTCTACGGCGCCGACCCGAAGCTCGCCGCGCGCCTCGGGCTCGACCGCCAGTGGCTGCACGCCACCGGGCTCGGCTTCGAGCACCCGGGCACGGGTCAGTACGTCCACTTCGAGAGCGCCTACCCCGAGGACCTGCAGCGCGCGCTCGACATCGTCGCGACGCTCTGATCCTTCACCCTCGAGCAGAGGGTGAAGCCTGCCGTCGGCGGGAGCCGTATGCCGTCGCCGACACCCCCGACGACACGCGCGGGGGCGTCGGTGGCCGGGCTTAGACTCGTCCACGATGTCGACCGAAGCAGCCCCGCGCAACGACCAGAACTTCGTGCACCTCCACGTGCACACGGAGTACTCCATGCTCGACGGTGCGGCCCGCATCGGCGACCTCTTCTCCGAGGCGGCGCGCATGGGCATGCCGGCGCTGGCGACGACCGACCACGGCTACGTGTTCGGCGCCTACGAGTTCTGGAAGAAGGCGCAGGGCACGGGCGTCAAGCCGATCATCGGGGTCGAGGCCTACATCACGCCGGGCACGCACCGCACCGACCGCACCAAGGTCAGCTGGGGCGACGGGGGCCGCGACGACATCTCGGGCAGCGGCGCCTACACGCACATGACGATGCTCGCCCAGAACAACGAGGGCATGCACAACCTGTTCCGGATGAGCTCCATCGCGAGCCTCGACCAGGTGTACACGAAGTGGCCGCGCATCGACCGCGAGCTGCTCTCGACCTACGGCAAGGGCCTGATCGTCACCACCGGGTGCCCGTCGAGCGAGATCCAGACCAAGCTCCGTTTCGGCATGTACGACGAGGCCCGCGAGGTCGCCGGCGAGCTGCGCGACATCTTCGGCAACGAGAACGTCTACGTCGAGCTCATGGACCACGGCCTCGACATCGAACGGCGCACCCAGAAGGACCTCATCCGACTGGCCCGCGATCTCAAGCTGCCGCTCGTCGCCACCAACGACCTCCACTACACCCGAGCCGAGGACGCCAAGGCGCACGCGGCCCTGCTCTGCGTGCAGTCCGGCTCGACCCTGATGGACCCCAACCGGTTCAAGTTCGACGCCGACGACTTCTACCTCAAGTCCGCCCAGGAGATGCGCCACCTGTGGCGCGAGCTGCCCGAGGCCTGTGACAACACGCTGCTCATCGCCGAGCGCTGTGAGGTCTCCTTCACCGAGGGCGAGGGCCGCTACATGCCGCGGTTCCCCTGCCCCGAGGGCGAGGACGAGACGTCGTGGTTCATCAAGGAGGTCGAGACCGGCCTGCAGCGGCGCTTCCCCGAGGGGGTGCCCGACTACGCCCGCAAGCAGGCGGCCTTCGAGGAGGACGTCATCGTCTCCAAGGGCTACCCCGGCTACTTCCTCGTCGTCGCCGACTTCATCAACTGGGCCAAGCGCAACGGCATCCGCGTGGGCCCCGGCCGCGGCTCCGGTGCGGGTTCGATGTGCGCCTACGCGATGGGCATCACCGACCTCGACCCGGTGCCGCACGGACTCATCTTCGAGCGCTTCCTCAACCCCGAGCGCATGTCGATGCCCGACTTCGACGTCGACTTCGACGAGCGCCGGCGCGGTGAGGTCATCAAGTACGTCACGGAGAAGTACGGCTCCGAGCGCGTCGCGCAGATCGTCACCTACGGCACCATCAAGGCCAAGCAGGCCGTCAAGGACGCCAGCCGAGTCATGGGCCACCCGTTCGCCGTCGGCGAGCAGCTGACCAAGGCGATGCCGCCCGACGTCATGGGCAAGGGCGTGCCGCTCTCCGAGATCTACAACCCTGAGCACAAGCGCTACAACGAGGGCGTCGACTTCCGGGCGCTCGTGCAGACCGAGAAGCACTTCCAGGACGTCGTCGACACCGCCAAGGGCCTCGAGGGCCTGAAGCGCCAGTGGGGCGTCCACGCAGCTGGCGTCATCATGAGCAGCGAGCCGCTCGTCGACGTCATCCCCATCATGAAGCGGCTGCAGGACGGCCAGGTCATCACGCAGTTCGACTACCCGAGCTGCGAGTCGCTCGGCCTGGTCAAGATGGACTTCCTCGGCCTGCGCAACCTCACGATCCTCGACGACGCCATCGAGAACATCAAGGTCAACCGCGACGAGGACATCGACCTCGACGCCCTGTCCAAGGACATGAGCGACAAGGCCACCTACGACCTGCTCGGTCGCGGTGACACGCTCGGTGTCTTCCAGCTCGACGGTGGCGGCATGCGGGCGCTGCTGCGCCTCATGCAGCCCGACAACTTCGAGGACATCTCGGCCGCACTCGCGCTCTACCGGCCGGGCCCGATGGGCGTCAACGCCCACACGAACTTCGCGCTGCGCAAGAACGGCAAGCAGGAGCTCATCCCGCTCGACCCGCAGCTGAAGGGCAAGCTCCAGCAGGAGATGATCGACGCCCTCGACCCGATCCTCGGCATGACCTACGGCCTGGTCATCTACCAGGAGCAGGTCATGGAGATCGCCCAGAAGCTCGCGGGCTACACCCTCGGCAACGCCGACCTGCTCCGCCGCGCGATGGGCAAGAAGAAGAAGGAGGTCCTCGACGCCGAGTACGTCCCCTTCTCCGAGGGCATGAAGGCCAAGGGCTTCAACGAGGCGTCGATCGCGGCCCTGTGGGGCGTCCTCGTCCCGTTCTCCGACTACGCGTTCAACAAGGCGCACACCGCGGCCTACGGCCTCGTGTCCTACTGGACCGGCTACCTCAAGGCCAACTACCCCGCCGAGTACATGGCGGCGCTGCTGACGAGCGTGCGCGACGACAAGGACAAGTCGGCGCTCTACCTCAACGAGTGCCGCCACATGGGCATCAAGGTGCTGCCGCCCGACGTCAACGAGTCGGTCGCCAACTTCGCCGCCGTCGGCACCGACATCCGCTTCGGGCTCGCCGCCATCCGCAACGTCGGCCTGCCGGTCGTTCAGGCCATCGTCAAGGCCCGTGAGGAGAAGGGCGCCTTCGCCTCGTTCAAGGACTTCCTCTCGAAGGTGCCGGCGGTCGTCTGCAACAAGCGCACCATCGAGTCGCTCATCAAGGGCGGCGCCTTCGACTCGCTCGGCGAGAGCCGGCGCGGCATGGTCGAGGTGCACGAGCGCTACATCGACGCCCTCGTCGAGGTGAAGAAGCAGGAGGCCATCGGCCAGGACAGCCTCTTCGGCAGCTTCGACGAGGCCGACACGGGGGCCGCCGACGGGCCGGGGGCCTTCGACGGCCTTCCGCCCGTGCCGTCGATGGAGTGGGACAAGGCGACGCTGCTCTCGTTCGAGCGCGAGATGCTCGGTCTCTACGTCAGCGACCACCCGCTCTTCGGCATCGAGCACATCCTCGCCACGCACGCCGACACCTCGATCGCCTCGCTCATGGGAGACGACCCCAAGGCCGACGGCACTCCCGTCACGGTCGCGGGCCTCATCACGAGCCTGCAGCTCAAGCGCACCAAGAAGGGCGACCTCTGGGCCATTGCCACGGTCGAGGACCTCGACGGCGCCATCGAGTGCCTCTTCTTCCCGTCCGCCTACATGACCTACTCGACGATGCTCGCCCAGGACACGGTGTGCGCCGTCAAGGGCCGCATCAGCGCCCGCGACGACTCGATCTCGATCTTCGCCCAGGAGCTGACGATCCCCGACATCAAGGAGGGGCCGCGTGGTCCGGTCGTGCTGACGCTGCCGCTCGGGCGAGCCACCCCGGCGGTGGCCGAGAGCCTCAAGCGTGTGCTCGGTGAGCATCCCGGAGCGACCGAGGTCCAGGTCAAGCTGACGCAGCCGGGCCGGTCGGTGCTCATGTCGCTCGACGACTCGCTGCGCGTCAACGCGACGTCCGCGCTCTTCGGCGACCTCAAGGCTCTGCTCGGTCCGGCGTGCCTGAGCTGACGTGAGCCCGATGACGGCGGCCGACCGCAAGCGCTTTCGCCGGGCGCGGATGGCCGCCCTCGGGCTCGCCCCCGCTCTGGGCGGTCCCGCCTGCCCGGTGTCGGCCCTCGACGTGGCCCGCAGCCTCGGCGCCCTCCAGGCCCAGGACTACGGCAGCGGCGTCTGGTCGCTCGGCGTGCGCTCGGGCCTCACCCTCGCCGAGGTCGAGCAGGCCGTCGAGCGCCGTGAGATCGTTCGCACCTGGCCGATGCGCGGCACCATCCACTGGGTGCCGGCCGAGGACGCCCGTTGGATGTGCCAACTGCTCGCGGCCCCGCGCAGCACGGCGCTCGCCACCCGCTACGCCCAGCTGGGCATCGGCGAGTCCGACATCGAGCTCTCCGGGCGCCTCTTCGAGGAGCACCTGGCCGAGCCGATGAGCCGCCCCGACGTCGTCGCGCTGCTCGTCGACGCCGGCATCGACCCCACCGACCAGCGGGCCTACCACCTCGTGGGTCACCACTGCATGACCGGGCTGCTCTGCCAGGGGCCCGTCATCGGGAAGCAGCCCAGCTTCGTGCTCATCGACAGCTGGGTTCCCCACTCGCGCAAGCTGTCTCGCGAGGAGGGGCTGGCAGTCATGGCCGAGAGGTACCTCCGCGGCCACGGCCCGGTCACCGAGAAGGACTTCGCGGGCTGGCTGCTCAAGCCTCTCGGGATCGCGCGCGAAGCACTCGCCCTCGTCGAGCAGCAGGTCGTCCGCGAGCAGCTCGACGGCCAGGTGTGGCTGTCGCACGTCGACGCGGCCCAAGATCCCGCTGGCGGCTCGGACGCGCCGGAAGCCTTGGGGCACAGCGGAGTCCACCTGCTGCCGCAGTGGGACGAGTTCCTCCTCGGCTACAAGACCCGTGACGTCACGCTGCCGCCCGAGCACTTCCACCGGGTCGTCCCGGGCCGCAACATGGTCTTCAAGCCCACCCTCGTTGTCGACGGCGAGGTGGCCGGCACGTGGCGACGTCGGCAACGGTCGCGCCAGACGGTGCTCGAGGTCCTGCCGTTCGTGCCGCTGGGCAAGGCGAGGGGGCGCGGCGTGGAGCGGGCGGCGACGGCATACGGCCGGTTCCTCGGAGCCGACGTCGACGTCGTGTGCCTCGACACCGCTGAGGTGGGCTGAGTGGCACGTGGTGCCATCCCGCCGTCTCCGCTGCGCCCGCGCCACGGCGTCGACGCCCAACGCTTCCGTATGCCGCAGGGTGGGCCGTGGTCGTCCCTGCGCGACCACCTCGTGGAGCGGCTCGCCCCCGGGCTGCCGCCCGACGAGGTCGACCGCATGCTGGTGACCGGCGAGTTCGTCGACGCCGCCGGGACGCCCGTCCAACCGGACGCTCCGTTCGTGCCGCAGTCGGTCGTGTGGGCCCACCGCGACCTGCCGGTCGAGGTGGCCCACCCCGAGGAGCTCGTCGTCCTCCACCGTGACGACCGCATCGTCGTCATCGACAAGCCGCACGACATGGCGACGATGCCGCGCGGCCGCCACGTCGTGCAGAGCGCGCTCGCTCGCACGCGGGTGCTCACCGGGCTCGACCGGCTGACCCCTGCCCATCGGCTCGACCGGCCCACGGCGGGCGTGCTGATGTTCACGACCGAGCAGCGGTGGCGCGGCGCCTACCAACGGGTCTTCGCGGAAGGACTCGCGCACAAGGAGTACCTCGCTGTCGCTCCCGTGCGCGACGACCTCGCCCTCCCGCTCGTGCGACGCACGCACCTGGTCAAGCAGCACGGCACCCACCAGGCCCACGAGGTCCCGGGAGCCGAGCACAACGCCGAGACGCTCGTCGAGCTGCTCGACACGGCCCGAGGCCTCCGCGCCGAGTCGGGCGACGAGGTCGGGCTCTACCGCCTGACGCCTCGTACGGGGCGCACCCACCAGCTGCGCTGCCAGCTCGACGGTCTCGGCATCCCGATCCTCGACGACCCGCTCTACCCGGTCGAGGTCGACGTGGCCCTCGACGACTTCTCCCGGCCCCTGCAGCTGCTCGCCGCCGTCCTGGCCTTCGACGACCCCGTCGACGGCCGACCCCGGCGGTTCGTCACGCGGCGTCGGCTGGCGGCCTGGCCCGGCCCCTGGCCGGCCCTCTGATCGTCCCTCTGATCGTCCCTCCGATCGTCGTCGAGGCGGAGCCGCTTCCCTGTCACCGGCCGTTCAGCAGGGCGACGGGATCTCGACGCGCGAGACGGCGGGACCCCGTCTAGGGTGACCCGCAGACCGAGCGGAAGAGCCGGTCCCAGGGAGGATCTTCAATGCGTCAATCTCGTCCTGCCCTGCGTCGGGTCGCCGCGGTCACCACCGCTGCGCTCGCCGTGGGCATCACCCCCTTCGTCGCGGCCGGACCGGCCTCAGCGGCACCCCCGAGCGAGCTGTTCTTCAGCGAGTACGTCGAGGGCTCGAGCAACAACAAGGCTCTCGAGATCTACAACGGCACCGGGGCCACGGTCGACCTCGCCGCGGCCGGCTACACCGTGTTCATGTCGTTCAACGGTGGCACCACGACCGGCACGGTGCCGCTGACCGGAAGCGTCGCCAACGGCGACGTGTACGTCTTGGCCGCCTCGACCGCGTCTGCCCAGATCCTCGCGCAGGCGGACCAGACGACCTCTGCGTCGCTGTACAACGGCGACGACGCGATCGTCCTCCGGAAGGGTTCCGCGTCGGTCGACGTCATCGGGCAGATCGGGGTCGACCCCGGCTCCGAGTGGGGTTCCGGCCTCACCTCGACCATGGACAACACCCTGCGCCGCAAGGCGTCGGTCACCGCTGGCGACACGAACGGCTCCGACGCCTTCGACCCCGCCGCACAGTGGGACGGCTACGCCGTCGACACCTTCGACGGCCTCGGCAGCCACGCGGTCGACAGCGGTCCGGCGGACGACGTGGCGCCCACCGTCTCCTCGACCACGCCGAGCCAGGGCAGCACGAACGTCGTTCCCGGTGCGAACGTCTCGGTCACGTTCTCCGAGCCGGTCACCGCTCCTGCCAGCGCGTTCTCCCTCGTCTGCTCGGTGGGCGGTGCGAGGGCCTTCACGCTGAGCCAGACGGCGCAGACGACCTACACGCTCGACCCGACCTCGGACTTCGCAGCCGGCGACTCCTGCACCCTGACCGTCTCGGGCGGTGCTGTCGCCGACGTCGACTCCATCGACCCGCCCGACACCCTCGCGGCCGACTTCGTGCTGCGCTTCTCCACGCCGGCCGGCAACCCCTGCGAGGCGTCGATCACGCCGATCCCCGAGATCCAGGGCACCGGAGCCACGAGCCCGCTCGTCGGCCGCTCGGTGACGACGCGCGGCGTCGTCGTGGGCGACTACGAGGGCGCGTCACCGGCGCTGCGCGGCTTCTTCATCCAGGACCCGGCCGGTGACGACGACCACGCGACGTCAGACGGCCTCTTCGTCTTCGAGGGCAGCAACGCCGACACCGTCAAGGTGGGCGACCTCGTCACGGTGACGGGCGCCGTCGGCGAGAACCAGGGCCAGACCCAGATCAGCCTGCCGCCCGGGGCCGCGCCGTCCGTGTGCGGCACCGGCTCCGTGACGCCAGCCGAGGTCCGTCTTCCCGTCGAGTCCGCCACGACCCTCGAGCAGTTCGAGGGCATGCTCGTGACGCTCCCGCAGCCGATGAGCGTCACCGAGCACTTCCAGCTCGGTCGCTTCGGCCAGGTGACGCTCTCGCAGGGCGGCCGCCTCGAGCAGCCGACCAACGTGGCCGCACCGGGTGCCGACGCAGCCGCGGTCCAGACCGCCAACAACCTGCGCAAGATCATCCTCGACGACACCTCGCAGGCCCAGAACGTCGACCCCATCGTCTTCGGGCGCGGTGGTCAGGCCCTCACGGCCGGCAACACGCTGCGCGGTGGTGACACCGTCACCGGTCTCAAGGGTGTGCTCACCTTCACCTGGGGTGGCAACAGCTCGAGCCCGAACGCCTACCGGATCCGCCCGGTGAACCCCCAGGCGCGCGTCGACTTCCAGCCGACCAACCCGCGGCCGACCAGTGCTCCGGGTGTGGGCGGGCAGACCCGCGTCGTGGGCATGAACCTGCTGAACTTCTTCAACACCCTCGACACCACGGGCAACAACTGCACCGGGGGCACGACCGGCGCGCCGATGGACTGCCGCGGCGCCAACACCACCGCCGAGTTCGACCGGCAGTGGCGCAAGACGGTTGCGGCCGTCTCCGGCACGGAGGCGGACGTCGTCGCCTTCATGGAGATGGAGAACGACGGCTACGGAGCCACGAGTGCCGAGCAGTTCCTCGTCGACCGGCTCAACGAGGCCGACGGGGAGGGCACGTGGTCGTTCATCGACGCGGACGCCCGCACGGGCCAGGTCGACGCGCTGGGCAGCGACGCGATCAAGGTCGGCATGCTCTACAAGCCGAAGGCCGTGACGCCGGTCGGCACCACGGCAGCGCTCAACACCGTCGACTTCGTCAATGGTGGCGACTCCGCCCCGCGCAACCGCCCGTCCCTGGCGCAGGCCTTCCGCGACAACACGACCGGCGGCACCTTCGTGGCCGTGGCCAACCACCTCAAGAGCAAGGGCTCGGCCTGTGCCGCGCCCGACGCCGGCGACGGCCAGGGCAACTGCAACGCCGTCCGGGTGCGCTCGGCCCAGCTCCTCGCAGAGTGGCTCGCCGGCGACCCGACCGGCACGGGTGACCCCGACGTGCTCGTCCTGGGCGACATGAACTCCTACGCCAAGGAGGACCCGATCACCATGCTCGAGAAGGCCGGGTTCACCAACCTCATCGAGCAGCGCAACGGGCGCGAGGCCTACTCGTACGCCTTCGACGGGCAGTGGGGCTACCTCGACCACGCGCTCGGCTCGGCCTCGATCGGCGGTCAGGTGGCCGGGGTGGCCGACTGGCACATCAACGCCGACGAGCCGTCGATCCTCGACTACAACACCGAGTTCAAGACGGCGAACCAGATCGGCACGCTGTACGCGCCGGACGAGTACCGCATCTCCGACCACGACCCGGTCGTCGTCGGTCTGGACCTGACGAACGCCGCCCCCGTCGTCGGCGACGTCACGGGGCCGTCGGCCGCGACCTCGGTCGGCAGCCCGGTGGAGGTCGGTGCGACCTTCTCCGACGCGGACCGCCTCGACACCCACACCGCGTCGATCTCCTGGGGCGACGGCGCCGTGACCGCCGGCACCGTCGCGGGCCCGGCGGCCGCCGGCAACCACGTCTACACGGCTGCCGGCGAGTACACGGTGACGGTCACCGTCACCGACCAGTGGGGTCACAGCGACGCGGGCACGACGACCGTCGTGGTCTACGATCGCGCGGCCGGGTTCCTCACGGGCGGCGGCTGGTTCACGTCGCCGAAGGGCGCCGTGACCGGCGACCCCGCCGCCACGGGCAAGGCACAGTTCGAGGTGTCGGCGCAGTACGCCGCGGGTGCGACCCGGCTCGACGGCTCCCTCACGCTGGCGACGCCCGGGCTCACGCTCGCCTCCACGGGCCTCGACTGGCTCGTCGTGACGGGCGACACCGCGCGCCTCGCCGGCACCGCCACCGTCGGCGGCCTGCCGGGCCGCCGGTTCGAGGTGACCGCGGTCGACGCGGCCAGTGGCGACACGATGCGTGTCGTCGTGCGCGACGCCTCGGGCGCGGTCGTCTACGACAGCGGCACCCAGCGCGTCCAGGGCCAGGTCAAGGTCCACTGACCGGGTCAGGCGCTGGAGCACGGCCCGGGATCCTCGTGATCCCGGGCCGTCCCACATCAACCGGACGCCACTGACGTACCTCCGGCGTGGCCCCGACTGGGTGGTGGCAGCCTCGAACGGCGGCGCCGACTGGGAGCCCGGCTGGTGGCTAGCACCCGTGGCGCCGGCTCGACGAGCACGTCTTCGAGGACGACGGCTACCAGGCCAAGGTCAGCCGCACGATCGCCCTGGTCGTGCTCGCTCGCGTGACCGCCTGACGCGGCCGCGACCCGGCTGCCCAGGGAGTCGACCCCGTCCTCCTAGACTGCTCGGATGCTGGAGCCCCCCGTCGCGCGTCGCGACCCCGTCGTCCGCGAGCACCACGGCGACCGCTTCGAGGACCCGTACGCCTGGATGGCGGACCGCGACGGTGACGAGCTGCGCGAGCTGCTCGCCGCCGAGAACGCGTGGGCGACCCAGTGCACCGAGCACCTGCGGCCCCTCGCCGACCAGGTCTTCGAGGAGTTCCGCTCGCGGATCGAGGAGACCGACCTCTCGGTGCCGGTGCGCCACGACCGCTGGTGGTACTACTCGCGCACCGTCGAGGGCGAGCAGTACGCCGTCGAGGCTCGGGTGCTCGCGGCAGACCATCCGCAGCGTCCCGTGCTCGAGGACGGCCGCCCGCCGGCGGGGGAGCAGGTGCTGCTCGACCAGAACGTGGAAGGCCGCGACCACGAGTTCTTCGCCGTCGGAGCCAGCGAGGTGTCGCCCGCGGGGGACCTGCTCGCGTATGCCGTCGACGTCGTGGGCGACGAGCGCTACGACGTGCACGTGCGGCGCATCGCGGACGGGGAGCAGCTCGACGACTCGGTCCGCCGCACCGGTGGCTCGCTGGCGTGGTCTCTCGACCAGCGCCAGCTCTTCTACACCAAGGTCGACGACGCGTGGCGCCCGCACCAGGTGTGGCGTCACGAGGTCGGCACCCCCGCAGAGGCCGACGTGCTGGTCCACGAGGAGACGGACGAGCGGTTCTTCGTCGGGGTCGGCACCTCGCGCGACGACCGACTCGTCATCATCGCCATCGGCTCGAAGACGACGAGCGAGTTCCGCCTCCTCGACGCCGACGACCCGTTGGGCAGGCCCCGGGTCGTCGCGCCACGCAGACAGGGTGTCGAGTACGACATCGAGCCGTTCGGCGAGCAGCTGCTCGTCACCCACAACGCGAACCGGGTGAACTTCGAGCTCGCCGTCGCCCCGGTCACGTGCACCTCGGCCGACGAGTGGGTGCCGTTGGGGGTCACCACTGAGGACGAGTACGTCACGGGCGCGGAGGGTTTCGACGACTTCATCGCCGTCTCGCTGCGGCGTGAGGGCGGCACGGGCATCCGCGTCGTGCTGCGCGACGCGCAGGCGCCCAACGGCCTCGGCGAGGCGCACGACATCGCGGTCGGTGAGCCCATCGGCACGCTGCTCGTCGGCGTCAACCCCGAGGCGAGCACCCGCACGCTGCAGGTCGTGCACGAGTCGCTCGTCACGCCCCGCACGGTCGAGGACTACGACGTGCACGCCCGCACCTTCACGCTGCTCAAGCAGCAGCACGTGCGCGGCGATGTCGACCTCGGCCGATACCGGCAGCGGCGCGAGTGGGCCACGGCTCCGGACGGCACCCGCATCCCGATCTCCGTCGTGCACCGCGACGACGTCGTGGCCGACGGCACCGCACCCGGGCTGCTCAACGCGTACGGTGCCTACGGCATCGCCAGCGACCCCTGGTTCTCGGTGCTGCGCCTCTCGCTGCTCGACCGTGGCTGGGTCTTCGCGATCGCCCACGTGCGCGGCGGGTCGGAGATGGGTCGGACCTGGTACGACGACGGCAAGCTCGAGGCCAAGCCCAACACGTTCAGCGACTTCGTCGCCTGCGCCGACCACCTCATCGAGACCGGCATCGTCGCCCCCGACCGGCTTGCGGCAGAGGGTGGTTCGGCCGGTGGCCTGCTCATCGGCGCCGTCGTCAACCAGGCGCCTGACCGCTTCCGGTTCGTCCACGCGCAGGTGCCCTTCGTCGACGCCCTGAGCTCGGTGCTCGACCCCAGCCTGCCGCTCACGGTCGTCGAGTGGGAGGAGTGGGGCAACCCCGTCGACGACCCGGCGGCATACGCCCTGATCCGCTCGTACACGCCGTACGAGAACGTGCGCCCGGGCCCCCGGCCGAGCATCCTCGTGACGGCAGGTCTCGACGACACGCGGGTCCTCGTCACCGAGCCGGCCAAGTGGGTGGCAGCGATGCGCCACGCCGACCGGGCCGCGCCGGAGGGGACGAGGACGCCGCAGCTGCTCTTCCGCACCGAGATGGCGGCCGGTCACGGTGGCCGCTCGGGTCGCTACGACCTCTGGCGCCAATGGGCTTGGGAGACGGCCGTGCTCATCGACCAGACGTCGTGAGCACGGCCGTCCCGAACCCGCCGGTCGTGGCGGTCAGGAGCCCCAGATCGAGGTGACCCACTCGGGGTGGTCGACGAACGGGTTCCGGTTGTGCTGCCAGGTGTCGTAGATGACCTGGTTGCGACGCTTCTCGAACGCGTCGGGCGGGTCCTGCAGGTTCCACTGCTTGAGCACCGACAGCTTGCCGATGTACGGGGCGGTGCCGTTGTTCACCGACTCGTTGGGCTCGAGGTCGGGCCACGCGTCGTCGCCCTCGTAGCGCACGGCCATGTAGAAGATCATCCGCGCGACATCACCCTTGACCGCGTCGCGCGGCTGGAACGAGTCGGCGTCGCGGAGACAGCCGGTGCACTGTGCGACCGCTCCGCCGCCGTTGTCGAAGTCGAGGTTGCCGCGGTCGCTGTTGACGGTGACGTCCTCAGGTCGCAGGTGGTGGACGTCGGTGCCGGGCCCGTTGGTGGTGCCGAAGTCGCCGTGGCTCTTCGCCCAGACGTGCTCACGGTTCCACTGGTCGACGCCGCCGCCGTTGTCGGACTTGGCGATGGAGCGGCCCGAGTAGATCTCGACGACGTTGTTCGTGTTGTTCGGGTCCTGGTCGGTGTCCTTGAGCGCGGTCCAGACCTGGTCGTAGGTGAGCACCGTCTGCGTCCTGATGATGCCGTGCAGCGAGGTCCGCAGCGCCGACCCGCTCTTGCCGACGGCGGATGCGTAGTACGTCGAGTCGTAGGGCCCTGTCGTGCTGGTCGGAGTGCCGGTCGAGGTGGTCGTGGTCGGCGGCGGTGTCGTTCCCGACTCGCTGCTGAAGGCGAAGGCCGTCGTGCCCGTCATGCCGGGGTGCGAGAAGTAGGCGGAGAGCGCGCCGGTGACGTCGATCTGGCGGCCCATGAGCGACGGGTTGGTTCTCAACCCCCAGGCGGAACGGAAGGCCGAGGGGATCTGCACGTAGAGCATCCGGCTCGTCGAGGTCTCCGACGCGGAGTCGGCGACGGCGAGGGCGTAGTCGTTGGGGAACCCGGACGTGACGACGGTGCTCGTCGCGGTGGGCTGGCCGACGACGTAGCCGCGCACGGTGGCGCTCTGGCCCGTCTGGCCCGCGATGGCCTGCGACACGGTGAGCGGGGCTGCGGCGACGGCTGCCGGGGCGGCCGGTGCCACGGCGGGAAGGGGCAGCGCCGAGGCCGGCGCGCCGGCGACAGCCGTCAGCGCGACGCTGGCCGGCACGACGGCGACGACGGCACCGGCGAGGGCCGCGGCGAGGCGGCGCCGGGGGATGACGACGGGCACGGGTTCTCCTGTCGGGTGGGGGCGCAGCGACCCGGTCGGGAAGCGGCCCGACGAGCGTGGCGGACGCGCGGTGGGCGACGGGTCAGCCGTTGGTCAGTCCTTGCCCTGTCGCAGGTCAGGATTCCGTAGGCGCACCGCCGCACGGTCTCGTGGCGACGGGAGTTCACGCCGCGTTGGCGTGCGGGAGGCGGAAGAAGGGGTGCCGCGTCATCCGCCGCCCCTACCGTCCGCTCATGGGTGACACCGCGCTCGAGCTCGTCAGCACCGTCATGACGTCGCCCTGGCTCTACGTCCTCCTCGTCGGCCTGGCGGTGCTGGACGCCTTCCTGCCCCTCGTGCCGAGCGAGGCCGCCGTGCTGCTGGCCGGCACCTTCGCGGCCGGCCACGGGCCCGACCTCGCGCTGGTCGTGGTCGCCGGCGCTGCCGGCGCCGTCGCCGGCGACCACGTGGCGTATGCCGTCGGGCGGGCGCTGGGGACCCGCGTCCTCTCCCGCGTCCGCCCGGGCACGCGTACGGCGAGGGCTCACGCGTGGGCCGCGGGGGCGACGGCTCGAGCGGGTGGCCCGGTCCTCGTGGGCGCGCGCTTCGTGCCGGGGGGCCGCACGGCGACGACGCTCACGATGGGGGCGACCGGCTTCCCCGCGCGACGCTTCGCCGCCTACGACTCGGTGGCCTGCGTCCTGTGGGCGAGCTGGTGCTCGGGCGTCGGCTACGTCGGCGGTCGCGTCTTCGCCGACCACCCTTTCGTGGGCGCTGCCGCCGGCACGGTGCTGGCGCTCCTCGTCGGTCTCGTGGCGGCCCTCGCGCACCGGCGCTTCACCGCTCGCTGAGACGTGGCGTCGGGCACCTCCGCGCGGCTTTTAGACTTGGGGCCATGATGTCTTCCCTCGACCTGCGCGGACGCACGCTCGACGTGCGCTTCCTGCGCCGGGCCCTGCCCCGAGCCGAGTTCGACGTCACGGCCGCCCTCGAGCAGGTGCGGCCGATCTGCGAGGACGTCGAGCATCGAGGAGCCGCGGCGCTGCGCGACCTCGGCGAGCGCTTCGACGGCGTGCGCCCCGGCCACCTGCGCGTGCCACGCGCCGTGCTCCGGTCGGCGCTCGACCGCCTCGACCCCGACCTCCGCGCGGCGCTCGAGGAGTCGATCCGTCGCGCCCGCCTCGTGCACGCCGACCAGCGCCGCACCGACACCGTGACCCAGGTCGTGCCCGGCGGCACCGTCACCGAGCGCTGGGTGCCGGTCGACCGGGTCGGCCTCTACGTGCCCGGCGGCCTCGCGGTCTACCCGAGCAGCGTCATCATGAACGTCGTGCCGGCGCAGCTCGCCGAGGTGGGTTCGCTCGCGGTCGCGTCCCCGCCGCAGCGCGAGAACACCGGTGAGTTCGCCGGCTACCCCAACCCGACGATCCTCGCGGCGTGCGCGCTGCTGGGGGTCGACGAGGTGTACGCCGTGGGCGGCGCCCAGGCGGTCGCGATGTTCGCGCACGGCTTCGTCGACGACGACCCCGAGTGGGGCACCGTCGACGGCGAGCAGGTCTCGTGCGACCCCGTGTCGCTCGTCACCGGGCCCGGCAACATCTGGGTCGTGGCGGCCAAGCGCCTGCTCAAGGGTCTCATCGGCATCGACGCCGAGGCCGGCCCCACCGAGATCGCGATCCTCGCCGACGACTCCGCCGACGCCGACCACGTCGCCGCCGACCTCGTCAGCCAGGCGGAGCACGACCCGCTCGCCGCCTCGGTGCTCGTCACCGACAGCGAGTCGCTCGCGGAGGACACCCAGCGCGCCCTCGCGCGACGCGTGCCGGCGACGAAGCACTCCGAGCGCGTCACCGAGGCGCTCGAGGGCACCCAGTCGCGCATCGTCCTCGTCGACGACCTCGACGCCGGTCTCGACGTCGTCAACGCGTACGCCGCCGAGCACCTCGAGATCCAGACCCGCGACGCCGCCGACGTCGCCGCGCGCGTGCGCAACGCCGGCGCGGTCTTCGTCGGCCCGCACAGCCCGGTGAGCCTCGGCGACTACGCCGCCGGCTCGAACCACGTGCTGCCCACCGCCGGCTGCGCCTGCCACAGCAGCGGTCTGTCGGTGCAGTCGTTCCTCCGGGGCATCCACGTCGTCGACTACGACGAGACGGCCCTGCGCGACGTGGCCCGTCACGTCGTCACGCTCGCGCAGGCCGAGGACCTCCCGGCCCACGGCGAGGCCGTCACCGCACGCTTCGGCGACGAGGTCCCACGGTGACCGACGACACCGCCACGGCGGCCGCCCCGGCCACCGCGGCCGACGAGGTGCAGCGGCTGCTGCGCCCCGACCTGCGCGGTCGCACGCCCTACGGCGCACCGCAGCTCGACGTGCCGGTGCGGCTCAACACCAACGAGAACTCCTACCCGGTGCCGCAGGTCGTCGTCGACGCCGTGCTGGCGGCGCTCGCCGACGACGTCTCCGCGCTGAACCGCTACCCCGACCGCGAGTTCACCGAGCTGCGCAAAGCGCTCACGGCCTACCTCGAGAAGCAGTCGGGGGTGGCGCTGACGCCCGAGCAGCTCTGGGCCGGCAACGGGTCCAACGAGGTCCTCTCCCACGTCGTGCAGGCCTTCGGTGGTCACCGCCGCGTCGCGCTCGGGTTCACGCCGAGCTACTCGATGCACCCGATCATCACCGAGACGCTCGGCACCACCTGGGTCGACGGGCTGCGCTCTGCCGCGACCGATCCCGACGCGTTCGACCTCACGCCCGACTCGGCAGCCCGCCAGGCGCGCCAGCACGACCCCGCCATCGTGTTCCTCTGCTCCCCGAACAACCCGACCGGCACCGCCCTGCCGTTCGAGGTCATCGGTGCGGTGCTCGAGGCGGCACCGAACGCCATCGTCGTCGTCGACGAGGCCTATGCCGAGTTCGCCCGGCCCGGAACCCGATCCGCGCTGACACTGCTCGCCGAGCACCCGCGACTCGTCGTCACCCGCACCATGAGCAAGGCCTTCGCGTTCGCCGGTGGCCGGCTCGGCTACCTCGTCGCGGCGCCCGAGCTCGTCGACGCGCTCCGCCTCGTGCGGCTGCCCTACCACCTGAGCAGCCCGACGCAGACGATCGCCCGCGTCGCGCTCGAGCACGCCGACGTCATGCTCGGCACGGTCGAGGTGATCAAGCACCAGCGAGACCGCATCGTCGAGCGGCTCGCCGAGCTCGGCGCGCGGCCCGTCGCGAGCGACAGCAACTTCGTGCTCTTCGGCGGCCTGCGCGACGAGAAGGCCACGTGGCAGGCGCTGCTCGACGAGGGCGTCCTGGTGCGCGACATGGGCATCGCCCACCACCTCCGCGTCACGGCGGGCGACCCGCACGAGACGACTGCATTCCTCGAGGCCATGACGCGCCTCGCCCCCACCCACGTCGACAGCCAGGAGCCCACGGCATGAGCAGCCCAGCCAGCCAAGCCAGCCCCGCAAGCCGCACCGCGAAGATCACCCGCGCGACGTCCGAGTCGTCGGTCGAGCTCTGGCTCGACCTCGACGGCAGCGGCCGCTCCGACGTCTCCACCGGGGTGCCCTTCTACGACCACATGCTCGCGTCGCTGAGCAAGCACTCGCTCATCGACCTCACGGTCAAGGCCACCGGCGACGTCGACGTCGACGTGCACCACACCGTCGAGGACACGGCGATCGTCCTCGGGCAGGCGCTGCGCGAGGCGCTCGGCGACAAGGCCGGCATCTCCCGGTTCGGCGACGCCACCGTGCCCCTCGACGAGGCGCTCTGCCACGCGGTCGTCGACGTCGCCGGTCGTCCCTACGTCGTCCACGAGGGCGAGCCCGAGGGGCAGCAGTACGCCCTCATCGGCGGTCACTTCACCGGGTCGATGACGCGGCACGTCCTCGAGTCCTTCGCCTACAACGCGGGCCTCTGCCTCCACGTGCGCGTGCTCGCCGGCCGCGACCCGCACCACATCGTCGAGGCGCAGTTCAAGGCCGTCGCGCGGGCCCTGCGCGCCGCCGTCGCACCCGACCCGCGCGTCGTCGGCATCCCCAGCGCCAAGGGAGCCCTCTGACCATGGTGGGTCCCCGATGACCGCCGACGTCGTCGTCCTCGACTACGGCAGCGGCAACGTGCGCTCGGCCGTCCGCGCGCTCGAGCGGGTGGGAGCGAGCGTCACGCTCACGGCCGACCCGGTGCGTGCCCTCGGGTGCGACGGGCTCTTCGTCCCCGGTGTCGGCAACTTCCACGCCTGCATGGCAGGTCTCGCCGCGGCGCACGGTCCGCGCATCATCGGTCGGCGCATCAGCGGTGGCCGGGCCGTGCTCGGCGTCTGCGTCGGCATGCAGGTGCTCTTCGACGGGTCCACCGAGCCCTCCGCGACACCGCTCGAGGGCATGGCCGAGTGGCCCGGCACGGTCGAGCGCCTGCCCGCCGACGTCGTGCCGCACATGGGGTGGTCGGAGGTCGAGCCCGCCGAGAGCTCCCGTCTCTTCGCGGGCGTCGAGCAGGAGCGCTTCTACTTCGTGCACTCGTACGCCGTCCAGCAGTGGACGCTCGAGGCCACCGGCGCGTTCGCGCGGGTAGCGCCCCGGGTCACCTGGGCGCGTCATGGTGCGAAGTTCGTCGCCGCGGTCGAGAATGGGCCACTGAGCGCGACGCAGTTCCATCCCGAGAAGTCCGGCGACGCCGGGCTGCACCTCTTGGAGAACTGGGTCCACAGCCTGTGACGGTGCCCGAGATTCCTTGACAGCCAAGGGGTCTGGCCGACGAGGAGGAGCCATGGCGACGAAGAGGTCCACGAGCTCGTCGGCGCGCACGAAGAGGTCGACGGCCCGGAGGACGACGAGGCGCACCTCGACCTCCTCGACCCGGCGCCGAACGACGTCCGGTTCGCTCTACCCTCGCCGCCGGGCGAGTCGGCCCGGCCTGCCCACGACGGTCGGCACGGCCATCGGCACGCTGGTGGTCACGACGTTGCTCGACCTGTCCTGGCCGATGCGCCTGCTGCTCATCGGGGTCGTGCTGGTGCTCGGTCTCGCCTACGTGCTGTGGCGCCACCGGGCCGAGATCGCAGCCTCGTCCGAGCCGACGCCGCCTGAACCAGCAGGGCCCCCGGCCGGGCCGGAGGTCCCACCGACGTCCTCCTGACGCCTCCGGGGGACCTCCCCGACCATTGACCCCGGGTCCGGCACGGGTGTCTGATGGCTGGCATTCGTGGGTCCGACGGAGTGCCCGCGAGCCAGGGACGATAGGGGAGTCAGATGCGCGGACGACGCTTCACCTTGATCGGCACCGCAGTGCTGGCCGCGGTTGCCATGGCGGCACCGGCCGGGGCAGCCACGGCGCCTGCGGTCGCACCGGCGGCCTCGCCGCCCGCGGCCACCAGCGCGCCGCCCGGAGCATCCGATCCACGGTCCGACGTCAAGGAGCTGAAGCGCAAGGACTTCCGGCTCGACGGCAAGCCAGTGAACGTCCCCGACCAGTTCTCCGCGAAGCGCTCGGCGCGGCTCGCGCCCCGCGCCCTGGCCGCCACCCCCGAGGTCGGGACCGTGCGCCAGTGGCTCGGGCTCGACGACTTCAACGGCCTGCTCTACCGCAAGGACTACACGCTGCGCGCCGTCGGCGCCAAGATCGAGGTCTGGGTCGCCAACGACACCTCGTTCCCTGCCGGTGACTGCCGCACGGCGGCCGACCCGCAGTCGACGGTCGTCACCGACGCCCAGGTCAACGACCTCGTCAGGGAGTTCGACGCGAACATGTTCCCGAAGGAGTCCGAGGCCTTCAGCGTCGCCCCGGACCGTGACGGCAGCAACGCGCTCATCGGCCCGGACGCGAACGGCAACGGCGGCGTCTACGACGGCGCCGGCGACAAGATCGTCACTCTCGTCGACAACGTGCGCGACGACAACTACTACACGTTCCCCGCGGCCCCGACCTACATCGCCGGCTTCTTCTCGGCGCAGTTCAACGAGCTGTTCGACCGCAACGTCATGACGATCGACGCCTACGACTGGGCGCACCGCACGGGCGTCAACCCTCCCGACGCGCCGACCACCGACCTCTGCTCGACCCGGCCCGCCCGCCCACGGCTCTACGAGGGCACCTTCGCCCACGAGTACCAGCACCTGTTGCAGTACTACACCGACCCGTTCGAGTCGATCGCCGTCAACGAAGGCCTCTCCGACTTCGCCCAGACCCTCGTCGGCTACGTGGACGCGACCAAGACCGTCTTCGACCGCGGCGGCGACAGCCACCTCTACTGCTTCCAGGGTTTCGGCACCGTGACGACTCCGTTCAACACCAACCCGCGTGACTGCGGGGGACCGGAGAACTCGTTCAACCTCTGGGGCGAGGGCGGCAACCCGAACGCCGTGCTGGCCGACTACGGGCACGCCTACTCCCTGATGCTCTTCCTCTACGACCGCTACGGCACGGCGTTCATGTCCGAGCTGCACCGCGACGGCGCCCACCAGGGACTGGCCTCGATCGAGGCAGCGCTCGCCGCTCGGGGCGCGGACCTCTACACCGTCCTGCACGACCACCAGTCGATGGTGCTGCTCGACAAGCTCGTCGACGACGCTGCCAAGGTCAAGCTCAAGGGCCTGTCGCGGCAGCGGGTGACGAGCGCGAGCCTCCGCTCGTCGGTCAACCTCGCCAACCCCACGGCATACGCCACGCCGGGAGCGGCCCCGAACGGCGCGGACTACGTCCCGCTGACGGCGCGCGGTCGCGCACTCAAGGGTGAGGACCTCCGGTCGGTCACCTTCCGCGGAGCGAGCGAGCTGCCCTCGCAGCCGCTGCTCTGGACGGTCGTCGGCAACGACCCCGACCGCCCGGGCAACCCGGTCCTCTGGTCGGGCAACGCGAGCAACCTCGACTCCGCCGCCGTCGCCTCGGTGACAGTCCCCACGGCCGACCCGACGCTGCGGTTCCTCGCCAAGTACGGCGCCGAGCAGGGCTTCGACTACGCGTACGTCGAGGTGTCGACCGACGGCGGCAAGACCTACACGCCGATCGCCGGCGACCACACCGTCGCCGGCCCGAACGGGCCCGCCCTCAACGGGACGACCGCCGGCTTCGAGCCGCACACATACGACCTCTCGGCGTATGCCGGCCAGACCGTCCTGCTGTCGCTGCACTACGTGTCGGACGGCGGCGTCAACGAGGGTGGCCTGCTCGTCGACGACGTGACGGTCGGGGGGACGCTGGTGAGCGACGGCTCCAGCCTGGCACCGTTCCGGTCGCCGACCCAGATCAGCCCCACGCCCGTGGCCAACTGGCACCTGAAGCTCGTCGGCATCAGGACCGGCAAGGAGCTGTCGGTCACCCAGATCGAGTTCGACGGCCGCAACGCCGTGCACCTGTCACGCGGGCAGCTCTCGCGGTTGCGGTCCGCCACCTCCGTCGTCGCGATCGTCTCCTACGACGAGCCGACCGAGACCGTGCGCCAGTACGCGCCGTACGCCCTGACGGTCAACGGATCGCTCCAGCCCGGTGGTGGCACGGAGGGCTGATCGGAACGAGCCGGACCGGGCGGGCGGGGCACCTCGGGTGTCCCGCCCGCCTGACGGTCCGGTCGACGGCGTCAGGTTGCCCCACGGCATACTCGGAGGTCGACGATCGACCCGAGGAGTGCGTGACCGAATGACCACACCGACCGACCAGCCACGGCTCGAGCTGCTGCCCGCCGTCGACATCTCCGACGGGCAGGCGGTGCAGCTCGTGCAGGGCGTCGCCGGCAGCGGAGGCCAGTTCGGTGACCCGTGGGAGGCGGCGAAGGCGTGGCAGGACGCCGGCGCCGAGTGGATCCACCTGGTCGACCTCGATGCGGCGTTCGGGCGGGGGAGCAACCGCGAGCTCATCGCCTCGATCGTGGGCCGGCTCGACCTGCAGGTCGAGCTCTCCGGTGGCATCCGCGACACCGAGTCGCTCGAGGCGGCGCTCGCGACGGGTTGCCGCCGGGTCAACATCGGCACCGCGGCGCTCGAGGACCCGGAGTGGACGGCCCGCATCATCGCCGATCACGGCGACCGGGTCGCGATCGGCCTCGACGTGCGCGGCACGACCCTCGCAGCCCGCGGCTGGACCCGCGAGGGCGGCGACCTCTGGGAGACCCTCGAGCGGCTCGACCGTGAGGGCTGTGCCCGTTACGTCGTCACCGACGTCAACAAGGACGGCATGCTCCAGGGCCCCAACGTCGACCTGCTCCGCGACGTGTGTGCCCGCACCGACCGTCCTGTCGTCGCCAGCGGGGGTGTCTCCACCCTCGACGACATCGCGACCATCCGCACCCTCGTCGGTGACGGGGTCGAGGGCGCCATCGTCGGCTCGGCCCTCTACCGGGGCGCGTTCACGCTGCCGGAGGCGCTCGACGTCGCCGGTCGTCCCTCCGCATGAGCGGCGCGTCCGACGACCCGACCGCGTCCGGCCACGTCGACGCGCACGGCCGTCCTGCGGACTCGGCCGGCCAGGCCTGGGAGGGCAAGTCGATCCCGTCGCACGGGTTCTCGGGCGACGGCGGTTCGGCGGACGAGGGGCTGCTCGCTGCGCTGCGAGCCGTCCAGTCGACGCCGGGCCCGGACGCCGAGCTCGTCCTCATGCGCAGCGTGGCCACCAGTCGGTGGCTCGTGCCGGTCGTGGCGGTCGCCACCGAGGTCGACGACAGCGGTGCGCACGCGATGGACACTCGCAGCGACATGGCCGCGGTGACGCTGACGGCACCCGACGGCTCGCGGGCCCTGCCGATGTTCACCTCGCTCGAGAGCCTCGCGGCGTGGGACCCCGGGGCGCGACCGGTGCCCGTGCGGGCCGCCGCGGCCGCGCAGGCCGCCATCACCGAGGAGTGCCACGTGCTGCTCGTCGACGTCGCCTCTGCCCACGCCGGCGTGCTGCGGCCCAGCATGCTGTGGGCGCTGGCCCAGGAGCGCGAGTGGCGGCCCAGCCACCTCGACCCCCACGTCGCCTCCGCCGTGAGCGCGGCCGTGGCCGTCGAGGCATCCGTCGAGAACCACCGGCTCGAGGCCGGTGAGCCGTCCGGGGCGGGGGTGCTGCGCGTCGTGCTGGAGCTCCGACCCGGGCTCGAGGCGGCCGACGTGAGCGCCGTCGCGACCCGCATCGGCGAGCGCATAGCAACTGATGGCGAGACGCGTGCGAGGATCGATGCTCTGACCTTCGCGCTCGAGACGGCGCGCTGAGCACACCACCAGTGGAGGTGCCGGACGTGGACACCACACCCCAGGCGACGCGGGAGCGCGACGCCGCAGCGCCCTCGCCCGAAGCCGGCCCGCCCCCGAGCGCCGGCGCGGGGTCTCCCGAGCCGCGCGCCGGCAGCCGGCGCCGGGGTACGGGCGCAGGCGGTCCGCTCGGGTTCATCGTCGACCCGGCGCTCGAGGCCCAGCGTCGCCGCGACCTGCGCCAGATGCGACTCGTCGCCACGGGCCTGCTCGTGCTCGCGGCGATCGTCTACGTGCTCACCCGCGGACACGACGACGGCTTCCTCGGTTTCGTCAACGCCGGCGCCGAGGCCTCGATGGTGGGTGCCTGCGCCGACTGGTTCGCCGTGACGGCGATCTTCCGCCACCCGCTCGGCCTGCCCATCCCGCACACGGCGCTCATCCCGCGCAAGAAGGAGATGATCGGGCGCAGCCTCGAGGAGTTCGTCAGCGAGAACTTCATGCGCGAGGACATCATCCGCGAACGGGTGCTCGACGCGGAGCCGACCCGCAGGGCTGCTGAGTGGGCGCTGGCGCCGGGCCACGCGAAGCGCCTCGTCGACGAGGTCGCCACGGTCACGGTCCACGCGCTGCACCGCATCCCCGACGAGGACGTCCGGGCGGTCATCGAGCAGGCCGTCCTGCCGCGTCTCGCCCAGGAGCCGGTCAGCTCGCTCGCGGGTGGCCTGCTCGACCAGGTCGTGCGCGACGAGGCCCACGTCGGTCTCGTCGACCTCGCGCTGGACGAGATCCGTGTGTGGCTCGTCGACAACGAGGACCTCTTCGAGTCGCTCATCACGCAGCGCGCCCCGGCCTGGGTGCCCGACGCCATCAACGACATCGTCGCCCGCAAGATCCATGTCGAGGCCCTCAAGTGGCTCGCCGACATCCGCAACGACCCGCGCCACGACGTGCGCCAGGCCCTCGACAAGCTGCTCATCGACCTTGCCGACGACCTCCAGCACGACCCCGCGACGCAGGCCAAGGCCGAGCGGCTCAAGGAGCGGGTCCTCTCGCACCCGCAGGTGAGCGACACCGCGATGTCGCTCTGGGGCTCACTCCGGTCGGTCGTCGTGGCCGCGCTGGAGGACGAGGGCGGCCCGGTCCGGGTCCGCGCCGTCCAGGAGGTCACCGCGCTGGCCGAGCGGCTCCTCACCGACGAGGCCCTGCGCGACCGCATCGACGCCCGCATCTGCGACGCGACCATCTACGCGATCGACCGCTACGGCACCGAGCTGACCCGCATCATCAGCGACACCGTCGACCGCTGGGACGGCAAGGAGACCGCCGAGAGGGTCGAGCTGCAGGTCGGCCGCGACCTGCAGTTCATCCGGATCAACGGCACGCTCGTCGGCGGCCTCATCGGGATGCTCATCCACGCCATCTCGATCCTGCTGCCGTCCTGAGGTCGACGTCGCCTCAGTCGCCGGGCTGGTGGTCGAGGCGCTCGGTCACCGTGCGCAGGGTCTGGTGCAGGGCGAGCAACTGCTCGCGCGTGAGCCCGCTCCGAGCCGCGATGCGCTGGGGCATGTCCTGCAGCGCTGCGAGCTTGTCACGTCCGGCCGCGGTGACGCGGACGAGGACGCGCCGCTCGTCCTCCGGGTCGCGCGAGCGGCCGACGAGCCCCGCCGCCTCCATCCGCTTGAGCAGGGGGGAGAGGGTGCCCGAGTCGAGGCGCATGTGCTCGCCGAGGCTGCTGACGGTCATGGGACCGTGCTCGCCGACGCCCATGAGCGCGATGTACTGCGGGTAGGAGAGCCCGTGCTCCGCCAGGAGCTCGCGGTAGACGGCGTCGAACGCCCGCACCGTGGTGTGCATGGCGTAGCAGATCTGCTGCTCGAGGCTGAGGGTGCCGGCGGCGGTGGTCGGATTGGACGGGCTCATGCACCAAGCGTACTATCAAATTGCGCACAACTTAATGGTTCGCAATTCGTCATCCGAGGAGACCCATGACCACCGCCACCCAGACCGCCCAGTACGTCGCCTCCGCCACCGCCTCCGGGCGCGAGGGACGCGCCGTCACCTCCGACGGTCGACTCGACGTCACCCTCGCGGCACCCCGCGAGCTCGGCGGCAGCGGCGAGGGCACCAACCCCGAGCAGCTCTTCGCCGCCGGGTATGCCGCGTGCTTCGCGAGCGCCCTCGGTCTCGTCGCGCGCAAGCGTCGGGTCGAGGACTTCGACGTCGCGGTCACGGCCGACGTCAGCCTCAGCGGCTCGTCGAGCACGGGCTTCGGCCTCGGCGTCGTCCTGCACGTCGAGCTGCCCGAGGGTGTCGACGCCCAGCTCGGCCGCGAGCTCGTCGACGTCGCGCACCAGGTGTGCCCCTACTCCAACGCGACTCGCGGCAACATCCCCGTCGAGATCATCATCGACTGAGCCCGGCCACCCGTACCTCAGAAACACTGCTGCACAAGGAGATCCGATGACCAACCCCCGCGAGGTCCAGCTCGTCAGCCGCCCCGTCGGCTGGCCCACCCACGACGACTTCGCCCTCGTCGAGAGCGCGCCGGTCGAGCTGGCCGACGGCCAGGTCCGCGTCCGCAACGAGGTCATGTCGGTCGACCCCTACATGCGCGGCCGCATGAGTGACGCCAAGTCCTACACCGAGCCGTACGCCCTCGGTGAGGCCATGCACGGCGGCGCCGTCGGCGTCGTCACCGAGTCGAAGACCGACGGCATCGCCGTCGGCGACCGCGTGCTCCACGGCCTGGGCTGGCGCGAGGAGGCCGTCGTCGACGGCACCGCCGTCCGCGTCGTCGACACGTCCGTGGCCCCCGCCTCGGCATACCTCGGCGTGCTCGGCATGACCGGCCTGACCGCATACGCGGGCCTGACCCGCATCGCGAAGATCAAGGAGGGCGACGTCGTCTTCGTCTCCGGTGCCGCGGGCGCCGTCGGCTCGGTCGTCGGCCAGGTCGCCAAGGCGCTCGGTGCCAGCCGCGTCATCGGCAGCGCGGGTTCGCAGGAGAAGGTCGACCACCTGCTCGACGACCTCGGCTTCGACGCCGCGTTCAACTACAAGGAGGGCAAGGTCTCCACGCTCCTGCGCGAGGCAGCCCCCGACGGCATCGACGTCTACTTCGACAACGTCGGCGGCGAGCACCTCGAGGCCGCCATCGGCTCCCTGCGTCTCGGCGGTCGCATCGCGATCTGCGGCGCGATCTCGGTCTACAACGACACCGAGCCGGCTCCCGGCCCGCGCAACCTCGCCCGTCTCATCCAGACCCGGGGCACGATCACCGGCTTCCTCGTCGGTGACCACTGGGACCTCGCCGGCGAGTACGCCCAGCGCGCGGCCGGCTGGATCGCCGACGGCTCGCTCACCTCCCGCGAGACGTTCGCCGACGGCATCGACCACGCGGTCGACGCGTTCCTCGGCGTCCTGCGCGGCGAGAACACCGGCAAGATGGTCGTCCGCCTCTGAGCCAGCGGCCCCCCGCGCACGCCCTACCCCCCCTTTTCAATCGAGAGAACGCTCTGTCACGTGACGGAGCGTTCTCTCGATTGTGGGTGGGGAGGGCTCCCGGCGGCGTTCAGGCCTTGAGGAGGTCGCGCACCTTGTCGGCCGGGAGCAGGTCGTGGCGCACCGGCTCGCGCACGAACGAGCCCGTGCCGTGCGACACCGAGCGCAGGTCGATGGGGTAGCGCGACAGCTCCGACGACGGCACCTCCGCGTGCACCACGGTCCAGCCGCCCTCCGGTCCCATCGCGTCGGCCGGCTCGGTGCCGAGCACCTGGCCCCGCCGACCGCGCAGGTCCGACATCACCGCGCCGAGGTACTCGTCCGCGATGGTGATGTCGACCCGGTCGATCGGCTCGAGCAGCGCCATCGTCGACTCGTTGGCGGCCTCCTTGAGCGCAAGGGCCGCAGCGGTCTGGAAGGCGACGTCGGACGAGTCGACGGAGTGGGCCTTGCCGTCGGTGAGCGTGACCCGGACGTCGACCACGGGGTGTCCGGTGAGCAGACCCTTCTCGAGCTGGAGCCGGGCGCCCTTCTCCACCGACGGGATGAACTGGCGCGGCACGGCGCCGCCGACCACCTTGTCGACGAACTCGAAGCCGGCCCCGCGGGGGAGCGGCTCGATCTCGATGGAGCAGACGGCGTACTGCCCGTGCCCGCCGGACTGCTTGACGTGACGTCCCTGCAC
Source organism: Terrabacter sp. 28 (assembly GCA_000955875.1). Lineage (GTDB taxonomy): Bacteria > Actinomycetota > Actinomycetes > Actinomycetales > Dermatophilaceae > Terrabacter. The sequence goes on from JYOE01000031.1 coordinate 78,312, forward strand.
GCTGCACTTGCGCACGAAGGTCTCGCGCAGCGCGGTGCGGTAGGGCTCGGCGGTCACGGTGACGCCGTAGCGGTCGGCGAGCTGCGCGATGAGGTCGTCGACGTGGGCCTGGCCCATCGTCCACAGGACGACCTGCTCGGTCTCGGCCGAGTGGTCGAGCCGCACGGTGACGTCCTCGGCGACGATGCGCTGGAGCGCCGCGGCCAGCTTGTCCTCGTCGGACTTCGTCGCCGCCCGGATCGCCACCGGCAGCTGTGGCTCGGGCAGCAGCCACGGTGCGACGACTGCGGGCCGCTCCGCGGACGAGAGGGTGTCGGACGTCTCGGCGCGGGTCAGCTTCGACACGAGGGCGAGGTCGCCGGCGATGGCGGTCCCCCTGGGCCGGTGGCCGTCCATGAAGGGGGCCGCGAGGGGCCCGACCCGTTCGTCGTCGTCGTGCGCGGGGTGGCCGGCGACCTCGTGGCCGACGAAGTCGCCCAGGTGGCCCGAGACGTGCACCGTCTCGTCGACCCGCAGGGTGCCGGAGAAGACCCGCACGAGGGAGAGGCGTCCCACGTACGGGTCGGTGGTCGTGCGCACGACCTCGGCCACGAGCGGCTGGTCGGGGTCGCAGGCGACGCCGCTGATCGCGCCACCCGCAGGGCTGGTCACCGTCGGCAGCGGGTGCACGGTCGGGTCGGGGAAGGCGCGCTCGACCATGCCGAGGAGCTCCTCGACGCCGGCGCCGGTGAGCGGCGACACCGGGACGATGGGGAAGAAGGTGCCCTGCGCGATGGCGGCGCGCAGGTCGGTGAGGAGCGACTCGGTGTCGATGGCCTCGCCCTCGAGGTAGCGGTCGAGCAGGGTGGCGTCCTCGGACTCCTCGATGACCGACTCGATGAGGGCCGACCTGGCGTCCTCGTGCTCCTCCGAGGTCTCGCCCGTGAGCAGGCCGACGACACCGGTGACCTCGCCGTCGGAGACGGTGGGCCAGTGCGTGGCTCGGGCGTCGCCGAAGGTGCGACGGCACGTCTCGACGGTGGCCGCGAAGTCGGCGCGGGGCTGGTCGAGGTGCGTGACCACGACCGCCCGCGGCATGCCGACGGCCGCGCACTCGCGCCACAGCAGCGACACGGGGCGGTCGATGTCGTCGGCCCCCGAGATCACGAACACCGCGGCGTCGGCGGCCCTCAGCCCGGCGCGAAGGTCGCCGACGAAGTCGGGGTAGCCGGGGGTGTCGAGCAGGTTGAGCGTGACCGGGCCCGAGTCGAACGAGGCGGCGGTGAGGGTCGTCGTGCGCACGTGCTCCGTCGCGCCGGTGCGCTGACCGAGCACGCGGGCCGCCACGAGGGCCTCGAACAGTGCGGTCTTGCCGGCCCCGCCGGGTCCGACCAGCACGACGTTGCGGATGTCCTGCGGCGAGGCGGGGTTGGGGGCCGCAGGAAGGTCTGATCTGCCGGGCGTCTTTGCCATGACCCCACCTTTCCCCTGTCGCCCACGCGTCACAAGACCCTTTTGGCGTATGCCGTCGCACCTCCTTTCGCGGCGGGGCTCCCGACCCGACCCGAGCGCGAAACCCGAGCGCGAAACCCGAGTGCGAAACCCGAGTGCGTCGTGTCGGTGCGAGGTGACAGGCTGGCGCCATGGATCTCGGGGCGTACCGGCCGGTGCTGGCCAACCGCGACACGCGGGGCGCGCTGCTGCTCGGCTTCTTCATCCGTGTGCCGATGTGGGCCGGTGCCGTCATCCTCACGCTGCACGTCGTGTCGTCCCTCGGCCGCAGCTACGGCGAGGCCGGGCTCGTCACCGCGGCCTCGACGATCGCCGTCGCGGTCTCGGGTCCGTGGCGCGGGCGCCTCCTCGACCGCATCGGGCTGCGGCGCACGGTCGGCCCGTCGCTGGTCGTCCAGGTGGTCTGTTGGTCCATCGCGCCCTGGGTGGGCTACGCGCCGCTCGTCGGCTTCGCGGCGCTCGCGGGGCTCTTCGTCGTGCCGACCTTCTCGATCCTGCGGCAGGTCATCATCCGCTCGGTGCCCGCCGACCAGCGACGCACCGCGCTCTCGCTCGACTCGTCGGCGACCGAGCTCTCCTTCATGGCCGGCCCGGCCATCGGCGTCTGGCTCGCCACCAGCTACGACACGGCCTGGGCGCTGCTCGTGTGCGAGCTGACCTCGGTCGCGGCCGGCTTCGTGCTCTGGCTGGTCAACCCGCCGCTCACCTCCGACACGACGACGCCCGCCACCGACGAGCAGGGGGAGGGCGCCCGCGCCGACGCGATCGCCACGGCCGAGACCGGGTCCGAGGCGGCGGGCCGGACGGGCCGCGCGCCGCGTGCGCTCCGCGGCTTCATCACCGTGCCGGTCGCCGCCGTCTACCTCGCGGCCGCCTGCTCCACGCTGGTGCTGAGCGGCACCGACGTCTCCATCGTCGCGGCCCTGCGCACCTACGACGCCACGCAGTCGATCGGCTGGGTGCTCGCCCTGTGGGGCGCCGGCTCCCTGGTGGGCGGCCTCGTCTACGGCGCCTGGCACCGGTCCTTCTCCGTCTTCTGGCTCCTCGGTGGTCTCGCGGCGCTGACGCTGCCCGTCGCGCTCGCCGTCGGGGTGCCCAGCTTCGCGGTGCTCGTCACGGTCTCGGGTCTGCTCTGCGCGCCGACCATCACCGCGACGGTCGAGCAGCTGAGCCGCCTCGTCCCCGAGCGCTTCCGCGGCGAGATGATGGGCTGGCACGGCTCGGCCATGACCGCCGGGTCGGCGCTCGGTGCGCCGCTGGCCGGGTTCGCCATCGACCACGGCGGCTGGCAGTGGGGCTTCGTCGTCGTCTCGCTGCTCGGCGTGCTCGTCGCAGCAGCCGGCCTGGTGGCCGCCGGGCGCTCTCGCTCCCGCGGCGCGGGCTCGGGTTCGCTGCCGTCCGCCGCCACCGGGACGACGAGCGGCTCCGGCGCCGATTCGGATCGAGCCGTCCCGGCTGCTAACATGGAGCACTGACCAGCCGTCACCCGACTCCCGCTCCGGCGGAACAGGGTGACGACGTGCAAGAGAAGCTCGCTTCCACCCGCGTCGACCTCAGGGTTGCCGGGTCAAGGTCTGCTCGACAGGCGTGCCGTCCCGCGGTGCGCGTGACGAGCCGTGTGACGTGACGGCGACCGTCCGGCATACGCGATCCTTGGGCTCCTCGTGCACACACGGGGAGCCCTTTTCTCGTTGTGGTCGCAGCAGGACAGCAGAACCCGTCTGGTCACCCATTTCTCGAACTTAGGAGCACCACATCAGCGAGCCTCGCATCAACGAGCGCATCCGGGTCCCGGAAGTGCGCTTGGTTGGCCCCAACGGCGAGCAGGTCGGCATCGTCCGCGTCGAGGACGCGCTGCGTCTGGCCGAGGAGGCGAACCTCGACCTCGTCGAGGTGGCCCCCATGGCCAAGCCGCCGGTCGCCAAGCTCATGGACTTCGGCAAGTTCAAGTACGAAGCCGCCATGAAGGCACGGGAAGCGCGCAAGAACCAGGTCAACACCGTCATCAAGGAGATCAAGCTCCGACCGAAGATCGACCCGCACGACTACGGCACCAAGAAGGGCCACGTCGAGCGGTTCCTCAAGGCCGGCGACAAGGTCAAGGTGACGATCATGTTCCGCGGTCGCGAGCAGTCGCGACCCGAGCTCGGTCGCCGTCTGCTCGAGCGCCTCGCCGAGGACATCGCCGAGCTCGGCTTCGTCGAGTCGGCCCCGAAGCAGGATGGCCGCAACATGATCATGGTGATCGGCCCGACCAAGAAGAAGGCGGAGGCCAAGGCCGAGCAGCGTCGCTCCCGCGAGCAGCGCCCGGCGACGGCCGAGCAGCCCGCAGGCGAGCAGCCGGCAGGCGAGCAGCCCGCGGCCGCAGAGGCCGCCCCGCAGACCGACGAGGCCACCGCCGCCGCCGAGTGACAGGCGCGCGGTGACCCGCCGGAGGCGAGAGCCCAGTCTCGAGCACCCGGCACGACAGACCACGTACGTCCACTGACGCACGCAACACGAAGGAGATCGGCCCCCATGCCGAAGATGAAGACGCACAGCGGTGCGAAGAAGCGTTTCCGCCTCACGGGCACCGGCAAGGTCATGCGCGAGCAGGCCGGCGGTCGCCACCTGCTCGAGCACAAGTCGAGCAAGAAGATGCGTTCCATCGCGAACGACGTCGAGCTCGCCAAGCCGGACGCCAAGAAGGCCAAGAAGCTCCTCGGCAAGTGAGCCGGGACCCCCACCAATCAGCATCTCGCTGAGCAGCCGGGTCTCCGGTAAGCCAGCAGCACGAAGCACTGCACCAAGCAGAGAAGGAGTATTCACGTGGCACGCGTGAAGCGGGCGGTCAACGCCCAGAAGAAGCGTCGCGTCGTTCTCGAGCGCGCGAGCGGTTACCGCGGTCAGCGGTCGCGTCTCTACCGCAAGGCCAAGGAGCAGGTCACCCACTCGCTGGGCTACGCCTACCGTGACCGCCGCGCCAAGAAGGGTGACTTCCGTCGCCTCTGGATCCAGCGCATCAACGCCGCGGCCCGCGCCAACGGCATGACCTACAACCGGTTCATGCAGGGCCTCAAGGCCGCCGGTGTCGAGGTCGACCGCAAGATCCTCGCCGACCTGGCCGTCAACGACGCGCCGGCCTTCACCGCGCTCGTGGAGCTCTCCCGCGCCAATGTCCCGGCACAGGCCGAGGCGAAGGTCGCCGGCGACGCCGCCTGAGCGACGCCGCCTGTCCACTGACAGCCGCAGCGCACCCCGAACGCCGGGACACCCCGTGCTGACCAACACCCGATCCGATCGGGTCAAGGCCGTACGGGCGCTGTCCCGGCGTTCGGTGCGTTCGCGCACCGGGGAGTTCCTCGCGGAGGGGCCGCAGGCCGTCCGTGAGGCGGTCGCCTTCCGGCCCGAGCTGGTCCGCGACGTCTACGTGACCACCGAGGCGGCCGAGCGCCATACGGCCATCGTCGACGCGGCCCGCGCCGCAGAGCTCTGGGTGCACGAGGTCAGCGCGGAGGTGCTCGCCGCCATGTGCGACACCGAGTCACCGCAGGGCATCGCGGCCGTGTGCCGGGTGCTCGACGTCCCCCTCGAGGAGGCGCTCGCCGGCCTGCCCGCCGACGCCCTCGTCTGCGTCCTGACGAACGTGCGTGACCCCGGTAACGCCGGCACCGTCATCCGCGGAGCCGACGCCGCCGGAGCCGACGCCGTCATCGTCAGCGACGCGAGCGTCGACGTCTACAACAGCAAGGTCGTGCGCTCCACCGTCGGTTCCCTCTGGCACCTGCCCGTGAGCACCGGCGCGACGGTGCCCGAGATCCTCGACGCTCTGCGTGCCCGCGGCATCCGGCTGCTGGCCGCCGACGGGGCCGGCACCACCCTGCTGCACGAGGCCGACCTCACCGGCGCCCATGCCTGGGTGATGGGCAACGAGGCGTGGGGGCTGCCCCTGGAGACCCGCGACGCCTGCGACGAGGTCGTGCGCGTCCCCATCTACGGGCACGCCGAGTCCCTCAACCTCGCCATGGCGGCAACCGTCTGCCTCTACGCCTCGGCCGAGGCACGCCGCACCCGCCGCTGACCCAACGCGCGGTCCGCCGTGGCTATCCTCGGGACCATGACCTCCGCCGACGGGACCGGTTCTGGCCTGCCCGAGTCGGCGGCCAGCGTGGCACCGGTCGCGCAGATGGGCGAGATGCTCCCCGACGGCCTCGTCGTCGTCGGCGGTGACCGGCGCATCCGCTTCGTCAACACCGAGGCTCTGCGCATCCTCGAGTGCGACAAGGCCGACCTCGAGGGGCGACCGCTCGACGAGGGGCTTCCCCTCACCGACAAGTACGGCCGCGACTGGTGGGCCCACACCGACCCGTGGAACGGCCTCGCGAGCCGCCCCGGCCACCGCGAGAAGCTCCTCGTCGCACCCAAGGGCCACGACGTCCTCGTCACCGCCCGCTACATCCGCTCGGGGCCGGACGGCGCGGTCGCGCGCGTCATGCTCGGCCTGCGGGACGCCGAGGCGCGCCAGCGCGCCGAACGCGACCAGGCCACCGTCCTCTCGACGGTGGCGCACGAGCTGCGGGCGCCGCTGACGTCCGTCACCGGCTTCACGAGCAGCCTGCTCCGAAGGTGGGAACGCTTCACCGACGAGCAGAAGCGCCTCATGATCGAGACGATCGAGGCGGACGCGACCCGGCTGACCAGGCTCATCACCGAGCTGCTCGACATCTCGCGCCTCGACTCCGACAACCTCAACCTGCGCCGAGGCCCCGTCGACCTCCACGCGCTGTTGTCGAAGCACGTCACCCGCTACGAGCTCGGTCGCTCCACGGGCACGGTGCGCCTGCAGCTGGGCGCGGAGGCGTCGTCCGGCGGACTCCCCGAGATGTGGGCCGACACCGACCGGCTGGAGCAGATCTTCTTCAACCTCATCGAGAACGGCCTGCTCCACGGCGACGGACGCGTCACGGTGACCCTCGACCGCGGGGGCGAGCTCGGCGACTCACCCGAGTCCGTGGTCGTCGAGGTCGACGACGAGGGTGACGGCATACCGCCGGCCGACCGCGAGAAGATCTTCGGCCGTTTCTGGCACGGGCCCTCCAACGCCAGCACCGGCCTCGGCCTCTACGTCGTCCGCGGACTCGTCGAGGCCCATGGGGGCACGGTGCACGTCTCCGACAACGCGGCGGGCGGCGCCCGCTTCGTCGTGCGGCTGCCCGCCGGGCTGCCCGAGGCCTTCGGGAGCTGACCGCGGGCCGGGCGGGCGGCAGGCCCGGTCGCACACGCCCCTAGACTGGCAGCCCAGAACCGACCCCATCGAGACCCCCCGAGCGAGAGCAGCGAACGCACGCCGATGTCCGGACCCAACACGAACTACGACCCGGTCGAGGTCTCCGCGCTCGACCCGGCCAACGTCGACTCAGCCGTGCAGGAGGCCCTCGCCGCGATCGCGGCCGCCGCCTCGCTCGACGACCTCAAGGCCGTGCGCATCGCGCACCAGGGCGAGAAGAGTCCGCTGGCCCTCGCCAACCGCGAGATCGGCGCGCTGCCGCCGAGCGCCAAGGCAGAGGCCGGCAAGCGCGTCGGCCAGGCCCGCGGACGGGTCGGCCAGGCCCTCTCGGCGCGCCAGACCGAGCTCGAGGCCGAGCGCGACGAGCGCATCCTCGTCGAGGAGCGCGTCGACGTCACCGTGCCCGCCCTGCGTCGCCTCACGGGTGCGCGGCACCCGATCGAGCTGGTCGCCCAACGCCTCGTCGACGCCTTCGTCGGCATGGGCTGGGAGGTCGCCGAGGGCCCCGAGCTCGAGAGCGAGTGGCTCAACTTCGACGCCCTCAACCTCGGCCCGGACCACCCCGCGCGCCAGATGCAGGACACCTTCTTCCTCGACCCGGTCGACTCCGGCCTCGTCCTGCGCACCCAGACCTCGCCGGTGCAGATCCGCACCATGCTCGAGCAGGAGCCGCCGATCTACATCGTGGCCCCGGGCAAGGTGTTCCGCACGGACGACCTCGACGCGACGCACACCCCGGTCTTCCACCAGATCGAGTGCCTCGCCATCGACAAGGGCCTCACGATGGCCCACCTGCGCGGCGCGCTCGACGCGTTCGTCCGCATCATGTTCGGCGAGGACACCCGCACCCGGGTGCGCGCCAACTACTTCCCCTTCACCGAGCCCAGCATGGAGACCGACTTCCTCTGCTTCGCCTGCCACGGCGAGGAGACCTGGGGCAGCGCCGAGCCGTGCCGCACCTGCGGCGGCTCCGGCTGGATCGAGCTGGGAGGCTCCGGCATGGTCAACCGCAAGGTGCTGCGCACGTGCGGCATCGACCCCGACGTCTACTCCGGCTTCGCGTTCGGGCTGGGCATCGAGCGCGCGCTCCAGCTGCGCCACGGGGTGCAGGGCATGCACGAGATCGTCGAGGGCGACATCCGCTTCTCGCAGCAGTTCGGGATGGGGGCCTGACATGCGTACGCCGCTCAGCTGGCTCGCCGAGTACACCGATCTCGCGCCCGGGGCGCGCGGCGCCGACGTGGCTGCGAGCCTCGTCAGCGTGGGCCTCGAGGAGGAGGACCTCCACGGGGGCGACATCACCGGCCCGCTCGTCGTGGGTCGCGTCCTCGAGCTCGAGGAGCAGGTCCAGAAGAACGGCAAGCCGATCCGCTACTGCGTCGTCGACGTGGGGCAGAACGGCCAGATGCTCACCGAGGGCAAGCACCAGGAGATCGTCTGTGGCGCCACGAACTTCGAGGTCGGCGACCTCGTCGTCGTGGTGCTGCCCGGCGCCGTGCTGCCCGGTGGATTCGAGATCTCGGCGCGCAAGACGTACGGCCGCATGTCCAACGGCATGATCTGCGCCGAGGACGAGATCGGCCTCGGACACGACCACGAGGGCATCATCGTGCTCAGCCGGTTGCTGGGCGAGGAGCGCGCCGCATCGCTGAGCCCCGGGGACGACGCCATCGCCCTCCTGGGGCTGGCCGACGAGACGGTCGAGACCAACGTCACCCCCGACCGCGGCTACTGCTTCTCGCTGCGCGGGCTCGCCCGCGAGTACTGGCACGCACAGGGCAGCCCCGAGGGCGGCTTCCGCGACCCGGCTGCCGTGGTCGCGCCCGACGCCAACGGCGACGGCTACACCGTGGAGCTCAAGGACGACTCGCCGATCGACGGCAACGAGGGCTGCGACCGCTATGTCGCCCGCATCGTCCGTGGCATCGACCCGACGCGACAGACGCCGTCGTGGATGGCCCGGCGGCTGACGCAGGCCGGGATGCGACCCATCTCGCTGGCCGTCGACGTGACGAACTACGTCATGCTCGCCGTGGGTCAGCCGCTGCACGCCTTCGACGTCGACCGGCTGTCCGGATCGGTCGTGGTGCGCCGCGCGCGCGTCGGCGAGAAGCTCACGACCCTCGACGACGTCGAGCGCGCGCTGAACGTCGACGACCTGCTCATCACCGACGGCGGTGAGCAGCCGCTCGCCATCGCGGGTGTCATGGGTGGCGCGTCGTCCGAGGTGTCCGACACGACCACCGACGTGCTCATCGAGGCCGCGCACTTCGACCCGACCACGGTCGCGCGCTCGTCACGCCGCCACCGCCTCGTCACCGAGGCCTCCAAGCGCTTCGAGCGCGGCGTCGACCCGAAGGTGACGGCGGCGGCAGCCCAGCTCGCCGTCGACCTCCTCGTGGAGCACGGCGGCGGCACCGTCGACCCGGGCGTCACCGACGTCGACCGCACGACCGACCGGGTGGCCTACCGCCTCGACGTCACCGAGCCCTCTCGCATCGTCGGTGTCGACTACGCCCGCGAGCGGGTCGTCGGCATCCTGCGCGACCTCGGGTGCTCGGTCGACGAGCAGGGCGCCGGCACCGACGACCGGCACATCCTCGTCACCCCGCCGTCGTGGCGCCCCGACCTCGTCGACGCGCCCGACTACGCCGAGGAGGTCGCGCGGATCGACGGGTACAACAACATCCCGTCGATCACCCCGACGCCGACCGAGGGCCGTGGGCTCACGCACGCCCAGCGGGCTCGTCGCGTCGTCGCCGACGCCCTCGCGGGCTTCGGCCTGACCGAGGTGCTGAGCTACCCGTTCGTCGCCGAAGGTCTGGCCGACCAGCTCATGCTCCCGGTCGACGACGACCGACGGCAGGCCGTGCGCCTCGCCAACCCGCTGTCCGAGGAGCGGCCGCTGCTGCGCACGTCGATCCTGGCGAGCCTCGTCGACACGCTGCGCCGCAACGTGGCCCGCGGGCAGAAGGACGTCGCGATCTACGAGCTGGGTCTCGTCTTCCGCCCGGGCGGCCCGCTGGGCACCGCGCCGATCCCGAGCGTGGCGACGCGTCCCGACGCCGACACCCTCGAGCGCCTGTATGCCGCCGTGCCGGCACAGCCGCGTCGCGCGGGCATCCTCGCGACCGGCCAGACGGAGCCCGCCGGCTGGTGGGGCCCGGGCCGTGCCGCGGACTGGAGCGACATGGTCGCCGCGGTCCAGACGGTCGCGTCCGCCCTGGCCGTGCCGGTGGTCGTCGCGAACGACCCCGGCCACGCCCCGTGGCACCCGGGCCGGTGCGCCCGCATCACGCTCCTCGACGGCACCCTCGTGGGCCACGCCGGCGAGCTGCACCCGAAGGTGGTCGCCGCGCTGGAGCTGCCGGCGCGAACGGTGGCCGCCGAGGTCGACGTCGACGTGCTCATCGCGGCCAGCGCCGAGCCGGTCCAGGCGCAGGCGTTCTCCACGTTCCCGCCCGCCCTGACCGACGTGGCGCTGCTCGTGGCGTCCGACGTGGCCGCGGCCGACGTCGAGTCGGCGCTGCGTTCCGGCGCGGGGGAGGCACTCGAGTCGGTGTCGCTCTTCGACGTCTACGAGGGCGAGCACGTGGAGGCGGGTCGCAAGTCGCTCGCCTACCGCCTCACGTTCCGCGCGACCGACCGCACGCTGACCACCGAGGAGGTCAACGGCTTCCGTGACGCCGCCGTGGCGTCCGCGGCGTCGGCGACGGGGGCCGTCCAGCGCTGAGACCGTCCATGCACGAATATGCATGATCGTGTATAGTCATGCATTGTGATCAGGGCAGCAGTAGCGGGGGCGAGCGGCTACGCCGGAGGAGAGATCCTCCGGCTGCTGCTCGCCCACCCGCAGTTCGAGGTCGGTGCCGTCACGGCGGCGAGCAGCGCGGGGGAGCGGCTCGGTGCCGTCCACCCCCACCTGGTCCCGCTCGCCGACCGCGTGCTCGAAGAGACGAACGTCGACAGGCTCTCGGGCCACGAGGTCGTCTTCCTCGCGCTGCCGCACGGCCACTCGGCCGCGCTCGCGGCCCGGCTGCCCGACTCGGTCGTCGTCATCGACTGCGGGGCCGACTTCCGGCTCGAGTCCGAGTCGGCGTGGACCACCTTCTACGACACGGCGTATGCCGGCTCGTGGCCCTACGGCTTGCCGGAGCTGCCCGGGCCGGCCGGCTCCGTGCAGCGCGAGCGGCTCGCCGGGGCGCGGCGGATCGCGGTGCCGGGGTGCTACCCCACGGGCATCTCGCTCGCCCTCGCGCCCGGCTTCTCGGCCGGCCTGCTGGAGCCCGACGACGTCGTCGTCGTCGCCGCCTCCGGCACGTCCGGCGCGGGCAAGTCCCTCAAGCCCCACCTGCTCGGCAGCGAGGTGATGGGCTCCATGTCGCCCTACGGCGTCGGTGGCGGACACCGCCACACACCGGAGATCGAGCAGAACCTCGGCCGGGCGGCGGGTCGGCCGGTCACCGTCTCGTTCACGCCGACCCTCGCCCCCATGCCGCGCGGCATCCTCGCGACGTGCACGGCTCGCCTGCGGCCCGACGCCGAGCCGGCGGCGGTCCGCGAGACGTGGGAGAAGGCGTACGCCACGGAGCCCTTCGTCCACGTGCTGCCCGAGGGCTCCTGGCCCACCACGGCTGCGGTCGTCGGCAGCAACCACGTCCAGCTGCAGCTCGCCGTCGACGAGCGGCTGGGCCGGGTCGTGGTCGTCTCGGCCGTCGACAACCTCACCAAGGGCACGGCCGGCGCCGCCGTCCAGTGCGCGAACATCGCCCTGGGTCTCGACGAGACCCTCGGCCTGCCCATCGCGGGGGTGGCACCGTGAGCGCGCCGACCGTGCGGCTGCCGGCCGGTTTCCGCGCCGCCGGGGTGACCGCCGGCCTCAAGGCCAGCGGCACGCCCGACCTCGCCCTCGTCGTCAACGACGGTCCCGACCACCACGCCGCCGCCGTGTTCACCAGCAACCGGGTCGAGGCCGCCCCGGTCACGTGGTCTCGCCAGGTCGTGGCCGACCGTCGGGTCGATGCCGTCGTGCTCAACTCGGGGGGTGCCAACGCGTGCACCGGGGCCCAGGGGTTCCTCGACACGCACCGCACGGCCGAGCACGTGGCAGAGGTGCTGGGGGTCTCGGCGGGTGACGTCGTCGTCTGCTCGACCGGCCTCATCGGCGAGCTGCTGCCGATGGACAAGATCATCGCCGGCATCGACGCCGCGGCGGGGGCGCTGTCGCCCGACGGACACGAGGACGCGGCGGTCGCCATCAAGACCACCGACACCGTGCACAAGGTCGCGACCCACGCCGGTGAGGGGTGGTCCGTCTCCGGCATGGCCAAGGGGGCCGGCATGCTCGCCCCCGCGCTCGCGACGATGCTCGTCGTGGTCACGACCGACGCCGTCGTCGACCCCGCCGACCTCGAGGCTGCCCTGAGGTCCGCCACTGCGCTCTCCTTCGACCGCATCGACTCCGACGCCTGCATGTCGACAAACGACACCGTGGTCGTGCTCTCCTCGGGCGCGTCGGGCGTGACGGTGGGGCGCGAGAGCCTCACCGACGCCCTGACGGCCGTCTCGTCCGACCTCGCCCGGCAGCTCATCGCCGACGCCGAGGGCGCCGCCCACGACATCGCGATCGAGGTGACGGGTGCAGCCACCGTCGACGACGCCCTCGAGGTCGCGCGGGCCGTGGCGCGCAACAACCTGTTCAAGTGCGCGATCTTCGGCAACGACCCGAACTGGGGCCGGGTGCTCGCGGCCGTGGGCACCACCCGGGCGGCGTTCGAGCCCGCCACGCTCGACGTGTCGATGAACGGCGTCCAGGTCTGCCGCGCCGGCGGCGTCGGCGACGACCGCGGCCTCGTCGACCTCACGCCGCGCGAGGTCCACGTCCTCGTCGACCTGCACGCCGGGTCCGAGACCGCCACCGTCTGGACCAACGACCTGACCCACGACTACGTCCACGAGAACTCGGCCTACAGCACATGAGCCCCGACAACGCCCGCGCCACGTCCACGCGCGGCAACCTGCGCGGACTCATCGACGCCGCCGCCATCCGCGTGGCAGCGAGCAAGGCCGCCACCCTGGTGGAGGCGCTTCCCTGGCTCGAGCGCTTCCGCGGCGCCCTCGTCGTCGTGAAGTACGGCGGCAACGCGATGGTCGACGACGCCCTCAAGGCGGCCTTTGCCGAGGACATCGCCTTCCTCCGGTACGCCGGGCTGCGGCCCGTCGTCGTCCACGGCGGCGGTCCGCAGATCAAGGCCATGCTCGAGCGCGTCGGCCTCGAGAGCGAGTTCAAGGGGGGCCTGCGCGTCACCACGCCCGAGGTCATGGACGTCGTGCGCATGGTCCTCACCGGCCAGGTGGGGCGCGAGCTCGTCGGGCTGCTCAACCAGCACGGCCCCATCGCGGTCGGACTCTCCGGCGAGGATGCCGGGCTGCTCGGCGCCCGGCGTCGCGGCACCGTCGTCGACGGCGAGGAGGTCGACCTGGGTCTCGTGGGCGACGTCGAGAGCGTCAACCCGTCGGCCATCATCGACATCCTCGACGCCGGTCGGGTCCCGGTCGTCTCCACGATCGCCCCCGACCTCGACGTCGAGGGCCAGGTCCTCAACGTCAACGCCGACACCGCCGCCGCGGCCATCGCGGTCGCGCTCGGCGCCGAGAAGCTCGTCGTGCTCACCGACGTCGAGGGCATCTACGCCAGCTGGCCCGACCGGGGGTCGCTGCTGTCGACCATCACGGTCAGCGCGGCGCACGAGCTGCTCTCTCGCGTCGACCACGGCATGGTGCCCAAGCTCGAGGCCTGCATCCGGGCCGTCGAGGGCGGCGTGCCGCAGACACACGTCGTCGACGGGCGCACGCCGCACTCGATCCTGCTCGAGATCTTCACCGACGAGGGCATCGGCACGATGGTGCTGCCCGACATCTCCGGCTCGCTCGGCGCACCGGCCCAGGAGGACGCATGACGACCGGGAGCGAGCTGCTCGGGCGCTACGCCGGCGCGATGGTGCAGGTGTTCGGCGCGCCGCAGCTGGTCCTCGCCGAGGGCCACGGCTGCTGGGTCACCGACGTCGACGGCAAGCGCTACCTCGACCTGCTCTCGGGCATCGCGGTCAACGCCCTCGGCCACGGCCACCCGGCACTCGTGCAGGCGGTGGCCAAGCAGGCCGAGTCGGCCATCCACATCTCGAACTTCTTCACGTCCGAGCCGGCCATCGCGCTCGCCGAGCGGATCTTGTCCGTGAGCGGCGCCCCGGCGGGCTCCGGGGTCTTCTTCGCCAACTCCGGCACCGAGGCCACCGAGGCGGCCGTCAAGCTGTCGCGGCGCACGGGCCGCAGCCGCATCGTGGCGCTCGAGGGCTCCTTCCACGGCCGCTCGACGGGCGCGCTGGCCCTCACCCACAAGGCGGCCTACCGCGAGCCGTTCGAGCCGCTCCTCCCGGGCGTGGTCTTCGTGCCGCCGAACGACGTCGAGGCCCTGGACGCCGCCGTCGACGGCTCGACCGCCGCGGTGTTCCTCGAGCCGATCCAGGGTGAGGCAGGCGTACGCGAGCTGAGTCCCGACTACCTGCGTGCGGCCCGCGCCGCCACCTCCCGGCACGGCGCCCTGCTCGTGCTCGACGAGATCCAGACCGGCATCGGCCGCACCGGCGACTGGTTCGCCCACCAGCCCTCCGGCGTCGTCCCCGACGCGATGACGCTGGCGAAGGGTCTCGGTGGAGGAGTGCCCATCGGGGCCCTGGTGACGTTCGGCCCCGAGGTCACCGGCATGCTCGCGGCAGGGCAGCACGGCACGACGTTCGGCGGCAATCCACTCGCCTGCGCCGCGGGTCTCGCCGTCCTCGACACCATCGAGCGCGACGGGCTGCTCGCGCACGTCCGCGAGGTCGGCGCCCTGCTCGACGATCTCGACGTGGAGGGCGTCGCCGGCACCCGCGGTCGAGGTCTGCTCCGCGCGGTCGAGCTCGACGGCATACCGTCGGCAGCGGTCATGGCCGCGGCGCGCGAGGCCGGCTTCATCGTCAACGCCGTCACGCCGACCGCGATCCGGCTCGTTCCGCCCCTCGTCATCTCCGAGCGCGAGCTGCGCGGGTTCCTCGACGCCCTCCCGGCGATCCTCGCGTCCGCGCGGGCGGCGGGGGAGGCCACGTCATGAGCCGCACCCAGCGGCAGCGCCGCATCGTCGAGCTCCTCGGCGCCCACGCCGTGCACAGCCAGGGGGAGCTGTCCGACCTGCTCGTCGCCGAGGGCACCGAGGTCACCCAGGCGACGCTCTCGCGCGACCTCGTCGAGCTCGGCGCCGTCAAGGTACGCCGCGGGCGGGCCCTCGTGTACGCCGTCCCCGGGGATGGTGGAGAGCTGCCCGCCGTCGGCTCGATCGGTGACGCGGCCTCGGCGCGCCTGCGTCGCACGTGCGAGGAGCTGCTCGTCTCGGCGACACCCGCGCAGAGCCTCGTGGTGCTCCGCACCCCGCCGGGTGCCGCCAACTACCTCGCCTCGGCCATCGACCAGGCCCGCGACCCCGACGTCGTGGGCACCATCGCCGGCGACGACACGATCATGATCGTCACGGCGGGCGCGAAGCAGGCGGTGGCGGTGGCCGAGCGGCTGCAGGCCCTCGTCGGTCCGCGCGACTGATCCACCCGTTGTTGACCCGTACCACGTGCAGGAGGCACCACCGATGACGACCGACGCCCCCACCGGCACCGGCGAGAAGCCCGCCGACCGCGTCAGCCTCTGGGGCGGGCGCTTCGCCGGTGGCCCGGACCAGGCGCTGGCCGCGCTGTCGAAGAGCACGCACTTCGACTGGCGTCTCGCCCCGCATGACATCGCGGGCTCGCGGGCGCACGCGCGGGTGCTGCACGCCGCCGGGCTGCTCACGCCGGAGCACCTGACCGGCATGCTCGAGGGCCTCGACCGGCTGGAGGCGGACGTTGTGTCGGGTGCGTTCGTGCCGGCGGAGGACGACGAGGACGTGCACACCGCCCTCGAGCGCGGCCTCATCGAGAGGGTGGGCCCCGAGCTCGGCGGCCGCCTTCGTGCGGGGCGCTCGCGCAACGACCAGGTGGCGACCCTCTTCCGCATGTACCTGCGCGAGCACGCCCGGGTCGTCGGTGGTCTCGTGCTCGACGTCGTCGACGCGCTCGTCGCGCAGGCGCAGCAGCACCTCGGGGTCTCGATGCCCGGGCGCACGCACCTGCAGCACGCCCAGCCGGTGCTGCTCAGCCACCACCTGCTGGCCCACGCCTGGGCGCTGCTGCGTGACGTCGACCGGCTGCGCGACTGGGACGCCCGCACCGACGCGTCGCCCTACGGCTCCGGTGCCCTGGCCGGCTCGTCGCTCGGCCTCGACCCCGAGCTCGTCGCCAAGGACCTCGGTTTCGCCCGTGCCGTCGAGAACTCCATCGACGGCACAGCCTCGCGCGACTTCGTCGCCGAGTTCGCCTTCGTGGCGGCGATGACCGCGGTCGACATCTCGCGCATCGCCGAAGAGGTCGTCATCTGGGCGACGAAGGAGTTCTCGTTCGTGACGCTCGACGACGCGTACTCCACCGGGTCGAGCATCATGCCGCAGAAGAAGAACCCCGACGTCGCCGAGCTCGCGCGAGGCAAGGCCGGCCGTCTCGTCGGCGACCTCGCGGGCCTGCTCACGACCCTCAAGGCGCTGCCCCTCGCCTACAACCGGGACCTGCAGGAGGACAAGGAGCCCGTCTTCGACGCGGTCGACACCCTCGAGGTGCTGCTCCCGGCCTTCTCCGGCATGGTCGCGACGCTGACCTTCCACACCGACCGGCTCGAGTCCCTCGCGCCGCAGGGTTTCGCACTCGCGACCGACATCGCGGAGTGGCTCGTGCGCGAGGGTGTCCCGTTCAGGGTGGCCCACGAGGTGGCGGGGGCCTGCGTGCGCGACTGCGAGTCCCGCGGCATCGAGCTGTGGGACCTCACCGACGACGACTTCGCCCGCATCAGCGAGCACCTGACGCCCGAGGTGCGCAGCGTGCTCTCTGTCGAGGGCTCCCTCGCGTCGCGTGACGCGGTGGGTGGCACCGCCCCCGTCCGGGTCGGCGAGCAGCTCGTGGCTGCCGGCGAGCGAGCAGCCCTCGCCCGCGCGTGGGTCGACGCCGGCGTCTGAGGCTCCGGCTACGGTGACGAGGTGTCCGTCGATGAACGCCTCCCACGGGAGTTCTTCGCCCGCCCGTCCGTGGAGGTCGCGCCCGAGCTCCTCGGCCGACACCTGTCGTACGGCGGGGTCACGCTCCGGCTGACCGAGCTCGAGGCGTATGCCGGCGAGATCGACCCCGGGTCGCACGCCTTCCGCGGCATGACGCCACGCACCCAGCCGATGTTCGGCCCGGCAGGCTTCACGTACGTCTACTTCACCTACGGCCACCACTGGTGCGTCAACCTCGTGGCGGGTGAGGTGGGCACGGCCGCGGCCGTCCTCGTGCGCGCCGGCGAGGTGGTCGCCGGCCACGACCTCGTCCGCTCCCGCAGGGGACCGGTGCGCGAGCGAGACTGGGCCCGCGGGCCCGGGCGCCTCGGCCAGGCGCTCGCGATGGGGCGCGAGCAGACCGGGCTCGACTTCTGCCGCCCGCCACTCGGCGAGCCCATCGACCTCGTCGTCAGCGCGGGGGAGCCGGTCGAGGCGGCCGACGTGCGCGTGGGCCCCCGCGTCGGGGTGAGCGGACCGGGTGGTGACGGAGCGAGGTATCCGTGGCGCTTCTGGGTCGACGGCGAGCCCAGCGTGTCGGCCTACCGGCCCGGGGTCGTGCGCAAGCGACGCTGACGCGCGGGGCGGCCGGACGGCCATCCGTCGGTACTCGGTGGCTCCGGCAGGGCGGCATACGGCAGGCTTGGCCGCGGCGGGCAGGGAGCCCGACCGACAGAGAGGACACCGATACCCGTGACGGACATCTTCGACGAGCTGCAGTGGCGCGGCCTGGTGGCACAGTCCACCGACGAGGCGGCGCTGCGCGAAGCACTCGCGGAGGGACCCCTCACGCTGTATTGCGGGTTCGACCCGACCGCTCCGTCGCTGCACTTCGGCAACCTCGTGCAGCTCGTCGTCCTGCGGCACTTCCAGCGGGCGGGACACAAGGTCATCTGCCTCGTGGGTGGGTCCACCGGGCTCATCGGTGACCCGCGTCCGACGTCCGAGCGGGTCCTCAAGACCAAGGAGCAGACGGCCGACTGGGTGGCGCGCATCCAGGAGCAGGTGCGACCGTTCCTCGCGTTCGAGGGCGACAACGCGGCGCTGCTCGTCAACAACCTCGACTGGACGGCGCCGATCAGCGCCCTCGACTTCCTGCGCGACATCGGCAAGCACTTCCGGGTCAACCAGATGGTGCGCAAGGACGCCGTGGCAGCCAGGCTCGAGAGCGAGCAGGGCATCTCGTACACGGAGTTCAGCTACCAGATCCTCCAGGCGCTCGACTTCCTCGAGCTCTACCGCGCCCACGGCTGCACGCTCCAGACGGGAGGGGCCGACCAGTGGGGCAACCTCACGGCCGGCGTCGACCTCGTGCACCGCGTCGAGGGAAAGTCGGTGCACTGCTTCACGACGCCACTGCTCACCGACGCGGCCGGCACGAAGTTCGGCAAGTCGGAGGGCAACGCAGTCTGGCTCAGTGCCGACATGACGAGCCCGTACGCGTTCTACCAGTACTGGATCAACGTCGAGGACGCGTCGGTGGTCAAGCTGCTGAAGGTGTTCACCGACCGCACTCCCGACGAGATCGCCGACCTCGAGAAGCAGGTGGCGGAGGAGCCCTTCCGGCGCACCGCGCAGCGCGTGCTCGCCGCGGACGTGACGACGCTCGTCCACGGGGCCCAGGCGACGGCTGCGGTCCAGGCGGCGTCCGAGGCGCTGTTCGGCAAGGGCGACCTCAGTGGTCTCGACCCACGCACCCTCGGCGACGCGACCGCCGAGCTGCCCGGGGCCGACGTCGCGGTGGGCACCTCGCTGGTCGACGCCCTCGTGGCCGTGGGCCTCGTCGACTCCCGCAACGGGGCGAGGCGAGCCATCGGCGAAGGAGGAGCGTCGCTCAACAACGTCAAGGTCACCGACCCCGACCAGGTGCTCGTCGAGGACGACTTCCTGCACGGTGCGGTGGCCGTGATCAAGCGCGGCCGGCGCAACCTCGCTGCCGCCAGGCGTGGCTGAGCACGCTGGAGAGGCCGCATCGACGGCCTGAGCGCGCGTCAGGAGGGCGGATCCCGTTGTCACACAACGCGATCCGCCACTTCTGACGCGTGTGGAGCCACGGATTTGTGTTTTCCGCGAGGGCCCGGTTAATGTTCTCTTCATCAGCCCGACAGGGAGGAACGGACGCCACCGCGGCGGTGAGAGATCACCGAGCGAAGCTGGCCGTTCCCGGGGCTGGATGAAGGTCCGGAGCGCTCGAGATGATCGGGTAGGCTCTGGAGGGTAGGAACCGCTGATTCCAAGCGGGTCGATCCGGACGGTCTGAAGGCTGGTTCGCGGGTTTGACTCCCAAGCTTGAGGCGGGTAAGTTTGAAGGGTTGCCCCGGAGGCCTCCTCGCAGAGGAGGTTGATGGTGTGTGTCCGATTCTTGAGAACTCAACAGCGTGTCAAAAATCGATGCCAATTACCTCGTCCCGAGGCGCGGCACGACCACTCGATAGCGGGTGGGTGTGTGGTGTCTTGGACGAATTATCCTTTGGTTGAATTGAACTTCTAGCTATTTACAGCTGGTTGTTCGACTTCAGTC
>JYOE01000032.1 GCA_000955875.1 Terrabacter sp. 28
AACGCACCGTGCGCGAGGACGACGGTGACCTGGTTGCCGCGCGCGTGCAGCCCGGTGCCGGCCGGCGAGGCGTGGCGGTCCGCCCGGGCGGCTGCGGGCCGGGCCACGGCCGCCAGACCGAGCGCCGCGCCGGTGGCTGCGGTGGCGCGGAGGAGCGTGCGCCGCGTCGGCGTCGAGCCCGCACCGGCCGCGGCGTCGAACGCCCCGGTCACGGCTCGTTGGCTGGAACCGTTCGAGGAGCTGCTGGCTGAAGCATTCATGGCTGTCCTTGGTTCGGGTGGCCGGGCTGTCCGGCGTCCTCACCTTGGCGCGGCGAGGCGGTGCCAGCCATCAGCGAAATGACTGAGTCTTCAGCAGTCGGACGGGTCGCGCCGCCGACCGTGACCCCTCTCTCGTGACCGTGACGGGCCGGGCCTGCACCTCGTCACGGACGGGACGGATCAGTCGTGCCACTGATGGCAGAGCCGTCGGCGGTGACGAGAGTGAGGAGTGATCGCGGATGCACGTCCGTCACGGCCGTGCCCGCCCGACGAGAGACGAAGGATGCGATTGGCATGGGACAGCTGCACGGCAAGAACGCGCTCGTCACCGGAGCCACCTCCGGCATCGGCCTGGCCTCGGCCCGACGCTTCGCCGCGGAGGGAGCGCACGTCTTCATCACCGGCCGGCGCCAGGAGGCCCTGGACCAGGCGGCGGCCGCCATCGGAGAGCACGTCACCGCCGTCCAGGGCGACGTCAGCAGGCTGGACGACCTCGACCGGCTCGTCGAGGTCATCGAGCAGCACGGGGGCGGGCTCGACGTGCTGATGGCGAACGCCGGCGGCGGCGGCTTCGCGCCACTCGGCGCCATCACGCCCGAGCACTTCACCGAGACGTTCAACAGCAACGTGGGTGGGACCCTGTTCACCGTCCAGAAGGCCCTGCCCCTGCTCAACGACGGCGCCGCCATCGTGCTCGTGGGCTCCACGGCCGCGACGTCCGGCACTCCGGCCTTCGGCGTGTATGCCGCGTCGAAGGCCGCGATCCGGTCGTTCGCCCGCACCTGGGCCGCCGAGCTGGTCGACCGCAAGATCCGGGTCAACACCGTCATCCCGGGCCCGACGCACACACCGGGCGTCGAAGGCCTCGCCCCCAGCCCGGGTGACGCCCCGGCGCTCCTGGAGAGCCTGGCGTCGACCGTCCCGATGGGCCGGATGGGGCAGCCGGCCGAGATCGCCAACGCCGCGCTGTTCCTCGCCAGCGACGAGAGCAGCTTCATGACGGGCGCGGAGCTCTTCGTCGACGGCGGCGCCGAGCAGGTCTGAAGGGCCCAGTCGGGGCGGGGGCCGAATGTGCCGGACCCAGGAACGCCCGGACGGTATGGCTGTTGAGGACGGTCCGGGGCGCGATCTGGACATCTGCAGACCCTGCGGGTCAGAGCACCAGGAACGTGACGGCCCACGTCGCCGAGACCTCCGTGACCGGCGAGGCCGACGGTGAGACCTCCGTCTTCCGTCTTACGGGCGGCATGTCGACATCCTTAACGGCGGGCGCGACCCAAGCAGATGGCTCGGCGAACCGACCGGTGAGTCATGCGATGTAGGACCCGCCGTTGATGCTGTGCGTAATGCCGGTGATGTAAGCCGAGTCCTCGCATGACAGCCAGACGAACAGGGCAGCGATTTCCTGCGGTCGGGCCTGGCGCTTCAGGGGGACGGCCGCGGCCAGGGCCCGTTCTGTCTCTTCGTCGCTGCCGACACGGATGTCGGTGTCCACGACGCCGGGGGCGACCGCGTTGACCGTGATCCCGTGCTCTGCAAGCTCGCGGGCCATCCCCCGCGTCAGGCCGAGCACGCCGGCCTTGGCAGCCGCGTACGAGGTCTTGGAGAACACTCCCCCGCCATGCTGAGCCGTGACCGACGACATGTTGACCACACGGCCGTAGCCACCTTCGATCATCTGCGGGACGAACGCCTGGCTCAGGAGGAAGGGGCCCGTGAGGTTGACGGCCAGGACCCGATCCCACTCGACCAGACTGGTGTCGAGGAAGGCGGCCGGGCTGGGGATGCCGGCTATGTTGCACAACGTGCCTACCGGGGGCAGGTCAGAGGCGGCTACGGCCGCGGCCACGGCGGCGACGGCCTCCGCGTCGGTGACGTCGAGGACGAAGGTCGCGACCTGCGCCCCGGGGACCTGGTCGAGTACCCCTGTCGCCGCCTGCTCGAGGCCGCCCGCGTTGACGTCGATCAGCGCGACGGCCCACCCTTCTTGCGCGAACCGCGTCGCGGTGTGGAAGCCGATGCCGGTGAGGGAGCCGGCTCCGGTGACGACGGCGGTTCTGGGGCCGATTCCGGTGTTGAGGCTCATGCGAGGTTCCTTGCTGTACGGGTGGTCAGGAGTAGGAGTGGGGTCGGCGCAGGCCGTTGAGGACTCGCGCGACGACCGCGTCGGTCGAGAGTCCGTACTTCTCGTGGAGGGTCGGCAGGGCACCGGCGTCGAGGAAGGCGTCGGGCAGGCCGATCGGGTGCACTCGTTTGCCGACCCCCCGCTTTACGAGCGCTCCTGCCACCGCTTCGAACAGGCCGCCGACCACCGTGTGGTTTTCGGCGGTCAGGGCGAGTCGGTCGGTGTCGAGCTGCGCGACGACGGTCTCCTCGTCGAACGGTTTGAGGGTCGCGCAATGCACGACGGAGGTCTCTACGCCGTGCTCCTCGGAGAGCTTCTCGGCGGCGAGCAGTGCCCGCATTGTCATCAGACCCGAGGACACGATGACGACGTCGTCCCCCGGCCGGACGACCTTGGCCTTGCCGACCTCGAAGGTGTAGTCGTAGCGGTCGAGGATGCGAGGGACCTGTCCGCGCAAGAGCCGTGTGTACGTCGGGCCATCGAGGGCGGCGGCCGCAGGGACGATGGCCTCGACGTCGACGGCGTCGGCGGGGTCGAAGATCGTCAGGTCCGGCATCCCGCGCAGGATGGCGACGTCCTCGGTGGCTTGGTGCGAGGGGCCGTATCCGGTGGTGAGTCCGGGCAGGGCAGCGACGACGTTGACGTTGAGCCCGGGCTCCGCGGCGTCGAGGCAGAGGAAGTCGTAGGCCCGGCGGGTGGCGAACACGGAGTACGTCGTGGCGAAGGGGATGAGTCCTACGGCCGCCATGCCGGCGGCCGCGCCGACCATGAGCTGCTCGGCCATCCCCATTTCGAAGTAGCGGTCCGGGTGGGCCGCGGCGAAGACATGCATGTCGGTGTACTTCGACAGGTCCGCGGTCAGGCCCACGATCCTGTCGTCGCGGGCGGCGAGGTCGGCCAGGGCATGCCCGAACGGCGCCGGGGTCGTCGGGACGCCGGGGTCGGCGATCGAGGCGATCATCGCCGCCGAGCGCTTGACGGGGCTGGTGGTCGTCATCGGGAGTTCTCCTCGTAGCCGGCGGTGAGCTGTTCCTTGGCGGTCGGCCACTCCTCGGCCGCCACGCGGAGGAAGTGGAGCTTGTCCTTTGCCTCGAGGATCGGGACCCCCTTGGCAAGGACGGTGTCGCACAGGATCACGTGCGGGCGGCCATGGGCGACGGCCTGATCGGTGGCGACGTCGAGGGCGGTCAGGACCGCCTCCAGGTCGTTGCCGTCGATGCGTTGCACGTGCCACCCGAACGAGGACCATCGATCCTCCTGCGCGTCCATGCGCAGGATGTCGTCGGTGCGGCCGTCGGCTTGTAGGCCGTTGAGGTCGACGAGTGCGACGAGGTTGCCGAGATTCCAGTGGGCAGCCGACATCGCGGCCTCCCAGGTGGAGCCCTCGTTGAGCTCTCCGTCGGAGAGGAGGTTGTAGACCAGCTGGTCGGCGCGGCCTTGGAGGCGAAGGCCGAGAGCCATCCCCACGGCCTGTCCTAGGCCGTGGCCCAGTGAGCCTCCCGAGATCTCCATTCCGGGTGTGTAGGTCTTCATGCCCGACATCGGCAGGCGTGAGCCGTCGGCCGCGTAGGTCTGCAGCTCCGCGCGCGGAATGACGCCGGCCGCGGCGAGGGCGGCGTAGGAAGCCAGTGCGTAGTGGCCGATCGAGAGCAGGAAGCGGTCCCGGCCGTCCCAGTCGGGATCCTCGGGGCGGTGACGCAGCTTGTCGCAGTACACGGCCGCGAGGACGTCGGCGATGCCGAGCGCTTGGCCGACATAGCCCTCACCCTGCGCCTCGCCTTGCTCGAGGACACCCATGCGGATCTCAAACGCGGAGTCGGCGACCCGACGGGTGCGTGCGGCGTCGAGACCGAGTTCTTGCGTGACGGCGGCCATCAGCTGACCGCCCCGGCCACGTCCGAGCCCGCTGGCGCGCGATAGGCGAACTGGTCGTGCGGGGTGGAGTCGGTGACCTCCTGGGCCGCGGACCGCTCCATCGGACCCCACGTCTCCCGGGTCACCTTTGTGGCCACGAGGCCGATGACCGAGTATGCGAGGAAGAGCAGCGCCGGTCCCAGCCATCCGAACTTGATGTACAGCAACGTGGTGAGAAACGGAGTGACGCCGGAGACCATGGCCGAGATCTGGTAGGCGAGGGAGGCTCCAGAGGACCGCGTGTTTGCCTGGAAGAGCTCGGGGAACCAGGCCCCTTGTGCCCCTGCCAAGGCGTTCTGGCTGATGCAGTAGCTCACGACGATCGTCGCAATGACCGCGAGGAACGTCCCTGTGTTCACCAGCAGGAACATCGGTATGGCCCAGGCGCAGTTGAACAGTGTCACCCACAGGTAGAGCGGACGCCGGCCGATGCGGTCTGTGAGTGCAGCCCAGGCGGCGGTGGCGACGATGCCGAGGGCGGACGCGATGCATAGGGCGAGGATCGTCTCGGCCGAGGTCGCGTGCTCGCTGCTCTTCAGGTAACTGATCATGTAGGTGATCGAAATGGCGTAACCAGCGGTCTCGGCGATCCTCAGGCTGATACCTCGCACGATGTTGCGCCAGTCGCTCTTGATGACCTCCTTGATCGGATTGGCCACGATCGATCCGGACTCCTTGACCTCCTCGAAGACCGGGGACTCAGGGACCTTGGAACGGATGATCAGCCCCACGATGACGAGAACGGCGCTGAGAAGGAAAGGCACCCGCCACGCCCAGTCGCCGGGGAGCTTCACCGATCCGAGGAACGCCAGGTTCGCCAGGAGAAGGCCGACGGGGAAGCCAGCCTGCACGATGCCGGTGAACTTTCCCTTCTTCAGCCATGGCGCATGCTCGTAGGTCATGAGGATGGCGCCTCCCCACTCGGCGCCGTATGCGAGACCCTGCACGATGCGGATCGTCACGAGCAGTGCGGGGGCGAGCACTCCCACCTGCGCGTAGGTAGGCAGGCACCCGATCAGCACTGTGGCTAGCCCCATGACGATGAGCGATGCGACGAGAACAGGTTTGCGGCCGATCCGGTCTCCGAGGTGGCCGCCGATGACGCCCCCGAGCGGGCGCGCGACAAAGCCCACGCCGAGTGTGGCGAAGGATGCCAGCGTTCCCATCAACGGGTTCTGGTTGGGGAAGAAGACCGTGCCGAAGTAGAGAGCGGCAGCGGTTCCGAAGCCGATGAAGTCGTAGGCCTCGATGACGGCGCCTGCGGTCGACCCGAGCGCCACGCGTCTCTGGTCGCCCGTTCCGTGGACCGGCCCTCGCATCTGGAGGTCCGTGGTCAAGGGGGTTGTGGTCATGGCGTGTGCCCTTCCAGTGGTTCGCCGCACCCCAGTGTGCGACAACGCCAAGTGTTAACAGTTGACAGTCAACAGTCAAGAGTTGACGTAAAGCTTCTTCGTGCCCGAAGATCGGATTGACTGTTGGCTCCGACCCACGAGGAACACGACTGTGAGCATGGCGATCGTCAATCGCACCTTGCGCGAACAGGTGCTCGAGCAGTTGCGCTCAGCCATCCTTGATGGGGCCTTCGCTCCTGGAGCCCGACTCGCAGAGGTTGACATCGCCGCCCAGCTGGGAGTGAGTCGTGGCACCGTTCGAGAGGCGCTGCGCACCCTCCACAACAGCGGCTTGCTCGAAGGGTCTGAGCGCAACAGCCTCCATGTTCGGCGCCTCACGGGTCGACAGGTCGCTGAGCTCTATGAGGTCCGCGCCGCGCTGGAAGGCCAAGCCGTGGCGTCCATTCTTGCCACTCCTGACGCCGAGACCCTGATTGACGAGCTCGAGCGGCAGCTACCGGAAGCCCCGGAGGGACTCACTCAGGCGGAGCGCTTCGAGCTGGACCTCGGGTTCCACGAGGCGTTGTGCCGCTTGTCCGGCAACGCCACCCTCCTGACGATGTGGCGCAGCATCAAAGACCTCATGCGCATCTCTGTGCTGGCCGCCTCCACCGAGGCGTCAAGCAGCCTGATGGCCAAGAGCCATCACCAGCCGATCATCGACGCCATGCGCACCGGCGACGCGGAGAGGGCCCGCGGCGTGCTCTCGGCCCACATGGCAACCGCGGCCAAGGGCCTCGGTGACGTGTCGCGTCCTTCGTAACGCTTGCACCAGCCGGATCCCGGAGCGACAGGATGTGACGCCGGTTGCCGACGCTTGGGTCTTCAACTGACCCTCCGCGATGCGGCGATCCATTTCGCCACCCCGAGGTCAGGGGAACCACAGGGGCATCCACGGCGACCCGGGGCAAGGGAAAGGCCCCCGTCTCTGGCGAGAAGGGGGCCTGACCTGTGGTGATGCGTGGAGCCGCTTATCGGAATCGAACCGATGACCTATTCATTACGAGTGAATCGCTCTGGCCGACTGAGCTAAAGCGGCAGGTTGCGACGGCCCACACGGGGTGGTCCGGCACGGTGGTCGAGTATACGCATCGGCCCCGCCCAGAGAGAAATCGGCCGCCGCCCGAAGGGCTGCCTGGCACCGACCATGCGTCGAGCGCGGTGATCGCCCTCACGCGCGCGCCCGGGAATGACACGCCGGGCCGCTCGCCTTCCCTCCACGTGAGCGAAACGAAGACCAATGACACCACGATGCGCGCCATGACCTACGCCGAGTACGGGACCCCGGACGTCCTGAGCCTGACGGAGCAGCCGCGACCCAAGGTCGGGCCGGGCGAGGTCCTCGTGCGGGTGCGGTCGGCCTCGGTCAACCCCGTCGACTGGAAGCTGATGTCCGGCGGCCTCGACGCCGTCATGGACGTGCGCTTCCCGGTTGTTCCGGGCTGGGACGTCGCGGGCGTGGTCGAGGCCGTCGGCTTCGACACCCCGGAGTTCGCTCCCGGTGACGAGGTCATCGCCTATGCCCGCAAGGACTACGTGCACGGCGGGACCTTCGCCGAGTACGTCACCGTGCCAGCCCGGTCCCTGGCCCCCAAGCCGCGCAGCCTCTCGTGGGACGAGGCCGCGGGCCTGCCGCTCGCCGGGCTCACCGCTTGGCGGGTGCTCAAGCGCCTCGGCGTCGGCGAGGGCGACACGGTGCTCGTGCACGGCGCGGCCGGCGGCGTCGGCTCGCTCGGCGTGCAGCTGGCCCGCTCGCTCGGCGCCCGGGTCATCGGAACGGCCTCCGAGCGCAACCACGAGCGCCTGCGTGATCTCGGTGCCGAACCGGTCACCTACGGTGACGGCCTCGCCGGCCGGGTGCGTGCCCTGGCGCCCGGGGGCGTCGACGCCGTGGCCGACTTCGTGGGCGGCGTGCTCGACGCGACGCTCGCCGTCCTCGCCCCCGGTGGGCGCCACGCCTCGATCGCCGACGGCTCCGTCGCCGAGAACGGCGGCTCGTACATCTGGGTGCGCCCCGACGGGGTCGAGCTGGGCGAGCTGGCCGACCTCGCCGATGCCGGCGTCATCCGTGTCCCGGTCGCGCGCACCTTCCCTCTCGAGGAGCTCGCCGACGCGTTCCGGTTCAGCGCCGAGGGCCACGCCGCCGGCAAGGTCGTCGTGCGCGTCTCCCAGGACTGAGGCCCATCACGCCTCGAGTGCCCACCTCTCCTCGCGAGAAGGTGGGCACTCGTTGGACAGCGGTCAGGACTCGCAGACGAAGTCGTTCTCGGGCGCCAGCTGCCGCGTCAGGTAGGCGTCGACGACGCCGTCCGCGCAGTCGTTGCCCCGGCCGTACGCGCCGTGTCCCTCGGCCTCGACCGTGACGAAGCGGGAGCGCACGATCTCGCCGGCCAAGGCCTCGGTGTCCTCGATCGGCGTGGTGCGGTCGCCGTCGTTGCCGATGACCAGGACCGGGGTCGACACGTCCGCGCCGACGAGCAAGGTCTGGCGCACGGCGCCGGTCCAGCCGCTGCACGGGTCGGGCCGCGCCGGCTGAACGCGGGCCCACAGGGGATGGTTGTCCAGGACGTCCTTGCTCGGGACGACGGAGTCCCACGGCGACCTCGGCCAGTCGGCGCACATCACGAGCAGGTGGGTGCGACCGAAGTTCGCTTCCGGGTAGGAGCCGTCTTCGTCGCGCTCGACCGTCCCCATCGCGAACGAGGCCAGCGCCTCTCCGTCGTCCTCGTTGATCGCGAGGTCCAGGGCATCGACGAGGTCGGGCCACGACTCCCGGTCGCGCAGGCCCTCGTCGATGGCCATGCTCGCCCAGCCCTCGGTGAGCGCCGGCAGGCTGTCGATGCCGGTGGCGACCGGCCTGCGGTCCAGCCGGTCGAGGAAGCCGACGAGCGCCGCGACGACCGCCTTCGTGTCCGCGCCCAGCGGGCAGTCCGCGCCGTCCCCGCACTCGCCGGCGAAGTCGTCGACGACGTCGTCGAAGTCGTAGGCCGCGCCGCGGGCGGCGGCATCGACGTCCTCCCTGCTCGGCGCCTCCTCGGCGAGGGCGTCGGGCACCACTGCGGAGTCGAGGACCATGAGTCCGACCCGGGAGGTGAAGAAGTCCGCGTAGAGCGCGCCGATCATCGTGCCGTAGCTGACGCCGTAGTAGTTGAGCCGCTCGTCACCGACGGCCGAGCGCAGCACGTCGAGGTCGCGCGCCACGGACTCGGTGCCCATGTGGGCCGTGAGCGCTCCCCCGCGCGCGAGGCAATGGCGGACGCGCTCGACGGGCGCTCGGCGAGCAGCCTCCCGCTCGGCGGCGGTGTCAGGAGTCGGGTCGGCCCCGTACATGGCGTCGAGGTCCGCGTCGCTCATGCAGTCGACGGGGTCGGACTCGCCCATGCCGCGCGGGTCGAACCCGATGACGTCGTAGCGCTCGCGCACGGCGTCACCGAAGACGTACGGCGCGTCGTTCACGAAGTCGATGCCGGACCCTCCCGGCCCTCCCGGGTTGATGAAGAGCGAGCCCATGCGCTGCGCGGGGATCGATGCCTCGAGGCGCCGCAGGGCGATCCTCGTCGTGGCCCCGCGCGGCTTGGCGTAGTCGACGGGCACCGTGACGGTGCCGCAGTCGTAGAGATCGTCGTCCTCGCACTCCTGCCAGGCGACCGGCTTGCCGTAGAAGGCCGCGAGCTCGGCCGGGTCGGGTTCGACCGGTCCGGTGAAGGTGATCGGCGTCCTCTCCGGCTCCTCGTCGCCGTTCTCGCCGTCCGAGCGGTCTGAGCCACCGGAGCCGCCGGACGCCTCGCGTGTCGTCGTCGGTGTCACCGACGCGTCACCGGCCGGGCCCGTGACGGGCGCAGCAGCGAGCAGCAGGAGGCCCGCGAGGATCGCGAGCGAGACGAAGGGCGCGAGCAGCTGGCTCAGCAGGTCGTGCCGTCGGACGGCGCCGTTCCCCTGAGCAGGTACCCGTCCACGGCGGAGTCCACGCACGAGTTGCCAGCGTAGTAGGTGCCGTGTCCGTCATGGTCGGAAGTGAGAAGAACGCCCGATGCGAGGTCCTTCGCGAGCTGCTTCGTGCCGCCGATGGGGGTGGCCGGGTCGCGCTCGTTGCCGATGACGAGGATCGGGGCCGCCCCCGCGGCCAGGGTGGTCCCCTTCGGGGCGCGGCCCGCGGTCGGCCAGGCGCGGCAGTTGTCGTAGAGCTCGCCCGTCATCCGCGCCCAGAGCGGGTGGTCCTTCTTGGCCTTCGCCTGGTCGGCCGACAGCGACGGGTCGGACGACATGCGGGGCCAGTCGGCGCAGCGCACCGGGATCATCGCCTGGAGGTAGGTGGTCGGCGCGTAGGCACCGGAGGCGCTGCGTTCGACGACCGACATGCCCTTGGCGAGGAGGATGTCGCCCTTGCCGGTGAGGGCCTGGGCCAGCCCGCGGTTGAGCGTCGGCCACGAGGTGTCGGAGTAGAGGCACATGAAGATCGAGAAGCCGACCCAGCCCTCGCCGATGGTCGTGAGGCCCGGCTTGCTCGTCTTCAGGCCGTTCTTCTCGACGCTGTCGAGCAGGTCGACGATCTTCTGACGGGCACTGCCCTTGTCGCTGCCCAGGGCGCAGTCGGAGCGAGCGACGCACCAGTCGATGAAGGCGTCGATCGAGGACTCGAAGCCCTGGATGTCGTAGGTCATCTCCTGCTGCTCGGTCTGGTTCGGCGACATCGCCGAGTCGAGCACCATGCGCCCGACCTTCTTCGGGAACGCGTCGGCGTACATCGCGCCGAGGAAGGTGCCGTAGGAGCCGCCGAAGAAGTTGAGGCGCTCGTCACCGAGCAGCACGCGCATGACGTCCATGTCGCGGGCCACCTCGGCGGTGCTCATGTGCAGCGCCCGCTGCCCACCGCGGGCGGCGCAGCGCTTGGTGATGGCGTCGACGTCGCCGAGCAGCTCGGCGCGCTCGGCCGCCGAGTCGGGCGTCGGGTCGTCGCTGAAGAGCAGGTCCATGTCGGAGTCACCGAGGCAGCGCACCGGGCTCGACGCGCCGATGCCACGCGGGTCGAAACCGACGATGTCGTAGGCCGACCGCACCTCGGGCGAGAAGACGAACGACGCGTACTGGGCGTACTCCACCCCCGAGCCACCAGGACCGCCGGGATTGATCACGAGCGAGCCGATGCGCTTCGCCGGGTCGGTCGCGGGGGCCTTGCGCAGGGCCAGGGTGAAGCGCCCACCCGTGGGGTCGGCGTAGTCGACCGGGACCTGCATCGTGCCGCACTCGTGCTTGGCGTTGTCGGGGCACGGCGACCACGAGACCTGCTGCGTGTAGAAGCCACGCAGGGCCGCCGGGAAGTCGCCGGTGGCGGGGGCGCTGCTCAGGCTCGCGCTCGGGGTGGGCGTCGGCACGACCTGCGTCGGCGACGGCACCGGCGGCTCTTTCTGAGCCACCACCGGCGGGCTGCTGATGCGCCAGACGGCGAGCACCACGACCGCGACGACGGCGACGATGGCGACGGCGGCGAGGACGGTCCGCAGCGGCGACCGCACCGGCGAGCCTGCGGGCGAGGCGGCGTACGGGACGCCGTGGCCCGCGGCTGACCCCGACCCACCCGCTGCACCCGATGCACCCGATGCACCCGAGCCCGACGAGTAGCTCGGCGGAAGGGCGGCATACCCCGTCGGGGCGTCCGGGAGGTCGTCGGGACGCGGGTCGTCACTCATCATCGGTCACCAGGATCCGCCGCTCAGCATCGGAGTCCGTCCTTGGGCACGCGCCCCTGGACGTAGTAGGCGTCGATGGCGCTGTCGACGCACGTGTTGCTCCGACCATAAGCCGTGTGCCCGTCACCGTCGAAGGACACGAGCACGGCGTTCTCGAGCTGGTCGCGCAGCTGCGCGGACCACTCGTAGATCGTGGCGGGGTCGCGGGTCGTGCCGACGACGACGATGGGATCGCTGCCCGCTGCCTTGATCTTGTGCGGCCCGACGGCGGCCTTGGCCGGCCAGAAGCCGCACGGCAGCGAGCCCCACGCGAGGGTGGAGCCCCACGTCGGAGCCTTCACCGAGAAGTCCTTCGCGTACGTCTCGTACGTCGACAGGTCCGAGCTGTCGGGGCGGTCGAGGCAGTTGACGGCGAAGATCGACTCCATGATGTTGCCGTCGTAGCCGCCGCCCGGACGGCGGTCGGCGTAGGCGTCGGCCAGCTGCATGAGGCTCTGCCCACTGCCGGCCTTGGCCTGCTTGAGGGCTTCGGTCAGGATGCCCCACGAGCCCTGGTCGTAGAGGGCGATCGCGACGCCGACGCGCGCCCAGCCCTCGGTGAGCTCGGGCGCGCTCGGGTCGCCGGTGGGCAGCGGCTGCCGGTCGACCTGTCGGAAGAGGGCTTCGAGGCCTTGGCGGGCGGCCTCGGGGGTGTCGCCGAGCGGGCAGCCGGACTCGCTGGTGCAGTCCTGGAGGTAGGCCTGGGTCGCGATCTCGAAGCCCCGGGCCTGCCCCTCGCTCAGCTGCGCGCTCGTGAGGTCTGGCGGCACGACGCCGTCGAGGACGACGCGCCCGACGCGCTGCGGGAAGAGGTCGGCGTACGTCGAGCCGAGGAAGGTGCCGTAGGACTTGCCGAGGTAGTTCAGCTGCGGGTCGCCGACGGCCGCCCGGAGGATGTCCATGTCACGAGCGGCGTCCGCGGTCGACAGGTGCTTGACCAGCTCGGGGTTGTCGGCCTCGCACCCGTCGGCCATCGCCTTCGCCTGTGAGCGCAGCGCCTCCTCCTCGGCCGCGTCGTCGGGCGTCGGGTCCGTGGCCAGGAAGCGGTCGAGGGCCTTGTCGTCGAGGCAGTCGATCGGGCTCGACCGCGCGACGCCGCGGGGGTCGAAGCCGATGAGGTCGTAGTAGCGGCGCACCTGGGTGCCCCCGATGGTGCTCGCGCCGGCGCGGACGTAGTCGATGCCCGACGCCCCGGGACCGCCCGGGTTGACGAGCAGCGAACCGAGCCGCTTCGCCTGGTCGCGGGCCTTGACCCGCACGACCTTGATGGTGAGGTCCTTCGCCGGGTCGGGGGCGGCGTGGTCGAGGGGCACGCGCAGGTCGGCGCACTCGAGGCCGCCGCAGGCCTGCCAGTCGAGGCGCTGGGAGTAGTAGGAGGCGAGGGCGGGGCTGGGCGCTGCCGTGGCCGCCGGGAGGCCGGTCCTGGACGTCGCCGCCACCGGCGGCTCGTCGGTCGTGCACGCCCCCGCAGCCAGCACCAGCGCCGCGACCGCCGCCACGGCGGACAGGGCACGGGAGCTGGCGGCAGGGCGTGTCGTCATGCCCGAAACCGTAACGTGTCGGGCCCTGTCGGGCCGCATCCGAGGAGCCGTCCCATCGCTTGCCCCGAGGACGCTGATGGCGTATGCCGTGGGGCGGCTCGGGCGGCGCCGCTCAGACCCCGAGGTCGCGTGGGACGCGCAGCTGCAGGGCCATCGCCTCGAGCGCGAGCAGGGGCGGGACGTTGGCGTTGATGCGGTCGCGGGCCTCGTTGATGGCGTCCATCGCGGCGAGCAGCTGCTCGGGGCCGAAGACGCCGGCCAGGGCGCGCACCTTGTCGATGGCGTCAGGGTTGACGAGGTCGACGTCGGAGTGCAGCCGCAGCACGAGCGCGTCGCGGTAGACGGACGTGAGGTCGACGAGGGCACGGTCGACGACGTCGCGACCGTAGCGGGTGGCCCGCATCTTCTGCTCGCGCTCGAGGGCGGCCAGCTGCGAGCGGATGTGGGGCGGCTGGGTGCGGGCGGTGGGGTCGGCGCCGAGGGTCTCCATCAGCCGGGTGCGCTCGGCGGCGTCGCGCTCGGCGCCGGAGGCGGACGACTCCTCGTCGGCGATCTGGGCCAGGTCGGCAGCCGCGCCGATGGCGTCGCCGACCCCCTGGATCTTCGTCGCCATGGCGATGACGTCGCGCCGCCGGATGCGGGCCTGCTCGTCGCGGGCGAGGCGGCGGGCCAGCCCGACGTGGCACTGCGCGGCACGGGCGGCATACAGGGCCATCGCAGGGTCGATGCCGTCGCGCCGCTGGAGCAGGTCGGCCACGGCCTCGACGGGCGGGGTGCGCAGCCGCACGTGGCGCGAGCGCGAGCGGATGGTCACGATGACGTCCTCGAGACTCGGCGCGCAGAGCATCCAGACAGTGCGGGGCGTCGGCTCCTCGAGCGCCTTGAGAAGCGCGTCGGCGGGGGCGTCGGTGTAGGCGGTGAGGCGGTCGGCGTCCTCGATGATGATGATGCGCCAGCGGCCGACCGACGGGCGCAGCGCCGCCTCCTGCACGAGCGCCCGGGCCTCGGCGACCTTGATCGACAGACCCTCGGTCGCGACGACCTTGACGTCGGCGTGGCTGCCGTCGAGCGCGGTGCGGCACTCGCGGCACTCGCCGCAACCGCCCTGCGGGCACTGGAGCGCGGCAGCGAAGGCCCGCGCAGCGGTGGACCGACCCGACCCAGGCGGGCCGGTGAAGAGCCACGCGTGCGTCATCGCCGACTCGTCGGAGACGGCGCGCGAGAGCGTCTCGATGGTCGGCTCCTGGCCGACGAGGTCGGCCCAGACGGTCATGCTCGCCCCGAGGTGACGCGGTCGATGCCGTCGACCACCGCCGCGTGCAGGTGCTCGACGGGCTTGCTCGCGTCGAGCACGAGGTAGCGCTCCGGGTCCTGCGCCGCGAGCTCGAGGTAGCCCCGGCGGACCGCCGCGTGGAAGGCGTCGGCCTCGGACTCGAGCCGGTCGTGAACGTCGCCGCGCCGCTCGCGGCCGACCTCGGGCGAGACGTCGAGGACGATCGTGAGGTCGGGCAGCAGTCCGCCGACGGCCCAGTGCTGCAGGGCCGTGATCTCGTCGGCCCCCAGCTCGCGACCCGCGCCCTGGTAGGTGATCGAGCTGTCGACGTAGCGGTCGGTGATGACGACCTTGCCGTCGGCGAGCGCCGGCTTGATGAGCTGGTCGACGTGGTGCGCCTTGTCGGCGGCGAAGAGCAGCGCCTCGGCCCGGGCCGACACGTGGTCACCGTGCAGCACGAGCTCGCGGATCTGCGCACCGAGGGGCGTTCCGCCGGGCTGGCGCGTCACGACCACCTCGCGGCCCTGCTGCTCGAGCACGTCGGTGAGCAGGCGCACCTGGGTGGACTTGCCCGCGCCGTCACCACCCTCGAAGCACACGAAGAGCCCGGGGGCGGTGTCGACTCGATGGGTCGCGGCCGCGAGGTTCTCCGTCACGCCCCGAGCCTATGCGACCCCGACGACACGAGGCCCCCCGTCCTCTCAGGCGCGACGGCGGGCGACGAGCTCCTCGGCGATCTGGACCGCGTTGAGCGCCGCGCCCTTGCGCAGGTTGTCGCCGACGACGAAGAGCACGAGGCCCTTGCCCTCGGGGGCGGCCTGGTCGGCGCGCACGCGGCCGACGAACACCTCGTCGCGGCCGGCGGCCTCGAGCGGGTTGGGCACGTCGGTGACGACGACGCCGGGCGCGTTCTTGAGCAGGTCCAGCGCCTCGTCGGGCGTGATGTCGCGCTCGAACTCCGCGTGGATCGCGAGGCTGTGCCCGGTGAAGACGGGCACGCGCACGCACGTCCCGCTCACCCGCAGGTCGGGGATGTGCAGGATCTTGCGCGACTCGTTGCGCAGCTTCTGCTCCTCGTCGGTCTCGAGCGAGCCGTCGTCGACGATCGACCCCGCGAGCGGCACGACGTTGAAGGCGACCGGCACGGCATACACGTTCGGGTCGGGCACGGCGACCGCGCGCCCGTCGAGGGCGAGCCCCGCGGGGTCACCGGCGGCGTACGCGCCCCGCAGCTGGCTGTCGAGCTCCTGCACGCCCTTGCCTCCGGAGCCGCTCACGGCCTGGTAGCTGGAGACGTGGAGGCGCACGAGGCCCGCCTTGTCGTGCAGCGGCTTGAGCGCCGGCATCGCGGCCATCGTCGTGCAGTTGGGGTTGGCGACGATGCCCTTGGGGATCGTGTCGAGGTCGGCCGCGTTCACCTCGGAGACGACGAGCGGGACCTCGGGGTCCTTGCGCCACGCGCTCGAGTTGTCGATGACGGTCGCGCCCGCGGCGGCGACCTTCGGGGCCAGCTCCTTGGAGGCGGCTCCGCCGTTGCTGAACAGGGCGATGTCGATGCCGGAGAAGTCGGCCGTCGCGGAGTCCTCGACGACGACGCCCTCGCCCTTGAACGGGAGCGTCGTGCCGGCCGAGCGGGCGGACGCGAAGAACCGCACCTGCGTGACCGGGAAGTCGCGCTCCTCGAGAAGGGCGCGCATGACGCCGCCGACCTGACCCGTTGCACCGAAGACACCTACTCGCATGCCACAAGGTTACGGCGAGGGAGGTCGCCCTCCCCCGCCGCGTTCACCTGTCGGTCGCCGCCCCGTGGCGGTCGGCGTTCGCGTGGATCGCGTCGCGCACGTATGCCGCGAGGCCGGGGGCGATGTCCTCGTACGTCTTCGTGAAGCGCGGGTCGGCGACGTACATGTCGGCGAGCCCGCGGTGGAAGGTGTGGTCGAGGTCGTAGAAGCGGTCGTGGATGTGGCGGCGGTGCTGCTCGGCGGCGTCCATCGCCGCCTCGCTCGTCGCCGGCTCACCCGACTGCAGGGCCCGGACGAACGCCGAGTTCACGGCCTCCGTCTCGGCCTTGACCTCGGCCCAGTCGGCCTTCGTGTAGCGCTTGGTCCGGGCCGCCGACTGCTTCCACGCGTCGGACTCGCCCCAGCGCTCCTGCGCCTCCTGCTGGTACTCGTCGCTGAAGCCGTCGCCGAAGAGCTCCTTGAGGTCGTCGGGCGTGGCGGGTCGGTCGTTCATCTCTCTCTCCAGTGCTCGGTCGATGGCCGAGACGAGCTCGCGCAGCTCGTCCAGCCGGGTCATGACCGTCGCGCGCTGACGGCGCAGGTGGTCGGCCGCGTCCTCGAAGCCGTCCAGCAGGGTCGCGATCTCGTCGAGCGGCAGCTCCAGCCGCCGGTAGACCACGACCTGCTGCAGGCGGACGAGGTCCTCGTCGGTGTAGTGCCGGTAGCCCGCCCGCGAGCGCTCGCTCGGGACGAGCAGGCCGATCTCGTCGTAGTGGTGCAGCGTGCGCACCGTCACGCCGAAGAGGTCGGCGACCTGCCCCACCGTCCAGGTGGTCATCTCCTGCGTCCTTCCGGTCATGGCACCGAGCGTGTCGCCTCACGTCGCGTGAGGGTCAACCCCATTCAAGACGAGACCGACCCGATGACGAGTACGTATGCCGTGCGCCTCCTCCCGCGCGCGACCTGCCGCCTGCCTCGAACGGGCGGGGCGGGGGCGCCGAGCCGTCGGGCGGCGGCCGGGCCCGGGTCGCCCTACTCTCGGAACCGTGGAGCTCGAGGTCCGGCACCTGCGTGTCATCGCGGTGGTCGCGCAGCAGGGCAGCCTGCCCGCGGCGGCTGCCGTCCTCGGCGTGTCGCCGGCAGCCCTGGGCTCGGAGGTGGGCCGCATCGAGCGGGCACTCGGCTGCTCCCTGTTCCGCACGAGCGGTGACTCGGTCTCGTGCACGGCGATCGGCGAGCGGGTCGCGGCGCGGGCCCGGGCCGTCGTCAACGAGGTGGCGCTGCTCCGCGAGGACGTGCGCGGCCACCAGTCCGGCGAGGGCCCGCTGCGCATCTCGTCCGACTCGCTGCGCTACTTCACCTCGTTCGTCAGCCACGCCTATGCGACCGACATGCGGCGGCCACTGCTGCCCGTGCCGCCGCTCACCGGCACCACCACGACGGAGGCCATCAGCGACGGCCGCATCGACGTCGCCGTCGTCATCGCGCTGGCGGCCGCGCACACGAAGGAGCGCGCGGACGTCGGCGAGCGCCTCATCGTCGAGCGCGAGCCGCTGCTCGTAGCGCTCTCCGCGACGCACCCGCTCGCGGCCCAGCGCTGCGTCGACATCCGGGACCTCGCGGACGAGGACTGGATCCTGCCCCCGGTCGAGATCGATCCCGGCTCCGAGGCGACGAGCTCGGTGCTCGGCGCGCTCGGCGTCACGCTCCGGTCGTCGTACGGGCCGCACGACCTGGGGCCGCTGTGGCCGGCCGTCGTGACCGGGCGCGCGGTCTCGTTCGCGGTGCCGACCGCCGCAGCCCCGCCCGGTGGGGTGCTGCGCCCGCTCTGCGACCAGCCGATCATCGCCCGGCGCGTGCTGCGCTGGCGGCTCGGCTCGATCGGCGAGGAGGACGTCGAGCGGTGCGTGCGGGCCGCGGGGTCGGCGTACCGGGAGCAGCTCACCCACACGGCACAGACCCAGGGGTGGTGGCCGACGGCGCGCTCGGAGGAGAAGCCGACGCTCGCGTCCTGACGGGCGACGAGCGCGCCCGGTCGGCCTCGTTCCGCCACCCATAGGGTGAGCGCGTGCATTGTCGCCTCGCGCTCGTCCGCCGCCCCTCGCCCCGACTCGCGGACGGGATCGTGACACAGCTCGAGCGGTCGACGACGGTCGACGCGGACCTGGCCCTGCGGCAGTGGCAGGAGTACGTCGACGTGCTGCGTCGCCGCGGCTGGTCGGTCGTCGACGCACCGGCCGCCGACGACTGCCCTGACGGCGTCTTCATCGAGGACCAGGTCGTCGTCCACGGCGACGTGGCGGTGCTGTGCCGCTCCGGCGCCCCCGAGCGGCGGGGCGAGCGCGCCGGCGTGCGCGAGGCCGTCGAGGCACACGGCTACCGCACCGTCGAGATCGAGGGGCCGGGCACGCTCGACGGAGGTGACGTGCTCAAGCACGGCCACCACGTGTGGGTCGGGGTCGGCGGGCGCACCAACCACGACGGCGTCGCGCAGCTCGCCCGGGCCCTGGAGGGTCACCGCGTCGACGTCGTGCCGGTGCCGGTCTCCAAGGTGCTGCACCTCAAGTCGGCCGTGACGGCCCTGCCCGACGGCACCGTCGTCGGCCACCTCCCCCTCGTCGACGACCCCACCGTGTGGCCCCGGTTCCTGCCCGTGCCGGAGGAGCCGGGCGCCCACGTCGTGCTGCTCGGCGGGCAGTCCGTGCTCATGTCGGCGGCAGCACCCCGTACCGCCCAGCTCTTCGCGGCGAGAGGGCTCGACGTGACGATGGTCGACATTTCCGAGTTCGAGAAGCTCGAGGGCTGCGTCACCTGCCTCTCCGTGCGGCTGCGCGGCTAGCGGCATACGCCCTCGGGCCCCGGCCCCGGGCCGTGCGACGGGTCGCGGTTTGCTAAGGTCGCTAACTGGATGAGCAATCTCCCGAGCGATCGAGGTGAGGGCATGACCACACGACCTGCACGACCAGCGCACGAGCGCGGGTTGACGCCGACCGACCACGTGCGCCGCGCCACCGTCGTCGCTGCCGAGGTGTTCTGCGTCGTGGGCACGCTCGTGGGCCTCGGGGTGTTCGGCACCCGCGTCGAGGAGTCATCGGGTGGCGCACTCGCGGCCACGGCGACGCTCATCGCGCCGGCCACCCCGGCCTTCTCGATCTGGACGCCCATCTACCTCGGTCTCCTGGCGTATGCCGTGTGGCAGGCGCTGCCCGCCAACGCCGTGCGCGCCCGGGTGCGCAGCACCGGCTGGCTCGCCGCGGCCTCGATGGTGCTGAACGCGGGGTGGCTCCTCGTGACGCAGCAGGGATGGATCTGGGTGAGCGTCGTCGTGATCGTCGCGCTCGCCGTGACGCTCGGCGTGCTGCTGCGACGCCTCACCGAGGCGCCCGCCGCCTCGCCGATCGAGACGGTCGTCGTCGACGGCACCTTCGGCGCCTACCTCGGCTGGGTTGCGGTGGCCACGTGCGCGAACATCACTGCGGCACTGGTCGACTCGGGCGTCGACCTCAGTGCCTGGCTCAACCAGGTCGCGGCGGTGCTGGTCCTCGCCGTCGCCGGCGGTGTCGGGGTGCTGTTCGCGCGTCGTCTCGGCGGTCGCTGGGCCGTGGCCGGGGCCATGGCGTGGGGCCTGGCCTGGATCGCGGTAGGACGCATCGCCGACACGCCCCGCTCGCTCGTCACCGGGATCGCCGCCGTGGTGGCTGCCCTCGTGGTGCTCGGTGCTGCGGCCCGCCGGCACACGCCCGCCGGGTCACGCGACACCCGCGACACCCGCGACCGCTCGGCGGCCCGGCTCCAGCCGGAGGGCTGAGCGCCGTGGACGCCGACGTCGTCGTCGTGGGCGCGGGCCTTGCCGGCCTGCGGTGCGCGGTGCGGCTCGCCGAGCTGGGCCGCGAGGTGCTCGTCCTCGAGTCGGCCGATGCCGTCGGAGGGCGCATCCGCACCGACGTCGTCGACGGCTTCCGCTGCGACCGCGGGTTCCAGGTGCTCAACCCGGCCTACCCGGCCGTCCGTCGATGGGTCGACCTCGAGTCGCTCGACCTCAAACCCTTCGGCGCCGGGGTGCTGGTCCGCCAGGCCGACGGCCTCAAGGTGGTGGCCGACCCGGTGCGGGAGCCGCGCCGACTCGCTGCCACCCTGCGCAGCGGCTACGCGAACCCCGTCGAGCTGGCGGCACTGGGCCGGTGGGCCGGGCGCGTGATGGTCGACCCGAAAGGCGTTCTGGCGCAACAGGACTGCACGCTCGCCGAGTCTTTCGACCGCGCTGGTGTGACGGGACGGCTGCGCCGTGAGGTCCTCGAGCCCTTCCTCGCCGGCGTGCTCGTCGACAGCCACGGGCGATCCTCGGCCACCTTCACCAAGCTGCTCGTGCGGATGTTCGCGCTCGGTCGACCCTCGGTGCCGGCACTCGGCATGCAAGCCCTTCCCCGGCAGCTGGCCGAACGGCTGGGTGACCGCGTGCGCCTGAACCGTCGCGTCGAGGCGGTGGTGCCGGTCGAGGGTGGCACCGAGGGCAGGGTCGAGGTCCGGACCGGGGAGGGGGTCCTGAGCGCCCGCCGCGCCGTCGTGGCGACCGACCCGCTCGGCGCCTCGGCGCTCACGGGCCTACCCGAGCCGCACGTCCGGGGGCTGGTGACGTGGTGGTTCGACGCCCCGGAGGCGCCGCACGCGCTCCCCTTCGTCGCCGTCGACGGAAGGCGGTCCGGGGACCAAGCACCCGGGCCGGTGTGGAACGCGGCGGTCATGACCGCGGCGGCGCCCAGCTACGCCCCGCCCGCGCGGCACCTCGTCGAGGCCACCTGCCTGCTCGACCGGCCCGACGGCGACGCGTCCCAGGCCGACGTCCTGCGCCACGTCGGCGAGATCTACGGCTGCGACACCTCCGGGTGGCGGCTCGTGACCCGGCACCGCGTCGAGGCCGCGCTGCCGGCGATGGCGCCACCGCTGCAGGCACGCTCGTCCGTCGACCTCGGTGACGGCGTCTTCGTGTGCGGCGACCACCGCGACACCGCATCGATCCAGGGCGCCCTGGTCTCGGGACACCGCACCGCCGAGGCGGTCCACGCGTCCCTCTGAGGGGCGGTCGGCGAGACCCGCTGCGACGACCCCGTCGGGCGCGCGGCGAGACTCCGCGGAAAAA
This sequence comes from Terrabacter sp. 28, assembly GCA_000955875.1. Taxonomy (GTDB): domain Bacteria; phylum Actinomycetota; class Actinomycetes; order Actinomycetales; family Dermatophilaceae; genus Terrabacter. The sequence continues at coordinate 21,089 of JYOE01000032.1, forward strand.
GATCGGCTCCGGTGCATCCGGGGCGGGTGTCCACCCGGAAGTAGGAGGCAGACGGCACCCCAGGCCGTCGACCGCGCACCTCCCCTCCTGGAACGTCCGCCCGACGAGAGCGACCCGGTCGCACTCGAGAACTCACACCGGAAAGGAACGACCATGAAGTCCATCCGCATCGCCGCCGCCGCTTCGCTCGCCCTCGCCCCCGCCGCCCTCGTCGCGGCCCCCGCACACGCCGCCGACGCCACCGTCTCGGTGCTGCACGGCGTGCCCGGTGCGACGGTCGACGTCTACGCCAACGGCAAGGCCCTGCTCACCAACTTCAAGCCCGGCACGCTCACCGACCCGCTGATGCTCCCCGAGGGCACCTACGACCTCAAGGTCACCCAGGCGGGGGCCGGCGCCGGCGGCGCCGCCGTCATCGAGGCCAAGGACGTGCAGGTCCCGGGCGGCGCCAACGTCACCGTGGTGGCCCACCTGTCGGAGGCCGGCAAGCCGGTGCTCACCCCGTTCGTCAACGACACCTCGAAGGTGCCGGCGGGCAAGGCCCGGCTGACGGTCCGCCACACCGCTGCGGCTCCCGCGGTCGACGTCAGGGCCAACGGCACCGCTGCGCTCAAGGGCCTGACCAACCCGAACGAGGCGAAGGCCGTCGTCGGCGCGGGCACCATCAAGGCCGACGTCGTGCTCGCCGGGACGTCCGACGTCGCGATCGGCCCCGCCGACCTCGACCTCAAGGAGGGCACGAACACCATCGTGTACGCCTGGGGCAGCGCCGCCGACAAGAACCTCAAGCTCGCGGTGCAGACCATCTCCGGCATGCACTCCGCTCCCGGCGGCGTGCCCGCCGGCGCGGGCGGACAGGTCGCCGCCGCGCAGCAGTCCTCCGACGTCGCCCGCTACTCGGCCGTCGTCGGTGCGGCAGCCGCGGCCGGAGTGCTCGTGCTCGTGACGCGTCGCCGGTCGGCGCGCGCCGAGAGCTGAGCGGCCCACACCCCGAGGAGACCCCATGCCCGGCCCACAGCACCGGACGGCCGCCCGAGCCGGCTCCGTGACGCGGGACGACGTCGCCGACGTGCACGTCACCCCGTCGCGGCACCGCGCGCCGGCCGGCGACCCTCCCGCCCCGTTCGCCGAGGGGCGGGAGGCCGGAGCCGGGGTCGGGACCGAGGGACCCGTGCCGGGGCGTGTTCGGGGGCACGTCCCGGCGGGGGCTCGGGGAGCCCGGACCGTGGCCGCCGCACTGGCGGCGGCCCTCCTGGCCGGGCTGGCGGTGGCGTGGCTGACGCGCCCGCAGCAGAGCGCACGCCCTGCCGGGAGTGAGGGGATCCGGTCGGTCACGGCACCGTCGTCCAGCGCGCCCGGCGCTCCGGCGGCGCGTGCGCCCGCCGCCGGAGCGTCCCCCTCGGAGCCCTCGTCGACCCCGGTGTCCGCCAGACCCGCGACGGTTCCGGCCGCGCCAGCCGACGGTCGACAGGGCATGCCGGAGCAGCTGACCATCCAGCGCCTGGGCATCGACATGCCGGTCGTCCCCCAGGGCGTGGCCCGGGACGGCGAGATGGCGCTGCCCGCCACCCCGGCGCAGGTCGGGTGGTACCGCTACGGACCACGTCCCGGCGACCGCGCTGGTGCCACCGTCCTGGCGGCCCACCTCGACATGCCGGGCTACGGCATCGGCCCGATCGCCAAGGTCGAGGACCTGCGCGCCGGTGACGTCATCACCGTGCGCTCGGCGGCCACGACGCACCGCTTCCGGGTGACCGGCGTCGCGAGCGTCCGCAAGACCTCGCTCGACCTGGCCGCCCTTTTCGCCCGCGACGGCCCGCCCCGCCTGCACGTGGTGACCTGCGGCGGTGAGTTCGACAGAGAACGCCGGCGGTACGACGAGAACGTCGTCGTGACGGCCGTGCCGATGACGTGAGCGTGAGCCGACATGCCGTGGTTAGGTGTACTCGTGCACGTGCACGACGACCCTGATGTCGAGTCCGCCGAGCTCGCCGCCCGGTTGTCCGGTGGCGACCGCGAGGCGCTCGCCGAGATGTACCGCCGCTGGTCACCCCTCGTGCACACCATCGCGCTGCGTGCCCTCGGCACCCGTGAGGACGCCGAGGACGTCGTCCAGCAGGTCTTCGTCGCCGCGTGGCGGGGCCGGGCGACCCTGCGTCCCGACCGCGGCTCCCCGGCCGCCTGGCTCGTGGGCATCACGAAGCACCGGGTGGCCGACGTGCGGGCCGAGCGCTACCGGGCCCACCGCAACCTGCAGGCCGTCGCCTCCGAGGTCGCGACCGCACCCGACGCCGCCGGCGACTCGGACTGGGCGGAGCGGCTGCTGCTGGTGCACGAGCTGGAACGGATGGGTGACCCGCGCGCGACGGTGCTGCGCATGGCGTTCATCGAGGACCGCACCCACGAGGACATCGCCCGGGCCCTCGACCTGCCCCTCGGCACGGTCAAGAGCCACGTGCGCCGGGGCCTGATGGCACTGAGAGATCGACTGAAGGAGGTGGAACGTGTCTCACCCGAGTGACGACGAGCTGGTCGACCTCGCCCTGGGCGAGCCGACCGGCGACGTGTCGGCCCACGTCGCGCAGTGCGCGGCGTGCTCCTCCGCGGTGACCGACCTCCGCCGCACCGTGCGCCTCGTCTCCAACCCCGGGCCGTATGCCGGGTGGCAGGCTCCGGACGACGCTGTCTGGACGAGGGTCGCGGCCCAGCTCGACACCGCCGAGGACGCGATACCCGAGGCTCCCGACGCTTCCGGAACGGCGCCCGCCGCACCGTCGGCACCCGTCGTCCGGCTCGATCGACCCGGCCGGCGGCGTACGGCAGCGTGGGCCGCCGCCCTCGTCGCCGCCAGCCTCGTCGTCGGGCTGCTCACCGGACGCGCCATCTGGGGCACGACGGAGGGCGGTCAGGTCGCCCAGGTGGCCCTCGCGACCCTCGACACCCGACGCACCGAGGGCGAGGCCACGCTCGTGCGCGCAGCCTCGGGCCTCGACCTGCAGGTCAGCACCGACACCGCCCTCGACGCCGGAGACGGCTACCTCGAGGTGTGGCTCATCAACGCCGACGGCAAGCGGATGGTGTCCGTGGGAGTCCTGCGACCCGGCGAACCCGGCTCGTTCCCGGTCACCCAGGCGCTGATCGACCAGGGCTACGTCGTCGTCGACATCTCCAAGGAGCAGTTCGACGACAAGCCGGCCCACTCGGGCGACAGCCTGCTCCGAGGGCAGCTGCCCGCCTGAGGGCGCGACCGGGGGGACGGCATACGCCATGGGCCCCGAGCGGCCGGGACACGGACGGCACGGAAGGCACGGGCGGGTCGGGTGGGTCGGCCTCGCGGAGGTCGGGGTCGGTCGACGCAGCTCAGGACATGAGGTTGCGCATGGCGGCGGTCGCGCCGAGCAGGTAACGCTCGACGACGGCGCGATCACGGTCGTCGAGCGAGGCGTCGAGGTCGGCGAGCGCCTCGAACATCGGGCGCATGCGGGCGAGCACCTCGGCGCGTCCGCTGTCGGTGATGACCACCTCGGTGCGCCGGCCGTCGCCCGGGTGCGAGCGACGCTCGGCGTGCCCCCGCGAGACGAGCCGGTCGACGACGCCCGACGAGGCCGCCGAGGTGACACCGAGCAGGCGTCCGATCTCGACGGGTCCGAGCGGTCCGCGCATGAGGTGGCGCAGCGAGTGCAGCTCCGTGGTCGACAGGCCGGCCTGGCGCGCGACGACCGCCGGCACCGTCTCGGACACCTCGACGAGCTCCTGGAGCGCAGCGAGGGTCGCGGTCGTGCGCCACTGAGGCACCCCGGGGACGAGCCCGAGCTCGGGCATGCCGGAGCGGACGGCGTCTCCCGTCGCGCGTGCGGACGCGTGCGGGGTGCCGTCGTCAGGGCCGTGGTGGCCGGGGGGTGCGTCTGTTGCGGATCGACGCTTCGTGCTAATGTCACTCACCAACTTAGTAATCATCTGAGTAACTGAGTTACTCATCCTAACCCGGAGGTCTCTCGTGCGGGGTCTGACCGACACCATCGTGCGGCGGTGGTGGGCCATCGCCATCGTCATTCTCGCGCTCGCCGGCGCCATGGGCGTCACGAGCGCCCTCGGCGAGGCGACGCGCACCGCTGCATCCACCGACCAGCTGCCCGTCGACTCCGACAGCGCGAAGGCAGCCCAGCTGCGCGAGCGCCTCCCGGAGGCGAAGGGATCCACCGCCGTCGTGCTCTTCACCCGCGAAGGCGGCCGGCTGAGCACCGCCGACGTGGCAGCCATCGAGACGCGGGCCCGTGAGCTGCCGGGCGGCGGGCGCATCCCCCTCCAGCGCAGCGACGACGGCAGCGCCGCCCTCGCCGTCGTGCCCGTCGCCGCCGAGAGCGCGACGGACACCTCCAAGGCCGTGGCCGACATCCGCAGCACCGCCAAGCAGGGCCTGCCCGACGGGGTCACGGCTCAGGTCACCGGCCCCGCAGCGGTCCAGGCGGACCTCGCGAAGGTCTTCGACGGCGCCAACACCCGACTGCTCATCGCGACCGCCTCGGTCGTCGCGCTGCTGCTCGTGATCACCTACCGCAGCCCCGTGCTCTGGCTCGTGCCGCTCATCGTCGTCGGTGTGGCCGACCGCCTCTCGGCCGTCGTCGCCACCCACGTGCTCTCCGCCTTCGGCCTCGTCTGGGACGAGTCGACGATCGGGATCCTCTCCGTCCTCGTCTTCGGCGCCGGCACCGACTACGCCCTCCTCCTCATCTCGCGCTACCGCGACGAGCTGCGCCGCCACGACGACCGGCGTGAGGCCATGTCCCTGGCCCTGCGGCGCACGGCAGAGGCCGTGCTCTCCAGTGCCGTCACCGTCGTCGTCGGCCTGCTCACGCTGGCCCTCTCGCTGTTCCCCGCGACCCGCGGGCTCGGCGTCGCCTGCGCCGTCGGCGTCGTCGTCGCCGCCGCCTTCGTGCTCGTGGTCCTTCCGGCCGCCCTCGTCTGCTTCGGCCGCTGGGTCTTCTGGCCGAAGGTCCCCCACGTCGGTGAGGACGCCCTCGCCGACGGCCACTCCCTCTGGCGGCGCGTCGGCGACCGGGTCGCGGCGCACCCGAAGCGCGTCATCGGCGTGACGCTCGTGATCCTCGCGGCGATGGCCGCCGGGCTCTTCGCGGTCGACACCGGGCTCAAGCAGTCCGACCAGTTCCTGCAGAAGCCCGAGGCCATCGCGGCCGGCGAGCGCCTCGCCCGGTCCTTCCCGGCCGGCAGCGCCGACCCTGCGGTCATCGTGACCACGGGCGACGCCGAGCGGGTGCGCACCGCGGCCGCCGGGGTCGAGGGGGTCGCGAGCGCCCGCGTCGTCAACACCGGCAGCGGCGTGACCGAGGTCGACGCCGTCATCTCGGCGGCACCCGGCACCGAGGAGGCCACCCAGGCCGTGCGTGCCCTCCGCGCCGCGGTCGCGCCCATCGCGCAGACGCACGTCGGCGGCACCGAGGCGGTGGCCCTCGACCAGGCCGAGGCGTCCTCGCGCGACCGGTTCGTCATCCTCCCGCTGGTGCTGGGCCTCGTCCTGCTGGCCCTGGGACTGCTCCTCCGCTCGGTCGTCGCGCCCATCGTCCTCGTGACGACCGTCGTCGCGACCTACCTGGCGAGCGTCGGTGCCTCGTGGTGGATCTTCACCAAGGTCTTCGACTTCTCGGCCCTCGACGACAGTGCGCCACTCTTCGCGTTCGTCTTCCTGGTGGCGCTCGGCGTCGACTACAACATCTTCCTCGTCACCCGCGCCCGGGAGGAGTCGCGCACGCACGGCTCGCGCGCCGGCATGCTGCGCGGCCTGGCTGCCACCGGTGGCGTCATCACGAGCGCCGGCATCCTGCTCGCGGCCGTCTTCGCAGTGCTCGGCGTGCTGCCGCTCGTGGTGCTGGCGCAGATCGGCGTCATCATCTGCATCGGCGTCCTGCTCGACACCCTCGTGGTGCGCACCCTGCTCGTGCCGGCGATCGGCATCGTGCTCGGCGACCGGTTCTGGTGGCCGCGGCGGCCGCACCCCGTCGGCCCTGGCACGGCGCAGACGGGCGCCCCGGGCCCGGGGTCCGAGGCGTCGGACAGCGGCTTGGACAGGACCTCCAACATGGCGGCGACCCGCGCGTAGGAGCAGCACGTCGACGGGGTCAGGCCGGGTTCGAACCCCCGGAGTCAACCCTCTACAAACTCTTGACAAACACTCGGCAAAGATCTTCAATCTCGGTGTCGGAAAGTTCGGGCCGACGTCTCGAGATCCGTCGACGAACCGTCCGGCGCTCCAACTGAAACGCCTGTCGATCCCCTTGTCCGCACTTCCTGAAATCCTCTCGGACGGACACCTCGCGGAGACCTGCTGACCCCCCAGGCGGGCCTCCGGCGTCTCGGCCGATCCCCCTCCCCAACCGGCCGAGGCGGGTGGGGCCGCGCGTCGGACTCCCTTCCGGCGCGCGGCCTCCTTCCTCCCAGCCGGGCTCCACGCTCGCACCGAGCGCGCGACTCCCACCGACAGACCGGTGTCGGTGGGAGTCGTTGCTGTGACCGGGGGTGGACGGCTTCGGCTAGCCGGGCTGCCCCGGCTGCACGGGCCCGATCCGGAAGGGCCGCATCATCTCGTTGTCCTCGTGCTCGAGGATGTGGCAGTGCCAGACGAACTGGCCCGGTCGCTCGAAGTGCGCACGCAGGCGCGTCACCTGTCCGGGATACGACGTCACGGTGTCCTTGACACCCGACTCCCACGGCTCGGGCCCCGTCGGCTCACCGACGACCACCATCGGCTGTACGACCTCCTCGCCCGCGAGGAGCAGCGGCTGCCGTTCGACGACCTCGAAAGCCACCTGGTGCAGGTGGATGGGGTGCGCGTCGGCCGTCGTGTTGTGGATCTCCCACACCTCCGTGTCGCCCACGCCAGGGTCCTCGGTCACCGGGTGCATCCACTCGTGCTCCATCGCCATGCCCTCGTGCACCACGCCCAGGGCGCCCTCGATGGGGCCCTCGACCTTGGCCCCGGTGGCATCCGCACCGACGTCGGCCAGCTCGATGAGCGCCAGCTTGCGCGACCGCTGCTCGGCGGGCAGCGCGGCCACCGCGGGCAGCTGCAGGTCCTCACCCGGGGTGGACAGGTCGGCGCTCGTGGCCGGCCCCACCCGGAACTCCATGACGAGCCCCGTGCTCTCGGGGTCGGCGACGTCGAAGTCGCCGGGCTCGTCCGGGAGGCTCGGCTCACCGCCACCGAAGGGCTCGTCCGGGCCGACGTTGCGCAGGACGTACCTGCCCGCCGACACCCCGGTGAAGTCGACGATGAGGTCGGCACGCTCGGCCAGACCCATGAGCAGCCGGTTCGCGTGGCCCGACGTCAGGTCGACCGGCAGGGCCAGGAAGCCGCCCTCGTTGCCGATCATCCACACCTTGACGCCCGGGATCTTCTGGAAGTCGAGGATCAGGAAGCGCGACTGGCAGCCGTTGAGGAACCGGAACCGGTAGCGGCGCTGCTCGACGTCGAGGTAGGGCCACGTGTTGCCGTTGACCATGAGCGCGTTGCCGAAGAACTCCGGGTTCCAGAACGGCGAGAACGTGCCCTTGGGGATGTACGGGCGCACGATGCCGTCGAAGAAGACGCGCGAGTCCGGGTAGAAGAGGGAGCCATCGGCGTTGAAGGCCCGGTCCTGGATCACGACCGGGATCTCGTAGTAGCGCTTCGTCGTCGGGAACCCGTCGGTCTTGCTCGGGGCCGGGCCGGGCAGCACCGCGGTCTTCCCCGTCGTGCGGTCGCGCACCGCGCCGTCGCCGTCGGGCCCGCCGCGGATGAGGTAGAAGCCCGCGCCGCCGGCATACACGTTGACCCGCGTCATCCCGAGGGTGTGGTCGTGGAACCACTTCGTCGACGCGCGGTCGGGGTTCGGGTACTGGAAGACGGAGTAGCCGGGACCCCACGTGGCGCCATAGCCGGCCTTCGCCTTGCCCGCGAAGAAGTCGTACCAGGTGCCTCTCGCGGCGTACCCGCTGGGGAGGTTGGTCGCGGCCGGCAGGAACCACGCCTCCGGGTAGCCGTCGCTCTCGTCACCGACGCCGACGGCCCCGTGCAGGTGCACCACCATCGGCACCGGTCCGGTGTACGGGCCCGGCGTCCGCTTGAAGACCGGTCGCGAGTCCCGGCCGGCCGTCCCGCCCGGCGGGTTCGCCCAGTGCAGGGTGGGGTCGACCGTGAGCAGGTGCGGCAGGTAGCGGCCCTGGCCGTCGACGAGCTCGTTGACCCACTTCACCCGCACCGGCCGACCGTGCTCCGCCTCGATCGTCGGGCAGGGCGCGTGGTGCAGCAGCACTCCCTGCTTGCTGTCCGACGACAGCGCGCCGTAGCCCCACACGGTGGTCGCGGGAAGGCCCGCGGGAAGGATCTGCTGCCTGAACTGCCGCAGCGAGATCTCGTAGTAGTCGACGGGCGGGCCCGACCCCTGCTTGATGGTCCCCGCTCGCGCCATCACCGGCGGGATGACGAGCGGGGTGGTGAACTTGGGGATGGCGGCCGGGTCCAGGGTCCCCCCGGGCACCTGGGCCACGGCCACCTTCTCGCCTCCCGGCAGGTACGCGTACAGCGCGAACCCGATTCCTGCACCCCCGACTGCCTTGACGAACGTGCGCCTCGACACGCCCGCATCTGCCCCTCTGCGACCTCCCATGGCGAACTCTCCCCGCACTCAGCCACCCCGCCCCGGAGTCCCCCGGGGTGAACCAGTGGACCCCTCCAGAATGGGCGGGGACACCTCTCGCCGCTGGGCTTTCCTGTGCTTCCGCCATGAGCGGTGTTACGTGGAAACGCTTGCGCCCCAGTGCGTCCCGGTTCGTCCGAGCGTGATCTCGCTCACGCCGGCCGCGTCCGTCAGGAGTTCGTCATGCGCCCGTCATGAATCCGTCATCCACGCCACTCCTCACGGAGCAGCGCCCACGTGTTGTCGTCGAGCCACGTGCCGTCCTTGCCCAGCGACGTCGCGACGCTCGTCGATTCGAGCCGCATGCCGATGCGGTGCAGCACGCGGTTGGAGGCGACGTTGTCGGCATACGCGTCGGCGGTGATCCGTCGCAGCCGCAGGTCGCGGAAGCCGATGGCGAGCAGCGCGGCAGCCGCCTCGGCGGCGAGGCCGCGGCCGTGCACGTCGGGGTGCAGCGCGTAGCCGATGGTGCCCTCCCACTCGTCGGTGACCGGGCCGATGCTGTGGCTCGGCTCGAGCCGGAGCATCACGTCGCCGACGACCCGGCCCGTCCGCGGATCCGCGACGGCGAGGCCGAGCAGTGGGTTCCCGGCGCCCGGGAGCCCCCGGGCGATGCGGTCGGCGATACGGGCCGTGACCTGCTCACGGTCGAGCACGCCGTGGCTCAGGTGCACCACGACCTCGGGCAGACCGCGGTAGGCCAGGACCGCGTCGACGTCGTCGGGCGTGAGCGGGCGCAGGACGAGGCGGTCGGTGCGCCGCGGCCAGGTCAGCGCGGACAGGTCGGGGCGGGGCACTATCGCCAACCGGCCTCGTCGACGCCGCCGGGCACGTCGGCCGCCGGGTCGTACGGGGTGCGCGTGAAGCGGAACGAGGCGAGGTCGAGGTGCGAGGGCGTGCCGTCGCCCGCCCGGACGACACGCAACGGCTCGCCGGTGTAGTAACCGTCGAGACCGACCCACTCGTCGGTGCCCGCCGGGGCGAACCTCGAGCCGCGCCCCTGCCCCGGCTCGCCGAGGACCAGGTGCTCCCCCACTGCCTTCGCGACCGACACCGACGGCCCCCAGTGCCACGTGCCGACGAGGTCGAGCACACCCCGGTCGCCCGCGGCGTGCCACGGCTGGGGTGTCAGCGGTTCGCGCTCGGCGAGCGCAGCGAGCAGGTCGGGACCGATGGTGCCCATGCCGGACGTGGAGTTGGCCATCACGACGACGCCGTCACCCGACTCGACCGCGACGCGCAGTCCGGCGAGGAAGCCGGGCATCGAGCCGCCGTGACCGGCATACCGGGTGCCCTCGAGGTTCCAGACCTGCCAGCCGAGCCCGTGGGCGACCGTCCACGGCAGGCCGGGGTTGTCGGCGACGGTGTGCGGCTCGTACATCTCGTGGAGCGTGCCCTTCGAGAGCACCTCGCCCGTGTCACCGCCTGCGAAGGCGGCCCAGCGCGAGAGGTCCTGGACGGTCGTCCACAGCTGGCCGGCGGGGGCCATCGCGCCGGCGTCGTGCTCGGGCTCGGGCAGCAGCACGTCGGCGAAGGGGTGGACCGCGAGACCCTGCGCGGCCTTGCCCGTCGGCCGGGTCGTGGTGCGCGTCATCCCCAACGGTGCGAGCAGGTCGCGCCGGATGACGTCGAACCAGTCCGCACCGTTGGCCCGGGCCACGACCTCGCCGAGCGCCGCGAAGCCGACGTTGGTGTAGTGGAAGCGTCGACCGGCCCGGAAGCGTTGCGCCACAGACGAATTCACGAGCTCGTCCCAGTCGCCGCCCGGCGTCCGCTCCCACCACGGGCCGTTCGTCTCGGCCTGGACGCCACCGCCGTGCGACAGCAGCTGGGCGATCGTCGCGCGGCCGAGCTGTGAGCCGGGCACGTGGTCGTCGAGGTGGTCGGTGAGGTCGAGACGTCCCTGGTCGCGCAGCCGCATGACCGCGACGGCCACGAAGGTCTTGGTGATCGACCCCATGCGGTACTGCGTGTCGGTGTCGGCAGCCTCGCCGCCCTCCCGCCCGTCGAGGGTGCCCACCGCGTCGGACCACACGAGGCCGCCGCCCCGCACGAGGCCGGCCGCGACGGAGGGCAGCCGGTTCGTTCGCTGCTCCGTGGCGAGGAGGTGGTGCAGGTGCCGCGAGGTGGACGGGTCGAGGGCCGGCGCGGGGTCGGCGGTGGGGGCCGGCTCGACGGCGCTGTCGGGGCTGGTGCTCACCCGCTCCACCCTAGGCCGGGCTCTCTGGCGTGGCGCAGAGCACCCCGGCAGGATGGGACGGCGGCCCCACGGCCGCGACCGATCCGTTATCTTGACATCAAGATTTATTCGGATCCTCTTCTCGGATCTCGGCACGACCCGCAACCCGAACGGAGCACCAGCGTTGGACTCGACAATCATCTACACGCACACGGACGAGGCGCCCGCCCTGGCCACGGCCTCGCTGCTGCCGATCGTCTCGGCCTTCGCCAAGCAGGCCGGCGTCGACGTCGAGACGCGCGACATCTCGCTCTCGGGCCGCATCATCGCCGGCTTCCCCGAAGCCCTGAAGCCGGAGCAGCGCATCGGCGACGCCCTGGCCGAGCTCGGTGAGCTCGCGAAGACGCCCGAGGCGAACATCATCAAGCTGCCCAACATCTCGGCCTCGATCCCGCAGCTCAAGGCCGCGATCGCCGAGCTGCAGGCCGCCGGCTACGACCTGCCCGACTACCCCGACAACCCGACCACCGACGCCGAGAAGGCAGCCCGGGCGGCATACGACAAGGTCAAGGGGTCGGCGGTCAACCCCGTTCTGCGCGAAGGCAACTCCGACCGCCGCGCTCCCGCGTCGGTCAAGAGCTACGCGCGCAAGCACCCGCACTCGATGGGCGCCTGGACCGCCGACTCGAAGACCAACGTCGCCACCATGGGTGAGCACGACTTCCGCCACAACGAGAAGTCCGTCGTCATCACGGACGACGACACGCTCCGCGTCGAGCTCGTCGGCGCCGACGGGCAGACGACCGTGCTCAAGGAGTCGATCCCGGTCCTCGCGGGCGAGGTCGTCGACGCCACCTTCATGGACGTCGCGAAGCTGCGCGAGTTCCTCTCCGAGCAGGTCGCCCGCGCCAAGGCCGAGGACGTGCTCTTCTCGGTGCACCTCAAGGCCACGATGATGAAGGTCTCCGACCCGATCATCTTCGGCCACGTCGTGCGCGCCTTCTTCCCCGAGGTCTTCCAGGCGTATGCCGCCGAGCTGGCCTCGGTCGGAGCCTCCCCCAACGACGGCCTCGGCGCCGTCCTCAAGGCCGTCGAGGGCCTGCCCGCCGACCAGCGCGCCGAGGTCGAGGCGGCGGTGAAGAAGGGCTTCGAGGAGGGCCCGGCCATCGCGATGGTCGACTCCGACAAGGGCATCACCAACCTGCACGTGCCGAGCGACGTCATCGTCGACGCGTCGATGCCCGCGATGATCCGCACCTCGGGCCACATGTGGAACGCCGAGGGCAACGAGGCCGACACGCTCGCCGTGCTGCCCGACAGCTCGTACGCCGGCATCTACCAGGTCGTCATCGACGACTGCCGCGCCAACGGCGCCTACGACCCGGCCACGATGGGCTCGGTGCCGAACGTCGGCCTCATGGCGCAGGCAGCCGAGGAGTACGGCAGCCACGACAAGACGTTCGAGATCCCCGCCGACGGCACCGTGCGCATCGTCGACGGCTCGGGCAACGCGCTCATCGAGCACGCCGTCTCGGCCGGCGACATCTGGCGCGCCTGCCAGACCAAGGACGTGCCGATCCGCGACTGGGTCAAGCTCGCCGTCACCCGCGCCCGCGCCACGGGCTCCCCCGCCGTGTTCTGGCTCGACGCCGACCGTGCGCACGACGCCAACCTCGTCGGCAAGGTCGAGGAGTACCTCAAGGAGCACGACACCGAGGGGCTCGACATCCAGATCCTCAAGCCGACCGACGCGATCGCCTTCTCCCTGGGCCGCATCCGCAAGGGCGAGGACACCATCTCGGTCACCGGCAACGTGCTGCGCGACTACCTCACCGACCTCTTCCCGATCCTCGAGCTCGGCACCTCGGCCAAGATGCTCTCGGTCGTTCCGCTCATCAACGGCGGTGGCCTCTTCGAGACCGGCGCGGGCGGCTCGGCCCCGAAGCACGTGCAGCAGCTCGTCAAGGAGAACTACCTCCGCTGGGACAGCCTCGGCGAGTTCCTCGCTCTCGCAGTCTCGTTCGAGCACCTCGCCGGTGTCACGGGCAACGCCCGGGCCAAGGTCCTCGGCGAGGCCCTCGACCGCGCGACGGGCACCCTGCTCGACGAGAACAAGGGACCGGCCCGCAAGGTCGGGCAGATCGACAACCGGGGCAGCCACGTGTGGCTCGCCCTCTACTGGGCCCAGGAGCTCGCGAAGCAGACCGACGACGCCGCGCTCGCCGAGACGTTCGCGCCGGTCGCCCAGACCCTGTCGGACAACATCGAGACGATCTCCCAGGAGCTCGTCGACGCGCAGGGCCACTCCGTCGACATCGGTGGCTACTACCGCCCCGACGCCGACAAGGTCGCCACGGTGATGCGCCCGTCGAAGACGTTCAACTCGATCATCGACTCGCTCGCCTGAGCCACCTCCCGCTTGGCAGAGTGCCCACTCGGCTCACCCAGCCGAGTGGGCACTCTGCTGTCTGGACGCCCAGCGGAGATGGGGCCACGCGACGCGCTGGAGGCGTGGTGGCGACTACGCGTCCGGGTCGCGCAGGGCGTCGCTCGCCTCGGCGATGATCGCCTGCATCGCGGCGGACGCGGCGACGCCGTCGCCCGACTGGACGGCCTCCGCGACGTCACCGTGGAGGCGCACCGCGACGGGGTTCGGCGTGCTCGGCATGAGGTCGTGGTGCGTGCGGCCGGCGAGCACCTCGCCGACGACGTCACCGAGCGCGGCGAGCATCTCGTTGCCCGAGGCCGCGAGCAACGTCGCGTGGA